>NZ_JAHTKU010000028.1 GCF_019192965.1 Nocardioides daeguensis
GCCGTCGCTCACACGCTCAACAACCGGCCCCGCAAGACCCTCGGATGGAAGACACCTGCTGAGGTCTTCGAGGAGCAACTACGCTCCCTACTACAGAACGGTGTTGCATCGACTGGTTGAACCTGCCCAGTTCGGCTCTTGGGCCTTCACCGATCGCGCGAGGGCCTCCGGGTTGGTGCCGTCGATGGGCAGCGTCGAGGACTGCTACGACAACTCGATGATCGAGTCATTCTGGTCCCGGATGCAGGTCGAACTGCTGGATCGGATGAAGTGGAAGACCCGCGTCGCACTCGCCAACGCGATGTTCGACTACCTCGAGATCTGGCATGACCGGCGCCGGCGACACAGCCAGCTCGGGCGGCTCACGCCGATAGCGTTCGAACGCGTCAGCACCATCACCGTGGCATGACAGTCCAAGAATCTCGACTCCGCGGAACCCAGGGCAGGTCGAGAGCCTGAAATATCACCTCGGTCGCAACCATCTCGGCCAACTCAACCACGGTCACTGTTTCAACAAGCCGTGCCGTCCCTCGGGCAGGCAGGCCGATCGCTCGGCTTGACGGTATGTAGCGACCCGGCCGCTACCTACCGCCGAGAGGCCGCGACGCGTCGTTCCATGCCCGATGTCGTCGCCGGTGCGAACTCGTTGACCTCAACGGCAGCCGCCACCACCGCAGCCACCACCGCCGCTACCGCAGCCACTGCCTCGGCGAGTCGCTGCCGGCTCCTCGTTCAGTCGCTCCCCGCTAGCGGAGGAGGAAAGCGCGTAGGCCAGAGCGATGTGCATCAGGGGCTCGACAGCATGTTGAGCCTGGTCGAAACCCTCCTCGGCCGTCGTCCCCGTCCGCCACCGGTAGTCGATGCCAGCGGCGATCACGGCGAGCTTGTACGCCGACAGGCCCATCCAGAACTCCCAGTTGGGGAGGTCCGACCCGCTACGGGTGGCATACCGCTCCGCGAGCTCCTCAGCTTGCGGCAGACGATCGCTGGTCCATGCGGCCTCGAAGCCGAGGATGGCGTTCAGCGGTCGCTCTCGGTAGACCCCCATCAAGGCGACGTCTGCGACTGGGTCGCCGAGCGTCGACAACTCCCAGTCGACGACAGCCAACACATCGCCGGTCGTGGGTTCCAGCAGGACGTTGTCGAGTCGGTAGTCGCCGTGGACAATGCTCGTCCTTGTCTGGCTCGGCAGACCCATTGCGAGACGACGGAGGGCCTCCTCGGCTGCGGACTTGGTGAACGGCGTTGCGTGACCGCCGACGATGTCCCACTGGCCCGACCACCGGAGAAGCTGACGGGTCGCGTAGCCGTCGGGACGTCCGAGATTCTCGAGACCCACCGAAGCCGGATCCACCGCGTGAAGTCGGGTGAGCGAGTCCACGAGCTGGTCGACGACGTGAACCAGCTTGAGGTCGTCCAGGGCAGCGAGGTCGGCCTCCGAGCGAACCGCCTCCCCGTCGACGAACTCGACAATCGTGAAGGGAGCGCCGATGACGGTCAGGTCGTTGCTCGCGGCGATCGCGCGTGCCATGGGGACGTCCGTCCCCCCCAAGGCTTGGGTGACCTGGTACTCGCGCTGGACGTCGTGTGCGGAAGGAGTGGCTCCGCCGGCGGGGGGCCGCCTCAGAACCCAGGTCTCGGGTCCGTTGTCGATCCGGTACGTCAGGTTCGAGCGTCCGCCGGCGATCTGCTCGGCCGACAGGTTCGCGTCGACCCGGAGGCCCTGGGTCTCGAGCCAGCTGCCGAGGCGACAAAGCTCGGCATCTCCGAGGACCCCCGGAGCGGCAGCACCCTCGAGGGGCGCTGACAGGGAAGAGCCGGTCTGGTTGCTGGACATCACTTGGCCTCCGTGATTCGGCGTACGGCGCGGTTGGCAATCGAGTAGCGGTGGACCTCTGAGGGACCGTCGTAGATCCGGAAGGGGCGCAGCTCGCGGGCGATGCGGGAGACGGGCAGCTCGGCGGAGACGCCGAGCCCACCGCACATCTGTTGGGCACGGTCCGCGATGCGGCACAGAGCCTCAGCCGCGAAGATCTTGGCGACCGACGTCTCCTCGGATCCTCGGCCTCCATCGTCGAGGACGACGCAAGCTTTGAGCAGCAGCGCCCGTGTGGCCGCGAGATCGATCTCGTTGTCCGCGATCATCTGCTGCACCATCCCGAGATCGACCAGGCGATCCCCGAATGCCCTTCGCTCGGAGGCGACCACCACGGCGGTTTCGTGGGCTCGACGTGCGGCGCCGAGCCAGCGCATCACGTGCGTCATTCGCGCGGGCCCCAAGCGGACCTGGGCGTAGCGGAAACCGAGGTCTCGCTCGCCGAGGATCGCGGAGTCCGGCACCAGGACGTTGGTGAAGGTCATCTCACAGTGACCGCCGACCATCGACTTGTCCTGGGTGTGCATGTGGCGCCCGACATCGAGACCCTCGGTGGTGGCGGGCACCAGGAACATGGTGGCTCCGTGTCCATGCTCGCCCGGGGTCCCGGACGTCCTCGCCATCACGATGAAGAAGCTGGCGCCGTCAGCGCCGGTGATGAACCGCTTCCGGCCGTTGATCAGCCAGCCGTCGGCGACGCGCGAGGCAACGGTGGTCAAGGCGCTCGGGTCGGATCCGGCTCCCGGGGACGGCTCCGTCATGGCGAAACCGGAGCGCACCTCTCCACGAACCAGCGGGGCGAGGAACTCCTCACGCTGCGCCGAGGTCCCGACGTGGTCGAGCAGGTGCATGTTGCCCTCGTCGGGAGCCGCGATGTTCAGCGCCAGCGGCCCGAACAGCGAGTAGCCGGCTTCTTCGAAGACCGCTGCGCGGTCCACCATGCTCAGGCCGCCACCGCCGAACTCGACTGGCGCATGCGGGGCGAAGATGCCGCGCTGCCTCGCGGCCGCCTGCAGCTCTATGCGGAGCCTGTCACCGCCAGCGGCCTCGATGTCACCGTCGTGCCGGTCGTCGAGGGGCAGGACAACTTCGCGCACGAAGTCCTCGGTCGCTGCCGCGGTGATCTTGGGGTCGTACATGAGATCTTCCTCGTCTCGCTCGGCGCCGTCAGGCGCAGTAGCCGCTTGTTCCAGAGCGCGACATGACAATCCGTCCGATGACGGAGCTACTGCCGAGCCCGAGCGGCATCTCTACGACATCCACGATGTCGCTGGTCGGGATCATGGATCCGGGCTCGATGACCTCGGACACCCACGCCGCTATGTCGGTGTCGACGAACGCCGGCGCGATGGCCGTCGCCGTCACGCCGTTGCCGGCCTCCTCAAAAGACTTGCCGAGACGACGCAGGTCTGTCTGCTCCAAGGCACCTGTGGTGCCCCCACCGGCATTGAGGACGAGCGCGTCCATTGCACCGAAGCGTGCACGGTGGGCTTCTGCCACCCCCGCCACCGCGTCGCGATCGGCTGAGTCCGCAGCGACGACTTCAACCTGTGGCGCACCGGCTGCGGCCAGTTCCTCAGCGACGGCCGCAAGCTCGCCGGCACCTCGGGCAGCGATGGTCACGCCATAGCCCTTGCGCGCGAGCCGGAGAGCGATCGACCGACCCATGCCTCGGGAAGCGCCGGTGATGAGAGCAGACCGCGGACCTGAGACGACCTCGCTCTCGTGCGCGAATCGACCAGCGGCGAGGAACGTCGGGGGAATCGAAGCAACCATGTCAGGACGCCTTGTGTACACCGGGGCGGACGGCGTCGCCGGGCGGCTGGTCGCTTGCCAGGTACCAGGCGAACTTGCGCCCCCACAGGCGGTGCGTCCAGGGCCAGACGCGGCCCGCCGGCGGGTGTTGCGAGACGAACTCACCGAAGGTGAGGGCGACCAGCAACTGGCCGACACCGACGAGGACAAAGCTTCAGACCATCGGCGGGCCTGCTGTCGCCACGGCGAACGCGAGCACTGTATATACGCCGACCAGGGCGACTGGTTGGCGAATCCCAGCGAGAAGTTGGCCCTCGGGCTCTTGTCGCGGGCGACCTCGGCCTCAAGACCGAGCTCTCTCATCTGTCGCGCATCGGCGTCCAAGGGCGTGGTTGCACCCAGCTGCGCCTGCTCGGGGTTCCTGAAGTCCGTCATCGAAGTTTCCTTGCTCGTGCCGCTGGACTCCGCAAAACATACAGTGCTGACGTATTTATGGCTAGACTGCTACCGTCCGAGTTTCCAACGGCGCGAAAGGACTGCGATGGGCACGGATCACTCCATCCTCATCGCGCCTCTGGGCGCCACCGGCCGGGCCGACGAGGTCGCGGTACGCATCTCCGAAGCCATCCAGCTCGGCCTTCTCACCGACGGCGAACGCCTGCCCCCGGAGGCCGAGTTCGCTCAGCAGTTCGGGGTCTCACCGGTGACCTTGCGGGAGGCGATCGCGACCTTGCGCGAGCGTGGCTTGATCGAGACACGCAGGGGGCGCACAGGTGGTTCCTTCGTGCGCCGGGCTGCTGAACCCGACGAGAAGCCCGACGTCGCCCGGCTCCGAGGGATGTCTGCGACCGCGCTGCGAGACCTCGCTGACGAGCACTTGGCGATCGCTACGACCGCCGCGACGTTGGCTGCTGAACGGGCATCCGAAGCGAGCGTCAAACGCATCCTCCAGTTCGCACAGCAGCTTGAGCAGGCGACCAGCCGGGGCGACCGCATGAAGGCGGACAGCCGATTTCACATCGAGGTCGCGATTGCGACGAGGTCGGAGCGACTGACGCGGCGCGAGGTTGCCCTTCAAGCCGAGACCATCGGCTTGCTGTGGACCTCACACCTTCCTGAGAGCGACGTCGTGGCCCAGCACGAGGAGCACTTGGCCATTGCCACCGCCATCTCCAAGGAGGACGGCGAGGTTGCCGGGGAACTGGCGCATAAGCACGTCACGAACAACCTGAAGCGTCTCACCGCGGCGTACCTTTCCCTGACGCGACCCACCAGGAGGCAGTCATGAGCCGCACCGGATCGGTCACGCCCGAGCGCGAGCTGACGCGCATCTCGACTTGGCTTGAGCAACAGATCGACGACCGGCTGACTCCACTGCTCTCGTACGCCGAGCAGCTCGCAGCGCTCTCGTCAGCGTCCAGCAGCGGTGGACTCACCGCAGGCGACGTCGAGTCCTTGAGCCAGCATGTCGAGGCGATCATCAAGGACTCACCGGCCATCATCGGCAGCGGCTACATCGCCGCGCCGGGTGCGGTCGACGATGCGATTCGCTACATGCTCTGGCTGCAGCAGCGCGGAGACGCCATCAAGCGACTCCAGCTCAACTTCGACACGACCGACCTCGAGGCGTACGACTACGTCGAGATGGATTGGTACCTGCGAACGCGCGACCGGCTGCGTCCCACGCTGATCGGGCCGTACCTCGACTACTCGGGCTCTGACGCCCTGGTCATCACGCTGGCCGTTCCGGTGCTGTCGGGCGCTGAGTTCCTCGGTGTCGTCGCGATCGACCTGATGGCGCAAGCTGCCGAGGAGCTCATCACGAACGAGCTCTGCCAGCTCCCCGGTGACGTCGTCGTCGTCAACCGGGACAGGACCGTCGTGGCAACGAACTCAGTCCGGTGGATGCCGGGCGAACGGCTGGCGTCCATGCCCGACGAGGATGAGGCCTGCTTCAAGACCGCTCTCCAGGTCGGCGACTGGTCGGACTGGCAGATCGCAGTCGCCAAGCCCTGATCCGGTCTCGGCGGCGCCCCGGGTTCGAGTCGCACCCAGCTGCGTACATCTCTCGCCAGCCCGAGGGCGGCGCAGCCCGCAATGCGGTGACGCCTGCCCCTCGCTGGTCGCGAGGGACAGGCGTCCGCTGTTCGGACCGGAAGCCGCCCTTGGGGTCAGGAGGTGGAGGCGTGGGCGGCAGGTACCTCTTCGGTTCGGGGGCCCCACCGCGCAGCGTCGATTCCGTTGATCTCGTCCTCAGGGCTGACGCGAAGCTGCATGAACGTGCCGAGCACCGTGACGAGCGCCAGCGCCGACACGACCCCGATTCCCACCGTGACGAGAATTCCCAGGATCTGCCACCAGAGGTTGATCTCGGCGTGCTGGAAACCGTAGTCACCCTCGAGGCCGAAGTAGCCTCCGGTCGCAGTGCCCCATGCGAGCACGCCGACGATGAGGTCGCCGACGATCGCGGCACATGCCAGCGGGAACACCTTGGCGTCGTCGATGCCTCGCTTGTTCACCCAGGTGTAGGCCACTGCCACGACCACGGGGCCCGAGATCGAGACGAGCACGGTCTCCCAAGGCTTGAGGACATCGAACGCCGTGGTGTTGGCAACGTAGGCTGAGATGGGTCCGAGGATCGCATGCACGGGATTGTGCGTCTTGTAGGCGATCGCGCCACCGACGAGGCCGCCGACGGCGAACGACACAAAGACGTTGGTGTAGACGAGCCCAAGTCCGGAGGTCGTCATCGAGACGCCGTAGTAGCCGTCCTCGGGAACGAAGAATCCGCAACCCATGACGATCAGGGGAGCCGCGAACAGCAGTACAACCACACCGAAAAGCGCCAGGGGCACGTTGTGGGGAGCCCAGGTCGCCGACTGGCCCGGCTTGGGGAACAAACCGAGGCGAGGCTTCAGCTTCAGGGTCAGCACGATCCCGAAGGAACCGGCGAAGATGTAGGAGCTGTAGGCCCCGACGAAGTCGTGGGTTCCGGCGTTGGTGAGAGGGCTGGTAGAGCCCCAAGTCAGCCACAGCACCACGGGGTAGATCAGGCCACCGATGAATGCCGAGATGACGTACAGCGGCGCGCTTCTGATTCGTTCCGACGCGGCGGTGTGGACGAGCGCGCAGACGAACCCCCCGTAGACGGCGAGGAACACGAAGAAGATCTGGGAGTTGCCGGCGCCTGGCGCCACCGCGGAGTCGATGTTCTGGGCGTAGTCGTTCATGAAGTTGCCGCCGAACCACCAGTCCTTGATGGCCTGCGAGAACCCGTCGGGAACTCCGAACGCCTTGTTGTACTGATAGTTCCAGAGCGCGAAGCCGACCACCATGTACGCCGCCGTGCCGATCGCGAACGCGGTGAGCTTCTGGATCGCCGTGGAGAGGACGTTCCCCGTGCGGACGAGGCCTGAGTCGACGAGGATCAGGCCCAGCAGTCCGAGGACCACTGCCGCCGAGGACATGATGTAGAAGAAGTTCTGGGTGAAGGCGTCGGAGTTGACCTGGTCACCGAAGGTCTCTACGGCCAGCAGGACGGCGCTCATTCCGCACCCGCCTCGAGGTAGGTGTGGAACCCGAATGCCCGGTACTTGAGGCGGGGCAGCTTCTCCATCGTCACGAACCCGGGGTCGGCGTTGATCACGTCAGGGATCCGGTTGACCAACTGCGTGCAGGTGGTGATCTGGGTGGGGACGTTGCCGTTGGACAGGACCAGATCGGGCTCGCCCTTGATCTCCCAGTCGTTGATGTCGCCGTCTGTCTCGCCGTACACCCGACCGGACATCTCGAAGGTGAAGACGACACCCTCCTCGGTCTGGATCTCATCGATGTCCGTGAACCCGATGACGTCGCCGGCCGCCACGTCTAGGTTGAGGGCCTGGGAGTGCATCGGTTCGGCGGCGACGTCGGGCCGAGTGGTGGAAGTGATCGACTTGACGGTCAGCCCGGCGTCGGCCACGAGGGCGTCGAGCACGTTGCGGCCGAAGGTCGGTGGACGCTCGGCACCGCTGAGCCACTGGTTGAACTGCTCGACGGTCTTGCCGACCTGCTGGTCGCCGGCGACCTCAGGGCCGTAGTCGTCGACGTTCCAGCTGGCGCGACCTGTCACGTGGTCGATGCGGTGGGCGGTTCCCATCATCATCGCGACGATGTTGACCCAGTAGGTGTCCTGGTGGCCCGTGCCCGTGAGCGTCGCGCCGGTGCGCTTGGCGATTGCGTCGAGCTCCGCGGTGAGCTCGGGCGAGGTGTTCCACGGGTAGAGGGCCTCCTCGGAGAGGGTCACCGCGTTGACACCCGCCTCGGCACAGTTGCGAAGCTGCTCGACGGCGTCGGTCATGTAGCTGTTGACGGCGATGACGGCGACGTCGGCTCCCGACTCCGCGAGTGCTGCCTTCGCGTCGTCGGTGACGATCACACCGAGCTGCCGGCCGAGTCCGGTCAGGTCTCCCAGGTCCTTGCCGACCTTGTCCTTGCTCCGGGAGATCGCGGCGACGATCTCCACGTCCTTGTCGAGCAGCATGCGGGTGGCGATCGAGTTCATCGCGCCCACACCGTAGATGGCGGCCTTGATGCGGTTCATTCCGGGTGACTCCCTACTCGTGTTCCTGGCTGGTCGTCGGTCCGGGGTCAGGCCCCTCGCCGGCGAGGATTACTTCATCTGCGAACTCGGCGTGCACGGCGTCCAAGTGGTCCCAGCGAGCGGCCACGATCCGCTTGGTGTCCCATGTCGCCATCTTCTGCTGGTTGAAGTGCCGCCCCATGAGGTCGGGGTCCACCTCGAAGACGTGCTCGAAACGCTGGATGACCTGGTCGGTCACCCGCTCAGCCTCAGGCGGCACCTGCTCCGCAGGCACCCACCTTCCGAACCTGTACTCGCCGCTCACGCCGTCACCTCCTCGTAGGCCTCGTCGAGGCTCTGCTTGCCCGGGTTCATGATGTTGTTTGGGTCGAGGGCGCGCTTGATGGTCTTCATGACCTCCCAGGACGCTCCCATCTCGGTGGGCACCAGCTCGGCGTCACCCGCGCGCGTGGCACCGTGGCAGGACGACATGGACCCGCCGTGGTCGATGGCGACTTGGGCGATCTCACGCTTCAGGGAGACGAACGCCTGCCACGACTCCTCGTCCATGCGGTCCTCCCACAGGCCCATGTCGATCTCGACGAGGACGTCGGCCCACGGCTTGTGGGCGCCGTTGGTGTATTGGAAGGCGCCCCAGTCATCGAAGATGTCGTACTGGTCGACGTAGCGCTTGGCGATCTCGTGCCACTTGCGCAGGACCTCGGGGACCTCGCTGTAGGGGACCGCGGCGTCCTCGCAGTGCCACGACATGGGCACGACCTTGCCGTCCTTGTCGCGGCCGTGCAGCGGGTTCGCGTAGCGGTCGTGGCGTGCGGCCCAGTCACCGGCGGCGATCTCGTCGCCGATGTAGCGACCGCCCAGGCTCCTGCCGAGCTCCATGACCTTCTTGGCGCCGACCTCGACCTCGATCTTCGTGCCGAAGAGCGAAGCAGCGCAGACGGCCTTCACCCAGTCGGGCTGGATGATGTACGCCTCGTCGTCGCGACGCAGGTAGTCGACCTTCTCCGGGTCGAACATCATCACGCCGCCGAGGGTCGCGAGCCCGCTCTTGGCGATCAGCGCGAAGGTCTTGTAGGCCGTCTCGTAGTCCTCGAAGAGGAAGAACGCGGCGAACTCCGCCTCCGCGCGAGGCACCAGCTCGAGGGTGGCCTCGGTGACGATGCCGAGCGTGCCCTGGTGTCCCATGAAGAGCTGCTTGAGGTGGTAGCCGGTCGACGACTTGCGAACCTTACGACCACCGCCCTCACCGACCTCGATGATCTCGCCGGTCGGCGTCACGATCTCGAAGGAGATGACCAGGTCCCGGGTGTGGCCGTAGCGAGCACCCAGCAGCGAGAGCCCGCTCGTCCCGATGCGACCTCCGACCAGCGCGCACGCGTACGACGCCGGGTCGTCGGGGTAGATCACGCCGTGCTTCTTCAGCGACCGGTTCAGTGTCTGCATGTTGATGCCGGGACCCACCGTCACCGTGTTGTTGACCAGGTCGATCTCCTTGATCTGGTCCATCCGTTTGATGTCGACGACGATGCCGCCCTTCATCGGGACGGCGCCGTCAGCGAGTCCGGTGCCGCCGGCGCGCGGGACCACCGGGATCTTGTACTCGTTGGCAAGCTTGACGATCTGCGAGACCTGCTCGGCGGTCCGGGGAAGGACGACGATGTCGGGGATGAACTCCTCCCAGCGGTGCACCGGGAAGGGCGCAGGCACTCGAGCGCGGTTGAAGCGGCTCGACTTGTTGGTCAGAACCGCCCCGTCCTCGCCGAGGATGGCGTTGAGTCGGTCGATGACCTCGTCCTCGATGCTGATGGTGCTCACGCTCGCGTCCTCCCGCCGATCTCGATGCCCGCCGACTCCGCGACGAGCTCGATGATGTCCTTGACCTCGATGCCGGCCTCGTCGCCTGCGGCCGTCAGCGGTCGCTCCGACCACACGCAGGCGGACACGAGGGTGTCGACCTCGAGCTCCGAGGCCTTCTCCAGGCGGCGACGGCTGATCTCCGCCGTGATCTCGGGTTTCTCGATCGGGAGACCACCACCGCCGCCGGAGCAATAGGACCACTGTGTGACGCGGTCGACGTCCTTGAACGTCAGGCCCGGGATGGACCGCAGGATCTCGCGCGGCGCCTCGTGGATGCCCTTGCGCTTGTTGAGGCGGCAAGGGTCGTGGTACGTCACGACCCGATCGATGGGTTCGGTCAGCTTGAGCCGCCCGTCGCGGATCAGCTCTGCAACCAGGTCGATGATCTGGACGACCTCGAAGTCGAACTCCTCGCCGAAGTACGCGGGGTAGTCCTCGGTGAAGTGGACGTAGTCGTGCGGCTCGATCGCAATGATGCGCTTGACACCGGACTTGCGCCAGTCGTCGACGTTGTGCCGGGCGAAAGCCATTGACTGCTCGACGTAGCCCATCTCGCCGGCCGGCCCGCCGCAGCACCACTGCTCGTTCATCAGGCCGAACTCGTAGCCGGCCGCCTGGAGAATCTGTGCGGTGGCGCGCGGTACCGAGGTCCGGTAGTAGGCCGCCTCACAGTCGACGAACATGATCGTGTCGCCGCCGATGGGGATGTCGAGGCCCTCGGCCCAGTCGCGGACCTGCGCTTGGGCGTTCGGGCTGTCCCCCTCGACGCCGAGCACGGGCTCGTTCTTCAGCTCGTTCGTCAGTCGGTTCCAGACCTTCCATCCCTCCCGGTCCAGGCCCTTGTCCACCAGCATCGCCCGCATCGCGCGAACGACCTTCACCGTCTCGGTGCGGGCGCGGTAGAAGTCGCCGACCATGAGCGTGTTCGGGCACCGGACCTCACACCCGCCGCACTGCGTGCAGTGGACGTAGTCGTCGGCGACGTCCTCGACAGTGAGGTGCCCCTTCTCCATCGCGATCACGTTGGCGTGGAAGGCGGTCGGCGTGTGGTTCTCATTGCGGGTCACCTGGGTGACCGGGCAGACCTCCCGGCAGAACTTGTGCCCCGAGGAGAAGCAGCCCGTCGCGTTCTCGTGCCACTTCTCCACGAAGGCCTGCTCGACCTCACCGAGGAACTGGGGCGTGCCCAGGTCGACGGTCGTCGCGGCGGTGGCTGCCGTGGGGGCAGTGGCGCTCTCGTTGTGCTCGTGTTCGTTGCTCATCGTCGTACCCTTCAGACGGACTTCGTCATGACGTGCTTGATGCGGGTGTATTCCTCGAGGCCGTAGACCGACATGTCCTTGCCATATCCCGACTGCTTAAAGCCGCCGTGGGGCATCTCGGACATCACGGGCAGGTGGTCGTTGACCCACACACAGCCGAAGTCGAGGTCGCGCGCCGCACGAGCGGCGTGGTTGAGGTTCTGCGTCCAGATCGACGCGGCGAGACCGAAGTCGACGTCGTTGGCCCACTCGAAGGCTTGGTCGACGTCATCCGCGCGCTGCACAGAGACCACCGGGCCGAACAGCTCGGTCTGCACGATGATGTCGTGCTGGCTGGGGTTGGTGACGACGGTCGGCTCGATGAAGTAGCCCTTGCCGGGGATAGCACGACCGCCCGTTGCGATCTCGCCGTCCGTCTTGGCGAGCACGTCGAGGATCGACTGGCGGTGCGAGGCCGAGACCACCGGCCCCATGTCGAGGTCCTCGGTCTCCCCGGGGTTGCCGACCTTGAGCGCCTCGACCGCGGGGACCAGCTTCGCCACCAGCTGGTCATAGACCCCCGGCGTAGCGATGACACGACAGGCCGCAGTGCAATCCTGGCCCGAGTTCACGAAGGCGCCCAGCGTGACGCCCGCGACGACGGCGTCGACGTCCGCGTCGTCCAGGACGATGACGGGAGCCTTCCCTCCGAGCTCGAGGTGCGCCTTGGCAACATGGTCAGAGGCCACCTTCGCGATGTGCTTGCCGGTGCTGGTGTCACCGGTCACGGAGACCAGCCCGATGCGGCGGTCACCCACCAGGGAGTCGCCCATGTCAGCAGCGGAGCCCGACAGGACGTTGAAGACGCCCGCCGGGAAGATGTCCTGCGCGAGCTTGGCGACGTATAGAGCAGTCAGAGGAGTCTGCCGGGACGGTTTGAGGATGCTGCAGTTCCCGGTCGCCAACGCGGGGCCGAACTTCCACGCCGCCATGAGGAGCGGGTAGTTCCAGGGCGCGATGCCCGCGACGACACCGATCGGCTCTCGCCGGACATAGGACTCGTAGCCGTTGAGGTACTCACCACCGGCTCGACCCTCCAGCGAGCGCGCGGCACCGGCGAAGAACCGCAGGTTGTCGACGACGAGCGGAACCTCGTCGCGCGCGACCGGAAGCGGCTTGCCCACGTTGCGCGACTCCAGCATCGCCAGGTGGTCCGCGTGCTCCTCGATTGCCGCAGCGAGCGCCAGGAGCATCTCGGCGCGCTCACCGGGCGTCGTACGGCGGTAGGTCTTGAAGGCCTCGGTCGCGGCGGTCACGGCTGCGTCGACGTCCGCCGCACCGCTGGCCGGCGCCTGCGCGAGCACCTCCTCCGTGGCTGGTTCGATGACGTCGAGCAGCCGGCCGGACTGCGCGGGGACGAGCTCTCCGTTGATCAGGTTCAGTGCGCTCACGTCATTCGGGTCAAGCATCGTTCTGTCCTCTTTCGTTCTCTTGTCACGTTCTCGGTCTCGCCCCGGGTTCCTCCGGAGCGTTCTGAGGCGGTGCGGGCTACGGGGTTGTCCCTGCGGTCGTCGCGGGAGACGTGGCGAGCTGCCTCTTGAGCTCGAACTTCTGGACCTTGCCGGTCGCTGTCTTGGGCAGATCGGCGAACTCGAAACGGTCCGGGATCTTGAACTTCGCCAAGCGCCCGACGAGGTGCTCGCGCAGCTCGTCCGCCGAGGCCTCGGCTCCAGTCCGCAGGCACACGAAAGCGACCGGGCGCTCACCCCAGTGCTCGTGCGGCATCGGGACCACCGCCGCCTCCTGGACGGCCGGGTGCTCGAGGATGGCCTGCTCGACCTCGACCGAGCTGATGTTCTCTCCGCCGGAGATGATCACGTCCTTGGCTCGGTCACGGATCTCGATGTAGCCGTCGGGATGGCGCACGGCAAGGTCACCGCTACGGAACCAACCGTCGGGCACGGCGGCGGCGGTTGACTCGGGATCGAGGTAGTAGCGCGGGGTGACGTTGTTGCCGCGCAGCGCAATCTCGCCGATGGTCGCCGCGTCAGCGGGCACGTCGTCCCCGTTGCCGTCGACGACGCGGACGATGTCGGAGATGATGTTGCCGATCCCTTGGCGCGCGTTGAGTCGATCCTGGTCCTCGGCGGGCAGCTCGTCCCACTGGGACCGCCACTCGTTGATGACGACCGGCCCATAGGTCTCAGTCATTCCGTAGAGGTGAGTGACGTCGAGACCGCAGGCCCGCGCCCGCGCCAACAGTGCAGGTGCGGGCGGCGACCCCCCAGTCGCCACCCACACCCTGCTCGCGTCGAGCGGTGGAGCACTTGGGTCGGCCGTCAACGTGGAAAGCACCGTGGGTGCAGCACACATGTGCGTGACGCCATGCTCGGAAACGGCGCCCCACACGGACGCCGCGTCGACCTTCTCCAGGCACACGTGCGTGCCGCCCACGGCCGTCACCGCCCAGGTGAAGCACCACCCGTTGCAGTGGAACATCGGCAACGTCCACAAGTAGGTGGAGGTGAGGCCCATACCCGAGTGGAAAGCCATCGCGAGCGACTGGAGGTAGGCGCCGCGATGCGTGTACACGACTCCCTTGGGCTTGCCCGTCGTACCGCTGGTGTAGTTGATCGCGATGGTCGCTAGCTCATTCGCGACGTGGATCTCGAAAGGCTTGGCCTGCGCGAGCGCGGTCTCGTACTGCTCGCCGGCGACCAACACGACGGGGTTGGCCGTGGCGAGGGCGATCGCCTCACGCGCCACTGCCTCGAGCTCCGCGGAGACGATGAGGACCTGCACGTCCGCGTGCCCGAGGATGTACGCGATCTCGCTGGCGTTCAGGCGGGAGTTCAGGGGAACGAGCACCCCGCCCGCGAAGGGCACGCCGTAGTGCGCCTCGAGCATCTCCCGCGTGTTCGTCGCGATCACCCCGACCCGGCCTCCGGCCCGCAGGTCGCGCTCGAACAGGACGCCGGCCAGCCGGCGGGCCCGCTCGTAGAACTCTCCGTATGTGAAACGACGGTCACGGTCGACGACGGCGAGCTTCTCGCCGTGCACGGCTGCGGCACGGCAGAGGAACCTGACCGGGCTGAGGGGCGTGTCGTCGTGTCGTGTCATCGCTGCACGCCCGTGAGACGGGAACCCTTCGAGGCGAGCTCGCGAACCGGCAGGTCGCCCATGGAGAGCAGACCGGGCCGGGCGTCGACGACGGCGGCGGCGGTGTTGACCGCCGCCGCGATCGTGCTGAGGAACGACTCGAACCCCACCGAGGACGACAGCTCAAGGACCTGCTCCTCACCCTCGATGCGGTAGTCGTCGCCGGCCTGCACCGTGTCGCCGTCCGCGAAGAAGCCGAACACGATCTCCAGGTCGATGACCGCCTTGCCGTCCACGAGCCCGCGAGCCGCGTGGGCGACAGCGGCGATCTGCCCCGGCGCGATGCTCAGATGAGCGCCGGTGCGGAGGTCTTGGGCCAGCAGAACCGGCGTGACGTCGTCCACCTCGATCGCGTCCAACTCCCATCCGAGGCCGCTGGCGACAGCACCGATGGCCTGCTCGAACCCGTAGTGACCGACCACCTCCCCTGCTGCCTGAGCAGTCTCAAAGACGTCCGGTGTGAGACCGAGGCCGAACTTCCGCAGGATGGCTCCGTAGCGGGACATGTTGGTGCGACGACGGATCGTTATGCGTTTGGCGTCCTGAGTCAGGACCGTGAGCAGAAGCGGCAGGGTGTCCATCAGCACTCCGGGGTTCGCACCCGTGCCGAGCACCGTCACCCCGCTCGCCTTCGCTGCGTCGTCAATCTGACGTGAGACCTCCGCGTGGCTCACCCAGGGGAACGAGAGCTCCTCACAGATGCTCATCACGTTGTATCCGGCCGCGACCAGAGGGAGCACGGTCGCTGCCACCTGGTTCAGGTCCGAGGTGGTGGCGACCACGGCGAGCTCCGCCTCGGGCAGCTTCTCCGGATCGTCAACCACGACCACACCGAGCGGCTCGACTCCGAGAACGTCCCCGAGGTCGGAACCGACCGCCTGGGGGTTCCTGTCGGCGGCGCCGACGACTCGGAGGTCGTTGCGCTCCATAAACGACCGGGCCATGGCCACGCCAGTGGCTCCGAGACCCACCAGGACGACGCGCTTGGACACGACTTGGCTCCTTCAACTCACGACGGCGACAATCCGAAAACATACAAGGTAATCGGATTTAGGGGTAGCCCAGATCACACTCTTTTCTGAGGAAGAGCGCGACCCCATGCCCTCGGGCGACCCACGGCGGGCGTAGCTCCAGCCCAGACACGCATCGGGCCTACGGTCACCACGGGCACGCAACGTCGGGGGCCGACACATCAACTGCAACCACATCGGGCGCAGGGTGCCCAACCACCCCACGCTCCGCCCCCCAAGGGTCATGGTCGAGCCGCGAGGAAGTGCGTTGCTCGGTCGCCAAACGAACGAAGTGCTGGAGCAGAAGGCCCGGCGCGCAATGGGGGCCAACCCGAACGGCGATCTCCTGCTGTCCGAGGTTCATGGAGGCTCCGCATGGGAGCCACTGCGCACAGCGACCACTCTGAGGCGCACTATTCGGCGCGGGCCGGGCTGACGGGCGCCCTCACGGGAACAGGCTCTGATCAGCATTCCCGCTGGTCAGAGCCTGTTCCCAATACTTAAACCGTTCGGCCGGTCTTGCCTAGACCGGCCCACACGTGCGCGAGGGGGGAGTTGAACCCCCACGTCCTTTCGGACACACGGACCTGAACCGTGCGCGTCTGCCTATTCCGCCACTCGCGCGTGAAGCCCCGTCAGGTTAGCCCAGCAGCGACCGCTCGCCCAAAACGGGGCGTCACCGGCGAGCCGCCTCGCCGGGCGGCAGGCGGGACGGGAGCCAAGGTCCCGGGACCGGCGAGGAGCCACCGATACGATCGGGGCGACGTCGGGACAGGGGCCCGGTGCGCGACGTGTGCGGGAGGAGGGGCAGCGACGTGGGCGGACTGCAGCGGTTCGAGCAGCGGCTCGAGCAGGCGATCTCCGGCGTCTTCGCGCGCACCTTCCGCAGCGCGGTCCAGCCCGTGGAGGTGGCCGCGGCGCTCCAGCGCGAGCTGGACAACAAGGCGCAGGTGCTCTCGCGGCAGCGGCGGCTGGTGCCCAACAGCTTCGTGGTGGAGCTCTCCGAGGGCGACCTGGAGCGGCTCGCGCCGTACGACTCCGCGCTGGCGAGCGAGCTCGCCAGCCAGCTGACCGAGCACGCCGAACTGCAGTCCTACGTCTTCCCCGGCCCGATCCGGATCGTCTTCGAGTCGGCCGACGACCTGGGCACCGGACGGTTCCGGGTGCGCAGCCAGGCGGAGGCGGAGGTGACCGGGCAGAGCCAGCGGCTGAGCAGCCAGCGCACGCGCGCGGTGCTCGAGGTCAACGGCACCCAGCACCCATTGCAGGCGCCCGGGCTCGTCGTGGGGCGCGGCAGCGAGGCCGACCTGCGGATCAACGACCCCGGGGTGAGCCGGCGGCACGCCGAGTTCCTCATCACGACCCCGCCGCCCCCACCCGGTACGACGGCCCCGGGTCCCGTCCACGTCGAGGTGCACGACATGGGATCGACCAACGGCATCCGCGTCGACGGACAGAAGGTCGCCCGGGCGGCCCTGCACGACGGCTCCCGGGTCCAGATCGGGCACACGTCCCTCGTCCTCCGACTGCTCCAGGAGACCAACCAGGTGGTGGGCGATGTCTGAGCTGACCCTGTTCCTCGTCCGGATCGCGTACCTGGCGATCCTGTGGATCTTCGTGCTGTCCGCGATCTCGGTGATCCGCTCCGACATGTTCGGCGCCCGCGTGCCTTCCCCGGCCGCGCCCGGCAAGCAGCCCCGTGCCCCGAAGCAGGCCAGCCCGCGCCGGGGCCAGCCGACCAGGGTCGAGGTCGTGCAGGGCGTCAACACCGGCATCGTCGCCGACCTGTCCCAGGCCCCGGTCCTCATCGGCCGCGGCAACGACGCGGCCATCCGGCTCGACGACGACTACGTCTCCACCCGCCACGCGCGCATCGTCGAGTCCGGCGGCCAGTGGTACGTCGAGGACCTCGGCTCCACCAACGGCACCTACCTCGGCAGCCAGCGGCTCACCCAGCCCGTCCCGGTCGGCCTCGGCTCGCAGATCCGGGTCGGGAAGACCATCGTGGAGCTGAGGAAGTAGATGACCGACGCCGCCGGCACCGAACCCCAGCTCGTCCCCCAGCCCCCCTCCGAGCCTGCCTCCGAGCCTGCCTCCGAGCCCGACGCTCCGCACGACCCCCAGCCCGACACGGTCGACGTCCCCCTGCCGGTGACGCAGCCGCTGCTCCAGCTCGACGGGTACGCCGTGTCCGACGTCGGCCGGGTGCGCAAGGACAACCAGGACTCCGGCTACTCCGGCCCGTGGCTGCTGGCCGTCTGCGACGGCGTGGGCGGCGCGGCCCGCGGCGACGTCGCCTCCGGTACGGCGATCAGCGAGCTGCGCCAGCTCGACGAGGCGCCGGGCTCGGTCGACGTGATCGACCGGGTCAACGACGGCCTCCACGAGGCGCACGTGTCGATCGGCGCGCAGGTCGACCAGGACCCCGCCCTCAACGGCACCAGCACGACGGCCACGGTCGCGCTCTTCGACGGCAAGCGGCTGGCGGTGGGTCACATCGGTGACTCGCGGGCCTACCTGCTGCGCGACGGCGAGCTGTCACAGCTGACCAACGACCACACCTTCGTGCAGAGCCTGATCGACGAGGGCCGGATCACCGAGGCGGAGGCGCGGGTCCACCCCCACCGCAACCTGATCCTCAAGGCGCTCGACGGCCTCCACGACGTGGAGCCGGACCTGTTCGCGCTCGAGCTGGTGCCGGGCGACCGGCTGTTCCTGTGCAGCGACGGCGCGTGCGGGGTGCTCGAGGACGGCCGGATCACCGAGCTGCTCACCGACGGCACGCCGGAGTTCACCTCGATCGAGCTGGTCCGGGCGAGCCTCGACGCCGGCAGCTCCGACAACGTGACCTGCGTGGTCGCCGACGTCGTCGACCCCGGCGAGCGCACCCCCGCCGACGCGATGGTGGTCGGCGCCGCCGCCGACATCAGCCGGCGCCGCGCACGCAGCCTGTTCCGCGGCCACCGCGCCGGCGACACCGGCGAGCTCGAGCCCGTCCCGGCCGAGATCCCGGGCGTCGGCTACGCGATCCCCGAGGACCCGATCCTCGACCCCGAGGCGTTGCGCTATGCCCCGCAGCCGCCGCCGCGCTTCGCCTGGGCCCGGCGTCTGCTGACGGCCGCGATCGTGCTCGGCGTGGTCTGGAGCGCGCTCGGCACGGCGTACTGGTGGAGCCAGCAGAAGTACTACGTGGGCGAAGGCAGCGGTGACAGCGACGGGTACGTCGTGATCTACCGCGGCGTCGACGTCCCCGGTCTCTCCCACGTCTACGAGGTCTCCGACCTCGAGGTCGCCGACCTGCAGGAGTCCACGCAGGAGGAGGTCCGGGACGGCGCGATGATCTACGGCAGCGTCGAGCGGGCCCGCGAGGCGATCACCCGGATCGGCGCCAACGGCCGTCGGTCCGACGTCCCGCCCGCGAGCACACCCACGGCGCCCACGACGGCGCCCACCACCGCACCCGCGCCCACCGCCCCGACGCCCGGCGGCGCGGCCGACCTGACCTCCCTCGCACCGCAGGGCAGCTGAGGGCGAGCAGCGATGGCCACCAACTCCGCACTGATGGGATTCGTGCACCGCCGCCGGCGGGGCGCGGAGCTGTTCCTGCTCGTGCTCGCGCTGGTCGTCGGGATCGGCGCCTACGCCGCCGTCGGCCTCGGCGTCGACGGAGAGGTCCCCGCCAACCTGATCGGGTACGGCGGCTGGCTGACCCTGCTCGTCGTCGCGGCCCACGTCGCGGTCCGCGTCGTCGCGCCGTACGCCGACCCGGTGCTGCTGCCCGTCGTGGCGGCCCTCAACGGCCTGGGCCTGGCGGTGATCCACCGCGTCGACCTGGCCAAGGACACCGGTCTCGCCAGCCAGCAGCTGACCTGGATGACGCTCGGCGTCGCGCTCTTCGTCGGCACCCTGGTCGCGCTGCCCGACCACCGGCTGCTCGCCCGGTTCACCTACACCTCGGGCCTGGCCGCGATCGTGCTGCTGGTGCTGCCGATGGTGCCGGGGCTCGGCACCTCCATCAACGGCGCGAAGATCTGGATCTCGCTCGGCCCGTTCAGCTTCCAGCCCGGCGAGGTCGCGAAGCTGCTGCTCGTCATCACCTTCGCCGGCTACCTCGTCGTCCACCGCGACGCGCTCGCCCTCGCCGGCCGCCGCGTGGTCTTCGTCGACCTGCCCCGCGGGCGCGACCTCGGCCCGATCCTGATGATGTGGGTGGTCAGCCTCGGCATCCTGGTGCTGCAGCGCGACCTCGGCTCCAGCCTGCTGTTCTTCGGCCTGTTCCTCGTCATGCTCTACGTCGCCACCGAGCGGCCGGGCTGGCTGGTCGTCGGCGCCCTGCTGTTCTTCGGCGGCGCCACCGCGGCGTACCGGCTCTTCGGTCACGTGCAGAGCCGGGTCGACATCTGGCTGGACCCGTTCGCCGACGCCGACGGCAAGGGCTACCAGCTGGTCCAGGCGCTCTACGGCTTCGCGTGGGGCGGCCTGATGGGCCGTGGCCTCGGTGAGGGCATGCCCGAGCGGGTGCCGTACGTCGAGTCCGACTTCATCCTCGCCGCGATCGGCGAGGAGCTCGGCCTGACCGCCGTGATGGCCGTGCTGCTGCTCTACGGCCTCGTCGTCGAGCGCGCGCTGCGCGCCGCCCTCATCTCCCGCGACGGCTTCGGCAAGCTGGTCGCGACCGGCCTCGCCGCGGTCTTCGCGCTGCAGGTCTTCGTCGTCGTCGGCGGCGTGACCCGGCTGATCCCGCTGACCGGCCTCACCACACCGTTCCTGTCGTACGGCGGTTCGTCGCTCGTCGTGAACTGGGTGATCATCGCGATCCTGTTGCGCATCTCCGACCAGGCCCGCCGGCCGCTGCCCGACCTCACCCCCGACGCCGAGGACCCGGACGAGCAGGCCACCCAGCTCGTGAAGGTGGTGCCCCAGCGATGAACGCCACAAGCGCGTCGAGCGGCCCGAGCCCCTGGGCGACCTCGGGGAGGTGCGCGCAGTGAACAAGCCGATCCGCGCGGTCTCGATCTTCTGCATGTTCTTGTTCCTCGCCCTGATGGCGAACGTGACCTACGTGCAGTTCGTGAAGTCCGGCTCCTACAACGAGGATCCCCGCAACGCCCGCGTCGCCGAGGCGTCCTACAGCCGCGAACGCGGCCAGATCCTGGTCGGCGACGCACCGGTGGCGACGAGCAAGCCGGTCGACGACCGCTACAAGTACCTGCGCGTCTACCCGCCCGAGGGTGCCCGGATGTTCGCACCGGTCACCGGCTACCTCCAGCTCGGGAGCCAGACCGGGATCGAGCGCAGCCAGAACGCCGTGCTCACCGGCGAGGACCCGCAGCTGTTCGTGACCCGGCTGGTCGACCTGCTCAAGGGCGAGACCGCCCAGGGCGGCAACGTCGTGCTCACCCTCGACGCGGCCGCGCAGAAGGCAGCCTTCGAGGGCCTGCGCGACACCCTCGGCCCCCGCGGCGAGGGCTCGGTGGTGGCGATCGAGCCGAAGACCGGCCGGGTGCTCGCCATGGCCAGCTACCCGTCGTACGACCCCAACGAGCTGGCCAGCCACGACTCCGCGAAGGCGTCCGCCGCCTACCAGGCGCTCGACGCCGACGAGCGCGAGCCGCTGCTCAACCGCGCGATCCGGACCCGCCTGTTCCCCGGCTCGACCTTCAAGCTGGTCACCGCGGCCGCCGCGATCGAGGACGACAAGTTCCACGCCGGCGACCAGGTCCCGGCGGGCGCGAGCTACCAGCCGCCGGGCACGACCCACGAGATCGGCAACGACGGCCGCGGCCAGTGCAGCCCCGCGAAGATCAGCTTCTCGACCGCGATGGAGTGGTCGTGCAACACCACCTTCGCCCAGCTCGCGGTCGAGGTCGGTCCGGAGAGGCTGCGCGCGCAGGCCGAGGCGTTCGGCTTCAACAGCGACTACCTGCGCGACCTGCAGGGCCAGGTGCAGTCGGTGTACCCGACCGGCGTCGACATTCCCGAGAGCGAGGGCGGCGGCACCCGCGAGCTCAGCCTCGCCGAGACCGCGCAGACCGGCATCGGCCAGAACACCGTCCAGGCGACACCGCTGCAGATGGCCATGGTCACCGCCGCGATCGCCAACCAGGGCACACTGATGCGCCCCTACCTGGTCGAGAAGGTGCAGACCGCCGGGTTCAACGTGCTGCGCACGACCGAGCCCGAGGTGTTCAACGAGCACGCCGTGTCGGCGCAGACCGCCGGCGAGCTCACCCAGCTGCTCGAGGCGACCGTCGAGAAGGGCACGGCGTCGCCGGCCGCCATCGACGGGGTCAAGGTGGCCGGCAAGACCGGTACGGCGCAGCGCGGCGACTCGCTGTGCAGCGCGGGCGGCAAGCCGCCGTACGCCTGGTTCGTGTCCTTCGCTCCCACGCAGGACGCCGAGGTGGCGGTGGCAGTCATGATCGAGGAGGCGCCCGACCGGGCGTGCGGCGAGATCGCGGGCGGCCAGCTCGGTGGTCCGATCGCGAAGGCAGTGATGGAAGCGGTGCTGAAGAAGTGATGGCGAAGTGACCGAGCAGAGCAGGTACGCCGACCGGGCCGGTCGCTACCGCCTCGACTCCATGATCGCCACCGGCGGCATGGGCGTGGTGTGGCGCGCCACCGACACCCGGCTGGGCCGCCCGGTCGCGGTCAAGGTGCTCAAGCCCGAGTACGCCGACGACCAGCTGTTCCGCAGCCGCTTCGAGGGCGAGGCGCGCAGCGCCGCCGCGCTCCACCACCCGGGCATCGCCGGGGTCTACGACTACGGGGCCGGCCACACCGACGGGGACGGCGACCACCTGCCGCCGTACCTGGTCATGGAGCTGGTCGACGGCCAGCCGCTCTCGGCGCTGCTGGCCAACGCCCGCGCGAGCGGGCGCACCCTGGACACGGGGGTCGTGCAGGACCTGATGGCGCAGGCCGCCGAGGCGCTCGGCGTCGCCCACCGGGCCGGCATCGTGCACCGCGACGTGAAGCCGGCCAACCTGCTGGTCACCGCCGACCGCACGGTCAAGATCACCGACTTCGGCATCGCCCGCGCGCTCGACTCGGTCGCGCTGACCCGCACCGGGTCGGTCATGGGCACGCCCCAGTACCTCAGCCCCGAGCAGGCCCGCGGCAACCCGTCGACCCCCGCGTCCGACGTCTACTCGCTCGGCGTGGTCGCCTTCGAGTGCCTGTCCGGACAGCGCCCGTTCGAGGCCGAGACGCCGGTCGCGACCGCGCTGGCCCACCTCCAGCAGCCCGTCCCGCAGCTGCCGCCGAGCGTGCCGGGCCCGCTGGCGGCCGTCGTACGCCGCGCGCTGGCCAAGGACCCCGCCGAGCGGTACGCCGACGGCGCGGCGTTCGCCGAGGCGCTGCGCTCGCCCGAGGTGGCCGCGGCCTCCG
This sequence comes from Nocardioides daeguensis, assembly GCF_019192965.1. Lineage (GTDB taxonomy): Bacteria > Actinomycetota > Actinomycetes > Propionibacteriales > Nocardioidaceae > Nocardioides > Nocardioides daeguensis. The sequence continues at coordinate 22,870 of NZ_JAHTKU010000028.1, forward strand.
CGGCGGCCGATGCCGAGGACGGCCACACCCGGGTGCTGACCGGCGTGGTGCCGCCCGTCCCGGTCGCGGCGCCGCCGGCGCAGCCGATGCACCGCCTCGACAGCCCCTCGGCCTTCGCCGGCGACACGCCGCCCGGCAAGGACGGCGACGACGAGCGCAGGTCGCCGTGGCCGATCGCGCTGGCCGTGATCGTGCTGGTCGTCCTCGCCGTGGTCGCCGCCGTGCTGCTGCTCGGCAACCGCGACGAGGAGACCCCGGTCACCGACGCCCCGCGGACGACGCCCACCACCGAGGCGACGACGGAGTCCTCCGAACCGACGACCGAACCGACGACGGAGCCCACCACCGAGGCGCCGAAGACGGTCGAGGTCGACGAGGACCAGTACACCTGCTTCAGCGACTACCACGACGCGGTCGACGACCTGCGCAACGACGGCCTCAAGGTCACCTGGGAGCAGGACTCCCGGGTCAACGACGGCGGTTGCGACGAGGACACCGTGTCCCGGTTCTCCCGCAACGGCACCCTGACCGTGGGCGACACGATCGTCGTCTACTTCTGGGGTCCCGTGCCGGAGCCGACGACGCCGCCCACGCAGCCGACCGACCCCATCACCCTGCCCACCGCTCCCACCGACCTGACAGGTGGTGCCCAGTGACCACTCCTCCGCACGAGCCCGGCACCGGCCGGCCCGTCGTCGGCGGGCGGTACGAGCTCGGCGAGCTCCTCGGCCGCGGCGGCATGGCCGAGGTCCGCAAGGGCACCGACACCCGGCTCGGCCGGGTCGTGGCCGTCAAGCGGCTGCGCACCGACCTCGCCAGCGACCCCACCTTCCAGGCCCGGTTCCGCCGCGAGGCCCAGTCGTCGGCGTCGCTCAACCACCCGGCGATCGTCTCGGTCTACGACACCGGCGAGGAGCGCACCACCCACCCCGACGGCAGCACCGAGGTCGTCCCCTACATCGTGATGGAGTACGTCGCCGGGCGGACCCTGCGCGACATCCTGCGCGAGGGCCGCAAGATCCTGCCCGAGCGGGCCCTAGAGATCACCAGCGGCGTGCTGTCCGCGCTCGACTACAGCCACCGCGCCGGGATCATCCACCGCGACATCAAGCCCGGCAACGTCATGCTCACCCCGTCCGGTGACGTGAAGGTGATGGACTTCGGCATCGCCCGCGCGATGAGCGACGCCCAGTCCTCGATGACCCAGACCGCGGCCGTCGTCGGGACCGCCCAGTACCTCTCCCCGGAGCAGGCCCGCGGCGAGACCGTCGACTCCCGCTCCGACGTCTACTCCGCCGGCTGCCTGCTCTACGAGCTGCTCACCGGACGCCCGCCGTTCGTCGGCGACTCCCCCGTGGCGGTCGCCTACCAGCACGTCCGCGAGCCCGCCGTACCCCCGTCGCGGCACGAGGACGACCTCACCCCCGAGGTCGACGCCATCGTGATGAAGGCGCTCGCCAAGCGGGTCGAGGACCGCTACCAGTCAGCCGCCCAGATGCGCGCCGACATCGAGCGCTACCTCGCCGGCCGCCCGGTGCAGGCGGTGCTGCCCGCCGAGACCAGCGAGACGTCCGTCGTCGCGCCGCGCCACGCCGCGCCGGTCGAGCACCACGAAACGGCGATCCGCCAGCCGCTGCCGCCCGACCGCGACAGCGACCGCCGCAGCCGGACCACGCTGTGGGTGCTCCTCGGCGTCCTCGTCGCCGCCCTCATCGGCACGGCGTTCTTCGTGCTGCCGCGGCTCTTCGACAACACGCCCCCCGACGTCCGGGTGCCCAACGTGGTCCGGATGACCGAGGACGACGCCCGCAGCGCGATCGGGAAGGCCGGCTTCGAGGTCGGCACCGTCAGCGTCCGCAACGACGACACCATCGAGGCCGGCCGGGTGATCGAGCAGGACCCGATCGGCGACGACTACGTCGCCGAGGGGACCCGGATCAACCTCGTGGTGTCGCTGGGCAAGGGGCAGTTCGCGCTGCCGTCGGTGCTCGAGCAGAAGCGCAAGGCCGCGATCGAGACCCTGGTCGCGGCCGGGATCGCGCAACGCAACATCACCGAGCGCGAGTGCGACACCGACGAGCCCGCGAACACCGTCGTGGAGCAGAACCCGGCCGCCAACACCATGGTCGACCAGGACGCGACCGTCGAGCTGTGCATCTCCGACGGCCCCGAGGACGTGCCGAACGTGGTCGGCATGAAGCAGGCCGCCGCGGAGCAGGCACTGCGGGAGGCCGGCTTCACCCCGATCACCCGCGACGCCCGGCCCGACGACGCCAGCCAGAAGAAGGGCCGGGTCACCGAGCAGATCCCCGGCGAGGGACCGCGCCCGAAGGGCACCGAGGTGATCATCTTCATCTCGGTCTACGAGCCCGCACCGCCCGCTCCCGACACCGACGGCGACGGCCTGACCGACACCGACGAGGCCACCCGCGGCACCGACCCGACCAACCCGGACTCCGACGGCGACGGGGTCGGCGACGGCGCCGAGGTGAGCGCCGGGACCGACCCGCTCAACCCGCTCGGGCGGGTCGGGCGCTGATCGCCCGCTGTCCCTCAGATCGTTCGATCGAACGGTCAGGGGGAGGTGGGGCGCCCGAAGTCCCCCAGATCGTTCGATCGAACGATCTGAAGGACCGGGTCAGCCCAGCGGCCGGGCGTACTGCAGGTCGACCACGCCGTCGTACGCCGGCGCCTCGATCCGGTCCTCGAACTCGAGGTCCCAGCCCATCTGGATGAGCGGGTTGTCGGCGTCGGTGCGGTAGCCGCTGACGATCGGGTCGGCGGCGACCGAGGAGTACAGCTCGCTCGGGTCGCCGACCGCCTCGATGACGTAGGGCTGGGGGAAGGGCTGGCCCTGCAGCTGCACGACCGGGCCCTTGCAGCGGATGCCGGTCGTCGAGATCACCCGCTGGCCCGCGATCGTGACGGCGGTGGCGCCGCCGCTCCACAAGGCGTTGACCAGGGCCTGGATGTCTTGTTGGTGCACGACGAACCGGTTGAGGTTGAGCCGGTCCTCGGGGTCGAGGTGCTTGTTGCGCTCGACGGCCTGGTCGAGCAGCTCGGCGGGGGCGTCGGACAGGGTGATCGCGAGGCCGGGTCCGGTGCGCGGGGTCATCCCCGCCGGGTCGCGCAGCTTCGCGATCTCGCGCCGCGCGTCGCGCACGCCCTTGTCGCCGACGGTGGCGCTCAGCTCCTCGACCTGGTCGGACAGGTCCTGGTACCGCTGCTCGACCTTGCGGTAGTCGGCCGCCTCGCCCTCGACCAGTCCCGCGAGATCGGTGTAGCGACCCGGGCGCAGGTCGGAACCCTCGCTGTTGGTGGCCGAGACGGCGAGCAGCGCGCCGCTGAGCAGCACCACGACCGGCGTACCGACCCGCCACGCACGCGAGCGCTGGCGCGCCTCGGGTCGGCGGCCCGTCGTACCTCCGGCGTGGGCACCCGTCATACTGACAGTGTCCACCACCACCGAACCTGATCGAGGAGCCACCCGTGGCGAAGTCGTCCCGCCTGTCGAAGCGCAAGGAGCGCGAGGTCTTCGGCGACCCGGAGCGCGGCCGCGTGATGAGCCTCCGGTTCGCCATCGCGCTGCTGCTCATCCTCGGCGGCATCGCCTGGATCCTCTACTACTACTTCGGGATCCGGCCCACCGACGGGTTCGGCAGCATCGGCGAGAACGGCAAGGTCCGCCAGCCCGGCGGACCGTCCTTCATCGCCGACCTCGAGGGCAAGAACTACCTGATCGGGTTCCTCGCGTTCTTCCTGGGCCTGATGATCTCCGCGCACCCCTCGACCCCGCTCGGCCGCGGCCGCGGCGTCGTGGTCGCGATGCTCGCGTGCTTCCTCGTCGGCCTGCTCTGGATCTGTGTCTTCTACATCTTCCTGACCGGCAACGACCCGAAGGACATCCCGGTCCTCAACGACCTCGGGCAGAAGAACCTGTTCGTCGGCATCGGGTTCATGGCCGTCGGCTTCGCCTTCGCCACCCGCTGGGAGTAGGTCTCCCCCACGCGTACGCCGCGCCGGCGGACCCTCTGCGGTCCCCGGCGCGGCGCTGCTTTTCCCCGGCCCCCCACCGCCCGTTTTCCCCAGGGATGTCCACAGCTGGGGAGAATTACACGGGTGTGATTCCTCCACATCGGTGGAAAAGCCTGTGGAAACCGAGGGGGAAGCCGAACGGCCCGCCCCGCTGCTGCGGGACGGGCCGGAGGGCTGAGCGGACGTCAGGTCAGGGTGAGCGTGCGCAGCACGGTGGCGGCGACGAGGACCACGCCGACCGCGGAGAGGCCGGCCACCTGGACCGGCGTACGCCGCTCCTTGGGCGCGAGCACGAGGACGGCGGCGATCACGATCCCGCCGAGCAGGCCGCCGAAGTGGCCCTGCCAGGACACGTTGGAGATGGTGAAGGTCAACAGCACGTTGATGCCGATCCACACCAGCAGGCCCTGCACGTTGCCCCCGACCTTGAGGCCGACCACGACGAGCGCGCCCATCAGGCCGAAGACGGCACCCGAGGCGCCCACGGTCGTGGTCTGCTCGGGCGAGAGCCAGTAGACGGCGACCGATCCGGCCAGACCCGAGAGCAGGTAGAGCGCGAGGTAGCGGCCCCGGCCGAGGATCGCCTCGAGCTGGGGGCCGAGCACCCACAGGGCGAGCATGTTGAACCCGAGGTGCCAGGGCTCGACGTGGGTGAACATCGAGGTGAGCAGCTGCCAGAAGGCGCCGTCACTGACGCCGGCGGCCCAGTGCGCGGTGGTCCCGGCCTCGCAGCTGGCCTGGTCCACGAACGGGTAGTAGCTGCCGTCGCTCTCCCGGCACGCCCCGCGCACCGCGAGCGCGAACAGCTCGTAGAGCCGGCTGCCGTAGCGACCGGACGCCATGATGGCCACCCACACGACGACGTTGATGCCGATCAGCGCGATCGACACCGCGCCGGGGTTGCCGGTGACCTGGCCGCCGTACGCCGTCCGCGCCTGGCGCACCGACTTGCGGCCCTCGGCGACGCACTCGGGGCACTGGAAGCCGACCGCCGCGTCGCGCATGCAGTCGGGGCAGATCGGGCGCTCGCAGCGCTGGCAGCGGATCCAGGTCTCACGGTCGGAGTGCCGGTAACAGGTCGGCACTCCGACCGGAGGGGTGCTCATGCGGGGTGGGTCAGCCGATGATCTCGACGGACTCGATGACGACCGGCTCGATCGGGCGGTCACCGGCGCCGGTCGGGACCTTGCCGATCGCGTCGACGACGTCGCGCGAGGCCTGGTCGGCGACCTCGCCGAAGATGGTGTGCTTGAAGTTCAGCCACGTCGTCGGGGCGACGGTGATGAAGAACTGCGAGCCGTTGGTGCCCGGGCCGGCGTTGGCCATGGCGAGCAGGTACGGCTTGTCGAAGACCAGCTCGGGGTGCGGCTCGTCCTTGAACTGGTAGCCCGGACCACCGGTGCCCGTGCCCTGCGGGCAGCCGCCCTGGAGCATGAAGCCCTCGATGACGCGGTGGAAGATCAGGCCGTCGTAGAACGGCTCGCCCGGACCCTTCGCCGAGTTCGCCTTCTCGCCCTTGGCGAGGCCGACGAAGTTGGCGACCGTCTCCGGCGCGTGGTTCGGGAACAGGTTGAGCGTGATGTCGCCCTTGTTGGTCTTCAGGACGGCCTGCTGCTCTGCCATGGAAGTGCCTCGTCTCCGGGGTGGTACGGGTGGTCGTTCGGAACGTCCTCGATCCTACTGAGGCGGGGCACGAGGACCACAGGCCCGGCAGGGGTTACCCCGGCGGAGGCGACGTGGTGGGATGGAGTCGTCGACCCGACCGGGTCAGGGCCCGCACGGGGCCCAACGGCGAAGGGAGCGCAGGGCATGGGAAAGCTGAAGAAGCTGGTGGTCCTCGGTGCGCTGGGGGCGCTCGTCGCCGCGGTCGCCAAGAAGCTGCAGGCCGGCGGCGACGAAGCGTCGCTGTGGCAGTCCGCCACCGAGCCGACCTCGCCCGCGGTGCCCACCCCGCCTGCCCCGCCGGCACCGCCCGCCCCGCCCGCGCCACCGGCTCCGGTCGAGGCACCCGACGAGCTGCTCGTCGACAACGCGCCCGAGCCGATCGACGAGCCCGACCAGGTCCCGCCGGTGCCGGCCGACGAGCGGCCGGACCCGCTGACCGACCCGCTCCCGGAGGAGCCGCAGGCCTGAGCGCGCGAGCGCGGCGCGCGACAGGGGCGGTGCGGACCTCCGCACCGCCCCTGTCGGACTTCTCCTCGCCGGCGTCGCCTCAGCTCGCGCTCGCGCAGAGCGCCACCAGGGTGTAGCCGTTCGTGCCCGGGACGAGGTTGGACACCCGCACGCCGATCCCGGTGGGGAAGCCGAACAGGTCGTAGCCCGCGTGCTTCGGAGTGACCGTCAAGTCGTCGATGTTGGCTGCGGAGCTCAGCGCCCAGCTGATCAGCACCTTGCCCGCCGGGCAGTTGGCCCAGGTCGTCTTCTCGGCATTGCCACCGACGGAGTCGGCGGTCTCGACCTTGGCGAGGCCCAGGATGCCCGCCGGGCCCTGCGGCCCCGCCGCGCCCTGCGGTCCCTGGGCGCCGGTCGCTCCCTGCGGCCCCGTGTTGCCCTGCGGTCCGGTGGCTCCCTGGGGTCCGGGCGCGCCGGCCGGTCCGGGCGCACCGGGGGCACCCTTCTCGCCGGCCGGCCCCCTGTCGCCACCCTTGAGCGCGGCCAGCGCCGCCGGCGACAGGTCGGCGGCGGTCAGGCTGCCGTCCTTGACGTGCTTGGAGGTGATGGCGCTCTTCGCGATCTGCTTGCCGGTGATCTTGGCGGCGGCGTACGAGCCCCCGGCGAGCGCGAGGGCCAGGATCGTGGCCAGCACGACGCCGGGCGCGAGGAGCCTGCGGACGATGGACATGAGGGGGTACTCCCTTCCGAGACCCCACGGGAGCGGGGTGGCGACGGTGCCGGACGGGATCGTCCGGCCCCACGGACGCTAGGAAGTCACGACCATCCGCGGCTTGAGTAGTGACCACTCAATTGCGGCTCAACGGCGGCTCGGGGCCAGCTCGTCGACGGCTCGTCGGCCGCTCGCTGACCGCTCGAGGCCGCAGCGCGGTCGGGCTCAGCCGCGGTGGGGCCCGCCGATCCCGGCGGCCAGTCCCGCCCGGGAGGCGACACCGAGCTTGGCGTAGACCCGGCTCAGGTGGTTCTCGACCGTGCGGACCGACAGGTGCAGTCGCTCGGCGATCTCGGCGTTCGACGCACCGTCGGCGGCCAGCTCCGCGACCGTGCGCTCTCGATGGCTGAGCGGGTCCGCCGGGAGACCCACCAGCAGGGGCGTCGACGGGTGCCCGATCCGGGCCGCGAGCTCGTGGGCACGACGACGGGCGGCCGCGGCGGGCCGGCCGCTCAGCAACCGGGCGCCCTCGGCCGCGGCCTCGGCCGCCGCGAGCACCGCGCCGAGGTCGGCGAGCTCCTCGGCCACCGTCACCACGGCCGTGCCGTCTCGCCCGTCGAGGGCGGTGACCAGCCGCAGCCGAGCAGTGGCGATCGGGGAGTCGAGCTCGAGTGCTGCCAGCCGGGCCGCCACGCCCTCGCGGTCTCCCATCCGGACCCGCTCGTGCAGGATCCAGGCCTCGGCCAGGCGGGCGTCGACCTCGCGCGACGCCTGCTCGCCGGCGCGCAGAAGGCTGCGAGCGCGGCCCGGTCGGCCGGCGCCGTACGCCGCCCAGGCGTGGGCGATCGGCATCTGGTGGCGCAGGAAGCCCACGCCCGCCGGCAGGGCCGCGAGCCGGTCCAGCAGCTCGGGCGGCACCGCCTGGCCGCGGCTTCCGGCGCACATCATCAGCATCGCGATCGCCAGCCGCTCGACGTCGACCATGCCGCAGGCGGTCGCGGCGACGAGCGCGCGCCGGCCCCACAACGCCGCCGTGTCGAGGTCGCCCACCTGTCCCCAGGCCGCCGACGCGACGACCGCGCCCCAGGCCCGGCCGACCACGATGCCGTCGGCGAGCGCACCGTCGTGGCAGCGCTCGCCGTACTCGACGGCGAGGGCGTAGCTGCCGTGCTCTCGGGCCGCGTGGCTGGCGATGGTCAGCAGCCGGTCCCGGGTGCCGGGGATGACCTCCTGCGGGTGGTCGAGCGCCAGCCGGAGGATGCTGCCGACCAGGTCGAGCGCCTCCCCGGTGCGGCCGAGGTGGGTGAGGACGTGCGCGCGCGTGGTGGCGTGCAGCATGCGCAGCACCGTCGGCAGGACCGCGAGGTCGATGCCGTCGAGGATCATCTCGGCCCGGTGCACCTCGGCGGCGTAGATCCGGCTGTCGGCCTCGGCGATGGCGAAGGACTCGCGCACCATCGGCGCGCCCTCGGGATAGCGCCGCGCCTCGGCCTGCAACGCCGCCGCCGCGGCAGCGAGGTCGAAGGTCCCCCACACGATCAGCTTGTGGACGGTGACCGCCAGGGCGATGGCGAGGGGACCGGGTTCGACCCGTTCCAGGGTGGAGCGCAGCGTCTCGACGGCCTCCGCCGAGCGGCCCAGCTCGCTGAGGGCCGCCGCGAGGACCAGCGCCGCCTGTCCCGCGACGTCGCCGTCCCCGTGCTCGACCGCGGCCGCCGCCAGTCGGCGCGCGTTCTCGGCGGAGCCGCCGGCGTTGGCCAGCCGGGCCGCGGCGAGCAGTCCCGCCGGATCCGGCGGCTCGCCCGCATCGAGGCCCAGGACGGCGATCCGTACGACGTCCGGGCTAGCCGAGTCGCGGGCCAGGTCGAGATGCCGGCGCAGCAGCCGCCGCCGGAGGAGTGGCGACGTCTCCGCCCAGAGCACCTCGGCGAACAGGGGGTGGACGAAGCGCAGGACCGGCCCGTCCCACAACAGGATCCCGTTGTCGATCAGCTCGTCGAGCGCCAGCGACGGACGCGACCGCTCCACCTCGTCGAGGGACATCCGGCCCACCGCGGCGACCAGCCGGGCCGCTTCGTGGGCCTCGGCCGAGCAGCCGGCGAGCCGGGCGAGCAGGGCCTGCCGCAGCCGCACCGGGACGCTCAGCCGGCCGTGGGACACCCAGCCCGCCGGGGCGTGGTGGAGGGTGCCTGCGTGCCGGGCCTCGCCGATGACCTGGGCGATGAACAGGGCGTTGCCCCCCGTCCGGGTCCACACCTCCTGGACGATCCCGGCGTCCACGACGTCGCCGAGCAGGTCCTGGACGAAGCGCTCGGTGTCCTCGCGGCTGAAGGCGGCGAGCGTGACCAGCTCGGTCGCCCGGTCGTGCGCGAAGGAGCCGATCGCCGGCGGCAGCTCGCCGTCGCGGGTGCGTACCGTCGCGACCAGGGTCCGGCCGTGGTCGCGCGCCACGCGCAGGGCGACCCCGAGCGAGACGTCGTCGCACTGGTCGAGGTCGTCCACCGCCAGCACGCCGCCGTCGGGAACCGCCCGGACGACGTCGGCGACCATCGCGGTCAGCGCGGCCGAGGTCGGCGCGACCAGGTGGGCCATCGCGCTGAGCGGCACGCCCGCCATCGCGGCGGTGCCGTAGGCCCGCACCGCACCGGAGTCGTGGGCGAGGACGTCGAGCAGGTGGGTCTTGCCGACGCCGCCCTCACCAGCGATCAGGACGACCTGGCACTCCGGCCGGGCGAGCGCGTCACGCAGACGCTCGAGCTCCTCCTCCCGGCCGACCGTGCGCACGACGTCAGCCCTGCGCGAGCTCCGCGTGGTCCTCGCGCAGGCGCTGCGCCACCCGGCGCTCCACCCAGAAGATCAGGCCGGGCACCAGGCCCGCGACGAGCATCAGGCCCAGCTGCGGGATCGTCCAGCGCGCCTTCTGCGTGAGCAGGAACGCGACGACGACGTACACGATGTAGACCCAGCCGTGCACCAGCCAGATCGGGGTGAGGTCGTCACCCAGGCGCTGCAGCGTGGTGCCGTCCTCGAGCAGGTACTTCAGCAGCGAACCGACGGTGCCGACGAGCAGGAGCACGCCGACCACGAGCGCGAGCACGCGATAGACGTTGAAGAGCTTGGTCACGGGTCCGAGCGTACGACGGCGTCCTCGCCCGCCTCGGCGTCGGCCTCGTCGAGCGCCCGCCCGGACGTGGCGTCGCGCACGTAGCGGAACCACAAGAAGACCGCGAACGCCGCGAAGACCCACCACTCGATGGCATAGAGGATGTTGCGCAGGCCGGTGAACCGGCTCGCCTGCGGCAGCTGGTCGAGCGTCGCACCGTCCACCCCCGCGGCGGCGTCGCCGGGAAGCGGCTCCTCGGCGACCACATAGGCGCCGTACAGGTCCTGGTCGACGCGCTGCACCAGATCCGCGATCCGCAGCTCGGGGAGCACGTCGTCGCGCGGGTCGTCGTCCGCCTGGCCGCTGCCCTCGGGCGGCTGCAACCAGCCGACCAGGTCGACCTCACCGGCCGGCGGCGCGGGCAGGCTGGCGAGATCGGTGCCGGTCGGCACCCATCCCCGCACCACGGGTACGGCGGGAGCCGACGCGTCGCCGACGGTGATCGGGGTGACCAGCCAGTCGCCGTCCCGGCCCTTCTCCCCAGCCCGCCCGGACACCAGCACGGTGCCCTCGGGCAGGAAGGTGCCGCGCACCTCCACCGGACGGCCCAGTCCGACGGTCGGGAACGGGTCGTCGGGACCGATCACCTCCGTGATCGCGACCGGCTCGGCGTGGGTCAGGTCGATCCGCTCGGCGTCGCGCCGGGCCTGCCAGGCGTCGTACTGCCACACGCCCATGCCCACGGCGATCGACACGCACACCAGGCCCAGGAGGTGGGCACCCCACAACCGCATGCTCCACCAGCGCACCACGTCAGCAGCCTACGTGGCGGGGTCGGGGCGCCGCGGTTTGGGACCAATCCGTGCAAATCAGGGGCGGAAGCGTGCAGTCTCTGACCAAAACAAAACTGGTATGACCACTTGACCACATGACCCGACGCGCCTAGCGTGGCGCCCATGGCCCTTCGTCCCGTGACCCGCCGCTCGGCGTCCGACCAGGTCTTCGACCAGCTCCTCGACGAGGTCGTCGACGGCGAGCTGACCGCCGGCGAGCCGCTGCCCAGCGAGCGCCGGCTGGCCGAGGTGCTCGGCATCTCCCGGCCGGTGGTGCGCGAGGCGCTCCAGCGGATCGCGCAGACCGGGCTGGTGGAGGTGCGCCACGGCGGCGCCACGCTGGTGCGCGACTTCCGGCGCGCGGCCGGCCTCGACCTGCTCCCGCGGCTGCTGGTGCGCGGCGGCCAGCTCGACACCGCGATCGGGCGCAGCGTGATCGAGGCGCGGGCGGAGGTCGGCCCCGGCATCGCGGCCCTCGCCGCCGAGCGGGGCGGTCCGGCGCTCGCCGCCAGCCTCGACGCCGTCACCGCCACCATGGCCGAGACCACCGACGCCCTCGACTGGCAGGTGCTCGCCCTCGACTACTGGGACCTGCTCGTCGACGGCGCCGACTCGATGGTGTTCCGGCTGATGTTCAACAGCCTGCGCGCCGCCTACGAGCCGGCGCTCCCCGCGCTCGCGAGCCTTCTCGCCGGCGAGGTCGGCCAGGTCGAGCCCTACCGGCTGCTCACCGCCGCGGTCCGGGCCGGCGACGCCCCCACCGCCCGCGCCGCCGCGGCCCGGGTGCTCACCCCGACCGCCGACACGCTGCTCGGGGCCTTCGCCGCGTTGGGGGAGGGCCGGTGAGCCCCCGCGAGGCGCACGCCGCGCGCCGCCTCGCCGACGACGAGGCCCGGCTCGCCGGCAAGCTCGACGGCAAGTACGTCGGCAAGTACGTCGGCGACCGGGCCGCCGGGCGTCGTACGAACCTCACGATGGGCGAGGTGTTCACCGAGTTCTGGCGGCACCCGAGCCCGTACCTGCTCGGCGCCTGCCTGGCCGCCGCGATCACCGGCCGCGTCCTCGCCGGTCCGGGTTCGTGGTGGGAGCTGGCCGTCCCGTTGGGTCTGGTGGCGGTGCTGCCGGTCGTGGAGTGGCTGGTCCACGTGTTCATCCTGCACTGGAGGCCGCGCCACCTCGGACCGCTCACCCTCGACCCGCTGCTGGCGCGCAAGCACCGCGCCCACCACGCCGACCCGCGGGCGATCCCGCTCGTGTTCATCCCCTGGCAGGCCCAGCTCTGGCTCGCGCCGGCGTGGACTGCGCTGGCCTGGCTGGTCACCCCGACCACTCCTGCGATGTTCACGCTGCTCACCGCGATCTACGCGATCAAGTCCGGCTACGAGTGGACCCACCACCTGCTGCACAGCGACTACCGGCCGCGATCCGCGTGGTACCGGAAGGTGTGGCGCAACCACCGCCTGCACCACTACAAGAGCGAGCACTACTGGTTCACCGTCACCACCGCGGGTACGGCGGACCGGCTGTTCGGCACCGCCCCGGACCCGAGCACGGTGCCGACCTCGCCGACCGTCCAGCGCCTCCACGACCTCGCGCTGTGACACCCTGAGCCCGTGCGGATCTCCCACCTCAACTGCGCGACCATGAGGCCCGCCCTCGCTCCCACCATGGTCGCCCACGTCCTGCTCCTCGAGCGGCCCGACGGTCTCACCCTGGTCGACACCGGCTTCGGCACCGGGGACCTCGCGGACCGCCGACGCCTCGGCCGGCCGTTCCTGGCCACCGTGCGCCCCGACCTCGACCCGGGCGAGACGGCGCTGGCGCAGGTCAAGGCCGGGGGCCGCGACCCCGGCGAGGTGACCGACATCGTGCTCACCCACCTCGACCTCGACCACGCCGGCGGCATCGCCGACTTCCCGAACGCCCGGATCCACGTCCACGCCACCGAGCACGCGGCCGCCCTGCGCCCCAGCCTGCGCGAGAAGGCGCGCTACGTGGCGGCACAGTGGGCGCACGACCCGCGGTGGAGCCTGCACGAGGAGGACGGCGACGACTGGTTCGGCTTCGCCTCTGTGACCGCCCTCGCCGACGACGTGGTGCTCGTCCCGCTGCACGGTCACACCCGCGGCCACTCCGGGGTCGCGGTCCGCCGCGACGACGGGCACTGGCTGCTCCACGCCGGCGACGCCTTCTTCCACGGCGGCCAGCTCGCCGACCCGCCGACCTGCCCGGTCTCGCTCACCGCCTTCCAGCGGCTGATGGCCGTCGACAACCGGCAGCGGGTCGCGAACCTCGAGCGGCTCCAAGAGCTCGCCCGCGGACACCACGACGCGGTCACCGTCATCTGCGCCCACGACAAGGCGCAGTACGACGAGCTCAGTCGGGGCAGACCGTGAAGGGCAGGTGTCGCTCCCGGGTCAGCCGGGCGGCCGCGGCGGGGTCGTCGAGGACGTAGCCGAGGCGCCCGCTCGCGGGGTCGGCGACCCCGCGGCTCATCACCAGGGCGAACTCCGGGTCGGTCGGCGGCATCACGTCGGCCAGCCGGACCCGATCGAAGGCGTCGCCGCGCTTCTCGCCGAGCTGGACCGTGACCAGCTCGGTGCCGAGCGCCACCGACCAGGCGTCGAGCTCGTCGAGCCCGTGCAGCGCGGCGGCCGGAGCGGCGGCGAGCTGCTCCTCCATGCCGGCCCCGAAGACCGTGTCGAAGGAGGTGCAGCCGCGCGCGACGTACGTCGAGACGGCCTCGGTCCCGGTCAGCGCGACCAGCGCGGGCTCGGCGCCCCAGGAGTCGGCGACGGCGGGGGGCTGGGCCGAGGTGACGAGGTGCCGCTTCTCGTCGACGACCGCACCGGCCAGCGGACCGGCCCCGGCCTCGACGGCCCGGCGGATCGCGCCGACCGGCACGTCCTCGTGGAACGCGAGGACCCAGCCCGTGCCGTCGGCGCTCGCGCCGTCGGCGGACCAGCTGGCCTCCCAGGCGACGTCGTCCTGGCTGATCCCGAACTGGGTGCGCAGCCGCTGGTCGGCGGGCCGCAGCAGGCCGGTGGACAGGGCCGCGCTGCGCCGGAACCGCTGCCAGAACTTCTCGCGGTCAGCCGCCGGGCTGTCGTCGTCGAGGGTCGAGAAGCCGAGCACCAGGCGGATCTGGTCGAAGTCGGTGACCTCGAGGGTGGTGGCGGCGGACGGCACCAGGGCCAGCACGGCCGCGGACGGCTCCTTCGAGGCGTCGTAGTCGGACACCACGACCTCCGGCTCCGGCACCACCTGGTGCACCGGCTTCGGGTCGCCGCTGCACGCGGTCAGGAGCAGGGCGCCCGCCAGCGCGGCAGCGACCCTCCCCACACGACTCACGCGCCGAATCTTGCCATGAGAGCCGAGCGGGCGCCGACGAGTACGCCGACGCCCGCTCGTGGGTCTGATCACCCTGTGTTTTCCGTGCCTCCTCAGCGCCCGGTGGACTGCGCCTCGAGGAGCAGCCGGCGCAGGTCGGCCGGCATCCGGTCGTCCGTGGTCAGCGGACCGGCACCACGCGTGGACACCGCCGCCGCCGGCGGCGGGACCGGGTCGCACTTGAGGTCGCTGCGCTTGTGCTTGCGGCGCGGCGGCAGCACGCCCGTGTCGAGGTAGCTGGCGATCAGGTTGTCGGTGCAGGCGATGCCGGACAGCGATCCGGAGTGCGTCGTCCCGCCCACGCCCTCGATGAGGAAGGACGTCCGGAACGCCTTGCGGGTGGCGACGGCGCCGGAGAACACCGTGGCCGCGTCGTTGGTCTCGGCGATCATCAGGATCCGCGACTTCACCTTCTTGCCGCTGACGTCGATCGCCTTGCGCGACGGGGCCGGCCAGTTCAGGCAGGGGGCGTTGTACCAGGTGTTGCCCCAGGTGAGGAACGGGTGCTTGCGGTGCACCCGCCAGGCGTCGGCCTGGGTCTTCTTCCAGTTCGGCCAGACCGCGTCCGTGCACTGCACGGCGTTGTAGACGGCGAACCCGTTGTCGTCGCCGGGGCCGGCGTACATGTCGATCAGGTCCGCGCCGTCACCGGTCTTGACCAGCTTCGCGTACGCCGCGCCGATGCTCGCCCAGTCGTAGACGTAGTAGCCGGCGCTGAGCAGCACGTCGCCGAGCTCGTCGGGGCCGAGCCGGCCGTCGGCCGCAGGCTGCTTGTCGAGCTTGCGGAGCAGCCGGTAGTAGCCCTTGCGGATCTTCTTGCCGTTGGTCCCGAGCCCGTAGACGGCGTCGTTCTGGGCCAGCCACCGGAAGTAGTGGTTGATGTTCTTGTCGAACTGGATGTTCTGGTCGACGTTCGAGAGGTAGAACGCGCGGTCGGCGTTGAGCACGCCGTCCCACACGAACCGGCCGACCTTCTTCGGGAACAGCGTCGCGTAGACCTGGCCGAGGTAGGTGCCGTACGAGAAGCCGTAGTAGTTCAGCTTCGGTGCGCCGACCGCCTTGCGCAGACTGTCGAGGTCACGTGCGACGTCGGTGGTGTGCATGTGCCGCAGCAGCACCTTGGCGTCGGACCTCGAGCAAGCCTTGGCGTACTTCTTCGTGACCCGCTGCCACCACTTGAGGTTCTTCTGCTTCGTCGGCACGTAGTTGGGGCGGTCGTAGCCCGCGCCCTTGTAGTCCGGGTTGCAGCTCAGCGACGGCGTGCTGCTGCCGACTCCACGCGGGTCGAACCCGTACCAGTCGTACTTGGCGCCGACGCCGTTCGGGATCGCCGCTCCGAGGCGGGCCATGCCGAGGCCGGAACCGCCGGGACCACCCGGGTTGGCCGCGATCATGCCCTTGTAGTCGGGATCGGTGTGCAGGACCCGGCTGATCGCGATCTGAATCTTCCGGCCCTTGGGCTTCGCGTAGCTGAGGGGTACCTCGAGCATCGCGCACTGGGCGCCCGCGTCGATCAGGCGCTGGCTGGTGCAGGCACCCCAGACGGGTGCCGGCGGGGTGTACGACGGTGCCTGCGGGGCGGCCTGGGGAACCTGCGGCGCAGCGCTGCTGCTTCCCCCGGGCACCAGCAGTGCTGTTGCCGTCGCAACCGACGCAACGATCGTCAGTGCTCTCTTCACGTCACAACCTTCCGAGATGAGTGTCCGGGATCTTCCGGCGTGGTCCGACCTTGCCGCGTCCCACCTCTCTGGTCTACCCCGACGCGCGGGAGACAGCCGGTGTCGGCCCGGGCTCGTCGATCTCGTCAGGTGCGGGTGGCGAGGGTCAGCGCGAAGTCGCCTGCGGCGTCGGTCCACACCCGGGACACCGGGAGCCCGGCCGCCTCGAGCTCCTCCGCGATCCGGCTGACCCGGAACTTGGTCGAGATCTCGATCCGGATCTCCTCCCCCATCGCCAGGTCGAGCACCAGGTCGGCGCCGGGGATGGTCACCTGCTGCGGCACCTCCGCGCGCAGCCGCAGGTCCATCCGCTCCATGTGGGGGTCCCAGAACGGCACGTAGGAGAAGGCCGCCGGGTCGAAGTCGGCGCCCAGCTCGCGGTTGACCACCACCAGGCTGTTGCGGATGAACTCCTCGGTGACGCCCTGGGCGTCGTCGTACGCCGCGATCAGGCGGTCGGCGCTCTTCACCAGGTCGGTGCCGAGCAGCACCGAGTCGCCCGGCTCGAGGACGTCGGCGAGCGCGCCCAGGAAGGCGGCACGCTCCTCGCGGTAGAGGTTGCCGATCGTGCCGCCGAGGAAGGCGACCATCCGGCGGCCGCCGCTCGGCAGGTGGGCGAGGTGGAGCGTGAAGTCGGCGACCACCGCCACCACCTCGACGCCCGGGTGGCGCGCCGCGATCTCGTCGGCCGCCTGCCGCAGCGTCCCCTCGGCCACGTCGACCGGCGCGAACCGGGTGAGCTGGCCGGTCCTCGTGAACGCGTCCAGCAGGATCCGCGACTTCTCGCTCGTCCCGCTGCCGAGCTCGATCAGCGACGTGGCGCCGCTGGCGGCGGCGATCTCGTCGGCGTGCGCCTCGAGGATCGAGCGCTCCGCGGTGAACGGGTAGTACTCCGGCAGGCGGGTGATCTCGTCGAAGAGGGCGGACCCGCGGTCGTCGTACAGCCACCGGGGCGGCAGGGTGCGCGGATAGGTGCTCAGGCCGCGGCGTACGTCGGCCGCGAGGCTGTCGCTGGCCCAGTCGGGCTCGAGCAACACCTGGACCCGGGGCGTCTGGCTCATGCCCCCTCCTCGGCGGTTGAGGTGCGAGCGCCGCGCTTGTCCTGAGGTGCGAGCGCAGCGAGCCTCGAAGGGCCGAGCCTCGAAACCCCGTCCGCGAGGCGCACGCCGCTCAACGCCCAGCGCGCACCGGGTGGGAAGAAGTTGCGGTAGCTGGCCCGGGCGTGGCCCGGCGGCGTCAGCGCGCAGCCGCCGCGCAGCACGATCTGGTTGGACATGAACTTGCCGTTGTACTCCCCGATCGCGCCGGGCGCCGGGTGGAAGCCGGGATAGGGCAGGTACGCCGAGGAGGTCCACTCCCAGCAGTCGCCGTAGACCTGCCGGAGGTGACCGGTGCTCGCCCCGGCCGCGCGCGGGTGCCAGGTCTCGGTGTCGGCGAGGTTGCCCGCGGGGTGGGTGTCCCCGGTGTCGACGCGCACGGCGTGCTCCCACTCCGCCTCGGTCGGGAGCCGCTTGCCCGCCCAGGTGGCGTAGGCGTCGGCCTCGTAGTGGCTGACGTGGCTCACCGGCAGCCCGGGGTCGACGGGGAAGGTGCCGTGCAGGGTGTGCTCGAACCACACGCCGTCGGCCTGCGTCCAGTAGAACGGGGCCGCCCAGCCGTGGGCCTTCACCTGGGCCCAGCCGTCGGAGAGCCACAGCTCGGGGCGGCGGTAGCCGCCGTCGGCCATGAACTCCAGCCACTCGCCGTTGGTCACCAGCCGGTCGGCGAGCCGGAACGGCTCGAGCCAGACCTGGTGCAGCGGCAGCTCGTTGTCGAACGAGAACCCCGCCTCGCGGTGGCCGATCTCCACCAGCCCGCCCTCGACGTCGACCCAGCCCAGCGGGCCCGCGGTGGTGGGCGCGGCCGGGGCGCCGGCGTACGTCGGGCGCAGCGGGTTGAGCGAGAGCACGTGCTTGATATCCATCAGCAGCAGCTCCTGATGCTGCTGCTCGTGGTGGAAGCCGAGCTCGATCGTGCCGGCCAGCTTGTCGATCGTGCCCTGGTCGAGGCCGGCGACCAGGTCGCGCATCCGATCGTCGACATTGCCCCGGTAGACGCCGACGTCGTGGGCGCCCGGTCGGCTGATCACCCCGCGCTCGGCGCGGTTGTAGCGCGGCCCGACCGCCTCGTAGTAGCTGTTGAAGAGGAACCAGTACTGGTCCTGGAACGGCGCGAACCCGGCCTCGTTGTCGGCCAGCACGAAGGTCTCGAAGAACCAGGTCACGTGGGCCCGGTGCCACTTCGTCGGCGACACGTCGGGCATCGACTGCACCGTCTGGTCCTCGGGCGAGAGTGGCGCGGCGAGGCGCTCGGTGTGGGACCTGACCTCGTCGTAGCGGGTCAGGAGGATGTCCGCTGTCCACTGGGTTGTGGTCATGGATCGACCCTAGGACGGGCCACCGACAACGGCCAGGGGCACGGGCGGAGCGTCAGCCGATGTTCACCGTTGCCGGGTGCGCACCTCGTCGGTGAGGATGGCCCGGTGAGCGCCGTCTCCGCCTTCTACACCGGCTCCGGCGGGCTGGTGGCGGCCCTCGCCGCGGCGCTGGACGCTGCGGGCGCGGACCGCTCTGCGCTGCGGGCCGCGGACCTCGGCCCGGTCGACGAGTTCCACATCCGGGGTCGGGCGGCCACCGTGGAGATCGCGGCAGCGCTCGACGTCGGGCCGGGCTCCCGGGTCCTCGACCTCGGCAGCGGCCTGGGCGGACCTGCGCGCACCCTGGCCGAGACGACCGGCTGCACCGTCACCGGCGTCGACCTGACCCCGGAGTTCTGCGAGGCCGCCGCTGCCTTGTCCTCGTGGACGAGACTGACCGACCGCACCGTCTTCCACACCGGCGACGCGACGAGCACCGGCCTGCCCGACGGCTCCTTCGACGCCGCCATGACCGTGCACGTCGCGATGAACATCGCCGACAAGCCCGCCCTGTACGCCGAGGCCTTCCGCACGCTGCGCCCCGGCGGCCGGTTCGTCGCGTACGACGTGCTGCAGGGCGAGGGCGGCGACGTCCACTACCCCGTCCCCTGGGCGAACGACCCGAGCACGAGCTTCCTCGCCACCACCGAGGAGATGCGGGTCCTGCTCGCTGACGCCGGCTTCGACGTCCTCGCGGAGGACGACTCGTCGGACGCGAGCCTCGCCTGGTTCCGTCAGGTGCGCGAGCGGATCGAGGCCGACGGCCCGCCGCCGGTGTCCTTCGCCGCCTTCCTGGGTGAGGCGTTCCCGGTGATGGCGGCCAACCAGGTCGCGAACCTCGCCGAGCGCCGGATCCGCACGGTGACGTTCGTGTGCAGGAAGCCCGCCTGATCAGGCAGCAGTGGAGCCTGGAGGACTCACCCGCGCCCGGCGTACGTGCTCAGCCGTCAGGCGATCCCCGTGCAGAGCAGCGCTGGGTCGCCGATCACCGGAAAGGCGTCGACGCCATCAGGTGAGGTGTCGGTCGCTCGGAGACCGAACCGGTACGGCAGCGCCAGCGGCATCTGGATCCTCATGCTCATCCCCGGCATCAGCGCGGGCGACTGGTAGATGCTCACGTCGTCCGCGGTGAGCGCGACCGTCCCACTCGAACCGTCCTCGGACTGATCGTCGACGCCCAGGACGCCCGCGAAGGCCTTGCAGTTGCGTCCCGGCGTGAAGCGGGACTCCCAGGAGCCAGCGTTCGACCACGTCGCGGCGCCCCAGGTCTTGTAGCGCGCACCGTTGATATTGGTTTGACCGAAGACGGCACCGGTCGTCGACGAGTACGTCGCGAACCTCTGTAGCGGAATCCAGCGCCACACGGTGATGTTCACGGGAGCGGACTTCAGCGGCTTGCCGTGCTTCCGGGTGACCACGATCCGGTAGCGGACGGTGTTGAGGCTGGTCGCGACCTCGGGCAACGTCGTGGTGCGCTTGCGGACCTTGACGCTCCGCACGTTCTCCCACGACGGGTTCCCGAAGTAGAGCGGGACGTCCCAGCGCTGCAGGAAGATCCGCTTCGCCCGCTTCGGCTTCTTGACGGTCGCTCGCAGGGCGACGACATCACCTTCAGTCACCTCGGCGGCGGTGGCCGTCAGAGTGACCGGGCGGACTACCCGGAGCGACTCATCCTGGCCGTCCGAAGACAACGCACCGGCAGGAGCGCCAGCACCCGCCACGAGCCCGATAGAAACGATGGCGGCGGCAATCCTGGCACGCACGGCGACCTCCTCAGCCCGACTACAAGGTCACGCCACGGTACGGGCCGAACCGCGCATGTGGCCTGGGTTTGGAGAAACTCCACCAAGCACGTCCGCGTCGCGGACCGATCCTGCGATGATCCGTTCGTGACCCCTGCTGAACGGCTTCGCGAGTTGGCAGTCCGCCACGCGGCCTTCGCCTGGCTGGACACCCAGCGAGCCGGTGGCAAGGAGACGTTCAGCCAGGAGGACACCAGCGGACTGCAGTTGGCGGGCGAGACGATCCGCCTGATGCCCACGCAGCAGGGGATCTGGAAGCCCGCGCATCTGCAGGCCGCCCTGTCCTTCCGTACTGTCTATCGGCGAGAAGGACTCGATCGTCCCTACGACGACGCGGTCGGCGCCGACGGCTTCTATCGCTACAAGATGCGCGGCCACGACCTCGGCCACTTCGAGAACCGTGCGCTGCGGGAGGCCATGATCGAGCGGCTGCCGTTGATCTGGTGGCTGGGAGTTCAAGGCGGCGGGTACAGCGCTCTGTATCCCATCTACCTCGTCGACGAGGAGCGGAGCGATCTGCAGTTCGTCGTCGATATCGACGCGGTTCCCCAGCCCGACATCACGTGGCCGTCCATCGATCTTGAGCTCGATCCGTCGTACCGCCAGCAGCTCACCAAGCGTCGCCTCCACCAGCGGCCGTTCCGCGCCGCGGTCCTGCGCGCGTACCGCACGTCGTGCGCCGTGTGCTCCTTCCGGCACGGTGATCTCCTCGACGCTGCGCACATCCAGGAGGACGGAGCGGGCGGCCGCCCCGTCGTCACCAATGGCCTCACGTTGTGCAAGATGCATCACGCCGCCTACGACCGGCGCATCCTTGGCATCACGCCCGACTACGAGGTCCGCATCAACGCAGACGTGCTGCGCGAGGTGGACGGACCGATGTTGCGCCACGGCATCCAGGAGTTTCACGCCCAGCGCTTGATGGTGCTGCCGGAGCGTCGTGCGGAACGACCCGACCGGGCGTTGCTGGAGCAACGGTTCCAGGCGTTCCTCGAGGCCGGCTGAGACGCAGCTGTCTCGGATCGGTGGAGCCTAGGGGATTCGAACCCCCTGCTTGCAAGCTGCCTCGGACGCCCCTTTGATGGCGGTTTCACGGTGAAACTGCAGGTCAGAAGCGTCCAGGCGTGGACCGATCTGGACATCGCTTGTAGGAGTCCCTGGGAGTGGTGGGGTTTGAGGGACCAACGGCGGGGCGTCAGCACGTAGACGGCCATCGGCGGGATCTTCGGTGTGAACGGCGAAATCCACGCACTGAAAGAGGTACCCACCGATGGCCTTGCCCCAGT
>NZ_JAHTKU010000029.1 GCF_019192965.1 Nocardioides daeguensis
ACCGGGGCCTCCCACGAATGTCGGATAGGCCGAGCAGGCAGCCCCTGCTCGGTAACCCACGAATCTCGTGAGCGAGGCCCCGGCCCGCAACCGCCTCAGGACGAGCCGGTCACGTCATACCGTCTAGGAGGCAGCCGGTCGGGACGGGAACAGGGACGGGGCCGGTCGTCATCGGAGTCGCCGATCCGGTGACGTGCGCCGTACACGGACATCAGCTGCCACCATCGGGACACGAGTCGTTCGGTCCCTCGAGCCGTCGCGATGTCGCCCAGGTCGACGACGTGTCGGTGGCCGAGCCGGGTCAGGACGGTCTGCACCACGTCCTTGGCCGCGCCGTCGTCGCCTGACAGGAGCACGGTCCCCGGCTCGAGCAGCGTGGTCGGTCGCGGCAGGGGATCGGTGTCGAGTGCGTTGATCGCCTTGACGACCCGCGCGGAGGGAAGGGCCCGCTGGAGGCGTTCACCGAGCGACTCCTGGGAGACCTCCTCGAGCGACGTGACGCTGAGCTCCGGGAGGTCGCGCGGCTGGGTGAGGTCGAGCACGATCGTGCCCGCGAGGCTCTCCGTGCCGGCCAGGGTGACCAGGTCGTCCGCATGCCTGCTGCTGAGGACGACCACCAGGTCAGCGCCTCCTGCGCCGGGAACGACGTCGTACGCCAGGTCCTGCAACGCGGTGGCGAGCCGGCGTGCGAGCCCATCCGTTGCTGGCACTGCGATCCTCATCGCGCCCCCTTCCGCGCCGGTCCCGCTGCGGGGTGCCGCGATGGCCCCACGTGGAAGTGACGGGAGACGGGGCCAGAGGCTTACGCCACTGGCCAGGGCCGGTCGCCGTCGACGCAGCCGACGGGTGGCGGTGCCGGCCTCGACGAGATCGGCACCGCCACTCCCCGGTGACCGCGGCCACCCCCCAGCTGGCCACGGATCCTCAGGTGGGTGGCGGCCCCACGGATGGGGATGGAGCCGCCACCCGCGCCGCCCCGGCACGATCCGGGGCAGCGGGAAGAGGACGTCCAGCCGTCGACCGGGCCGTCCTGCTCTGGTTAGACGTCTCGCGCGGGCGCATCGTTACGCTCCGATCCCGAGCGGCTGCCCACCGGGCCAGGCGATCCAGGGCCGAGGGAGTTGGTGGCGGCCCGCGGGACTCGGACCGGGCCGCCACCATGCCGGTGTCCAGCTCGGGCACCAGCACAGAGCGCGCGCTGCGAAGCAGCAGCGACGCGGGGCCGGTGAGGATGTGGGGCCCTCACCGGCTCGACAGACAGACGGAGCAGGCAGGCCGGTTCTTACGTTGTTACGTGGAGTGGCGTTCCGGGTGGGGAGCGGGTTCCCCGGCTGCGTCCGGCTCAGGTCGTGCCCCGACCCCGAACAGCTCCAGGAGCACCTCGCGCAGCGGCGACTCCAGGTCGTCCACCACCTCGTCGAGCACGTCGTCGAGTCGCTCCACGGAGACGGAGACCCCGCGGTGCGCCAGCAACGGGACCAGATAGCTCGGGTGCCGGAGGCCCTGCTCGGCCATGTGTCGACGCAGCGGCCACGCGGCGTGGATGTCCGGCTCTTCGTGCAGCGTCATCGCTCACCCCGTCCTCTGCTCGCCGGCGTCGCCGTACACCTACTAGACGTCGACGAAGGCGCGGCGATAACACCGCCTGTGCCACGGGTTCCGCTCCGGGCAGCGCGCAGGTTGGGGTCCTACCGCGGGCAGGCTCCTCGCGACGGACGCAGGGTCATCCGCGGGCGCGACGCGCCCACATGCCTCCGAGCCACGACAGGAGGAGCGCTCCGACGATCGAGCCGATCAACCCGCTCGGGCGCAGGTCGAGGCCATCGCCCGCGAGCAGGCTCACCAGCAGCCCGCCGACGAAGGATCCCAGGAGGCCGGTCACGACGGCGGTCGTCCAGTCGATCTCGTCCATCGAGTGGCCGAGGATCAGCTGGGCGACGCCGCCGGCGACGATGCCGAAGAGCAGCAGGGCGATGATGAGCATGCTCGGAACGCTAGCGGCGAGCGGCCCCCGACAGGAGCGCTGGAGGCCGGTCGGCGCCGAACTCACCCTGCAGGGATGAGATGGCGGCGCCGCCGGCGACGACGAGGGCCTCCGGCTCCTAGCGTCGAGCCGACGTCCTCGGCTCGGTCGGCGAGACGGGCGGTCCAACGGAGGTGGCGAAGATGTTCAAGGGATGGCTCGAGCTGTCGTGGCCCGTGCTCCTCGTCCGAGGGCTCGTCGGGATCCTGTTCGGGATCGTGGCGATGGCCTGGCCCATCGACACCGCGGTCGTGCTGGTCGTCGTGTGGGGGGCATGGGTTCTCGTCGACGGGGCGGGCTCGATCATCCACGCCTTCGGCCGTGACGTGACGCTCGCGGCCCGGGTCCTGCTGCTCCTCCTCGGCGCGCTCGGCGTCGTCGCCGCAGCCCTCGCGCTCTTCCGTCCCGGCATCACCGCCGTGACCCTGACCTGGGTCCTCGGTGTCTGGCTGGTCGCCCGCGGCCTGGTCTCGACCGTCACCGCGTTCACGCCGGCCGCCCGCGGCGGACGCGGTCTGCTGCTCGTCTCCGCCGCGGTCGACGTCCTGCTCGGCGTGCTGTTCGCCGCCAACCCCGGAGCGTCCGCCGTGGGCGTGGCGTTCGTCCTCGGGGTCGCCGCGTTCGCCTGGGGGGTCGTCTTCTTGGTGGTCGGGCTCGCCATCCGCTCCCAGATCGCCGACGCGGCGCCGCCGGTCGCGCCCGTCAGCCCATGAGGCGCACCGCGCCCCGGCGGTTCGCGACGCCGAGCTTGCGGTAGATCGCGCGCAGGTGCGTCTTGATCGTGTTGAGCGAGAGGTGCAGCTCGTCGGCGATCTCCTGGGTCGTCATCGACGTCCGCAGGTAGTGCAGGATCTCCTGCTCCCGTGCCGTCAGCGACTCACCCGGCGCATCGGCCATCGCGCTGCGCAGCCGCGCCACCTCGGCCAGGAGCAGCTCGGAGTGGCCGGACCGCGGATGTGAGGCGATCAGGTCGGTGAGGACCGCGTCGCGCGACAGGAACGGGAACCACGACGCCTCGGGCTGCGCGACCAGCAGGGCGCGCTCCAGGAACCGGTGGGCCTCGATCTGCTGGCCCCGCTCGGCGTTGAGCGCCGCCGCGGTGGCCAGCGCATAGACGTGGGCGTACGGCGGTCGCGACCGTCGGTCGATCCGCTGCAGCGCGATGTGGGCGAGTGAGGGCTCGCCGAGCCGGCGGTAGGTCTCGGCGATCAACACGTGGGTCAGCGGCATCCGCTCCCGGTTGAGGAGGGACTCGGCCACCTCCAAGGCGGCCTCCGCCTTCCCCCGCGCCTCGAGCAGCCGGGCCGCGGCGACCCGCTTGTAGGACTCCCACGGCACGCCGTGGCGGTCATGGTTGCTCACCAGGCTGAGGTTGTACTCCGCCTCGTCGTAGGACACCTCGCGCCCGAGTGCCGCCACCGTCATCGCGTAGTAGACGCGCCCCAGGCCCAGGAACGAGCCGTCGTTGCCGCCCTCGCGCACCATCTGCCCGAAGTAGGCGAGGGCCTGGTGCAGCTCACCGCGCCAGAAGTGCACGAAGCCGCGGGAGCAGATGGCGAGTCCGCCGTCGAAGGTCTCCCAGTCGCTGCGCACGATGCGGGCGTCGTCGATCGCGTCGAGCGCGCCGACGGCAGCGCCGAAGTGTCCGCCGTAGGTCAGCGCGAACGCGAGGTTGGCGTGCGCGCGGGCCACGAGGTCGTCATTCCCCTCGGCTGCGGCGACCCGCGTCGCCGCGGAGAGCACCTCGATGGCCCGCTCGGGATCGCGGCGCAGGCGCAGCTCGACCCAGCCGAGCAGGAACAGGGCATAGGCGTCGGTGGACGAGCCGTGCGCGGCCAGCACCTCGTAGGCCCGGTCCGCCGCTCCGGCCTTCTCGAACGGATCGCTGAGGAGGTAGAGCTCGGAGAAGCAGCGGACGAACTCCGAGGCGGCCGAGTCGGCCGTCGCCGACGCGGCCGCGCGCCGCCGCAGTGCCTCGGCCGCGTCCTGCTCCCCCGCGATGTCGCAGCAGCAGGCACGGATGAGGAGGATGTCGGGATCCTCGTGCAGCTCCTCGGGAAGCGAGAGACACAGCCGCTGCAGCGTCGTGGTCTGCGAGGCCAGGAGCAGGCCGAGCCAGCTCCCGCGGATGATGTCGGCGGCCAGCGACGGGGCCTGCGCCAGCAGCGCCTGCTCGACGGCCGCCGCCGGGTACTGCTTCACCAGCGCGTGCGCCGCGACCAGGTGCAGCTCGCGAGCCCGCTGGGGATCGCGGCGCTGCCGGATGGCGTGGGCGTGTGCCACGAAGGTGTCGTGCCAGCGGTAGATCTCCTCCTCGCCGGCCCCGGCGAACCGGTCGAGGAAGATCCCCGCCCGGTAGCACTGCGCGAGGAGTGCTGCACTGTCGTCGCGCCCCGTGAGCCGCCGGACCAGTGGCTCGGTGACCCGGGCACAGGTCGACGCCTCCAGCACGAAGGTGCGCTGGTCCTCCGGCAGCCGCTCCAAGACGACGTACTCGATGTAGTCCCCGATCAGCTGGTCGTACGACGTGTCGGCGACCGTAAGGTCGGGCGTCGACTCACCGCCGAGCACACGGAGCCGTACGGCGACGGGCCAGCCGCCGGTCTCCTCGCGCACCGCCACGGGGTCGATCTCGTTCGGCGTGCCGCTGAGCGAGAGGAGCTCGGCGATGTCGGCGACGTCGAAGGCGAGGTCGGCGGCGCGCACGACGCACGCGCGCCCCGCGGCCACCTCCCGCGCGAAGGACTGCTCGAGGCCCGGCTGGCCGATCAGGACGACGGTGACCAGGCCCGAGGCCAGGAGCGCCTCGGAGGCGAGGGTGTGCCGCACCGCCTCGGCGTCGAGCACGTGGGCGTCGTCGATCACCAGGACCCGCGGCTCGGACAGCCAGGCCAGCAGGTCGATCGAGTCCGGGGGCGGCTCCTCCGGGTCGCGGGCGGCGAGTCGTGCCTGCACCGGCTCGGGCAGCGCCGCCAGGAGGCACCCACGCACGATGGTGAAGCTGTCGGCCACCGCGCTCGCCGACACCCACACCAGGTCGTCGCGCGTCCGCGCCCACTCGGCGACGGCGGTCGTCTTGCCGAAGCCGGACGGCGCCGTGACGATCGTGAGCGGTGTCCGCTGCACGCAGGCGTCGACACACTCCTGGACCCGAGGTCGGGCCACCGTGTCTGAGCGCAGTGCTGGCAACGTCGCCATGAACCACGGCAAGCTCGTCCACGGCCCCGGAGGCGCGACAACCATGAGCGGAGCATAGTCATCCGCAAAGGGTGAGTTGGCGACCACGAGGTGTCGGCACGGCGACGAGGCTGCCACGCTCCCGGCATGAGTGAGTACCGGCCCGGCCCGGCCTCGCTCCACACGCGGCTGGTCTTCGAACGCGCCCGTACGGAGCTGCCGTTCTGCGACCTGCAGGACCAGGCCGATGCGCTGCGCGGGCGGCTGGCGCCGCTGCCCGCCGGTGCCGAGCGGTCGCGCAGCACGCTGACGACTGCGCCCGCACCGGGGACCGCGACGCACCCCAGCCTGCTGCGGATCGGCGAGCTGCGCCGGATCACCGGCGTGTTCGAGGTCGTCCCGGGCGTGCACCAGGTGCGCGGCCTCGAGGACCGCAACGTGACCCTGGTCGACAGCCGTCGTGGTCGCGTCATCGTGGACGCGCCGCACAGTCTCGCGGTGACGCGGGCCGCGGTGGCGCTGGTCGACGAGCACGCGGGCGCCCGCCCCGTGGTCGCGCGGCTGTGGGCCGGCGCGGGCACCGGGACGGCCGAGATCGACGGTCTGGTCGTGGACTCGGTGCGGGTGCCCGACGACGCGGTGTCCGAGGTGCTGCGCTGGTTCCCCTCCTCCGGCTTCCTGTACGCCGCCGCGTCGGTGCAGCACTCCCTGCCTCCCCTGACCTCGACGGGACGGGTGCGCGATCCGGTCGCGTGGTCGCAGGCACTCCACGACGTGCTCTGCGCCCACCGTGAGGAGCTCGAGGTCGTCGCGGGGGCCCGGGACTGGCCGACCTGGGGGAACGGCCGCGTGCGACAGCTCCTCACCGACCAGCGCGACCTGCTGCGCTATGTGCACGACGAGGTGCTGCGGCTGGGGTATCGCGGCCACGCCTGCGCCGAGGTCGTCTCCCTGCTGCAGCTGCCGCCGGCGCTCGCCGTCAAGTGGCACGCCCGCGGGTACGACAGCACGCTGGAGGCCCATGCCCGCCTCCTGCACCCCGGAGAGGCGGGCACGAGCACGCCGGACCCCTCCCCCTGGCAGCCGCCCGTGTCGCGGTCGGCGGCCGTGCGCTTCCTGAGCTGGGCAGGAGGGCTGCCGGGTGCGGTGGGTCGTCTGCGCACCGCCTACGCCGAAGGCGACTACCGCTGGGTGGCCCAGGCCGGCGAGATGGTCCTCGTCGCCGAGCCGGACGCCCCCGAGCTGCGCAGGATCACCGCGCAGGCCTACGAGCAGCTCTCCTACCAGGCGGAGAACATCGGGCAGCACCACGTCTTCGCCGAACGCGCGCAGCACCTGGCACTGAGCCGCGGCGAACCCCGGCAGCCGCACGCCTACTGCGTGGTGGACCGGGCAAGCGACCGCCTGATCGACCATCTGGGAGTCCGGTTGGAGGGGCCTCGGGCGGCCCAGCATCCTCTCCAGGTGCGCTGGTCGGTGACCGACGCGGGGCGGGACTACCTGCTCGAGGTCCACAACGGCGCCCTGTTCGCGACCCAGGACGCCACCGCCCCCGTCGAGGCGACGATCGCGAGCTCGCGCGCCACCTTGGCGGCCATCGTCTGCGACCACCTCGGGTGGCGTACGGCGCTGCGCGAGGGCTCCGCACGGGTCGACGGCGACCTCCAGGTCCTCGACCTCTTCTTCGGCCTCCTCGACCCGTGGCCCTGTCCCCTTCGCCCGCGACCGGCCCCCTCGCCCCCGTCGACCCCGTCGTCCCCATCCCTCCAGGAGGAACCGTGATCAGGCTGCTGGTCAGAGCACTCATCTACTTCGGCTCCGCGGCCGTCGGCATCGCCACGGCGGCGCTCGTCCTCGACGACGTGCACGTCGAGCCGACCGGCTTCGTCGCCGTGGTGGTGGTCTACGCCGTTCTGCAGACGGTGCTGACCCCGTTCATCACCCGCGTCGCGCTCAAGAACGCGACGGCACTGCTGGGCGGCACCGGTCTCGTCGCGGCGTTCCTCGCGCTCCTGGTGGCCGCCGCGCTCGGCGACGCGCTGAGCATCACCGGCGGCATCGGCTCCTGGCTCGCGGCGACGGTCGTCGTCTGGCTCTCGACCGCCCTGGCCACGCTGGTCCTGCCGCTGCTGCTGGTGAAGGCCGGCGTGGAGTCCGCGCGCGGCACCCATCAGGAGGAGCCCGCATGAGCAGCGGCCTGCGGCCCGCGCCGTACTGGCCGTCGGGCTGGTGGATCGTGCGCTCGACGGCCCTCGTCGTGCTCACGGTGGCGCTGCTCCAGGCCGTGGCGAGCATCGCGTCGGTGCTCGTGCTCATCTTCATCGGCACCTTCGTCGCGGTCGGCATCGAGCCGCTGGTGACCCGCTTCGAGCGCCGGGGATGGCGACGTGGCTGGGTGATCGTCGGCATCGCCGCCGCCCTCGCCGCCGCCCTGACCGGGGTGGCGCTCCTGGTGGCCGTGCCGGTCGCGCACCAGCTCGGCCGGCTGATCGACGCGACCCCCGAGATCGTGGCCGACCTCGGCGCGGTCCTGGGCGACTCGCGGGCGGCCGACCGGCTGCAGGACCCGCAGGTGCAGGCGGAGGCCAAGGACCTCGCGGTCAGCGCGCTCGCCCACCTCGACGGGCTGTTCGGCTCGCTGTTCGACGCGGCCGGGGGCGTCCTCGGCTTCCTCATGAGCGCCGGCACGGTCGCCGCCGTCGCGGTCTACGTCAGCCTCGCGCTGCCACGACTGCGCTCGCGTGCGCACGAGCTGCTCGGCGAGGAGCGGTCGGCGGTGCTCGACGACGTGCTCGCCAAGGTCGGCGCCTACGTGAGTGGGCAGGCCCTGGTGTGCCTCACGGCCGGGAGCGTCTCCTTCGTCGCGTTCCTCGTCCTCGGCGTGCCGTACGCCGCGATCCTGGCGATCCTGGTGCTGCTCCTGGATGCGATCCCCCAGATCGGGGCCCTGCTGGGCGCCGTGGTGGCGATCGCGGCCAGCCTCACCGACGGCGTGGGAACGGCGGTCGCCGTCGCGGTGTTCTTCGCGATCTACCAGCTGGTGGAGAACTACCTGGTCGCCCCCCGGGTCTTCTCGAGCGTGATCCAGCTCAGCCCGCTGACCACGTTCCTGGCGATCCTGGTCGGGGGCAGCCTGGCCGGGGTGCTCGGGGCGGTGGCCGCACTTCCGGTCGCGGCATCCCTCGTCGTCGTGGGCAGGCACCTGACGACCGCGTCGACGTAGGACGGGGGGCGCGGTCGAGGCCGGCGGATCGGCGCTCCTGCTGTCTGAGCAGGGTCAGAGGGCACCGATGGACTTGCCGACCAGACTCACCCCGAGGACGACCAGCAGAACGCACATCACCGTGGCGTTGTTGGCGACCAGCCAGACACGCATCCGGTCCAGCGGTGCGGCGACCCGGTCGGGCACGAGCAGGGCGGTGACGACCGGGACCGCGACCGTGGCGCCCGCCAGCAGCACCCAGACGACGAGCACGATCGCGGCACTGCCGACCGCGAGCTCGCCACGGGCCACCGTCACCCCCGCGCTGAGCGCGAGGAGCGCGTTCTTGGGATTGGCCGCGGCGAGCGCGGCCCCCAGGACCACCGCCTTGAGCGGCGTCATCGCGCTGACCCCCTTCATCCACGCAGGCAGGACGGGATCGGCACCCGGCGCCGGCCGGTCGTACCACTGGCGCACGGCCAGCATCAGCAGCAGCGAGCCGAGCACCATCTGCGTGATCGCCACAGCGGGGCGAGCACCCTCCTCCGAGCCGGTCGGCAACAGCTGGCCGAGGAGGCTGAAGACCGTGACGGCGCCACCGATGCCCAGCAGCCAGCCGACCAGGAACGCCGGCGCGACCCGGGTGGCGGCCGGCGAGAGCAGCATCAGGATCGCCGCGATGATCGGAACCGGGCTGATCGCGACGCCCACCGCGAGCGGCAGCGCCTCGCCGAGAACCTCGTTCACGACGCGTCGACCACCCGGAAGGGCGGCATCCGGTAGGAGCCGTCGAGGAACTCCCGGCGCGGGGCATAGACCCGCAGGATCGGCCGGAAGGGACCCGCCGGGGCCGGCAGCCAGTTGGCGCGGCGTACCGGATCCGTCGGCTCCTCGGCACTCACGTGGAGGGTGAGGCTGCCGTCGTCGCCGTGGACCAGGCCGGGCGTCCGATCGCCGATCGAGTAGCGCCCGGCGGGGTTGTCGACGAGGAAGTAGTCGGGCACGTCGTACATGGTCAGCGACCAGAAGGCATCGTTGGGAGGAGGCGTCTCGAGCCGCAGGCTGTAGCTGCGCTCCCCCGTCAGCTGCTCGCCGTCGGCGTCGACGTAGACCGGCGAGTACGCCGCCTCGTAGCCGTGGTTCCCCCACAACCCCCCCAGGGCTGCGGCGGCACGGATCACCAGCCGCTCCTGCGGGTCGGCGATCTGCCACTCGGGGTCGTCGAGCGCGCCGACCTCGAAGTGGTCGAGGTTGTAGTCGAAGACGTGGTAGGCCAGGTGCCAACCGTCCCGGACCTCGGTGTGTCCTCCGCGAGTGGCCTGGTCGAGCAGGGCCCGGCCGGCGTCGTGTCCCGCCGTGAGGGCGTCGCGCTGCTCCGGGTCGAGGTCGCCCACCGGAACGTCGCCGGTGAGGCCGAGACCGGCCAGGGACTCCTGCAGCGGCACGTCGCGGGCCGGGGGCGGGAAGGCCTGCGATGCCACGCGATAGGCCTCCCAGAACGCCAGCGCGGGCGAGAGGCCGTCGGTCGCACCCGACGGCAGCCCCTGCGGCGTGCCGCTCCCCATCGGGGTCAGCGTCGTCGCGTCCTGGAGCGCGTGCACAGCCGGGAGGTCGGTGTCTCCGGTGACGGCCCACCGCCCCACGATCGAGGCGATCACCGTCGGGACCCGGACCACCGTGGTCCCGGCCGGCGGCTCCCCCGACCATCCCGGCGGCACCAGCAGGAAGCGGCCGGCGTCCGAGCCCGTGGCCCGGGTGCCGATGTAGGCGAAGTTGTTGGTCCAGGCGTCGACGAACTGCAGCACGTAGTAGCGCTCCCCGACGGCGGGCACCTCCAACAGCAACGGTCCGGCGCTGAGGTCCAGCTGCGCCATCGAGTAGACCGTGTCGTTGTTGATCGTGACGAACCGGTCGGCGGGACCGGCCAGGCTGCGCGCGTGGCTGAAGCTGTTGAACGGCGCCGCCGGGTTGGCGCCGACACCGGTCGTGACGTAGCGCGCGACCTGCTCGAGGTTGAACACGAGCGGGAAGCCGTAGACGAATCCCCGGGTGGCCAGGGCGGTCGCGTCGTCGGGAGCGGTGTTCACGCCTCGCTCCCCACGCGGGTGACCTCCGGCAGCTGCCAGGTCCCGTCGAGGATCTCGGCGCGCGGCCGGTAGAGCCGCACCATGAAGTTCCAGCCCTCCATGATCGGCAGGTAGTTGGGCTCGCCGTTCGGGCTGACGCCGAAGCGGACCGTCGTACCTCCGTCGGCGTCCTTGACCGAGGTGATGCTGTTGAGGTTGTTGACGCCGAGCGCGTTGGGCTCGAAGTAGCCCTCGGCGTTGTAGAGCGAGATCGACCAGAAGGCGTCCACCGGGGGGTCGACGACGCGCAGCTGGTACTCGCCGACGGGGAGTCCCGGAACCACGTTGAGGTAGGTCGCCTCGTAGTCGGGCAGCCCGCCCCACCCGGCGGCGGTGCACAGCAGGTGACGGACCGGGTCGACCTCGTCGGCGCGGCCGAAGCCGTGCCGGAAGTCCGCAAGCCCGTCGGCCAGGCGCAGCAGCGCGTCGCGGGTCGCCTTCTGCGACGCCTGGTCGTAGTCGGGAAGCTCGAACGGCGTGTCGGACGTCGAGGCGATGCCCAGGCCGTCTTGGAGGGCGTTGACCTCGGCGACGTCCTCGGGGTCGCTGGGGTCGACGAGGATCCGCGCCCCGAGCATGACGTACCGGCTCCCGAAGTCCTCCTCGGTCAGCCGGTACTCGCCCGCCGCATGGAAGATCCGCGGGATGTAGTGGCCCTGGTTGACCACCATCACCGACAGGTAGCGCTCCCCCGACTCGGGCACCGTCAACACCACCGGCTCGGCGAGGTCGGCGATGCACGCGCTGTAGAGCGTGTCGCGGTTGAGCCGCACGATGTTCTGGTGGTCCAGGGGGGCCGGCACGCGGAAGTGGTTCCACCGGTTCACCGACCCGGCGTCGGCGTGCACCCGGGAGAACATGAGGTCCGACTCGGCACGGGCGAAGTTCTCGGCATTGACGATGATGCTCATGGGGGATCCGTTCCTCGGGGCGTTCAGGACGCAGGGGTCTCGGGCAGGCCGAGCAGCCGCTGCTTCGCGGCGGTGAACTCGGCGTACGACAGCACGCCCTGCTCGTGCAGCTGCGCGAGCTGGCGCAGCGCCTCGGTCGTCGGGTCGCCGGCGGGCGCCGGCGCCCCGAGGGCCGCAGGCGCCACGGGCGCGGCGGTCGGGGCCGCCGCTGCCGCCTGGGCGGCGCGGGCGCGCTGCCGGGCCGCGATGCGGCCGGTGACCACCTGGGCCGTGCCCGCGACGACGGCCGTGCGGGCCGCCGTCGCAAGCAGGCCGCCCCGTGCGGGGCGAGCGAAGAAGGGCATCAGTCGCAGCTCAGGTCGTCGGCGACGGCCGTGCGGGCGGACTCGATCGCCGCGGCCTCCTCCTGCAGCGAGGCGAACGCCTCGGCGAGGGTCGCGCCGTCCGGCAGCTCGTCCACGCTGTCGTCGAAGGCGTCGAAGGCGTCGTCGAGCTCGGCGTAGCGGTCGTCGGCCACGTCGTCGAAGGAGGTGACCAGGCCGCGGTAGGACTTCTGCACGTCGCTGCGCACGCTGCGGATCTCGTCGACCGTCGACTCGGCGCTCAAGGAGCTGATCTGGCTGACCGCCGAGCGGAAGTCGGTGATCGCCGCGCAGGCGTCGGCCTCGTTGCTCGACGCGTCGTCGGAGTCGGAGCACGCCGAGAGCGTGAGTCCGAGCGCGGCCACAGCCACGGCGGACAGAGCGAACATGCGGGTGGAGTGAGACACCTCGAAGGTCCCTTCGAATCGGGGCGGTTGACGTGGTCGAGCGTCTGCCGACCGGCTTTCGGTGTCCAGCCAGGCGCCTTCGCGGGCCGGAGAATCACCCGCGAAGGATGAGGTGCGGTCGCGTCCTTTGAACCGCTCCCCGCGCCGCTGCCAGAGTCGCCGCAGACCTTCGACGACAGGCTGGCGACTGCACCATGTCCTCCGACGCGACGAGACCGCCCCACGACCGGCGGCTCCTCCCGGGCCTCACCCGCGCGAACCTGCTGCGCGAGCTCAGCGCAGGGGTGACCCTGATCGCGATCTCCGTGCCCCTGAACATCGGCTACGCCCAGATCGCCGGGCTGCCCGCGACGGCAGGGCTGTACGCCCTCGTCGTCCCCGCACTCGTGTTCGCCCTGACCGCCTCGTCACGCCAGGTCGTGGTCGCGCCGGATGCCGCAGCGGCCGCGCTGGTCGCCTCGAGCCTGGCCGGGGTCGGTCTCGCCGACGCCGGCAGCTACTCGGCGATGGCCGCCGCCCAGGCGCTGATCGGCGGCGTGGTCTTCCTGCTCTGCAGCAGGCTGCGCCTGGGCTTCCTCGCCGACTTCCTGTCCCGGCCCATCCTGGTCGGGTTCATCGGCGGGCTCGCGCTGGAGGTCAGCCTCAGCCAGGTGGCGAAGATGCTGGGCATCGGCCTGCCCGAGGGGGAGTTCCTCGATCAGGCCACGCACCTGCTCACCTCGCTCGAGCAGGCCCACGGCTGGACGGTCGCGGTCAGCGCGATCGCGCTCGCTCTCCTCCTCGGCGGGCGCCGGTGGGCGCCCTCCGTGCCGTGGGCGCTGGTCGTGATGGTGCTGGCGACCGCGGCCACCAGCGTGCTGGACCTGACCGACCGCGGCGTCGCGGTGCTGGGCTCGATGCCGTCGGGGCTGCCCGAGCTGGCCTTCCCGGACCTGTCCCTCGAGGTGTGGCTCGGCCTGGTGCCCTCGGCGGTGGCGCTCACGGCGGTGACGGTCGCGGAGGGGCTGATGGTCGCGCGCAGCTATGCCGACCGCAACGGCTACCCGACCGACCCGGACCGTGACCTGGCCGCCTTCGGCCTCGCCAACGTGGCCGCCGGACTCACCTCGTCGTTCACGGTCGGCTCCTCCACCTCGCGCACCGCCGCGATGGACGAGGCCGGCTCGCGCACCCAGCTGCCGGCGGTGGTCCTGGCGGTGGGCTCGGTGCTGCTCCTGCTGTTCGGCGCCGACCTGCTCGCCGACATCCCCGCGCCGGCCATCGGCGCGACGGTGGCGGTCGCGGTCAGCCGGCTGCTCGGACTCGCCGAGCTGCGTCACCTCCTCCAGGTCTCTCCCGACGAGCTGGTGGTCGCCCTGGTCACCTTCGTCGGGGTGCTCGCCATCGGCCCCATCGGGGGCCTCGTCGTCGCCTTCGCCCTGGCGGTCGTCAACCTGACCCGACGGGCGGCGGCACCGCACGTCCACCTGCTCGCCGACCCGCGCCGGCCGGAGTCGGCCGCGCTCGACCTCGGCGAGCACGTCGCGCAGACCGCGCCCGGCGCTCTGGTGCTCCGGTTGGCCGGTCCGGTCTTCTTCGCCAACGCCGACGCACTCAGCGCGGAGGTGGTCCGGCTCGTGCGGGAAGCCCCGGACCCGGTGCACGTGGTCATCCTCGACGTGGGCTCGGTGACCGACGTCGACACGACGGCAGCCGAGGCGCTCGAGCGGCTCGAGGGCGACCTGCGGGCCGAGGGCGCGACCATCGCGATCACCCGCGAGGACGACCGGCTCCTGCGGCGGCTCGAGCGGCTGGGCGTGCTCGAGTCAGCCGAGCGGTTCCCGACCAACCGCGCGGCGCTCGCGTCGTACGAGCTGCGGGCCGGCGCCGGTGAGTGACGGCGGCGCCCGCGAACGGGTACGGCGCTACCTGCGTCGGTTCGGCGACCGGCGCACCGTGGCGCACGACCTCAAGGCCGGCGTCGTGCTCGGCACCGAGTCGGTGCCCGACGGGCTGGCGGCCGGCCTGCTGGCGGGGGTGAACCCGGTGCACGGCCTGTACGCCTATCTCGCCGGCACCCTGGGTGGGGCGCTGGCGACCGGCTCGCTGTTCATGACCGTGCAGACGACCGGCGCCATGGGGGTCCTGGTCTCGGACGTGCCGCAGACCCAGGATCCCGGCACCAGCGAGCAGGCGCTCGCCACGCTCGCCCTGCTGACTGGCCTGGTGATGCTGGGGCTGGGTCTGGCCCGGTTGGGCTCGCTGGTCCGCTTCATCCCGACCGCGGTGCTCGTGGGGTTCGTCAACGCGGTCGCCCTCAACATCGTGCTGGGGCAGCTCGGGAGCGTCACCGGCTACGCGTCGGAGGCGAGCAACCGGGTGCTGCGCGCCGTCGACACGCTCGTGCACGTCGCCGACCTCTCGCTCCCGGCGCTGAGCGTCGCGGGGATCACGGTCGCGCTGACGCTGCTCCTGGAGCGCACCCGGCTCGGCGCGCTCGCGATGCTGGTGGGCGTGGGCGTGGCGTCGGCGCTGGCCGCCGCGGTGCCGGCCCTCCACGTCGAGCGGATCTCGGACTCCACGGTGGTCCCCGACGCGCTGCCCGCGCTCGGGCTGCCGTCGCTCGAGCTGGTTCCTGTCCTCATCGTCCCGGCGCTGTCCCTCGCGCTGGTCGGCCTCGTGCAGGGGGCCGCCATCTCGGGATCGACCCCGAACCCCGATGGCGTCTATCCCGACGCCTCGAGCGACTTCCGTGGCCAGGGGATCGCGAACCTGCTCGCGGCGGCGGCCCGGGGCATGCCGGTCGGTGGGTCGATGTCGGCCACCTCCCTGGTGCGCGACGCCGGCGCCCGCAGCGCGCTGGCGAACCTCGTGGCGGCGGTGGTGATGGGTGCCACGATCCTGCTCGCCGCGGACCTGATCGCCGGTACGGCGATGCCCGCGCTCGGAGCGCTCCTGGTGATCGTCGGGATCCGCAGCCTGAAGCCCGCGGACGTCGCACTGGTCTGGCGCACGGGCGCGGTGCAGGCGACGGTGCTGGCGATGACGTTCGTGCTGACCCTGCTGATCCCGCTGCAGTACGCCGTCCTCAGCGGCGTCGCGCTGGCCGTCCTGCTCCACGTCACCCAGCAGTCGAACCGGATCACGCTGGTGCGCTGGGTGTTCGACGAGGACCAGCTGCTGCCACGAGAGGTGGCGCCGCCGGCGGTGCTCGAGCCCGGCGCGACGGTCGTGCTGGTGCCCTACGGCAGCCTCTTCTTCGCGGCCGCTCCCCGCCTGGAGGAGCAGCTGCCCACCGTCCCGGCCTCCGCACCCGGGGCCTTCGTCGTGCTGCGTCTGCGCGGCTCCGACGACCTCGGCGCGACCGCGATCGGCCTGCTCACCGGTTATGCGGCGCGCTGCCGGGCCGCGGGGGCGACCCTGGTACTCGCGGGGGTGGGCGAGCGCGTGGTGAGCCAGCTCGCCGCCACCGGCGGGCTCCAGGAGATCGGCGTCGACAACGTCTTCGCGGCCTCCTCACGCCTCGGGCAGTCGCTGACGGCGGCGTTGGAGGCCATCGCGCTACGCCGCAGCCGCTCCTGAGGGGCCGGCGCGGCGGACGAGGACCTCGACGACCGCACCCAGCACCCCGACCGCCACCAGCGCGCCCAGCGCCTGCCGGGGGCTCGGGTCGTCGGCGACGACGAACCACACGGGCACCAGAGCCACCAGCGAGAGCCGCACGGCGCCCGCCCGGGCCGCGAGGAAGGCACCGACGCGGCCCGAGGAGCCACCCCCGCGCCACCAGGTGACGGCGCGGGCCAGCCAGCCGCCCGGCCGGCTCCACCACGCGAGCGCTGCGACGACCAGGCTGGCAGCCAGCACCCCGCGCACCTGCGTACGCAACAGGCGCACCACGGCGTCGAAGACCTCCCGTGCCGCGCCGAGCCCCTCCTCGCGGACCGGGATCGCGTCGAGGTACGCCGCCCGCGCGGCCGCGAGAGCGACCCCCATCGCGACCATGGCGAACGCCACCGCGAGAGCCGCCACGAGCACCACGCGACGGCGGCGCCGGGCGAGCGCGACGGCTGCCGCCAGCGACAGCAGGGCGAGGACCGGCAGCAGCGTCGCCGTACGGTCCAGCGCTCGCGCCAACCGCTGCACCTTCACCAGGTCGGCCGACTGGAGCACGACGAACTGCGCCGAGACCTCGGGGATGCGGGCCGCGCGCTCGAAGCCCTGGTCCAGCAGCACCTCCTTGACGGTCGCGATGACCGCGGCGAGGTTGACCGACACCGTCCCCTCCTCGACGTGGAGCTCCTCGGAGTCCTCGCCGGTGACCAGGGCGACCAGCTGCTCGTGGGCCGAGCGGTTGGCCACCACCCAGGCGTCGGCGAACTGCTCGGAGCGCACGACCTTGCCCACGGTCTCGCGCACGTACGACGTGATCGCCTCGCGCAGCGGGACCGAAGCCGTCCGCAGCAGGTCCACCAACCGGGGCGGCAAGCCCCTCTCGGTGAGCGCGGTCGAGGCCTGGTCGGTCAGCTCATCGAGCCGCAGCAGCTCGAGCAGCTCGTCGGTGACGCGGCGCGCGATCGCGGCCTGCACCACCGGGTTGTCGGCGAGCGGGCCGACCGTCTCGACGTAGCGGTCGGTGTCGCCGACCTCCTGGTCGACGTACCGGGCGACGAGGCTCACCGGCACCAGCACGACGCCGAGGACGACGAGCAGGCTGGCGGCGAGGGCGCGCCAGCGTCCGTTCCGGCGGCGTGGAGGCAGGTCGGGTGGGCTGGTCATGGCCGGAACCTAGAGGCTCGAGGGCGCTGCCGGCTCGTCCCGGGCCGCGGGCTCATCCCCGACGGGTGAGCGGCCGGCCCGTTCGTCCAGCATCTCGCCCGCGGCGCGCCCGAGGATCGCGCTGAGCACCAGGACCGCGCTGAACCCGACGAGCCAGGTGGCGAGCGCCAGCACGAGTCCGAGGCCCCCGAACTGGCGCACCGAGGCGACGGAGTACTCCGGCATGACCACCGCGGACGCGCGGGTGAACGCGACGACGGCCACCGCGCTGGCCGCCGCCGGTACCGCGAGCGCCCGCCACGTGCGCGCCCCGTGGAGCAGCACGTGCAGGCTCCACCACCACAGCACCGCGACCAGCGCCACCTGGACGCCGACGACCACCGCGAACGGCACCGCGGCCCGGTCGAGCGCGCGGGTCACCAGGCTCAGCGCCTCGAGGGCGAACAGCCAGCCGAGCAGCCAGCCCAGGGCGCGGCGCCGACCACGGAACCCGGTGAGGTGCGGCACCTCCCACACCTTCTCGTAGGCCCTCATCACCGCTCGCGCGAAGCTCGACGCCGACAGCACCGTCACCAGCGCCCCGACCAGCCCGATCCGGTCGCGCACGTCCTCGGCCCCGGCGAGCGAGCGCGGCGCGGCGGACACCGCCCGGTCGAGCGACGCGTCGGCGAGGCCGGTGATGTCGGCGAACCGCTCCAACCCGGCCTTGGTCAGGTCGGCCGGCAGGTAAGCGACCAGGACGATGACGAGCGGCACCAGGGCCAGCAGCCCCTGCGCCGCGGTCACCATGGCCCGGTCGACCACCTCCACCCGGCGCCACTCCTCGACGATCCGGCCGACGATCGGGATGGCGTCGACCCGGGCGCGGATGCGGGCGAGGAGGGTGCGGGCGCGCGTGCGCAGCGGGGGGACCACGGACCAAGGATCCTCACTCGGGCCCGTCCGGGCAGTGCGTCGGGCGAGGTTCTCACCCCTAGCGGATGACATTGGCCTCCGCGGGGCCCGGGGACAGGCCCTCCGGCTCCCGACTCGCCTAGCGTCGAGTGGCTCCACCGCCCGGTGGGGCATGTCGACGACCGGCGCACGCACTGCGCTGGGAGCAACGAACGGACGGGTTCATCGTGAGCTTCTGGGACATCTTGTGGCTGCTGGTCTGGTCATTCTTCTTCGTGTCCTACCTGATGGTGCTGTTCAACATCCTGGGCGACCTGTTCCGGGACCACGAGCTGTCGGGCGGGATGAAGGCGGTGTGGGTGGTCTTCTTGCTGGTCCTGCCCGCCATCACCGCGATCGTCTACCTCGTCGCGCGCGGCAAGGGGATGGCCGGTCGCGCGATCGCACAGGCCCAGCGCAACGAGGAGGCCGCCCGCGCCTACATCCGTGACGCCGCCGGCCGTACGCCCGCCGAGGAGATCGCGACCGCGAAGAGCCTCCTCGACGCAGGCACGATCGGCCAGGACGAGTTCGACCTCCTCAAGGCTCGGGCGCTCGGCGTCCAGTGAGCCGCGACCCGGTCGGCACGCCGGACCCTGCCCACCCCCCGGGCCGGCGGGCCCGGCCGGGGGGGCCCCGACCCCGCGCCGAGCCGGGCGAGGTCGTCTACGGCGTGATCGTCTCGGCCGCGACGATCGGCGCGGTCGGGCTCCATGTCCACAGCAATGCCCGGCTCGGTGCGATCTGGGCGTTCGTGGTGCTGACCTACTGGCTGGCGCACGTCTACGTCCATCTCGTCGCCCACCCTCTGCGGGGAGTTCGGGTGCGGGTGCTGCGGCGGGTGCGCACGGCGCTGCGCGACGAGCTCGGCGTCCTCGTCGGCGCCCTGCCCGGCCTCGCGATCCTCCTCGTCGTCGCTCTCCTCGGCGGCGAGCCGGCGACCACGGCCAGCGTCACGCTCTTCGTGACGATCGGCCTGCTCTTCGGCCTCGGCACCTTCGCGGCGCTCCGCGTCGGCGCCTCCCTCGTCTACGCCCTCGGCGAGGGCCTGCTCGCCAGCACGCTCGGCGTGCTGATGGTCGTCGCGAAGGCTCTGCTCCACTGATCACCGGTCCGCCGCTCCTGTGGGACGGCGAGGAGGAAGCATGACCCTGCGCGAGTTCCTGGCCGAGCCGTTCACCTGGCTCGGCCTCGGCCTGCTGGCCGCCGACATGGTGCTGCGCGTGCTCGCGCTCGGGGTCATCCCGGGCAACCGCAAGCCCTCGACGGGGATGGCGTGGCTGCTGCTGATCCTGGTGCTCCCCATCCCGGGCTTCGGCGTCTTCCTGCTCTTCGGCAGCACGCACGTCGGGCGCCGGCGTCATGCCCGGCAGCGCGAGGTCAACCTCCGCATCGCCGAGCGCACCGCGCACCTGCCGACGCTCGACGACGACCCCGACCGGCCGACGTACGTCGACTCGGTGGCGCTGCTCAACCGCCGCCTCGGCACGCTGCCGCTGCTGCCCGGGAACGACGCCGTCCTGCTGCCCGACTACTCCGGCTCGATCGCCGCGATGGCCGAGGCCGTCGACGCGGCACTCGACGTCGTCAACGTCGAGTTCTACATCACCGCGTGGGACGACGTCACCGACCCGCTCCTGCAGGCGATGGCACGGGCCGCCGAGCGGGGCGTCACGGTGCGCCTGCTCTTCGACCACCTCGGCTCACGCGGCATCCCCGGCTACCGGACGATGCTCGAGCGGCTGGACGGCACCGGCATCCAGTGGCGCGCGATGCTGCCGATCCAGCCCCTGCGCGGGCGCTTTCGCCGCCCCGACCTGCGCAACCACCGCAAGCTGCTGACCGTCGACGGCCGGGTCGGCTTCACCGGCTCGCAGAACCTGACCGAGCCCGGCTACAACAAACCGAAGAACCATGCGCTGGGCCGCGCGTGGGTCGAGCTGATGGTGCGCCTCGAGGGTCCGGTGGTGGCCGCCCTCGACGCCGTCTTCGCCGGCGACTGGTACGCCGAGACCGACGAGCTGTTGGACGTCGAGGCGCATCCCGCCTCCGGCGCCTCGCGCCCCGGAGGGCTCCGTGGCCTCCCGTGCCAGGTCGTCCCCAGCGGCCCCGGCTACGAGGCGGAGAACAACCTGCGCCTGTTCACGACCCTCATCTACTCGGCCCAGCGCCGGATCTCGCTCACCAGCCCGTACTTCGTCCCCGACGAGTCGCTGCTCTACGCCGTGACGACCGCCGCGCTGCGAGGCGTCGAGGTCGAGCTGTTCGTCAGCGAGGTGTCGGACCAGTTCATGGTCGGCCACGCCCAGGCGTCCTACTACCGGGCCCTGCTGGAGGCGGGCGTGCGGATCCACCGCTACCCAGCGCCGTTCGTGCTGCACGCCAAGCACTTCACGATCGACGACGACGTGGCCGTGATCGGCTCCAGCAACATGGACCTGCGCTCGTTCGCCCTCAACTACGAGGTGTCGCTGATGCTGCTGGGCCCCGCGGCGGTCGCGGCACTGAGCGAGGTGCAGGACCACTACCGGTGCCGGAGCACCGAGCTGACGCTCGAGGAGTGGACTCGCCGCCCCGCGCACCTGCGCTACCTCGACAACGTCCTCCGGCTCACCGCCGCCCTGCAGTGAGCGTGCGGGCCCGGATCGGTCCGGGCCCGCACGCTCGGCTCAACCGCAGCCGCGCGCCGCCAACACCCCCCGGGGCGGGTGCAGCGACGTGGGCAGGTAGTCGCCCATCACGGCCTTCTCGTCACCGGGGACCCGCGTGTTCTGGACCGCGTGGGCGAAGTCCGCCGAGGGCAGCATGTTGCGCATCAGCAGCAGGTCGTCGCCGAGGTTGCCGGCACCGTCGCCGCGGACCGGCGCCTCGAGCCAGGTCACTCCGCAGCGGGCGACGGCGTTGGCCGGACGGTCCTCGGCCCGGGTGACCACGATCGTGTACCAGCCGTCGGCGTCGGTGACGACGTCCTCGTCGTAGACGCAGTCCTCGACGCGGGTGGTGGCCATCGACTCGTTGGTGCACAGCGACCAGTAGCGCATGTCGACGTCCGCGGCCATCCGCGGCTGGCGGTGCAGCGTGCGGGGCGTGACGGGCAGCTTGCCGCGCAGGGTGAGCACCTCGCCGAACCCGGTGCTCGCCTGGGCGCTGACGTACTTGTTGTCGATGTTGG
The DNA here is from genome assembly GCF_019192965.1 of Nocardioides daeguensis. Classification (GTDB taxonomy): domain Bacteria; phylum Actinomycetota; class Actinomycetes; order Propionibacteriales; family Nocardioidaceae; genus Nocardioides; species Nocardioides daeguensis. Next base: position 21,069 of record NZ_JAHTKU010000029.1, read on the forward strand.
CGTACTGCTGGTTCACCCGGGCCGGCGTGCCGGTGCACAGGCCGTAGTAGATGCACTGCACGTTGAACTGCAGGTTGTAGTAGGAGAGCCATTGCGGGTCCTGGCGGGCCGGGAAGGTCGCCGGCTTGCCGGGCTGGTTGCGCAGCGCGAGATAGGTCGCCATCGGGAACATCGCGACGGCCGGCTTGTCCGTGCTCGCCCGCAGCGCGGCGCAGGCCCGCGCGCCGGTGAGGACGGTGCCGTCGGCGAGGGTCAGCCGGGGCTTCGGGATCCCCGTGCCCCCGGTGAGGTCGCGGCCCCGGTCGGGCAGGTAGACCCGGTAGAGGAGCAGCTGCGAGGACTGGCCCGGCACCCCGGCGTACAGGGTGTTGTCCGCGCGGTCGCCGGCCGGCACCTGCTCGGGCGAGACGTGCACGGTGTAGTCGCGACCGGTCTCGCCGACCCGGGACGCACCGGGCAGGTAGGGGTTGCGGGCGCCGGGGTCCGGGCGGGTGCTGACGTCGTTGAGCGCGTCGACCGGCGCGTTCGTGGCGATGTCGTAGGAGTTGAGCGACTGGTAGCGGGCGTGCGCGAACCTTCCGGCGAGGTCGAGTCGGGCTCCCTCGGGGATGGTGAAGGCGGCCGCCCAGTAGTGCGCGCCGCTGTCGGGGAAGGCGTAGTTGTCGTCGGTGTCGTCGGCGGTGAAGGTGTGCACCCACAGGCAGTCGCCGGCGCTCGGACGCGGCGCCGGCCCCACGGGCCCGCCTGCGGCGGAGGCGGGCATCGCGGCAGCGGTGCCCAGGATCGTGGCGGCGGCGCCCAGGGTGGCGACGGCCCGGCGGAAGGTGAGCTTCACGGTGTTCTCCTCGGGTGGTGGTGGCCCGCTCAGCGGGCAGTGACGGCGGGAACGGCGGGGGTCTCGGGCACGTTGCGGGGATCGGTGGCGGGGGTACGGCTCAGCGTCATCACTCCGTCGTCGAGACGGCGGTGGCGCAGGGTGAGCAGGTCCGAGAGGTAGTTCATGCCCAGCCGCCACGGCGGGGTGGCGCCCGCGCGCGGCAGCCGGTCGAGCGCCCGGGTGACGTAGCCGGCCTGGAAGTCGAGCAGCGGCCGGGTCTCCAGGTCGGGGTCGGCGTTCACCGGGACGGCGACGTCGTTGCCGGTCTCGTCCATGCGGCGCAGCAGCCGGACGACGTACTCGGCGACCAGGTCGGCCTTGAGCGTCCACGACGAGTTGGTGTAGCCGACGGTGAACGCGAAGTTCGGCACGCCGCTGAGCATCATGCCCTTGTAGGCGATGCACTGCGGAACCTCGATCCGCTCGCCGTCGGCGAAGAAGTCGAGCCCGCCGAAGGCGCGCATCTCCAGCCCCGTGGCGGTCACGACGATGTCGGCCTCGAGGTGGCGGCCGGAGGCGAGCACCAGGCCGGTCTCGTCGAAGCGGTCGACGTGGTCGGTGACGATCTCGGCCCGGCCGGCTGACAGCACCCGGAACAGGTCGTTGTCGGGGACCGCGCACAGCCGCTGGTCCCACGGCCCGTAGGACGGGTTGAAGTGGGTGTCGATGTCGTAGCCTGCGGGCAGCTGGCGGCGCTGGAGGAAGCGGATGACCCGCCGCATGGCCTCGGGACGTGCCTGACTGAAGCGGTAGACCCCCCACTGGCGCAGCACGTTCTTCCACCGGGTCACCGCGTAGCCGGTGCGGTCGCCGAGGAGGCGGTGGGCCACGACCGCGAACCGGTCGACGGAGGGCAGGTTCATGACGTAGGTCGGCGAGCGCTGCAGCATCGTCACCTCGGCCCCCAGGTCGGCGAGCGCCGGCACCAGGGTGATCGCCGTGGCGCCGGAGCCGATGACGACGATCCGGCGGCCGGCGACGTCGAGGTCCTCGGGCCAGTGCTGCGGGTGCACGACCTGGCCCGCGAACTCCTTGCGGCCCTCGAGCTGCGGCGTGAAGCCTGCCGCGTAGTCGTAGTACCCGGCGCACGACCACAGGAAGGAGCAGCGGTACCGGTGCTCACCACCCGCGTCGTCGACGGCGAGCACGGTCCAGCGTCCCTCGGCCGAGTACCAGTGCGCCTCACGCACCTCGAGGCCGAAGGCGATGTGCTGGTCGATGCCACCGTCGGCCGCCGCTGCGCGCACGTAGTCGCGGATGGCGGGGCCGTCGGCGATGGACTTCGCCGCGGTCCACGGCCGGAACCGGTAGCCGAGGGTGTGCATGTCGGAGTCGGAGCGGATGCCGGGATAGCGGAACAGGTCCCAGGTGCCGCCGATCGCGTGCCGGCCCTCCAGGATCCGGAAGCTGCGCCCGGGAAAGGCGGTGGCGACGTGGTGGGCGGCCCCGATGCCGGACAGCCCGGCGCCCACGATCAGCACGTCGACCTCGTCGACGGTCTCGGCCGGCTCTGTCATGACACTCCTTCGTTGTGACCAGTGGTCATATGACCACTGGTCACTGTAAGGTCCGTCACATGGCCGCGCAAGCCCTGCGCGGCCCGATCACCCGTCGAGGGGGAGCCGTGACCATCACCCGCATCCGCCACCGCGGCCTGGAGGTGCTGAGCACCGACGCCACCCGGGACCCGGCGCTGCCGGCGTTGCCTCCGCTGTTGTTCGTGCACGGGCTGGCTCACGAGGCCGGCTGCTGGTCGGCCTGGATGGACGCCGCGGCCGCCGAGGGCCGTACCGCCTGGTCGGTCTCGCTGCGCGGCCACGGCGGCAGCGAGGGCGCCGTCCGCACCGCGCGCCTGTCCCAGTACGTCGCCGACGTGCGCGCCGCGATGGCGCTGCTCCCCGCCCGACCTGTCCTGGTCGGCCACTCGATGGGCGGCCTGGTCTGCCAGCAGGTCGCGGCGCGCGAGCAGGTCGCCGGCCTGGTCCTCGTCGCCTCGGTCGGTCACCGGCCGGCCCTCGGCTCGCTCGCCTCGATCGCCCGGCAGCACCCGCTCGACGCACTCCGCGTGCTGGTCGGCTCGACGCTGCCCCTGCGCCACGAGTACCTCTTCGAGGGGCTCCCCCGGGCCGAGGCGGACCGCCTGGTGGCCCGATGCGGCCCGGAGTCACCGCTCGTCCAGCACCAGTTGGTCTTCCACCGCCCGCCCGGGCTGCCGCTGGGCGGCGCGCCGGTGCTGGCGCTCGCCGCCCGGGCCGACCGCCTGGTCCCCGTCGCCGCCGTACGACGCACCGCCGCGCGCTACGACGCCGAGCTGCAGGTCTTCGACGGGATCGGGCACAACCTCATGCAGGATGCCGGCCAGGAGGTGCCGTGGCAGGCGCTCTCCGACTGGCTGCAGCGCGCTCACCTGCGCGCGTAGGCCGCCTCCAGCGCCCGCAGCATCCGGTCCGCACCGGCGATCGCGTCCTCCACCTCGGCGCCGTCCAGCCCCAGGACCGAGTCCAGGCCCGCGACATGCGGCGCCAGGGCGAGGTGCGGCAGCATCAGGATCAGGTGCGCCAGCAACGCGTCCTCGTCCGCATCCGGGACCAGTTGGCCGGTCTCCGCGGCCAGCCGGATCAGCGGGCGGAGCATGAGCTCGTACTGCTCGGCGGCGGCCGCACGCACGGCGGGCCGCGCCGACCGGTCCGGCTCCAGGTTGGCGGCCGCGGTCAGCCCCAGGTCGACCGGGTGGGCGTAGAAGTAGCGCACCCAGGCCGCGCCGAGCCGGCGCAGGGACCCGAAGAAGTCGCTGTCCCACGGCAGCTCGAAGGCTGCCGCCTGCATGTTCTCGCGGATCCGAGCACTGGCCAGACCGGCGACGTGGACGAAGAGGTCGACCTTGTCCTCGAAGTACTGGAAGAGGCTCCCCTTCGACACCCCGGCCTCACGCGCGATGACGTTGAGACTGCCCTGGCTGAAGCCGCGTTCGGCGAACTCGCGCTCGGCCGCCGCGAGCACCGCCGCACGGCGCGCTTCAGCAAGACGCTCCCAGGTGCCGGTGGGCATGCCTCTCCTCGCATCGGCTGTCGACGGCGCAGACTACCGCGCCCGCTCCGCGCCCGTTCCACCCGAACACCTCACCCGAGGACCGCGAGCTGGTCGAGGACCCGTTCGGGCGTCGCCGTGGCAGGGATGGTGGCCAGCAGCGCGTCGCCGTCGGGCAGGTCCGCGTCCCCGGACCAGAAGGCGTCGGGCACGACCCCGACCGCGACCCCGTCGATCTCCAGCCCCGTCTCGTGCCGGACGGCGACGCTCCACTCGAAGTGCGCCGCCACGTTGGTGAGGGCCGAGAGCGCCCCCAGCCGCTCCGGCACCTCGACGGGCGTGTCGCCGGGCGCCGTCCGCGCGTCGAGCACGACCAGGGCGACCGGGAGGGCGCCGAGCTTCCCCAGCCATTCGGCGAGGTACATCGACGCGGTGTCGGCGGCGATCTCGTCGACGCTCTCCAGCCGGTGCGGGGTCAGGGCGTGGGCGCGTCCCAGCCACACCGCGGGCGAGGGCACCGACACCACCAACGGCCGGCGGCACGCCTCGGCGAGGGTCCCGGCCGTGCGGACCACCCGCTCCACACCACCCTCGTCCGCCAGCAGGACCCGCAGCGGGTAGCCGGTCCGCGACCGGGCACCCATCTGCTCGAGCAGGTCCGGGTGAGCGGCGAGATGGGCGGCGTAGAGCGCACCGCCGTCGATCCACGTCGTGTCGGGGTCGAGCAGCGCGTGCACCTGTTGGACGTGCCCGGTCAGCGCGGCCAGATCCGTCCACGGCACCGGTGCACCCTGCCGGATGACCGCCGTGGCGTAGTCGCGGTGGTCGAGCAGCACCGGCCGAGGCCGTCCGCTCGGGGCGGCACCGACGAGGCTCAGCAAGGAGGACATGGCGTTTTCCTTCCACCCGCCGCGGCGGGGAGTCATGGCTTCGAGGAGGCGGTGGGCGACCGGGGTGGACCGCCCGGTCACCCACCGCCCGTGGGGAGGAGAGCTGTCAGGCGAGGCGCTTGACCTCGATGCCGTGGGTGGCCTCGAGCTCGAGGACGCGCGCCTCCAGCTCGGCGATACGCACCTCGCGCCGGTCGGGGATCATCACGATCGGGAGCTCGGCCAGCGGAGCGGAGACCCGCTCCGGACCGTCGATGGTGAACACGGTCGCCGTGATGTCCTCGGTCTCCGAGCCCCACGAGCCGTAGTAGTGCAGGCTCTCCGGCGGCTCCGGGGTCACGAACTCCTCGCAGAACTCCGCGAACGGCTTGCCGCGCCGCAGCCTCGCCTCGCGGGCCGCCTGCCGAGCGGCCTCGGTGCCCTCGGCGTCGAGACGGAAGTTCGTCGGGTCGTAGCGGACCCCGAAGATCTCCTCGGCGACCTTCTGGGTGATCCTGCCCAGCTCGGCGTCCCGCACGACGGACTCCGCCAGGCGCTCGAGCGGGTCGCCGTACCCACCGCCGGCACCCTGGCTGATCATGTACAGCTCGCCGTCCTTGGCGATGTCGAACTGCAGACCCATGTGGTAGGTCGAGTACCGCCCGTCCTCGAACGGCCGCTCGTTCATGACCTTCTCGATGGACAGGTCGAACTTGGACGGGTCGCGCCGGATGTGCTCGTAGACGTTGGTGCCCTTGACCATCGCCAGCGGGTAGGTGCCACAGCCGTAGCCGCCGTACATGCCGTAGATGGAGGAGAACTTCGCACCCGACGTCACGGTCATGAAGCCCCACTGCGGCGTCCCCTCGGCGGCGACGATCATCTCGTAGCCCATGCCGCCGTTGAACTTGCCGAAGCCCATGTTGTCGCGGACCAGGCGCTTGGAGACCAGCTGCATGAAGGGCACCTCCTCCTCCATGACCTCCTGCTCAGCGGTGTCGGCCATCGCGCAGAAGAGGGGCGACACGGCGTCCTCGCCGTCACGGAACGGCTTGGCCCCGCCGGGCATCCCGTTGAGGTCGGCGCACAGGTTGCCGACCATGTCGCCGTGCTGGGTGACGCCGCCCCACAAGAAGGTGTTGATCTGGTTGAACCAGTTGGCCACCACGTTGCTGTACTTGTGCGGCGTGGAGAAGGACATCCGGCTGTAGAGCGCCTGGAAGGCCGAGAATCCGCGGAACGACGCCTGCAGCGACTGGCCCATCGGGGCGTCGTACGACGCGTCGGCCCAGGTCCCCTCGTCGGAGATGATCTCGATGCAGCTCATCGCCGAGGTGCAGCGGGGCAGGTCGGGCCACCAGAAGGCGAGGATCGCCTGCATGAACATCGACTTCACCGAGCACAGCGGCGAGTTGATGGCCCGGTTCAGGATCTCCGGACCGGTGCCGCGCAGGTCGACGATCATCTCGTCGCCCTTGACCGTGATCTTGCAGGCGAACTTGATGAGGATGTTCTCCTTCAGCGTCGAGTCCATGAACTGGTCGAAGCGGTAGGTGCCGTCCGGCAGCTCGCTGATCCGGCGGCGGACCTCGACCTCGACGTCCTCGACGGTGGTGCGCAGCGCCGCGACGAAGGTGTCGACGCCGACCTCGTCGATGACGGCGTCGACCCGCTCCATGATCTTGCGCACCGCGGTGATCTTCACCTTGAGGTCGGCGAGCTGGAGCTTGGGGTCCCGCACCGAGTGCTGGAGGAAGGTCAGCAGGTCACGGCGCAGCTCGCCGCCCTCGACGATCTTGAACGGGCTCATCCGCAGGCCGTCGTCGAACGGCGTCTCGGAGCCCGACGGCATGCCGCCCGGCTCGCAGGCGCCGTTCTCGCCCTCGTGGATGGTCGCGGCCACCCAGGCGATGATCTGGCCGTCGCGCATCACCGGCATGATCATCGACTGGTCGGTGTTGTGGACGTTCCCGAACCGGGCGTCGTTGTGGATGAAGCCGTCACCGGGGTTGATGCCGACGGTCGGCTCGTCCTTCCAGTACTTCATGATGTAGCGGATCGGGTGGTGCAGGATCGCGCTGAACGCGATCACGCCGTGGCAGGACAGGTACGACACGTCGCCCGAGCCGGTGTAGATGGCGGTCGTCAGGTCGCCCCACTTGGCGCCGGGCGCGGCCCCCTGGGCCTCGCACATCTCGTAGCCCTCGTCGAGGGCGCCGGCGATCCGCTTGCGGATCCGCTCCACCTCGAGCCGGTCGACGCCGGCGGCGATCGCCAGCTCCTCGTGGTCACTGCGCGGCGCGATGCCGTGGTCGCGCATGATCTCCGGGTCCGGACCGAGGAACAGCGTCGTCTCGTCCATGAACTTGTCGACCCACTCCTGCTCCTGCGGAGTGAGCACCCGGCTGGGGTTCTCGTGCACTGCGGTCATGTCAGTCTTCCTTGCGTTCGGTAGCGGGTGAGCGGGTCAGTCCTGCAGGAACCACACGGCGCCCTGGCGGGTGGGCTCCAGTCGCCAGCCGGGCTCGACCAGGAACGTGGTGTTCTCGGTGGTCACGATCGCCGGGCCGTGGATCACCCGCTCGTGGGTCAGCGCGGCCTGGTCGTAGACGGGGGTGTCCAGCGCCGCGTCGTGGCCGATGAAGTGCACCTGCCGGCGCGCGACGGGGGACGGCTCGGAGCGCTCGCCGCCGAAGTCCAGCGGCTCGAAGTTCACGACGTCCCCGTCGACGTACGACGCCACGCGGACCGTGCTGCAGCGGATGCCGGCCTCCGGCGCGGCCGAGGCCGCACCGAAGCGGTGGCTGTAGACGTCGCCGAAGGTCTTGATGATCTCCAGCACGTCGCCGACGCCGTCGATGCGACGGAGGTCCTCCAACGCGACGGCCTGCGTGAGCAGCTGGTTGCCGTAGCGCATGTCCACCTCGAGGCGGTGCCGCACGTCGGCGGCGTCGAAGCCCTGGCGGACCAGGTCCTCCCGGCCGCGCGCCTCCAGCTCGGCCACCACCGCGTTGAACTCCTCGTAGCGGTCGTAGAGCGCCCGCGTGGTCGCGTTGTACATCGTCACGTGCACGCCGCGCTCGTGGAAGTGGAGCTGCTTCATGTTGCCGGCGCCGCACGCCGAGAAGACCGACGAGAACGGCGGGGCGAGGACCCGCTTGATGCCGGCATGGCGGGCGATGCCGCAGGCGTGGAGCGGCCCGTTGCCGCCGTACGCGAGCATCGTGAAGTCCTCGGGCAGGTAGCCGCGGACCCGCAGCTCCTTGCCGATCCCGATCGCCATCTGCTCGTCGACGCCGTCCTTGATCACCCGGGCGATGTCCAAGACGTCCATGTCGAGGTGGTCGGCGAGCGCCTCCTCGATCGCGAAGCGCGAGCGCCTCGGGTTGAGCTTGATGTAGCCGTTGGCGTAGTTGTCGGGATCCAGGTAGCCGAGCAGCAGGTCGGCGTCGGTGACCGTGGGGCGCAGGCCGCCGCGGTCGTAGCACGCGGGACCGGGGTTGGAGCCGGCCGACTCGGGACCGATCTTGATCGAGTTGTGGATCCGGTCGTACGACGCGATCGAGCCACCGCCGGCGCCGAGGGTGTCGAGGTGCACCATCGGCACCGAGACCAGCCAGCGGTCGATGGTGGGCAGGAAGTCGTAGTGCTTCACGCCGCCCTCGGGCACCAGGCCGATGTCGAAGGAGGTGCCGCCCATGTCGGTGGAGATGACGTGGCCCAGTCCGGTCTCGCTCGAGAGGTGCTCGGCGGCGCCGACACCCGCGATCGGTCCCGAGTGGATGGTCTGCAGCGCGTCGGTGGAGTTCATCTGCGCCATGCCGCCGGAGTTGTGGATGACGAGCATCGGCTTGTCGTAGCCGGAGTCGCGCAGGTTGTTCGACAGCTGGCTGAGGGCGTGGAACATGATCTCGTGCAGGAAGCCGTCGATGATGGTCGAGGTGGCGCGCACGTACTCGCCCTTGCGTCCCGAGACCTGGTGGCCCAGCAGCACCGGGATGGCGCCGAGCTCGTGGGGCGGGAACTCGTCGAGGATGATCTCCTGGATCGCGAGCTCGTGCGCCGGGTTCTCGGTGGCGTTGACCAGGGACACGACGATCGCCTCTGCGCCGGCGTTGACGAGCTCGCGCACCATCTTGCGGACGTCCTCTGCATCGAGCGGAGCGACCACCTTGCCGGCCGAGTTCATCCGCTCCTTGACCGAGCGGATCATCGAGCGGGGCACGATCGGGTCGGGACGCTCCGCGGCGGGCAGGTTCTGCTGCATCGAGTAGTCCAGGCCCTCGCCGTACCCGCGGCCGCGGGAGAGCGGGATCGTGTCCTCGAAGCCGTGCGTCACGATCGCGGCCACCTTCGGCCCCTTGCGCTCGATCAGCGCGTTGGTCCCGAGGGTGGTCGCGTAGCGCACCGAGTCGACCTCGGACAGCACGGTCTCCCGGTCCAGGCCGGCGCGGGAGCAGGCCAGGTCGAGTGCCTCGTTGAAGCCGAGGGCGAGGTTGTGGTGGGTCGTGAGCGCCTTGGCGTCGACGTACAGGTCGTCCCAGACGAAGAAGCAGTCGGTGAAGGTGCCACCGATGTCGACGGAGATTCTCTTCATGAGGTGTCTGTTCCTTTGCTCCGGCGCGTCAGCGCACGTGGCCGATGGCCTTGAGGGCCGCTGTCTGCTGCTGGGCGTCGTCGCCGGGTCCGTAGTTGTGGACCTCTTCGGCGTCGACGCCGCGCTCCTCCCACTGGGCGCGCAGGGCGGGGACGTCGATCAGGAGGTCGACGGTCGGCGGGTGGCCCGGCGGGAGGTACTCGACCTCGATCTGGGTGCCGCAGCCGGGGCAGTAGTACTCGAGGATCCGGCAGTAGGTGGGATCGGGGCTGAAGGTGTACTCGTAGCGCTCCGGGTCGATGATCGACTGGTGGATCTCGCGCGGGTCGCGGTCGTAGACCAGCGTCCCGGGCTTGTAGTTGTCGTGAGCCGACCCGAGGTCGTGGGCGCACACGCGGCACACCCAGCGCTCGGAGTCGAGGTCGATCACGAGGTACTCGGTCATGGGGACTCGCACGGGAGTCCTCCTTTCCAGGGTTGGGTGTGGGGTCAGCTGAGGTCGTCGAGGACCAGGTCGCCGGCGGCGGTGACCCGGAACGACCAGCCGGGCAGGACGCGCGCGGTGAAGAAGGGGCCTTCGACGATCGCCGGACCCTCGCCGGTGTGGCCGGGCGAGAGCTGGTCGAGGACGTGGACCGGGACGGTGTCGACCCGGTCGGCGGCCGAACGGACCTCGCGGGTCCCGGCGACGGGCGCGGCAGCCGGGGCGACGGGCTCGTCCGGCACCAGGTCCGGCTGCGAGAGGGGTGCGGTCACGGTCAACCGCAGCGACGCGAAGTGTCCCGGGTGGTCGGCCGGGCTTCCCTCGACGTACGGCGCCCGGAGCAGCTGGGAGCCGTCGACGTCCTCGACGATGAGCTCCCAGTCGGCCGTGCAGTCCGCGAGCGCGTAGCCCTCCTGGAACATGTCGCGCCCGGCCCGAGCCAGCAGGTCGCGGTAGGTCGCGGTCGCGCTCGCCGTGGTCGGCTCGCTGATGCCCACCTCGTAGGTCTTGCCGACGTCGGAGAACGAGATGCCCAGGGCGGAGAACACCGCGGCGCTGCGCGGGATCAGCACCTTGCGGACGCCGGCGGGGCGAGCCGCGCCGGTCGCGCTCATCGGGCCGGCGCCGCCGAACGCCGCCAGCGTGGTGTCGTCGTCGACCTGGTCGGCGAAGGCCGCCGACACGGCCTCGAAGTAGGCCTGCTCCATCCGGACCAGCGCCTCCTCCAGCGAGATCCCGAGCGGCTCGGCCACGGACTCGGTGATCACGGCCCGGGACCGGGCGGCGTCGAGCCGGAAGGTGCCGTCGAGATAGGTGTCGGCGTCGAGCACCCCGAGCAGGAGGTTGACGTCGGTGATCGTGGCCTGCTTGCCGCCGAAGCCGAAGCAGGCGGGGCCGGGCGCGGCGCCGACCGACTGCGGTCCGACGGTGATCCGCCCGTCCTCGACGGCGATCACCGACGAGCCCCCGACGCCGCGCGAGTGCACGTTGCTCATCGGGTAGGAGATCGGCACGCCCTTGATGGCGCCACGCTCCTGGACGTCCACCCGCTCGCCCTCGACCACCCCCACGTCCGTGGTCGTGCCGCCGATGTCCATCATCACGACGCGCGACAGGCCGTAGGCGCGGGCCAGGGCCGCGGTGCCCTCGAGCCCGCCACGGGGGCCCGAGGAGTAGGTCTTCAGTGCCACCGACTTGGCGACCCGGGAGGAGGCGCCGTCGTTGCGGTAGACCAGCAGCGGGTTGCTGACGCGGTACTCCTTCAGCCGCCGCTCCGCGCCGTAGAGGAAGCGCTCCATCGTCGGGTGCAGGAACGAGTTGAGGATGCAGGACCAGACCCGGCGGGCGTCCTCACGGTCACCGGCGAGGTCCCAGCTGTAGATCAGCGGGATCGAGCCGAGCAGGTGGCGGGGGAACTTGCGCAGCAGCACGGTCCGCAGCCGCTGCTCCTCCTCCGGGCTGCTGCCCGCCACGACCACTCGAGCCGCGCCGAGCGTCGTGAGCCGGTTGACCTGCTGCACGACCTCGAACTCGACCTCCTCGGCGGGGGCGTCCGGGTCGAGGGTCAAGATGCGGTCGCCGACGAGGTCGTCGAAGAGCACCTGCTCCGCCTCGGTCTTGCGCAGCGCGATCTCGAGCTCGGGCAGCGTGGTGAGGATGCCGATCATCGGCCCGCGCCGCTCCACCAGCGCGTTGGTCCCCTGGGTGGTCGAGTACCGGATGTGCTGGGTGGCGTGCAGCAGCCGCTCGGTGTCCGCCTCGCCGTAGAGGGAGGCGGACACCTTCTCGATGCCGGCGAACAGGCACTCGGAGAGGTCGTGCGGGGTGGTGAGGGTCTTGGTGAAGGTGAATCCCGCCCCGTCCCAGACGCAGATGTCGGTCAGGGTGCCCCCGTTGTCGATGTTGATGAGCGTGCTCATCGGGCTCCTTCGGTCGTGAGCCGGTTGGCCGCGGCTCGTTCGGTGACGGTGTGACGCGGACCACTCTGGGCGCCGTCCCAACCCCGACCGGTGTCCCAAGATCGAACAGGTGGGGGGACTTGGCTGTGGCGGCCGTCACGGTCACCATGGACACGTTGGGACTCGTTGGGACCGTCGACCGGGTCGGGAGAGAACGTGCCGGAATCTGCACAGCGCATGCTGCGCGTCGCCGCGGCGCGCGCCGACTTCCTCGACAGCGGGCTCCCCGGGGCGGCCGGCGTGCCCGGCATCCTCGCCGCCTCCTGGGAGCGCAGTCAGCAGGCGGGGGTGGACAGCGCCCAGCCGCACAGCCACTTCACCGAGGAGATCGACACCGGCTCGCTCCTGGTGCGCTGCGCGCGTCCGGTGCTGCGCCAGCTCGGCATCGACGCCGCCGACGTACCGGTGGTGATCGCGGTGACCGACCACCGCGCCCGGCTGGTGCAGCGCGTCGACACCTCGAGCGGTGTCAGCCGGCTGCTCGACCGCGTCGACTTCGCTCCCGGCTTCAGCTACTCGGAGTCGACGATGGGCACCAACGGCGTCGGCACGGTCCTCGAGTCCGGCCAACCGGTGAGCATCGTGGGCCCCGAGCACTTCGCGGAGAACCTGCACGCCTTCGCCTGCACGGGCGCACCGATCATCGACCCGGTGACCCGCCGGGTCGAGGGCGTGCTGGACATCTCCACGCTGAGCCAGAGCTGGAGTCCCTTGATGCACACCCTGGCCAAGAGCGCGGCCCAGGACATCGGCCGCAACCTCCTGCTCGACCGCAGCCAGTCCCAGCAGGCCATCTTCGACACCTACCTGCAGGTCCAGGCGAAGGCCTGCCGCCAGGCCGTCTTCGCCTTCGGCGACTCGGTGTTCATGGCCAACCCGGCGGCCGAGGCCCAGTTCGACCCGTCGGAGCAGCGCATCCTGCGCGACCACGCGACGTTCATGATGGAACGCCGGGACCGGGCCAGCGACACCCTCGAACTGCCCACGGGCCGGATCGTGCACGTGCGGGGCACCCGGATCCTGGCGGGGTCCGAGGTCGCCGGGCTGGTGGTGATCGCCGAGGTGGTCGCCGCCGCGAAGTCCGGCACCAGCGGGGACTTCGTCGAGCACGTGCTGCCCCAGGTGGCGATCGCCACCAGCTCGACCTCGCGGATCGCCGGGGACCTCGGCAAGCCGTACGACGAGATCAGCGCCGGGCGCTCACCCGCGTGGCTGCGGGCGTGCGAGGACCTGCGCACCGCGTTGAGCAGCCAGCAGCCCACCGTCGTCCTCGGCGAGACCGGGACGGGCAAGTTCACCCTCGTCGGCGAGCTCTTCCACCACGGCTTCCCCGGGGCCTACAGCGTGGCCATCGATGCCGCCGACGTCACCGTGGGGGGCGAGCCCGCGGACCTGGAGGCGCTCGGGACCAGCGACGCCGGGCCCACGCTCTACATCGTGCGCAACCTGGACGCCGCCTCGACCGCCGCCGCGGAGCAGCTCGACTCCTTCCTGGAGCGGATCCGCGACAGTGGTGGCACCGCCTGGAGCGTCGCCACGCTGTCCGACTCCGCGCTCGACTCCGACCTGCCCTTCCACCCCCTGCTCCGGCACTTCGACGTCTCCGTGACGGTCCCGCCGCTGCGCTGCCGCACCGAGGACCTCACCGGGATCATCGACTCGCTGCTGCGCACCCTCGCCCCGCACCGCAGGGTCCGGCTCAGCCCGGAGGCGCAGCGCCTCGTGGCCCGCTACTCGTGGCCCCGCAACGTCGCGCAGCTCGCCGAGGCGCTCGACCAGGCGCTGCGCCGGCGTCCGGTCGGCGAGATCCAGGCCGACGACCTGCCGGCGTACTGCCAGACGGCGACCCGGCACCGCCTCACGCCGCTCGAGACGGCCGAGCGGGACGCGATCGTGGTCGCCCTGCGCGAGCACCAGGGCAACCGGGTCGCCGCGGCCGCCCACCTGGGCATGGCGCGGTCCAGCCTCTACCGCAAGATCAAGTCCTACGACATCCGCGCCTGATCCGGCTGGGCTCAGGCAGGCTGGCGGCCGGCCATCTCGACCTGGCGTCGCAGCCAGCTGCGGACATGGCCCACCACCGCGTCCGGGGCGTCGGACTGGACGAAGACATGCTGCACCCCGGTTGCCGACCCCCGAGATAACGAAAGCGCAGGTCAGCGGGCTGACCTGCGCTTTCGTGTTCTGCGCGCCTGTAGGGATTCGAACCCCAAACCTTCTGATCCGTAGGGCTCCGATGGGGTGTCCGGCGCCGACCCGGCGCGCCTACGGCCGACACCTCGATATCCCCAAAGTAGCAGGTCAGAGCGGCCTTCACCGGCCTGTCGTCCCCCGTCGGAGCCGGTCGCGCCGAGCCGGCCGTGCTCTCGGGGGCAGGCTAGATTGAGCCGATAATGAGCCTGTTCCAAGGCAGCCGCACGCGATTAGCGTGCGGCTCCGGTGGTGGACCTGCGCGTAGACCGCGCCAATGAGCCGCTGTGGGCTAAGACTGTCGAGGAGGATTCCTGTGGACACCGGCCACGCTCGCACGCTGTTCGATCGATTCAGCGCGGCAGTCGCTTACATCGCGGTCGAGAAGGCAGATGGCAGTCATGGCATAGGAACCGCCACCCACGTTGGCGAAGGGGTCTTTGTCACCGCCAGGCATGTCGTAGACGGACATCAGATCGTAGAGGTCTCATCCACGGAGGACGTCTACATCCGGTTGCCAGAGGGGACAGAGAGTCAGCTGACAGTGCACGCTGGAGACGAGGAGTGGCCAGCACATAGAGTCTCGAACGGATCCATGACGCTGGCGTCGGGCGTCGTCTTCCACTCTGACCCTGATGTTGATCTTGCAGCCTTTAGAGTCGCGGATTGCGATCCGCAGACGCCTTGGGTCCCTCTCGGCGATCACCTCGACGATTGGCTCGGCGCCGGCGACTTCGTCCTGTCAGAGGTCATTGTCATGGGGTATCCGCCCATTCCGATGACGCGGCGGCCATACATCGTCGCGGCACGGGCGGAGGTAAACGCTCAGGTCGACTACTACGACACACCCCACGTCCATTGGATCCTGTCGACCATGGCACGGGGCGGCTTCAGCGGCGCCATGGCCATCGACGAGCGCGGAATCGCCCTTGGCGTGGTCGGGCGCAGCGTGTTGTCTGGCCCTGCACCGGAGGAGCTGGGCTACATGTCGGCCACTTCGATCGAGCCGATTTACCAGATGCTGGCCGAGGCCAAGATGCTGCCGATGGCCCAGCAGGACCACTGGGACGGCTTTTGGAACAGTGACATCACATTCTTGGAGCGCCCTTCGGTTGACGGCTTTGGTATGCAATCAATAGCCCATGTAGAGACCTTCGATGACGGACAGCGGCTCTGGCTCCGAGTGAGGGCGCACGACGACTCCGGGCTTCAGGCGGAGGCTGCGCGCGTTGCACGCGACGAACTCGGGCAAGATGTCGAGGTCGATGTCACCAAAGGCGGTGCTGCGCACTTGCGCGTTAGAACGTACGGTGTATCCGAGGTCCAGGCCCTCGAGCGAGCCCGCGATAGAGCACTGGCAGTGCTCGAAGCGGCCCTGCCCGGAGCCACACGGGGAGAGAATCGCTCATCCCCCCGATAGCCGGACGCGGGCTGGTCCGCGGCGGCGAGCGAGCGATCAGCGCTCGCTCGCTCCGGTCGGGACGGGGCGCAGACACCGTTCCATCGCTGGACCAGCACTTTCCTCATTTAGCAGTGGGCACCGGTTATCGGACAGATATCGGGGTCGTACGGGCTTTGTGCGTTCGCGACCAGGAACGGCCAGGTGTTAGGCCTGTTTGGGTCCATCCATCGTGCCACCACAAGTGTCGTCACGGATTTGGCGCCGGCATACTTGAGGGCTGCCGCTGCCGACTCCACGTGAGCTCCCGTGGTCCAGGTGTCCTCGACTAGCAGGACGTGGTGCCCGGCGACCCCAGAGGCGACATAGTTTCCGGGGGTGAAGCTTCGAGCCGGACCTGAAAGCGTGGGTGCAGCGCTGAGTCCGGCCATCGGCATCCTAGAGCCCAGCACCCGATGGGCGAGCACATGTAGCGGGTGGATGCCGGTGCGAACGGGGACTGACGGAACGGTGGCCCAAAGCGTAGGAGCGCCGTGAATAGGGTCGGCCAGGCAAGCCTGGTGGCCAACTAGCGCGTAGGCGAGCATGAACTGGACAGTCTCGACCGCGGTCGTACCTGGGTTACTGGCCTTATAGGCGCGCATGACCGCGCCCGACTGATGGCCGGAGACGCCGTAAGCAAGAATGCCGACGCGGTCGGAGGCCACGCCTGGATACTCGAACTCGCACGGGTAGCAACTTTGAAAGCCGGGCTTAGGGATGCCCATGCACCGAGGACAAGAGCTGCCCTGCACGTACTGAGTGTTGACCATAAACCCGGCGCCGTGCTGCGTAAGAAAGGTCTTGACCTGGGTCAATCCCGGGCTGGTCGCGACCATCTAGACTCAGATCGCGCTGACGAGGCTATCGAGAGCGCTGCTGACCCGGCTTGGCTCCTCAACCAGCGAGCCGACGATGTCCTTCACCTCGGCGATGGAAGCGGCCGGGTGCACCCCGGGCTGGCCTACGAGCTCTCGCGCCCAAACGTTGTTCTCGATGACCGAGTCGGTCAGGATCACCGGCCGGCCGTGTTGGACTGCGACCCGTGCTTGAATCCGGGCACCGCTATGCTCACCGGCCTCGACTACCAAGGTCGCGATGCCATAGCCCGACATCGTCGCGTTGCGCATCGGGAACGTGTGCTTTTGCGGCGGCTGATCCGGCCAGAACTGGGACAACAGCAAGCCTGCTTCCGCGACCCTGCGGTGCAACTCGCGATTGGCCGCCGGGTACTGGAGGTTGATGCCAGTACCGATCACGCCGACGGGCCGTCCGCCTGCCTCGAGGCAGGCCGTGTGAGCGGCTGTGTCGATCCCTGCGGCGAGACCGGAAATGACCGAGACGTCCATCGAGACCAGGGTCTGGGCGATGGCTCGGGCCATCTCGATGCCTCGGGCGGAGGCATTCCGCGAGCCGACGACAGACACCCCGACGTCGCCTGCGGCAGGGGTCCCGCGCATGAAGACAAAGGGCGGCGCCTCGTGAATTCCGCGTAGCCGGGAGGGATAGTGCTCATCGAGGATCGACACGAACCTGTTGTCGGAGACAGCCCAAGCTCTAAGGTCCTCCCGTGCCGTGATCGAGTCGGCCGACGGCAACAGTTCTGCGCCGATCAGACTGTCTCGAACTGCAACTGCGCTGCCTTGCTCTAGAACTTGAGCGACGATCTCTGGCCACTTCAGCCCCGCAGGACGGGTACGCAGCAGCACAATCAGCGCCGTGTGCTCGTCAAGCGTGCTCTGCTCCACAGCCACAGGCTACTCAACCTCCTTCGCACTCGAGCCAAGGCAGCGCGTTGGCCGTGTCGTCCGAGCGTAGGCGGCACCTCCGACACTCGATAGTCGTCTTGCGGTCGACTTACCGCGACGAGCTGACGAGCCGCTCGATGTCTGCGTCATGCGCACACGACGCAGTCGCGTAGGTCCCACACGTCTCTCTGAGCATCTTCGTAAATCTCTTCCGAGCTTCCGAAGCCGCCCGCGACGTTTAGCTGTCGTCCGAGCGTCATCACGGTGACGTCGTTGGCACCGGCGTCTTTCAGCGCTTGAGCCGAGCTGGCAGCAGAGGACCCGGACGTCCAAGTGTCATCGAGCAGGAGGACTGACGAGCCTTCGACAACGAAGGGGTCGACAAGGTACGCCTCAGGCTTGAGTTGTCCTCGAGCTGGACGGGTGGTTGAAGCGTCTCGGGAGAGGAAGTCGAGGTCCCAAGCCCAACGCGCCAAGATCGGATCGCCGGAGACGACCCCCTTGAGAAGGCGCTCGAGATGATTGAAGCTACGGGTGCCGTTCGAGGGGACGATGGTGGCGACGTCGAAGCGACCTCGTCCAGCGAGGCTGTCAATGCATTCGTCGTGCGCTTGGACGAACTGGTGCAGCAGTGAGGACAACGGCTTCCTCAGCCACTTGTATCCGACGAAGTCCTTGTACCGGTGCAGTATGGACTCGAGCCCCGCGTCCACGCTGTATGTCACCGGAATGAGCGCATCGACGGCGTCGCCATAGCGATGGCAGTGATAACACCGCGGCCAGGTTTGGGACGATTCTGCATCTAGGTACCCGCTGGCACCGAAGCACAGAGTGCATGAGCGTTCATGACGGGGAGCGACGGGGAGAAGCAGGTCGTCCTGGTCTTCCATCCAGGCGAGCCATGCCGTGGTCGTCTCTGGCTCGTCCAATCGAGGTTTGAAGAAGCCTCGGTAGCTCACGTGGTCCTCCCTCCCGAGAGGCTAATGGCCTCGGGCCGCTGCCGGAGCGGTTTCCTGAGAATCGGTGGCTGCAACGTGGGTCTCTCCGCGCAGGTTGCGACCGCTGACCCGCTGCACCTCTCGTCCGCACGAGTCGTCCGCACGAGGCCGATCGACACGCCCTCGTACAGATCGACCGCAGGCTAGCTACCAGCCACCCGTGCGGTGCTAGCGAACGGCGCCCATCGCCGCTGCTGCACCAGCAGGTGTCACCGGCACCGAGTGACATTACGAACGGGTCGAGCTCCTCACAGAACGGAGCGTGGCAGCGACCCGTAAGTGCCGGACTCCCCTGCTAGAACTCCTCCCATGACGAAGAAGCCGGAGCCGTCGAGGTACGCGACGGTCAGCCAAGCGGCTCAGCGCATCCTCGCGCTCGGCGAATCAGATCGGTATGAGTTCAAGCGAGACGTTGAGGTTGTCACGCCGAAGCTGCTGGCTGCGCTGGCGAACTGGGTGTCGCTCGACCCGACTCGCGAGGCCGCTCACCTTCTGGTGGGTGTCGATGAAGCCGAGGACAAGGAGACCGGGCTCGTCTATGGAGTGCCGTTTGGACTATCGAAGGGCCTCGACAAGGCGGTCGCACGTATCCAGGACATGGCGAGCAAGACCCGGCCGATCCCCGTCGACGTCCGCCTCATCGAGGAAGGCGTCGAACAAGCTACGCCGTTCCTCCGAGTGGAGATCCGCCCGAGCATGGCACCGCATTTCGATGACGAGGGCCGGCGCCAGACCAGACAGGGACGTTCCACTCGGGCGCTCACCGACGACGAGCTATTGAGCATCTACCTCGACCGCGAGGCCGGCAGCTTCGCAGCTCGCTTCCGGCAGACCACAACGGAGCTGCAGTCCGCCATCGGAGCAATCGGCGGCCAGGTCGACCAGATCGCCGAGGGCATCGAGAAGAACATCGCCGAACCGATCGCGCGCATGACGGCAACTGCAGAAGAGGCCGCGGAGGCCGCGCACTCTGCCGCTTCAGCAGCCGACTCGGCCAACGCCGCGGCCGACACCGCCACCTACGAGGTCGAACACGTCCAGCGGCTGGTCAGAGAGCTCCAGGAGGTCGTGGACGATCTCGACGACGAGTCTCACCAGAACCTGGTGTATCGCGTGGTGCAACTCCGCCGGAAGGTGTGGTGGAACTTCACCGTCGATACCCACCAGCGCACATCGGCACGGGCCAACAAGCTCGCCGACGAGCTTCACAATCTGCTGGCAGGCGACGTGTCGGTAGAGCCCGCCCGCAACAGCTGGGAGCTGGACGTCTGGCAAGGTCTGCTTCGGGACCGCGGAGAGCAGCGGCACTCCCGCGGAACACAGAAGTGGTGGGCGGCGGTGATCGAGGAGGTACAAGAGTTCCTCAAGGACCCCGTGTACACCGGCCCCGACCTGCCGGACCTACGGGCGGCACTTCAGGCGGACTTCGATCACGAGGTGGACGACCCGGAGAGCACGACGAACCATTTCCGTGCCCTCCTCGACGACGACTGATCCCGCCGGCGCCGACGGAAACTGTCGGAGGCTCAATCTAGCCTCGTCAGTGAACCAAGGAGGCACCGCCATGTCCGACCGTCTGCAAGAAGCCCTCAAGCACCAGTACATATACGTACCGCGGCTCAAGGACAAGGACACGCTGCCGCTGGGCAAGCAGCTCGGCCTGGCGGTGGCTCGGCAGCACCGCACCCAGCTGACGGTCCTATCAGTCCAGAAGAGCGGAGCCACGCACCACCCCGAGCTTGCCAAGCAGACCATCGTGAGCGAGCGAAGCGGGTACATCGAGGACGGCGGAGTTGTGCTGGCCTGGTGCCCACGACACCAGACCATGGAGAAGCTCCACCATCTGGAGAAGAGCGTCGTGGTGCTGGTCGAGTGGGTTTCTGGCCAGATGGCGGCTTGGGCCAAGATCAACGAGGGAGCTTGTCAAGATTCCTGTGTAAGCGATCGGTCCCTCGTGGTTGGTTTCTTGCTTACAGGTAGGGGTTGATGCGGTCGGGATAGGCGATCGCGAGCTGGCCCAGGGCCTGCTTCCAGTTCGTCACG
>NZ_JAHTKU010000030.1 GCF_019192965.1 Nocardioides daeguensis
CCGCGCGGTCAGCACGCCGAGCAGCAGCGGCCTTCTTGTAGTCCGGTCGCCCGGTCCCTTCGGTCACAGCAGTCATCATCGTTCCTTTGCTGAGACCGACCCCTTACACAGACCATCTGACACCCCCTCGGGCGACCTGTGCCCGCCTGAAAAGAAGAACCCGACGTACGGAGCGTTCCACGAGATCGAAGTCGCCGACGCCCAAGGCCGTTACCGAATCCGCGGACTGGTCCCTGGCCGCGTCATGATCGGCGCAGACGGTTGGCCGCACGGCGGAGTGCCGCGCTGCCGCTCCGGATTGCGACTCAACGGCAGCCGTGTCATCGACCTCCCGCTGCAGCGGGGCGGAACCGTCACTGGACGCCTCGTCTACGGCGACACCCGGACGCCCGTCATCACCAACCTCTCCTACGAGCTCGGCTTCACCCCGGGTTCGAGGTTCAACCCCACCGAAGAGCACCCCTCTCGATCCAGGACCAACGGGGACACGGGCAGGTTCGCCATCCGCGGGTTCCGAGGAGGTCGCGCTACCGGGTTCCTCGCCGAGCGCAGTGGCGAGGGGATCAACGATCCCGAGTTCCAGGTGATCTTCCCGTACCAGGACGGCACGCCGTACTGGCTTGAGACCGAGAAGGTCCCCTTGGTCCTCCGGGCCGGGAGCCGTCGCGACCTAGGTGACGTCGTGGTGACGCAGCGATGAGCAAACCCTTCCGAAAGGAGGCCGACGTGAATCCTGTCGCTGGACGGTCCCCGATCCACTTCGCCTCGTCTCATGCCACACGTATCGGCGCGGTCGCGCTGTTGGCGGCCCTGGTCGCGGGATGCGGCGAGACGGACACCGGCACCGCTACCTCACCGAGCCAGAGGACGGCGCAGACCGAGCAGACCGAGCAGACCGAGCAGACCGAGACGGCCCATACAGCCGCCAGCTACTTTGCCGCGATCGCCAGCCGAGACGTGGCGGAGCTCGAGTCCGCAAGCTCCCTGGTGGCGCTGGGATCACCGGCCGCTGCCTACCTGACGTACACCCTCGAAGTCGCTCGTGCTCTGGACGAGCAGGGCAAGACCGCGCCCCCGGCCGCGTTCTCGGAGGCTGAGGACTCGTACTCGATGTGCGACGGAGTCGGAGAGAAGAGAACCTGTCTCGAATGGACAGACATCGAGATGCGGGGCGACAAGCTTGTCGCCTTCAACCTCGCGGGGGAACCTGTCAGTTCCCGAGTCACAGCTGGTGATCCTTCCAGGACGTCGACGTCAAGTGCGGCTGAGATCGAGTTCGTCGCTGCGTACTCGTCGCCGACAAGTGGCGCCCTTTTCGTCGTCTCTCGGGTGACAGCTCGACAGAGTCTCGACCTCGAAGCAGGCACACGATCTGCCTACGTCGCCGCCGATGACACAGAGTTCCCGGTGGTCGACAGACTCGGCGTCGACGCGGTCGAGGCAGGAACGACCCGGATCGTCGTCCACGTTTTTGCTGATGCCCCCATCGGCGGCGAGGTCAGGTACGAGTTCGCGATCGGCGACGGTGACGGTGACGGTGACAGCACCCGAACCCACACGCTCGCGGTCCCGCCGCCGGCGAGGTGAGGTTCCACCCGTGTGACACCCGAACCGAATCGGTGGGCGCACGGACCTCGCGCGGGGTGCGTCCCGCCTGACCCCGCCCAGCCAACGACCGCTCAGCCGGCATGCGTGAGGTAGACCGTCTTGGATCGCGTGTAGAACTCCTGCGCGGCCAGACCTTGCTCGGCTGGGCCATAGCCGCTGTCCTTGATCCCGCCGAACGGGACGTGAAACTCCAGGCCTGCGCTCTCCTGGTTGACCTTGACGATCCCCGTCTCGATCTCGTCGATGAAGCGGTACGCCGCGGCGAGCTCGGAGGTGAAGATGCTCGCTGTCAGGCCGAAATGTGTCTCGTTGGCACGCCGAAGCGCATCCGAGAGATCAGCGACCGGCTCGAGGACGGCGATAGGCGCGAAGATCTCGTCGCGACTCGCACGGCTGTGCGGGTCAGCGTCGCAGATGACTGCGGGTCGGGCGAAGTGGCCTCCCGCAGGCCCACGACCTCCGGCGATCACCGTGCCTCCATGAGCAGCGGGGTCGAGGAACGACTCGTAGCGCTCCAGCTGAGCAGCGGTCGCGAGCGGGCCGATCTCGGTTGCCGACGCCCGCGGGTCGCCCACCACCGCCGCCGCGGCCCATGCACTCAGCCGGGCAGCGAGCTCTGCCCGGATCGACTCCTGCGCCAGTACGAGGCTGGTCGCGGTGCACTTCTGGCCCGCCGAGAGGAACGCGCCGCGCGCCACCTGGGCCACGGCGAGATCGAGGTCCGCGTCGGCAAGAACGACCGCCACGTTCTTGCCACCCAGCTCGAGTTGCACCTGAGCCCCGGAGGCGACGGCCGCTGGGAGCACGACCTCCCGGCCGACCGAGGTGCTACCGGTGAAGGTCACCGCGTCGACGTCGTACAGGGCAGGGCCGAGGCCGGCACCTCCGCCCAGAAGCATGTGGAGGACACCCCCCGGCAGCCCGGCATCGATGAAGGCGGCCAGAAGCGCGGTCGAGGTGAGCGGGACGACCTCCGAGGGCTTCCACACGACGGTGTTGCCGTAGGCCAGGGCGGGCGCGATCTTCCAAACGGGGATCGCCAGCGGGAAGTTCCACGGGGTGATCGCACTGACCACTCCGACGGGGATGCGGCGGGAGAAGAGCCGAGTACCGGCCTGATGACTGGGGTAGCTCGATCCATCGGGCGCGAGGGTCTGGGCGGCGAAGTAGCGCAAGATCGCGACGGAACGCCCGACCTCGCCCGCCGCCTCGGGAACGGTCTTGCCCTGCTCTCTGGCCATGTCCTGTGCGATGGCGGCTGTCCGCTGCTCCAGCAGATCCGCGCACCGGCGCAGTACGTCACCGCGCACCGGCGCAGGAGTGGCCTGCCAGGACGAGGACGCCGCTCGCGCGGACGCGACCGCGTGCTCGGCGATCGCGGGGTCGGCCCACCGAGCAGTCGAGACCACCTCGGCGACGTCTGCCGGGTTCTCCCGATCATGCGTCCCGGGACCGCCGAGGTGGTCGCCGACGTACTCACCGTCGACGTAGGAGACCAGCGGGACCATGGCGCCTCTTTTCATCTCGACCTACAGTGGACTACGGTAAACCTATCATAGTTCCTATCAACTCTATCGAGGTGGCTGCCATCACTAGCTCGAACACCTACGACTTCCACGACCGCGTCGCCCTGGTGACCGGCGGCGCCAGCGGTATCGGCGCGGCAACGGCGGCCCTCCTCCGCGCCGGCGGCGCCACGGTCGTCGTCGCGGATCTCGTCGTGGGCGACGCCGAACACGCTCTCGGCTGCGACGTCACGGACGCCGCCGCCGTCGATACTGTCGTCGACACCGTCGTCCGCACCCACGGGGGACTCGACATCCTGGTGTGCGCCGCAGGCACGCCGGGGACGGTCGGCCTCCCCTGGGAGATCGGCGACGAGGAGTGGCGGCGAATCAGCGCCGTCAACCTCGACGGCACCTTCCACGCCTGTCGCGCCGCCGCGCGCCACATGGCGCAGCGTCGCCGCGGGCGCATCGTCAACGTCGCCTCCGTCGCCGGGACCCGCGGCCAGGCATCATTGGCCGCATACGCCGCCAGCAAGGCGGGCGTCGTGAACCTGACTCAGTCCTTCGGCGTCGCGCTCGCGTCCTACGGCGTGCTTGTGAACTGCGTGACGCCGGGCGTCATTCGCACCCCTCTCCTGGAGGGGGTCGACGACGACGCCTTGGACGCGATGGTCTCCCGGATGCCGATCGGCCGGATGGGCGAGCCCGAAGAGGTCGCCCGCCTGATCGCCTTCCTCGCCAGCGACGACCTGACCTTCAGCACCGGGGCGACCTTCGACGTATCTGCCGGCCGCACCCTCACCTGACCCCTCCGAAAGGACACCACGATGGACACGACCGACCGGACCGTCGACCTCGAGATCGTCGAGGACGTGGCCCACGTCCGGCTCAACCGCCCCGAACGCCTCAACGCAGTCTCGGCGCAGCTCGTCCGCGACCTGGTCACCGTCCTGACTCAGGCAATCGACGAGAGCCCTCGGGCCATGGTCCTCGCCGGAAACGGTCGAGCTTTCTGCGCGGGCCAGGACCTCAAGGAGATCCAGCCCCCGAGCACCGATCCTGATGCGCGCCGTCGCCTGCTGACCGAGGCGGAGGAGATCACGAGACTGGTGCGCCGGGCGCCCTTCCCCGTCATCGCTGCCGTCCACGGCTACGCCATGGGCGCGGGATGCGAGATCGCCCTCATGTGCGACCTCGTCGTCGCGGATCAGACCGCGGTGTTCGCGTTTCCCGAGGTCGCCGTGGCGCAGGCGGTCGGCCAGGGCATCTCACACCGACTCCCTCTGACCGTCGGCCCCGCCCGCGCCAAGGAGCTGTTGCTCTTCGGAGCCCGCTTCGATGCCGTGCGCGGCCACGACCTGGGACTGGTCAACGAGGTGACGGCCCCGGGGGGCCACGTCACGCGCGCCACCGAGCTCGCCACCGACATCGTGGCGCTGTCGCCGCTCGCCGTGCGCCTCGCCAAGAACGCCATCGATGCCGGGGCCGACGGCACACTCGACGACGCTCTCGCACTGGAGACCCAGCACCTCATGCGCGTCGATGAGGACCCGGCCATGCAATCCGCGGCCCAGCGCTTCACCAGCAAGGACCGCACCCGTTGAAACACCACAGGAAGGCACTCATGACCCCGCCCCTCTCCGGGCTGCTCAACCCCCGGACCCTCGCCGTGATCGGCGCGTCCCGCGACCCCAACAAGTACGGCAGCTGGGCGATGCAACACACCGTGGACTACGGCTTCAGTGGCAGGATCTACGGCGTCAACCGCGCCGCGACCCCAGCGGACAGGGACCGTCGACCGGCCCCCCTGGTCAGCTCGCTGCACGAGATCACCGGTGCGATCGACTGTGCGATGATCACCGTTCCGGCGGCGGCGGTGGTGACGACCGTCGAGCAGTGTGCCGAGCGTGGCGTACCGAACGTCATCATCCCGTCGACCGGCTTCGGCGAGTCCGGCGACGAAGGAAGGCGTGCCCAGGACGCCCTGCTCGCCATCGCGCGCGAGGCGGGGATGCGGCTTCTCGGCCCCAACTGCTTCGGCGTCCAGAGCGCATCGGGGAGGGTCAACCTGACGCCGTGGGAGATTCCGACCGGACCCATCGCCGTCGCCAGCCAGTCGGGGAGCGTGGCGATCGCGCTGCACCAGCAGGCACGGCTTGTCCGCACCGGCTTCTCGACGTGCATGGGCATCGGCAACCAGATCGACGTCGGCTTCGGCGACGCCCTCGAACACTTCGCCGCAGACGACGACACCCGTGCCGTCGGCCTGTACGTCGAAGGCATGCCTCCGAAGCACCTGGAGCGCTTCCTCGCCGGCCTCGACGCCTGCGCCGCCGGCGGCAAGACCGTCGCCGTCATCAAGGCAGGCCGCACCGCCGAGAGTGCGATGGTGGCCGCCACCCACACCGGCTCCTTGGCGGGCGACTCCAAGGTCTGGCTCAGCGCCGTACGCGCCCATGGCGCGATCTGCGTGGACTCCCCTGACGTGATGATGGATGTGCTCCAGGGCGCGGTCCGGACGCCCGCCGTCGGCAGCGGCGTCTTCGTCATCGCCGACGGCGGAGGGGACACCGCGCTGGCAGCCGATGCCGTGGCCACCAGCGGCTTCCACCTCGCGGCGCTGTCCCCCGAGACACAGGAACGTCTCGCCCCGCTCGTTCCGCCCTCCGCACCGCGGGTCGACGGATTGAACCCGCTCACCGCGGACACGCCGGGCGGCGTCGAGGATGACCCACACCTGATCGCACGGATCCTGGAGGTCGTACGCGAGGATCCGGCCGTCGACCTGATGGTCGTCAGCGGCGTGTTCGGCGGGTACGGCTACCTGCGCGACCGCGAGAACCTGACGACACGTGACCTCGTCGCGATGCACAACGACGGAGGTCCTCCTGTGGCCGTGCACTCGTCGTACGCCCTCGACGACCAGGAGCCCGTCGAAGCGCTCAAGGAGGGAGGCATCGCCGTCTACCCGTCGATGGCCCGATTGCTCGCCGCACTGTCGCCGAGACGGGTCGATGGAAGCCGACCGGCGGTCACGACGACGGCGGTTGCGACGACGACCCGGCAGATGCCCTTCGAGCAGGCTGCTGCATTGTTGACCGAGCACGGTGTCCGCGCAGTGCCGTCGATCGTGGTCCGGCCCGGCCAGGACCCGGTACGGGCTGCCCAGGCGATCGGCTTCCCGTGCGTCCTGAAACTCGCCGACCCGGATATCGTCCACAAGTCCGACGTCGGCGGAGTGGTCCTCGACCTCGCTGACGCCGAGGCCGTCGCCATCGCCGCCAAGGGCCTGCGTGAGCAGTACCCGCACGCCCCCTTGTTGGTGATGGCCATGGCCGAGCCGGGCTTCGAGTTGCTCCTCGGCGTGACGCGCGACCCGTTGTTCGGCCCTGTGGTGATCGTCGGCCGCGGCGGCATCTGGACTGAGGTCGAGGACGACGTCGCCCTGCTGACCACCCCGTTCACTCATGACGACGCGGTGCGTGCGATCGAGAGCTTGCGCTGCGCACCGATGCTTCTCGGCCACCGTGGCCGGCCGGTTCTCGACATCGGCGCCGTCGCTGACGCCGCAGTTGCGCTGGCGACCCTCGCCCACCACGAGCAGGTCGACGCTGTCGACCTGAATCCGGTGCTGCTCCATCCGACGGGGTGTTCGGTGGTCGACGTCCGGGTCATGGTAGCCGTCGACGACACGAAGGAGGCGACCCGATGACGACTCTCCTCTACCTGGAGGACTTTCCGCTCGGTGCGACCTGGGAGCTCGGCGCATACCAGGTCACGGAAACGGCGATCGTGGAGTTCGGCACACAGTTCGACCCCCAGCCCTTTCACACCGACGTGGAGGCAGCCCGCGGGTCCTCCTTCGGGGGCTTGGTCGCGAGCGGATGGCATACCTCAGCGATCACGACGAGGATCCTCGTCGACGAGCTCTACAGCCGTGCGGCGAGCCTCGGGTCACCGGGAGTCGAGGAGATCCGCTGGACTCGGCCGGTACGGCCGGGAGACTCCTTGAGCGTGCGATTCACCGTGACCGAGTCGCGACCGTCTGCCTCGAAGCCGGACCGTGGCGTCGTCCACTGCCTGGTCGAGACCCTGAACCAGGACGGCGATGTCGTCATGACGTTGCGGGGAGCGATGTTCTTCGCGCGGAGGGACCGCTGACGGCACCCGCCACCGAGGGGCCTTCCACCGTGTGACGGAAGGCCCCTCGCGCCGCACCCGCCCCCTGGCCACCTGGCATATCTTGTGGACATACCCGAGTTCTGGCATTCCTCACTGCTCGCGCAGTATGCTGCGGCGTCGGTCGGCGTGAGTTCATCGCATCGCCGAAGACCACGCCAAAGAGGAGGACCATGCCATCCGCATCCACCGAGGAGGCCGAGCCCACCGGTGGGCAGCAGCCCGTGACGCTGGGCGGGATGGCCTACTCGATCCGCGAGGCGGCCGAGGCCCTCGAGGTCGGCATCAACACGCTCCGGCAGTGGGAGCGTCAAGGCCTGATCACCCCGGCCCGCACGGCGGGAAACCAGAGGCGCTACACCGAGGACGACGTCGTCCGTCTGCGCCGCGTGCTGTGGCTGCGCCGCGCCAAGGGCTACTCGACCGCCGAGATCGCCCGGCTCCTTCAAGAACCTGGCGAGGAAGGCCCTCCGGCAGAACGGCCGGCGACGCCGATGGGAGACATCGGCGCACGCCTGCGCGCCCACCGGCACTCACGTCGGCTCACCCTGCGTGACGTGGCGGAGAAGGTCGGGCTGTCGATCTCCCAGCTCAGCGCGATCGAGCGGGGCACGAGCAATCCGTCAGTGGCGAGCCTCCAGCGGCTCGCGAAGGTCTACGAGACCTCACCGATCGACCTCATGCAGTCGAGCAGCCCCGGAAAGCGGCTCGTTCGGTCCGCGGAGCGACCCGTCAGCCTCGAGGCGCCCTCCGGGCTGAGGATCGAGAGGGCCGCCACGGGAACCCTGATCATGCGCCCCGAGGTGTTGACAGTGCCTGCAGGATCGGGCAGCGACGGGGTCTTCGAGCATGCGGGCGAGGAGTTCTTCTTCGTCCTCACAGGACAGTTGCAGGTCTGGCTCGGCACGGATGAGCAGTATGAACTCGCCACTGGCGACTGCCTGTACTTCCCCAGCGGGATCCCGCACCGCTGGCACAACCCGGGGCCGGGAGACACCAGCGTTCTCTCCGTAGACACCGACCTCGGCGGCCAGGCCAGCGAACGCTGAACCGACGGGCGTTGTCAGGCGTCAACCGGCGACGGCCAGGCACCGTACTGCCGCTGGTAGTACATCAGGGGGCTCCCGCCGCGCCGCTCGCCGCACTCGATCCTCCCCAGCAAGATCACGTGGTCCCCGGCGTCCACCTCGGCGTACGTCCGGCACTCAGCGTGCGCGACGACACCCTCCTCGAGGACCGGGGCACCGTTCGCGACCTCGGACGGCGTCCACGCCAGGCCGGCGAACTTGTCGTGGGACCGCGAGGCGAAGACAGCCGACAGCTCCGAGGCCGACTCCGCGAGGAAGTGGACCACGAACGACCCGGCCTGCCGGAGGGCGGGAAGACTCCTCGAGCTCTTGTCGACACAGACGAGCAGCAGGGGCGGATCCGCGGAGACAGAGGTGAACGCATTGCTGGTGAGCCCCTTGGCGCGGCCGTCCGCGTCCATGACCGTCACGACCGTCACACCAGTGGGGAAGGCCCCCACGATCGAACGGAACTCCTCGCGTGAGACCGACATCGCTACCTCACTCCCCTGTACCCGGCTGGTACACCGAGATCTGGTCGCCCCACGGCGTATCGACCTCGAAGCGCCGCTCGTGTCCGCCTACGGTGATATCGCCGGCCACCACACCGAGCGCCAGGAAGGCGCTCCGCGCAGCCGCGACGTCCGCGACGCGCAGCGCAAGGAAGGGACCTTCTGTAGCGTCACGGTCGCAGCCCTCCAGCGCGAGCGTCAGGCCCCCGCCGTCGAAAGCCACCCACTCAGAGCTGTCGCGGAACTTGACGGGCAGCCCAACCTGATCTCCGAAGAACCGGGCCAGGTCATCGAACTGCGCTCGCGGGACCCTGTAGTAGATCGTCCCGATGCGCGGTGCTGTCGTGCTCAACGTGCTCTCCTAGATCAGAATCCGAGGGCTGCGACGGAGTCGCGAGCCAGAAGGGATGACGCGGCCGACCGCGTCGCTGGGGTGAGGTCGTCGTCGTCCGCCACGGCCTGCAGGCTCGTGGCCACTTCTGCGACGGTCGCGAAGGGCCAGTCGGTGCCGAACAGCAGCCGATCGCTGCAGCCGAGCTCGGTGGCCGAAGTGAGCACCGACCGGATCAGGCTCGGCCTGGCGACGATGCCGGAGATGTCGGCGAAGACCTGGGGGTGCTTGCGCACCACGGCCAGGCACTCCTCGGGCCAGGGCGAACCGGCGTGGGCGATGACGATCTTCATCTCCGGGAACCGGCGGGCCACGTCGTCGATCAGGCGTGGAGGAGCGAACGACAGCACGGAGTTCCGCACGAAGGCTGCGCCCTGATGCCACAGGACGGGCAGCTCGCGTGCCGCGATCTCCTCGTAAAGGCGGAAGGCTTCCGGCCCCAACGGGTCGAATGCCTGATAGGTCGGCGCAATCTTGACCCCACGAAGCCCGAGTTCATCCACCGCGCGGGTGATCGCGTCCCGCGGATCACGGGCGACCGGATTCACGGAGCAGTACCCGATGAGCCTCTCTCGATCCTGATCGACATAGGCAGCGACGAAGTGGTCCGGCACCTCGAGGCCGCTGTGAGCCCCGTCAAAGGCCACGACGATCGTGCGTTCCGGCCGATCGGACGCCCTGTGGGCCTCGGGGCTGGCGTCGATGGCGGCTCCGCCGGGTCGGATTCGGTCGAGATCAACCCGGAAGGCGCCCGAGAGATGGCTTGGCGCCCAGATGTGCGTGTGGACGTCGCTGCGCACCGACGCCGGCGCCGTCATCGCGACGCCACCGTCGAAGCGATGCGGGCGACGACCTCCGGATCGGCGAGGCCACTCAGATCACCCGGCTCGTTCCCTTCGGCGACGTCGCGCAGCACTCGGCGCACGACCTTGTGGCTCTTGGTCTTCGGCAGCCGGTTGACGTAGAGAAATCGACTCGGCACGAAGGCGGGTCCCACTTGGCGTCGCAACGCCTCGATCAGTTCGAACTGCACGACGTGGGTGCCGGGCCCCTGCGGGTCGGCCAGAACGCAGAAGGCCCACGGTGTGTGGCCCTTGAGCGGGTCGCTCACCGCGACCACGGCTGCCTCGAGGACCGCCGGGTGTACGAGCAGCACCGATTCCAGCTCTGATGGCCCGATCCGTTTTCCGCCGACGTTGAGGGTGTCGTCCGAACGCCCACGAACGAACCAGTGACCGTCTGAGTCCCTGACGACGACGTCACCGTGGGTCCACATGCCCGGGTGCTGGCTCCAGTAGCTCTCCTCGAAGCGGACAGGGTCCCGCCAGATGCCGCGAGTCATGCCGGGCCACGGCCGGCGGCAGACGAGCTCGCCTTCGCCGATCGGCACCGTGGCGCCCTCGGCGTCGACGACGTCGATCGCCATGCCGAGGCTCGGAAGCCCGACCGAGCCGAGCTTGATGGGGTGGGCCGGCGAGCAGGAGAGAAAGCAAGCCCCGACCTCCGTGCCGCCCGAGAAGTTGATGACGGGAAGACGACCGCCCCCGACAACGCTCGCGAACCATCGATAGGAGTCGTCATCCCATGCCTCGCCGGTCGAGGCGAGGATTCGCAGCGAGCCGAGGTCGTGCTCCGCGACCGACTTCCTTGCCGCGGCCGGAAGGCTGCGCACCAGGCTGGGCGACAATCCCAGCACCGTGATGCCTGCCTGCTCACAGAGCGACCAGATCTGGTCCGGCCTCGCCGTGGGCACCCCCTCGAAGACCACCACGCCGGCACCGTTCGCGTGGCACCCGACGATCGACCAGATCCCCATCAGCCAGCCGAGATCGGTGAACCAGACCAGTCGGTCGTCCGGTCCCACGTCGGTCTGGTAGGCGGCCTCCGCAGCGATCTTGACCAAGAAGCCTGCGGTGGCGTGGACGATGCCCTTCGGCCTGCCGGTCGTCCCCGACGTGTAGGCCAGCAGGTAGGGATGCTCGCTGTCGTGCAGAGGAACCTCGTCGAGCGCCGGCGAGTCGTCGAGGTCCGACCAGGCGACCACCCGCTCGTCGTCGGGGAGCTCCGAACCGGTCCGGACATCGACGATGACCAGGCACTCCTCCTCCGACGACATCGCCGCCACCACCGCAGCGGCGAGACGGACCGGACTGCCCTTGCGCCTCATCTCGGTCACGGTGACGACGGCGCGCACCTGGGCGTCGACGAGACGTTCACGTATCGCCGGCGCCGCGAGTCCCGTGAAGAGCGGCACCTGCACAGCGCCGAGCAGTGCACAGGCATGGGAGGCGACGACCGCCGCCACGCCCATGGGCAGACAGAGCCCGACCCGATCGCCCGCACCGATCCCACGTGCGGCCATTCCTGCCGCGAAACGACGGACCCGCGCCCAGAGATCGGCATAGGTGACGTGCTCCATCACGCCGTCCTCGTCCGCGGCCACCACCGCGACGCGGTCCGGCGACGATTCCGCCCAACGCCCTACGCAATTCCACGCCAGATTGAGCCTTCCTCCGGTGAACCACGTGGTGCGTGAGGGCCCGGCCGCGTTGTTCTGCACCTCGATGAAGGGAGTGCCGAACTGGAGTCCCAGGTCCTCCACGGCGGCGGTCCAGAACCAGTCGGGATCGCGCTGGGAGCGCGCGACGAGCTCGGGGTACGACGCGACGCCGTGCGCCCTGGCGAGCGCCATCACGCGACTGCCGTCACGCTGCTCCCGCGACGGACTCCAGAAGGGAGCGGCACTGCTCCGGACGTCGGTCACGCCGCGCCGCCGCCCGCAGCCTCGCGCAGCGCCGGCGCGACCTCGGTCGCCCAGAGGCGCATCGATTCCTTGACATCGTCGTGGCCGAGGCCTCCGAAGCGCATGAAACAGGTGAAGTGCTTGAGGTCCAGCTCCTGCTGCAACGCCAGCATGAACTCGCGGGCGTCGTCGGGGTCGGTGACCAGCACGAGACGCTCCTCGGCCTGGCCGCGGAGGGAGAACTTCGCCTCGTCCGCGGCGTAGCCGGCGGCGTACGTCTCGTAGCCCTTGGCCGCCGGCTTGCCATCGCTGCCCGGCACGAGGCCGCGTAGCTTCGTCATGTACCAGTCGAAGGACCGCTCCGACCGTTCGAGCGCCTTGCTCTTGGAGGAGGCGAGGTGCACGACCATGTTCATCGGGAACTCGAGGTCCTGGCGCTCGAAGCCGGACTCGAAGTACACCTGCTCGGCGGCGAGGTAGTTCTTCTTGAGGTCCTCGAGGGTCTGGCGGTTGTTCGGCTGCGTGATGATCCGGACCCCGCGAGCGGCCGCCATCTCGTAGGTCTCGGGGCTCAGCGCGGCCACCCAAGTGGGCACCTGCGACTGGAGGGGACGCGGGACCAGCGTCGTGTTCTCGAGCTGATGGAAGGGACCGTCGTAGGAGAAGCTGTCCTCGCGCCACAGACCGAGCACGATGTCGAGCGCCTCGTTGTACAGCTCGCGGCTCTGCGCGGGGTCCTTGCCCATCATCGCGAACTCGCGCGGCTGGTATCCACGGCCGGTGCCGAAGTCGAGCCTGCCTTCGCTCAGCACATCGACCATCGCCCAGTCCTCGGCGGTACGGACCGGGTTCTCGAAGGGCAGGATCGAGACCATCGCCCCGATCCGGATCCGCGCCGTTCGCTGGGCGATCGCCGCAGCCATGATGGCGGGACGCGGCATCGACCCGTAGTTGGAGCCGTGGTGCTCCGCCAGCCAGACGGACTCGAAGCCGAGCTCCTCGGCGTACTCCACCTGGTCCAACATCTCGGCGTACGCGCGCTTGACGTCGTTGTCCGGGCTCTCGCAGACGTAGAACAGACCGGTCTTCATGGCAGCTCCTCAAACTTCCCAGTAGATAAGAACTATGTCAGGTATATCGGAATCCGTCGGGCGCCGTCAACAGGTTCAGAGGATTTCCAATAGGTTCAGAAGAACCGAGGAGACGAGGAGACGACGGCGCCCGGCCCCGTCGTCGACGGGGCCGGGCGCAGGGGAAGGCCGAGCTCAGGAAGTCGTGCGCTCGCCCTTCACCGGCGGGCGCGCGGCGCCGCTGAGCGCACGACGTGGGTTGTCCACCAAGATCGTGTGCAGCTCCTGCTCGGTCGTGCCGGCCGCGCGCAGCAGGGCGCTGAACTCGTCGAGGATGAACGAGTAGCCGCCGCCCCCGTTGCAGCGCAGGTGCGCCTGGACGGCCACATCGTGCGAGAGCAACACATGGTGGAGGTAGCCGTGATCGATGAGACTGCGCACGTATCGCACCCGGCGCTCGAGCTCGTGGGGAGCCAGCGCCCGGATGTTGTCCAGCTCGACGTACGCGCCGCGTGCCGCCAGGGTTCGGTGGTAGGCCGTCACGTCCGCCTCGCCGTCCCAGTCGACAGAGGCAACGCTGTCGGAGTGGCCGATGATCACGTAGCGAGCCTCCACGCCCTCCTCTTCGAGCAGGTCGAGCTGGACGTGGCCCACGGGCCAACGCGCCGCATGGGTGGTGATCGCCGCCCCCGTGCGCAGGTGCGCCCGCGCGGCAGCGCGGAAGACACGCTCCTCAGCCGCCGTGATCCACTCGTCGCACGCGATCTCGCCGATGATGCCAGCACGCACGCCTGTCGCACCGATGCCTTCGACCAGATCGCGGGTGATGAGATCGGCCAGCCTGGGCGTGGGGGTCTGGTCGATGAGCGCCATGTCGAGGAACTGGTGTCGGTAGAAGCCGGCGCCGAGCACGATATGTAGCCCGGTCGCCTCGCTGATCCGCCGCAATGCCCCGGGATCGCCGCCCAACCCCCGCACCGTCAAGTCGACCACGGTGCGTCCGCCCCGGTCGCGGAACAGCTCCAGCTCGCGCTTCGCCACGCCGACGTCGTTCAGGATCCCACCGTGCCGGATCTCGCGGGTCATGTCGATGAGCACGTGCTCGTGCATCAAGGTGACACCGAGCTCCTCAGCCGGCACAGGCCCACGAACCGTGGTGACCTGGTGGGTCACGTGCGCGGAGCCTCCGCCTCAGCACCGTCCCAGCGCACCTGCTGCAAGAACTCCCGAACGCGAGGGTTCGCCGAGTTCTCCAACACGTCGGACGGTGGCCCAGACGCGATCACTTGGCCTTGGTCGAGGACGACGACGCGGTCGGCCACTCGCTTGGCGAAGCCCATCTCGTGAGTCACGATCAGCATGGTCATACCGTCATCGGCCAGTTGCTTCATCACCCCGAGCACCTCCCCGACCATCTGTGGGTCCAAGGCTGATGTGGCTTCGTCGAACAGCATCAGATCCGGGCGCATGGCCAGCGCACGAGCGATAGCCACTCGCTGCTGTTGTCCGCCTGACAGGTTGGCAGGTCGCTCGTGCTGCTTGCTCTCGAGGCCCACCTTCGCCAGGAGTTCGAGGCCGCGCGCTCGCGCTGACGCCTTGGATTCACCCAGCACCTGAACTGGCCCTTCCACCACATTGCCGAGGACCGTCATGTGAGGGAACAACTCGAAGTGCTGGAAGACCATGCCAATCCGTTGACGGATCTGGGCCAGGCTGCGTTCACTTGTCGGAAGCTCCGCCCCCTCGAACAAGATGCGGCCGGCGGTGAACTTCTCCAGCCCGTTGACACAGCGCAGCAACGTGGACTTCCCCGAGCCGCTCGGCCCTACCACGCACACCACTTCGCCTGCCTTCACAGAGAAACTCACACCCTGCAAGACAGGAGCTTCGCCGTAGGACTTGACGACTCCGTCGAAGACCAGGATGTCCGGCGCAAGCGCCTCGCCGTTGGCCAACATACTCATATCCACCCTTCACTCTTCGACGCGCAGGCGCCGATGAAGCCAGTCGGTCAGTTTTGCCTGGGGATACGCGAGGAGGAGATAGATGACGGCTAGCGCCGTCAGAATCTCAAAGACCCGGAAGGTCTGCGCTCGCACACTCAGCGCTGCGTGGGAGAGGTCTGCGACACCGATCGTGGACACCAACGAGGTGTCCTTGAACAACGACACCCAGATGGTTGCCAACGGCGGTATCACCCGACGTACGGCCTGAGGCATCGTGATTCGCAGAAACGCCTTGCTCCGAGTCATCCCCAGGGCGAGGGCGGCCTCTCGCTGGCCCTTCCGAATCGACAGGATCCCAGCTCGGATCACTTCAGCCACGTAGGCGCTGCCGCACGCGGAAAGACCCACCAGGGCAGCGAGGAAGGGCGAGAGCCTGATGTCGGTGGTCGCTGGGAGCACGTAGAAGACCCAGAACAACAGCAGCAGGAGCGGGACCGAGCGAAAGAAGTTGACGACGAAAGCCGAAGGCCAGGACAGCACCCTGTAGCCACAGACTCGAAGGACAGCAAGCACCGTCCCAAAGATGATCGAGAGGATCATCGTCACGAACGTCAGCACGACCGTCAACTGCACACCGCTCCACAGCAGGTCCGCGTTGCTCGGGATGACCGACCAGTCCAGATTGTCCAGGAAGTTCATGATGCGCCCCTCGGTGCAAGCCTCTTGTAGACAGCCTCCACGGCCCAGATGAGGCTGTAGACGATCACGGCGTAGACCACCATCACAGAGGTGAATATCTCGAACGGCCGGTAGGTCACGCTGGTCAGCAACTGAGCCTGCCTGGTCATCTCCTCGACCGCGATCACGCTGGTCACAGCCGACTTCTGCACGATCGCGCCGCAGTATGTCGCCAGCGGCGGAAGCATGCGGATGGTTGCTTGCGGCACGACGATGCGTCGGATGACCAACATCTTCGTCATCCCCATCGCCAAGCCGGCCTGCGTCTGCCCAGCACGGACCGAGAGCAGGCCCGCCCTGAAGATCTCTGCGAAGTACGCCCCCTCGTGCACCGCCAGCGCTGCAACCGCCGTCCACAGCGGCGACAGACCGACGCCCAGCATGATGGGCGGTGCGAAGAACAACCACATCAGGATCACAAGGAACGGGATCGATCTGACGACGTCCACATAGACCGCAGCGACGGCGGCCAGCGGGCGGGGACCGTAGGCACGGACCCCGCCCACCAGCAAACCGATGGCCAGCGAGATGACGATCGCGAGCGCGGAGATGAACACCGTGACTCGAAGCCCATCGAGAAGGAAGTCGCGGTTGTCCAGCACGACGTCAAAGTTCATCGAAGCCTCCTGGCGCCGGCCCAGTCCGAGCGGTGACGATCATCCGCCGCTGATGCTGAACCCAATGCCCTCGTCGACGACCCGCCGCTCCTCATCGGCCACCTCGTCGGCGACCGATTCGAAGACCTCTTGCAGGACATCGAGGAACTCGGGCTGGCCCTTGTCGATAGCCATCCCATTGGGCAGGGCGAACTCTTCGCTGTCCAGACAGTCGTCACCCTCCGGGAAGGTCGCCAGGTCCGGGTATGCCTTCGTGAGCTGCGGCCCAGTCGCCTGAGGAGAGACCACCGCAACATCCGCACGGCCCGACAGGATCTCCTCGATCGGGACATCGCCGCCCGATCCGGGCACCGCCCTGTAGACCAGCTCCGGGTACTTCTCGACCAGCAGCTCCTCCGTCGGCTGGCCCTGGAAGTAGGCGAGCGTCATGTCTGCGGAGTTCAGGTCGCTGAAGTCATCGATGGAGGTGAACTTCTCGTTGTCCTTCAGCCCGATGTAGCACACACCGGTGTCGGTGTACTCGACGAAGTCGACCACCTCCTTGCGCTCGTCGGTCACCGACAGTGGCGAGATGGTGATGTCGACCTGGTCGGCTGCCAACACCGGGATCTTCGTCTCATGGGTGACCGGAACGACCTTGAGCTTCACGCCCAGAGCATCTGCGTAGGCATTGGCGAGATACCACGCGGGACCCGCGTAGTCATTCGGGTCGCCCGTGATGTCCTGAACGAGGAACGGGAATCCGGGGAGGACTCCCACTCGCAGTTCGCCGCGCTCCTTGATGGCATCGATCCGCTCCGAATCGGGCAGATCCGAGTCCTGGATCTTCGCCACGATCTCGGTTCGGTCCGAGTCCGCTGCCGTGTCCGAGCATCCTTGGATCGCCAAGGCGAGCGCACTCGCAGCGGCGACCAGAGCCGTCGTTCTGATGATCATCGTCTTCCTCCTGATTTCTGTCCCGAGGTGTGCCATCGCGGATGAGATACATGCGGTCGGTCGCCGAGGCGAAACGACCTTTCGCTGCTGCCAGGGTTCGCGTCAGCTGGCAGCCAGCGAACCGATTCGTCCGGGTTTCGTCGGTGCGCGACACCCGTCTGTCATCGGCGTCATTGGTGGGGCGTGGTACTCGATCTGAGCCCATGAGCCCACAGGGCCATGCCTGCGTGGTTCGGCAACCCGGTCGTGGGCTCCGTTCGCGCCGGGATCTCGTCGAGTAGCGCGTGAACCACCTCCCTGGCCATCTCCAGAGCCGGCCGGCCAGGTTGTCCCTTGAGCACCTCCCGTTCAATCGCGTCCACAACACTGACGCTCAGTTCCAGTGCCGCCAGTACGTCCGATGCACCAAGCACGGCGCTGTTGAAGGGAAGACCGCAGTGGTAGCCGTGCGCCATCGCAAGTCGCTGCGGGCCGTAGCTCGCTAGTCTCTTCAAGGAGTCTCGGTACGACGTCGGGTCGGCGTAGAACGGCCAGCTGCCTGTCCGCGACCCCCATCCTTGAACTGCGTCGCCAACGAAGGTGATGTCCTCTGCCGCCAACCGGAACGCCACCGAGCCGGCGGTGTGCCCCGGCAGCGCGATGACTTCAATGAGTGCTCCGCCGCCCAGGTCGATTCGCATGCCGTCGGCCAGGTCGTACTCCGGATGCACCCCGGTCATGCGCTCGTTGATGTGGGCTTCCATGGACGCCGCCTTCTCAGGCAAGTTCCATGCCTTCGCGAAGGCAGCCATCTCCTCACTCTGGACGATCGCGGAGGAAGCCATCCGCCGGTCGGCAGGGTGCAGGTAGATCTGGGCGGCCGGGTACTCCGCAGCAAGGGCAGCCACGCCACCGACGTGGTCATAGTGCCCGTGGGTCAAGACGATGTGATCGAGGTCGTCGAAGCCCGGGATCCGAGCCAGCGCGGATCGCGACAGGGACCGCGGGTCGCCGGGCGGAAACTTCACGCCGGTGTCGATGAGCGCCCATCCATCTCCACCGACGAGGTAGGTCGCAACGTGGGCCTCGCCTCCGAGCATCACGGTGCGGGACCAAACCTGCTCGCCGATCTGCCGGAGCTCAATCATGGGGAGCCTCTGCGCCGACGCTCGACGCAGACCAGATCGTCGCCGGCATGGGCGCTGATCCCTGTTGCCTGCACGCGCCACTCCAGTGATCCATCGTGTTCGACTCCTTGGTTGAGTCCGGCAAACCTACCATTGTTCTCATGAGGTTTGGCAAGCGTTTTCGGGTCGCTTTTCGAGGACCGCACGTTTCGGCGCTACGCCCGTCCGCGGGAGAGACACGAGTGCCGCGCACACCTCACGGAGACGTGCCGCGGGAGTGCGTGCCGCGCTGCGGTCGCCGGGGCGTTTCGCACAGCGACCGAGGCAGGCGATCTTGCGTCGGCCGGCGGTGTGGTGAGTCCGGCCGGCCAAGCGCTCGGCAGATGCTAGGGAGGGGCGCTCGGCAGTCTGGCGCTACTGGGCGCCGGTGCGCGTGACCGCTGCAGCACCCGCGGCGGTCGCACGGACGGCGGCGTCGTACAGGCTGGCCCCGGCGGCGAGCCAAGCAGCCAGCGTGCCGACGTAGGCGTCTCCGGCACCTGTGGTGTCGACGACCTTCTCGACGGCGAGGGCGGGGACGGTGCGGGGCTCCGACCGGCTCGTGACAATGAGACTGCCACGGGCGCCGAGGGTGACGACGAGCGCCGGGCAACTCAGGGCGTCACGGACCCGGGGGGCGAGTGTGGCTGCCGGACCCGATCCCACGTCATGGCGGTCAGCGAGGTCGCGGAGTTCCTCCTCGTTGACGACGAGCACGGCCGCCTGCCCGAGCAGCTCGGCGCCGACATCGGCCACCGGACCAAGGTTCAGCACCCATGGCACGCCCGAGCGCCGTGCGGCGACCGCCGTCAGGCCGAGCGTGACGGGGTCGAGCTCGCCCTGGCTCAGCAGGACGATGGCGTCGGCCGCTCCGGCGTCACTCAGTAGACCGACCAGGCGCGCATCCAGCAGGTCACTCGGGACGTGCAGGTTGGCACCGGGCGCTACGACGATGGCGTTCTCGCCATCGGCGGCCACCATCACGCCTGCGCGACCGGTGACCTGGCCGGACACCGGCACCAGATAAGTAGTGTCCACGCCGAGCGCGTCGAGCGCGCATCGGCAGTCCTCGCCGGCGCCGTCGTCACCCACCGCGCCCAGCAGGTAGGTCGTCGCTCCCGCTCTGCGCGCGGCAACGGCTTGGTTCGCGCCCTTTCCTCCGATTCCCTGCCGGGCGGCCCGGGCCAGCACGGTCTGTCCCGGACGGGGAAGGACGTCGACGTACATCGTGTCATCGACGTTCACGGAGCCGACGACCACGACGGCCGCCCCAGTCTCAGCGGGCCAGGTCACGAGTGATCGCCGGTCCCAGGGCTGAGCGGGTCGCGTCGTCGACGAAGGCAGCGGCAAGTGCGTTGAGCTGGCAGGTCCGCCACTCGTCCTCTCGCCAGCCGAAGGTGGCGCGTAGCAGCTCACGCTCGTCGGCAAGGGTGACTCCGGAGACGGTGCGCGCGTCGGTGGACACCGTGACCGGGACGTCGGCGCGCAGCAGCCTGTCCACCGGATGGGCAAGCCGGCTCGCCACGACTCCCGTCTGCAGGTTGGAGGTCGGGCACATCTCGAGTGCGACCCGGTCGCGGGCCAGTCGGTCGACCAGCCGGGGATCAGTGACGGCCTTGACTCCGTGACCGATCCGCTCGGCACCGAGGTCGTCGAGTGCGCTCCACATCATGTCGGCGCCGTCCTCCTCGCCTGCGTGAGCAGTGATCCGCAGACCCTCTGATGCTCCCGCGCGGAAAGCGGCCGCATGCGGGACGAGCGGGATGGCGTAAGAGTCCCCGGGAGTGGTGGGGTTTGAGGGACCAACGGCGGGGCGTCAGCACGTAGACGGCCATCGGCGGGATCTTCGGTGTGAACGGCGAAATCCACGCACTGAAAGAGGTACCCACCGATGGCCTTGCCCCAGT
>NZ_JAHTKU010000001.1 GCF_019192965.1 Nocardioides daeguensis
CGTTCGTCCTGAGCCAGGATCAAACTCTCCATAAGAAAATTCAAACCCAGCAACACGACCTGCTGACAAACTTGTCATCAGAATCATCATTGCCGAAAACACACATCCAACCATCAGACCATCAAAGACGGCCCACATGATCGATGCACACAAACGTCACAACAATCTATGCATGACACACTGTTGAGTTCTCAAACATCACACGCTCTCGCGCCTTGACCCTCGCGGGCCTCGGTCGCGGGGCAACCTGTGAAACCTTAGTGGTTCGCCCCCCGCTCGTCAACTCCGCTTCGCGGAGTCTCAGATCTGGATCTGAACCGTGTCGCGGACACACCGAATCCCTCTTGTTTGGGGCCTTGCCCCGGAGGTTTTCGCTGCGTTCCCCGCAACGAGAAGAACATTAACAGCACACGTCCCCCTCGTTGCAAATCGGGGTGCCCCTCAGTGCGCGGAGCGGGCCTCCAGAACGCGTTTGCGCAGGTCAGCGAGCTGTTCGGCCACCCGCACCGGAGCGGTGCCGCCCCGGCCGTCTCGCGAGGAGACCGATCCCTGGACCGTCAGGACCGTGCGGACCTCGGGGGTCAGGTGGGGCGAGATGGCCGCGAACTGCTCGTCGGTGAGCTCGTCGAGCTCGATGCCGAGTCCCTCGCACTCACGGACGCAGGCACCGGCGAGCTCGTGGGCGATCCGGAACGGGACGCCCTGCTTGACGAGCCACTCGGCGATGTCGGTGGCGAGCGAGAACCCCTGGGGGGCCAGCTCCCCCATCCGCCCGGTGTCGAAGACGAGGGTCGCGACCTGGCCGGTGAAGGCCGGCAGCAACACCTCGAGGGTGTCGACGGAGTCGAAGACCGGCTCCTTGTCCTCCTGCAGGTCGCGGTTGTAGGCGAGCGGGAGGGCCTTGAGCGTGGTGAGCAGACCGGTCAGGTTGCCGACGAGGCGGCCCGCCTTGCCGCGGGCCAGCTCGGAGATGTCGGGGTTCTTCTTCTGCGGCATGATGCTCGACCCCGTCGACCAGGAGTCGTGGAGTGTCGCGAACCCGAACTCCTTGGTCGCCCACAAGATGATCTCCTCGGCGATCCGGCTGACGTCGATCCCGATCTGCGCGGCGACGTAGGCGAACTCGGCGACGAAGTCACGCGACGCCGTACCGTCGATGGAGTTGGCGCTCGACCCGGTGAAGCCCAGCTCACGGGCGACCAGCTCGGGATCGAGGCCGAGGCTCTGGCCCGCCAGCGCCCCGGAGCCGTACGGCGAGTCGCCGGCGACCCGCCGGCGCCAGTCGCCGAGCCGGTCGACGTCGCGCAGCAGGGCCCAGGCGTGGGCGAGCAGGTGGTGCGAGAGCAGCACCGGCTGGGCGTGCTGGAGGTGGGTGCGGCCCGGCATGATCGCCGGTCCCCCGTCGACCGAGGTCAGGTGCTGCTCGGCCTGTCCGGCCAGGGCGTCGACCAGGTCGAGTACCAGGCCGCCGACCGTGACCGCGTGGTCGAGCAGGTAGCAGCGGAAGAGCGTCGCGATCTGGTCGTTGCGCGAGCGGCCCGCGCGCAGCTTTCCGCCGACGTCAGGGCCGACCTCCTCGATGAGGAGCCGCTCGAGGGCGCCATGGACGTCCTCGTCGGACGGATCGGGCTGGAGCGAGCCGTCCACGAACCGGGTCGCGAGCACGTCGAGTCCGCGGTGGAGCTCGGCCTCCTCGTCCGAGGTGAGCAGACCCGCCGCGCCGAGGGCCTTCGCGTGGGCGTGGGAGCCGGCGATGTCGTAGAGCCCGAGGCGCCAGTCGAAGTGGGTCGAGCGGGAGAGGGCGTCCAGCTCCGGCGACGGTCCGCCCTCGAAGCGTCCGCCCCACAGCTTGCCGGTGTTGGTGCTCATGTCGCTGTTCTTCCGTTCCTGTCAGTCCTGCCGGACGTGCGCGATGGCCGCCCGCATCTGGTCGATCAGCCGGGGATCGACCGCGCGGCCGTCCCGGTCG
The DNA here is from genome assembly GCF_019192965.1 of Nocardioides daeguensis. Classification (GTDB taxonomy): domain Bacteria; phylum Actinomycetota; class Actinomycetes; order Propionibacteriales; family Nocardioidaceae; genus Nocardioides; species Nocardioides daeguensis. The sequence goes on from NZ_JAHTKU010000001.1 coordinate 1,970, forward strand.
AGGTCGTCGGGCGTCCACCAGGCGGCGTCGAAGATCGACTGCGACTCCAGCAGGTCAAGGCCCGCGAAGCTGATCGGTCCTGCAGCCGTCTCGTCGAGTGCGACCGCGAAGAGCGTCGACTCGTTGACGTAGCGGCGCCCGTCCCACGAGAACTCCACCTCGAAGGTGCCGTAGGGCTCACCCAGCGCAGCGGGCGACACGACGACGCCGGTCTCCTCGCGCAGCTCGCGGGTCGCGGCCTCCGCGAGGGACTCCCCCGCGTCGGCGGCTCCCCCGACGGTGAACCAGTAGCGCACCTCCGGCAGCGCCGGGTCGCACCCGAGCAGCAGCAGGACCTTGCCCTCGCTGCTGACCGGGAGGACCCGGGCCACCGTGCGCCTCGTGGGCTCGTGGTGCATCAGTCCGTCCCGAGCTCCATCGCGACGTCCTCGAGGATGGCCTCGCCCTCGTCGCCACCGTCGGGGTTGGCGGTGATCTGCTCGTAGCCGCCGGCCGGGAGCTCGCCGAACAGGGTGCCGTGCTCGACCAGGACGGTGCCCTGGTCGAGCGGCTGGCCGGCGTACGCCTCGAGCTTGGCGCGCGAGTCGGCGATGTCGAGGTTGCGCATCGTGAGCTGGCCGATCCGGTCGGTCGGGCCGAAGGCGGCGTTCTCGACACGCTCCATGGACAGCTTCTCCGGGTGGTAGGAGAAGTTCTCGCCCTCGGTGCGCAGGATCGTGTAGTCGTCGCCGCGGCGCAGGCGCAGGGTGACGGTGCCGGTGACGAGCGAGGCGATCCAGCGCTGGATCGACTCGCGCAGCATCAGTGCCTGCGGGTCGAGCCAGCGACCCTCGTAGAGCAGGCGGCCGAGCTTGCGGCCCTCGACGTGGTAGTTGGCCAGGGTGTCCTCGTTGTGGATCGCGTTGAGCAGCCGCTCGTACGCCGCGAACAGCAGCGCCATGCCGGGCGCCTCGTAGATGCCGCGGGACTTGGCCTCGATGATCCGGTTCTCGATCTGATCGGACATCCCGAGACCGTGGCGGCCGCCGATGGTGTTGGCCTCGAGGACGAGGGCCACCGGGTCGTCGTACCGCTGGCCGTTGATGGCAACGGGACGACCGGCCTCGAAGGTGATCGCGACGTCCTCGGTCTCGATCGCGACCGTCGGGTCCCAGAACTTCACGCCCATGATCGGCTCGACGACCTCGAGCGAGACGTCGAGGTGCTCGAGCACCTTGGCCTCGTGGGTGGCGCCCCAGATGTTGGCGTCGGTGGAGTAGGCCTTCTCCGTGGAGTCGCGGTACGGCAGGCCGTGCTCGACCAGCCACTCGCTCATCTCGTGCCGGCCGCCGAGCTCCTCGACGAAGGCGGCGTCGAGCCACGGCTTGTAGATCCGCAGCTCCGGGTTGGCCATCAGTCCGTAGCGGTAGAACCGCTCGATGTCGTTGCCCTTGTAGGTCGAGCCGTCGCCCCAGATGTTGACGTCGTCGGCGTGCATCGCGCGGACCAGCATGGTGCCGGTGACCGCACGACCGAGAGGTGTGGTGTTGAAGTAGGCCTTGGCACCCGAGCGGATGTGGAAGGCACCGCAGGCCAGGGCCGCGAGGCCCTCCTCGACCAGCTGGGGCTTGATGTCGACAGCGCGGGCGATCTCGGCGCCGTACTGCTTCGCACGCGCGGCGACGCCCGCGATGTCGGGCTCGTCGGGCTGACCGATGTCGGCGGTGTAGGTGCACGGGATCGCGCCCCTGTCACGCATCCACGCCACCGCGACGGAGGTGTCGAGGCCGCCGGAGAAGGCGATACCGACGCGCTCTCCCTGGGGAAGGGAGGTCAGGACCTTGCTCAACTGTGTGCATCCTTTCGGGTGTCGCCCTCGGCGAGTGCGGTGAACTTGTGGGCCAGGGTGTCTCCCCCGGCGGGGTCGCGCCCGATCACGAGCACAGTGTCGTCGCCGGCGATGGTGCCGAGCACGTCGGCGAGCTCGACCTTGTCGATCGCGCTCGCTAGGAACTGCGCCGCACCCGGTGGGGTGCGCAGCACGACCAGGTTGGCGCTGGCCTCGGCGCTGACCAGCAGCTCGGAGGCCAGGCGGGACAGCCGGTGTTGCGACGCCGCGCTCTCCACCGCGACCGGCGCACGGTTGCCGCCCTCGGCGGGGACGGCGTAGACGAGCGTGCCGCTCGCCGAGCGGACCTTGACCGCGTCGAGCTCGACCAGGTCGCGGCTCAGCGTGGCCTGGGTGACGTGCACGCCCCGTGCGCCCAGCAGGTCGGCGAGCTCGGGCTGCGAGCGCACCTCGCGGCTCTCCAGCAGCTCGACGACGATCGCCTGGCGGGCGCTCTTCGTCATCGGGGTCAGGGCGTGCTCGCTCATCCGGGGGCTCCGACGAGCTGTTCGGGCGAGCGCGGCGCAGGAGAGGGACGCGGTGGGGTGGTCATGTCAGGCCCGGGCCTTCTCCTGGAGCCAGGTCAGGATCGCCTTCTGGGCGTGGCGGCGGTTCTCGGCCTCGTCCCACACGACGCTCTGCGGGCCGTCGAGGACCTCCGCGGCGATCTCCATGCCGCGGTAGGCCGGCAGGCAGTGCATCACGACGGCGTCGGGCCGCGCCGCGGCCAGGAGCTCGGGCGTGAGCGACCACGGGCCGAAGACCTCGCGCCGTTCGGACGCCTCGTCCTCCTTGCCCATCGAGACCCAGGTGTCGGTGATGACGATGTCGGCGCCGTCGACGGCGGCGCGTGGGTCGGCCACCGCGGTGGCGGAGCCACCCGTGGCGGAGCCGATCTCGTTGGCACGCGCGAACATCGCCTCGGCGGGGACGTAGCCGTCGGGGCCGCTGATCCGCACGTGCATACCGGCCGTCGCGCCGGCGAGCAGCCAGGAGTTGCCCATGTTGCAGGCCCCGTCGCCCAGGAAGACGGCGGTCAGGCCGGCAAGCTCGCCCTTGTGCTCGCGGACCGTGAGCAGGTCGGCGAGCAGCTGGCAGGGGTGGAAGTCGTCGGTCAGCGCGTTGACGACCGGGACCCCGGCGTACGCCGCCATCTCGTCGAGGCTGGCCTGCGCGTAGGTGCGCCACACGATCTGCGAGGCCTGCCGCCCGAGCACGCGGGCGACGTCGGCGACGGACTCCCGCTTGCCGATCCCGGCGAGCGTGCCGTCGACGAGCATCGGGTGGCCGCCGAGCTCGGCGATGCCGGCCGCGAACGACGCCTGGGTGCGCAGCGTCGGCTTGTCGAAGATCATCGCGACGGTGCGCGGGCCGGCCAGCGGCTGGTGGCCGTAGGGATCGGCCTTCAGGGTGACGGCGAGGTCGAGGACCTCGGCCTGCTCGGCCGGTGTCAGGTCGTCGTCACGCAGGAACGAGCGGATCACGGGGCGACTCCTGCCGGGTCGAAGGCATGGTCGAGGATGGCGGGCCAGGCCGCGGCGAACGCCTCGACGTCGGCGTCGGTGAGGTTGAGTGGCGGCGCCATCCGGACCCGCTCCGCAGTCGCGGCGTTGAGCAGGAAGCCGGCGTCCTGGGCGGCCGTGACGACCTCGGCGGCGCGCGGCTCGGCGAGGGTCAGCCCGACGAGGAGGCCCGCACCCCGGGTCTCGACGACGCGGGCGTCGGCGCCGGCGGCGGCGCGGAGCTTCGCGCCCTGGGCGCTCGCGTGGGCGAGGAGGTCCTCCTCGGCGATGACGTCGAGGACGGCGAGGGCAGCCGCCGCGGCGACCGGGTTGCCGCCGAAGGTGGTGCCGTGGTTGCCCGGGTCGAAGAGCTTGCCTGCGCCGTGGGTGGCCAGGCACGCGCCGATCGGGATGCCGCCCGCGAGACCCTTCGCGAGCGTCACGATGTCGGGCACGACGGGTGCGTCGACCAGCGCCGGGTTCTGGTGGGCGAACCAGGTGCCGGTGCGGCCGACGCCGGTCTGGATCTCGTCGAGCCAGAGCAGCGCGCCGTTCTCGTGGGCGATCCGCTGGGCGCTCGGCAGGTAGTCGCGGGGCGGCACGATGACCCCCGCCTCCCCCTGGATCGGCTCGACCAGCACCGCCGCGGTGTCCCGGTCGACAGCAGCCTCGAGCGCGGCCACGTCGCCGTAGGGGACGAAGACGACGTCGCCGGGCAGCGGCTCGAAGGGCTCGCGGTAGGCGAGCTTGGAGGTCAGCGCGAGCGCACCCATGGTGCGGCCGTGGAATGAGCCCTCGGTGGCGACGATCTTCGTGCGGCCGGTGCGCCGGGTCAGCTTGAACGCGGCCTCGTTGGCCTCGGCGCCGGAGTTGGTGAAGAACACCCGCGCCTCGGTGCCGAGGAGGCCCACGAGCCGCTCGGCGAGCCTGATCTGCGGCCCGCTGGCGAAGAAGTTCGAGATGTGGCCGAGGGTCTCCAACTGCTCGGTGACGGCGGCGACCAGCCGGGGGTGGCCGTGGCCGAGGGCGTTGACGGCGATGCCGCCGAGCAGGTCGACGTACTCGCGGCCGTCGGCGTCCCACACGTGCGCGCCCTGGCCACGGACCAGCACGGTCTTGGGTGAGCCGAAGGTGTTCATGAGCACGCCGGTGTAGCGCTCGGTCCAAGCGGCATTGGTCGTCACTTCGACACCTCCCTTGCCTTGCGGGTCTTGGTGGTGACGCCGGGCAGCACCTGGGTGCCGACGCCCTCGTCGGTGAAGAGCTCGAGGAGCACGGCATGGGCCTGACGCCCGTCGACGACGGTCGCGCGCTTCACGCCGTTGCGCACGGCCTGCAGGCAGGCGCCCATCTTCGGGATCATGCCGCTGGCCAGCGACGGGAGGATCTCCTCCAGCGCCTCCGGGCTGATCTCGCCGATGACCTCCTCGGGGTCCGGCCAGTCGAGGTAGAGCCCCTCGACGTCGGTGAGGACGAGCAGCTTCTCGGCGCCGAGCGCGGCGGCCAGCGAGGCGGCAGCCGAGTCGGCGTTGACGTTGTGGACAACGCCGTCGATGTCGGGCGCGACGCTGGACACGACGGGGATCCGGCCGGCCTCGATCAGGTCGAGGACCGCCTCGGGCCGGACCTGGGCGACCTCGCCGACCAGGCCGAGGTCGACCTCCTCGCCGTCGACGACGGTGCCGGTCTGCTCGGCGGTGAACAGTCCGGCGTCCTCGCCGGACAGGCCGACCGCGAGCGGGCCGTGCTCGTTGATCAGGCCGACCAGCTCGCGCTGGACCTGGCCGACGAGGACCATCCGGACGACGTCCATCGCCTCGGGCGTGGTCACGCGCAGGCCGCCGCGGAACTCCGACTCGATGCCGAGCCGGTCGAGCATCGTGGAGATCTGCGGACCACCGCCGTGCACCACGACGGGGCGGAAGCCGGCGAAGCGGAGGAACGCGATGTCCTCGGCGAAGGCGCGCTTGAGGGTGTCGTCGGTCATCGCGTTGCCGCCGTACTTGATGACGACGATCTTGCCGTGGTACGCCTTCAACCACGGCAGCGCACCGGCGAGGGTGTGGGCCTTGAACTGGTCGGGCTTGCCGGCCTCGTGGGTCTGGTCGTCGCTCATGAGGAGTACGCGCTGTTCTCGTGGACGTAGGCGAGGGTCAGGTCGTTGGTCCAGACCGTCGCCTCGGCGTCACCGGCCTTGAGGTCGATGGTGACGGTGACCTTCCGGCCGGACAGGTCGACGAGCGACGGGTCCTCGGCGGGGGTGCTGTTGCGGCACACCCACACGCCGTTCATCGCGACGTCGAGGTCCGCCGGGTCGAACGCGGCCCGCGTCGTACCGACGGAGGCCAGGACCCGCCCCCAGTTGGGGTCCTTGCCGAAGACGGCGGCCTTGAACAGGTTGCTCCGGGCCACACTGCGACCGACCTCGACCGCGTCGTCCTCGGAGGCGGCCCCCCGGGTGGTGATCGCGATCTCGTGGTCGGCGCCCTCGGCGTCGGCGAGCAGCTGGACCGCCAGCGAGCGGCAGACCTCGGTGAGGGCGGCGGTGAAGTCGGACAGGCTCGGCGTCACGCCGGAGGCGCCGCTGGCCATCAGGGTGACCGTGTCGTTGGTCGACTGGCACCCGTCGGAGTCGAGCCGGTCGAAGCTGACCCGGGTCGCGGCGCGCAGGGCGGCGTCGAGGTCGGCCGCGGGCACGACGGCATCGGTCGTGATGACGACGAGCATCGTCGCGAGCGCGGGGGCGAGCATGCCGGCGCCCTTGGCCATGCCGCCGATCGACCAGCCGGCGTCGTCGGGGCCGTGCACGACGACCTGCTTGCTGACCGTGTCGGTGGTCATGATGGCCTCGGCCGCGTCGTTGCCGCCGTCGGCGGAGAGCTGCGCGTGGAGGGTGCCGACCCCGTCGAGCAGGGTCTGCCGGTCGTTGACCAGGCCGATCAGGCCGGTGGAGCAGACCACGACGTCACCGGCGGCGATGCCGACGAGCTCGCCGACCTTCTCGGCGACCTGGTGGGTGGTCTGGAAGCCCTCGGGGCCGGTGTAGCAGTTGGCGCCGCCGGAGTTGAGGACGACTGCGCGCACGACGCCGTCCTTGACGACCTGCTCGCTCCACAGGACGGGGTTGGCCTTGCAGCGGTTGCTGGTGAAGACCGAGGCGGAGTCGAACGTGGGGCCCTGGTTGACGACGAGGGCGAAGTCCTTCTTGCCGGACGGCTTCAGGCCGATCGCGGCGCCGGCGGCGACGAAGCCGGCGGGGTGGGTGACGCTCATGGGTTCACGACTTTCTCGGTGGTCGAGGTGCGAGCTTGCGAGCCTCGAAACCTCAGGCAGGGACGGCGGGGGCGACGGTGTGCCCCGATCGTCGCCAGGCCTCCTCGGCCTTGTCCGCCATCCCGGTCGGCACCAGGATCCAGTCGGTGTCGAACGTGGAGAGCGTGAAGACCGGGATCTCGGCCTGTGCCAGCGGGGTCAGCAGCGCGACCAGGACGCCGACGGCGGTCAACTCGAGCGCGCCGTCGACACAGAACGCGGTGAACGGCTTGTGGTGGCGCGCCTTCTTCGGCACGCTGCGCCCGGCACACACCAGCGAGGTCTCGTTGGCCGTCGCGGTGATCGAGAAGACCGAGGAGGACTCGGCCCACAGCGGGATCTCGGCACCGGCGGCGAGGCGGACGACGGCCAGCGTCTCCGGGTAGCGGGACAGGGAGTACGTCTGCGGCTCGGGCTGCTCGGTGTTCTCGGGCTGCTCGGTGTGCTCGGTGTGCTCGGTCACGGGGCCAGTCCTACGGTGCTCAGGCCCGTGGTCTCGTCGAGACCGAGGGCGAGGTTCATGCACTGCACGGCGGCGCCGGCGGTGCCCTTGGCGAGGTTGTCGATAGCGCCGACGGCGACCAGCCTCCCGGCTGCCTCGTCGGCGGCGACCTGGAGATGCACGGCGTTGGAGCCGAGCACCGCCTGGGTCTGCGGCCACTGCCCGGCGGGCAGGACGTGGACGAACGGCTCGTCGGCGTACGCCTTCACGTAGGCGGCGCGTGCCTCCTCGGCGCTGACCGGGGCGGCCAGCGGCGCCGAGCAGGTGGCGAGGATGCCCCGCGACATGGGGACGAGCAGCGGCGTGAAGCTCACCTTGACCTCGGCGGGCGTGAGCCGGCCCAGGTTCTGGGTGATCTCGGGGGTGTGCCGGTGGACGCCGCCGACGCCGTAGGCGCTGGCGTTGCCCATCACCTCGCTGCCGAGCAGGTGGGTCTTGGCGGCCTTGCCGGCGCCGCTCGTACCGGAGGCGGCCACGACCACCACGTCGGGAACGACGAGGCCGGCGGCGACGGCCGGGGCCAGGGCCAGGGAGGAGATCGTCGGGTAGCAGCCGGGGACGGCGACCCGCCGGGCGCCGCGGAGGGCGTCACGGTTGCCGGGGAGCTCGGGCAGGCCGTAGGGCCAGGTGCCGGCGTGGGCGCTGCCGTAGAACTGCTCCCAGGCGGCTGCGTCCTCCAGCCGGAAGTCGGCTCCGCAGTCGACGACCACGACCCGGTCGTCCCGGGAGGACAGCTCCTCGGCGAGCGCACCGGACTGGCCGTGCGGCAGACCAAGGAAGACGACGTCGTGGCCGGCGAGCACCTCGGCGGTGGTCGGCTCGAGCACCCGGTCGGCGAGCGGAAGCAGGTGGGGCTGCAGCGCGCCGAGGCGCTCCCCCGCGTTGCTGCCCGCGGTGACCGCACCGATCTCGACGCCGGGGTGGCCGAGCAGCAGCCGCAGCACCTCACCCCCGGCGTATCCGCTGGCGCCGGCGACGGCGACCCTCACCTTGCTCATTTGCATGAACATACAGGGTCGTGCATGAAACCGCCACGGCGACCCGCTGAAACCGGAGTGAAAGCGGTGCCGGGCACGCTCGGCGCCATGAACGACATCCTCCACCCTCCCACAGCGGGACGCGACCTCGCGGTCGATGCCAGCGGCCTCGTGAAGTCCTTCGGAGACTTCCGCGCCGTCGACGGCATCGACCTGCAGGTCGCCCGCGGCGAGGTCTTCGGCGTGCTCGGCCCGGACCTCCCGGGACTCAGCGTTGCACCGCTCCCGTCAGCGCCGCGGCACGGGCGACCGCGGCGTCGCGGGCGGCGCCGGTCTCGGCCTCGGTGAGGGTGCGGTCGGGAGCGCGGAAGCGCAGCGCGAACGCGAGCGACTTCTGGCCCTCGTCGATCTGCTCGCCGGTGTAGACGTCGAACAGCCGGATCGACTCCAGCAGGTCACCGGCCCCCTCCCGCAGCGCGGCCTCGACCGCTGCCACGGTGACACTGGCGTCGACGACGAGCGCCACGTCCTCCTTGGCGAGGGGCATCGTCGAGAACTCCGGGCCGGGGACGACCTCGGTGGCGGCCGCCATCATCGCGTCCAGGTCGAGCTCGACGGCGGCGCTGCGGGCGGGCAGGCCGTAGGCACGGCACACGTTGGGGTGGAGCTCGCCGGCGTGCCCGATCTCGACGCCGTCGATGCTGATCAGCGCGCAGCGGCCGGGGTGCCACGGCATCCGGGCGGCGGAGGCGACCTCGACGGTGACACCGAGGTCGGCCGCGAGGCGTCGTACGACGGCCAGCGCGTCGGTCCAGCCGGCGTCGGTGCCGGCGCCCCACCAGCCCGCGCGGCGCCGCTCGCCCGCGAGGACGACGGCGAGGTGCTGGGGCTGCACGGGCAGGGCCTCGATCAGCTTCTCGAGCTCCGCCTCCGAGGGACGGGTGTGGACGCCGTAGATGGGCGCCGGGCCGTTGTCGGCCGGGAAGGCGACGGTGCCGGTCTCGAAGAGCGCGACACCCGGAGCGCCACGACCGACGTTGCGGGACGCGGCGTCGAGAAGCCCGGGCAGCAGCGTGGTCGTGTAGGCCGGCTCCTCGCTCGAGAGCGGGTTGGCGAGCCCGACGGTGGTCCGCAGCGGGTCGTCGGCCGGCAGGCCGAGCTTGTCGAAGGTCGCCTCGCCGACGAACGGGAAGCTGACCACCTCGACCAGGCCGGCGCCGGCGAGGGTCCGTCCGATCCGGCGGCGCAGCCGCTGGGTGCGGGTCAGGCCGCGCCCCGTCGCGCGCCGCGGCAGCACGCTGGGCACCTGGTCGTAGCCGACGATCCGGACGACCTCCTCGACCAGGTCGTAGGGGTCGTTGATGTCGGGACGCCAGGTCGGCGGGACGACCTCGAGGGTCTCGGCGTCCCGCTCGGTCACGGTCGCACCGATCGCCCGGAGGCTCTCCACGGTCGTCATCGCGGTGATGTCGATGCCGCTGAGCCGCGCGGGCAGGTCGGTGGCGATGGTGATCGCGTGCCGCTCGGGGGCGGTGCCGACCAGCGTGTAGCCGGGCTCCGCGGTCGCTCCGCCGTGCTCGACGAGCAGCTCGACGACGCGGTCGGCGGCGATGCCGGGCAGCAGCGGGTCGACACCGCGCTCGTTGCGCTTGCCGGCCTCGGAGGTCAGCTTGTGGCGCTTGCCGGTGCGGAACATCGAGACGGCGTCCCAGTGCGCTGCCTCGATGAGGATGCGCGTGGTGGTCTCGGACATCTCGGTGGTCGCGCCACCCATCACGCCGGCCAGGCCGATCGGACCGGAGTCGTCGGTGATGACGAGGTCCTCGACCGACAGCTCGCGGACGACGTCGTCGAGGGTGGTGAGCTTCTCGCCGTCGCGGGCACGACGGACGCCGAGCGCACCGGCGACCTTGTCGGCGTCGTACCCGTGGATCGGCTGACCGAGCTCGAGCATGACGTAGTTGGTGACGTCGACGGCCAGCGAGATCGAGCGCATGCCGGCCTGCTCGACGCGGCGCTTGATGAACTCCGGCGTCGGGGCGGTCGGGTCGAAGCCGCTGACCAGGCGCGCGGCGAACACCGGGCAGCCGGACGGGTCGTCGACGACGACCTCCCAGGCCTTGCCGTCGACGGCGGGGAGCTCGCGCTCGGCGGGGTCGGCGAACGGGACGCCGAAGCCGAGCGCCGCCTCGCGGGCGACGCCGCGCACGGACAGGGCGTAGGCGCGGTCCGGGTTGATCTCGAACTCGATGACCTCGTCGTCGAGGCCGAGCAGCGCGAACACGTCGTCGCCGGGCTGACCGGCGTCCGGCGGCAGCACGATGATGCCGTCGTGGTCCTCGCCCAGGCCGAGCTCGCGAGCCGAGCAGATCATGCCCGCCGAGACGTGGCCGTAGGTCTTGCGCGCCGAGATCTCGAAGCCGCCGGGCAGCACGCCGCCCGGGAGCACGACGACGACGAGGTCGCCGGGGCCGAAGTTGTGGGCGCCGCAGATGATGCCCTGGGGCTCGCCGGTGCCGTTGGCCTCGCCGACGTCGACGGTGCACCAGTTGATGACCTTGCCGTTCTTCTGCGGCTCCTTGTCCTGCGTCAGGACGCGGCCGATGACGAGCGGGCCGGTGATGTCAGCGGCCTGGATCGCCTCGAGCTTGAGGCCGAGCGCGGTGAGCCGGTCGGTCAGCACCTCGGTGGTGACGTGCTCGGGCAGTTCGACGAGCTCCCGGATCCAAGAGACAGGGGCCAACATGTCAGAGCTCGCTTCCGAACGCAGTGGTGAAGCGCACGTCGCCCTCGAACAGGGTGCGCAGGTCCTCGAGGCCGTGCCGGAACATCAGGGTCCGGTCGATGCCCATGCCGAACGCGAAGCCGGAGTAGCGCTCGGAGTCGACGCCGCATGCCTGGAGCACGCGCGGGTTGACGATGCCGCAACCGCCCCACTCGATCCAGCCCTCACCGCGACACGTGCGGCACTGGCCGGTGTCGTCGTGTCCGACGCCGCGGCACACGAAACAGATGAGATCGACCTCGGCCGACGGCTCGGTGAAGGGGAAGTACGACGGCCGGAAGCGGGTCGTGATGCCCTCGCCGAACATCTGGGTGGCGAAGTGGTCGAGGGTGCCCTTGAGGTGGGCCATGGAGATGCCCTCGTCGATGGCGAGACCCTCGACCTGGTGGAACATCGGCGAGTGCGTGGCGTCGTACTCGTCGGTGCGGAACACGCGACCGGGGCACACGACGTAGATCGGGGCTCCGTCGCTGACGCCGCGGGTCAGCATGGTCCGCGCCTGCACCGGGCTGGTGTGGGTGCGCAGCACGACGTGGTGGTCGGCCGGCTCGGTCCAGAACGTGTCCTGCATGGTGCGGGCCGGGTGGTCCGGGCCCAGGTTGAGGGCGTCGAAGTTGAGCCACTCGGCCTCGATGACCGGGCCCTCGGCGACCTCCCAGCCCATCGCGACGAAGATGTCGGCGATCAGCTCGGCACCCGTGGTGAGGGGGTGGCGGCCACCGACCGGGTCGTGGTCGGTGGGCAGCGTGACGTCGACGGCCTCCTCGACGAGGATGCGCGCCTCGTGCTCCGCCTCGAGCACCTCCTGGCGCGCGGCGAGCGCCTTGCTCACGGCGCCGCGGGCCTGGCCGACGCGCTGGCCGGCCTCCTTGCGGGCCTGGGGAGGCAGCGCGCCGATCTCGCGGTTGGCGAGGGCGAGCGGGGAGCGGTCGCCGGCGTGGTCGGTGCGCACCGCCTTGAGCTGCTCCAGGTCGGTGGCGGCGGCGATCGCGGCCAGGGCGGCGTCGCGCGCCGCTTCGAGCTCGGCAGGGCTCACGGCGGCGACCTCCACGGGGTCGTAGTCAGTGTTCGGGCCAGACATATCGGCGCCAGTCTAGGAACCCGGGCCGCGCACCGGCGAACCGGTATTCGCCCGGTGGTCGCTACGCGGGGAACTGCTCGGCGATCGCGGTCAACCGGGCGACGTACGACGGCCAGTCGACGCCGTCCGGGACGTTGGTCACCGCGGGCCGCAGCCCGGCCGCTCCGTCGAGCTGCTCACGGAGGATGTCGAGCTGGCCGGCATGGCGGTGGAGGTCGCTCATGACATGGACGGCGATGGAGTGCAGCGTCGTCTGCGCGCCCTCCGCGGGCCACCACGGCACGCGTCCGGGGGTGTCGAGCGGGAGCTCGGTGAGGGCGTCGTCGACGAAGGCCCCGACCCGGCCGTAGAACGCGACCAGCTCGGTGGCCGGGATCTGCGCGGGCACGACCCAGTCCGCCTGCGGATCGGTGTCGTAGGTGTCGAGCGGGATGACTGCGGGATGGTCGGGCTCGGGCCAGGTCCGGCCGAAGGTGGGACCGAAGTAGCCGATCTCGACGTTGGCGCAGTGCAGCACCGTGCCGAGGAACGAGGTGCCGGTGGGGGTGCGGGGCAGCCGCAGCTGCCGCTCCCCCAGCCCTTCGAGCTTCCAGAGCAGCGCCTCGCGCGCGGCCCGGAGGTAGTGGCGGAGCACCTCGGCGGGCTGGTCGGCCTCGGTCATGGGGTCATGCTGCCACGGTCCGCGCGACCGGCCAGGTCGTGACGATCCGCGCGCCCCCGCCCGGACGGTCGTCGACCACGATGGTGCCGCCGTGGGCCCGGACCAGGCCGCGGACGATGTAGAGGCCGAGCCCGGAGCCGCCGCCGGTGCCTTCGGTCCAGAACTTCGTGAAGATGCGCTGGCGCAGCTCGGGCGCGATGCCGGCGCCCTCGTCGGTGACGGTGACGGCGAGGTGGTCGTCGTCCTCGCGCCAGCGCCCGACGTGGACGCGAACCGTGCCGTTGCCGTGGCGCACGGCGTTCTCGACGACGTTGGTGAGGACCTGCATCACCTTGTCGGGATCGGCGTCGACCGGCGGCAGGTCGGGCTCGACCTCGAGCTCGACCGGCGTGGACGTGACGACCGTGATCGAGCGGTGGACCAGCTCGGCCTTGCGGCTCAGATCGGTGGGCCGGCGGTGCAGCTGCAGCCGGCCGGTGTCGATCCGGGCGACGTCGAGCAGCTCGGTGATCAGCCGACTGAGCCGGTCGGCGTCGGCGCTCGCGGTGGTCAGCATGAGCTGCTTCTGCTCGTCGCTGAGCTTGTCCCACCGGTTGAGGAGCGCCTGGACGAAGCCCTTGACACCGGTCAGCGGCGAGCGCAGCTCGTGGGCGAGGGTGGCGACCAGGTCGGAGCGGTCGCGGTCGAGCCGGGCCCGGCCGCGTCCCGAGCGCAGGGCGACGGCGACCGCGGTGACCGGCCCGTTGCGGACCTCGCGGTGCACGCGCGCGGCAACCAGCACCTCGGTGCCGTCGGGCAGCAGCCAGGACTGCTCGGGGACGCCGCTGCGGGTGGACAGCCCGCGGTACGGCACGTTGGCGTCGGTCCAGGTCCGGGCGTCGTGGTCGGTGAGGGCGAGCACCTCGCCGAGCGGACGCCCGACGGCATCGGCCGGGGCGGTGCCGAGCATCGCGGCCGCGGCGGCGTTGACGGCGCTGACCCGGCCGTCGGCGTCGGCGACGACGACGCCGTCCGGGAGCAGGTCGAGGGGGTCGGTCACTGCGCCATCATGGCGCGCGTGCTGGCGTAGAGACAGACCGCAGCGGCCGTGGCGAGGTTGAGCGACTCGGCTGCGCCGAGGATCGGGATCCGCACCCGGTGGTCGGCCAGCGCCGCGAGCTCCTCGGGCAGGCCCCAGGCCTCGTTGCCGAACAGCCAGGCAGTGGGTCGCGTGAGGAGCTCGTCGGCCTCGAACAGGTCGACCTCCCCGCCGCCGTCGGCGGCCAGGACCGTGAGACCGGCCTCCTGGGCCCGGCGTACGGCGGACGCGGGGTCCCGCTCGACGACCACCGGCAGGTGGAACAGGCTGCCGACGGTGGCCCGGACCGTCTTCGGGTTGTAGGGGTCGACCGAGTCGCCGGCAAGGACCACGGCGCTCGCGCCGGCGGCGTCGCTGGTGCGGATCACGGTGCCGGCGTTGCCGGGGTCGCGCACGTCGGCGCAGATCGACAGCAGCCGCGGCCTCGGCGGCAGCTCACCACGGAGGAACCGGCACACGGCCACGAGGCCGGCCGGGTTGACGCTGTCGCTGAGACCGCTCATCGCGCGGTCGTCGACCAGGGTCAGGGGCATGGCGCCGAGCAGCTCGGCGTGCTCGGCGGCGGCGGTGGGCGTCGCGAAGACCTCGACGACGCAGCCGGGCACCGCGAGGGCGCCCTCGACGGCCTTCGGGCCGTCGGCAAGGAAACACCGCCGCTCGGAACGAACCGAGCGGCGGTGCAGCTTGCGTGCTTCCTTGACGCGAGTGTTGCCCGCGGTCAGAGGAGTCATGCTCAGGCAGAGACCTTGGGCGCGTTGACGTCCTCGGGCAGCGCGGCCTTGGCCTGCGCCACGAGCGCCGCGAAGGCGGGCGCGTCGTTGACGGCGAGGTCGGCGAGGATCTTGCGGTCGACCTCGATGCCGGCCAGGTTCAGGCCCTGGATGAAGCGGTTGTAGGTCAGACCCTCGGCGCGGGCAGCCGCGTTGATGCGCTGGATCCACAGGCGACGGAAGTTGCCCTTGTTCTTCTTCCGGTCGTTGTAGCTGTAGACCAGGGAGTGGGTGACCTGCTCCTTGGCCTTGCGGTACAGCCGCGAACGCTGGCCGCGGTAGCCGCTCGCCCGGTCCAGGGTGGTACGACGCTTCTTCGCCGCGTTCACTGCGCGCTTGACGCGTGCCATCTTCTTACTCCTTGTTGCTTAGTTCAGGGGCGGAGGACGGCCGGTCAGAGACCGAGCATCTTCTTCGCGCGCGGGACGTCGTTCTTGGCGACCTCGACCGTGCCGGTGAGGCGACGGGTGACCTTGGAGGCCTTCTTCTCGAGGTTGTGGCGCTTGCCGGCCTTCTCCCGCAGGATCTTGCCGCTGCCCGTGACCTTGAACCGCTTGCTGGCACCGGAGTGCGTCTTGTTCTTCGGCATTTTCAACTCCTATTTCGAGGTCTCAGGCGTCGATCTCGGGGTCGAGGTTCTCGGAGCGACCCCGCTCCTTCTTCTGGGCGGCCGGCTTCTGAGCGACCCGCTCGGCCTGGGCCGCGGCGTCGGCTGCCGCCTCCGCCTCGCGCTCGGCGCGACGCTCTTCCTTGGCGGCCTTCACCTCGGCCTTGGCCTCGGCCTTCTTCTTGTGCGGGCCGATGACCATCGTCATGTTGCGGCCGTCCTGCTTGGGGTTGGACTCCACGAAGCCCAGCTCCTGGACGTCCTCGGCCAGCTTCTGCAGCAGCCGGTAGCCCAGCTCGGGGCGGTGCTGCTCGCGGCCGCGGAACATGATCGTGATCTTGACCTTGTCGCCGGCCTTGAGGAAGCGAACGACGTGACCCTTCTTGGTCTCGTAGTCGTGCGCGTCGATCTTCGGCCGGAGCTTCATCTCCTTGATGATGACGTTGGTCTGGTTCCGTCGCGCCTCACGGGCCTTCTGGGCGTTCTCGTACTTGAACTTCCCGTAGTCCATGAGCTTGCAGACAGGGGGCTTGCCCATCGGCGCGATCTCCACCAGGTCCAGGTCGGCCTCCTGCGCGAGCTTGAGGGCCTGGTCGGTGGGGACGATGCCGACGGTCTCGCCGTTGGGTCCCACGAGACGGACCTCGGGAACCCGGATCCGGTCGTTGATGCGCAGCTCGGTGCTGATGTGTCCTCCAAACTCGGTGTGTCGGGAGGTCTTCAAGCCCTGCAAATGAGAAGAGGCTCCCGCTGGTACAAGCGGAAGCCAGTCACGGGCCCTGGGGCTCCGGCTTCGTCGCACGACGCAGCCGGCAGGGCTTTTCACGGACCGGACCCGACGACCTCGCGGCCGCCTGGGTGGGAGACGATGGTGCTGGTCCCCGCTTGTGGATCTGTCACCACCTGCTTGCGCAGGCATGACGGATCGGTCAACGCCCGATGCTATCGCGTTTGTTCCGTGGCGGCCTAATCCTGGTCGTCGGCGGCGCCGAGCCAGGCCCAGTCGCCGTCCTCGAGCCGGACGGGGGTCCAGCGGGCGGCGACCCGGTGGAGGTCGTCGTCGGCGAGGACGAAGGTGTGCGGTCCGGCGACGTCGACCACGAGGGCGTGGGCGCCCTCCTGGACGGCGGTGGCGGCGGCCAGGTGGGCCGCGACGGGGACCGGGCGGGCCTGCGGGTCCCAGGCGGCCAGCGACGCGAGGTCGGTGAACGCGAGCAGGGCGAGCCGGCCGTCGGCACCGGTGAGCAGGACGGCAGCCATGTCGCTCGACTTGTCGCGGGCCAGGCCGTCCTCGCCGATCTCGGCCTCGCCGAGGATCGCGACGACGGGCACCAGCAGCCGGGCGGGGGCGAGCACCGCGAGCACCTCGGGGTACGACGCCGAGCCGGCGTCGTACGCGCTCAGGGCGGCGGCCAGCGCCGCGTCCGCGGAGCCGTCGTCGTCGACGTACTCCGAGCCCTGGAGGCGGCGGGCGTCGGGACGCTCGTTCGGCGATGCGGTCACCGAAGGATCATCCCACCCGTGGAACGATGACCGGATGCAGCACCACCCCTCCGCGTCGTCGTCGATCGCGCGCAACCAGCTGGCCGCGCGCCTGCGGGAGGCCGTGGCTGCCTGGCCCGAGCCCCTGTCCACCCCGGTGCTCGTCGTCGACGTCGACGCGTTCGACGCCAATGCGACCGACCTGGCCCGCCGGGCCGCGACGAAGCCGATCCGGGTCGCGTCGAAGTCGATCCGGGTGCCGGCGCTGGTGAGCCGCGCGCTGGCGGCCGACGGCTTCGCCGGGGTGCTGGCCTACACGCTCGCGGAGGCGCTGTGGCTGGCCGAGCAGGACCTCAGTGACGACGTCGTGGTCGCCTACCCGAGCGTCGACCGGGCCGCGCTCGCCGCGCTGGTCGCCTCGCCGCGCGCCGCGTCGCGGATCACGATCATGGTCGACGACGTCGCCCACCTCGACCTCGTCGACAGCCTGCGGGCCTCGACGGCCGTCCCGGTCCGGGTCGCGCTCGACGTCGACGCCGGGCTGCGCTGGGCCGGACAGATGGTCGGCCCCAAGCGCTCACCGCTCTACGACGTCGGCACGGTGACCTCGCTCGCCCGGACCGTCGTCGACCGGCCCGGCTTCCACCTGGTCGGCGTGATGACCTACGAGGGGCAGGTGGCCGGCGTACCCGACGCGGTGCCGCACCAGCGCGCGCGGTCGGCGGTCGTGCGAAGGCTCAAGCAGCTCTCGGTGGCCCAGCTCGAGGTCCGTCGTACGGCGATCGGGGAGGCGCTCGACGCGCTGCGGGGGTACGGCGACTTCACGGGCCTCGAGTTCTGGAACGCCGGCGGCTCCGGCTCCATCGAGTCCTCGGCCGCCGATCCGGTCGTGACGGAGGTGACCGCGGGCTCGGGCCTGCTGGCCCCGACGCTGTTCGACCACTACCGGTCCTTCTCCCCCACCCCGGCGGCGTTCTTCGGCCTGCCCGTGACCCGGCGCCCGGCGGCCGACGTCGCGACCGTGCACGGCGGTGGGCTGATCGCGTCCGGCCCCACCGGGGCGGACCGGGCGCCGACGCCATGGGCGCCGGCCGGGCTCAGCCTGACCGGGCTCGAGGGTGCGGGCGAGGTGCAGACCCCGCTCGTCGGCACCAACGCCGGATCCCTCGCGATCGGCGACCTGGTGTGGTTCCGGCACGCCAAGTCGGGCGAGCCGTTCGAGCACGGTCGCAGCGTGCTGCTCCTGCAGGGCGAGCGGTTCGTCGAGGAGGTCCCGACCTACCGTGGACACGGCCTCGCCTTCTGAGCTCCCCGCACAGGTCCTCGCCGCGGCGCTCTCCCGGCCGCCGACGCTGGGGGCGGGTCGGCTGATCTGCGTCGACGGGCTCGCCGGCTCGGGCAAGACCACTCTCGCCCGCGCGCTGGCCGCGCTCGCGCCCGAGGCCGTCGTGCTCGGCACCGACGAGATGCTCGAGGGCTGGCGCGGCCTGCCCGGTCTCGGCGCGTCCGTCGAGGCGCTGCTGCGGCCGCTCGCCGCCGGGCGGCCCGGACAGTGGCGGCGCTGGGACTGGTACGCCGAGCGCTGGGACGGCACGTCCACGGTCGCGCCCGGGCCGCTGCTCGTGCTCGAGGGCGTCGGCAGCGCCGCGGCGTCGTACGCCGACCTGGTGACGTTCGCGGTGTGGGTGGAGGCCGACCTCGACGTCCGGCTCGCGCGGTGGCTTGCCCGGGACGGCGAGCAGATGCGGCCGCACTGGGACGCTTGGCTGGCCGACGAGGAGGCGCTGCACGCGCGGGAGGGGACGCGGGAGCGGGCCGACCTGGTCGTGCGGACCTGAGCGGACTCCTCACTAGGCTCGGCGCCGTGACCCCACCGACCGGCGAACAGCACGTCCTGTCCTCCCACGGCTACCGCGCCGTCGTCACCCAGGGCAGCGGGGCGCTGCGCTCGCTGACCTACGACGGCCGCGCGCTCGTCGACGGGTTCGCGCAGGACGCGATGCCGTCGGGCGGGCGGGGGCAGCTGCTGGTGCCGTGGCCGAACCGGATCCGGGACGGGCGCTACCACTTCGGGGGGACGACCCACCAGCTCGCGCTGACCGAGCCGAAGCGGGGCAACGCGTCGCACGGGCTGGTGCGATGGGCCTCGTGGACCCTGGCGTCCCGGGCGGAGGACCGGGTCGAGCTGTCGTACTTCCTGCCGGCGCAGACGGGCTACCCGTGGGCGCTGGCGCTGACGACGACCTATGCGCTGGGCATAGACGGGCTGACCGTGACCCAGGCGGCGACGAACCTGGCGGCGACGGCCGCGCCGTACGCGTCGGGGGCGCACCCCTACCTGCTCGCCGGGCCCGGGCCGTGCGACGCCTGGACGGTCGAGCTGGACGCGGCGACGGTGCTGGAGGTCGATCCGCAGCGGCTGCTGCCGACCGGGCGGGCGTCGGCCGCGGGCCTGGTGACCTCACCGCTCGGCGACACGGTGCTCAACCACGCTGTCACCGACCTGGCGCGCGACGCCGACGGTAGGGCGGGCGTGACGCTGCGCGCCGGTGACACGGGCGTCGCGCTGTGGGTCGACGAGCAGCACCGGTGGCTGCAGCTCTACACCGGCGACGACACCCCGACACCGCGGGTGAGCGTCGCGGTCGAGCCGATGACCGCTCCGCCGGACGCGTTCAACTCCGGCGAGGACCTGGTGGTGCTGGAGCCCGGGGCGTCGTACGCCGCCTCGTGGGGCATCCGCGCGGTGTAGCGGGCCTCGGTCTCGCTCAGCGCTGGTGGGCGGCCACCACCGCGCGCAGCTCCCGGATCGCGGTGGCGGCGCGGGCACCGTCGGAGGCGTGGATGCCGAGCAGGGAGATCCGCTCGTCCTCCCCCTGGTCGAGGTGCGGCCACGGGGCGCCCTGCGGGAACCGGACGGTGCCGACCTCGGCCCAGGTGAGCCGGCGGGTGCGGTAGCCGTTGACGACGGTGAGGCCGTCCTCGCGGGCGACGACCCGCGAGCGGGCCAGGCCGTTGAGCAGCACCAGGCCGAGTCCGATGAAGAAGACCACCGTGACCTTCTCCAGATCGTTGACCGCGGCCTTGGTCTCGTCGTCGAAGTTCACCCAGAGCCAGGCGAAGGCGCCCACGAGGATCACCGCGAAGACCGCGGCGGCCATCCGCGGGCCGAACGGCCGCCAGGTCCGCGGCAGGGCGGGCACGGGCGGCTGCTCGGTGCTGGGATCGGGCATCAGAGCCGGCAGGCGTGGATGTCGGTGGTGAGGATCGCCCGAGCGCCGAGGGCGAACAGCTCGTCCATCACCCGCTGCGCGCTGGCCCGCTGCACCATCGAGCGGACGGCGACCCAGCCCTCTCGATGAAGCGGGCTGACGGTGGGGCTCTCGATGCCGGGGGTCAGGGCGATGGCCTGCTCGACCTTCTCGGCACGGATGTCGTAGTCCATCATCACGTACGCCCGGGCCACCAGGACGCCCTGCAGGCGCCGGGTGAAGACCTCGAGCGCGCGCTCGTCGGCGTCCTCGCGGGTGATCATGACGCCCTCGGACTCGAGGATCACCTCGCCGAAGACCTCCAGGCCGGCGGCACGCAGGGTGGAGCCGGTCTCGACGACGTCGGCGATCACGTCGGCCACGCCGAGCTGGATGCTGGTCTCGACCGCGCCGTCGAGGCGCACGACCGTGGCCTCGATGCCCCGCTCGGCGAGGTAGCGCTTGACCACGCCGTCGTACGACGTCGCGATCCGCATGCCGGCGAGGTCCTCGACCTTCTCGGCGGTGCCGGGACGGGCCGCGAAGCGGAACTTCGAGCGGCCGAACCCGAGCTGGAGCGACTCGGCTGCCGTGGAGTGCGAGTCGAGGAGCAGGTCGCGGCCCGTGATGCCGGCGTCGAGCGTGCCCTCGCCGACGTACAGCGCGATGTCGCGCGGGCGCAGGTAGAAGAACTCGACCTCGTTGTCGGGGTCGATCTTGGTGAGCTGCTTGGAGTCCGAGCGCTGGGCGTAGCCAGCCTCGCGGAGCATGCCCGAGGCAGCCTCGGACAGGGCGCCCTTGTTGGGGACGGCGATCTTCAGCATGGGAGAGATTCCTCAGAGGTGGGTGTAGACGTCCTCGAGCGAGAGTCCGCTCGCGATCATGAGGACCTGGGCGTGGTACAGCAGCTGGCTGATCTCCAGCGCGGTGGCGTCCTTGCCCTCGTGCTCAGCGGCCATCCAGGACTCAGCGGCCTCCTCGATCAGCTTCTTGCCGATCGCATGGACGCCGGCGTCGAGCTGCCGGACGGTGCCGGACCCCTCGGGCCGCGTCTGTGCCTTCTCGCTGAGCTCTGCGAACAGCTCGTCGAACGTCTTCACGGGAGGTCAGCCTACGGCGTGGCCGGGAACCCCCCGGCGCCGGTCTCACCTCGGGGCCGAGCGGGTCAGCCCGTGTAGCCGCGGGAGCGGAGCTTCTTCAAGGTGGCGGCGGTCTGCAGGGCCGCCGAGGCCGCCTCGTAGCCCTTGTCCTCGCGGGATCCCTCGAGTCCGGCGCGGTCGAGGGCCTGCGACTCGTCGTCGCAGGTGAGCACACCGAACCCGATCGGGGTGTGGTGGTCGAGCGAGACCCGGGTGAGGCCGTCGGTGGCGGCGCCGCAGACGTACTCGAAGTGCGGCGTACCGCCCCGGATGACGACACCGAGCGCGATCACGGCGTCGTACGACGGCGCGAGGGCTGCCGCGGTGACGGGCAGCTCGAAGGTGCCCGGGACCCGGACGACGACGGGGGCCTCGACCAGGTGGTCGGCGAAGGCCCGCTGGGCGCCGGCGATGAGGCCGTCCATGACCTCGGTGTGCCAGCTCGCCGCGACCACCGCGACCCGCAGGTCGTGGCAGTCGGTGGGGGCGATGTCGGGGGCGCCGTGTCCGGCCATGTCAGTTGACTCCTTCGAGGTCGAGGTCGAGGTCGGGCAGGTCGTGGCCCATCCGGTCCCGCTTGGTCAGCAGGTAGGCCAGGTTGTGGCCGTTGGGGTGCGGCGTGAGCGGCACCCGCTCGCTGACGGTGATGCCGTAGTCCTCGAGCGAGGTGACCTTGTCGGGGTTGTTGGTCAGCAGCCGGACCTCAAAGACGCCGAGGTCCTTGAGGATCTGGGTGGCCGCGCCGTAGTGCCGGGCGTCGGCGGGCAGGCCGAGGTCGAGGTTGGCGTCGACGGTGTCACGTCCGCCGTCCTGCAGCTGGTAGGCCTGCAGCTTGGCGACCAGGCCGATCCCGCGGCCCTCGTGGCCGCGCAGGTAGACCACGACGCCGCGGCCCTCCGCGACGATGCGGTCCATCGCCTCGTTGAGCTGGGGGCCGCAGTCGCAGCGGCTGGAGCCGAAGACGTCGCCGGTCAGGCACTCCGAGTGCACCCGGGTGAGCACCGGGCCGCCCTCGGCGAGAGCGGCCGGGTCGCCGTAGACGAGCGCGACGTGCTCGCTGCCGTCGACGGTGATCGTGTAGCCGATGGCGGTGAAGTCGCCGTGGCTGGTGGGCAACCTGGTCTCGGCCTCGCGCACGACGTGGGTCTCGACGCGGCGGCGGTAGCGGACCAGGTCCTCGATCGAGATCATCGCCAGGCCGTGCTCGTCGGCGAACGCGCGCAACTCCGGGGCACGCTTCATGGTGCCGTCGTCGTTGACGACCTCGACCAGCACACCGGTCGGGGTCAGGCCGGCGAGCCGGCACAGGTCGACGGCCGCCTCGGTGTGGCCGCGGCGCACCAGCACGCCGCCCTCGCGGTAGCGCAGCGGGAACACGTGCCCCGGCCGGGTCAGCTCCCACGGCTCGGTCGCGGAGTCGGCGAGCACCCGCACGGTGTGGGCGCGGTCGGCGGCCGAGATGCCGGTGCTGACACCGTCGCGGGCATCGACCGAGATCGTGTAGGCCGTGCGGTAGGCGTCCTTGTTGTGGGGGGTCATCAGCGGGATCTCGAGCCGGTCGAGCATCGCGCCCGGCATCGGGGCGCAGATGACGCCGCTGGAGTAGCGGATCGTGAAGGCCATCAGCTCGGGCGTCGCCTTGCTGGCGGCGAAGATGATGTCGCCCTCGTTCTCGCGGTCCTCGTCGTCGACGACCACGACGGCCCTGCCCGCCGCGATGTCGGCGATCGCGCGCTCGACCGGGTCCAGTCGCACCGACATGTCAGTTCTCCTTGCTGCTGGCGCCGGGGGCGCTGGTGTAGGCACGGACGAGCTTCTCGACGTGCTTGGCGATGACGTCCACCTCGAGGTTGACCTGGTCGCCGACGGCGCGGAAGCCGAGCGTCGTGCGGGCCAGGGTCTCGGGGATCAGGCTCACGGTGAAGGTGTGCTCGCCGGCCTCGACGACCGTCAGCGACGTGCCGTCGACGGTGATCGAGCCCTTGTCGACGAGGTAGCGGCCGAGTTCGTCGGGCATCTTGATCTCGACCAGCTCCCAGTGCTCGCTGGGCGTGCGGGCGACGACCTCGCCGACGGCGTCGACGTGGCCCTGGACGACGTGGCCGCCCAGGCGCTTCTCCGCGGTGACCGCGCGCTCGAGGTTGACCCGGTCGCCGGTGACCAGGCCGCCGATGCTGGTCTTGGCGAGCGTCTCGGCCATCACGTCGGCGGTCCAGGTGGTGTCGGTGCGCTCGGCGACCGTCAGGCAGCAGCCGTTGACCGCGATCGAGTCACCGAGGCCGGCGTCGGACAGCGTCACGTCGGAGGCGATGGTGAGCCGGATGGCGTCCCCCTGGTCCTCGACGGCGGTGACGGTGCCGAGCTCCTCGACGATGCCGGTGAACATCAGGCGGTTCCTTCCTCGGCGCGACCCCGGATGGGTCGCATGATCATGCGTACGTTGGCGTCGGCGCCCTCGCCGACGACCGTGGTGTCGACGAGCCGCAGGTGCAACGCGTCGGTGATGGTGCCGATTCCGAGGTCGCCGACGGCGGGGCGGCCGGAGCCGAGCAGCATCGGGGCGACGTAGGCGACGACCTCGTCGACCAGCCCCGTCTGCAGGAAGGCGGCGGCCAGGGTGGGGCCGCCCTCGAGGAAGACGTGGTGGCGGTCGTGGTCGGCGTACAGGGTGTGCAGCGCCTGGGCGGGGTCCTGGGTGCGCAGGTGCACGGTGGGTGCGGCGTCGTCGAAGACGCGGCGGTCCTCGGGGAGGTCGCGCTCCCCCATCACCACGCGCAGCGGCTGCTCGCCGACCGGCTGGTCGTCATCGCCGCGCACGGTCAGCTGCGGGTCGTCGACCGCGACGGTGTTGGTGCCGACGAGCATCGTGTCGCACAGGCCGCGCAGCAGGTGGGTGTCGCGGCGGGCGGCCGGCGAGGACACCCAGCGCGAGGTTCCGTCGGCGGCGGCGCTGCGGCCGTCGAGGGTGCTCGCGAACTTCCAGGTGACGAACGGCCGGCCGTTGCGGTGGGCGAAGGTCCAGGCCCGGTTCACCTCGGCGGCCTCGTCGGCGAGCAGGCCGGCGTCGACCTCGATCCCGGCCTCCCGCAGCGTCTCCATGCCGCCCGCCGCCTGCGGGTTGGGGTCGCGTTGCGCGATCACCACCCGGCTCACGCCGGCCGCGAGCAGCGCCTGCGAGCAGGGACCGGTGCGGCCGGTGTGGTTGCACGGCTCGAGCGTCACCACCGCGGTCGCGCCACGGGCCCGGTCGCCGGCCACCGCGAGCGCCTCGACCTCGGCGTGCGGGGTCCCCGCGCCGTGGTGGTAGCCCTCCCCGACGACCGCGCCGTCGGGGGCGAGCAGCACGCAGCCCACCCGCGGGTTGGGGTGCAGGGGCACCCCGGGGGTCGCTGCCAGCGCGAGCGCACGACGCATCGCGTCGTATTCACGGGTGAACTCCGCCACCGGCCACCGCCTCTCGTCGTCCTGGACGCGGACTCCGGGGCTTGCCTGGCGTACGGCGGGCGCCCCCTGCGGGGCGTCCGTCGGACACTCGTGCGTGCACTTCCCATCCGGACTTTGACCGTCGGTCCAGGAGTTCCACCTGGTCAACCGATCACTGGCTGCGATCGGGTCGCGGACTTTCACCGCCGGTTCGGATTTTCACCGACCCCAGAGCACGCGAGCTCTTGGACCCCATGGTGGCACACCGCGACACGCCGTGCGTCGTGGGTCCGGACACTGGGACCTCCGGGCAGGCCTCGGTAGCGTCGCGGCATGTCGTATCCCCCACCCCTCTACGACGGCGACGGCGAGGTCTCGGCCTGGGTCCGCCCCGGAACCGAAGGCCCCGACCTCGTCTACCCCAACGGCAACCGCGTCCACCACCTCGCGCGCGGCGAGGCCACCGGCGGGCTCTTCGGCCTCTACCGATGGGAGTTCTCCGAGGCCGTCAGCGGCCCGGGCCCGCACTTCCACCGCAGCATGGCCGAGTCGTTCTACGTCCTCGACGGCGAGGTCCGCATCCACACCGGCGACGGGTGGACGACGGCACGCCCGGGCGACTTCCTCCACGTCCCGCCCGGCGGGATCCACGGGTTCCGCAACGAGTCCGGCGCCCCGGCGTCGATGTTGCTGCACTTCGCGCCGGGAGCGCCGCGCGAGCCCTACTTCGAGGGTCTCGACCGGTTGGCCCGGGGCGAGGAGTGGACGCCGGAGGAGTACGACGCGTTCATGCGGGCGCACGACAACGTGTGGGTCGAGGAGTAGGCCCCTGCTGCGGTCGCGTAGCGATGATGTTTCCGAGGTACAGCGACGAGGGAGTCGGGTGGCGGGCACCGTCGCGCTGTCCGCTCTCGGTCTGGTTCGGGTCATCGGCGTGGATCGCATCAACCAGGTTCATCCGATCCACGCCGATGATGGGATGGTGCGGGTCTTCGTGACCGCAAGCCGACCGCGGAACCCGGCCGCCGCCCGACCTTCTCGTCGCTGCCTCTCGCAGCGGTGGCGGCCACGGCACCGCAGGATGCTGAGGCCCGCCCGTCGGACCGGTGGAGTCAGGCCGAGAGGATCAGCCCGCTCGTCGGCACTCCGGTGCCGGCCGTGACCAGCACGTGGTGGGCGTCCGCGACCGGGTTGACCGAGGTGCCCCGGATCTGGCGCACGCCCTCGGCGACTCCGTTCATGCCGTGGATGTAGGCCTCGCCGAGCTGGCCGCCGTGGGTGTTGACCGGCAGCCGGCCGCCGACCTCGATGGCGCCGTCCCGCACGAAGTCCTTGGCCTCGCCGCGGCCGCAGAAGCCCAGCTCCTCCAGCTGCATGAGGACGTACGGCGTGAAGTGGTCGTAGAGGACCGCCATCGGCATGTCGGCGGGGGTGAGCCCCGACTGCTTCCACAGCTCTCGGCCCACGACGCCGATCTCGGGGATGCCGATGTCGTCGCGGTAGTAGGACGTCATCACGAACTGGTCGCGCCCCGAGCCCTGCGCGGCGGCCGCGATGTACGCCGGCCGCTGGGCCAGGTCCTTCGCCCGCTCCGCGGAGACGACGACCAGCGCGACCGCGCCGTCGGACTCCTGGCAGCAGTCGAGCAGGTGCAGCGGGTCGGCGATCATCCGGGAGGCCTGGTGGTCCTCGAGGGTGATCGGCTTGCCGTAGAAGAACGCGGCCGGGTTGGTGGCGGCGTGCCTGCGGTCGGCGACGGCGACGGCGCCGAAGTCGGCCGAGGTGGCGCCGTACTCGTGCATGTAGCGGCGGGCCTGCATCGCCACCGTGGCGGCCGGGGTGGACAGGCCGAGCGGGTAGGTCCAGGCGTTGTCGAGGCCGTTGGTGTTGACCTGCGCGGCCGCCCAGCTGGAGACCTGGCCGAAGCGGTCGCCGGAGCGCTCGTTGAAGCCGCGGTAGGCCACGACCACGTCGGCGACCCCGGTGGCGACGGCCATCGCGGCCTGCTGGACGGTGGCGCAGGCCGCGCCGCCGCCGTAGTTGATCCGGCTGAAGAAGCGCAGCTCGGGGATGCCGAGCTCTCGCGCCACCGCGATCTCGGAGGAGGTGTCCATGGTGAAGGTGACCAGACCGTCGACGTCGGCAGGCGTGAGGCCGCAGTCGGCGAGGGCGTGGCGGACGGCCTCGACGGAGAGCTGGAGCTCGGAGCGGCCGGACTCCTTGGAGAACTCGGTGGCGCCGATGCCGGCGATCGCGGCCTTGCCGGACAGGGTGCGCCCGGTCATGCCGCCACCTTCACGGTGCCGATGACATGCTCGCCGAGCGAGACCGCGCCGACCACCTTGATCGTGGCAACGCCGTCCTCGACAGAGGTGACCTCACCGGTGAACGTGAACGTGTCGTAGGGGTACGCCGGCGCGCCCAGCCGGATCGCGATGCCCTGGATCTGCACGTCGGGGCCCGCCCAGTCGGTGACGTAGCGCTCGCACAGCGCCGTCGAGGTGAGGATGTTGACGAAGATGTCCTTCGAGCCGGCCGCCTGCGCGATGTCGCGGTCGTGGTGGACGTCTTGGAAGTCGCGGGTCGCGATCGCCGTCGAGACCACGAGGGTCGGGGTGATCGGCAACGTCCACTCGGGCAGCTTGTCCCCTGCCGTGATCGGGCTGGTCATCGGTCCACCTTCGTCCAGATCGGGAGGGTCAGGTCGTCGTCGACCACGTTCCAGCCGACGGTTGCGCGGTCGCCGATCTCGACGGGACCGGTCATCTCGGCCACCATCCGCACGCCTTCGTCGAGGTCGAGCAGCGCGATGACCAGCGGGAGCTGCTTGCCGGGCACCTGCGGGGCGTGGTGGACCACGTAGGAGAACACGGTCCCCTGCCCGGCGGAGACCACGAAGCCGCGGTCGAAGGCGCCGCAGTCCGGGCAGGCCGGGCCGGGCGGGTGGCGCAGGACGCCGCACTGGTTGCACTTCTGGATGCGCAGCTCGCGCTTCGCCGTACCTTCGAAGAAGTAGGCGTTGTCCCGGTTGACGACCGGGCGCACCGGGCCACTCATGACGCGCCCTTCGGGATGAACTTGAGGACCCGGAAGAGCATGGTCGCGACCCGCTCCTCACCGACGTACCAGGTGTTGCGGGAGGTCACGAAGTAGCCGACACCCATCCCGGTGGCCTTCGGACCGACCACGGAGTCGAGCGCGGTGGTGACCCGCACCCGCTCCCCCACCCTCAGGTAGCGGTCGTAGGACTGCTCGCAGTTGGTGCCGAGGACGGCGGTGAAGCCGGCGTCGGTGAGCGCCCGCATCATCGAGTGCAGCGGGTCGTCGTCGGCGGGCTTGCCGCCCAGGCCGTACATGGTCCACACCTGGGCCATCGACGGCGGCGCCTCGCCCGCCTTGAAGCGGGGGTTGTCGACCCCCATCGCCTCCAGCCAGTTGTTGATCGTCGGCTGGTTGACCTCGTCCCGGGCGACCCGCTCGGCCGCCTCGCCCCAGGCCTTGATCCGCTCCGCCTCGGCCATCACCTTCTCGTGGACGGCGGCGGGAACGAGGGGCGTCTCGATACGCTCGCTCGTTCCTCGCTCGCTACTCGACGAGCTCACGGCGCTCATCGCGGCACCCGCGGCAGGCCGAGGCCGAACATCGAGATCAGCTCGCGCTGCACCTCCTGGACCCCGCCACCGAAGGTGAGCACGAGGTTCCGCTTGGCCTGCGCGTCGAGGTAGTCGAGCAAGTCCTTGGTCTCCGTTTCTCCGGCGTCACCGTGGCGGTGCACGAGCGAGACGAGGTCGGCGAGCAGGTGCTGCACCTGGTCGGAGGCGAACACCTTCGAGGACGACGCGTCCGCCACCTTGATCTCGCCGGCGGCGGCGGCGCGGGCGACCTCCCAGTTGAGGAGCTCGTTGATCCGGAAGACCGCGGTGGCCCTCCCCAGGACCTCGCGGACGTCGGGGCGGTCGAGCACGCCGGCCGCCTCCGCCCAGCGCACGACGCGGTCGCGCAGGCCCTCGATGCGGCCGGCGGGGCCGAGCATGACCCGCTCGTGGTTGAGCTGGGTGGTGATCAGCCTCCAGCCCTGGTTCTCCTCGCCGACCAGCATGTCGACGGGGACCCGGACGTCGTTGAAGTACGTCGCGTTGACGTGGTGCGAGCCATCGGCGGTGATGATCGGGGTCCAGCTGTAGCCGGGGTCCTTGGTGTCCACGATCAGGATCGAGATGCCCTTGTGCTTGGGGGCGTCGGGATCGGTGCGCACCGCGAGCCACAGGTAGTCGGCCTGGTGGCCGCCGGTGGTCCACATCTTCTGGCCGTTGACCACGTAGTGGTCGCCGTCCCGGCGCGCCGTGGTGCGCAGCGACGCGAGGTCGGTGCCGGCGTCGGGCTCGCTGTAGCCGATCGCGAAGTGGACGTCGCCCTTGAGGATGCGCTCGAGGAACAGGTCCTTCTGCTTCTGCGTGCCGTAGCGGATCAGGGTCGGGCCGACGGTCTGCAGGGTGACCGACGGCAGGTGCACGTCGGCGTACTGGGCCTCGTTGGCGAAGATCGTCTGCTCGATCTCGCCGAGCCCGTGGCCGCCGTACTCCTTCGGCCAGCCGACGCCCATCCAGCCGTCGGTGCCGAGGCGGCGGATCATCCGCTCGTAGGTCGGCCCATGGCGGTTCCACGCGCCCTCCACGGGGTCGGGGTCGTGGAGCCCGTCGAACTCGGCCGCGACGCCACCGAAGTACTCACGCAGCCGGGCCTTCAGCGCGCGCTGGTCGTCGGTGAGCTCGAGGTTCTTCGCGCCGGGGCCCTCGACGGGAACCTCCGCGGCCGTGGTGTCGAGCGCGTGCGCGAGGTCGGTCCCCCAGGTGGTCAACGCGACGAGCGGGTAGGTGATGTCGACGCCCATGCCGCCGTGGAGGTGGTGGCAGGTGCGGAAGGCGTACGGCGCCACCTGGCTCGCCCAGTAGCCGGCGACCGCGAGGTCGTCGTGGGCCGGCAGGCCCTCGGCGACCCGCCACACGGCGTTGTCGGCGGCCAGGTCGAGGGTGCGCGAGGTGACGTAGACGTCGGCCATCTGCAGCGACACGGCCTGGAACTCCGCGAGCGCGCGACCGAACTGCTGACGGCCCTTGACGTAGTCGGCGGTCAGGTCGCGGGCGCCGGCGAGGACACCGGCCGCGGTCACGGCCAGGCCGGCACGGGCCAGGTCGCGCAGCCGGGTGGCCGCGCCGTCGGCGAG
This sequence comes from Nocardioides daeguensis, assembly GCF_019192965.1. Taxonomy (GTDB): domain Bacteria; phylum Actinomycetota; class Actinomycetes; order Propionibacteriales; family Nocardioidaceae; genus Nocardioides; species Nocardioides daeguensis. Next base: position 31,631 of record NZ_JAHTKU010000001.1, read on the forward strand.
CGGCTCGGCGGGAGCGCCGTCGAGCACGACGGTGTGCTGCGGGGCGGCACTGGACGCGCTCGCGGGCAGCAGGGTGACACCGGGGCCGGCGGGATCGACGAGCACGACGACCTCGTGGTCCCCCTCTCGTGCGACCACGAGGATGCGGGCGGCCTGCTCGGCGTGGGTCACGGCGAGCTTGCGGCCGCTGACCACGCCGTCGGCGTACGTCGCCTCGCCGCGCAGGGCGGGGGTGAGGACCAGCTCGCCGGCGGCGATGCCGGGCAGCAGCTCCTTGCGCTGGGCGTCGGTTCCGTGGTCGGCCAGGGTGAGCGCGCCGCAGCACAGCGTCTCCCACACCGGCACCTGGACGCCCGCCCGGCCTGCCTCGCGGAGCAGGACGGCGACCTCGGCGAGACCGAGTCCTTCGCCACCGTGCTCCTCGGGAACCGGCAGCGAGGTCAGTCCGGCGCCGGCCCAGGCCGCCCAGTCCCGGGCGTCGGAGTCCCGCTCCAGCACCTCGCCGACGACGGCACGAACTGCGTTGATCGCCTCTGCATCCACAGGGAAACTGTAACGTGTTCTAGTCTTGCCCGCATGGGTGCCGTCTCACTGATCGACGTCGCGCGCCGCCGCGTGGAGCTGCCGCCGACCCTGATCCCGTCGGGACGGATGGTCGAGCTCCCCGGACGCGGCGGGTCGACGTACGTCACCGACACGCCGGGCCCCCACCCGGAGTCACCGACGATCGTGCTGCTCCATGCGCTGGGCACCACCGGGCTGCTCACCTGGTTCCCCGTGATCGAGCCGCTCTCCCGGCGCTTCCGTGTGGTGACGCTCGACCAGCGCTGGCACGGGCGCGGGATCCACAGCGAGCAGTTCAGCCTCGTCGACTGCGCCGACGACGTCGCCGCGCTGATCGACGTGCTGGACCTGCAGGACGTGGTCGTCGGCGGGTACTCCATGGGCTCGATCGTCGCCCAGCGGGTCTGGCGCCAGCACCCCTCGCTCGTGCAGGGCCTGGTGCTCGCCGCGACCACCGACCGCTTCCAGCTCACCGCCGCCGAGCGGGGCTTCTTCCTCGGCATGGGCTCGACGATGGTCGCGCTACGCGGCGTGTCGCGGTCCCGTACGGCGCTCCGTGCCGCCCGGGCGGCCGCCCGCGGCGTCGACCTCGAGGTCTCCGACCTGCACGAGTGGGCGCTGCGCGAGTTCCGCTCGACCAGCCCGTGGGCGGTGGGTCAGGCGCTCGCCGCCCTCGGCCAGCACCACTCGCGGCCGTGGCTCTCACGCATCGACGTCCCCACCGCCGTGGTGGCGATGATGCGCGACCGGGTCATCCCGACCCGCCGCCAGTTGGCGCTGGCGCGCGCGATCCCCGGCGCGACCGTGCACGAGGTCGACGACGGACATGCCGGCTGCGTGCTCGGTGCCGAGAGGTTCGTGCCACGCTTCGTCGAGGCGGCCGCCACCGTCAACGCGCGGCGCCGGGACCTCCCTCGGCATCGACCGCAGCGGTGAGCCGGGCCAGCTCGGCCGGGAAGTGGCGCACCAGTGCGTCGGTGTCGGGCATCGACTCACGGCAGGCGATCGCGCCGACGTGCATCTGTCCCGCGTTGGACATCACCGTGATGTTGAGGCCCGCGCCGTGGAAGACGGGACCGAGCGGGCAGAGCGCATCGATCCGCGCCCCCATGAAGTAGAGCGGGATCGGCGGGCCGGGCACGTTGGAGATAACCAGGTTGTGCACCACCGGGTGCCGCTCGGCGAGGCGCAGGTTGGCGTAGGCGCGCACCGCGAGGCCGAAGGTCCGGGGCGCGGCGAACTCCGCCCAGTCCTGGAGCGCGTCGGCGCTGATCGCGTTGTGGTGCTCCTTGGCGTGCCGGTTGCGCTCGGCGAGCATCCGCAGCCGCTCCAGCGGGTCCTCGATGTCGGTGCCGAGCTTGGTGAACAGCGCGGAGACCTTGTTGGCGCCGGTCGAGCGGCGCGAGCTGTCACGCACGCTCACGGGGACCGTGGCCAGCAGCGAGGACTCGGGCAGCTCGTCGCGCTCGGCGAGATAGGCCCGCAGCGCGCCGCCCGAGACCGCGAGCACCACGTCGTTGACCGTGGTGCCGGTGACCTTCTTGATCCGGCGGATCTCCTCGAGGTCGAGGTCGGTCATCGCGATCGAGCGGTGCGAGGTGATGGTGCCGTTGAACGAGGTGCGCGGCGCGGAGAACGGCGCCGCCATGGCGGTCCCCTGCCGGGCGCGGCCGATGCTCTTGGTGACCAGCTGGGCCGAGGGCTTGAGGACCTTGACCAGGGTGACCGGGCGGGTCGCCGTACCGATGACGGCCCGGCCGAGCAGCTCACCGCGGCCGGGGTCGCGCGGGTGGGGCGCGTTCTCGGGGACCAGCGGCGCGGAGTCCGGCTCGAGCGAGCACAGGTGGGAGATCAGGTTGGAGCCGGAGACGCCGTCGACCGTCGCGTGGTGCATCTTGGCGAACACGACGACCTTCTCCTCCGCCGCCTCGCCGTCCTTGCCCTCGGGGCGGTAGCCCTCGATGACCCACATCTCCCACAGCGGGCGGGAGCGGTCGAGCGGCAGCGACGCGAGGTGGGCGCACAGGTCCATCAGCTCGGCGTACCCGCCGGGCGTCGGCAGGGCCAGGCGGTGCACGTGGCGCTCGATGTCGAAGTCCTTGTCGCGCACCCACACCGGGTGGTCGAGGCCGAGCGGGACGCCGCGGACCTTGCGCGTGAAGCCGGGCACGTCGCGCACCCGCGCCTCGATCTCGCGCTGCATCGCGGCGAACGAGTACGGCGTGGTCATCGTGGCCGGGTCGAGCACCATGACCGCACACACGTGCATCAGCTGGGCGGGCGTCTCCAGGTAGAGGAAGCTTGCGTCCAGTCCCGAAAGCCGATCCATGCAAATCTCCTCGGTGGTCGGGGACGAGCGCAGCAGCCTCGAACCCCGACTAGAACGGGTATCAGTTTCTCACAACGAGCCCGATATCCTCGGGTCATGGGATTCGTACGGCGCCAGGTCGTCACCGCCGCGCTGACCGCCAACGCCATCCGCCCCCTCCCCGGCTTCCGTGCCGGCATCCCGGCCTTCTTCGCAGGCTGGCTGACCGGTGAGCTCGCCCCTCACGTCCTCGGCCTGACCGTCGCCGACGCGGCCGCCCACGCGACCGGGTCGCGGCGCGACTGGCGGGGACTCGCGCTCGCCGGACTGTCGGGGGCGGGACTGGCGTACCTGGTCCGGCAGAGCCGGCAGGCCGTCACCGAGGCCGAGGACGCGCTCACCGAGGGACTCGGCGTGGACTATGTCGAGCAGCTCGACGCCAAGCCCACCCCGGCCGAGCTGGCCACCCCGTGGCGACAGATCGCCAACCCGTTCGCGTTCCGGCGGGCGGCCCGCCGCGCCGGCGTCGAGGTGCACCGCGACATCCCGTTCGCGCCGTACGGGCGCCGGGGCCTGCTGGACGTCTACACCTCCGAGGTCACCCCCGCAGCGGGCGCGCCGGTGCTGCTGCAGGTGCACGGCGGCGGCTGGACGATCGGCAACAAGGACCAGCAGGGACTGCCGCTCATGCAGCACATGGCCGCCAAGGGCTGGGTCTGCGTCGCGATCAACTACCGGCTCGCCCCGCGCGACCCTTGGCCGGCCCAGATCGTCGACGTGAAGGCCGCGATCGCGTGGATCAAGGACAACATCGCCGCGTACGGCGGCGACCCGTCGTACGTCGCGATCACCGGCGGCTCCGCGGGCGGCCACCTCGCCGCGCTGGCGGCGGTGACGCCGAACGCGCCGGAGTTCCAGCCCGGCTTCGAGGCGGCCGACACCTCCGTTCAGGCGGCGGTCCCCTACTACGGCGTCTACGACGTCGCCGGCGCGAGCGGGCTGCGCACCGCGGAGCTGATGCGCGACAAGTTCCTCGCCCCCGTCGTGTTCAAGAAGTCGCCGGTCGCCGACCGCGACGTGTTCGAGGAGGCCAGCCCGCTGCTGCGGGTCACCGCCGACGCCCCCGACTTCTTCGTGATCCACGGCTCCCGGGACACCCTGGTCGACCCGGGCCAGGCGCGCGCATTCGTCGCGGCACTGCGCGCGACCTCCAAGCGGACGGTCACCTACGCCGAGCTGCCCGGCGCCCAGCACGCGTTCGACATCTTCCCGTCGATCCGCTCGCAGCACCTGGTCCGCGCCACCGACCGGTTCCTGCACTGGCACTGGAACGGGTGGCGGCGCGAGCGGCTCGCCGCCGGCGCCGAAGCTCCCCGACCGGTCGGTCAGGAATAGAGAAGCACCCGGCCGCTCCCTCCTCCTACGGTCGTGACGAACACGATCGAGAAGGGAAGAGGGATGGCGAAGAACAGCACGTTCAGCGACGAGGAGAAGGCGGCCATGCAGGAGGCCGCCGCGGAACGACGGGCGGCAGCAAGCCGCGGGACCGGCACCAAGAGGGCCCAGGCCGACCTGGCGGACTGCCTCGACAAGATCGCCGCGATGGACGAGGCGGACCGCGCCATCGGCGAGGCGCTCCACGGCATCGTCACCACGCACGCGCCCGGCCTCGCGCCGAAGACCTGGTACGGGATGCCGGCCTATGCGAACGCCGACGGCAAGGTCGTGGTGTTCTTCAAGAGCGCGGGCAAGTTCAAGATGCGCTACGCGGAGGTCGGCTTCCAGGAGTGGGCCCGGCTCGACGAGGGCGACATGTGGCCGACGGTCTTCGCCGTCGCGTCCCTGAGCCCGGCCGTGGAGAAGGAGCTCACCGCCCTGGTCGAGAGGGCCGTGCGCTAGCGAGGAGCCTGCGGAACGGTCCACGCGGCTGCGCGGCGCTCGCGATCGCCCTTCTTGTTCAGCGGACTCCCAGGGCGTGTCCTAGCGCGGCAGCCCGAGGATCCGCTCGCCGGCGACGTTGCGCAGGATCTGCGTCGTACCACCGGCGATCGAGAGGCAGCGGGTGTTGAGCTGCTCCCAGACATCGGCTGCGAGCGGGTCGTCGGACTCCTTGCCGAGGGCGCCGAGCAGGGCGAGGTCGTCTCCCTGCAGCCTGACCACCAGCTCCGAGGAGTCCTGGCGGCTGCGGACGCCGAGCAGCTTGGCGACGCTCGACTCGGCGCCGGGACCGTGGCCGCCCAGGGCGCGCAGGGTGGTGCGGACGCCCAGGAGGGCGCAGACGGTCGCCAGGGCGACCTGGCGGCCGACCTCGACGTGCTCGACCGGACCGAGGTCGCGGGCGGCGGCGATCTCGACCGCGCGCTCGACGCTCTTCGTCAGCCGGGCGCTGGCCATGGCGACGCGCTCGTTGGCGAGGGTGGTCCGGGCCAGCCTCCAGCCGTCGCCCGGCTCGGCCACGACGCACTCGTCGGGCACGAACACCTCGTCGAGGAAGACCTCGTTGAACAGTGCCTCACCCGTGATCTCGCGAAGCGGGCGCACCTCGATGCCGGCCGAGCGCATGTCGACGAGGAAGTAGGTGATGCCCTTGTGCTGTGGGACGTCGGCGTCGGTGCGGGCCAGGCAGATGCCCCAGTCGGCGCGCTCGGCGACCGAGGTCCACACCTTCTGCCCGGTCAACGACCAGCCACCGTCGACCTTCACGGCGCGGGTGCGCAGCGAGGCGAGGTCAGAGCCCGAGCCGGGCTCGGAGAACAGCTGGCACCAGGTGAGCTCGCCGAGCAGCGAGGGCCGCACGAAGCGCTCGCGCTGGGCGTCGGTGCCGTGGGCGAGGATCGTCGGGACCGCCCAGCCGGCGATCACCAGGTCCGGGCGTACGACGCCCGCCCGCGCGAGCTCCTGGTCGATGACGATCTGCGTGGTGGGGTCGGCGCCCAGCCCGTAGGGCGCGGGCCAGTGCGGCGTGAGGTAGCCCGCGTCCACCAGCGCCGAGCGCTGCTCGGCCGCCGCCAGCCCGGCGATCCGCTCGGCGGTGGCGCGTGCCCCGGGACGGACCGCCTCGTCACGGCCCTCGAGGTCGACCTCGACCCGGCGTCGTACCCCGGTCACGGCGGCGGCGGTCACCCGCTCGGCCGCGGCGTCGGCGGAGCCGACGAGGGCACGCAGGGTGAGGGCACGGCGCAGGTAGAGGTGGGCGTCGTGCTCGTAGGTGAAGCCGATGCCGCCGAGCACCTGGATGCAGGACTTGGCGACCTCGACCGCGCCGTCGAAGCAGGTGACCTGGGCGACGTCCACCGCGAAGGCCCACTGCTCGACGTCGTCGGCGTCGGCCGCCGCGGCGGCGTCCCAGGCCGCGGCCGTGACGGCCTCGGCGGTCTCGAGCATCTGGGCGCACAGGTGCTTGATCGCCTGGAAGGCGCCGATCTTCTGACCGAACTGCTCGCGGACCTTGGCGTAGTCGACCGCCGCCTCCAGGCACCAGCGGGTCACGCCGGCGGCCTCGGCGGCGGCGAGGGTGACAGCGAGCAGCCGACGGCGCAGGTCCTCACCTCCGGCGGCGACACCGGCGACACCGGCGACGCGGGCGTGCCGGGCGCTCAGGTCGACGCCGGGCTCGGGGGTGACCTCGCCGGCGTCGAGCAACAGCTGCTCGTCGGCCGCGCCGCCGTCCCAGACGACGCCGCCGGGATGCACCTGGACGCCGTACCGACCCGGGCGTCCGGTCAGCAGCGCGCCGATCGCCGAGCCGAGCAGCCCGCCGGGCACGAGCTCGCGGGCACACGCCTCGAGCGCCACGGCCTGGTCGAGCACGGTGCCTCCCCCGCCGCCCGCGGACTCGGGCACGGCGATCGCGGCGATCCCCATCTCGTCGGCCGCGGCCCGGACGGCCGCGAAGTCCGCCGCCACGTCGCCCTCGGCGGCGCGGACCGCCTCGACCGGGGACAGGCTCGCGGCCCACTTGCGCAGGCTGTCGGCGAGCTCGACCTGCTCGTCGGTGATGCCGATCGACATGATGCTCCTCAAGAACTAGAACGCGTTCTAACTCTACTAGAGTGGCCGGGTGACCGACACCACGCCGTCCACCATGCCGTCCGACCTGCTGGACCATGCCCGCCGCGCGAAGGGCTTCATGCCCGAGGACGAGGGCGCCCTGCTGCACCGGATCGCGCTCGAGCGACTTCCCCACGGGCCCGCGCTCGAGGTCGGCACCTACTGCGGCAAGTCCGGGATCTACCTCGGTGCCGCCGCGCAGCAGGTCACCCGCGAGACGGGGACGACGGCCGTCGCCTTCACCGTCGACCACCACCGCGGCTCCGAGGAGAACCAGGCCGGCTGGGAGCACCACGACGCGAGCGTCGTCGATCCCGAGCTCGGCCTGATGGACACGCTCGGCCAGTTCCGCAAGAACATCGCCCGCGCCGGCCTCGAGGACCATGTCATCGCTGTCGTCGGCCAGTCCACGACCGTGGCTGCCCACTGGCGCACGCCGCTGTCGCTGCTGTTCATCGACGGCGGGCACGGCGAGGAGCCGGCGCGCGCCGACTACGAGGGCTGGGCACACTGGGTCGAGGCGGGCGGCTACCTCGCCATCCACGACGTCTTCCCCGACCCCGCCGACGGCGGCCGGCCGCCGTACGAGCAGATCTACCTGCCCGCCCTGGCGAGCGGGCAGTTCACGGAGGTCGCCGTCGCCGGCTCCCTCCGTGTCCTGCAGCGCACGTCAGGAGCGGCCGGAGACCCGCTCGGCTGAGGGGCAGTCGCACTCCAGCGCGATCTCGTCGAAGTGCGGGGCGAGCGAGGTGCCCCGCATGATCCCCGAGCCCGGGGTCGCGTGGCCGTAGGTCTCCCCGAGCGCGTCGACGGCGAGCACCACCGCCGCGGCGGTGTAGGTGGTGTGCTCGTGCGGCCAGTGCACGTCACGGGGCTCGTCGTCGGGCGCCGGGCGGGTGGGGTCGGTGTAGACCCAGCCGGTCCAGTAGCGGCCGTCGTCCTCGCGCAGGTGCTGCATCTCGGCGAGGAGCGTCAGCGCCCGCCTGCTGGAGTCGGAGTCGCCGAGGACGTCGAGGGCCATGGCCAGCTCGCAGGTCTCGGCGCCGGTGACCCAGGGGTTGGTGTCGACGCAGTGGATGCCGAGACCGGGGACGACGAAGTCGTCCCAGCGGCGGGCGAGCAACTCACGAGCGGCGTCGCCGCGGACCGGGCCGCCGAGGACCGGGTAGTACCAGTCCATCGAGTAGTTGGACTTGTCGGCGAAGCGGTCGGGGTGGGTGCGCACGGCGTGGCCGAGGCGGCCGCCGGCGAGCTCCCACTCCGGCTGCGGGTCGTCCATCAGGTCGGCCAGAGCGACGCCGGCACGCAGCGAGTGGTAGATGCTCGAGTTGCCGGTGAGCAGGCAGAAGTCGTCCTCGGGCGTCCAGCGGATGCCACCGAACGGCTCCTGGAGGGAGACCACGAAGTCGAGCCCGGCGCGCACCGAGGGCCAGTAGCGCTCGACGAAGCGGATGTCGCGGCGCACCAGCCAGTGGTGCCACAGGCCCACGGCGAAGTACGCCGACATGTTGACCTCGCCGCGCTCGTCGTCGGGCACGCCGCCGACGATCTTCATCGGCCACGATCCGTCGGCGCGCTGCATCGTCGGGATCCACGCGTAGGCACGCTCGGCCGCCTCGACCTGGCCGCCCACGAGCATGGCCATCGCGGCCTCGACGTGGTTCCAGATGTCGACGTGCTCCCCGGTCGTCCAGGGCACGGCGCCCCACGGCTCCTGCATCGCGGCGATCGCCGCCGCGGTGTCGGCCACCTGCTGCGCCGACAGCACGCCGTCGACGTACGGCAGGCGGCTCAGCGGGACCTCGGGCGTCGCGCCCCGGCTCACGCCGCCTCCGGCTTGCGGAAGTAGAGCACCATGCTCTTGCCGATCAACGGGTCGAGCACCTTGCCGGCGACCTGGAGCGCCTTGGGCTGCTTCATGATCTCCCAGACCAGCAGCTTGTGGTACGCCTTCGCGAGCGGGTGGTTGTCGTTCTCGACGCCCACGGCGCACTTGATCCACCAGTACGGCGCGTGCAGGCCGTGGGTGTAGCTCTTGCCCTCGAACACCATGGCGTCGCCGGGCGTGCCGTCGTTGGAGCGGCCGCCCTTGGTGACCTTGTCGACCAGCTCGTGGTCGGTGTAGATCCGGATGTGGCCGCCCTCCGCGTGGTGGTAGTCGGCCGACAGGCGCCAGTTGATGACCTCGGGCAGCCAGCGGGGCACGGTCACCGCCAGGGTGCCGCCCGGGCGGAGCACGCGGATCAGCTCGCGGATCGCGGCGACGTCGTCGTGGATGTGCTCGAGGACCTCGGAGCACACGATCCGGTCGAACTCGCCGTCGGCGAAGGGCAGCGCGAGCGCGTCGCCCTGCTTGACGTCGGCCTCGGCGCCCACGGGCACCTCGCCGGCCTCCTTCATGGCGACGAACAGGTTGCGGACGTTCTCGAGCTCCTCGGCGTCGAGGTCGAACGCGATCACGTCTGCGCCGCGGCGGTACATCTCGAAGCTATGGCGACCGGCACCGGCGCCCATGTCGAGGACGCGGTCGCCGGCCTGCAGGCCCAGGCGGTCGAAGTCAACGGTCAGCATGTCTGTTCTCCTCAGGCCTTCTCGGCCGTCTCGGCCTTGTACTCGGCGATCACGTCTTCCAGCACCTCGGCGGTGCTGGCAGCGACGGCACTCCAGCTGAACAGCTCCTTGACCCGACGGCGGCCGGCGGCCCCCATCTCGGCACGGCGGGCCGGGTCGTCGAGCAGGGCGGCCAGAGCGGTCGTCAGGGCACCGACGTCACCGGGCTCGACGACGTCGGCGCACAGGCCGTCGGGACCGACGACCTCGGGGATGGCTCCGGCCCGCGAGACGACGAGCGGCGTCTCGCACGCCATCAGCTCGGCGGTCGGGAGCGAGAAGCCCTCGTACAGCGAGGGCACGCAGGCCAGCTCGGCCGAGCCCATCAGGGCCACGAGCTCGTCGTCGGTGAGCCCGTTGGCGAAGGAGACCCGCCCGGCGATGCCGAGCTGGTCGATCAGCTTCTCGGTGACGCCGCCCTCCTTGGGCTTGGTCACCAGCACGAGCTCGAGGTCGCGCTCGACGACGAGCTTGGCGAAGGCCTCGAGCAGCACCGAGATGCCCTTGAGGGGCGCGTCGGCGCTGGCCATGGCGAGGATCCGGCCGGGGACGCGGGGCTCGGTCGGCGGCACGAACCGGTCGTCGACGCCGAGCAGGATCGTCTCGATCCGCTCCGGGTCGACCTTGAACTCACGCACGACATCGCGCTTGGACGACTCCGAGGGCACGATCACCCGCCGCAGCTGGGGCGCGGTGCGCTTCTGCTGGGTGAGGAAGGAGTACCAGCGCCACACGCCGATCTTCGGCAGCTCGAAGCGCCACCGCGAGCCGGCCTTGCGCTTGGCCCAGACGGCGGCGGCCAGCTCGATGCGCCGGTCCATCGTGATCGGGTGGTGGATGGTGGCCGCGAGCGGCAGGCCGACCTTCGCGGGGTCCTCGATGCCGAGCAGCGGCGTGGCCAGGGTCTGGTTGTCGAAGACGATGTCGAAGTCGTCGCGACGGGACCGCAGCAGCTTCACGACCCGCTTGCTGAACGTCAGCGGTTCCGGGAAGGCCCCGCTGCGCATGGTCAGCCACTCCTCGACGTCGACCAGGTCGCGGTACTCGCTCGGCCGCGGGTTGCGGAACTCGTCGCCGGGCCGGTAGAGGTCGAGGCTCGGGACCTTCGTGAGGGTGACCCCCTCGTCGAGCTCCGGGTAGGGCTGGCCGGAGAACACCTCGACCGTGTGGCCCAGGGCCACGAGCTCGCGCGTCAGGCGGCGGATGTAGATCCCCTGGCCCCCGACGTGCGGCTTGCTGCGGTAGGACAGCATCGCGATTCGCATCAGGTGTATCTCCCCAAGTCGTGCTCCCGGGGAGCAAGGTTGTAACAGAATCGTGGTGGAACGTGTTCCAAATTATGCGCTACCTGCCGGTAGCCTATCGACTGGGTCCTCAACAACCCGCCTCGTCATCTTCAACCCAGGGGGACATTCCGTGAGCATCGCGAACTCGGCGACGTCCGAGGACGTCGGATCGGCCGCACAGCGCGAGCGCCGCAAGCGGATCCTCGACGCGACCTACGAGCTGGCCAAGTCCGGCGGCTTCGACGCGGTCCAGATGCGCGCCGTCGCCGAGCAGGCCGACGTGGCCCTCGGCACGCTGTACCGCTACTTCCCGTCCAAGATCCACCTGCTGGTCTCCGCCCTGGGCCGCCAGTTCGAGGAAGCCTCGGCACGCCTCAACGAGCGCGACATCCCCGGCGACACCCAGGCCGAACGCGTGCTCTACGTCCTCAAGCGGATGGCCAGGGGCATGCAGGGCGACCCCAAGCTGACCGAGGCCCTCACCCGCGCCTTCATGTTCGCCGACAGCAGCGTGACCAACGAGATCCACGTCGTCGGCATGGCGATGACCTCGATCGTCACCCACGCGATGCACGGTGGGGTGCCTGACGAAGGCGCCCTCACCGAGGAGGACGTCGCCATCGCGCGCGTCATCGGCGACGTGTGGCTCTCCGCCCTGGTGGCGTGGGTGACCGGCCGCTCCACGGCCGCGGACACCGCGACGCACATGGAGAAGGCCGTTCACCTCATCCTCCGCGACTGACCCGTTCGGGGCCGTCACGCCCCGAACGCGTGGGTCGAGGTGACACCGCCGTCGACGGCGATCTCGGCGCCGTTGATGTACGACGACTCGTCGCTGGCCAAGAAGACGTAGACCGGCGCGATGTCCTCGGGCGTGCCGACGCGGCGCAGCGGCACCTTGCTGGCCCCGTACTCCATGGCGGCGTCGCCGCCGTGCACCCGGGTCATCGGGGTGTCGATCATGCCGGGGTGCACGGAGTTGACCCGGATCCCCCGCGGACCGAGCTCCATCGCCGCGCACTTGGTCATGCCGCGGATGGCCCACTTGGTGGCGGCGTACGCCGTGCACGACGGCATGCCCGCGAGCCCCTCGACCGACGAGGCGTTGATGATCGAGCCGCCGCCGTTCTTGCGCATGGTGCGACTGACCGCCTGCATGCCCAAGAAGACGCCGAGCTGGTTGACCCGCCAGAGCAGCTCGACCTCCTCGGCGGGCATCCGCTCGATGTCGCCGAAGCGCAGGATGCCGGCGTTGTTGGCGAGCACGTCGACCGGGCCGAAGCGGGAGTTGGCGTCCTCGACCAGGCTCGCCCAGGAGGCGACGTCGCTGACGTCGTGGTGCACGAAGTGGGCGTTCGCGCCCAGCTCGTCGGCCAGCGCCTGGCCCTGCTCCTTGGCGACGTCGGCGATGACGACCCTCGCCCCCTCGGCGACGTAGGCGCGGGCGATCTCGGCGCCCTGGCCCATCGCGGCGCCGGTGACGATCGCGACCTTGTTCTCCAACCGTCCCATGCTCACACCGTCAGCTTCATGATCGAGTCGGCGGCGAAGCCGACGTGGGGGTCGCGGCCGGCGAAGAAGCCGCCGAGCTGCTTGTCGAGGTCGTCAGCGGTCCACAGGTCGCCGGAGGCGTCGAAGCGCTCCTCGACGACCGGCGCCGCGACGACGGCCACCATGCCGCCGTACACGACCATCACCTGGCCGGTGATCCGCTCGGCGGCCGGCGAGGCGAGGTAGGCGACGACGGGCGCGACGTGCTCGGGCGAGTAGGGGTCGACGGCCTTGCCGGACTGGTCCTCGCCGAAGACCTGGGCGGTCATGGCGGTGCGAGCCCGGGGGCAGATCGCGTTGGCGCGCACGCCGATGCGGGACAGGCCGCGAGCGCTCGACAGGGTCAGTGCGGCGATGCCGGCCTTGGCGGCGGCGTAGTTGGCCTGGCCGGGCGAGCCGCCGAGGAAGGCCTCGGACGCGGTGTTGACGATGCTGCCGTAGACGGTGCCCGACTCGCTCTCCTTGGCCTTGCCGCGCCAGTAGGCGGCGGCGTTGCGCGAGAGCAGGAAGTGGCCACGCAGGTGCACCGCGATCACCGCGTCCCAGTCGTCGTCACCGAGGTTGAAGAGCATCTTGTCGCGGGTCATGCCCGCGTTGTTGACCACGATGTCGAGGCCGCCGAGCTGCTCGACCGCGGCGGCGACCATCGCGTCGGCCGTGGCGCGCTCGCTGACGTCCCCCGGGACGACGACCGCCTCGCCGCCGAACGCACGGATCTCCTCCGCGGCCTCGTCGCCGGCGCCCGGCAGGTCGTTGATGACGACCCGGGCACCGGCCCGGGCCAGGGCGAGCGCCTCGGCGCGGCCGAGACCGGCCCCGGCGCCGGTGACGACGGCGACCAAGCCGTCGAGGCTGGTGGTGCTGGTGCCGCTGCTCGGGGTGCTCACGCGTCGTCCTCCACGAGGGTGATGGCGGCGCGCGGGCAGGCCGCGACGGCGCGCTTGACGTTGTCGATGTTCTCGTCGGTCGTGTGCTCGGTGCGCAGCTGGAGGAAGTCGTCGTCGTCCAGCTCGAACACCTCGGGCGCCATGGCCTCGCACAGGCCGTTGGACTCGCACAGGTCGAAGTCGACCTTGATCTTCATTCGTGACCCCTCAATTCTTCGTTGGCAGGCAGGGCCCACCAGGTTTCGAGGCTCCTCGCTCGTTCCTCGCTCGGAGCACCTCAACCACCGGTCATCTTCCGGTGGTCCCAGGACGCGACCCGCTCGGGGTGGATGACCACGCCCACCCGCTTGGTCGCCTGCTTCTCCACGGCCTTCATGCCGATCTCCCCGAGCGACTCGAACGAGTCGGCGCCGACCATCCGGGTGGCGACGGCCGAGCCGATCTCGAGGATCGTGTCGTGGTCGCGCACGATCTCCGCGCGCCCCTCGATGGAGACGCCGCGCAGCTCGAAGTAGTCGGTACCGTCCTCGACGAGCGCGGTCACCCGCGGGTCGCGCTCGAGGTTGAGGATCTTCTGGCTGCGGCCGTAGGTCCAGAACGCGATCTTCCCGTCGCGCACGACGTAGAAGAGGGTCGTCAGGTGCGGGAAGCCCGCGACGCCGTTGGCGGCGACCTGCACCTTGAGGTTCTCCTCGAGCAGGCCCTGCACCTCCTCCTCGCTCAGCTTGACCTTGTCGCGTCCAGAGCTCATGTGGGCGTCAGCTCCCTTCCGAGGAGTGGCCGGGGAACACGTGGGCGGTCGGGTCGATGACCACGGCCGCGTTGTTGACGGCGGTCGCGGCCTCGCCGAAGCCGACCGCGATCAGCCGGACCTTGCCGGGGTACTCGGTGATGTCGCCCGCCGCGAACACCCGCGGCAGCGAGGTGCGCATCGACGGGTCGACGACGACGTGGCGACGGTGCGTCTCGAGGCCCCACTGCTGCAGCGGGCCCAGGTCGGCGACGAAGCCGAGGGCGGCGACGACGGCCTGCGCGGGCAGCACCCGGGACTCGCCGTCGACGACCAGCTCGAGCTCGGCGAGCGGGCCCGCCGTACCGCCGGCGCCGTCGCGGAGCGCGGCGACCTCGGCCTTGGTGACGACCTGCACCGACGAGGCCAGCACGTGGTCGACGGTGCGCTGGTGGGCGCGGAACGCATCGCGGCGGTGGACGAGGGTGACCGAGCGTGCGATCGGCTCGAGGTGCAGCGCCCAGTCGAAGGCGCTGTCGCCGCCACCCACGATGACGACGTCCCGGTCGCGGTAGGGCTCGAAGGCCGGAACGAAGAACTCGACGCCACGACCGATCCAGCCCTCGGCGGCCGGGAGCGGGCGCGGGCTGAACTTTCCGATGCCGGCGGTGATGACCATGGCCTTCGCGCGCACGGCGGTGTCGTCGTCGAGGGTGAGCGTCAGTCCGTCGTCGTCGGTGACCAGCTCGGTCGCCGTCCGGCCGAGGAGCTGCTCGGGCTTCGCGGTGAGCGCCTGGACGACCAGTCCCTCGACGAGGTCACGGCCCTTGACGTCGGGGAACCCGGCGACGTCGAGGATCGCCTTCTCCGGGTACATCGCGGTGATCTGGCCGCCGAGCTCGGGCAGCGAGTCGATCAGCGCGACCCGCATCCCGCGGAAGCCGGCGTAGTAGGTCGCGAACAGACCGCTCGGCCCGGCGCCGACCACCGCCAGGTCGCAGTCCACGATGCTTCCGGAGGTGACCACGACCGAACTGTAACGTGTTCTAGTTCCTCTTGTCTCCGGTCGGCGCGTCTTCGGTCGGCGCGTCTTCGGTCGGCGCGTCCGCGGAGGGCGCGCCGCTGGGCGAGGTCCCCTGCCGCGCGGCCGCGGACGGGTCGTCGGTGTCGAGCCGGTCGACGAGCCAGCCGTGGTCGGTGTGGACCATGGTGACCAGGACGCGGTACGGCGTCACGACGGTCTCCTTCTTACCGTCCCGCACCCGCTCCACGACCTGGTTGAGGAAGACCAGCGCCTCGAGCCGGGTCCGGTTGGCCCGCACCACGCCCTGGGCGACGACGCTCGCCTGGACCTTGAGCTGCTGGGCGATGCCCTGCTCCTTCACGTCCCCGATCGTCTTGAGGTAGTCCTTCTCGTAGCGATCGGTGGTGAGCGCGACGGCGTTCTTCACCTCGTCGTCGTACTTGCTGTAGTCGACCGAGACGAGCTCCTGGGCGGCCTTGGCCGCGGCCTCGACGCCGTCGCGCCACTGCAGGGCGGACACGACGACCGGTCGGCCCTTCGGCACGACCAGGCTGCTGGTGCCGTCGCTGACCCGCGCCTGCTCGTCGTCCTCGTCGCCGAAGCGGTCGACGGCGAGCAGCACGAACTCGGCGACCAGCGCGATGGTCACCAGGGCCAGCAGCGCGATCAGGATCCGGGTGGTCCGGGGACGGCCCAACAGGCCGGGCTCGTCGTCGGCCGCGACGTCGAGCTGCGGCGCGAGGACCGTGTCGCCCCCGGCAGCAGGCACATCGGTCGGCGCGTCGTCCGGCGTCCCGTCGTCCGGCGTCGTGTCGTCGGCCGCGGGCCGCGGGACACCGGCCTGGCCGGCGATCCGGCGTGGTCGCGGGGTCTGGCCCCGGGAGCTGGCGGGCTTGCGGGGGGTGGGGCGGGTCATCTGTTCCTCGTCCTGCGCAGCATCAGCCGAGCGCGACGTACTGGAGGTCCTTGGTCAGCCACCGACCGTCCTCCCGCACGAGCTCGAGCTGGATGCGGTAGTTGCGCGCCTCAGGCTGGAAGTTCGTCGTCTTGTTCTTGACCGTGCCGCTGGTCGCGACGATCGCGGTGGCGGTGTCCTCGTCCCCGGCGACCAGGCCGGCCCAGACGACCTCGGCGACCATGTTCGACTGCGCCTCGATGGCGAGCTTCTCGAGGTCCTTCGCGCCCTTGGAGTACTGCGAGAGGAACGTGCCGGTCGCCATCGACTTGACCGCCTCGACGGTGCGGCCGGGGTCTTGGTAGTCGAAGTTCACGAACGCGGTGACCATCTTGCTGGCGGCCTCGAGCTGCGCGGCCGTGCGCTCCTGCTCGGCCTCCTCGGCCAGCGGGACCGCCTCGACCAGACCACGGCCGACGTCCTGGCCCGCACCCGGCACCACGTCGGTGCCGTTGACCTCGTTGTCGGAGGTGCTCACGTGCAGGTACAGCAACAACAGCGCCACGCAGCCACACACCACCGTGGCGGCGTACAGGGCGATGTTGAGGCGGACCCGGCTCCGGTCGGCCGTCACTTGCTCGCCACCGGACCGACCAACAGCCACTTCCACGCATCCCCTCCCAGGACGGACAGGTCCTCCGGCTGCCGTAGCTCGACCGGAGTCCCCTGGTTGTCGACCAGCCCGGGCACCTGGCCGGTGGACGGGTCGTAGGTGCCACTGTAGACGCGGCCGGGCGAGGCCCGGTTCTTGCGGTTCGCCGGAGCGTACTTGCTGCCGCGCATCGAGTACGGCGCCCCGGCCGTGCAGCTGACGTCGGCCGGCTTGCGGTCCGTCAGGTCCTGCGTCGAGCGCCACTCGGACGGCGGCACGTAGCCCTGGGTGCACGGCGGAACGCTGTAGTCGAACTGCAGGTTGACGTGCCCCCAGCCGTCCGCGGTGCTTCCGGACGGACCTCCCGCGATGAGCACCGGGTAGGTGACCAGCAGCTGCTCGATGCCGTCGAGCTCGGTCACGAGCACCTGGTCGACGGTGACGAGGTCGCCCAGCAGGACCGGGATGGTCGGCTGGAGATCCTTGAGCAGCCGGGTCAGCGCCTTGGCGGCGCCGGGCGTGGCGCTGAGCACCGTGCGCAGGTCGCCGTCACTGCCCCGCAGCGCCGAGGTCAGCGTGTTGAGGTCCTGGGCGAACCGGCGGATGTTCTCCTTCTGTCCCTGCTGGGTCTTCAGCACTGCCAGACCGCTGTCGAGCAGCTGGATGGTCTCGTCGGTGTGGGCGTTCGCCTCGGCGATGAACGCCGAGCCGCCGTCGAGGAGCTTCTGCAGGTCGTCACCGGTGTCGGTGAACATGGTCCCGAGCTCCTTGACGACCTTCTCCAGGCTGTCCTTGTCGACCGAGCCCACGAACCGGTTGAGGTCGACCAGCAGGTCGCCCTCGTCGACCGGCAGCGACTTGTCGTCGCCGGCGAACGTCGAGCCGTCCTTGGCGTAGGGCCCCTTCACGTCGGCCGGCTGGAAGTCGAGGTACTGCTCGCCGACGGCCGAGAGGTTGTGGACGAAGAGCCGCGAGTCGAGCGGGAGACGGGTGTCCTCCTCGAGGTCGAGGGTGAGGTCGACGCCCTCCTCGGTGGTGTCCATCTTCGCGACGCGACCGATCTTCACGCCGCGGTAGGTCACCTCGCTGCCCTCGAAGAGGCCGCCGGAACCGGGCAGGCTCGCGGTGACGGTGATCCCACGACCGGTGATCCGGTCGACGACGCCGAGGTAGCTGGCGGCGATGTAGGTGATGCCGACGGCGCTGAGGACCACGAAGGCCATCAGCCGGATCCGCACTCCCCTGGTCATGTCAGCCCTCCGCCGAGCAGGCTCTCCGGCGTCGTGCGGTACGACGACGGTTGGGCACCCGCACCGGTGAGCCCCTTGAGCAGCCCGCCGAGCAGCCCGTTGGGACCGAGCACGCCGTTGGAGCCGCCGAGCAGGCCGCCGAGGTCGAGGTTGGGCAGCGAGGTCAGCAGCTTGCAGACCGGGCTGCCGCTGATCTTGGGGTCCTTGCACTTGTTCTGCAGGTCCAGCAGCAGGTTGACGTCGCTGAGCACCTTGAGGCAGGACACGCTGGTGAGGCTGCCGCTCCGGAGGCACTTGGTGACCGAGTCGAGGACCTGTCCCAGGTCGGGCAGCTCGATCTCGGGCAGACCGAGCGTCTTGTAGAGGTTCTCGAGGTTGAGGTCCGCGCGGATGATCGTGTCGGCGTAGTCGCCCTGCACGATGTTGTTGGCCGCCTGCGGGAACGGGAAGCTCACCAGGAGGTTGAGGCCGGGTGCCAGCTGCTCGTCGGCCTCGGTGAGGCGACGCAGGACCGGGCTCAGGTCCGCGAGGATCTTGAGCACGTCCTCCTTGCTGGCGTTGATCACGCGGGTCCCGACCTCGCCGAGCTTGTCGAGGGAGCCCAGCATGGCGATCAGCTCGTCGTGCTGCGCGGCGAGGACGTCGACGGCCGGGCCGACGGCATCGAGGGCGTCGCCGATCGTCTTCTTCTCGGCGTTGAGGGTCGAGGTCAGGTTGTTGAGCGACTCGAGCGCCTGGATGATGTCGAGCTTCTGCTGGTCGATGGTGCCGACGACCGAGTCGAGGGACGACAGCAGCGCCCGCAGCCGGTCCTCGCGACCGGACATGACCAGGTTGGCCTCGTGGGTGATGGTGCCGAGCTGGGCCACGCCACCGCCGCTGAGCAGGAAGGAGAGCGCGCCGAGCACCTCCTCGACCTCGGGGTTGCGGCCGGTCTTGGCGAGCGCGATCTCGTCGCCCTGGCCGAGCCGCCCGCTCGGCGCCTCCTGCTCGGGCGCCTGGAGCGAGACGTACTTCTCGCCGAGCAGGGAGACCTGCCGGATGTCGGCGATCGCGTTGTCCGGCAGCTTCACGTCCTCGCGCAGCCGCAGGGTGACCTTGGCGTTCCAGCCGGACCGCTCCACGTCGGTGACCTCGCCGACGACCACGTCGTCGACCATCACGGGCGATCGCGGCACGACGTTGAGCACGTCACGGAAGTACGCCGTCACCTCGAACGCCTCGTCGGCGTCGACCGGGTGACCGGGAAGCGGCAGGTCGTAGGCGCCGTCGAAGCTGCTGCAGCCGGTGAGCAGCGCCGTACCGAGGAGCAGGGCGACCAGGCCCTGCCAGCGGCGCCTCACGAGCCACCTCCCAGCAGGCTCTGGACGGAGGCGCCGTCGCCGGTCGAGTAGGACACGTCCGAGATCTCCGGCACCTTGACGCCCTTCCGCGAGGCGGCCTGCTTCGGCAGGTACTGCTTGAACCCGGGCGGGAGCCACGGCAGCTTGGTCACGATCGGCTCGATCAGCTTCTCGATCAGCTCGCAGGCCGTGTCCTTGAGGGCCGGCGGCATCGCCGGATGCTGCTGGATCAGACCGCAGATGAAGCCGTCGGCGTCCCAGACGTTGCCGCCGATGGCGAAGCGGGAGTTCTGGCTGTCGCTGACGTGGTCGAAGCCCATGGCCAGGTTGCCCATCGCGACCGGTGCCACCTCGACGGCGGTCTTGATGTTGTCCTTCTCCGAGGCGATGGTGCTCATCACCTCGGTGAGCTTCTCGATGTCGGCGACGAAGGCGTCCCGGTTGTCGCGCACGAAGCCCTTGACGCTGCCGACCGCCTTGGCGACGGCGGCGACCGCCTGCTGGAGCTCGTCGCTCTCCTCGGCGAGCATCGACGAGACCCCCGTGAGGTCCTGCATGAAGCCGCGCACCAGCGAGTCGTTCTCGGCGAGGGTGGTGGTGAACTTCGCGAGCTGGGTGACCGACTCGAACAGCGGGCCGGACCCGTCGCCGAAGGTCTGCGCCGCGTCAGCGAGGTCCTGGATCATCTGGTTGCCCTGGGTGCCCTGCCCGCCGAACGCCTTGTTGCCGGCCTCCAGCAGGTGGTCGAGGGTGCCGTCGGCGTTGACGCCGTTGGGGCCCAGCGCCCGGGTGAGTGCCTGGAGGCTGCCGTAGATGCGGTCGAGCTCGACCGGAACGGCGGTCTCGGGCAGCGCGATGTCGGCACCGTCGGCCATCACGTCGCCGCCCTGGAAGACGGGCGTGAGCTGGACGAAGCGGTCAGCCACGAGGGTCGGGGTCACGATGACGGCCTGCGCCTTCGCCGGGACCTTGTACGACGCGTCGTACTCCATCTCGACCCGGACCGAGTTGCCCTCGGGGATCACCGCGGTCACCTTGCCGACGTTGACGCCGAGGATCCGCACGTCGGTGCCCTTGTAGACGCTGACGGCACGCGGGAAGTGGGCGGTCACGGTCTTCATCTCGGCCGGCGAGCGAACCAGGTTGACGGTCACGGCGAGCAGCAGCACCGCGGCGACGACGGCGATGACGCGGCGGTCGATGCGCTTGAGGACGGTGGACACCACGGCGATCACAGCCCCGTTCCTGGGACGAACTCACCGGTCGGGATCGCGAGCACGTTCGCGGCGTAGGCGTCGAACCAGGGCCCGGTACCGATGATGTTGCTGAGGATGGACACGTAGGGACCGAGCGCCGCGAGGGTCGCCTTGAGCTTGTCGTTCTTCGAGACCAGGAAGGACACCAGGCCGTCGACCTCCTGCAGCGCGGGGCCGATCTGTGCCTCGTTGTCCTTGACCACGCCGCGCAGCTCCTTGGCGAGGGTGCGGGCGTTGACGAGCAGCGCGTGCACCGCCTCCTTGCGCTTGGTGAGCTCCTGGAACACCAGGTCGCTGTTCTTCATCAGCTCGACGATGTCGTCGCTGCGGTCGGCGAGCACCTTCGTGACCTCCTTCGAGCTGTCGAAGAGGGTCTGGATCTCGGCGTCGCGCGAGGCGATGCTGCGCGAGAGCCGCGAGATGCCGTCGAAGGACGCCTGGATCTCGGGCGCCGCCTCGTCGAGGGTGTCGGCCACGGTGTCCAGCGCCTGGGCGAGCTGGTCGGTGTCGATCTCCTCGGTCGTGGTGGTCAGGTCGCCGAAGACCCCGACGATGTCGTAGGCCGCCTGGGTGCGCTCCATCGGGATGGTGCCGCCCTCGGCGAGCTGGCCCTCGCCCCCCGGCTGGAGGTCGAGGAACTTCTCGCCGAGCAGGTTGAGCACCTCGATCGAGGCACTGCTCTGCTTGCCGAAGTCGACGTCGCCGTCGACCTCGAACTTCACCTTGACCCGGTCACCGGCGAGGGTGACCGCCGCGACCCGGCCGACCCGGATGCCGCCGACCTGGACGATGTTGCCCTTGTGGATGCCGCTGGCGTCGCTGAACTCCGCGTAGTAGGTCGTGCCGCGGAACCCCGGGAACTTGCCGAGGTTGAAGGTCGCGGCCGACACGACGGCCATCACCACGAGGGTGACCACGCCGAGGCGGAGGACGCGGGCGTCGCGGGTGCGCTGGTGCTTGTTCATCGGTCCTGACACCTC
This sequence comes from Nocardioides daeguensis, assembly GCF_019192965.1. GTDB lineage: Bacteria > Actinomycetota > Actinomycetes > Propionibacteriales > Nocardioidaceae > Nocardioides > Nocardioides daeguensis. The sequence continues at coordinate 53,017 of NZ_JAHTKU010000001.1, forward strand.
GGCGCCTTGGACTTGAAGGAGAACTTGGTGATGTAGTCCTCGATCTCCTTGAGGATCGGCAGGTCCTTGATGATCGGCAGCCGGATCCGGGCGGAGACGCCACAGACGTAGTACTGGTACCAGGACCCGTAGGTGCCGGTCCGGGTCTGGTCGGTCATCATCTCCGGCATCCGGTCGAGGAGGCTGGCCAGGTTGTCCCGGTTCTCCTTCTTGTTCAAGAGCTTGGCGAGCTCGCGCAGCGCGGCGATGTCCTCCTGGACCAGCGGACGGCCGCGGCGCAGCAGGTCGGCGACGGCGACGGTCAGCTGGGAGATGTTGTCGAGCGAGGAGCCGATCGTGTCGCGGTCCCTGGCCAGGTCGGTCATCCAGTCCTTCAGCTCGACGATGAGCGAGCTCAGCTGCTGGTGCCGGTCGTCGACCGTCTTCAGGGTCTGGGTCAGGTTGGTGACCACGTCACCGATCAGCTGGTCGCGGTCGGCGAGGGTCGAGGTGAGCGACGCGGTGTGGTCGAGCAGGCTCTTGACCGTGCCGCCCTCCCCCTGCAGGACCTGGACCAGGTTCATGCTCAGCTCGTTGACCTGGTCGGGCGTCAGCGCTGCGAAGAGCGGCTTGAAGCCGTCGAACAGGACGGTGAGGTCGAGCGCCGGGGCGGTGTTGCCGACCGGGATCGTGTCACCGTCGGACAGCCGCTCGGCCTCGGCCGCGCCGGCACCCTCCTCGAGGCTCAGGTAGCGGTCGCCGACCAGGTTCAGGAAGCGGATGCTCGCCTTGGACGCCGTGGTCATCTTGACGCCGGCGTCGACCTTGAAGGTCACCTTCGCCATCGTGCGGCGGTAGTGCTCGACCTTCTTGACCTCGCCGACGTTGACGCCGGCCACCCGCACGTCGTCGCCCTTCTCGAGCATCGTCGCGTTGGTGAAGATCGCCTGGTACTCGTTGCGGTCACCGAAGCCGATGTTGCCCATGATCACGGCCAGCAGGCCGGTCACGAACACGGAGACGACCGTGAACACGCCCAGCTTGATCGCCGCGGCCCGCGTGGCCGCGTTGCGCTGGTTGCCCCCGGGGTTCATCCGGCCGCCTTCCCTTCGCGGACCACCGGCCCGTACAGGAGCGAGCCGAGGGAGCCGTACGACGCCGCGTCGTGGCCCGTCTCACCGGCCAGCATCGCGTTGACGACGCGCTGCTCGGCCACGCTGCCGGCGTACCCACTGTCGATGGCGGGCGGGCGGCCGAGCAGACCGAGGCCGAGTCCGTCGAGGCCCAGTCCCTGGAGCGGGAGCGGCGAGAAGCCGCCCTTCTCGTCGATGTCGGAGCCCTGGTCGAGGGGATGGGCCGGCGCCGGAACGGTGAAGTCCGGCAGGCCCAGGCACCACGGCCCGTGGCCGACCTCGCCGTAGGTCGGCAGGTCCCGCTCGTCGTAGGGCCGGAACTGCGGCTGGAAGAACTCGATGTACTGCTTGACCACGTTGCCCTCGAACGTCTTGGACAGGATCGGCGCGTAGTTGGCGGCACCGCGGATCAGGCAGGGGAACTCCGGGGAGTACTCCGCCAACAGGTCGAGCACCGGCGCGGTGACCTGGCCCATCCGGATCAGGTTCTGCTCGTTGTCGCCGAGGAGCTCGGTCGCGGTGTCGGAGAGACCGGTGAGGTCGGAGAAGAAGACGTCGAGGTCCTTGGCCTTCTCGGTGACCGTCTTGCTGGTGACCGTCACGTTGTCGAGCACGTCGAGCAGGTCGGGTGCGGCGACGTCGTAGGCGTCCGCGACGTCGGCCAGCGCGACCAGGTCCTTGCGCAGCGTCGGCAGGTGGTCGTCGATCGCGCCGATGTAGTCGCCGAGCTGGTCCATGGTGGAGCCGAGCTGGTCGCCACGGCCCTCGAGCGCGGTGGCGAGGGCGTGCAGCGTGGCGTTGAGGTCGGCGGGACGAACCGCGCGCAGCAGCGGGAACAGGTCGGCGAGCACCTGGCTCAGCTCGACGTTGGTCTCCACCCGGTCCGAGGAGATGACCTGGCCGTCGCGCAGGTGACCGCTCGCCGCCTCCGGTCGGACCAGCGCGACGAACTTCTGGCCGAACAGGGTGGTCGGCAGGATCCGCACGCTCACGTTGGCCGGGATCTTCTTCGCGGCGTCGTTGTCGATGGCGAGGGTGATCTCGGCCTGCTCGCCGTCCTGGTCGATCTTGTCGACCCGGCCGACCAGCACACCGTTGACCCGGACGTCGCCGAACTTGGCCAGCTGGAGACCGGCCCGGTCCGCCTTGACCGTCACGACGGTCGAGTTGTCGAAGGTCTTGTTGTAGATCGCGATGGAGAGCCAGACCAGCAGCGCGATCACGCTCAGGAAGACGACGCCGGCGACGAGGAGCCGGTTGTGCTCCTTGGCGCTGTCGTGATGGATGTTCACCAGCATCGGCGGCTCACCCCGTGATCCGCACGGTCGTCGTCGAGCCCCAGATGGCGAAGCTCAGGAAGAAGTCGGCGGCGACGATGGTCACGATGCTGGTCCGGATCGCCTTGCCGACCGCCCGGCCGACACCGGCCGGCCCGCCCGACGCGGTGTAGCCGTAGTAGCAGTGGATCAAGATCACCGCGACCGCGAGGAAGAGCAGCTTGAAGAAGGACCAGATCATGTCGATCGGCGGCAGGAACTGAAGGAAGTAGTGGTCGTAGGTGCCGGCGGACTGCCCGTAGATCAAGGTCACGATCAGCCGCGGCGAGAGGTACGACGCGCACAGGGCCACGATGTAGAGCGGGATGACCGCGATGAAGGCGGCGACCATCCGGGTCGTCACGAGGAACGGCAGCGACGGGATGCCCATCACCTCGAGCGCGTCGATCTCCTCCGAGATCCGCATCGCACCCAGGCGAGCGGTGTAGCCGCAGCCCACCGTCGCGGCGAGCGCGATCGCGGAGACGAGGGGGGCCACCTCCCGGGTGTTGAAGTAGGCGGAGATGAAGGCACTGAACTTCGCCACGCCCAGCTGGCTCAACGAGGCGTAGCCCTGGATGCCGACCTCGGTGCCCGCGAAGAACGCCATGAAGGCGATGACACCCACGGAGCCGGCGATGACGCTCAGGCCACCGGCACCGAACGCGACCTCGGCCAGGGTCTTGGTGATCTCGCGCGGGTAGCGCGCGATCGCGCGGGGCACCCAGGCCAGCGCCTTGACGTAGAAGAGCAGCTGGTCGCCGTACCCCTCGAGGCCGTTGCGGCCCGAGCGCACGGAGTCCTTGACCATCTCGTTGACGACCGCCATCACAACCCCACCGGCGGAGCGATCTGGAAGTAGATCGCGGTGATCACGGCGTTGAGGAAGAACAGCGCCATGAAGGCGATGATCACCGACTCGTTGACCGCGCGACCGACGCCGCTCGGCCCGCCGCCCGCGTTGAGGCCCTTGTAGGCGCCGATGATCGCGGCGAGCCAGCCGAAGATGACGGCCTTGATCATCGCGATGTAGAGGTCGGGCAGCGAGGCGAGGGCGGTGAACGACGACAGGAACGCGCCGGCGGAGCCGCCCTGGACGATGACCGTGAAGAAGTAGCCGCCGCCGATCCCGGTCCCGATCACGATGCCGTTGATCATCAGCGCGACGAACATCGTCGCCACCACCCGCGGGGCGACCAGCCGTTCGAGCGGATCGATGCCGAGGACCTCCATGGCGTCGATCTCCTCGCGGATCTTGCGGGCCCCGAGGTCGGAGCAGATCGCCGATCCCGCCGCACCGGCGATGATCATGGCGGCCGCCATCGGCGCCGCCTCGCGCACCGTGGCGAGCACCGCCGCACCGCCCGCGAAGGACTGCGCGCCGAGCTGGCCGGTCAGGCTCCCGACCTGCAGCGAGATGACGGCGCCGAACGGGATCGAGACCATGATCGTCGGCATCAGCGTCACGCTGGTGACGAACCAGGCCTGCTCGAGGAACTCCCGGAGCTGGAACGGCCGGGTGAAGATCCGCTTGGTCACCTCGACGACCATCAGCGCGATCTCGCCGGGGCCACGCACGACCGCCATGGCATTGAACGCCACGCCCCGACTCCTCTCCCCATATGTGCAAAGCCGGTCCCCCTCCAGGGACCCGGCGATATTAGAACACGTTCTCGTTGTGACCAAGGCGACTCGGCCAGCCCGTGGTCGAATTTCCTCCCCCGCCTCCCTCAACGGGCTCGGTGTGGTCAGGGTCACGGCAGGGGCTCCCTAGGATCGGGACGTGCAGAGCCTCGCGTCGCGTTCGTCCCGGCCGCTGGAAGCCGTCGGCCGCCATCCGTCGGCCGTCCTGCTGACCGCCCAGCTCGTGGTCGTGCTCGCCTACCCCGCGCTCGCCGGCTCGGCCGCCGGGCGGGCCGTGGTCGGCGTGTTCCAGATGGCCGTCGTCCTCAGCGCCGTGTGGGCCGTGCGGCGCACCCCGGTGCTCACCTGGGTCGCGCTGCTGCTGGGCGGCCCGGCCGTCGTACTCGCGGTGCTCGAGGCGGTGCAGCCCGCGGACCAAGCGATCGTGCTGGCGTCCGCGGCGTTCCACGTGCCGTTCTACCTGTTCGTCTCCTACGCGATGATCCGCTACCTCTTCCACGACGACCAGGTCACCTTGGACGAGCTGTTCGCCACCGGCGCGGCGTTCACCGTCGTCGCCTGGGGCTTCGCCTACCTGTACGCCGCCGCCCAGGTGCTCTGGCCCGGGTCCTTCGTCGGCTTCAACAGTCCCGACGGCACGGACCCGCTGAGCTGGTTCGAGCTGCTGTTCCTGTCCTTCACCACCTTGACCAGCGTCGGGCTGTCCGACGTCTACCCCGTGGTCAACCAGGCGAGGTCGTTCGTGATGGTCGAGCAGGTCGCGGGCGTCTTCTACGTCGCGCTCGTCGTGGCCCGTCTCGTCGGACTCAGCGCGCGTCGCGGCTGACCGGGTCGCCCAGGTCGCGCAGGTCGACCATCGAGGACCCCGACGCCACCTGCTCGCGGGTCGTGAGGGAGCGGATTCGCCGCCGGTAGCGGACCACCTGGACGACGCCGACGGCCCACAGGACGTACTGGCTGGCCATCGCCCACCGGAACGCCTCCGGGGTGTAGTCCCCCGAGCCCGGCGTCAGCGCGTCGAGCACGGCGCCCACCGCGAGCACCGCGAGCAGCGCCGAGGTGAACCCGCCGACGTTGATGATCCCGCTGGCGCTCGCCGTACGGTGGTCGGGGTTGCTGGTGCGCGCCACGTCGAAGCCGATCATCGAGCCCGGGCCGCCCGCGCCGACCACGACGATGAGCAGCACGAGCAGCGGCAGCGGGGCGTCGCCCGGCCAGAGCAGGACCAGCGCCCACACGGTCGCGAGGGCCGCGACGATGACCAGCGCGGTCGTCGAGCGGTGCCACGGGTGTCGCCCGACCACCCAGCCCAGCAGCGGGCCGTAGCCGACCGAGGCCACGACCAGCAACGAGAGCAGCGCGCTCGCCGTACCCGGGGAGACGTGCTCGGCGGTGACCAGGAACGGGAATCCCCACAGCAGCGCCATCAGCGCGGTGCTGAACGGGGTGACGAAGTGGACCCACAGCCCGAGCCGGGTCCCCGGCTGCGCCCATGACGCGGCCAGGCTGGCGACGAGCGCCCGCGCGCCCAGGGGCACGCCGCGCAGGTGGGCCCGGGTGGGCGTGTCGTGGAGCAGCGCCCGCAGCAGGACGAGGACGACGGCGCCGGCCACCGCCCCGCCCAGGTAGGCCCGGGTCCAGCCGAGGTGGCCCAGCGCCCAGGTCATCGGGGCAGCCGCCGCCAGGGCACCGAGCTGGCCGAAGTTGCCGGTCAGCTGGCTGACCAACGGCACCTGGCGCGGCGGGAACCAGGAGCCGACCAGGCGCAGCACGCAGATGAAGGTCATCGCGTCGCCCGCACCGACCAGGACCCGGGCGCCGAGGGCCAGCACATAGCTGTCGGCGAACGCGAACGCCGCCTGCCCGACGCTGACCACCGTCACGGCGACGGTCAGGACCGTGCGCGAGCCGAACCGGTCGACCAGCAGACCGACCGGGATCTGCATCGAGGCGTAGACGAGCAGCTGGAGCACCGTGAACGACGCCAGCTGGCTGGCCGAGATGTCGAAGCGCTCGGTCGCGGCCAGGCCCGCGACCGCGAGGCTGCTGCGGTGGAAGACCGCCAGGGCGTAGACGAGGAGGCCGACGATCCAGACGGTGTAGCGGCGCCCGGGGACCGGCCCAGGCTCGTTGCTCACACCGGCACGCTATCGGCTCGGTCCGCCCCGGACCGCCTCCGCGGGGACGTGCGACGGCTCACGGGTCGGACCATTGACCTGCCGCATCCTCACCGTTGAGTTGCCACTTTCTCGCCGTTGACCTGCCGATCAATGGTGAGTGCGGACAGCTCGACGGTGAGTTCCGGGCACCTCAACGGTGAGGATGCGGCAACTCAACGACGCCCGAGCTCACTTCGTCGCCAGCGCTCGCTGGCGCTCGCGCGCTCCCGCGCTCGTCGGGAGCGCTTCGAGCTCGTCCCTCGCTCGGCGCTCCCTCCTCACTTGGTTGCCTCCATCATCTGACGCAGCTCCTTCTTGAGCTCGCCGATCTCGTCGCGCAGCCGGGCTGCCAGCTCGAACTGCAGCTCCGCCGCGGCAGCCTTCATCTGCTCGGTGAGGTCCTGGATCAGCTGGGCGAGGTCCGAGCTCGGCAGGCCGGCCAGCTCGGCGGCGTGGCCGCCGATGTCGGTCGTGCGCAGGTGCGGCGTCGGCGACTTCGGCTTCACGCCGCCGGCACGACCCTTCTGGCCGACGTCGGCCCAGGTCTGCAGCAGCTCCTGGGTGGTCTCGTCCTCGCGGGCGAGCATCTCGGTGATGTCGGCGATCTTCTTGCGCAACGGCTGCGGGTCGATCCCGTGCGCCTCGTTGTAGGCGACCTGCTTGGCCCGGCGCCGGTTGGTCTCGTCGATGGCCGACTCCATCGACGGCGTGATCCGGTCGGCGTACATGTGGACCTCGCCGGACACGTTGCGTGCCGCGCGGCCGATGGTCTGGATGAGCGACTTGTCGGAGCGCAAGAAGCCCTCCTTGTCGGCGTCGAGGATCGACACCAGGGACACCTCGGGCAGGTCGAGGCCCTCGCGGAGCAGGTTGATGCCGACCAGGACGTCGTAGGCGCCCAGCCGCAGGTCGCGCAGCAGCTCGATCCGCTTGAGGGTGTCGACCTCGGAGTGGAGGTAGCGGGTGCGGATGCCGGCGTCGAGGAGGTAGTCGGTGAGGTCTTCGGACATCTTCTTGGTCAGCGTGGTCACCAGGACCCGCTCCTGCTTCTCGGCGCGGATGCGGATCTCGTGGATCAGGTCGTCGATCTGGCCCTTGGTCGGCTTCACCACGACCTCCGGGTCGACCAGTCCGGTCGGGCGGATGATCTGCTCGACGACGTCGCCCTGCACCTTGTCGAGCTCGTAGTCGCCGGGCGTCGCGGACAGGTAGACGGTCTGCCCGATCCGCTCGAGGAACTCCTCCCAGCGCAGCGGCCGGTTGTCCATGGCGCTCGGCAGCCGGAAGCCGTGCTCGACCAGGTTGCGCTTGCGGGACATGTCACCCTCGTACATGCCACCGATCTGGGGCACCGCGACGTGGGACTCGTCGACGACGAGCACGAAGTCCTCGGGGAAGTAGTCGAGCAGCGTGTTGGGCGCACTCCCCCGCGACCGGCCGTCCATGTGCATCGAGTAGTTCTCGATGCCCGAGCAGGAGCCGACCTGGCGCATCATCTCGATGTCGTACGTCGTGCGCATCCGCAGCCGCTGCGCCTCGAGCATCTTGCCCTGCCGCTCGAACGTCGCCAGCTGCTCGGCGAGCTCGGCCTCGATCCCGTTGATCGCGCGCTCCATCCGCTCCGGGCCGGCGATGTAGTGGCTCGCGGGGAAGACGTAGAGCTCCTGGTCCTCGGTGAGCACCTCGCCGGTGACCGGGTGCAGCGTCATCAGCCGCTCGATCTCGTCGCCGAAGAACTCGATCCGGACCGCCAGCTCCTCGTAGACCGGAAAGATCTCGAGCGTGTCGCCGCGCACCCGGAAGGTGCCGCGGGTGAACGCCAGGTCGTTGCGGGTGTACTGGATCTCGACCAGCCGGCGCAGCACCGAGTCGCGGTCGTGCTCCTCCCCGACGCGCAGCCGGACCATGCGGTCGACGTACTCCTGCGGGGTGCCGAGACCGTAGATGCACGACACGGTCGAGACCACGATCACGTCGCGGCGGGTGAGCAGGCTGTTGGTCGCCGAGTGGCGCAGCCGCTCGACCTCCTCGTTGATGGAGGAGTCCTTCTCGATGTAGGTGTCGGTCTGCGGGACGTAGGCCTCGGGCTGGTAGTAGTCGTAGTAGGAGACGAAGTACTCGACCGCATTGTCGGGGAAGAGCTGACGCAGCTCGTTGGCGAACTGCGCGGCCAGCGTCTTGTTGGGCTGGAGCACCAGCAGCGGGCGCTGCACCTGCTCGGCCACCCACGCGATCGTGGCGGTCTTGCCGGTGCCGGTGGCGCCGAGCAGGACGATGTCCTGGACGCCGTCGTTGAGGCGCTTGGTGATCTCCGCGATCGCCGCCGGCTGGTCGCCCGAGGGCTGGTAGTCGGACTGCACGTGGAAGGGCGCGACGCGACGCTCGAGATCGGTGACCGGACGCATGGTGCCAGCGTACGAGGGCCCGCCGACATGCCCGGCTAGCCGGGTCGGAGGTGGGCCGGAGTGGTCGGCGCCTTGTAACTAAGTGTTACGTCACGGTTATCCACCACATCAGCCCCACCAGCCCCAAATGCGCGCTGTAACACTTAGTTACAAGGAGCGGCGCGCCCGGTCGGGCTGGACCCGCAGCGTGTGCAGGGCGGTGGCGAGCATCGCGTAGTGGCCCACGAGCATCACGATCTCGATCCGCTCGCGGTCCTCGAACCGCTCCCCCAGCGCGGCCCACAGAGGGTCGGAGAGGTCCTCGTCGGCGAGCAGCTCGTCGGTGGCGCGCAGCAGCAGCCGCTCCCGGCCGGTGAACGTGCCGTCGGTCGCACCGGCCTCGATCGCTGCCACCTCCTCGCGCGAGAGCCCGGCCCGCCGGGCCAGTCGGCGGTGCTGCGCGAGCTCGTACGACGACCCGCGGCGCGCCGCGACCCGGACGATGACCAGCTCCGACTCTCGCCGGGACAGTCGGCCACCGGGCATCAGCCGACCGGCGAAGTGCAGCCAGCCCCAGAACAGCCGGCGGTGCCGCCCCAGGGTCAGGAAGACCGCCGGTGGCTCGGTGCCCTGCACGCGGCCGGCGACCCGGGCGAAGGCAGCCACGAGCGGGCCGACCTCGCGCCAGCCGCCCGGCGCGATCCGGGGCGTGCTCGGCGGCTCGCTCATGCGGGTCGCCGCGCCTGCTCGACGGCGGGGAGCACCCGGTTGGCGCCGTAGTTGAAGGCGCGCATCGCGACGGCGTACCCGGGAGGGAAGTAGCGCTGCAGCCAGTGGGCCAGCCGGACGTCGGGCGAGGTGTAGACCCAGTACCGGTTGCGCAGCGCTCCCCTCCAGATCGCGGCGGCGGCCTGCTCGGGTGGGACGGCGCGCTTCTGGAAGTGGCGGCGGGCGCGGACGAACGCCTTGCTGTGCTGGTCGATCCCGGCGATCCGGATGGTCTCGACCAGCCCCGTGTCGACGCCGCCGGGACAGACCAGGCTGACCCCGATCCGGTGCTTGCGCAGGTCGTAGCGCAGCACCTCGGAGACGCCGCGCAGGCCGAACTTGGTGGCACTGTAGGCGGCGTGCCACGGCATCGCGATGATGCCGGCGGCCGAGGAGACGTTGACCAGCTGGCCGCCGCGGCCGGCGTCGATCATCGGGGGCACGAACTCCTCGATGACGTGGATCGGGCCCATCAGGTTGACCTCGACCAGGCGCTGCCAGTGCTCGGGCTCGAGGCTGCGGACCGTGCCCCAGATCGCGATGCCGGCGACGTTGAGCACGACGTCCATCGCGCCCGCCCGCTCGGTCACCACAGCAGCGAGGCGGCGCACCTGCGCGTGGTCGGAGACGTCGGCGACCTCGGCGGAGCCGACCCGGCCACCGCGGGCCCGGATCGCGGCGGCGACCTCGGCCAGCCGCTCGGGCTGGACGTCGGTCAGGTGCAGCACGGCGCCCCGGTCGGCGGCCTGCTCGGCGACCGCGCGACCGATGCCGCTGGCGGCGCCGGTGACGAGCACCTGCTTGCCGGCGAGGTCACGGACGGGAGCACGCAACCACATGGTCTCCTCCTCGGCTCGGGAGTCGGCTCGGGAGTCGGCTCGGGAGTCGGCTCGGGAGTCGGCTCGGGAGTCGGCTCGGGAACAAGGACGCCGCGAGGGCAACGAGGGACGGGTGCAGGGCGGCGAGCGTCTCGGGCTCGTCGAGGGTGATCCGCGCCGTCGCCATCTGCACGATCGCGGCGAGCAGCGCCTCGCACGCGAAGCGCGCCTGCTCGTCGCGGGCGTCGAAGAGGTGGGCGAGCGTGTCGGCCGCCTCCCGCTGGACCTCGAGCCGGCGGCGCATCACCTCCGGCCCGGCGGCGTACACCTCGACGAGGAACAGGCGGGCCCGGTCCGGGTCCTCGGCGAGCGCAGCGAGGTAGCGACCGAGCAGTTCGGAGAAGCGCTCGAGCGGCGACCCGGCGGCTCCCAGACCCTCGGCGAAGCCGGCGCGCAGCGCGTCGGTCGCCCAGCCGTAGGCGGCGATGAAGCAGTCCTGCTTGGACCCGAACTGCTGGTAGAAGGTCTCCCGCGAGACACCGGCCCGCTTGATGATCTCGGCGACCGGCGTGGCGACGTACCCGCGCTCGGCCATCGCCTCCGCCAGGGCGTGGAACATCCGCTCCCGCTGGTCGGCCGCGACGACGGCACGGCTCAGCCCGTGCCGGCCCCGCGGCAGTGTCGCCATGCCCCGGACGCTTTCACGAACATGGCTGTTCGTCAATCGCCTCAGAGCAGCGGTCGCAGCGGGGCGAGCACCGCCTCGGTGAACTTGCGGTGCATGTCCCGGGCCTCCCACTCGCCGCTGGTGAGCTCCAGGCAGTGGGACTGGTCGACCTCGAAGATCGCCTCGAGCTCGCGGGCGAAGCCCTCGTCGATGATCTCGATGTTGATCTCGAAGTTCCCCGTGAGGCTGAGCCGGTCGATGTTGGCGGTGCCGACGGTCGCCCAGGTCCCGTCGACGGTCGCCGTCTTCGCGTGCACCATCGCGTCGCGGTAGCGCAGGATCCGCACGCCCGCGTCGAGCAGCTGGGTGAAGTACCCGCGGGAGATCCAGTCGGCCACGATGTGGTTGGACTTGAGCGGCAGCAGCAGACGTACGTCGACCCCGCGCCGCGCCGCCGCCTTCACCGCGTCGATGAAGTCCTCGTCGGGCAGGAAGTAGGCCTGGGTCATCCACACGTTGCGGCTGGCCCGGTTGATCGCCTCGATGTACATCGCCCGGATCGGGAACATCCACAGCCGCGGCACGTTGCGCTGCAGCCGCACGCGGGGCTCCCAGGTCGACGCGGTCTCGAGCAGCAGGGGCCGCTCGGAGGAGCGCAGCCGGCGCCGCCGGTTGAGGTTCCAGAAGTCGGCGAAGGCCCGCTTGAGGTCCCACACGGCCGGGCCGGTGATCCGCACGTGGGTGTCGCGCCACTCCGACTCGTAGGCCGAGCCGATGTTGTAGCCGCCGACGAAGCCGACGTTGTCGTCGACGACGAGGATCTTGCGGTGGTCGCGCCCGTAGCGGCGCAGGTCGAAGAACCGCCAGCCGGCGGTGTAGACCGGGTAGCGCAGCACCTTCACGCTCGACGGGAACCGCTGGAAGGCCGGGGAGACCACCAGGTTCGCGAACCCGTCGTAGATGCAGTAGACGTCGACCCCGCGCTCCGCCGCGGCGATGAGCGCGCGCTTGAAGCGCTCCCCGGTCGCGTCGCCCTTCCAGATGTAGGTCTCGAAGAGGATCTGCCGCTGTGCGCCCTCGATGGCCGCGAGCATGTCGTCGTACAGGTCGCGGCCGAAGGTGTACGTCGTCACGTCCCCGTCGCCGACCGCCACGGTCCGCGGATCGGTGGTCGGGAACGGCTTGGGCCGCTTGCCCCGCCGCCGGTAGGAGTCGACGAGCGACATCGCGATGGCGACGACGAACGGCACCCCGACCAGGGTCAGCAGCACCCGCCGGAGCACGGTCCTGAGGCCGGCCAGCGAGTCTCCGTCGTCGTGCGCCACGCGCGTCAATCTAGCGACAGGCCGAGGCGGGCTACTGCGCGCCCTCTCCGGCGTTGGTGCCGCTGAGCAGGTCCAGCCGGTCGACCAGCCACTCACCCTTCACGAGCGTCATCGTCATGCTGACCCGCTGCTCCTCGATCTTGACGTCGGTGTTCGTGTCGTCCGTGATCGCCTGGTCGACGAACGCCAGCACCTCGACCTGGGTGTCGTCGACCACGCGGCCGGCCGCGTCGACGACCTGGCCCTTGGCCGTCACCTTGCCGTCGACGATCGCCTTCTGGAGGTCGCCGACGTTGGGGGCCAGCTTCTCCTTGAGCTCGGCGTTCGCGATCTGGTCGATCCAGGCGAAGTCGTGCTCGCCGTCCTGCCACGAGTACGACGTGATCTCGACCAGCACCTTCTTCGCCGCCTCGAGCGCCGCCTTCTCCGCGTCGTTGCGGGCGGTCAGCTCCTGGACCTCGGCCTGCGCGTCCTTCAGCGCCTTGTCGTCCGAGCTCGATCCGCAGCCACCGGCCAGCAGCCCGACCGCGAGCAGCGCGGCGCACAGCAGCGCCACCGGCCCGCGAGCGCGAGGGGTTCGGGTCGTCGCGTTCATCGCACCGGTCCCGGGGCGTGGGCGGCACCGCGCTGCAGGGTGGCGAAGGAGGCGGCGCAGCGGCCGTCCTTCTGCAGCGGGCGGCGTTCGGTCCGCTTCGGGTCCAGACGCGCGGTGCCGTAGCTGCAGCGCGGGTCCATGTCCGGGATGATCTCGATGCGCAGCTCGCCGTCACGCACCTTGGACAGCAGTGACTGCAGGCCGGGCGAGTAGTTCTGCAGCAGCGCACGCAGGTGGGGCTCGTAGGAACGGAACACGTCGGTGAAGCTCACCCCCGTCGACAAGAACCCGGGCAGGACCTGGTTGGCATCCTCGACCAGCTTGACCAGCTCGTCGACCTGGCCCGGTCCGCGCTCGAGGAGGTCGCGCAGCTCCGGGTCGTAGTTGCGCAGGAAGGTCGCGAACTGCTTGGCGGACGTCGCCAACCGACGCAGCGAGTCGGCGTTGTCGGTCGCGATCGACAAGACGCTCCCGGAGCTGCTGATGATCCGGTCGGTCTCGGGCCACACGGCGTCGAGGGTCTCCAGGATCGCGGTGCCCTGGTCGAGGATCTGGCCGAGGTCCTCCCCCGTGCCCTTCAGGCCGGTGCTGAGCTCGTCGAGGACGATGTGCAGCTCCTTGTCGTCGATCTGGCGCAGCACGTCGTTGACCGCGACGACCGTCGAGCTCAGGCTCTTCGGCAGGTCGGTGGACTCCGCCGGGATGACGTCGCCGCTGGCGAGGTAGGGCCCCTTGGCCTGCTTCGGCTGGAAGTCGAGGTACTGCTCGCCGACCGGCGAGAGGCTGCGCACCCGGGCCAGGGAGTCCTTGGGGATCTCGGTGCCCGTGGTGATCCGGATGGTGGCCTCGACGCCGTCGGCGGTCGGCACGATGGACCTGACCTTGCCGACCTTGATACCGCGGTAGGTGACCACGGAGCCCTCGAAGAGGCCGCCGGTCTGCGCGAGCTGGACCTTGACCTCGACCGGCCGCGAGGTCAGCGGCTGGTCGAGGACGGCGGCGAAGATGTACGCCGTCGTCACGACCAGGACAGCGATGATGCCGGCCAGGCTCAGGTAGAGCCGATTGCCCAGGATCTTCATCATGGCTCAGGCCCCCCGTCCGAACAGGCCGCCGAGGAGGCCGTTGAGTCCCAGCGGGTCGGGCGCGGTGGTCCCCGTCCCGTTGCTGCCGGTGCCGCCCGGGGCCGTCCCGCCCTTCGCGCCGGTCTTGACGCCGGTCTTGGCGCCGGTCTTGGCGCCGGTCTTGCTGCCGCCGAGGAGCGGCAGGTTCGGGAGCAGCTTGTCGAGCCCGACCAGCGCGAGCACGTCGCCCAGCAGGCCGTTGAGGGCGCCGTTGAGCAGACCGTCGACGTTGAGGTTGTCGAGGTGCAGCTCGAGGGCGATGTTGAGGTAGTCGGTGCCGATCACCGCGTCGGCCGAGCCGGACGCCTTGATCACGGCCTGCAGCGACTTCTCGAAGGTGCCGTTGTTGGCCGCGAACTCAGCCAGGACCGGCTCCAGCTCGCTCAGCATCGTCAGCAGCTGGGAGCGGGTCTTGGTGACCGTGTCGTTGGCCGCGCCACTGAACTTATCGACCTCGGCGAGCAAGGCGGTGAAGGCCGGGGTCTGCTCCCGCAGCACCTTCGCGGCCGGCCGGATGTCCTCGAGCGCCCGGTTGATGGTCTTCTTCCGCCCGTTGAGCGTGGTCGACAGCGAGTTCATCGAGGTGAGGACGCTGTCGAGGGCCTGGGTGGTCGAGTTGGCCTGGGTCAGGAACACCGACGCCTTGTCGAGCAGCGCCCGGTAGTCGGCCTCGTTGCCGTTGAGCGCGGTGTTGAGCTCCTCGGTCACGGTCTGCAGCTGGTCGAGGCCACCCCCGTTGATGAGCAGCGAGGCCTGGGCCAGCGCGTCCTCGACGGAGGGTGCCGTCGTGGTGCTCTCACGCGAGAGCACCGCCTTGTCGGCCAGCACGGTGCCGTCGACCGGGTTGGTGACGTCGACGAAGAGCTCGCCGAGGGGCGTGGTGTAGCGCAGCCGCGCCTGAGCGCCCTCGCGCACCTGCGCGTCCTTCTTGACCGTCAGCGTGGCGCGGGCCGTGAAGTCGTCGGCCTCGATGGACTTGACCTTGCCCATGTCGACCCCGTTGACCTTGACCGGCGCGCCCACCGCGAGGTTGAGCGCGTCGTCGAACTCGGCGCCGATCTCGATGGTGTCGCCCGAGACGCCGGTTCCGGGGATCGGCAGGTCGCGCATCGTCGTGCTGCAGGCGGACAGCACGCCCAGCACCAGCGCGAGCACGGCGACCAGGGCGGTCCGCACCGCGGTGGCCCGCGCGGTCGCCGTCGTCCTCGCGGCAGTCGGCTTCATCGCAGTCATCGCTCCCTCACGCTCCCGGCTGCGTGCCGTTGATGACGGTGCACAGCGGGCCGAGCAGGCCCTTGCACAGCTGCTGCAGGAGGCCGCCCAGCGGGTCCAGGATCAACGGGTCGATCCGGACCGGGAGCCGGTCGCCCTGGATCATCCGCAGGTTCTGCAGCGCGAGCGGCATCACCCGGAGGATCTCGGCGAGCTGGTCCTGCTTGGTGAGCAGTGTCTTCATCAGCGTGGTCGAGCCGTCCAGGCTGTCGACGATCGACTGGCGGTTGTCGACGGCGAACTCCGCGACCGTGGTGACGGCCTTGTCGAGCGAGCGCAGCGCCTGCTGGAAGTTGCCCCGCTCGTCGGCGAGCAGCTGGGACGCCTCCGACACCTGCTGGATGAAGGTGCGGGCGGTGTCCTCGTTGGCCGCGATCGTGGTGAGCAGCACGTCGAGTGACTTCAGCGTGGCGGCGACGTCCTCGCGGTGCGTGGCGATGCCGTCGACACCGTCGGCGAGCGCGTGGATCGTCTGGTTGAGCAGCGGGCCACGGCCCTGCAGGGCCTCGGTGCCGGCGTCGACGAACCGCTGCACGGCCTTCGTGGTCTCGGCGTTGCCACCGATGCCCGTGGCGAAGTCGTTGAGCGACTCCAGCACCTGGTCGAAGTCGACCGGGGTCTGGGTCTTGTCGAGCGCGATGGTCGCGTCGTCGGCCAGCCGCTGGTCGCCCTGGTGGAAGACCGGCGTGAGCTCGACGTACCGGTCGGTGGCGACCGAGCGGGCCACGACCACGGCGCCGGCGTCGGCCGGCACCGGCTGGTCGGAGTCGATCTCCATGGTGACGAGCACCTTGTCGCCGTCGGGCTCGATCGAGGTGATCGAGCCGATGGTGACGCCGAGGACGCCGACGTCGTTGCCGACGAACAGGCCTGCGGAGTCGGCGAAGTAGGCCTTCACGGTCATCGTGTCCGACCCACCGACGACGCCGCACCCGGTGGTGAGCAGGACAGCGAGGGCGGCGAACGCCGCGCCGGTGGCGCGGTCGCCGCGGCGGACCTGTCCTGTCTTCAGCGCCGCGGTCATCGCTGACACGTCCCTTCCAGCTTGCAGGTGGTGTCGTCGGCCGGGATCGCCGGGGGCTCGAGGTAGAGCGGGAGGAACGGGCCGCTGCCGGTCGCGTTGGCGACGTAGCGGACCGCGGGCGCCATGTTCTCCAGCAGGCGGGACAGCTGCTCGTCCTGGCTGTTGAGCGTGTCGAGGACCGATCTGACGTCCTTGAGCGCCGGCTCGAGCTTGCCGTCGGTCGACTTCACGATCGCGGTCAGCGCCTTGGACAGGTCGGTGGTCTCGACCAGGAGCCGGTGGATGGCCTCGCGGCGGGCGGTGATCTCGCCGACGACCAGGTTGGTCTGCTTCATCAGCCCGACGATGTCCTGGCTGCTGGCGGAGAGCTGGTCGGTGACCTTGCGGGTCGACGCGAGCAGGTCGCCCACCTGGTCGGAGCGCTTCGAGACGACCTCGGAGAGACGCGCGACCCCTTCGAGCGCCGGCCCGATCTCCTCCTGGCTCGCCCCCAGGGTGCCGGCCATTGCGGTGAGCGCCTTGGCGAGCAGCTCGGGGTCGAGCTCCTCGAGGGTGTCGGAGCCCTTCTCGATGACGTCTTGGAGGTTGTAGGGCACCGAGGTCCGGTCGAGCGGGATCTGGTTGCTCGCGAGGCTGCCGGTGCCGTTCGGGTCGACCTCGAGGTAGTGGGTGCCGAGCAGGGTGGCCACCTTGACCGTCGCCGTGGACCGGTCGCCCAGGGAGATGTCGGAGTCCAGAGCGAACCTCACCTCGACGTGGTCGTCCTGGATCTCGATCCCGGTGACCTTGCCGGAGATGACGCCGTGCACCTGGACGTCCTCGCCCTTGCGCAGTCCGGCGGTGTGCTCGAGCAGCGCGGTGTAGCTCTTCGTGCCGAAGTTGCTGACGCTGAGGACGATGACGGCCGCGGCCACCACGCCGATGACCACCAGCGTGACGATGCCGACGCGCAGCGGGTTGCGCTCGTTCATGGGCTTCATCGGCACGCCGCCGACCACGGGCCGTTGTTGCCCACCGGGTTGATGCCGCTGCCGTTGGGAGTGAGCGCCACCGAGAACGAGCACACGTAGACGTTGAGCGCGTTCTCGTACGACGTCGCACGACCGAGCGACTCGAAGACGGTCGTGAACGCGGGGATCGCCTCCACCAGGCTCTCGCGGGACCTCTCGAACATGTCCGCGACCGTGACCAGCCGGTCCGTCGTCCTCGTCAGGGGCACCTTGACCTCCTTGAGCAGCGAGCTGGTCGCGCCGACGAGCCGGCTGACGCCGTCGATCGACGCCCCGATGGACTTGCGGTCCTCGGCGAGACCGGTCATCAGCTTGCGCAGCTCGACGACCGTCTGGGAGAGCTGGTCGCCCTGGCCCGCGATGTTGTCGAGCACCGGCTTGAGGTTGGTCATCACCTCGCCGATCACGGTGTCGCGGTCGGCGAGGAAGCTGCTGAGCTGCCCGGTCTGGGCGAGCAGCTGCTCGACCGTCCCGCCCTCGCCCTGGAGGACCTTGACCAGGGACGTCGCCAGCTTGTTGACGTCACCCGGCTGGAGGACCTTGAACAGCGGCCGGAAGCCGTTGAGCAGGCCGGTCAGGTCGAAGCCCGGGTCGGTGCGGGAGACCGGCACCGTCGCGCCGTCCTCGAGGGCGGGGCCGCGCTGGGCCCCCTGGACCAGGGAGATGTACCGCTGGCCGAGCAGGTTCTGGTAGCGCATGACCAGCTTGGTGGTGTCGAGCAGCTCCTGGTCCTCGACCAGCTCCACCTTGATCTCGGCACCGGCGGCCGTGGCCCTGATGTCCTTGACCTGGCCGACCCGGACGCCGGCCGCCTTCACGTCGTCGCCGACGCGCAGGCCGCTGACGTCGGAGAACTCCGCCTTGAACTCGTGGGTGCCGCCGGAGACGCCGTTCTGCATGGTGTTGACCAGCAGGAGCAGCATCAGTCCGCTGACCACCGCGAAGGCGGCGAACTTGATCGCGATCGAGCGCAGCCCGGTCATCGGCGCTCCCCCCAGAGCCGCCCCACCCCGGCGGGGTCGGTGCTGCCCGTGCGGTACACGGGCTGCTGGCCGCTGGTGTAGTACGGCGGCGGCGAGAGCCGCAGGGTGCCGTCGGTCTGCACGAAACCGCCGCGCGCGGCCTGCGGCAGGTTCGTGCCGAGCAGGATGTTGGTCGCGAGGGCGTCGGTGATGCCGGCCTTGCGGTTGTCGTAGACCGCGTCGAGCAGCACCGCGGATCCGTTGATGAAGTCCACCAGGTCCTTCTCGTTCTCGGCCAGGAACGCCCGCGAGGTCTTCGCCAGGTTGGTGCCTCCGCTGATCAGGGCCGTGATCGCGGCCTCCTGGGTGACGATGGTGTGCAGCGTGACCAGGACGTCGTCGGTCGCGTCGAGGAGGTCGGGCGCGATCTCGTCGACCAGCTGGGTCGTCGACGCCAGCGCCTGCAGGTCGGCCCGCACCTGCGGCATCCGCGGGTTGATCCGGTCGAGATAGCCGTTGAGGGTGCGGACGGTCCGTCCGACCTGGCCACCACGTCCGTCGAGCGCCTCGGCCGCGGAGCCGATGGCGGAGGCGAGCTCGGCCGGGCCGAGCGCCTTGACCAGGCGGTCGATGTCGTCGAGCGCCTGCTGGAGCTCCAGGGTCGCCTGGGTGCCGTCGGCCGGGACCCTGGCACCGGCCTCGAGCTCGCCGGAGGGCTTGCCGTGCACGACGAGGTCGACGAAGGTCGTGCCGAACACGGTGGCCGGCAGGATCCGCGCCACGACGTTGCCCGGGACGACGTCCAGGTCCTTCTCCGACATCTCCATGTCGACGGTGACGCCGCCGGAGGCGGCGCGGCTGATCCGGGTGACCTTGCCGACGATGACGCCGTTCATCTTCACGTCGGAGCCGGCGCGCAGCGCGCCGCCGGCGTTGGCGACCTCGGCACTCACGTGCGGCCTGGTGCCGAACGTGCCGTTGCTGCGCAGGGTGATGAAGGCGCCGACGACGGCGAGCGCGACGATCGCGATCAGGCCGCGGCGGGCGAGCTGGTTGCGGGAGGTCTCTCGTGCCATGTCGTCACCTCACCCGGAGATCCGGAAGCCCGGGTCGCCGCCCCAGAACACCAGGGTGAGGACCATGTCGAGGAGGACGATCGAGACGATGCTGGCCCGGATGCCGGTGCCGGTCGCCTCGCCGACCGCCTGGGGACCGCCGCCGACCCGCATGCCGTACCAGCAGTGGATCAGGGCCACGGTGAGGGCGAAGATCAGGATCTTGACGATCGAGAAGACGATGTCCCGGCCCTGGATGAAGGTCGAGAAGTAGTGGTCGTACTGACCGGGTGACTGCCCGAACAGGACCACGACCGAGGCCTGGGAGGCGAGGTAGCTGCCGATCAGGCCGATCAGGTAGAGCGGCAGGATCGCGACCATGCAGGCGATCACGCGCGTGGTGCAGACGTAGCGCACCGCGCTGACCGCCATCACCTCGAGCGCGTCGATCTCCTCGTGGATCTTCATCGAGCCGATCTGCGCGGTGAAGCGGCAGCCGACCTGGGCGCCGAGCGCCAGCGCGGCGATCAGCGGGGCGAGCTCGCGGGTGTTGACGCTGGCGGAGATGAAGCCGGTCAGCGGCGCGAGGCCGACGATCTCGAGGCCGTTGAAGCCCTCGATGCCGATCGACGTGCCGGCGGCGACGGAGAGCAGGATCATCACACCGACCGTGCCGCCACCGACCAGGAGGGCGCCGCTCCCCCAGGCGATGTCCTTGATCTGGCGCAGCACCTCCTTGGGATAGAGGGCGATCGTCGCCGGGACCTCGCGGAAGACCTTGCCGGAGAAGCTCACGAAGGAGCCGAGCATCGCGAGCGTGCTCATCACCGAGTCGGCGATGCCGACGAGGGCGTCGGAGAACCGGGCGCCGATTCCGCGACCGAGCTGGACCTCGGCCATCAGGCACCTCCGGGGAAGAGCATCACGTAGGCCTGGGTCAGGCCCACGTTGATCACGGCCAGGATGATGACGCTGAGCACGACGGCCTGGTTGACGGCGTCGGCGACGGCCTTCGGGCCGCCGTGGGCGCTCAGACCCTTGTGGGCGCACACGATGATCGCGACGAAGCCGAACAGCAGGCCCTTGAACTCGGCGAGCACGAGGTCACCGGGCTGGGCGAGGCCGACGAACGAGTCGAGGTAGGTGCCCGAGGAGATCTGGCCGCCACCGACCACGATGACGAACGCGGTGGTCATGGCGGTCATCGCGACGACGATGGTCAGCAGGACCGAGACGAGCAGGGCCGCGAGGATGCGGGGAGCGACCAGGCGCTGGATGGGCGAGATGCCCATGACCTTGAGCGCGTCGATCTCCTCGCGCACGGTGCGCGCGCCGAGGTCGGCGCAGACCGCGGACCCGACCGCGCCCGCGATCATCAGCGAGGTCACGAGCGGCGCCCCCTGGCGGAGCACGCCGATGCCGTTGACCGCGCCGATGAACGACTGGGCGCCGATCTGGTTGGCCGCCGCGCCGATCTGCACGGACGTGATCACGCCGAACGGGATGGCGACCAGGATCGTCGGGAGCAGCGAGACCCGGGTCATGAACCAGCACTGGAGCAGGAACTCCGACCACGAGAACCTGCGGGCGACGATGTCGGAGAAGCCCCACTGGATGGACTCCACGGCGAGCTTGACGAGCTCTCCGGTGGTGATCACGCCGGCCCGGAACCTGCCGGTCATGTTGTCGAGGAGGGAGCGTCCCCCGGCCACCACGGTGCTCATCAGGCCATCCGCCTGTCGCGCATATCCACCCCTGCCTCTTCGCCGGTCGGACCGGCACCAGGCCGCCCCCCTGACTGCCTGTTGCTCGGTGTAACACTTATCACGCGAATTGGTCACGGCTCCCGAGATGATCACGGGGCGCCATGCGTGGACCGTGCCGGGGACGCCGCAGCCCGGCCGCCGCCACCAGGAAGGGGACCCGGCCGCGCTGGCCCCGCCAGGGCCGCAGGTAGCGGGCCAGCTCCGCGTCGTCGAACACCCGCCCCTCCAACGCCCAGCCCACGTCCTTGGCCACGTGGTAGTCGCCGAAGGACACCGCGTCGGGGTCCCCGAGCGCGCGCTGGCGCACCTCGGCCGCGGTCCACACCCCGATCCCGGGCAGCGCCCGCAGCCGCCGCTCCGCCTCCTCGCCCGGCAGGTCAGCGGTCCGCTCCAGGGCCTCGGCGTGCCGGGCGGCGGTCACCACGGCCCGGCTCCGGGCCGGGTCGATGTGGAACCGGAGCCACTCCCAGGAGGGAACCCGGCGCAGCGTCGCGGCGCCGGGCTGGACCATCAGCCCCAGCGCGGCACCCGGCCCGGGCGCGGCAGTGCCGTGGCGTCGTACCAGGGCCCGGAAGCCGGCGAAGGCCTCCTGACCGGTCACCTTCTGCTCGATGATCGCGGGCACCAGCGCCTCGAGGACCAGCCCGGTCCGGCCGAGCCGCAGGTGCGGGTGGTGGCGCCGGGCCTCCTCGAGCACCGGGTGGCGGGGCTCGAACCCGGTCCAGTCGTCGAGGTCGCCGAGCAGCGCGGGCAGCTGGGCGAGCGCCCAGCCGGCGCCCGGCCCCCAGGCCTGGGCGGCGATCGCTCCCTCGGCGTCCTGGTCGCGGACGGCGAGCGTCACCTCGCCCTCGGGCGTCCGGGAGGCCCGCCAGTGCCGACCCGCGAGGGCCAGCCGGTGGGTCGGGTCGCCGCCTCCGTGCCGCTGCTGCCGCAGCAGGGCGCCGACCGGAACGGGACGACCGGGGAGCCACACGCGCTCGGCGTCGGGGGCGACCGCTGCGTCCGGGGAGGTCACGGGAGCACTGTAAGGCCGCGCTCCGCCCGGGGCAGGCCGCGGGACGACGGCCGGCCGCTGCGCTCACGGGCGCAACGCACTAGGCTCTGTCACCCAACGACGAATCTCTTTCGTTCGTCGCCGACATCTTCCCAGGCTCCGGAGGGGCAGTTGAGCATCGACACGACCCGTCGTCGCCGGACCCGCCTCGACCAGGAGGCGGTGCTCCAGGCGGCGGAGGTGCTCGTCGACCGCGACGGGTACGACGCCCTCACCATGACCTCGCTCGCCGCCGAGCTCGAGGCCCGGGTGTCCTCGCTCTACAACCACGTCGCGAACCTCGAGGACCTGCGCGCCCTGATCCAGGTGCGCGCGATGCGCCTGCTCGGCGACCACGTCCGCGGCGCCGCGATGGGTCATGCCGGCGTCGGCGGGCTGCGGGCCCTGAGCCACGCGCTGCGCGCCTTCGCCCGCACCCACCCGCAGCGCTACGCCGCCCTCACCCGACCGCCGATCGACCGGGAGGCCTTCTACGCCGCCGCGCTCGACGCGATCGAGGCGCTGGCGATCATGGGCCGCTCCGCCGGGCTCTCCGACGAACGGCTGTTGCAGAACGCGATGGCGCTCTTCGCCTGCCTGCACGGCTTCGTGTCCCTGGAGGTCGCCGGCTACTTCGGCGACCTGTCCGGCACCAACGCCGATCTCGACCTCGACGAGGTCTACGAGCACGTGATCGACGGTGCGGTGACGGCCGCGTCGCTGGACGCCTCCCACTGAGCCGATGCTGCTCCGCGACCTGGTCGACGTCTCCCGTCAGGTCGCGGCGACGCGTTCGCGCAAGGAGAAGACCCGACTGATCAGCGAGCTGCTGCTCGCCGCCGAACCCGGGGAGCGGGCGCTCGTGGCCCACCTCCTCAGCGGCCGGCTGCGGCAGCGCCGTACCGGACTGGGCTGGCGCGGCCTCCAGTCACTGCCCGCCCCCGCTGCCGGCTCCGAGCTCGAGGTGGCCGAGGTCGACGCCGCCTTCGAGGCGATGTCCCTGCTGTCCGGACCGGGGTCCGCGGGCCTGCGCACGGCGGCGGTCGCCGACCTGTTCGGCCGCGCGAGCGCGCCCGAGCAGGCGTGGCTGCGCGCCGTCGCCGTCGGCGAGGTCCGCCAAGGCGCGCTCGAGGCGGTCGTCACCGAGGCCCTCGCCGCCGCGGCCGACGTGCCGCTGGCGGCCGTACGACGGGCGGCGATGCTGGCCGGCGGGGCGACGTACGTCGTCGACGACGCGTTCGCGGGAGCCGCCGCCCTCGAGGCGGTCGGCCTGACCGTGGGCCGTCCGGTGTTGCCGATGCTGGCCTCCTCGGCGCCCGACGTGGCCGCGGCGGTGGCGAAGGCGGGCTCCGGGGTCGTGGGCGTCGATGCGAAGCTCGACGGCATCCGGATCCAGGTGCACCGCTCCGGGGACGACGTGGTGGTCGCCACCCGCAGCCTCGACGACATCACCCACCGCCTGCCCGAGGTCGTGGCGATCGCCCGCTCCCTGCCGGCGTCGCAGGTCGTCCTCGACGGTGAGGCCCTGTGGCTGGCCGCCGACGGCCGGCCCCGTCCCTTCCAGGAGACCGCCTCGCGCACGGCGTCCTCGGCGCTCGCCGACTCGGTCGTGACGCCGTACTTCTTCGACGTGCTGCACCTCGACGGCACCGACCTCATCGACCGCCCCGCCCGCGAGCGCTGGCAGGTCCTCGACGAGCTCGTGCCGAGCGAGCACCGCGTGCAGCGGTGGATCGGCTCCGACGTCGAGGCGGCCGCCGCCTTCACCGCCGAGGTCCTGGCCTCGGGGCACGAGGGCGTCGTGGTGAAGTCGGTCGACGCCACCTACGACGCCGGGCGCCGCGGCTCGGCCTGGGTCAAGGTGAAGCCGGTGCACACCCTCGACCTCGTCGTCCTCGCCGTCGAGCACGGCTCCGGCCGTCGGCGCGGCTGGCTCTCCAACATCCACCTCGGCGCCCGCGACCCGTCCTCCCCCACCGGCTTCGTGATGCTCGGCAAGACGTTCAAGGGGATGACCGACGAGATGCTCGCCTGGCAGACCGAGCGGCTCAAAGGCCTCCAGGTTTCAGATGACGGATGGGTCGTAACAGTGCGCCCCGAACAGGTCGTGGAGATCGCAATTGACGGGGTTCAGCGGTCGAGCCGCTACCCGGGTGGCGTTGCGCTTCGGTTCGCCCGAGTCGTTCGGTATCGCGATGACAAGACGCCAGCAGAGGCAGACACGATCGACACGGTTCGCGCTCACCTCTGGTAATCGGCCGTGCAAAGGTAAGCGCATGTCGCCAGACGTCCTTCGAGTCGCAGATGTTCGCACGGCAGTGGCGCTTGCTCTTGATGCGTTCGAGTCCGAGCAGGGCAGTCACATTCGGATTGGCCACGATCACTACTGGCACCTCCCGGTCGGTACTGCATTCGACCTGTCCCGCGAGCCCTCGACGCTCACCGTCGGACAGGTCAGCGATGACCTCAACGAACTTCAAGAGATCAACGCCAGCGGGGACGCCGCCCCCTCGTGGCACGGACTTGCCCACGTCATTGGCTTGTTGCGACTGATGGAGATGGCAGCCCTGCCCGACTAGCGCGAACACCCTCGGCCCTCGGTGCCGCCTCGGCAAGACGTTCAAGGGGATGACCGACGAGATGTTCGCCTGGCAGAACGCCCGCTTCCGCGAGCTGGAGGTCGAGGACGACGGCTGGGTCGTCACCGTGCGCCCGAGCAGGTCGTCGAGATCGCCTTCGACAGCCTCCAGCGCTCGACGCGGTACCCGGGTGGGCTGGCCCTGCGGTTCGCGCGGGTGGTGCGCTACCGCGACGGCAAGTCCGCCGACGAGGCGGACACGATCGAGACGGTGCGCGCGCTCGCGACTCCCTGAGCCGCGCGCCGTCTCGCCCCGACGGAGATGTTGCAACACCGAGTTGCACGTCTCGTACACTTCACCCATGGCGACGAACGCACCGGTGACCGACGGGCGCCGCAAGGCAGCGGCTGCGCGTCGCAGGGCCCGGCAGGCGGAGATCATCACCGCGACCCGGCAGATCTTCGACTCGAAGGGCGTCCGCGACGTCCAGATCGAGGAGATCGCGAGCGCGGTCGGGATCAACCGGGCGATCGTCTACCGGCACTTCACCGGCAAGGAGGAGCTGTTCGCGCTCACCCTGGTCGGCTACCTCGAGGAGCTGCACGACGCGATGGCGGCGGCCGCGGCGAGCGCGAGCGCGCCGGGCGAGAAGCTGGAGCGGATCGTGGGGGCCTTCGTCGACTACGGCGTCGCCCACCCGGCGTTCGTCGACTGCGCGCAGGCGCTGATGGTGCGGCCCGGCGACGAACTGCTCGACGAGATCGCGGAGGGGCCGCTGTTCCGGCTCGGGCGCGGCATCACCTCCTGCCTGACCGTCCTCTCCGACACCCTGAGCCACGGCGTCGAGCAGGGCGCGTTCACGCTCAGCGACGACCCGGTGCTGCTCGCCAACGCGCTCTACGCCAGTGGGCTCGGCGCGCTGCAGCTGGCCCGGCTCGGGATCCTGGTCAGCGAGGCCGCCCCGGGCATCCCGACGGTCGGGCAGATCTCGGCGGCGCAGGTGCGCTCCTACCTGGTGCGCTCGGCGCTCGCCCTCGTCACCGCCTGACGAGCAGTCATCAAGACGAAGGCCCGTCCCCCACCAGGGGGGACGGGCCGTCTCGATACGCCCTCGGCTAGCGCCTCGGGCTACTCGACGAGCTCGGTCGTCAGCGCTCCATGATGGCGACGACGCCCTGGCCACCGGCCGCGCAGACCGAGATCAGCGCCCGGCCGCCGCCGTTGGCCTTGAGCAGCTTGGCCGTGTTGGCCACGATCCGCCCGCCGGTGGCGGAGAACGGGTGACCCGCGGCGAGCGAGGAGCCCTTGACGTTGAGCTTGGCCCGGTCGATCGAGCCGAGGGGCGCGTCGAGCCCGAGGCGCTCCTTGCAGAACACGGGGCTCTCCCACGCCGCGAGCGTGGAGAGCACCTGCGAGGCGAAGGCCTCGTGGATCTCGTAGAAGTCGAAGTCCTGCAAGGTAAGGCCGTTGCGCTGCAGCATCCGCGGGACGGCGTACGCCGGCGCCATGAGCAGGCCCTCGGCACCGTTGACGAAGTCGACGGCGGCGACCTCGGAGTCGACGAAGTACGCGAGCACCTCGAGGCCGTGGGCCTCGGCCCACTCGTCGGTGCCGAGGAGGACGGCGGAGGCGCCGTCGGTCAGCGGGGTCGAGTTGGCGGCGGTCATGGTGGCCGCCTCGCCCTTGCCGAAGACCGGCTTGAGCTTGGCCAGCTTCTCCAGCGAGGAGTCGGCACGCAGGTTGTTGTCGCGCTCGAGGCCGCGGAACGGCGTGACCAGGTCGTCCTGCCAGCCCTCGTCGTACGACGCCGCGAGGTTGTGGTGCGAGGTGACGGCCAGCTCGTCCTGCGCCTCGCGGGTGATCTGCCACTCCAGCGCGGTCAGCGCCTGGTGCTCGCCCATGGAGAGCTTGGTGCGCGGCTCGCCGTTGGACGGGACGGCGAGGCCGATGTCACCGGGGCGGATGGTCGCGAGGATCGCGAGGCGGTCCTTGGTGCTGCGCGCGTTGTTGAGCTGGATCAGCTTCTTGCGCAGCTTCTCGGAGATCGCGATGGGCGCGTCCGAGGTGGTGTCGACGCCTCCACCGATGCCGGAGTCGATCTGCCCGAGCTTGATCTTGTTGGCGATGTAGTTGATCGCCTGCAGGCCGGTGCCGCAGGCCTGCTGCAGGTCGATGGCCGGGGTCTCGGGGGCGAGCCGGGTGCTCAGCACCGACTCGCGGACCAGGTTGAAGTCGCGGCTGTGCTTGAGGACGGCGCCACCGGCGACCTCACCCAGACGTTCGCCCTCGAGCCCGAAGCGCGCCACGAGGCCGTCGAGAGCAGCGGTCAGCATCTCCTGGTTGGAGGCGGTGGCGTAGGCACCGTTGGAACGGGCGAACGGAATGCGGTTACCGCCCAGTACGGCGGCCCGGCGAACAGTCTCGGTCATGGGTCAATCCTCACTCAGCGGGGCCCGTCGGAGAACCGATTGAGGGCGAGATCACGAAATGTGGACTCAGAGTTACACATCTAGTTACATGGTGTCATGACTGACAAGTACCAGGGCTTCGTGAGCTCCCCGATCGGCAAGCTCCTCGTCAAGAACCTCGGACTGCCGAACCCCACCAAGCTGGACCGCTACCGGGCCGGCGACCCGCTGGTCGACGGCACCGTCCTCGTCGGTGGCCGTGGTCGCGTGGTCGAGTCGCTGCCGGGCCTGCTCGACGTGCTGGGCATCGCCTCGGTCACCGCGCAGGCCGAGGGCGAGAAGTACAAGGGCCTGGTCTTCGACGCCACCGGCATCACGACGGTCGAGCAGCTCGTCGAGCTGCAGACCTTCTTCACCCCGGTCATGCGCAGCCTGAAGAGCTGCGCCCGCGTCGTCGTCATCGGTACGCCGCCGGCGCTGGTCGAGGGCAGCGAGCAGGTCGCGCAGCGCGCCCTCGAGGGCTTCACCCGCAGCCTGGGCAAGGAGATCGGCAAGGGCGGCACCGTCCAGCTGGTCTACGTCGCGACCGGCTACGAGGACTCGGTCCTGTCCACCCTCGGCTTCCTGCTCAGCCCGAAGTCGGCCTACGTCTCGGGCCAGGTGGTCCGCATCGGCGCCCACGAGGAGACCCACGGCGCGGCGCTCACCGACTGGACCCAGCCGCTGGCCGGCAAGGTCGCCTTCGTGACCGGCGCCAGCCGCGGCATCGGCGAGGAGATCGCCCGCGTGCTGCACCGCGACGGCGCGAAGGTCGTCGGCCTCGACGTCCCGCAGGCCGCCGCCGAGCTGGTCAAGGTCATGAACGAGCTCGACGGTGACTGGCTCACCCTCGACATCACCGCGCCCGACGCGCCGCAGCGCATCGCCCACCACCTCAAGGAGAAGCACGGTGGTGTGGACATCGTCGTGCACAACGCGGGTGTGACGATGGACAAGAAGCTCGCCAACCAGACGCCGGAGCGCTTCGGCAAGGTGCTGCAGATCAACCTCGAGGCGCCCGAGCGGATCACCGCCGAGCTGCTCGCCCAGAAGGTGGTCAACCCCAACGGCCGGATCATCGGCGTCGCCTCGATCGCGGGCATCGCCGGCAACCTGGGCCAGACCAGCTACGCGGCCTCGAAGGCCGGCGTCATCGGCTTCGTGGACTCGCTGGCTGAGAAGCTCGAGGACGGCATCACGATCAACGCCGTCGCGCCGGGCTTCATCATCACCCAGATGACCGCCGCCGTTCCGTTCGCGACCCGCGAGGTCGGCCAGCGCCTCAACGCGATGTCCCAGGGCGGCCTGCCGGTCGACGTCGCCGAGACCATCGCCTGGTACGCCTCCCCCGCCTCGACCGCCGTCAACGGCAACGTCGTGCGGGTCTGCGGCCAGATGATGCTGGGAGCCTGACCATGGCGCTCCCCGTGATGCTGAAGGCCGCGCTGCCCGCAGTCCCCGGCGTGAACCAGCTACCTGGCATCAAGAAGTCCGGCGGTGCACTGCCGGACCTCACGCTGTCGCGCAACGACGTGCTGGTGGAGCGCTCGGCCGTGGAGCGGTACGCCGCCGTGTGCGGCTTCCCGAACCGCGACGTCGCGCCGGTGCCCTACCTGCACATGCTGGCGTTCCCGCTGCACCTGCAGCTGATGACCGACGCGAGGTTCCCCTTCCCGGCCATCGGATCGGTGCACCTGGAGAACACCATCGTCCAGCACCGTCCGGTGGCGATCGGCGAGACCGTGTCGCTCTCGCTGAGGGCCGACAACCTGCGGGCCAGCACCAAGGGCCGCGCCTGGGACATGAACGTCACCGGCACCGTGGGTGACGAGGTCGTGTGGGAGTCGGTGTCGACGTACCTGCGGGTCGGCAAGGGCGACAAGGACAACGGCGACCCCGGGATGTCGCTGAACGCGATCACGGCAAAGGGCCCGGTGTGGAGCATCCCGGAGAACATCGGGCGCACGTACGGCGCGGTGTCGGGCGACCGGAACCCGATCCACCTCTACCCGCTGACCGCGAAGGCGCTGGGCTTCCCGCGCCACATCGCGCACGGCATGTGGAGCAAGGCCCGCTGCATCGCGGCCCTGGAGAACCGGCTGCCCGACGCGGTCAAGGTCGAGGTCGCGTTCAAGAAGCCGATCTTCCTGCCCGGCAAGGCGCAGTTCGGCGCCGAGGCCAACGCCACCGGGTGGGACTTCACCCTGGTGAACCCCAAGAACGGCGCGCCCCACCTGCTGGGTCGCACCACCGCGCTGTAGCTCCGTCAGTGGTGCAGGCGCGGTGTCACCTGCCGCGCCTGCTCCTCGGGCATCGGCTCGTAGTGCGCGAAGGTGCGGGTGAAGGTGCCCGCACCTCGCGTCGCGGCCCGCAGGTCGACGGCGTAGTGCACCAGCTCGCGCTGAGGGACGTGTGCCCGCACGAGGGTCCGGCCGCCGTCGACGTTCTCGTTGCCGAGCAGCCGGGCCCTGCGCGCGGACAGGTCGCTCATCACCGCGCCGACCAGGTCGTCGGGGACGAGGACACCGACGTCGTCGTACGGCTCCAGCATGGAGACCCCGGACGCCTCGGCGGCCTCGCGCAGCGCCAGGGCGCCGGCGCTCTGGAACGCCATGTCGGAGGAGTCGACGCTGTGCGCCTTGCCGTCGGTGAGGGTGACCCGCAGGTCGACGACCGGGTAGCCGTGGCGCAGGCCGCGCTCCATCTGGGCGCGGACCCCCTTCTCGACACTGGGGATGTAGTTGCGCGGCACCGAGCCACCCACCACCTTGTCGACGAACTCGAAGCCGCTGCCCTCGGGCAGCGGCTCGATCTCGATGTCGCAGATGGCGTACTGACCGTGCCCGCCGGACTGCTTGACGTGCCGGCCGTGGCCCGCCGCCCGACCGGCGACGCACTCGCGCAACGGGACCAGCAGCTCGCGCTGCTCGACGGCGACCCCGTGCCGGTCGGCCAGCCGTTCCAGCACGACGTCCGCATGGGACTCCCCCATCACCCACAGCACGAGCTGTCCGGTCTCGGCGTTGTGCTCGACCCGCAGGCTGGGGTCCTCGGCGGCCAGCCGCCCGAGCGCCTGGGAGAGCTTGTCCTCGTCGGAGCGGGTGGCCGCCTCGATCGCCACTGGCAGCAGCGGGTCCGGCATCGACCAGGGCCGCAGCACCAGGGGCTTGTCGACGGCCGAGAGGGTGTCGCCGGTCTCGGCGCGGGAGAGCCGGGCGACGGTCGCGAGGTCGCCGGCCAGCACCCGGGCGGCGGGCACCTGCGCGGCCCCGAAGGGGTGGCCGAGGGCGCCGATCCGCTCGTCCTCGTCATGGTCCTCGTGGCCGGCGTCGGCGGCGAAGAAGGAGGAGAAGTGGCCGGACACGTGCACCGCGGTGTCCGGCTCGAGGGTCCCGGAGAAGACCCGCACCAGGCTGACCCGGCCGACGTACGGGTCGCCGGCGGTCTTCACCACCTCGGCGACCAGCGGCCCCGTCGGGTCGCACGACACCCGGCCGACGGCCGCGCCGGCGGGGGTGAACACCTCGGGCGAGGTGTGCTCCAGCGGTGAGGGGAAGCCGTCGACGCACAGGTCGAGCAGCTCGCCGAGCCCGACCCCGGTGGCGGCACAGACCGGGACCACCGGGTGGAAGGTGGCCCGGGCGACCGCGGTCTCCAGGTCGGCGACCAGGACGTCGAGGCCGACCTCCTCGCCGCCGACGTACCGGTCCATCAGGTCCTCGTCCTCGGACTCCTCGATGACCGCCTCGATCAGCTCGCCCCGGCGCGGGTCGTCGGTGTCGCCGGTGAGCAGGCCGGTCAGTCCGTCCGTGCCGGTGAGGTAGACCGGGAGCACCTTGCCACCGAACGCCGCGCGGGCCTGCGCGACGACGGCGTCGACGTCCGCGCGCGGGTGGTCGAGCTTGGAGACCACCACCGCACGGGGCATCGCGACCTGGTCGCACTCGCGCCACAGGGCGCGGGTGCCCTCGTCGACCTCCTCGTTGGCCGCGATGACGAACAGCGCACAGTCGGCGGCGCGCAGCCCGGCGCGGAGGTCACCGACGAAGTCGGCGTACCCGGGGGTGTCGACGAGGTTCACCTTCACCCGTCGGTGCACGAGCGGCGCGACCGCCAGCGAGATCGAGCGGCCGTGGCTGCGCTCGGCCTCCTCGGTGTCACACACCGTCGTGCCGTCGGCCGTGCTGCCCGCCCGGTTGATCGCCCCGGTGTGCACGAGCAGGGCCTCCACGAGGGAGGTCTTGCCCGAGTGGGAAGGCCCGACCAGGACCACGTTGCGTACCTGGTCGGGCCCGGTCACCGCGAGGTCGTGCTCGCCCCGCCTCTCTGCGCGCTTGTCCGCCATGGGTTCACGTAACTCCTGTGCGGCGACGGGCACAAGGGCCGTGAGGCAGAGAGCGAATGGATTTCGACGCGCCGACGCGACTTCGTCCCTCAGTCGCGTCGCTTGCTCAATCTGCGGACGCCCACGCAGCCCGCTCGTTCCTCGCGGGCTACTGCGTCCTTGGCCGGATCAGGCCTTCCTGCGCGACCGTCGCGACCAGGGTGCCGTCCTGGGTGAAGATCCGGCCCAGGGCGAGGCCGCGGGCGCCGCTCGCCGAGGGGGACCACTGGTCGTAGAGCCACCACTCGTCGGCCCGGAACGGCCGGTGGAACCAGATGGTGTGGTCGAGGGAGGCCATCTGCACCTGGTGCGGCCCGTGCTCGGGGTGCGCGGCGAGCGTCGCGCCGAGCAGGGAGACGTCGCTGGCGTAGGTGAACGTCGCGAGGTGCTCCAGCGGGTCGTCGCTGAGGCGGCCGTCGACCCGGATCCAGACCTGGGTCCGCGACGGGTGCATCGGGTCCGGCTCCAGGCCATGGGCGGAGTTGCCGAGCCAGCGCACGTCGAGCGCGGCCCACTCCTTGCTCAGCCCGTCGTCGGCGCCGCGCTCGGCCATCAGCGCCATCAGGTCGAGACCGTCCTCGGGCGGCTTGACCGCGGGCATCACGTCCTGGTGCTCGAGGCCGTCCTCGGCACGCTGGAAGTTGAGCGACTGGTAGTAGATCGGGCGGCCGTGCTGACGGGCGAGCACCCGTCGGGTCGCGAACGACTTGCCGTCGCGGATCCGCTCGACGTCGTAGATGATCGGCACGTTGTAGTCGCCGGGCAGCAGGAAGTAGGAGTGCAGCGAATGCACCTGCATCCCCTCCTCGACCGTCCGTGACGCGGCGATCAGCGACTGGGCGGCCACCTGGCCGCCGTACACGCGTTGGCGGATGGTCTCCGGCTGCTGGCCACGGAACAGGTCGGTGTCGAGCTGCTCGAGGTCGAGCAGGGCGACCAGCTTCCGGGTCGCCTCCCCCATCACGCGCTCGGTCTTGGGCTCGGTCATCACGCGCCTCCGGTCTCGTCGGGCCCCTCGAGGCCGGCCAGGAACTGCTCGAACTGGCGGCCGATCTCCTCGCCCGTCGGCAGCGGCTCGTCCTCGGCGAGCAGGCTGCTGCCCTCCTCCTCGGCACGCGCGAAGGTGTCGTACTGCTGCTCCAGCGCGGTGACGACGTCCTGGACCTCGTCGTTGGCGGAGAGGTAGCGGCCGATCTCCTCCTCGCGGTCGTCGGCGGACTCACGCAGCTCGGAGAGGTCGATGGTCAGCCGGGCGGCGAGCTCGACCTGCTCGAGCAGGGACACCGAGGCGCGCGGGTAGTCGAGCTGGGCGAGGTAGTGGGGCACGTGGGCGACGAAGCCCTGAGCGTCGTGGCCCCAGTCGCCGAGCCGGACCTCGAGCAGTGCCTGAGCGCTGCTCGGCACCCGGAGCTCGCCGCGCCACGGGCTGGTGCCGGTGAGCAGGTCGGGGTTGTTGGCGTGGTGGGTGATCGCGATCGGCCGGGTGTGCGGCACCGCCATCGGGACCGAGCCCATCGAGACGACCAGCGTGATGCCGAAGCGCTGGACGACCTCGCGCACGCCGCGGCAGAAGGCCTCCCAGCGGATGTCGGGCTCCGGTCCGTGCAGGAGCAGGTACGGCGTCCCGCCGGAGTCGCGCAGCATCCGGACGACCAGCCGCGGCGCCTCGTAGCCCTCGTAGTGGTCGCGCGCGAAGGTCAGGGGCGGGCGCCGCGCGCGGTAGTCGTGGAGCTGGTCGACGTCGAAGGTCGCGACCACGACGCCCCCGCCGTCGGTGGAGAACGCACCGGTCCGCACCAGGTGGCGCGACGCGAGCGCGCCGGCGTTGCCGGCGTCGAGGAAGCCGTCGAGCGCGACCACGAGCGCGAGGTCCTCGACGCCCTCCAGCTCGGGCACCTCGTCGACGATGTGGACGAGGCGGGGCGATGAGGTCACACGGAAAGCCTAGTGGTCGCCCCGTCGAGCCGGTTCCGCCACCGGCTACTGGCCGCTACTGGCCCGAGTAGGTGCGTTCCATCAGTCCCACACCGCGCTGGGCCAGCTGCGCGGGACCGACGCCGAGGACTGCGGGCAGCACCTGCGCCTGGTCGGCCCCGTCGGCGAGGCGGTCGAGCAGGACGAAGAGCATCGGCGCGCCGTAGACGCTGGCGACGTACTCACACACCCACCAGGACACGGCGTACCAGCCCTCGGCGTCCGGACCGCCGAACTCGGCGGAACCCGGCAGGTCGGTGACCGTCGCGGCGAGGTCGAGCGCCCGGGCGGGCAGCCGGCGGCGGGCCGGTGTCATCGGCTGGACGGAGACGTACTCGGCGACGCCCTCGCTGAGCCACAGCGGTGCGCCGCGGCCGCGGGAGCCGAGCGTGGCGTGGGTGAGCTCGTGGCGCACCAGCCGGCCGAGCACGCCGGAGGGCTGGTCCAGGACACGCGGGTTGAGGAAGACCCGGTAGGACGCGACGCCCTGGCGGGGGTCGGTCCTGTCGACGGGCACGGCGATCGTGAGGCCGTCCGCGCGGTCGGGGTCGCCCACGGTCTGGTCGGTGAGGCCGTGCAGGAACGCCGGGTCGCCCACGGCGTACACGACCACGCCCGAGGGGGTGGCGCCACTGGTCGACCCGATCGTGCTGCGCACGTCGGAGCGGCCGCTGCTGGCCGCGTCCAGCACCGTGCCGGCGCGACGCACCGTCGTGTCGTCGAAGATGCCGAGGACGCCCACGGACCGCTCGACCCGGACCGGACCGACGTCCCACGGCTGCACGTTGCCGGGGTGCGCGGCCTCCCACGTGTCGTCGGTGGTCGAGGTGATGAGCAGTCGGCGGCCGTCGCGGGCCGGGGTGAACAGGAACCTGTCTCGGGTCCGGGACGGCGCGGTGTCGTAGCCGTCGAGGCCGAGGCTGAGCACCACCTCGACCCAGTAGTCCTCGCTGCCCTCGACCGGGGTGATCGTCTCGGTGGCGAGCTCGTAGTGGAGCTCGCCCACCGGCAGCTGGGCGAGGTTGTCGAAGTAGACCTGCTGTTCCTCGACCAGACCCGCGTCGGAGCGGTCCAGGGCGCGCCGGAACCGGGCGATGTCGTGGGTGCGCAGCCCGCGCGCCCGCTTGTCGAGGGTCCTCTGCATCAGCGTCGCGACGTCGTCGTACCCGCTGCCGGCGTACGGCGGCGGCGGGTCGTCGGTACAGGCGGCGAGCGGGAGCAGGAGGAGCGGCAGGACTGCGGCCAGGCTCCTAGCGCGAACCGTCGACATCGAGGAGTGCCCGTCCTTCCGGAGCGGGCTCCTCGACGCCGTCCCGAGCGATGTCGTGGAGGACCTCGAGGGCGATCGCCGAAGGGGTGAGACCGATCCGCTCGAGGATCGCGGCCCGCTTGGCGTGGTCGAGGAACTCCTGCGGGATGCCGTGGATCCGCACCGGGGTACGGACGTCGGCCGCCGCGAGGGTCTGCAGCAGCACCGCGCCGACGCCGCCCACCACGCCGTTGTCCTCGATGGTGACGACGCGGGCGTGGGTGCGGGCGAGCTCGACGAGCGCGGGGTCGACCGGCTTGACCCACCGGGGGTCGACGACCGTGACGCCGATGCCCTGGTCGACCAGCCGCTGGGCGACGTCGACGGCGACCGAGGCCATCGAGCCGACCGAGACGACGAGCACGTCGCGGGCACCGTTGCGGACCAGGACGTCACATCCGCCCTCGGTACCGATCGCCGGGACGTCCTCGGGCGGTGGGCCCTTCGGGAACCGGACGACGGTGGGCGCGTCGGTGACCTCGACCGCCTCGTCGAGGAGCTCACGCATCCGCGTGACGTCGCGGGGCGCCGCCAGCCGCAGACCCGGCACGACCTGCAGGATCGACATGTCCCACATGCCGTTGTGGCTGGCTCCGTCGTCGCCGGTGACACCGGAACGGTCCAGCACGAACGTGACGCCGCACTTGTGCAGCGCGACGTCCATCAGCACCTGGTCGAAGGCGCGGTTGAGGAAGGTCGCGTAGACCGCGAAGACGGGGTGCAGCCCGCCCATGGCCAGGCCGGCCGCGGAGGTCGTGGCGTGCTGCTCGGCGATGCCGACGTCGAAGGTGCGCTCCGGGAACCTGGCCTGGAACTTGTCGAGCCCGACCGGGTGCATCATCGCGGCCGTGATCGCGACGACGTCGGGACGGCGCTCGCCGATCTCAACGACGTGCTCGGCGAAGTGGTCGGTCCAGATCGGGCCCTTGGGCTTCTCGGCTCCGGTCTGCACGTCGAACGGGCCGGGAGCGTGGAACTGGTCGGCCTCGTGCCGCTCGGCCGGGTCGTAGCCGAAGCCCTTGCGGGTGATCGCGTGCACGATGACCGGTCCGCCGAAACGCTTGGCCTGCCCGAGCGCCTGCTCCATGGCCGCGCGGTCGTGCCCGTCGACCGGGCCGACGTACTTGAGGCCGAGGTCCTCGAACAGGCCCTGCGGGGCGAGCGCGTCCTTGAGCCCCTTCTTCATCGCGTGCAGCGCGTCGTAGGCCGCCGCGCCGACGCCGGGGACCGCCGTCAGCCGGCGCTTCACGCTGTCGAGGAGGTGCTCGTAGCGCGGGTTGGTGCGCAGGCTGGTCAGCGCGGTCGCGAGCCCGCCGATGGTCGGCGTGTAGGAGCGACCGTTGTCGTTGACCACGATCACGAGCTTCGAGTCGTGCTGGATCGCGATGTTGTTGAGCGCCTCCCAGGCCATGCCGCCCGTGAGCGCGCCGTCGCCGATCACGGCCACGGTGTGCCGGTCCTCGCCGCGGATCCGGAACGCCTTGGCGATGCCGTCGGCGTAGCTCAGCGCGGTCGACGCGTGGGAGTTCTCGACCAGGTCGTGCTCGGACTCGGCCTGGCTCGGGTAGCCGCTGAGGCCGCCTTCACGCCGCAGCGTGTCGAAGCCGGCGGCGCGGCCCGTGACGAGCTTGTGGACGTAGGACTGGTGACCGGTGTCGAAGACGATCTTGTCGCGCGGCGAGTCGAAGACCCGGTGGATCGCGAGGGTCAGCTCGACGACGCCGAGGTTGGGCCCGAGGTGACCGGTGTTGGTCGCGACGGTGCGGATCATCAGGTCGCGGATCTCGGCCGCCAGCTGGGTGAGCTCGTCCTCGGACAGGGTCCGCAGGTCACGCGGGGAGGTGATGTTCTCGAGGACAGGCATGGCGGCCAGTCTAGGCGGTCACAGGTCGGCGAACGCGATCGCAGGTTCGTGCAGGCTGCCCAGCCAGACCCGGCCCTCGTGCTCCCGTACGCCGGTCACCATGTGGTAGGCCGCGCCGTGCTTCCCCGCAGGCAGGTCGAGGTCGTGGACCAGGGTGCCGTGCTCGTCGTACGCCACGACGCGGACGGTCTGCCTCGGCTTCGGCTGGAACTCCTCCGGCAGCCGGGTGGCCAGCTTGCGCAGCGCCATCGGGCCGCGCTGCAGCCGCTCGACGAGCGGGTCGGTGGGGCTGGCGATGGTGATCCAGATCAGGCCGTCGGAGCCACGGGCGATGTTGTCGGGGTAGCCCGGCAGGTCGGTGACGAGGAAGTCGCGGTTGCCTTCCTTCTCACCGCTGATCCAGTGCCGCACGACCGTGCGGGCGCCGGTCTCGGCGACGCAGACGAAGTCGCCGGCGGCCGACAGCGCGACGCCGTTGGCGAACGCCAGCCCGTCGAGCACGACCGTGACGGTGCCGTCGGGGTCCCGGCGCATCAGCCGGCCGGTGCGGGTGTTGCGGACGAAGTCGTCCTTCCACCGGGCGATCCCGAACTGGGTCGAGGAGTCGGACCACCAGATGGTGCCGTCGGCGGCGATCGCCGCGTTGTTGCAGAACACCATCGCCCGGCCCTCGACCTCGGCCGTGATCAGCTCGGCCTCGCCGCTGGCCGGGTCGACCCAGAGCAGGCCGCGGTGGGCGTCGCACACGAGCAGCCGGCCGTCGGTCGCGAACTCGATGCCGAGCGGCCGTCCACCGGTGTGCGCGACCCGGTCGACCTTCGCGCCGTCGGCGCTGACCCGGAAGATCGCGCCGTCCTCGGTGCCGGTGAAGACACAGCCCTGGTCGGGGCCGGACGTCGCCACGACGACGTCCTCCGCGCCGTGGCCGGGAACAGGGATCACGGTGAGGGAGGTCACGTGCCGACCCTAGCCCTCGTCGCGGCGTGGTCGAGACTGACGGTGTGACGGACCTGTTCGACGAGCAGCTGGCGGCCTGGCAGGAGTATGCGCGGACCCCGTGGGCGCGGATCCGGTACGCCGTGGTCGGCGAGGTGCTCCGTCGCCAGGCCGCAGCGCTCGGAGGGCGGCTTCGGGTCCTCGACGTCGGCGGCGGCGACGGGCAGGACGCACTGCCGCTGGCCCTCGCTGGCCACGACGTGACGGTCGTCGACCCGTCCCCGGCATGGCTCGCCGAGGCAGAGCGGCGGGCCGCCGCGGCCGGGGTCGCGATGTCGACGCTGGCCGGCGGGCTCGACGACCTGCCGGAGGGCGAGTGGGACCTCGTGCTGTGCCACTTCGTGCTTCGCTACCGGCCCGCCGGGGCCGGCGACGTCGCGGCACTGGCCAGCCGGGTCCGCCCCGGCGGGCGGCTGTCGCTGGTCGAGGTGAACCCGGACGGCCGGGTGCTGCGCTCCCTGCTGAACGACGGCCCGACAGCGGCGCTGGAGGAGCTGCACGCCGAGCGCGCCGGCGTCGAGACCTTCCGGACCACGGCCCGCAAGGTCCGCTGGACCGATGCGCGGGACGAGGCGCAGGCCGCGGGACTGCGGGTCCGCGGCCTGTTCGGCAACCGGATCGCCAACGACCTGCTCGTCGACGAGGCCGCCAAGCACGACCCTGCCTTCCGCGACGAGCTGCTCGCCCTCGAGCTGGAGCTGTGTGACCGCGAGCCCTTCAACCGGGTGGGTTTCGCCTGGCAGCTGGTGCTCGAGCGCTGATCAGACGACCGGTCCCCCGACCGGCGGCAGGTCGGCCGGGTCGACTCCCCCGTTGCACGACGCGAACGGCTCGGGCGCGGTGTCACCCGCTCCAAACTGCGCGACGAACAGGGCGATCCGCGGGTCGTCCGGGCCGGTCAGCGCGAGCTGGCGGCCCCAGACCGTGACCACGACCGGCGCCTCCTGGTCGTCGTACGGCGACAGGATGCCGTTGGCCGGCAGCAGCCCGGTCAGCTGGTCGACGCCCGCGGCGTCGACGTCGTCAGGACGGTAGGTCAGCCACACGGTCCCGTGCTCGAGGTCGTGGACGGCGTTGGCCTCCGGGATCGGCTCGTCGTACGCCCCGCACTCGATCCAGTACGGCGCGTGGTCGCCTCCCACGGGCGGGGACTGCGGGTAGTCCGGCTCCTCGCCCGGCGCGACGTGCTGGTTGGTGAGTCCGGGGTACTCCCGCACGGCGTCGAGGCTGCTCGTGTCGAGCGGCTGCTCCCCGTCGTCGCCGGCGTCGGACTCGTCGTCCTTCGCCAGCACGAGCGGCACCAGGACCGCGGTCGCGATGACCAGGACCGCGGCCAGCACGGCGAGCACGACCGGCAGCGGCGAGCGCTTCCGCGCAGGCGGGAAGCCGGGTGGGGGGAAGGCCGGCGGCGGGAACCCGGGCGGTGGCGGGAACCCGGGCGGTGGCGGCGGTGGAGGAGGAGGTGGCGGAGGGAACGGCGGCTGGCTCACCGCTCGAGCGCCCGCTCGACCCGCTCGACCTTGGCGGCCAGCTCACCGGTGAAGCCCGGCCGGATGTCGGCCTTGAGGACCAGCCCGACGCGCGGCGAGGTCGCGGCGACGACGTCGACCGCCTGCTTCACGACCGCCATCACCTCGTCCCACTCCCCCTCGATCGTCGTGAACATCGACGTCGTCTCGTTGGGCAGCCCGGACTCCCGGACCACCCGGACCGCGGCGGCCACCGCCTCGGACACGCCGCCGGTGTCGTCGGAGCTGGAGGGGCTGATGCTGAACGCGACGAGCATGCGTCCACCGTAGTCAGTGCAGCGGTGCCGCCCCCCGGCGGTACGGCTGCTCGTCGCGCAGGTGCCAGACCAGCCAGGCCAGCGGGAAGAAGAGGCCGGCCACGACCACCACCGCCCCACCGGCACCGCGCCGGCGTTCGCCGATCCCGGTGAGCAGCGCGAGCGCCAGGAGTCCGAGTGCCAGGACCACGACGGCGACGACCATGCGTCCAGCGTGGCACACCCGAGGCCCGGAGAACCGGTGGCGACCTTGACCGTCGACGGGGTCACGCGGGGGACAGCCTGTCCAGACAGGCGCGGCCCTGCCTGCCTCTGCTCCCGCGAGATCAATCGTCACCGATCCGGATAGGTCCGGTGAACGGCCGTGATCGGCAGGGAAGCCGCGAACCAACTTGTCTGAACAAGAAGGGGAACACGATTGCTGGAGCGCCAGGTCGTCGGCAGCGTTCTGGCTGTCGCGCCTGCGACCGAACCCCCCTCGACCCACGGAGAAACCAGATGACATCGCAGAACCGCCGCACCCGGCGCGCAGCCGCGGGGCTGGCCGCGGCCGCCCTGGTCCCGCTCACCGTCGCCCAAGCGTCCGGCGCCTGGGCCGACGCCTACAACGGACTGCCGGACGGGACGCGCGCCAACAAGTCCCTCGTGATCGGCGTCGACGGCGCGATGCTGGACGTCTGGCAGGGACTCGACCTGCCGAACCTGAACGCCCTCATGGCAGCCGGCGCGACCTCCACCTTCAACCTGCCCGCCGAGCCCATGGCACCGACCGTCTCCGGCCCCGGGTGGTCCACCATCGCCACGGGCGTGTGGCCGGACAAGCATCGTGTCGTGGACAACTCCTTCGAGGGTGCGGACCGCGCGAACTACCCCGACTACATGACCCGCCTGGAGCGGGCCGACTCCGGGCTGTCCACGCTGGTCGTCGGCACCTGGGGCCCGATCCCCAGCACGATCCTCACCGGCGCCGACGTCCGCCTGCCCCAGCCCGACGACACCGAGACGACCGCACAGGCCACCGACCTGCTGCGCAACGGCAATCCCGATGCGGTCTTCGTCCACCTCGACGAGGTCGACGGCGCTGGTCACAGCTGTGGGCACACCTGCGCCGCCTACCGCACGGCCCTGACCGAGGCCGACGAGCGGATCGGCGCCATCCTCGACGCCGTCCGCGACCGCGCCACCTACGGCGAGGAGAACTGGCAGATCATCGTGACCAACGACCACGGTCACACCTCGACGGGCGGACACGGCGGCAACACCCCGGCGGAACGGGGATCGTTCGTCGTCGCCGTCGGCGACGGCATCGACGCAGCCCAACGACGCTACGACATCAAGAGCGTCGACATCGCACCGTCGGTCCTCGACCACCTCGACGTCACCATCGACCCCGCCTGGAAGCTGGACGGAGCCCCGATCACCGAGCTCGTCGGAGACGACTTCGACTCCGTTCGACCCCACCTGCAGACCCGCGTGGACGAGACGAGGCCGGGGGCTGACGTGCTCGGCTGGACCCACCAGGCGCCCGAGGGCTGGTCCATCGACAACAGCGCGATGCCCGAGGACGGCGTCACCGAGCTGCGGGGCTGGACCTTCACCACGGACGAGTTCTGGACCAACGTCGAGCTCAAGCAGAAGCGAGAGTCCTCGGTGCGGATGCGCGACGTGTTCGCTGTGGCCGACTCCGACGAGTGGGACGACCTCCCGAACAACGGGCCGTTCGACTCCACCTTGGTCAGCCCCACCTACCCCATCAACGGCGCCGGACGGGTCGAGGTCAGCTACGCGACGAACTACCAGTGGGACGGCTCCCGGCAGGTGGGGCAGGTCTACGCCGTGTGGGACGGCGCCGAGCCGCAGCTCGTCCGCGAGTACGGCGACGGCTCGCTGCACAACACCAACGGCTTCGAGAGGATCGACCTCACCCCGCCTGCCGGAGCGACCGGGCTCCAGCTCCGCTTCCGCTACTACGGGGAGAACAGCTACTACTGGGCGCTCGACCAGGTCCGGGTGCACCAGCGCGAGGCCTCCCAGCTGGCGATCACCTCGATCGCCGCCACCACCACCAGCCTGGACACGCCGGGCCCGACCACGCCGTGGCGGGTCGACGCCGATGTGCGGATCGCCAAAGCCGACGGCCGGCCCGCCGCCGGGGCGAAGGTCACCGCACGACTGGTCGCGGACGGCCGCACGAGCGAGCTCACCTCGGTCGCCGATGCCCGCGGGATCGCGACCTTCCGGGCCTACGCCCAGCACGCCGACCGGGCAACGTTCACGGTCATCGACGTCCAGCTGGACGCCCTGCCCTACTTCGCCGAGCTGAACACCGTGACCTCGGTGGATCTGGACCGCCCGCTGGAGGCGCCCCGCGGCACGCTGGCCGCCGTGGCACCGGTCGTCTCCGGCGACGCAGCGGTGGGGCAGCAGGTCACGGCGGCCACCGGCCGCTGGGAGAGCGGCGTGCGCTTCGCCTTCCAGTGGCTGGTGGCGGGTGAACCCGTTCCGGACGCCACCGCAGCGAGCTTCCAGGTCCGCCCCCAGGACCTCGGCAAGCCGCTCGCCGTCCAGCTGCGGGCCTCCAAGGAGGGCTACGACGACCGCGTGGTGACCTCCGACGCCGTCACCGTGCGCGCCGGTCGGATCGACGTGAAGGCACCGGCCATCCTCGGCAGTCGACGGGTGGGCAAGGTTCTCCTCGCCAAGCCCGGACGCGTCACGCCGAGCGGAGTGCAGCTGAGCTACCAGTGGTTCGCCGACGGCAAGCGGATCGCCGGCGCCCAGCAGTCCCGGCTGAGGCTGACCAAGAGGCTGCGCGGCACGCACGTCATGGTCGAGGTCACGGCCCGTCACGACGGGTACGCGCCGAGCGTGGCCACCTCCCGCACCACCCGCAGGATCCGCTGAGGCCGCTCCACCACCGCTCCAACCACCGACGGCCCGTCCCTGAAGGAGGGACGGGCCGTCGGGTCGAGCAGGTGCAGCAGATGCGGCAGGTCAGCCGCGCAGCAGGTTGCGCAGGACGTACTGCATGATGCCGCCGTTGCGGTAGTAGTTCGCCTCGCCGGGGGTGTCGATGCGGACCACGGCGTCGAACTCCACGCCGGTGTCGGTGGTGACCTTGACCGTCGACGGGGTGGTGCCCGCGTTGAGCTCGGTGATGCCGGCGATCGCGAACGTCTCCTCGCCGGTCAGGCCCAGCGACTCGGCGTTCTGGCCCTCGGGGAACTGCAGCGGGATGACGCCCATGCCGATGAGGTTGGAGCGGTGGATGCGCTCGTAGCTCTCGGCGATGACCGCCTTGACGCCCAGCAGCGAGGTGCCCTTGGCCGCCCAGTCGCGCGACGAGCCGGAGCCGTACTCCTTGCCGGCCAGGACGACGAGCGGGATGCCCGCGGCCTGGTAGTTGACCGAGGCGTCGTACACCGTGGTGACGGGGGCGTCGGCAGCCGTGAAGTCACGGGTGAAGCCGCCCTCGGTGCCGGGCGCGATCTGGTTGCGCAGGCGGATGTTGGCGAACGTGCCGCGGATCATGACCTCGTGGTTGCCACGGCGCGAGCCGTAGGAGTTGAAGTCGCGCGGGGCGACGCCGTTCTCCGTGAGGTACTTGCCCGCGGGCGAGTCGGCCTTGATCGAGCCGGCCGGCGAGATGTGGTCGGTGGTGACCGAGTCGCCGAGCTTGAGCAGCACGCGGGCACCGGAGATGTCGGTGACCGGGGCCGGCTGGTCGGGCATGCCGTCGAAGTACGGCGCCTTGCGGACGTACGTCGACGCCTCGTCCCAGGTGAAGGTGTTGCCCTCGGGGGTGGGCAGCGAGCGCCAGCGCTCGTCGCCCTTGAAGACGTCGGCGTAGGACTCGGCGAACATCTCCGAGTTGATCGCGCCCCGGATGGTCTCCTCGACCTCGGCCGGCGAGGGCCAGATGTCCTTGAGGTAGACCGGGTTGCCCTCGGTGTCGTTGCCCAGCGCGTCGTTGAACAGGTCGACGTCCATCGAGCCGGCCAGCGCGTACGCGACGACCAGCGGCGGGGAGGCCAGGTAGTTCATCTTGATGTCAGGGCTGATCCGGCCCTCGAAGTTCCGGTTGCCGGAGAGCACCGAGACGACGGCGAGGTCGTTCTCGTTGACCGCGGCGGAGACCTCGGGGATGAGCGGGCCGGAGTTGCCGATGCAGGTGACGCAGCCGTAGCCGACCAGGTTGAAGCCGAGCTTGTCGAGGTACGGCGTCAGGCCGGCCTTGTCGTAGTAGTCGGAGACGACCTGCGAGCCGGGCGCGAGGGTGGTCTTGACCCACGGCTTGCGGGTCAGGCCCTTCTCGACCGCCTTCTTGGCGAGCAGCGCGGCGCCGATCATGACCGACGGGTTGGAGGTGTTGGTGCACGAGGTGATCGAGGCGATCGTCACCGCACCGTGGTCGAGCGTGAAGGTGGTGCCGTCCTCGAGGGTGACCTGGACGGGGGTGGAGGCCCGGCCACCGTCGGTCGCCGCAGCGGAGAGGTGGGCGCCCGGGGCGTCCTCGCCGTTGGACTGCGCCGGGTCGTGCGAGGGGGCGTCGGAGCCCGGGAAGGACTCGTCGACGGCCTCGTCGTAGCCCTTGGTGTCCTGCACCTCGCCGGCGTAGTCGACCAGCGCGGTACGGAAGGACTGCTTGGCCTCGGACACCAGGACCCGGTCCTGGGGGCGCTTGGGTCCGGCGATCGAGGGGACGACGGTCGCCAGGTCGAGCTCGAGCTTCTCGGAGTAGCGCGGCTCGGCGGTGGGGTCGAGCCAGAGGCCCTGCTCCTTGGCGTACTTCTCGACCAGCGCGATCTGCTCCTCGGAGCGGCCGGTCAGGCGCAGGTAGGTGGTGGTCTCCTCGTCGATCGGGAAGACCGCGATGGTCGAGCCGAACTCGGGCGACATGTTGCCGATGGTGGCGCGGTTGGCCAGCGGCAGGGCCGCGACACCGGGACCGTAGAACTCGACGAACTTGCCGACGACGCCGTGCTTGCGGACCATCTCGGTGATGGTGAGCACCAGGTCGGTGGCGGTGGAGCCCTCGGGCAGCTCGCCGGACAGCTTGAAGCCGACCACGCGCGGGATCAGCATGGAGACCGGCTGGCCGAGCATCGCGGCCTCGGCCTCGATGCCGCCGACACCCCAGCCGACGACGCCGATGCCGTTGACCATGGTGGTGTGCGAGTCGGTGCCGACGCAGGTGTCGGGGTAGGCCAGCAGCTCGCCGTCGACCTCACGGGTGAACACCGTGCGGGCGAGGTGCTCGATGTTGACCTGGTGGACGATGCCGGTGCCCGGGGGGACGACCTTGAAGTCGTCGAAGGCGCCCTGGCCCCAACGCAGGAACTGGTAGCGCTCGCGGTTGCGCTCGTACTCGATCTCCACGTTGCGGGCGAAGGCCTCGGGCGTGCCGAAGACGTCGGCCATGACCGAGTGGTCGATGACCATCTCGGCCGGCGCGAGCGGGTTGATCTTGGTGGCGTCGCCACCCAGGTCGGCCATGGCCTCGCGCATGGT
This sequence comes from Nocardioides daeguensis, assembly GCF_019192965.1. GTDB lineage: Bacteria > Actinomycetota > Actinomycetes > Propionibacteriales > Nocardioidaceae > Nocardioides > Nocardioides daeguensis. The sequence goes on from NZ_JAHTKU010000001.1 coordinate 97,901, forward strand.
GGCGAGGTCGACGACACAGGGGACGCCGGTGAAGTCCTGCATGATCACGCGCGCGGGCGTGAACTGGATCTCCTTGTCGGGCTGGGCGGTCTCGTCCCAGCCGGCGAGGGCCTTGATGTCCTCGGCCGTGATGTCCGCGCCGTCCTCGGTGCGGAGCAGGTTCTCGAGCAGCACCTTCAGCGAGAAGGGCAGGCTCTCGACGTCGAGGCCCTCTCCCTTGACCGCGTCGAGGCGGAAGATCTCGTAGGACTTGCCGTCCACGTCCAGGGTGCTCTTGGCGCCGAAGCTGTTCTTGCTGGCCATCGCGTCTCCGTCCTCATCGACTTCATCGTGGTCGCTAGGTCTCCTGTTGCATCCTGCCGCCGCGAACGGCGGATCGGATAGTGAGGCTGACCTAAGTCTTGCGGACACCGGACTCCCGATATCTCTTGATATCAAGATACACGATCGGTGGGCAGATCTCCACGGAGGTCCGCGACCGGCGCGTCCTCGGCGAACTGGGTCCGGTACAGCTCCTCGTAGCGGCCCCCCGCGGCGAGCAGGGCCGCGTGGGTCCCCCGCTCCACGATCCGCCCGTCCTCGACGACGGCGATCAGGTCGGCCGCCCGGATCGTGGAGAGCCGGTGCGCGATCACCAGCGCCGTACGGCCCGCGAGCGCCTCCCCGAGCGCCGCCTGCACCGCGGCCTCGGAGGTCGAGTCCAGCGACGCGGTCGCCTCGTCGAGGATCACCACCTGCGGCTGCTTGAGCAGCAGCCGCGCGATGGTCAGCCGCTGCCGCTCGCCGCCGGAGAGCCGGTAGCCGCGCTCCCCCACCACCGTCTCCAGGCCGTCGGGCAGGGCACGGACCAGGTCGGCGAGGCGGGCCCGGCTCAGCGCGTCCCACAGCTCCTGCTCCGTGGCCTCCGGGCGAGCCAGCAGCAGGTTGCCGCGGATGGAGTCGTGGAACAGGTGCCCGTCCTGGGTGACCATGCCGACCGTGGCGCGGATGGAGTCGGCGGTGAGGTCCCGCACGTCCACCCCCGCCAGGCGTACGGCGCCCGCGTCGACGTCGTACAGCCGGGACACCAGCTGCGCGATCGTCGACTTCCCGGCGCCCGAGGAGCCGACCAGGGCCACGACCTGCCCGGGCTCGGCGCGCAGGGAGATGCCGTGCAGCACCTCCTCACCGCCGCGGGTGTCGAGCGTGGCGACCGCCTCGAGCGAGGCGAGCGAGACCTTGTCGGCCGACGGGTAGGCGAACCGGACGTCGTCGAGCTCGACCGCGACCGGGCCGGCGGGCACCGGTCGGGCGTCGGCGCGGTCCTGGATCAGTGGCTCGAGGTCGAGCACCTCGAAGACGCGCTCGAAGCTGACCAGCGCGCTCATCACCTCCACCCGGGCGCTCGCCAGCGCGGTCAGGGGTGCATAGAGACGGGTGAGCAGCAGCGACAGGGCGACCACGTCACCCGCGTCGAGCGTGCCCGCCAGCGCCAGGGTGCCGCCGAGGCCGTAGACCACGGCGACGGCCAGCGCGGAGACCAGGGTGAGCGCGGTGACGAAGGTGGTCTGCACCATCGCCGTGCGCACGCCGATCTCCGCGACCCGCTGGGCTCGGGCAGCGAACTCCGCCGACTCCTGCTCGGGACGCCCGAACAGCTTGACCAGCGTGGCGCCGGGCGCCGAGAAGCGCTCGGTCATCTGGTTGCCCATCGCGGCGTTGTGGTCGGCCGCCTCGCGCTGGATGCCCGCCAGCCGTCGCCCCATCCGCCGCGCCGGGACGACGAAGACGGGGAGCAGGACGAGCGCGAGCAGCGTGACCTGCCACGAGATGCCGAGCATCACGACCAGGGTCAGCGCCAGGGTGACCAGGTTGCCGACGACCCCGGACAGGGTCTGGCTGAAGGCCCGTTGTGCCCCGATCACGTCGTTGTTGAGCCGACTGACCAGCGCCCCGGTGCGGGTCCGGCTGAAGAAGGCGACCGGCATCTGCTGGACGTGGTCGAAGACCGCGGTCCGCAGGTCGAGGATCAGCCCCTCGCCGATGCTCGAGGACAGCCAGCGCGACACCAGCCCCAAGGCGGCGTCGAGCACCGCCAGCACCGCGATCGCGGCCGCCAGGCGGACGACCACCGCGCGCTCGTCACCGGCCACGATCGCGTTGACGACCCGCCCGGCCAGCACCGGCGTCGCGACCGCGAGCCCGGAGGTCACGACGCTGAGCACCACGAACCCGACCAGCTTGCGGCGGTGCGGGCGCGCGAAGCGCAGGATCCGCCGCGCGGTCGCCGCGCTGAACGCCCGCTCCTCGTCCGGCCCGTGCATCCCCCGGTACACCTGGTTCCAGGCGATCGACTCCATGCTCATGTCGGTGACGGTAGAACCTCAAGCCGACCTGAGGACAAGCCGGCGGCGTCACGGCCCGCGGAAATCACCGAAAAAAGATCCGGCCGGCCCGTCGTACCGCTGCTGCCCCGTTCGTGGAGAGGATGTCAGCGCCCCCATCCCGACCCCGGAGGTCACCCATGCGCACCCTGATCTACACCGCCTTCGTCTCCGTCGACGGCGTCGTCCAGGCCCCCGGCCCCGAGGACGGCTACCGCAACGGCGGCTGGACCTTCCAGGGCATCGACTTCCTCCCGGAGGTCTACGAGCTCAAGGGCCGCGAACAGGAGGAGGCGGGCGCGCTGATGCTCGGCCGGGTCAGCTACCAGGCGTTCGCGCCGGTGTGGCCCTCCATGACCGAGGAGTTCCCGAAGTACAACGCGATGCCGAAGTACGTCGTCTCCACCACCCTCGAGGAGGACGACCTCGTCACGAACTGGGGGGAGACCACGATCCTGCGCTCCGTCGACGACGTCGCCGCGCTCAAGGAGACCGACGGCGGCCCGATCTCGATCCACGGCTCGGCGAGCCTGGCCCGCGGCCTCGCCGACGCCGGGCTGCTCGACCGCTACCACCTGCTGGTGTTCCCGTGGGTCCTCGGTGCCGGCAAGCGGATGTGGAGCGAGACCGACAAGGACCGGCAGAAGCTGGAGCTCGTCGAGAGCGCGGCGTACGCCAACGGCGTGCAGAAGCTCTGCTACGACGTCGTGCGCTGACCCTCGCCCGGCTCTACCCCTTGGCGACGGCGTCGTAGGCCGCGGTCTCGAAGTCGACGAAGCCGGTGAACGCCGGACCGTCGGCGAACGGAAGGATCTGCGTGGCCCAGTAGCCGCCGAAGCCGTTGTCGCGGTCGATCCAGTAGTAGAGGTTGGCCAGGCCCGCCCAGCCGATGGCCCCGGTCGGCCGTCCGGTCGGGAACGGGTCCTGGGTGTACTGGAAGGTGTAGGACCAGGTCTTCTCGAGCCCCGGGAAGAACTCGGCGTCGTTGGACAGCGCCTTGATGACGCCGGGCAGCATCGTCACCCGCAGGTGGTCGGGGAGCTGGTTGCGGAAGCCGAGGTCGACCGAGGCGGGCGACAGCACCTGCTCGCCCGCGCCGTTGCGCCCCTCGTTGAGCCACATCCGGATGAACCTCAGGTAGTCGGGCACGGTCGAGAAGAGGCCGTGGCCCCCGAAGTCGACCTCGGGCTCGATGGGCGCGGCGAAGTCGCTCGGGGTGAGCGTGCCGTCCTCCTCGCGCTGGTGGTGCCGGACCTTGCGGGCCAGCATCTCCTCGCTCGGGGCGAACGTCGAGCAGGTCATGCCCAGCGGTTCGAAGATGCGCTCCTGGCACACCTCCCCCAGCCGCTTGCCGGTGATGCCCTCCACGACCTGGCCGGCCCAGTCGATGTTGCTGCCGTACTCCCACCGGGTGCCGGGGTCGAAGAGCAGCGGGGTCCGCAGCGCGGCCCGGCTGGCCGTGGCGACGCTCGGCTGGCCGTGCTCCTGGGCCAGGCGCAGGTAGGTCTCGTTGAAGAAGTCGTACCCGAAGCCCGCCGTGTGGGTCAGCAGGTGGTGGGTGGTGAGGTCGCTGGCGGGCGCGCGCAGCACCGGCTGGCCGTCCGCGTCGAAGCCCTCGATCACCTGCACGTCGGCGAGGGCGGGCGCGTACTCCTTGGCGGGCGCCTGCAGGTCCAGGTCGCCGGACTCGACCAGCTGCAGGCAGGCCGCGCCGGTGATCGCCTTGGTCGTGGACCAGATGTTGAACACCGAGTCGGTGGTCATGGCGGCGCCGGACGACAGGTCCCGCACCCCGGAGGCGCCGAGGTAGATGTCGGAGTCGCGGTCGGTGACGCCGGCGACGACACCAGGCACCCGCCCCTCTCCGGAGACCGGTCCTCGGGAGACGCTTTGGACGACGGCGTCGACCGCGGCAGCCAGCTTGTCGCTCATGGAACTTTCCTTTCCTCGGGGACCCCCACCCTCGCGGTCGTGTGACGGGCACCACAACCGACGCCGCGGCGCAGATCCCCGCCGATCTCCCGCCACGTGGCGGGCGACCGAGCGCAGGCCCACGAATAGACTCCGAGCATGACGACGAACGCGGTGCCGAGGCCTGCGTTCGACGCCGAGCTGCGGGCGGGCCTGGCGGTCGTCGGCGGCATGTTCCCGCCGACGATCACGCCCGAGCTCATCGACTTCATGCGCGTCTCGTACGCCTCACCGCCGATGGCCGACCCGTTCCGTGACCGGCGGATCGAGGTCACCGACGTGGTGCTGCCGGGCTACCAGGGAGCCGACCTCACCGCGGCCGTGCTGCGCTCGCGCGACGCCAGCGGCCCCCGGCCCACCGTCCTGTACGCCCACTCGGGCGGACTGATGTTCGGCGACAAGTTCAGCGGGCTCGACCTGGTGCTGGACTGGGTCAGCGAGCTCGGCGCCACCCTGGTCACCGTCGACTACCGGCTGGCACCGGAGTTCCCCGACCCCTTCCCGTGGGAGGACATGTACGCCGCGCTCGAGTGGGTGGCAGCGAGCTCGGGCGAGCTCGGCGTGCGCCGCGACCGGATCATGGTGGCGGGCGCCAGCGCCGGCGGCGGCCTCGCGGCAGGTCTTGCCCTGGCCGCGCGCGACCGTGGCGGGCCACGCCTGTGCGGCCAGGTCCTCGACTACCCGATGCTCGACGACCGCCTGGTCACGGCCTCGACCGCCCAGTTCGACGGCGTGGGCGTGTGGGACCGCGTCAGCAACCAGACGGGGTGGGACGCGATGCTCGGCGACCGGCGCGGCGGCGACGCCGTCTCGCCGTACGCCGCTCCGGCCCGGGCCAGCGACCTCGGCGGCCTCCCGCCGGCCTTCATCGACGTCGGGGCCGCCGAGATCTTCCGCGACGAGGCGATCGACTACGCCTCCCGGATCTGGCGCGCCGGCGGCGACGCCGAGCTGCACGTCTGGGCGGGCGCCTTCCACGCCTGCGACATCTTCGCCCCCCACACCAGCGTGGGCCGCTCGATGATCCACACGCGCAACGCCTGGGTCGAGAAGATCCTTGCCGACTGAGTGCCGGCGGCCGCGACAGCGAAGGGACGGGTGAGATGCAAGAGCTCCTCGGGCGGATCGCCCGCCTCGACCCGACCTCGAGCCTGGGGCTGCGCGTGATCGCCTGCTTCGACGAGCTCATCGTGGGCAACGTCAACACCCGGGCGCTGCTCGCGGCCGCGGCCTCGCTCGCCGGCTGCACGTCCGGGTTCCGGCAGGCCGATGCCCAGCGGGCGATGCGGATCACCCCGAGGGGGCAGGTCGCCCAGGACCCGGCGCCGCCGGTGCGTGACGACCTCGTCGCGCAGGTGGGTGGGGGGATGACCGTGTGGCTCGAACGAGACGGGGAGCCCGCGGCCAACGACGCCATCATCCTGGAGCGCCTCGCCCTCGCCGTGCGGATCCGGCACGGACGGGGACTGCGCGAGATCGACAACCGTCGCCACCTGGGGGTGCTCACCGAGCGAGGCAGCACCGCCGAGGAGCGGCTCGAGGCGGCCGGTGCCCTCGGCCTGGTCGCCTCCCGGCGCTACCGGATCGTGGCCGCACCGCTCTTCGCCGTCTGGGAGGGCCGCCCCACCGGACCGGAGGACGTGATCGGCACCCGCTTCGGCCCGATCCACGCCGTCGTCGTCCCCGAGACCCACGAGCCGTTCCGGGGCCTCGCCGTGCGGGATCGGCGTCCCCGCACCTGCAGACCGGCTCGACCGGTCGTTCCGCAGCGCCGTCGTGGCGCTGCGGCTGTGCGCCGCGCCGCGCGAACCGATGGTCGCCGCCGACGCCTACGGCGGGCTGGTCGAGCTGCTGGCCGACGCCGACGACGACGCGCGGCACGACTACGCCGACAACCTCGACGCGGTCGCGCAGCACCCCTGGGCGCTCGAGACCGTCGCCGCGCTCGTCACGACGCAGACCGTGCGCGAGGCGGCGCGCTCCCTGAACGTCCACCACAGCACGCTGCAGGCGCGGTGCGACATCATCAGGGCCGATCTCGGGTTCGACCCGTTGCAGGGCTTCGGTCGCACGCGCCTCGGCACCGCGTTCCTGATGCACCGGCTGCGCCGGTCGACGGTGCTGGACCTGCCGACGCCGGGCGGGGGCACGACTCAGCCGACGCCGGGGACCGCGGGACGCTGATCAGCCGCGCCGATCCCCTTGCCCCGGAAAGATAAGTCCACTTATTATCGAGGGTCGCTTCCCCCCTCATGGAGTCACGCAACCGAATGAACACCGACGTCCGCGCCCAGCTCTCTGCCTCCGACGTGCTGGAGGGCCTGCTGACGACGCGCTACAGCTGCCGCGCGTTCACCGACAGGGCCGTGCCCGAGGAGGACCTGAGGCGACTGTTCACCATCGCCCAACGGACCGCGTCGTGGTGCAACTCCCAGGCGTGGCAGGTCGAGCTCCTCAGCGGCGAAGCCGCCGAGGCACTGTCGGCGCGGCTCCTGGACCGGCTCCAAGACCCCACCGAGCGACCCGACATCGCCACCCCCGAGGCATACGAAGGCGTCTACCGGGATCGACGACGCACCTGCGGTCGCGCCCTCTACGACGCGGTGGGCATCGCCCAGGACGACCCGATGGGACGCCTGAACCAGGCCCTCGAGAACTTCCGGTTCTTCGGCGCCCCCCACGTCGCGATCATCACGAGCCCGGTCGCCCTCGGCACCTACGGCGTCATGGACTGCGGCGGCTACGTCGCCAACCTCCTGACCGCTGCCGAGACACTCGGGCTCGACGCGATCGCCCAAGGTGCCATCGCCATGTACTCCGACGCCGTACGCGACCACCTGGACGTCCCCGAGGACCGGTGGATCGTGTGCGCCGTCTCCATCGGCTACGCCGACGCCGAGCATCCCGCCAACGGATTCCGAACGGAGCGGGAGTCCGTCGCGAACGCGGTCGCCGGCCTCGGCGGGACCGCGTAGACGCCCTGGGGAGGCGGCCCGCCTCAGGAGAGGCTGAGCACCACGAGAACGGCGCCCACCACGACCACCCACGCCCCGAAGACACCCGCCAGCCAGGCCGGCGCGCGGCGCAGGTCCATGAACTCCCAGCCGACGAGCCCCGCCTTGAGGAAGGCGAGCGCGACCGCCACCGCGGCCGCACCCTCGCTGACGGAATCCTTCGACGCGGTCGCCCAGGACACCAGGGTCACCGCCACGAGGACCAGCCACACCCACGCGAGCCGACGTGCCGTCACGATGCCCCCAGGTAGACGAGCGGGAAGATGACCAACCAGAGCAGGTCCACCATGTGCCAGTAGGTGGCGACGACCTCGACGAGAGCACGCCGGTCCGCGGCGACCTCCCGGTGGGCGTCGCGACGCCCGATGACCAGCAGCGTGACCAGGCCGAGCGAGCCGATCAGCAGGTGCACCAGGTGCAGACCGGTCAGCACGAAGAACCACATCGAGTACGTGCCGGTGTCGGGTTCGACGCCCTTGTCCAGCAGGTGCGCCCACTCGACGACCTTGAGCACGCCGAACACGACGCCGCACGCCAGCGACCCGAGCAGCAACCGCTCGGTCCCCCCAACACCCGCCCGGCTGCGGCGGACCACGCCGGCCACCAGCGCGGAGCTGGTCACCAGCACCAGGGTGTTGACCAGGCCGAGGACGAGGGTCAGGTCGGCCTGCCCGGCCGCGAACGCCTCCGGCTCGTTGCGGCGGTCCAGCAGGAAGGCGACGAACAGGACCGCGAAGACGCTCATGTCGAGCAGGACCAGCAGCCAGACGCCCGGCTCCCCCGGAACCCGCCGCGCGGTGCCCGCACCCTCCGACACTGTGGCCGAGGGACGGGTGACGACGGGTGCACTCATCGCCGCTCCCCCGCTACCGCGTCCCTGTCGGCGCTGACCCACATGCCCCAAGCCAGCAGCAGCATCCACAGACCGAAGTCGGTCAGCGGGACCCAGAAGGTCAGCAAGCCGTCGTACGCCACCGGTCCGGTGTGGAAGAACAGCATCGCCGCGCCCGGCAGCAGCAGGATCGCCACCGACAGGTTCGCCCAGCCGAACTGGCGCGGCAGCACACCCGACCTCAGCACCACCCACGCGATGGCGAGCGCCTGGATGACGAACGGCACCGCGGAGATGAAGGCGAAGTACCAGCCGAGGTCGTGCAGCGCCTGGGTGATCTCCGCGTCCCGCTCGGGCCGGTACGCCGCCACGGCGAGCACCATCGCGAAGAGCACCAGCAGCACGGTGCCGCATCCACCGACGACCGTCTGCAGGTTCGCCCAACCGCCACGGTTGCCACCGCCGAGCACCAGGACCCGGCTCATCCCGGCCACCAGGGCGCCGAACAGCGGCGTACCGAGGATCATCAAGAAGATGCCGAGCCGGCGCTGCGTGGCCGCCCCGGCGTAGAACTCCTGGATCCGCTCCGGGGACCATGCGGCGCCCGGCGCCGGGATGTACCCGGACACGAGCATGCCGCTCAGGATGAGCGCCACGCCGGCCACGCCGGCCACCGCCAGGACGCGCAGTCCCGGGTCGCCAGCCGCAGCCGACGCGGGGTCCGGGACCGTGCTCTGCACCGTGCCCTCCTCCACGATCGAGGCGGCACTCATCAGACCGGCTGCAGGGCGGAGACCAGCCAGTCCCCGTCGGTCCGGCTCATCGTCACCCGGACCCGACTGCCGCCGACCTCCGGCACGCTCGCGTCGCCGCGGGTCGTCGACTGCAGCAACATCAGCAGCACGACGACCTCGTCGTCGGTGGCCGAGACGACGGCGGCGTCGCTCACCGAGGCGGACGTGTCGACCTTGCCCTCCGTCGCGCCGGGCGCGATGACCTCGTCGACGAGCACCTCGTACTCCCGACGGAAGGTGCCGGTGGTCTGCGCGAGCGCGTTCGCCAGGTCGCGGTCCAGCGTCGTGTGGCCGTAGCTGAGCAACGCGGGCACCCGCTCCTCGGCCGAGGCGAGCGCCTCGATGCGCGTGCGCTCGAGCGCCTCCCGGTCGTCCAGGTCACGCTGGACCCACCACGCACCCCCGGAGAGCACCAGCGCCAGCACGGCGAAGCGGACCAGCTGGGTGCGTCCCGGCGCGCCGGTCGGGCGGAGCCTCCGCAACCGGCTCAGCACGCCGGCCGCGATCCGTCGCAGCAGGGTCATGACACGAACTCCATCCGGTCGACCAGCCAGTCGTCGTCGTCGCGGACGAGGTTCACCAGCAGGCGGTAGTAACGGGGCTGGGCGTCCTGCGCCTCGCTGTTCGAGACGCTGCCCGAGGCGGCGACGAGCACCGAGGCGGTGTCGTCCCCGATCTGCTTGACGGCGGCCTCGGTGACCTTGCCCTCGGCGTCGACCTTGCCCTGGCGCAGGGAGGCGACGAAGGAGTCGGCCTGGGCCTCGAACTCCTTGCGGAACGTGGGCGTGGTGCCTTCGAGCAGGCGCGCCAGGTCCTGCTCGCCGCTCTCGGCGCGGAGCGTGGTCAGGTCCACGACCTTCTTCTCCGCGGCCGCGACCGCGGCCGCACGGTCGTCCTGGCGCCGGTCCAGGTCACGCGCGTCGAGGAGGCCGCTCACCGCAGTCCAGGCCGCGACGACGCAGACGGTCGACAGCACGACCAGGCTCGCCCAGCGCAGGCCCTCCTTCATCGCAGTGCGGCGGTCAGCAGGCTCTTCCATCCCTCGTCCTTCCCGTCGTCACCGTCGGCGTCGAGGCCGACCGGTGGGGTGTCGAGCCGGTGCTGGCGCCCCGTCTCGTCGCGGTAGCGACCCTCGACGGCGTCCTGCGGCGCGAAGCTGGTGTACGTCGTCACGCCGGCCGCCGGCACGCCCTCGGTGAGCTCGATCCCGCAGGCCGCCGCGGTGGGCGCCCGGCGGCCGGTGTCGTCCGGGCACGGGATGTTCCGCGCGCCCCGCACCGCCACGTTCGCGGGTCCCTCCTTGCAGTAGCTGCCGCTCGGGCCGGTGCTGAGCGTGGCGTCGGACGGGTTGCGGCGGCTCTTCACCGGCACGTACCCGTTCACGCACGAGTCGGGGTCGCCGAACATCGTGCGGATGTCGAGGCGGGCGTCGCCGTACTGCTGACGGCCCACCGAGATGGACTGGAACCGCGACATCAGTGCGGGATAGGTGGCGAGCGTCTGCTCCAGGAAGCTGTTGTAGACGCGCAGCGGCTCGGCGACGGCGCGCGTGTTGTGCAGCAGGCTGGGCAGCACCGGGTCCACGTCCGCGAGCAACCGAGCGGTGGCGTCCAGGCCACCCGTCCCCTCGTCGAGCAGGGCGTCGACCGAGTCGTCCCCGGCCTCCAACGACGTGGTCACCTTCGCCATCTGCTCGATCCACGCCCGGGTGTCCCCGGCGAGGTCCTGCTGGGTGGTCAGCATCGGCGCGGAGGACCGGACCAGGCCGGTGGTGGCCTCGACGTTGCGGGTGGCCTCGACGAGCAGCTGGTCGGCCTCGTCGAGCAGGCCGCCCAGGTCCTCACCCGTGCCGGTGAGGCCGGCGTCGACCCGATCGAGCAGCCGCTCGCTGGCGGCCGCGGGGACGGAGTCCATCAGGTCGGTCAGCTCGTCGAGGACCGGACCGATCTGCGGCATCTCCACCGTCTGCTCCACCGGGATCACCGAACCGTCGGCGAGCTCACCCTTCGCGCTCTGGGGCACGAGGTCGACGTACTGCTCGCCGATGGCCGAGGTGCTGCGGAGCTCGGCGCGGACGTCGGCCGGGATCGTCGTACCACTGTCGATGGCGAGCTCGGCCCGCACGCCGTCGCGGGTCAGCTCGAGTGCCGCGACCTTGCCGACCTTCTTGCCCCGGTAGGTGACGTTGGCGCGCGGGTACAGGCCGCTGGCCTCGCCGAACTCGACGTCGACCGCGTAGTGGCCGAAGCCGAACCGGCTCGGCAGCTCCGCGTAGACGACCCCGACCCAGGACAGGGCGAGAACCGCGATCACGGCGAAGATCCGCAGCTGGTTGCGGATCAGGCGGGTGATCATCATCGGCATCCTCCGAGCAGTTGCTTGAGCAGGCCACAGACGGGCGCGCCCTGCGGCGCCGGAGCGGGGGCGCCGGTGTCCGGAGCGGGGGTCTCGACGCCTCCCTCGGCGGCAGGTGCCGACGGGGTGGCCGGGTCGGTCGTCCCGGGCGTCTCCGCCGCCCCGGACTGCGTGCCGAACGGTGCCTCGACCGGGTCGCGCAGCGGGTCGCCGCCGGCCAGTCCGGGCAGCAGCCCGCCCCGCAGGAACTGCCCGGCGAGCTCGTTCACCGATACGTCGATGGTGGCGAACAGGTTGGCGTAGTCGCCGCGGATCACCTCTTGGGAGGTCATCAGCGGGAACGGGACCGTGATGGCGTACTTCAGCGCCTCGGGGATCTCGGTCGCCGACTCCCCCAGCCTCGTCAGGGTCGGCAGCAGCGCCTCGAGGTTCGACAGCAGCACGCCCTCGTTGAGCGCCACCAGGTTGCCGGCAGAGTCCGCCGCCCGGCTGGTACGGCGCAACGCCTGGGTCAGCGTCCGGCGCTCGCGGTTGAGCACGCGCATGCCGGGGCCGATCTCCTGGAGAGCCGTCGCCACCACGTCGCGCTCCGAGGCGAGCGTGCCGGACAGCGAGTCCATCGCCCGCAGCGCCGTGACCATGTCGTCCTTGTTGGCGTCGAGCACGTCGAGCAGCTCGTTCATCCGCCCGATCAGGGTCTTGGCGTCCGGCACCCGCTGGTCGAGCGCCGTGGTCATCTCCTCGGTGATGGTGGCGATCTGCGAGAGGCCGCCGTTGTTGAGCAGCAGCGACGCGGACGCCAGGACCTGCTCGGTGGAGGGCCGCACGCCGGTCTGGCCGACCGGCACGGTGGCACCCGGCGCGAGCCGGTCCGCCGCGGTCGACCCGTCGGTGGCGACCTCGACGAACTGGGCGCCGAGCAGGGTCTTCTGCCCGATCGAGAAGGTGGCGTCCGCGGGCAGCTCCACGGAGTCGAGCAGACGCAGGCGCACCTTGGCCTGCCAGTCCTCGACGTCGATCTTCGCGACCGTGCCGATGGTGACGTTGTCCAGCATCACCTGCGAGTTGGGCACCAGGTTCTCGACCTGCTCGAAGACGACGGTGACGTCGTAACCCTCCTCACCGGTGGCGACCTGGCCGGGAAGGGTGTTGTCGTTCGGCTGGAGCTCGCAGGCGCTGAACGTGCCGGCGAGCACCACGGCCGCGACCACACCCGCGGCGCCGCGGAGTGCGCGGCGAGGTGGCAGGAAGCTCATTCGTCGCCTCCTTCGAGGGCAGGGACGTCGGTGCGCTGGTCCGGGGTGCCGCCCGGCACCCGGCCGAGGCCGAGCAGCTCGACGAGCGGGCCGAGCGCGCTGCGGCAGGTGTCGGTGGTTCCGCCGACGCCGAAGATCGCGCCGCACAGCAGCTGGGCGGTGTTGTCCAGGTTGGCCAGCACCACGCGACCGGTGATGGCGGAGTCCTCGACCGTGTACATCAGCTGGTTCACCGCGCCGGGCGCCACGTGCACGATGTCGGCCAGGCTCTTGTTCTTGGCCGCCAGCGTGCTGGCCAGGACGTCCATGGCGCGCAGCGAGGTGGTCAGCGGACCGTCGTGCTTGCGCACGAACCGGCGCAGCTCCGGCAGGATCGTTGCCAGGTCGTCGACGGTGTCCACGAGCAGGTCGCTGTTGCGGTCCAGCAGGTCCGAGACCCCGGACAGCTCCTTGGTGAAGCCGCGGACCGCCTGATCGTGCACGACGAGGTTCGCCACGAAGGTGTTGAGCTCGCGGATCGTGGCGAACAGGTCGGTGCGGCCGCCGGAGAGCCCCTCGGAGGCGCGTCGCATGTTCGCGATCGAGGCGCGAAGGTCCGCTGCCGAGGTGCCAGCGAGGTTCTCGTCCGCGGTCAGCACGGCCTTGCGCAAGGCCCCCTTCTTCGCGTGCGGGCCGTCCGGACCGAGCGCGGTCGCGAGAGCCGTCAGCTCCTCCTTGACCGCGTCGAACTCGACGGGCACAGCCGTGCGGTCCACGGAGACGACCGCGCCGGACTCGAGCGTGGGTCCCTCGGTCCAGGCGGGGCTGAGCTGGATGAACCGACCTGAGATCAGGCTGGGCGCGACGATCGCGGCCTTCACCTCGGCCGGCACCCGTCGGTCCCCGTCCACCTCGACGGTGACGTCGACGCGCTCCGCGCCGGGCTCGATCTCGGTGACCCGGCCGACCCGGACACCGAGCACCCGGACGTCGTCGCCGACGTTGAGGCCGGAGGTGGAGGCGAACTGCACGGTGAAGGTCTGCTTGCCGCCGGCGCCGTCCCACAGCAGCAGGGCAAGGCCGAGCGCGAGCACCGTGCCGACCACGACCAGTGCACGCGAGGAGCGGAGGAGGTTGGTCATTGCACGAGTCCTGACACGATCGGGAGCAGGGTGGTGGGCGCGGTGAGGTTCTGGATGTAGGCGTCGAAGAACGGACCGGAGGAGACCGCCTCGGCGAACGGGTACGCGTAGCCGCGCAGCCCGTCGATCGCCCCGAGGATGTTCTTACGGTTGCGATTCAGCTGCTGGGTGAGCGCGGTGAGCTCCTTGAGCGCGGGGCCCAGGTCGGCGTCGTTCTCGCGCATCACCGCGCGTACCGTGCGGGCCAGCTGGCGGACCTCGGTGAGGAGGCTGACCAGCACCGCCTCCCGGTCCTGCACCTGCGTGAAGAGGCTCTGCCCGGCGGTGAGCAGGGTGGTCACCTGCTCGTTGCGATCGGCCAGCACCCCGCTCACCCGGGCGGACCGGTCGAGGAGCTGCTGGAGCACCTGCGCGTTGTCGCCGAGGTTGGCCGCGACCTGGTCGATGCCGGCGAGCGCCCTGCGGACGTCCTGCGGCGTGTTCTCGAAGGTCCGGCTGATGCTGGTCAGCGACGCGGAGAGCTGGTCGACGTCGATCTCGTCCACCTCGGTGGCCAGGTCGCCGAGCGCGCTGGTGACGTCGTACGGCGAGGAGGTCCGCTCCACGGGGATGGTTCGGTCCCGGTCGAACTCGCCCTCGCCGCCGGGAACCAGCTCGAGCGCGGCGTGCCCGAGCAGGGTGACGGTGACGATCTTGGCCTCCGTCCGGTCGCCGAGGTCGGCGGTGCGGTCGGCCAGCGTGAACCCGACCCGCACCTTCGCGCCGTCGAGCTCGACCTCCTTGACCTTGCCGACGGTGGCGCCGGAGATGATCACGTCGTCGCCGGGCGTCAGCCCTCCGACCTCGCCGAAGTCGGCCCGCACCAGGTCGTTGTCGCCGACCAGCGGGAGGCTGTCGAGGCGCAGCGCGGCCACGACCAGGGCAGCCACGACGAGCGTGCCCAGCAGTCCGAGCCGGACGTCCTTGGCCTTGCTCATCGCTTGCACCTCGCCACGTCGCTCTCGATCCAGGGGGTCTGCAGCGGCTTCCCGCCACCGAGGTCCGCCAGCTGCACGCGGACCCCGCACAGGAAGAAGTTGAAGAAGTTGCCGTAGGAGGCGGGACCGACCATCCGGGCGTAGTGCGCGGGCAGCGCGTTGAGGACGTCGTCCAGGACGTCGGCCTGCTCGTTGACCTTCCCGGTGGTGGTGGCCAGCTCCTTCAGGACGGGGGTCAGGTCCCCCCGCGCACGGTCCAGCAGCCGGTCGACCTCGCCGGCGCCGTCACCGATCGCGGCGGCGGAGTCGAGGATGCTCTCGGCGTCGCCGTCGTACCCCGCGGCGAGCCTGCTCAGCTGGGTGATCAGGGCGTCGAGGTCCCCGCTCCGGTCGTCGAGGGTGCCCATCACGGCGTTGAGGTTGCCGAGCACCGAGGTGACCAGCTCCTGCTGCGAGCCGATCGTCGTCGTGAACGAGCCCACCGTGGCGATCAGGTCACCCACGGCGCTCTCCTGACCCTGCAGCACCTCGATCAGCTGCGCCGAGAGCTGGTTGATCTGCTGGGCGTTGAGTCCGGCGAAGAGCGGCTTGAACCCGTTGAGCAGGGTGTCGATGTCGAGGGCGGACTCGGTGCGCGACGCCGGAAGGGTCGCCCCCGGCTCCAGCGCGGCACCGGGGTCGTCACCCCGCTCCAGGGCGATGTAGCGGTCGCCGATCAGGTTCCGGTAGCGCACGGTCGCCGTGGTCGTCTCGTCGAGCGTGATGTCGTCGGCAACGGTGAACCCGACCTTGACGGTGGCGTCCTCCTGCACCTGCACCGAGGTCACCTTGCCGACCTCGACGCTGGCCACGCGGACCTGTGAGCCGGTGGTCAGCCCGGAGACGTTGTCGAAGACGGCGTGGTACTCGTCCCGCTCCCCGGGCCGGATCTGGCCGGTGACGATGACCAGGTAGGCGGTGATGACGGCAGCGATCCCGACGAAGACGACGAGCTTGGCCTGGTCCTTGCGGTTCTGCGCGCGGATCGAGCTCACGGGCTCGTCACCACCCCTCCGACGAGACCGAGCAGGGTCTGGGCGAGGTCCTCCACGGCGCTGCCTTCCGGCTGGTGGTACGGCGCGATGCCGATGTCGAACTTCCGGAAGTTCCTCTTGCCCACCTCGGCGGTCACGTCGGGCAGGCCGAAGCAGTTCGGGCCGCCCTTGTCGGCCACCACAGCGAGGCTGTCCGGCGCACGGTACGGCGGGTCCGCGGGCTGCAGGCGGGTGAAGGAGTTGACGCCGGGCTTGGTGCCCCCGACCGCGACCTCGAGGTCGCGGTTGATCTTCGCGACGCCCTCGATGGTGCACGGCAGCATCGGCGAGTACCTCGCGAGCAGGCGCGTGGTGGGGTCGAGCTCACGCAGCGCGGCCGCCAGTGCGGCGCCGTGCCGGCTGGAGGTCGCGTCGGCCTGCGCGGAGAAGGACTCGAGGCCGTCCAGCAGCGCGCGGAGGTCGCGCTGCCGGGTGCTCAGCGTCCGTGCGGTGGTGGTGCCGGAGTCGAGCATGGTCACCAGGTCTGCGCTGGCCCCGTCGTAGGTCCGGAGCACGTCGTTGATCCGCTGGATGTCCTCGGCCAGCGCCGGCAGCGCCGGGTTGAACCGGGCCAGCAGCTCGTCGGTGTCCTCGACCAGGCGGTTGATCCGTTCGCCGCGGGTGTCCACGGTGTCGGCGACGGCGGTGAGCGCCCCGGCGACCTCGCGGGGTCGGGCCACCGCCAGCACCCGGGAGAGGCTGCTGAACGCCTCGTCGACCTCGGTGGTGACGTAGTCGGCCTGGATCACGGTCCCCGCGGCGAGGGTGCCCGTCTCGCCCGCCGGCGTGAGCTGGACGTACTTCTGGCCGAACGCGGTCGGCGGCACGATCTGGGCGGTGACCTCGGCGGGAAGCAGGCCCATCCGGTCGGCGTCGATCCTCAGCTCGATCTCGGCGCCGTCCTTGGTGGCACGCACGTCGGCGACGGAGCCGATCTCGACGCCGCGCACCTTGACCACCGCACCGGAGTCCATGGTCAGGCCGGCGCGGTCGCTGAGCACCGTCACCTCGCGGACGTCGGCGAAGGCGTTCTGGTAGAGCGCCGCGGTGCCGACCGCAAGGCCGGCGAGGACGCCGAGCAGGCCGGCGCCGAGCGCCATGTGCTTGGTCCTGGCAGAACGCATGTCTCTCCTTGTCTTGGGACTTGTCCGGCGGTTGGGCGCGCTCAGCCGGCGACGTGCACCGAGGCCTGGCCCCACAGGGCCAGCCCGAAGGCGAGGTCGACGAGCATGATCCCGATCAGCGAGGTCCGGACCGCGACGCCGACCGCACGTCCCACACCGGCCGGGCCGCCGCCGGCCCGGAAGCCGTGGTAGCAGCAGACCGAGACGATGACGAGGGCCATGAGCACGGTCTTGAGCAGCGCCAGCACCAGGTCGGAAGGCACCAGGAAGGTGTCGAAGTAGTGCGAGTAGGTGCCGGGGGCCTGGCCGTAGCCCACGGTCACCACGACCTTGGTCGCCAGGTAGGTCATGATCACCGCGCAGGCGAACAGCGGTACGACGGCGACCAGGCCGGCGATGATCCGGGTGCTCACCAGGTAGGGCACCGGTGGCACCGCCATCACCTCGAGCGCGTCGATCTCCTCGCTGACGCGCATGGCCCCGATCTGCGCGGTGAAGCCGGCGCCGACGGTGGCGGTCAGCGCGATGCCCGCGATGATCGGGGCCACCTCGCGGGTGTTGAAGTAGGCGGAGAAGAACCCGGCCATCGAGGAGGCGTTGATGTCGCCCATCGAGGTGTAGGCCTGCAGGCCGACCTCGAAGCCGGCGGCCGCGGACAGGAAGCCGATCACCAGCACGGTGCCGCCGATCAGCGCGAGCGCGCCGGAGCCGAGCGAGACCTCGGCGAGCAGCCGCACGATCTCGCGGCGGTAGCGGCGGATCGCCCGCGGGAACTCGGCGTAGGCGCGGCCGTGGAAGGCCACCTGCTCGCCGAGGTCGACCAGGGTCCTGGCCGGACCCGAATCACCCAGTGCCATCTCAAGCGCCCTTCAGGCTGAGGAAGATCATCGTGATCACGGTGTTCGCAGCGAAGAGGAGCATGAAGGAGAAGACGACCGTCTGGTTGACGGCGTCGCCGACGCCCTTCGGACCACCCTTCGCGTTGAGGCCGAGGTAGCAGGCGGTCAGGCCGGCGAGCAGACCGAAGACGGCCGCCTTGATCTCGGAGGTGATGAAGTCGCTGACACCGACCAGCAGGGTGAGGTCGGTGACGTAGAGCCCCGGGGTGGCGCCCTGCAGCATGACCGAGAACACGTAGCCGCCGACCAGGCCGACCAGCGAGACGACACCGTTGAGACAGATCGCCACGAGCGCGGAGGCGAGCACCCGCGGCACCACCAGCCGCTCGACCGGGTCGATGCCGAGGGTGACCATCGCGTCGATCTCCTCGCGGATCTTCCGCGCCCCCAGGTCCGCGCACATCGCCGTCGCCCCCGCGCCGGCGACGACCAGCACGCTGACCACCGGACCGATCTCGCGGATCACCGCGAGCGCCGCACCCGCACCGGCCAGGTCGACCGCACCGATCTGGATCAGCAGCTCGTTGACCTGGAAGATGACGATCACGCACAGCGGGATCGAGACCAGGATCGCCGGCCCCAGGGAGACCGAGGTGATGAACCAGGCCTGGGTCATGAACTCGACCAGCCGGAACTTCCGGGTGAACATCGTCCGGAAGGTCTTGGCGCAGAACCGGTAGAAGTCGCCGATCACGCCGAGGAACTGCGTGGGCGTGCTGACCAGGGCGAGCAGCATGCTCGAGCGCAGCGCCTCCTGCGCGATCTGATCGGTCTGCTCGGTGCTGCCGGCCAGGCGATCGGCCGGTCCGGCATCCGGTCCGGTCCGGGGCGGACGGACCGCGGTGTCGTTGGTCATTTGCCGCAGCCGATCAGAAGAGACGACGGATGATCTTGACCGCCCGGTCGCTGTAGGGCGGGTAGATGATCGACGGGTCGGGTCGGAAGCTCTTGACCAGCACCGACTTGCGGTGGCTGAACTCGGCGAAGCCGGCGTGCCCGTGGTAGGCCCCCATCCCGCTGGGGCCGACGCCGCCGAACGGCAGGCTGGGCACCAGGCAGTGCATGGCGACGTGGTTGACCACCGTGCCGCCGGCCGGGACCTCGGCGACGATCCGTCGCCGGGCGACCCGCGAGCGGGAGAAGAGGTACGTCGCCAGCGGCTTGGGCCGGTCGTTGACGAAGTCGATCGCCTCGTCGAGCGAGCCGACCCGAAGCACGGGCAGCACCGGACCGAAGATCTCCTCGCTCATCAGCGGCTCGTCGAGCGCCGGGCCCACGACGACGGTGGGCTCGATCCGGAGGGTGTCGGGGTCGCTCCCGCCGCCGTGCGCGACACGGCCCTGGGTCGCGGCGATCGCTGAGACCAGACGGTCGAACTGGCGCTCGTTGACGATCGGCTGGCCGGCCGGCTCACCGCTGCGGAACGCGGCCAGGTGGGTGCCGATCCGGTCGACGAGCTCGTCGTGCACGTCGCTGTGCGCGAGCACGTAGTCGGGAGCGATGCAGGTCTGGCCGGAGTTGAGCAGCTTGACCCAGGCCAGTCGCTTGGCCGTCACCTCGAGGTCCGCCGTGGCGTCGACGATGACCGGGCTCTTGCCGCCCAGCTCGAGGGTCACGGGGGTCAGGTGCGGCGCGGCACCGGCCATGATCTTGCGGCCGATCTCCGTGCCGCCGGTGAAGAGCGCGTGGTCGAAGCCCTGGGCGAGCAGCTCCTGGGTGACCGAGGCGTCGCCCTCGACGACGGCGACCGCCTCGGGGTCGAGGTACCTCGGCAGCCACTCGGCGAGCATCCGCGAGGTGGCCGGCGCGATCTCCGACGGCTTGACCACCACGGTGTTGCCCGCCGCGACCGCGGCGACCAGCGGGCCGAGGGTGAGGAAGACGGGGTAGTTCCAGGGGCTGATGATCAGCACCGTGCCCTTGGGCTCGGGACGGGTCATCGCCCAGCCAGGCAGCTGCGTGGCCGGCAGCGGGCGGGGCGTGGGCAGCATCCAGCGGCGCAGGTGGCGCTTGGCGTGGCTGGCCTCGGCGCGGCTACCGGCGATCTCGCCGAGCCACGCCTCGACCGGTCCACGGCCCAGGTCCGCGGCGACGGCGGCGACGATCTCGGCCTCGCGCTCGTCGCAGAACCGCTCGATGCCCTCGAGCTGCTGCCTACGCCAGGCCAGCGACTGGGTGCGCCCGGTCCTGAAGACTCGGCGCAGCTGCGCTACGACCGTCGGCACGGGGGCTCCCTCCGCCCCCGTGCCGGCGGAGCTCTCGACCTGCGCGCTCATCGGGCTGCCGCGCTCAGGTAGGTGTCGACGATGGTGCGCTTGAGCAGCTTGCCCGTGGGCGTGCGCGGCAGGTCGTCGACGAAGTCCAGCGTGCGCGGTGCCTTGTAGTGGGCGACGCGCTCGCGGACGTACTCGATCAGCTCGGCGGCCAACGCGTCGGAGGTCTCCACGCCCGGGCGGACCTGGACGACGGCCTTGACCTGCTCCCCCATCTCGGGGTCCGGCAGGCCGACGACAGCGACGTCGTGCACCGCCGGGTGCATGATCAGGACGTCCTCGACCTCCTGCGGGTAGATGTTCACCCCGCCGGAGATGATCATGAAGGCCTTGCGGTCGGTCAGGTAGAGGTAGCCGTCCTCGTCGAGCCGGCCGAGGTCGCCGACAGTGGTCCAGCTGCTGTGGACGGGGTGCTCGGCCTCCTTCGTCTTCTCCGGGTCGTTGTGGTACTCGAAGGGACGGACCTCCCGCTCGAAGTAGACGGTGCCGACCTCGCCGACCTCCAGCTCGTTGCCGTCGTCGTCGCAGATGTGGGCCGGACCGAGCATGCTGCGTCCGACGGAGCCACGGTGGGCCTGCCACTCCGGCGTCGTGATCAGCGTCAGTCCGTTCGCCTCGGTCGAGGAGTAGTACTCCACGAGGATCGGACCGAGCCAGTCGATCATGGCGTCCTTGACCTCGGGCGGGCACGGCGCGGCGGCGTGGATCGCCAGGCGCAGGCTCGAGACGTCGTAGGAGCGGCGCTGGTCCTCCGGCAGCTGGAGCATGCGGACGAACATCGTCGGCACGACCTGGGTGACGGTGACCCCGAACCGCTCGACCGCCGACAGGAGCTCGGCGGCGCCGAACTTCTCCATCATCACCACGGTGCCGCCGTAGGCGTGCACGGCGCTGCACCACTTCAGCGGTGCGGCGTGGTAGACCGGCGCCGGCGAGAGGTAGACGTCCTCGGGACCGAGCTTGAACGCCATGCCGGCCAGACCGGTGATCGGGTCACCCGGCTGGTCGACCTGGATGCCGAGCAGCGGCGGCTTGATGCCCTTGGGGCGGCCGGTGGTGCCCGAGGAGTAGAGCATGTCCGCACCGCGCGGCTGGTCAGCGAGCCGCTCGCTGCCGGCGGCGGCGATCAGCTCTTCCATCGACCCGTACCCCGCGATCTCGCCACCGAAGGCGAAGGCGTGCGACACCTCGGGCAGCAGCGCCCGGATCGCCTCGGCCTGCGCGGCGATGCCGGCGGAGGCCATCAGCACCTTGGCGCCGCTGTCGGTGACGATGTACGCCGACTCTGCCGGCGCCAGGTGCCGGTTGATCGCGGTGATGTAGAGCCCGGAGCGCAGCGCCGCCCAGTAGACGGTCAGGCACTCCAGCGCGTTGTCGCTGAACATCGCGACGACGTCGCCCGGGCGAAGGCCCAGGTCGTGCCAGGCCTTCGCGAGGGCGGCCGAGGCGTCGTCGAGCTCGCGGTAGGTCAGGGACCGGCCGGAGCCGGCCATGACGACGGCGATCTTGTCGGGCGTGGTGGCA
The DNA here is from genome assembly GCF_019192965.1 of Nocardioides daeguensis. Taxonomy (GTDB): domain Bacteria; phylum Actinomycetota; class Actinomycetes; order Propionibacteriales; family Nocardioidaceae; genus Nocardioides; species Nocardioides daeguensis. The sequence goes on from NZ_JAHTKU010000001.1 coordinate 119,477, forward strand.
GCGTGGACGCCGGGGAACATCTGGGGACAGCTCCTAGCAGGTCTCGGGGCAGGTCGGGAGGGCAGCGCAGTCCGACCCGGCGGCCGCGAGCTCGGCGGGACGGTGGACGGGGCTGCGGGTCAGGCGACGAGGTCGTCGCGACCGTCCGCGCGCAGGCGGTCCGCGTACATCGGGTACAGCTTCTTGCTCAGCGGCACCAGCTTGAGCAGCGCCGTCTTGTTTCCGTTGACCTTCACCAGGCCACGGGCCATCGCCATGGCCAGGTTGACCTTGCCCTGCCAGAACTTGTTGGCGGTCTCGGCCGTCATGGTCATCGTGGCGTCGGGCTCGACCCCGTCGATCGTTCCGGCGACGATCTCGCCGGTGGCGGTGTTGACGGTGACGGTGGTGTCGGGCTCGGTGTAGTCGAACTGCAGGACGAGGGCCGCGGCGGCGAGCTTCGGGCCGAGCTCGTCGTCATCGAGACCGAGGCGGAACACGCCGCCGAGGTAGTCGAGGACCTCGGCCTGGTCGCTGAATCCCATGGAAGTGCCTTTCGAGTGGGTGCGCGTCGAGGCCCACCGCGGCCCGGGACGGGCGGACGCAGCGGGACCGACGCGCGAGAACGTGGGGCGCGACGCCGGCTGGAACGTGCCCGGTGAGGTGACGCTAGCCACGTCGCGCACCGACCGTAACAAAAGTGGACTTATGTTGGGAAGAGGAAAGATCAACATAGTCTTGTCCACGCCCACCTCGCCAGCAATCCGCCCAGCGAGCGGCCGGCGCCCGCTAGCCTCGCCCCGACCCTTCCCGAGAGGAGCCCTGATGGCTCGACGCGTCACCCCGGAGCACTACTTCGCCCGCGCGATGCAGCTGCTGGCCGACGACGGCTACCCGGCCCTGAAGCAGGCCACCTTGTGCAAGGCGCTGGGCGTGACCACCGGCTCCTTCTACAACCACTTCGGCAACTGGCAAGGATTCACCGACCAGCTGCTGAACCAGTGGCGCGAAGAGCGCACGCTCCAGATCGCCGAGGCCGCCGCCCAGGCGACGGACCCGGTCGACGCCCTGGAGCGCCTGCGCGACATGGCCTGCACCCTGCCCTATCGCTCCGAGGCGGCGATCCGAGCCTGGTCCCTGACCGACCCCCTGGTCGCCCGCATCCAGGCCCAGGTCGACCGGGAGCGGCTCGACACCGTCCAGCGGGCGATGGACGCGATGTTCACCGACCCCGCCGTGGCGGAGATGTGGGCGCGCAGCGCGATCTACCTGCTGATCGGCTTCGAGCAGTTCGAGACCCACCCGCACAACACGCGGCGGCTGACCTGGGCGCTGAACAAGATGCTCGAGCAGATCCAGGCCGAACGCGACCACTGAAACGCCGCTCCTCTTCGGCCCGCCCGGACCTTTTTTCGAGAGAGTGCTTGCCACGGAACATAAGACGGCTTATGTTCCGTGGTGTCCCAAGCCACTCCCGGAGGACCGATGAGCATCCTGGAAGCAAGTCCCGCCGCAGCGCCGTCCGCCACCCTCGCCGTGCGGGTTGAGCACGTCATCCCCGTCGCCGACGGCATCGTCTCCCTCCGCCTGACCGGCGTCGACGGCGCGCCGCTACCGACCTGGTCCCCCGGCGCCCACATCGACCTCCACCTCGGCGACGTCGTCCGGCAGTACTCGCTGTGCGGAGTCCCCGACGAGCCCGGATACCAGGTGGCGGTGCTCCGGGAGCCCGCGAGCCGTGGCGGGTCGGCATACGTGCACGAGCAGCTGTCCGTCGGCGACACGCTGACAGTCTCGACCCCGCGCAACCACTTCGAGCTGCGGCCCTCACCCCGCTACCTGTTCCTGGCCGGCGGCATCGGCATCACCCCGATCCTGACGATGGTGCGAGCCGCCGACGCCGCAGGCGCCGACTGGCGCCTGGTCTACGGCGGCCGCTCCCTGGCGACCATGGCCTTCCGCGACGAGCTCGCGGCGTACGGCGACCGCGTGCAGCTGCGTCCGCAGGACGAGCACGGCCTGCTGGACCTGGCCGGGCTGCTCGGCACGCCGCTGGAGGACACCGCGGTCTACTGCTGCGGCCCCGCGCCCCTGCTGAGCGCGGTCGAGGAGCACTGCGCCACCTGGCCGTCGGGCAGCCTGCACGTCGAGCACTTCACCGCCGCGGAGGTCGACACCAGCGCGGATGGCGCATTCGAGGTCGAGTTCCGGGCCAGCGGCGTCACGGTCTCCGTCCCCGCGGGGACCAGCGTGCTCGACGCAGCAGCCGCGGTGGGTGTCGACATCGAGAGGTCGTGCTCCTCGGGCGTGTGCGGCACCTGCGAGTCCCTGTTGCTCGAGGGCGAGCCCGACCACCGCGACCACGTGCTCACCGACGAGGACCGCGAGGAGGGCTACTTCATGCCCTGCGTCTCGCGTGCCCTCGGACCGCGGCTGGTGCTCGACCGCTGACGCCCGGCGCCCTCGCGCCCCCCGATCCCGACCCTGCCGATCCCCGCGTGCGCCCCTGCCCGCTGTCCCGGCACCTCCGCCCTGCCGCTCGAAGGAGAGCACATGTCCCAGCCCCAGCACCTGACCGGTCGTCACGTCGTCATCACCGGTGCCGCCCGCGGCATCGGTCGCGCCACCGCCGCCGAACTGCTCGGCCGCGGCGCCCGGGTGAGCATCGGTGACATCGACCGGGAGGCCGCCGCCAGGACCGCCGCCGAGCTCGGCGAGCGTGCCGTCGGCCTGCACGTCGATGTCACCGACCCCTCGTCGTTCGCCACCTTCCTCGACGAGGCACGTGCCGCCCACGGCGGCGTCGACGTCCTGGTCAACAACGCCGGGGTGATGCCGATCGGCGCGTACCTGGACAGCTCCGCGGAGGTCGAGCGGCGTTCGATCGAGATCAACGTGCTCGGCCCGCTCACCGGGATGCGCCTGGTCCTCCCGGAGATGGTGGCCCGCGGCGGCGGACACGTCGTCAACGTGGCCTCCACCGCCGGGCGAGCGGCCATCCCGGGCGGCGTGGCCTACTGCGCGGCCAAGGCCGCCATCGTGCACGGCACGGAGGCGATGCGCGTCGAGCTGGGCCACACCGGCGTCGACTTCACCGTGGTCATGCCCGGCTTCGTCAACACCGACCTGGTCGCCGGCACGAAGGGCCTGCGGATGATCCCCAACCTCGAGCCCGAGGACGTCGCGACCGCGATCGCCGAGGCGCTGCGCACCCGCCGCAAGGACGTCTTCGTGCCCTGGGTGATGGGACCGATCATCCGCACCCAGCCGTTCCTCGGCCGGCGGCTGCGCGACTTCTTCAACCGCCGGATGGGCGCCTACGACGCCTTCCTCGACATAGACCAGTCCCAGCGCGCCCACTACAGCGAGCGCGTCGGCCGGTCCTGACCCCGCAACGCCTGCCCCCGCCCGGACCACCGGACCCCGTCCCGAAGGAGACCACCGAGATGACCACCGCGCCCGAGACCAAGCGCCCCTACCACCCGCTCAGCCTGTCCGACATGGACTTCTGGGCCCTCACCACCGAGCAGCGCGATCCCGTCTTCGCCCAGCTCCGCGCCGAGGCGCCCGTCAGCTGGCACCCTCCCGTCGCCGGGAAGCTGATGACGCCGGAGAACGACGGCTACTGGGCGGTGACCACCAACGAGCTGATCGCCGAGGTCAGCAACAACCCCGAGATCTTCTGCTCCGGCGAGGGCATCCAGTTCGAGGAGGTCCCCCAGGAGTTCCAGGACGCGGCCCTGTCGTTCCTCGGCATGGACGGCGAGCGTCACCTCAACTACCGCCGGCTCGTGCACGCGGCGTTCACCCCGCGCCAGGTCCGCAAGATCGAGGCCCAGGTCGAGGCGCGCGCGGCCAAGCTGGTCGACGAGCTCATCGAGGCCGGCAGCGGCAACTTCGTCGCGCAGCTGGCCGCCCGGCTCCCGATGGACACCATCTACGACATGCTCGGCCTGCCTGACGAGCTGCGCAAGGAGGCGGCGCACCTCGCCGACATGCTCGTCGGCTGGAACGACCCCGAGCTCGCCGCCGGCCGCAGCCCCGCTGACATGGTCTCCGACAGCCTGATCGGGCTGCTCACCATGGCGCTCGAGTTCACCGCCGAGACCCGGGCCAACCCCCGCGACGACATCTGGACCGAGCTCACCCGCGCCGAGGTCGACGGCGAGCAGCTCAGCGACGAGGACATCGCGTCGTTCTTCGTGCTCCTCTCGGTCGCCGGCAACGACACCACCCGCAACACGATCACGCTGGGCACCAAGGCGCTGCTCGAGCACGCCGACCAGCGTGCGTGGCTGATGGAGGACTACTCGGGTCGGATCAACCGCTCGATCGAGGAGATCGTGCGCTGGGTCAGCCCGGTGATGACCTTCCGTCGGACGGCGACCCGGGACACGGTGCTCGGCGGGCAGGAGATCAAGGCCGGTGAGTGGGTCGTGATGTTCTACGCCTCGGGCAACCGGGACGAGCAGGCGTTCGAGGACCCCTGGACCTTCGACCTCTCCCGCGAGCCGAACGGCCACGTCGGCTTCGGCGGCGGCGGCCCGCACTACTGCATGGGCCACTTCCTGGCGAAGATGCAGCTGCGGCACATCTTCCACCAGCTGCTGACCCGGGTCCCGGACCTCGACCTGGGCGAGCCGCGGCACGTCGTCGGGAACTTCGTCTACGCCGTCAACCACCTGGACTTCCGGGTCTGAGCGGCCCACGCAGGCACCTCAGCGCAGGTCGGGCCCGGCCTTCGTCAGCAACCCGACGCACTCGGGGTGGCACCCACGGTCGCCCGCGCTCGCAGCGTCAGATCTCGCCGCGAGCGCGGGCCTCCAGATACCGGTCCGTCACCGCCGCCGGGATCCGGCCGCGGTCGGAGACGACGATGCCGTGTGCGGACGCCCAGCGACGGACGTCGGCCGGCGTCGCCGGTGGGGGCGCGAGCGGCGGAGCCACTTCGAGGGCTCGCACGACGAGGTCGCCGACCGCTTCCTCGGCGAGCCCTACGCGCGCAGCCGCGAGGAAGCGGTAGGTCCACTCCTGGGCGAGCTTGCGGGTCTCGCAGAAGACGATCGGGACGGTCGGGAACCGGATCTGGCACTCGGCGATCCCGTCTGCCACGACACTCGGCCGGACGTGGTCGAGCTTGAAGACCTGGGAGTACCGCTCCTCGACGACCACCGCGGCGCGTGGGATCGCCGCCAGCTCGGTGAGCTGGAACTTCAGCCTGCCCGTTGTCAGCGAGGTCACGAGATCCGCCAGGGACTTGCGCTCGACCGTGGCCTGCAGCAGCCCGTCGACGACGAGTCCGTAGTCGCCGGCGTTGAGCGGCTCGCGTCGGGTCGTCGCCTGCCGGTCTGCGAACGTGAACGGATAGCGCTCGCGGTGATCGATCGCGATCTCCAGATCGGCGAGCCCGCTCGCGCGGGCGCCAGGAAGCGTCACCGCAGGCCGCGCTTGCTTGGACGTGCGGGCGGTCTGCCAGAAGATCATCTGCCTGCCGCGGGCGTTGGTCACGACGATCTGCGAGCGGTTCTCCCGGCCCCGGTCGAGCACAAGGTCGATCGCAGCGCCGCGCCTCACGCACGACCGCACGGGCACTCGCTCGATGATCTCGGCCTCCGCTGGCCACCCCTCGACGCGGTGGCAGTAGACCTTTCCGGTGCGCGGCCAGGTGTCCTTCGCCTTGAGGATGATCCCGTCCCCGAGCGGGATCCGCAGGAGATAGGGCAGCGTCGACCCGGGCTCGGTGTTGCGGGCGATCACGAAGTCTTCCGGCATGGCTACAGGTCCCCCGCCATGGTGAGCCGAGCGAGTGAGTCCTCGGCGTCGGGAATCTCAAGCAGCAGCGCGTCCGCGAGCCGCTCATGGAGGTCCAGCAGCCCCAGCCAAGATGAGGTCTGCTCGGGCGGCATGGAGGGAAGGACGATCAACGCTCAACCTCCTTCCACTCCGGGGCGAGCTCGTGCACCAGTTCAGCGGCGCGTGCTTCCTCGCGCGGCCCGCGGTGCTCGGCAAGGTCGGCCGCGAGCCGGAGCCGCGAGTTCGGGAACGGATACTGCCCGTCCGGGATCACATGGAGTACAACATTGGCCCCGCGGTCGGATTCGACCAGGAGATAGTCCTTCGCGACGCCCTCGACCTTCGACTCTTCGAGGTAGCCCTCGACGTCCCCGGAGGCGATACCGCTTGCGCCCAGGTCGACCAAGGAAGCCCACCGAGAATCGGCCCGCAGATCGGCCAGGTCGGCGGGCGCCGCGCGGAGGAGTCGCCGCTCGGCGCGATTGCGGAACATCGATCGAAGCGAGACCGCGAGTTCACCCACCGACTCCTCGTCGTCGGCGCGCACGAGGTACGGAGCGAGCAGGCGGTCGAGGTGCACGCGAGCCCGTGCGCTGGTGACTGAACCCCCTTCCTTCAGCCTGTCGCGGTCATTCTCGGAGGCAGCAATGACCGCCCAGGCGGATCGCAGGGAAATCGGGCGACCGGCCTTGCTGCGCTCCTGGATGCGCACCAAGGAACGCTCGTCGACCACCCACTGTGATCCGATGCGTTCGGCGGCCAGTGAGCCGTCCGCGATGCGCTGGTGGATTCGGGGCACGCTGACGCCGAGCCGTTGTGCAGCCTGAGCGACGCTCACCGATGCCATGCGCATAATCATAGAAGAGTTTCAAGGATTGTGAAATGCCTCCGGATCACAGCCCGGGGTCCTTGCTCGAACTGGATTCGAGGGCATCGACCGGTCGGAGTAGCGGTTGAACAGGACCGAGGGGCCCTTGTGGCGGGTCTGGGCGGAGATGCGGGCGGTGGGTACGCCGGCGGGGTGGGCCTCCGTCGAGAGCCCGACTTTCATCACCGCCGGTCAGATCAGCTTCGCTCGAACTTCGCGACGCACTCGACGTGGTGCGTCATCGGGAACAGGTCGAAGGCGCGCAGCGACGCGAGCCGATATCCGTGCTCGGCGAAGATCGCGACGTCACGGGCCAGCGCCGAGGGGTCGCAGGCGACGTAGGCGACGGCCCGGGGACCGCGGGCCACCACCTGCTCGACGACGGCGCGCTTCGCACCGACCCGCGGCGGGTCGAGCACGACCAGGTCGGCGTGGCCCCACGCGCCGGGGAGTCCGGCGGCGAGCACGGACCCGACGTCACCGGGTACGGCGGTGATGCCGGGGCAGTTGCGCTCGGCCAGGGCCGATGCGGCGGCGTCGCCCTCGACCGCGAGGACCCGGCCGGTCGGGCCGACGGCCTCGGACAGGAAGCGGCTGAACAGCCCCACGCCGGCGTACAGGTCCAGGGCGCTCTCCCCCGGCTTCGGGTCCAGGGCGTCGAGCACCGCGCCGACCAGGGCTTCCGGAGCACCCGGGTGGACCTGCCAGAAGCCGCCGTCGGCGACCTCGAAGGACCTCCCCCGGACCTCGTACGACGGACCGCCGGGCGCCTCGAGCAAGCACTCCTCGACCGGGATGACGTCGTGGGAGCGGTGCTTGCGCATCCCGCGACCACCGTCGGGCAGCGGGACGTAGCGCTGCCGGGTGCGCCAGCGCAGCCCGTCCTGGTCGCCCGGCACCGCCTCGACGGTGACGTCGAGGCGGGCGAGGCGGCGCAGCTGCTCGCGGACGACGTCGGCCTTGAGCGCACGCTGGGCCGGGACGCCCACGTGCTGGAAGTCGCAGCCCCCACAGAGCCCGGGTCCGGCGTACGGGCAGGGCGCGGCGACCCGGTCGGGCGAGGGCGCGAGCACCTCGACGGCGTCGCCCCGCCAGAACTTGTCGCCCTCAGTGCCCTCGGTGATCTCGAGGACCACCCGCTCACCGGGCAGGGCGTGCCGGACGAAGACCACCCGGTCCTCGACCCGCGCCACGCAGTGGCCGCCGTGGGCGACGGGACCGACCTCGACCTCGAACCGCCGCCCGGCCATCGAGGCTCCGCGGGCGGTGCGGGCCCGCGGCCGTCGCGCCTGCTGGGCCCGGCGAGGGGCGGGGCGGCTCACCGCGGGGCCTGCCGGTCGCTGCCGCGCACGCGGCCACGGCGCAGGTCGCCGGCGTGGACCCGGTGCTCCTCGCGCTCCTCGCGCTCGAGGGCGATCTCGGAGGACCGCAGCTGGTAGGGCACCGAGATGACCATGACGCCGGGCGTGAACAGCAGCCGGCCCTTGAGGCGCAGCGCCGTCTGGTTGTGCAGGAACTGCTCCCACCAGCGGCCCACGACGTACTCGGGGATGAAGACGGCCACGACCCCTCGCGGGTTCGCGCGCCGGATCGCGGAGGCGTACTCGACGATCGGCTTGGCCACCTCGCGGTACGGCGAGTGCAGCACCTTGAGCGGGATCCCGGTGTTGCGCTCGTCCCACTCCTCCAGCAGGCGCGCCGTGTCCTGCTGGTCGACCGAGACGTAGACGCCCTCGAGCGAGTTCGGCCGGGTCGCCTTCGCGAATGCCAGCGCCCGCAGCGTCGGCTTGTGCAGCTTGGAGACCAGCACCATGGCGTGCACGCGGGTCGGCAGCGCCTTGTCCGTCTCGTCGGCCGCGAGCTCACGCTCGACGTTGTCGTAGTGCCGCTTGATGCCCTTCATCACCGCGAAGAAGAAGGTCATGGCCAGGATCGTGATCCAGGCGCCGGCGAGGAACTTGGTGAGCAGCACGACGACCAGCACGACCGCGGTGAAGGACAGGCCGACGGCGTTGATGGTGCGCGAGCGGATCATCCGGCGGCGCTCGCCGGGGTCGCGCTCGGTCGCGAGGTGGCGGGTCCAGTGCCGGATCATGCCGAGCTGGCTGAGGTTGAAGGAGACGAAGACACCCACGATGTAGAGCTGGATCAGCTTCGTGGTCTCCGCGTCGAACGCGACGATGAGCACGATCGCCATCAGGGCGAGGAACACGATGCCGTTGCTGTAGGCGAGCCGGTCGCCGCGGGCGCCGAGGGCGCGGGGCGCCAGACCGTCCTTGGCCAGGATGGAGCCGAGCACCGGGAAGCCGTTGAACGCGGTGTTGGCGGCGAGCACCAGGATGATCCCGGTGACCGTGACGACGAAGTAGAAGCCGGGGCTGAAGTCGTGGAAGACCGCGTCGGCGATCTGCGCGATCACCGCGTGCTGGTCGTAGCCGTCGGGGACCGGCACGCCGTCGCGGGTCAGCCGCTCCAGCTCGTGCGGGTCGACGTACTTCAGCCCGATCTGCTTGGCCAGCACGATGACGCTGATCATCATCGTGATCGCGATCAGGCCGAGCAGGAGCAAGGTGGAGGCGGCGTTCTTGCTCTTCGGTCGCCGGAACGCCGGGACCCCGTTGGAGATCGCCTCGACACCGGTCAGCGCCGCACACCCGGACGAGAACGCGCGGGCGAGCAGCACGACCAGCCCGAAGGTCGTCAGCGGCTCCTCCCAGCCCTCGCGGGGAGCGATCTCGAGGCCCGCGCTCTCGGCCATCGGCAGCGAACCACCGAGCGCCTGGACCAGGCCGTAGGCGCACATGCCGAGGATCGCGAACATGAACAGGTAGGTGGGGATCGCGAAGAAGGTGCCCGACTCGCGGATGCCGCGCAGGTTCATCGCCATCAGCAGCAGCACCAGGACGACCGCGATCAACGCCTCGTGGTCCTGGAAGGCGGGTATCGCCGCCGAGGCGTAGTTGGCACCCGACGAGATCGACACCGCGACCGTGAGCACGTAGTCGACCAGCAGCGCGCTCGCGACCGTGATGCCCGCCGTGCGGCCGAGGTTGACGGTCGCCACCTCGTAGTCGCCGCCACCCGACGGGTAGGCGTGCACGGTCTGGCGGTACGACGCGATCACGGCCGCCATCACGATGGCGACCGCGATGCCGATCTTCCACGACCAGATGTACTGGGAGGCACCGGCGATGGCCAGCATGATGAAGATCTCGTCGGGCGCGTACGCGACCGACGACAGTGCGTCACTCGCGAACACCGGGAGCGCGATCCGCTTCGGGAGCAGTGTCTCCCCCAGCTGGGCGCTGCGCAGCTTGCGTCCGAGGAGGATGCGCTTCGATACGTCTCCGACACCCACGAGCGACAACGGTAGGGCATCGAGGGCCCAACCCAACGTTCGCTGCGCCACCAGGTCGGGGACGACCGGCCGGCGGGGCGCGCCGCCGACGCCCACGTGACGGGTGCTGCCCGCGAGGGGACTCGGAGCCTGAGCCAGCACTGCTATAGCGTGCTCATCGTGCACGTCGTGATCATGGGATGTGGCCGGGTCGGCTCCACGCTGGCCCGCAGCCTCGAGGACCGCAACCACACGGTGTCGATCATCGACAGCGAGCCCGACGCCTTCCGCCGGCTCGGCCCGGGGTTCAACGGCGACAAGATCCCCGGGATCGGCTTCGACCAGGAGGTCCTGGAGAAGGCGGGCATCCGCCGGGCGGACGCGTTCGCGGCCGTGTCGAGCGGTGACAACTCCAACATCATCGCGGCGCGCGTCGCCCGGGAGACGTTCGGCATCCAGCAGGTCGTCGCCCGCATCTACGACCCCGGCCGCGCCGAGGTCTACCAGCGGCTCGGCATCACCACCGTCGCGACGGTGAAGTGGACCGCCGACCAGGTGCTGCGCCGGATCCTGCCGGCCGGTGCCGAGCCGGACTTCCGCGACCCGTCGGGCACGATCCGCGTCGACCACATCCCGGCCCCCGAGGTCTGGGTGGGCGCCCGCGTCGGCCAGCTCCAGGAGCAGGCCCGCTGCCGGGTGGCCTGGATCGACCGGCTCGGCGAGGGCGTGCTGCCCGACCGCGACAGCGTGATCCAGGAGGGCGACAGGCTGCACCTGGTCACCCGCGAGGAGTCCGCGGACCAGGCGTACGAGGTGCTGGGCCGCGGGCCCGAGCACGAGGGCTGAGGGAGAGCAGACAGATGCGCGTCGCCATCGCCGGAGCAGGGGCCGTCGGCCGCTCGATCGCCCGCGAGCTGATCGAGAACGGCCACGAGGTGCTCCTCATCGACAAGTCCCCGTCCTCGATCCGCCCCGAGCGGGTCCCGGACGCCGAGTGGCTCCTCGCCGACTCCTGCGAGCTCTCCTCGCTGGAGGAGGCCCGCCTCGACAAGTGCGACGTGGTGATCGCGGCCACCGGCGACGACAAGGCCAACCTGGTCACCTCGCTGCTCGCCAAGACCGAGTTCGGCGTCCCCCGCACCGTGGGCCGGGTCAACCACCCCAACAACGAGTGGCTGTTCACCGAGGCCTGGGGCGTCGACGTCAACGTCTCGACCCCGCGGATCATGTCGGCGCTGGTCGAGGAGGCCGTGAGCGTCGGCGACCTGGTCCGGCTGTTCACCTTCCGCAAGGGCAACGCCAACCTGGTCGAGATGGTGCTGCCGGCCGACTCGCCGTACGTCGGCAAGGCGTCGGGCCTGATCCCGCTGCCGGAGAACTGCGCGCTGGTCTCGATCCTGCGCGACGGCCAGGTCTACGTGCCGACGCCGGAGCAGCCGGTCGAGTCGGGCGACGAGCTGCTGTTCGTGGTCCCGGCCGAGGCCGAGGACGAGCTGGAGCGCCTGCTCGCCCCGGGTTCGCACCCGGGGAAGTAGCCGCTCAGGCGGGCTCGGCGTCCGTGCTCGCCGCCTCGACCTCGGCGGACGGGGTCAGCGGCGTGGCGTTGCGAGCGAGCAACCAGATCATCACCGACCACGAGCCGATCCGGAGCACCCAGCCCAGGCCGGTGCGCAGGATCAGGATGAGCACCACGGCCTGGTCGGCGTCGATGCGTCCGCTGTGCCCGAGCAACCAGACCGGCCCCTGGAGCAGGACACCGATCGCGCCGGGCAGCAGCATCACCCAGGTCAACCGGCTGCACAGCCGCACGACCTGCGGGTCGTCGTGCCACGCGGTCGGGTCGCCGGTGACGCTGCCGAGCATGAAGCCGAGCATCGGCCAGCCGATGAGGCAGGTGAGCCCGATCACGACGGTGTAGCCGAGGCTGATCAGGATGCCGGGGAGGAAGAACGCCAGTGCCTGGTCGGACTCGGAGCCGCCCGAGCTCTGCGCCCAGCGGACGAAGACCCAGCCGATGCCGATGCCGAAGACGGCGTTGAGCACGTACTGGGTGCTCGAGCGCTGAACCACGCGGGCCACCAGGGCCAGGCCGGCGATCACGAGACTGCCGACCAGCGCCCACTGGAGCTCCTTGGTGCTGAGCCAGACAGCGGTGAACGCGACGCCCGGGATGGCGGCCTCCGCCATCCCCCGCCGGCCACCGAGGGCCGAGGCGAGCTGCTTGCGGACCAGCGCCTCGACGGTGTCGATCCCGATGGGGGCGTTCACAGCAGCTCGTAACGGGGGTTGAAGAGGATCCGGTGCCCGTCCTGGGCGCCGATCCGGCCGCGGACCTCGAGCGCGCGGCCCGGGTCGATGCCGGCGATGCGCCGCCGGCCCAGCCAGATCACCGTGACGACGCCGGTGCCGTCGTACAGCTCGGCCTCGAGGGCGGGTACGCCGCCGCGCGGGCGCAGCGTCACCGTGCGCAGGGTGCCACGCAGCCGGACCGGCAACCGGTCGGGGGCGTCGCCGATGCAGACCACACCGTCGCCGCTGAACGTCTTGCGAAGGTCACGGGCCTCGGCCTCGTCGGGGTTCGCCCACTTGCTGATGGTGCGCCGCAGGCGGCTCTTGGTGCGCATGGGACAGCTCAGCTGGTCGAGACGGCCCGGGGCGTCGCACCCTCGGGCAGCGAGAGCGGGAGCTGCTCACCGACGGGCATGGCGTGGGCGCCCCGCCGGACCGCGACCTGGGCGATCGCGGACTCCCAGGCCTCCGCGGCCTCGGGGTCACGGGCCGGGTCGCCGAGCAGGGTGGCGCGCAGCAGCCAGCGCGGGCCGTTGATGCCGATGACCCGAGAGGTCTGGGTGCCGGTGACGCCGTCGGCGCGGGTCAGCTGCACCTCGCACACCAGCTCGGTGCCGAACCGGCCCTCGCGCTCGGTCGCCGTACCGCCGCGCCGAGCGGCGTCGGCGGCGATCTGCGGGCGGATCTCGCTCCACAGGTCGCCGTTGCGCGGCGCCGCGAAAGCCCGCAGCTCGAGGGCGCCGGCGTCGTCGGCCAGCAGCACGGCGCGGACCTCACCGGACTGCTCGTCGACCTGGACGCGCAGCTCGCGGTCGTCCGCGGGGGCGACCAGGAGCGAGCCGAGGTCGAGACGGGCCACACCGTCGTCGGGGATGTCGTCGGCGTCGAACGGACCGGCGGTCGGGCCGGTGGTCGGGTCGGTCACCGGGTTCCCGGTGGCCTCGGGGGCCTCGGTGCCGGTGGCCTCGTCCCCCGCGTCCTCGACCGTCGGGTCGGCAGCCTTGCGCCGAAGCCTCACTGTGTCCTCCTCGTCACGCCTGGAATCCTCCGGTCGAACCGTAGCCGCCACTGCCACGCACGCTGTCCGGAAGGGCGGTCACCGGCTCGAACCGGGCCCGCTCCACCCGCTGGACGACCAGCTGGGCGACGCGGTCCCCCCTGCGCAGCGTGATCGCCTCCACCGGGTCGTGGTTGATCAGCAGCACCTTGATCTCTCCACGGTAGCCCGCGTCCACGGTTCCCGGGGTGTTGACGATGGAGAGGCCGTGCTTCGCGGCCAGGCCCGAGCGCGGGTGGATCAGCGCGACGTACCCCGGCGGCAGCGCGATGGCGATCCCGGTCGGGATCAGCGCACGCTCGCCGGGCGCCAGCTCCACGTCGACACCAGCCACCAGGTCGGCCCCCGCGTCCCCCGGGTGGGCGTACGCCGGCAGCGGCAGGCCGGGGTCGAGCTGCTGGACGGCGATCACCAGGTCGTGGGGGGTGGCGTGGTCGGGCACGGGGAGACCCTAGCGACCCCTCGCGACGAGGGCCGACCACCCGGATGGGATCATCCTCCCCGTGAGCGAGAGTGCGAGGTACCAGGAGCGACTGCGGGTCCCGCTGCGCTGGTGGGCCCAGGGCACGATGCTCGTCGCGACCCTCTGGCTGACCCTGATCGTCGCGCTGATCGGCCACGCCGCGTGGCTCGCGTGGGTCGTGACCGGGCTGGTGCTGGCCGGCATGGCCGCCTGGCTGCGGTCCTACGGCGGTGCCCGGGTCGTGGTGTCCGACGGCTGGTTCCGTGCCGGCCGGGCCCGGATCGAGATGGCGTACGTCGGCACGGCCGAGGCGCTCGACGCGGAGGCCACCCGGCGGGTGTCGGGTCCCGAGGCCGACGCGCGCGCGTACCTCCTGCTGCGTCCCTACCTGCGCCAGTCGGTCAAGGTGGAGATCACCGACCCGGCCGACCCGGTTCCGTACTGGCTGATCAGCTCGCGCCACCCGCGCGCGCTCGCGACCGCGCTCAACACCCGCACACCTGCCGCGCCCCGGTGACGCAGCCGACCACTAGGCTCGGCCCCATGGCAAAGGACAGCTCCAAGGTCTGGTCGGCGTTCTCCCTCGTCGCGGCGCTCGGCGCCGCGGCCGTGGCGAAGAAGGGGCTGGACACCGGCTGGCGGGCCGCCACCGGCAAGCAGCCGCCGGAGAACCCCGCCGATCCCGACGTCGACGTCTGGGAGGCCGTGGCGTGGGCCGCCGCGAGCGGCACCTTCGTCGCCCTCGCCAAGATGCTGGCCCAGCGCCGGGCGGCCAACTACTACCTGCGCTCGACCGGGCACCTGCCCCCGGGGCTGCGCCACGGCAACGCCTGAGGGACGACGACCGGGTGACATGACGAAGCGGGCGGGGGGGGGGGGGCGGCCCCCCCCCCGGGGGGGGTGGGGAAATAATAACAATCAGATGGCCCCCGGGGCGGGGGGGGCCCCCCCCCCCCGCCCGCTTCGTCATGTGTCAGATGCAGTCCTTGCAGATCATCTTCGCGGGATCCGCGAGCTGGCTGCGGTGGTGGACCAGGAAGCAGCTCATGCAGGTGAACTCGTCATCCTGCTTGGGCTTCACCTCGACGGCGAGCTCCTCGTGGGACAGGTCGGCACCGGGCAGCTCGAACGACTCGGCCGCCTCGGTCTCGTCCTCGTCGACCTTGCCCGAGTTCTTGTCGTGGCGGCGCGCCTTGAGCTCTTCGATGCTCTCCTCGGACTGCTCGTCCTCGTTCTTGCGCGGTGCGTCGTAGTCAGTCGCCATGACTGGTTGCTCTCTCCCCTCAGCTGGCCGCCACCCGCTGAAGCGTGCGGGTGGGCGCGGCAGATTGTGCACCATCGGAGGCCCTTCGCGACACCCGGGTCAGTGCGAGTCCCCAGAACAGAGGAGGAGCCGGTCCTATTCCCCTGCGTCCACGGCGAGGAATCCTGCGGTGCGCACCGCTGCCAGGAGCTCGTCGAAGCCGTGGTCCGGGGCACACACGACGGCCTCCCGGCCACCGGCCCCGACGGTCACCAGGAGGCGGGCTCCGGCGAGCCGGGCGATGAACCCGCCGGCCGCGTGGTCCCACAGGTGGACGCCCTCCTCGACGTAGCCGTCGAGGGCGCCCTCGGCCACCCGACACAGGTCGAGCGCGCACGACCCGGTACGCCGGATGTCGCGGATGTGCGGCAGCAGCCGGGCGGCCGCCGCGGCCTGCACCTCCCGCACCGGGCGGGTGTAGTTGAAGCCGGTGGCGATCAGGCGGTGCGCGAGCGGCGCCGGCCCGCGTACGGCCAGCGGCACGCCGTCGCGGGTCGGGACGCCGCCGGCGTGGGCGGCATAGAGAACGCCCTTGGCGACGTCCATCACCACCCCCGCGACGATCTCGCCGTCGACCTCGGCGGCGATCGAGACGGCGTACTCCGCGATGCCGTACAGGAAGTTCACGGTGCCGTCGATCGGGTCCACGACCCAGCGCACCCCGGTCGTGCCGGCGATGTCGTCGCCCTCCTCTCCGAGGAAGGCGTCATCGGGTCGGGCGGTGAGGACCAGTCGGCGGATCAGCTCCTCGCTGGCCCGGTCCGCGGCCGTGACGACGTCGATGTCGCTGGACTTGGTGGCGGCGACGGACACGCCCTTGGCGGCGTACTCGCGCACCAGGACGGCCGCGGCCCGGGCCACGTCCTCGGCCAGGGCGCGCAGCGCCGCAGGCTCGTTCACCCGCGGCTGCCCGTGCAGCAGCCGAGCGGGCAGTGGTCCCGGGCCGCCGGGGCGAGGGTGCGCTCGCGGGACGCGCGGTCGAGGACCAGCTCCCGGATCGCCGCCACGAACGCGGGGTGTGTGCCCGCGGACGCGGCACGCCGGGCCGGGAGGCCCAGCCGCTCGGCCGTCGCCAGCGCCTCGGTGTCGAGGTCGTAGACGACCTCCATGTGGTCGGACACGAAGCCGATCGGGGACAGGACGACGGCCGCCGCGCCCTCGGCCGCCAGCTCCTCGAGCCGGTCGTTGACGTCGGGCTCGAGCCACGGGATGTGCGGGGCGCCGGAGCGCGAGCAGTAGACGAGCTCGTGGGGTCGCTCGACGCCGGTGACGGCGGCGACCTGCGCCGCGACCGCCGCGGCGACGTCGAGGTGCTGGGCGACGTACGCGCCGCCCTGGGGCCCGCTCGCGTCGCTCATCGAGATCGGGATCGAGTGGGTGACGAACACCAGCCGGGCGTCGTCGCGCACCTCGACAGGCAGGGCGTCGAGCGCAGCGACGACGCCGTCGGCGTTGGCGGCGACGAAGCCCGGGTGGTCGCAGTACGCGCCGATCTTGTCGATCCGGGGTGCCACCAGGTCGGCGGGCACGGCGGCGAGGGCGGCCTCGAGGTTGTCGCGGTACTGGCGGCAGCCCGACCACGACGAGTACGCCGAGGTGGCCAGGCAGAGCACCCGGCGCACGCCGTCGCGGGCCATCTGCTCGACCGTGTCGGCGAGGTAGGGGTCCCAGTTGCGGTTGCCCCAGTAGACGGGGAGGTCGATGCCGTGCGCGGCGAGGTCCTCCTCGACCGCGGCGATCAGCGCCTTGTTCTGGTCGTTGATCGGCGAGCGGCCGCCGAACAGGAAGTAGTGCTGCCCCACCGCCTCGAGCCGTTCTCGCGGGATGCCCCGGCCGCGCGTGACGTTCTCCAGGAACGGCACGACGTCCTCGGGCCTCTCCGGGCCGCCGAAGGAGAGCAGCAGGAGCGCGTCGTAGGGATCGGTGGACCGGTCGGCGGGCAGAGGGTCCGGGCCGGCCTGCTGGGGATTGGGCACGCACCCATCGTAGGGAGGACCATGGACGGGCAATGTTGCAGACCTATCGCCAGATCTTCACGCCCGCGACGACCCGCTTCAGCCTGACCGGACTGGTCGCCCGCCTGCCCATCTCGATGGTCGGGCTCGGCATCGTCCTGCTCGCCGAGCACGAGACCGGTTCGTACGCCTTCGCCGGCTCGGTGTCCGCCGTCGCGGTCATCGCCAACGCGATGTTCGCGATCCCGCAGGGCCGGCTGATCGACCGCCTCGGCCAGGGCCGGGTGCTGCCGGTCGTCATCACCCTGTGGGGCATCGGGCTGGCCCTGGCGATGGGCTCGCTGTCCTGGGACTGGCCGACCTGGTCGACGTACGCGTTCGCGGTGCTGGCGGGCGCCTCGCTGCCGTCGGTCGGCACCTGCGTGCGGGCCCGGTGGTCGCACACGCTGGCCGAGCGCCCGGCCCTGCTGCACACGGCGTTCTCCTTCGAGGCCGTGGGCGACGAGGCCGTGTTCATCGCCGGACCGGTCGCCGTCACCCTGCTCGCGACGGCGGTGCACCCGGCCGCCGGCCTGGGGACGGCGCTGGTCGTCGGTGTCGCCGGCACGTTCGCGTTCGCGGTCCAGCGCGGGACCGAGCCGCCCGCCCACCCGCGCGTCGACGCGCACGCCGCCCGCCCGGCGATGCCGTGGGGCGCAATCGCGCCGCTCACCCTCGTCGGCATCGCGCTGGGACTCGTGTTCGGCGCGGCGGAGGTCGTGACCGTCGCGTTCGCCGACGAGCGGGGCCACCAGTCCCTCTCCGGCGTGCTGCTCGCCCTGTGGGCCCTCGGCAGCCTGCTCTCCGGCGTGGTGTCCGGGGCCGTGACCTGGCAGCGCGGGCCGCTGGCGCGGCTGCGGATCGGGGCGGTCGGGATGGTCGCGGCGACGGCGCCGCTGGCGTTCGTGCCCAACCTGCCCGTGATGGCGCCCGTGCTGCTGCTCAGCGGCCTGGCCATCTCACCGACCCTCATCGCCACAATGTCCCTGGCCGAGCAGGTCCTCCCACCCGCACGCCTGACCGAGGGCATGGCGTTCCTGCAGACCGGGCTGGCCGTGGGCCTGGCTCCCGGAGCCGCCGTCGCCGGCCTCGTCATCGACGAGGCGGGCGCCTCGCCGGCGTACCTCGTCTGCCTGGTGGGCGGTGTCCTCGTCCTCGTCGGCGCGCTGCTGATCCGAGTGGCGCCGGCGCCGGATAGCGTGCCTCCCCATGAGCACTTCCCCGCCAGCGCCGACGACCTGGCGTAACTGGTCCGGCCTCGAGTCCGCCGCCGGCCTCGAGGTCGTCCAGCCGGCCGACGCCACCGAGGTCGCCGAGGTCGTCCGCCGGGCCCGGAGCGCCGGTCGGACGGTGAAGAGCGCGGGCACCGGCCACAGCTTCACCGGCATCGCGACCCCGCAGCACGTCCACCTGCGCCCGGAGCGGATGCGCGGCATCGTCGGCGTCGACCGGGACGCCCTGACCGTCACGGCGCTGGCCGGGACACAGCTCAAGGTCTTCAACGCCGAGCTCGCCCGCCTCGGCCTGAGCCTGCACAACATGGGCGACATCGCCGAGCAGACCCTCGCCGGAGCGATCTCGACCGGCACCCACGGCACCGGCGGCCGCGCGGCCGGCCTCGCCGCCCAGGTCGTCGGCCTCGAGCTGGTCACCGGCACCGGCGAGGTGCTGCGCGCCACCGCCACCGAGAACCCCGACGTGCTGGACCTCGCCCGCGTCGGCCTCGGCGCGCTCGGCGTGCTGACCACGATCACCTTCGCGGTGGAGCCGCTGTTCCTGCTCCGCGCCGAGGAGCAGCCGATGTCGTGGAACGACGCCCTGGCCGCCTTCGACGACCTGACCGCGGCCCACGACCACGTCGACATGTACTGGTTCCCCCACTCCGACCGGATGCTCACCAAGCGCAACACCCGGATGGGCACCGACCTCAGCGCCGTCGAGCCGCTCCCCCGCTGGCGCAGGTGGCTCGACGACGACCTGCTGTCCAACACCGTGTTCGGCGCCCAGACCGCCGCCCTCAACGTCGCGCCGGGCGTCATCCCGGCCGCCAACCGGTTCGCCTCGCGCCTGCTCGGCGGGCGCACCTACACCGACATCGCGCACCGGGTCTTCACCACCGAGCGTCGGGTCGTGTTCCGGGAGATGGAGTACGCCGTCCCCCGCGACGCCGGCCTCGACGTGCTGCGGGAGTGCCGCGCCGCGTTCGAGCGCTCCGGGCTCCGGGTGTCCTTCCCGGTCGAGATCCGGGTCGCGCCCGCCGACGACGTCCCGCTCTCGACGTCCTACGGTCGCGAGTCCTTCTACCTCGCCTTCCACACCCACCGGCGCGCCGACCACCGCGCGTACTTCGCGGTGCTGGAGCCGGTCCTGCGCGCGCACGGCGGCCGGCCGCACTGGGGCAAGTTGCACACCCTCGACGCCGACCAGGTCGCCGGGCTCTACCCACGGCTGCCCGACTTCCTCGCGCTGCGCGACCGGCTCGACCCCGACCGGGTCTTCACCAACGCCTACCTCCACCGGGTGCTCGGTGGCTGAGCCGCGCCCCGCCTGCCCCTGCGGCTCGGGGCAGACCTACGACGACTGCTGCCGCCCCCTGCACCGCGACCCCGGTTCGGCGCCGACCGCGGAGGCGCTGATGCGCTCGCGGTACTCCGCGTTCGTGAAGGGGCTCGCGTCGTACCTGCTGCACACCTGGCACCCCGCCACGCAGCCGCCGTCGCTGCAGCTCGACGAGCGGGTGGAGTGGACCGGTCTCGAGGTGCTCGCCGCCCAGGCCGGCGGCCCCGGGGACCGGCGCGGGATGGTCGAGTTCGTCGCCCACTTCACCCGCGACGGGCAGCCCGGCTCGCTGCACGAGATCAGCCGGTTCCGACGGCAGGGCGACACCTGGCTCTACGTCCGCGGGCGGGCCCGGTGGAGGGCGTAGGCTCGACCGATAGCCTGAGCACCCACCAGCAGCACCAGCACCACCACCAGCAGCAGCAACGACCTGAGGGCAGCATGAGCGACACGGCGGACCAGGGCGGCACCGAGCGCCCCGTGCGCCTGACCCTCGCCGCTGGCCAGACCGTCGGGACCGACCGGCGGCGAGTGTTGCTCGTGGACGACCAGGGCGGTGAGTTCACGCTCGACATCACCCCCGACCTGCGCGCAGCCGTGCGCGGCGACTCACCGCGTCGATTGGAGACACCGATGAGCAGCAGCATCCGGCCCCGCGAGATCCAGACCCGGATCCGGTCCGGCGAGTCCGCCGAGACGGTGGCGGAGGCCGCCGGCACCTCGGTCGAGGCGATCATGCCCTACGTCGCGCCCGTGCTCGCCGAGCGCGAGCACATCGCCGGGCGGGCGCAGCGGGCCTCGGTCCGGCGTACCCCTGGCGAGGGTCAGTCCGGCCCGGCCCAGAGCCGGGTGCTCGGCGACGCGGTCGCCGCGCACCTGCGCGGCCGGGGCGCAGACCCCGAGGCCGTGGCCTGGGACGCCTACCGGCGCGACACCGGCCGGTGGGTACTCACCGGCACCTTCGAGACCGCCGAGCGCGGCGGCGTCGCCCGGTTCACCTACGACGCCCCGGGCAACTACGTCCTCTCCGACAACGACGACGCCCGCTGGCTGATCGGCGAGGTGCTCGCGCCCGCCGCTCCCCCGGCGCGCGACGACCTCCAGCAGGCCCGCGAGCGCCGGCTGGCCGCCGTGCCCGAGGAGCTGCCGCTCGGCAGCGACGACACCGAGCCGACCCTGCCGACGCCGCCGACCCTGCCGCTGGGCGACTCGGCCGACCAGGCGCTCGACCTCGTCACCGGCGAGGCGGCCGAGCCGCTCGCGCCGCGGGTCGACGAGCCGATCCGCGCCACCGCCGAGGAGCCGGCCGCCGAGCGCGATGCCGAGCGCGATGCCGAGCGCGATGCCGAGCCGGCAGCCGAGACCGAGGCCGAGCGCGCCAAGCACCGCCGTCCGGTGCAGAAGAAGCGCGGCCGCGCCTCGGTGCCCAGCTGGGACGAGATCATGTTCGGCGGCGGCGACCAGTGAGGCCGTGAGGTCCACCCCTCCTCCTACCTCTCGGTAGCCGGCAGTGCCGCGGCTGTGCAAAAACGCGTAGCGTGCGCGCATGGCCTACTTCGTCACCGGCGCCACGGGGTTCATCGGACGCTTCCTCCTCGATGAGCTGATCGACCACCGCGAAGGTCCGATCCACGTCCTGTGCCGTGCCTCGTCGCTCGGCCGGATGGAGGCGCTGGTCCGGCAGTGGGGCTCCGAGCGGGTGCAGCCCGTCGTCGGCGACCTGGGCCAGCCCGGTCTCGGGGTGGACGAGACGTGGGTCAGCGAGCACCGCGGCACGATCGACCACTTCTTCCACCTCGCCGCGATCTACGACATCACCGCGGACGACGCGACCAACGACGCGATGAACATCGAGGGCACCCGCCACGCGCTCGCCCTCGCCGAGGCGCTGGAGGCCGGCTGCTTCCACCAGGTGTCCTCGGTCGCCACGGCCGGCGACTACCACGGCCGGTTCGACGAGACCATGTTCGAGGAGGGCCAGCCGCTGCCCTCGCCGTACCACCGCACGAAGTACGAGTCGGAGAAGCTGGTGCGCGACGAGGCCCGGGTGCCGTGGCGCGTCTACCGCCCGGCGATCGTGGTGGGCCACTCCGAGACCGGCGCGATGGACAAGATCGACGGCCCCTACTACCTGTTCCCGCTGCTCAAGCGGCTGCGCGACAACCTCCCCGCCTGGTTGCCGCTGGTCGGCGTCGACCTCGGCGACACCAACCTGGTTCCGGTCGACTACGTCGCCAAGGCGATGGACCACCTCGCCCACCTGCCGGGCCGCGACGGCGAGGCGTTCCACCTGGTCAACCCCGAGCCCCAGCCGGTGGTCGACATGATCAACGCCTTCTGCGCCGCCGCCGGCGCACCCCGGTTCGCCACCCCGGTCGGGCGCGGCATCACCACGGCCGGCCCGTTGGGCCTGGTCCCGGCCCGGCTGCGGCCCCTGAGCCTGATGACCGCGGTCGTGCGCACCGGCCCGGCACAGCTGCTGCTCGACCAGACGCTGGGCCGGCTCGGGCTGCCCGCCGAGGCGCTCGCGCACACCTCGTTCCCGTCGGTCTTCGACGCGCGGATCACCGAGAAGGCGCTGGCCGGGTCCGGCCTCAGCGTGCCGCCGCTCGAGTCCTACGCCCGCAACCTGTGGGGCTACTGGGAGGAGAACCTCGACGACGCCACCGGCCGCGACCCGAAGGCCGTCGCCGCGCTGAAGGACAAGTACGTCGTCATCACCGGCGCCTCCTCCGGGATCGGCCAGGTCGTGGCGCTCAAGGTCGCCCAGGCCGGCGGCGTCCCGGTGCTCGTCGCGCGCGGCAAGGAGAAGCTGGAGGCCACCAAGGCGACCATCGAGCAGCGCGGCGGGCGCGCCGAGGTGTTCCCCTGCGACCTGTCCGACCTCGAGGCCATCGACCGGCTGTGCGAGCAGCTCACCGCCGAGCTGCCGAGCGTCGACTACGTCGTCAACAACGCCGGCCGCTCGATCCGGCGCTCGCTCAAGCTCTCGCAGGACCGCTTCCACGACTTCGAGCGCACCATGCAGCTCAACTACTTCGGCGCGATCCGGCTCGTGATGGGGCTGATGCCCCAGCTGCACGACCAGCGCTCCGGGCACATCGTCAACATCTCCTCGATCGGCGTGCAGACCAACCCGCCGCGCTTCTCGGCGTACGTCGCCTCCAAGGCCGCGCTCGACGCCTGGAGCAACGTCGTGTCCTCGGAGGTCGTCGGGCACGGGATCACCTTCACCAACGTGCACATGCCGCTGGTGCGCACGCCGATGATCGCGCCGACCAAGATCTACGACAAGTTCCCCACGATCTCCCCCGCCCAGGCCGCGGACGTGGTGCTCAAGGCGCTGGTCGACAAGCCCCACGAGATCAACACCGCGCTCGGCACCGCCGGCGAGCTGGCCCACACGATCGCGCCGCGGACCGCCTTCCGGGTGCTCAACCTGGCCTACCAGGTGTTCCCGGACTCCGCCGCGGCCAAGGGCCACCAGCCCGCCTCACAGGCGGCTGCCGCCGCCGAGGAGGCGCCCGCCACCGACCACCGCGAGACCGAGCAGATGCTGATGGCCCAGCTCTTCAGGGGCGTGCACTGGTAGCGACCGGACGCGAGGGGTCGGCCACCCACTCGCTCCAGCTGCCCGGGTAGAGAGCGGCGCTCACCCCGGCGAGCTCCAGCGCGAGCACGTCGTGGGCCGCGGTCACGCCGGACCCGCAGTAGACGGCGACGTCGGTGCCCGCGACCGCGCCGACCTCGGCGTACGTGGCGGCCAGGCTCTCCGGGTCGCGGAACCGGCCGCTCTCGTCGAGGTTGCGGCTGGTCGGCACGTTGACCGCACCGGGCACGTGGCCGGCCACCGGGTCGATCGGCTCGGCCTCGCCGCGGTACCGCTCCGCCGCCCGCGCGTCCACGACGACGCCGGCGTCCTGCAGGGTCCTCACGTCGACGACCGGCAGCGCGCCCGGGACCGCGGTGAAGTCGCCCGGCTCGTCCCTGGCAGCGCCCACCCCCGTCTCGGCAGCCCCGCCCGCCTCGCGCCACGCGGTCCAGCCGCCGTCGAGCACCCGGACGTCGGTGTGACCGTGGTAGCGCAGCAGCCACCAGCACCGAGCCGCCGCGTGCCCCGACCAGTCGTCGTAGACCACGACCGGCCGGTCGGCGCGCACCCCGGCCCGGCGCATCGCGGCCTCGAACACCGCGACCTCCGGCAGCGGATGGCGACCGCGCTCCCCCGGCTCGCCGGCGAGCTCGGCGTCCAGGTCGACGTACGCCGCCCCGGGAATGTGCCCCACGGCGTACTCCTCCGGCCCGGCGGGCGCGCCCGTGCGGTAGCGGACGTCGAGCAGGCTCATCTCTCCCAGGCGGGTGCGGAGCTCGTCGACGCTGATCAGACCGGACCTCATGGTGCGAGCCTAGGAGGCACCCGCTCGGGCCTGTGGAGGACGCTCCCGCGCCGCTCCCGGATCGGGCAGGCTCCCCGCATGATCCAGGAGCCGGTCCCGACGCTGCTCGAGCGCGTCCTGCTGCGCGCCGTGCGCGAGCACGCCGCGGCCGAGGGTCGCTGCCAGCTGCCGCCCGCGCTGCACGTCGGCATCCCCGGCGCCGACATCCGCTCGTTCGAGATCGTCGCCGGCGAGTCGCTCGACCTCGCGCTGCGCACCGAGGTGCTCGAGGCGATGTGCCGCGACCACCTTGCGCGCGACGTCGTCCCGCTCGTCTGGCTGACCCGCACGCCCGAGGGACACGACGCCGAGGACCTCGCCTGGGCGGCGGCCGTCGGGTGCGCCGGCCCGGAGCTCGGCGTTCGGCTCGACCTGGTCGTGGTCACCCGCCGGTCGTGGCGCGACCCGCGCTCAGGCGTGGGCCGGCGGTGGACCCGGCTGAGGCGTCCCGAGAACACGGCCTCCTAGGCTCCCAGCCCCCAGGTGTGCACCGGCTCGTTGTCGTGCATCCGGTGGCGGTACTCGGCCAGCACGGCCCGCAGGGCGTCGTACCGGTCGGCGTCGGCGCGCTGCTGCACCCGCCGGGTGAACCAGTCCGCGGCGTTGGTGCCGGCCAGGCAGCGCTGCTCGATGACGTCGAGGTAGCGGTGCGCCTCGTCCGCGGGCACCCCCCACGCGGCCAGGCCCTCGTGGGCGAGGGGCAGCAGCCGGCGCACCACCAGCTCGGTGGCCCGCACCCGGCCGAGGTGGGGCCAGTAGACCTCGGCCTCGATCCCGTGACGAGCGGCGGTCCGGAAGTTCTCCTCCGCCGCGCTGAACGACATCTGCGACCACAGCGGCCGGTCGTTGTCGGCCAGCGCCCGGACCAGGCCGAAGTAGAACGCCGCGTTGGCCACCGTGTCGACCACGGTCGGGCCGGCCGCGAGGAGCCGGTTCTCGACCCGCAGGTGGGGCAGGCCCGTCGCGATGTCGTACACCGGCCGGTTCCAGCGGTAGATCGTGCCGTTGTGGAGCCGCAGCTCGGACAGGTTCGGCGTCCCACCCGCCTCCAGCACGGTGAGCGGGTCCTCCTCGTGGACCACCGGCAGCAACGGCGGGAAGTAGCGGACGTTCTCCTCGAACAGGTCGAACACCGAGGTGATCCAGCGCTCACCGAACCACACGCGGGGCCGCACGCCCTGCGCCTTCAGCTCCTCGCCGCGGGTGTCGGTGGCCTGCTCGAACAGCGGGATCCGGGTCTCCGACCACAGCTGCTTGCCGAGCAGGTACGGCGAGTTCGCGCCGACCGCCAGCTGGATGCCGGCGATCGCCTGCGACGCGTTCCAGTACGACGCGAACTGGTCCGGGCTGACCTGCACGTGGAACTGCGTGCTGGTGCACGCCGCCTCCGGCATGATCGTGTCGACGGTGGCGTGGAGCCGCTCGGCGCCCCGGATGTCGATCAGGATGTCCTCGCCGCGGGCGCGCAGGATCTGCTCGCTGAGCAGGCGGTAGCGCGGGTTGGCGCTGATCACCTCGGCCCGCAGGTGCTCGGGCGCGAGCGTCGGGAGGATCCCGATCATCACCAGGTGGGCACCGACCGCGGAGGCGCGCTGCTCGGCGTTGTTGAGGCTGGCCCGCAGCTGCTTCTCGTAGCCCTCCAGCCCGCCGCCCCGTAGCGGCCCGGGCGCCAGGTTGAGCTCGATGTTGAACTGGCCGAGCTCGGTCTGGAAGTCGGGGTCCTCGATCGCCGCCAGTACCTCGGCGTTGCGCAGCGCCGGGTCCCCGGCCGCGTCGACCAGGTTGAGCTCGACCTCGATGCCGGTCCACGGGTCGTCGGTCTCGAAGGCCGACTCGCGCAGCATCCGTTCGAAGACGTCGAGGCAGCGCCGGACCTTCTCCCGGTACCGGGTCCGGTCGGCGGGGGTGAACTCCTGGGCCGCGACGTCGTCTCCCATGCATCGAGGCTAAGAGATCACCGGCGCCTCCGGGAGCCCCTCGTCCCACGCGAATCCGCCTTGCCAGCTCTGCGGCGGCACGGCGGCCTGTAGGATCGAGCCGAGCTGCGCGGCCATCCGGTAGCCCGGCTCGGCGCGGGTGCAGCGGTCGACGGCGACCCAGGCCAGCGCACCGTCCCCGGCCTGCCAGGCGGCCCAGCCGAGCAGGGCGGCCGGAGCGGCGACCAGGGCGTCCGGGGCCCGGCGGACGGCGTCGGTCCACAGCCGGACGTGGGCCGCTGCGGTGCGGTGCACGATCGCCGACCACGCGGCGTCGCGGACGCGGCCGGCCTGCATCACCCAGAGCAGGCGAGCCAGGTCGGCGTCGCCGGGCAGCGCGTCGACCGCCGTCAGGTCGCGGACCACCCGGTGCACCCAGTCGCCCGCCGCGCGGATCGCCCGGCCGTCCACCGGCACGCCCGCGTCGGCGAACCGGCCGGCCACGAGGGCGGCGCCGACCGCGCCGACGGCCGCCGGGTCCGGGTCGAGGGAGGCCACCAGGTCGGCACGCGATCGGTGCGCCAGCCGTCCGGAGACCAGCGCCTCGACGACGAACGGGTGGGCGCTGACGTCGTAGCGCCATCGTCGGCGCCGGCCGGACGGATCGGGGTGGTCGAGCTCGCGGTAGTGGGTCCGGTCGGCGTGCAGCGCCCTGACGACCACCAGCCCGCGGCGCCGGCACGCGCGGCGCAGGGACCGGTGCACCTCGTCGGCCGCAGCCGGGTCGTCGGCGTAGTAGAGCAGCGCGACATGGCTGACGCCGTAGTGCACGGCGGGCTCCAGGAGGGCCTCGGCGACCTCGCGGCACCCGAAGGACGACGGGGCGCCAGGCGAGGGGAGGTCCATGCGGGCGTGGAAGGGGTGCCGCGCGCCGGAGGTCATCAGCACGACCGACTCCTCCGGCCAGAAGCCGAGCAGGACCGGGGCGGCGGCGAGCAGGTCGTCGGGGCCGCGGACGGTGAGGGAGAGCGTGGGACGAGGTGTGGTGGTCATGACGACGACGGTCGCCGGGAGCTGCGACACGAGCCCCGAGGGCCGCGCAGGGCTGGGGAGAACGACCCGCGCGGGCCTGCCTGTGGAGAGCCGAGGGATCGGGCTGTCGCCCCTGAGCACTAACGTGACCGCCGTGCGCGCCCACGCCTCGGTCCTCCACCTGGACCTCGACGCGTTCTTCGCCGCCGTGGAGCAGCGCGACAAGCCCTCCCTGCGCGGGAAGCCGGTCGTGGTGGGCGGAACCGGCGGGCGCGGTGTCGTGTCGACGGCGTCCTACGAGGCCCGCGCGTACGGCGTCCGCTCGGCCATGTCCACCCGCGAGGCGCGCGCCCGGTGCCCGCATGCGGCCTACCTCTCCGGCCGGTTCGAGGCCTACCGCTCGGCCAGCGCCGCGGTGATGGCGGTGCTGCGCGACTGCTCGCCGCTCGTGGAGCCGCTGTCCCTCGACGAGGCCTTCGTCGACCTGGCCGAGGCCGGGCTGCCCGACCTCGAGGTGCCGACGGTGACCGCCCTGGCCGAGGAGCTGCGGGCGCGGGTGCACGAGGTGACCGGCGGGCTCACCGCCTCGGTGGGCGTCGCGTCGTCGAAGTTCCTCGCCAAGATCGCCAGCGACCTGCGCAAGCCGGACGGGCTGGTGGTCGTCGAGCCCGGCACCGAGCTGGCCCTGCTCCGGCCCCTGCACGTCTCGGTGATCCCCGGCGTCGGGCCGGCGACCGTCGAACGCCTGCGCCGAGCGGGAGTGCACACCGTCGCCGAGCTGGAGCGGATCAGCCAGGAGGAGCTGGTCCGCCTGGTCGGCAAGGCGCAGGGGCACAGCCTGTTCCACCTCGCGCGAGCCGAGGACGACCGGCCGGTGGTCCCCGACCGCGAGACCAAGTCGGTCAGCGTCGAGGGCACCTACGAGACCGACCTGACCGACCGCCAGCAGATGAGCGCCATCGTCACCCGGCAGGCCGGTGAGGTCGCCCGGCGACTGAAGGGGAACGGCCTGTCCGGGCGCACCGTGTCGATCAAGGTCCGGCTCTACGACTTCACCACGCTGAGCCGGTCCTCGACGCTGCCCGCCCCCACCGACGACCCGGCCACGATCGCCCGGCTGGCCCGGACCCTGCTCGAGGACCTCGACACCTCGGGCGGCGTCCGCCTGCTCGGCGTCGGCGTCTCGGGCCTCGCCGACTGGATCCAGGAGGACCTGTTCGCCGCGGCCGGCGACGAACCGGCCGAGGAGGCCGCCCAGGAGACCCCGGTCGACCAGCGGGCGGAGCCGGACCAGGCCGGCGCGCGCTGGCGCAGCGCCACCTGGGCGCCCGGCATGGACGTGGTGCACGCCGAGCACGGCCGCGGCTGGGTCTGGGGCTCGGGCCGGGGCGTGGTGACGGTGCGCTTCGAGACCGCCGACACACCGCCCGGCCCGGTCCGCTCCTTCCGCGCCGACGACCCCGATCTGGAGCGCTGGCGCCCGCCCGAGGAGGAGCAACCGGAGGCGCAGTAGCGTTCCGGGCATGCCCGTCCCACCGAGCGCTGCGCGCCACCCCGTCACCACGACGCACCACGGTCACACCCGCACCGACGAGTACGAGTGGCTGCGCGACAAGGACGACCCGGCGGTCATCGCACACCTCGAGGCCGAGAACGCCTACACGCAGGAGCGCACCGCGCACCTCGCCGACCTGCGCGGCCGGATCTTCGACGAGATCAAGGCCCGCACCCTCGAGACCGATCTGTCGGTCCCGACCCGGGTGCGCGGGTACTGGTACTACGGGCGCTCCTTCGAGGGCCGCCAGTACGGCGCCAGCTGCCGCGTCCCGGTGAGTGACCCGGACGACTGGACTCCCCCGCAGCCCGCCGCCGACGCGAGCCCGGACCAGCCGGCGCTCCCCGGCGAGGAGGTGCTGCTCGACCTCGACGCGCTGGCGGACGGCCACGACTTCTTCAGCCTCGGCGGCTCGGCCGTCAGCCCCGACGACCGGCTGCTGGCGTACGCCGTCGACGTGGTGGGCGACGAGCGCTACACCGTGCGCGTGCTCGACCTGGCCACCCGGCAGGTGCACGACGACGTGCTCACCGACGTGCTCGGCGGCGTGACCTGGGGCGGCTCGCCCGACCACTTCTACTACACGACCGTGGACGAGGCGTGGCGTCCCGACAAGGTGTGGCGACACCGCCTCGGCACCGCGCAGGCCGACGACGAGCTGGTGTTCCACGAGCCCGACGGCCGCTACTTCGTCGGCGTCGGACGCACCCGCAGCCGGCGCTACGTGATGATCGCGGCCAGCTCGAAGACGACCTCGGAGTTCCACGTCCTCGACGCCTCCGACCCGCACGCGCGGCCGGTCTGCTTCGCCGAGCGCACCGACGGCGTCGAGTACTCCCTCGAGCACGCGGTGGTCGGCGGCGAGGACCGGTTCCTCGTGCTGCACAACGCGACCGGCCCGGAGTTCGAGCTGGGTCACGCGCCCGCCGTACCCACGAAGCCGGCGGACTGGAAGCCGCTGCTCCCCCACGACCTCGCGGTCCGGCTGGAGGACGTCGACGCGTTCGCCGGTCACCTCGTCGTCCAGCAGCGCAGCGGCGGCAGCAGCCAGGTCCGGGTCCTCGACCTCGGCGAGGACCCCGAGAACCCGGTCACCGGCGACCGGTTCGTGGAGTTCCCCGGCGAGCTGGCGACCGTCGGGGCGGGCAGCAACCCGGCCTTCGAGCAGCCGACCATCCGGGTCGGCATGACCAGCCTGGCCCGCCCCTCGGCCGTCTACGACCACGACCTGCGCACCGGCGAGCTGGTGCTGCGCAAGCAGGCGCCCGTCCTCGGCGGCTACGACCCCGACGACTACGAGGAGCACCGCCTGTGGGCGAGCTCCGTCGACGGCGTGCAGGTGCCGATCTCGCTGGTCGTGCGCAAGGGCGTGCGTGGCGCCGACGGGACCGACCGGGTCCCCGTCCACCTCTACGGATACGGCGCCTACGAGGCCTCGATCGACCCGTACTTCGCGGTCAGCCGGCTCTCCCTGCTCGACCGCGGCGCGGCGTTCGCGATCGCCCACGTGCGTGGCGGCGGCGAGATGGGCCGGCACTGGTACGACGACGGCAAGCTCGAGCACAAGCAGCACACCTTCGACGACTTCATCGCCGCGGCCCGCCACCTCGTCGAGGCCGGCTGGACCACCGCGGACCGGATCGTCGCCGAGGGCGCGAGCGCGGGCGGCCTGCTCATCGGCGCGGTCGCCAACCAGGCGCCCGAGGCGTTCGGCGGCTTCGTGGCGGGCGTCCCCTTCGTGGACACCCTGACCACGATGCTCGACGCGACGCTGCCCCTGACCGTCCCCGAGTACGACGAGTGGGGCAACCCGACCGACGACCCGGTCGCCTACGAGCGGATCGCCGGCTACGCGCCGTACGAGAACGTCGCCGACCTGCCCTACCCGCCGATCCTGGCCGAGACCTCGCTCAACGACACCCGGGTGCTCTACGTCGAGCCGGCGAAGTGGGTCGCGCGGCTGCGCGAGCGCGCCCCGCGCGCCGACGTCCTGCTGCGCACCGAGATGGCGGCCGGACACGGCGGCGTGTCCGGTCGCTACCGCGCCTGGGAGGACCGGGCGTTCTCGCTCGCGTGGATCCTGGACCGCCTCGGCCTGGCCGAGGCCACCCTCCGTTCCTGAGCGAAGTTGAGAAGTCCCTGAGATTCGTCCTCAGGCGCAACTTCCGGGGTTTCCCGGACGTCAAAGCCGGTGAGAGCAACACCGGAAGGCCCCGGGAATCCCGGGTACCTCTCCGGTGTTGAGAACCACAGGTGCGGATGGGCTCCAGCCGCACGGGCAAGGAGGGACGCCATGGCAGCGACGATGACGAGGACGCGCAACACCGGACGCGAGATCGAGGGACGCGACAGCGTCGGGCTGTACCTCGACGAGATCGCGCGCACCCCCCTGCTCGACGCGGCACGGGAGGTCGAGCTCGCCAAGGCGATCGAGGCCGGCCTGTACGCCGAGCACCTGCTCGCCGAGGGCCGGGTCGGCCGCCGCAAGGGCGGTGCCCCCAAGCAGGCCACCGAGGCCGAGCTGGAGTGGATCGCCGAGGAGGGCCGCCAGGCCGTCACGGAGTTCATCAACGCCAACCTGCGCCTGGTGGTGTCCATCGCCCGCAAGTACGGCCGCGCCCAGATGCCGATGCTCGACCTGATCCAGGAGGGCAACACCGGCCTGATCCGCGCGGTCGAGAAGTTCGACTACGCCAAGGGCTACAAGTTCTCCACCTACGCCACCTGGTGGGTCCGCCAGGCCATCACCCGCGGCATCGCGCAGCAGGCCCGCGTGGTCCGGCTGCCCGTGCACGTGGTCGAGGAGCTCAACCAGGTCGGCGGCGCCCGCCGTACCCTCGAGCGCCAGCTGGGCCGAGACCCGGAGCCGGCGGAGATCGCCGCCGAGCTCGGCCTCGAGGTCGAGCGGGTCCTCGACCTGATGGCGTGGGGCCGCGAGCACGTCAGCCTCGACACCCCGGTCGACGAGGACGGCGACACCTCGCTCGGCGACCTGATGGCGCAGGAGACCGCGCCCGGCCCGGACCTGACCGTCCTCGACGTCGAGGCCCGCGAGCGGCTCAACACCCTGGTCGACCAGCTCGACGCGCGCGCCGCAGACATCATCCGCGAGCGCTACGGCCTGGTCGACGGCCGCCAGCACAAGCTCGCCGACATCGGCGTCAAGCACGGCATCTCGGCCGAGCGGGTGCGCCAGCTCGAGCGCGAGGCGCTGCAGAAGCTGCGCCGCCTCGGCGACCCGGACATGGCGGCCTAGGTTTCGAGGCTCGCTGGCGCTCGCACCTCAACCACCGGCGAGGGGCTCGCTGGCGCTCGCACCTCAACCACCGGCGAGGGGCTCGCTGGCGCTCGCACCTCAACCACCGATGAGATCCTCGAAGACCTCCGTCACCTGCTGACGGAGGTCTTCGCGCGTCCCGGTGTTCTCGATGAGGTAGGTCGCCACCGCGCGCCGCTGCTCGCGGGTCGCCTGGGCGGCTATCCGGGCACGGCCGTCCTCCTCGGTCCAGCCGCGGTCGCGCACCATCCGCTCGAGCTGCACCTGCTCGGGGGCGTCGACGACGATGACGGCGTCGAACTCCTCGGCGCGGCCGGACTCGACGAGCAGCGGGATGTCGTGGACGACGATCGCGTCGGCGGGCGCGGCGGCCTCGAGCTCGGCGTACCGCTCGAAGACCAGCGGGTGCACGATCCCCTCGAGGGTGCGGCGCTTGGCCTCGTCGCCGAACACCAGGGCACCCATCTTGGGGCGGTCCAGCTCACCCTCGGGCGTCAGCATCTGGGGCCCGAAGGCCTCGACGACCGCCGCAAGGCCCGGTGTCCCCTTCGCGACGACCTCGCGCGCGATCTGGTCGGCGTCGATGACGACGGCGCCCAGCTCCCGCAGGATCGACGAGACGGTGCTCTTCCCCGAGGCGATCCCCCCGGTCAGTCCGACGCGCACACGGGGACCCTACTGTGAGGTCGTGAAGGAACTCGACCGGGTGGCGCTGCTGGTTCCCGGTTCCCACGCCTACGTCGACGCGGTGCTGCGGATGCTCACCGTGGGGGTCTTCCCGATCCCGCTCGACCCGCGGCTCACCCCCGCCGAGCAGGAGCGGATCCTCGCGGGGCTGGAGCCGACGGCCGTCGTACGCACGCCGGAGGAGCTGGCGGCCCTCACGGAGCAGCTGCCGACGGCAGGTCTGCCGCTGGGGCGGCCGATGCACTGCACGAGCGGGACGACGGGGGTGCCGAAGGGCGTCTGGTCCGGGCTGCTGGCCCCGGAGGACGCCGCCGCACTGGTCGCCGAGGAACGCGCACTGTGGGGCTTCTCGCCCGACGACGTCAACCTCGTGCTCAGCCCGCTGTACCACTCCGCGCCGCTGCGCTTCGCGATGGGCACGATCCTGGCCGGCGGCCGGATCGTGGTCCCCGGACCGTTCGACCCGGCGGCGGTGACGGCGGCGATCGAGGCCGAGCGGCCGACCACGATGTTCTGCGTCCCGACCCACCTGCAGCGGCTCTTCGCCCACTGGGACGAGCACGGGACGCCCGACCTGTCGTGCTTCCGGCTGGTCGCCCACGCCGGCGCACCCTGCCCGACCGAGGTCAAGCACCGCCTGGTCGCGGCCTTCCCGCCGGGCTCCACGTGGGAGTTCTACGGCTCGACCGAGGGCCAGTTCACCGCCTGCCGCAGCGAGGAGTGGCTCGAACACCCCGGCACCGTCGGCCGCGCCCGACCGGGCCGCACCCTGTCCACGGACCCCGACGGGACCATCTGGTGCACCGTGCCGGAGTTCGCCCGCTTCACCTACTTCGGCGCCCCGGAGAAGACCGCCGCCGCCTGGCGCACCACGCCGGCCGGGCCGGCGTTCTCCGTCGGCGACCTGGGCCGGCTGGACGCCGACGGGTACCTCTACCTCGACGGGCGCCGCGAGGACCTGATCATCAGCGGGGGCGTCAACGTCTACCCCACCGAGGTGGAGCAGGTCCTCGGCACCTGCCCCGGCGTCGTCGACGTGGCGGTCTACGGCGTGGACGACCCGGACTGGGGACAACGGGTGTGCGCCGCGGTCGTGGTGTCCGCGGACGGTCCCTCCGCGGACGTCCTGCGCGCCTTCGCCCGGGAGCAGCTGGCGCCGCCGAAGCGGCCCAAGGACTACCGGTTCCTGCGCGAGCTGCCCCGCACCCTCACCGGCAAGGTCCTGCGGACCGAGCTCGCCGGACGCTGAGCGTCGCGGGGGCACCCGAGGTGCCGTCGCGCACCGCGCGGACCCGGAACCGCCAGGTCCGGGCGGCCCGCAGGCGCGGGGACTGCCAGCGGGTGGTCGTGGTCGGCACCGGCCGCGACCATCCGCTGCGGGTGCGCACCTCGACGACGTACGACGTCGCCCCGGTGACCGCTCGCCAGCGCAGTCCCACGCACCGGCCCCCGACCACGAAGGCACGCAGGCGCGTCGGCCGGTCGGGCGGCGAGGTGACGACACCCGGCTGGGGCGCGGGCGGGTCGGGCGGCCCAGGCGGGTCAGGCGGGTCGGACGGGGGTTCGGACGGGACGACCCACGCCGGCGCCGAGTAGACCTCCCCGTCAGGCAGGTCGTCGCCCTTCATCGGCTGGAGGCGATAGGCGTAGAGGTGGCCGTTGACGAGCGAGCGGCCGGTCCAGGTCCCGGTCGCGGCGACGGGCAGCGGGAGCGACGTCCACGGCTGGTCGAGCGTGACGTCGCGCCCCCACAGCACCTGGGCGCTCGCCCCCGGCCCACCGGTCCAGCTCACCGTGGCCTGCTGGTCCCCCGCGGTGGCGGTCACGGTGGCCGGCACCTGCGGACCGACGGGCGGCACGACGAGCGGCCGCGCGGCTGCCGGCCCGACCCCGAGGGCGTGCAGGGCGTCGGCGACGGCGGCGGCGATGCGCACCTCGCCCCGGGCGTTGGGGTGCGAGCCGTCCCAGGTGTCCTCCTCGGCGTCGTACCCGTCGGCCGCACGGGCCACGACCACGGGAGACGTCGCGGTGGTGAGGTCGCTCGCGATGTCGGCCAGCCGCGTGTTGAGCTCGAGCACACCCGGGAACCAGTGCTGGCTCGGCTCGGTGAGCACGACGGCGACGTCGGGTCGTGCGGCGCGCGCCTCGAGCACCCGTGCCGCGATCGCGGCCGACACCTCGGCGGCGTCGACGCCGTACAGCAGGTCGTTGACGCCGAGCGCCTCGACGACCACGTCAGGCTGGTAGGTGGCGACGAGCGCGTCGAACGGCACGTCGGGGAACAGGGCCCACATCCCCCACCGGGCGGCGTGGTCGCGGTCGAAGTCCGGGTCGGCGTACGTCGCTTCCCCGCCGCCCCCCTCCGGCAGCCTCCACAGGTCGTCGCGCGGCCCCACGAAGTCGACCGGCACGCCGGCGTCGGCGAAGTGGCGCCAGAGGCGGTAGCGCCAGGTCCAGTCCCCTGAGGAGCCCTGGGTGACCGAGTCGCCGACCAGCAGGATCCGGACCGGGTCGAGGGCGGGCGCGGGCGTCGGCGCGGCCGCCAGGGCCGCCACCACGAGTGCAGTGCACAGCACTGCCCGCACGCACCGACGCATGTCCCTCCCGGAAGGAGGCTACGACAGCTCGGCCCCCTCCGCTGCCGGTTCGAGGCGAGCTGTGCCGGACCTGGGGCGCGCGTCTGAGGATCTCGGGACATCTGTCCCTGGCGGCCGGGCCGCCGGGCGCCGCAGGCTGACGGGCATGCCGATCCCGCGCGCCCTCCCCCTGGCCTTCGTCCTCCTCGTCGCCTGCGCCCTGGGCCTGGTCGCGACGCCGGACGCCGAGTCGGCCGCACGTCGTGCCGCTCGGCCGGCGCTGGTCCTCAAGGCACCCGGGTCGGTCACCGCCGGCACCAGCGTCGAGGTGCGCGTGAGGGCGCGCGGCCTGCGCGGCAAGGTCGCCCTGCAGGTGCGCCGCGGCCAGCGCTGGCGCACCCTGCTGGTCCGCCCGCTCAACGACGGCGGCGCCGGCTTCCTGGTTCCGGCCGGCGCCACGGGCGGCTCGCTGCGCCTGCGCGCCAAGTCCGGCCGGCACGTCTCCGCGACGCGCACCGTCGCCGTACGGCCGCGGACCAACCCGACGAACGAGCAGCCGGTGCCGAACCAGGACGAGGTCGACCGCCGCTGCGTGGCGCAGTACGGCAGCACCTACCCCGTCCCGGAGCGGGAGCACCGCGTCCGCCCGACCGGCTGGCCGCGGACGCCTCCACAGGCGGTGCTGTGCCGGATCCTGCGCATCTCCGACGACGAGGAGGTGGGCTGCTACGCCACCGAGCCGGGCACCAAGATGTTCGACATCTTCTGGTACTACGACCACGCCATCGAGGTGGCCGACTACGCCCCGATCGGGAACGGCCAGGAGATCCTCACCGGCGTCCTCGGCGACGCGTCGTTCTACATCCAGCAGGACGTCTTCGACCAGTACTACATCGTGTGGGCGCGCGACGGCGCCTACGAGGACGACGCCGTCATCGCCTGCTGAGGACGAGCCGGCCGCTCAGCCCTCGGCGGCGATCTCGAGAGCCAGCCAGGCACCCACCCGGGCCGCGGGGTCGTCGAGGTCGAGCCCGGTCAGCCGCTCGATCTCGGCGAGCCGGTTGCGGACGGTGTTGCGGTGCACACCGAGGTCGTCGGCGACGGCGCCGCGGGAGCCGTGGTGGCGCAGGAACGCGGCCAGCGTGGATCGCTGCTCGGCATCGAGCGGGGCGAGGAGGCTGGCGGCGTACTCCCGGCCCAGCGCCTCCGGCACCAGCGCCAACGGCCCCGCGTCGGCGACCTCCTCCCAGCGCCGGACCGGGCTCGTCGCGGTGGTGCGCTCCAGGGCGTGGCCGGCTGTCTCTGCCCCGCGTCGGGCGTCGGGGGCCGCGACCGCCCGGCCGACGCCCGCGCGCACCCCAGCGGACGCCAGGACGTCGGCGAGCGCCGCGAGCACGCCGACGACCCGCGCCGGCGGGGCGACCGCGACCAGCTCGCCGTCGACCGTGCCGGCCAGGACGCCGTCGGCGGCGTCCTCGAGCAGTCCGAGCACGTCGTCGAGGGCCTCCTGCGGCCCGCTCATCCGGATCACGCGCAGCCGCTCGGGCACCGCTCGACCGCCCTCGGCCGCGGCGAGGAGCACCTCGGCGGAGCGCAGGTCGCCGGCGCAGAGCAGCTCGAGGGCACGCCCCCGCAGCCGACGCTCGGCCGCCCGGCGCTCGGCCCGGCGCTCCACGGCGAGGCTCAGCAGCACCGCGGCCGTGCTCACCGCCGAGCGCTGCGGGTCCCCGAGGGTCCCCGGCACGGACACGGCCAGGTAGAGCTCGGGCCGGCCGGCCAGGCCGATCGGGCGCACCACGGTGGTGTCGCCGTCCCGGGTGGTCGTCGACACCGCGCCCAGGCCCTGGCCCTTGATCCCCGCCACCTCGGTCCGGACCAGGTCGAGGTCCAACGTCTCCGGGTGGGCGCCGATCGGGCCCTCCGCGGGCTCGCCGTCGCGGTGCACCAGCGCGACCGTCGCGTCGAGGAGCTGGGCCAGCCGCTCGACGAGCGGGCGCAGGTCGAGACCGAGCGCAGCCCGGGTGAGCCGGCGCTGGAGGTCGAGGGCGAGCCGCGTCGTCGCGGCCTCCTGGTCCTGCAGCAGCTCGGCCGCGGCCCGGGACACCGCCACGAAGGGCGTGGCCCGCGGCACCTCCAGCAGCACCAGGCCCCGCTCCCGGCAGGCCGCGACCAGGGCCGGCGGCAGCCGGTCGTGGGTGAGCCCGGTCCCCAGCCCGAGGGCGGCCGCACCCGCCGTGGCCAGCCGGTCGACGTACGCCGTCCACTCCTGGCTCCAGCCGCGGGTACCGAGACCGGTGGTGAGGAGCAGCTCCCCGCCCTCGAGGTACGGCGTGGGGTCGGCCAGCTCGCTGGTGGCGACCCAGCGCAGCACGGACCCGTCGAGGGCGGGTGCGCCCTCCGCCGGACGCAGGCCGAGCCCGGGCATCGCCACCAGGTCGGCCACCGTCACCACGCCGCCACCTCCATAGTGGAATTCTTGCACAACCGATCAATACAGATTGTGCGGGATTGGCGTGGTGGCCGGCTGCCCGGCGGACCTACCGTCGTCCCATGACCGACCACACCTCCGGGCACACCTCCGGCGGCCCTGGCATCACCCAGGAGCGACGCCTCGTCACCGCGATCCCCGGCCCCCGCTCCCAGGAGCTCGCGGCCCGCAAGGCGAAGGCGGTGGCGTCCGGCGTCGCCGTCGGCCTGCCCGTCCAGGTCGTCGCCGCCGGCGGCGGCATCCTCGTCGACGCCGACGGCAACCAGCTCATCGACCTCGGCTCCGGCATCGCCGTGACCACCGTCGGCAACAGCGCCCCGCGCGTCGTCGAGGCCGTCACCCGCCAGGTCGCCGAGTTCACCCACACCTGCTTCATGGTCACCCCCTACGAGGGCTACGTGGCCGTCGCCGAGAAGCTCAACGAGCTCACCCCCGGCACCCACGAGAAGCGCTCCGCCCTGTTCAACGCCGGCGCCGAGGCCGTCGAGAACGCCGTGAAGATCGCACGCTCGGCCACCGGCAAGCAGGCCGTCGTCGTCTTCGACCACGCCTACCACGGCCGCACCAACCTCACCATGGCGATGACGGCGAAGAGCATGCCGTACAAGAGCGGCTTCGGCCCGTTCGCCTCCGAGGTCTACCGCGCCCCGATGTCCTACCCGTTCCGCGACGGCGGCCTCGACGGTGTCGCGGCGGCCCGCAAGACGATCGACGTCATCGAGAAGCAGGTCGGCGCCAACAACCTGGCCGCGATCGTGATCGAGCCCATCCAGGGCGAGGGCGGCTTCATCGTCCCGGCCGAGGGCTTCCTCCCGACCCTGGTGGCCTGGTGCCGCGAGAACGGCGTCGTCTTCGTCGCCGACGAGGTACAGACCGGCTTCGCCCGCACCGGCCAGCTGTTCGCCTGCGAGCACGAGGACGTCGTCCCCGACCTCATCGTGACCGCCAAGGGCATCGCCGGCGGCCTGCCGCTGGCGGCCGTCACCGGTCGCGCGGAGATCATGGACGCCGCGCACGCCGGCGGCCTCGGTGGCACGTACGGCGGCAACCCGCTCGCCTGCGCCGCCGCGCTCGCCGTGTTCGAGACGCTCGAGGCCGAGGGGCTGGTCGACCGCGCCCGCACCATCGGCAAGACCATGACCGACCGGCTCGCCGCGCTGCAGGAGAACGACCCGCGCATCGGCGAGGTCCGCGGCCGCGGCGCGATGATCGCCATCGAGCTGGTCAAGCCCGGCACCACCGAGCCCGACGCCGACCTCACCAAGAAGGTCGCCGCCGCCGCCCAGGCCAAGGGCATGGTCGTGCTGACCTGCGGCACCTACGGCAACGTGCTGCGCTTCCTGCCGCCGCTGTCGATGCCCGACCACCTCCTCGACGAGGCCCTCGACCTGCTCGCCGAGGCCTTCGCCGAAGTCGGCCAGGAGAACTGATGACCGCGCTCCGCGAGCCCGAGACCCTCACCGGTACCGGGCCGCTGGCGGACGCCCGCACCCAGCTGCGGGAGGCCATCACGCTGCTCGGCTACGACGAGGGCCTGCACCAGATGCTCGCCACGCCGCGCCGCGAGGTGACCGTCAGCATCCCGCTGCGCCGTGACAACGGCACCACCGAGCTCTTCGTCGGCCACCGGGTCCAGCACAACTTCTCCCGCGGCCCGGCCAAGGGCGGCCTGCGCTACTCCCCCGACGTCGACCTCGACGAGGTCCGCGCCCTGGCGATGTGGATGACCTGGAAGTGCGCCCTGCTCGACGTGCCGTACGGCGGCGCGAAGGGTGGCGTCCGGATCGACCCGCGCAACTACTCGTCGGCCGAGCTGGAGCGCGTGACCCGCCGCTACACCAGCGAGATCAGCCCGCTGATCGGGCCCGGGCGCGACATCCCGGCGCCCGACATCGGCACCGACGAGAAGACCATGGCCTGGCTGATGGACACCTACTCCGTCCAGCAGGGCCACACCGTCCTCGGCGTCACCACCGGCAAGCCGATCAGCCTCGGCGGCTCCCGGGGCCGGGCCACGGCCACCTCGCGCGGCGTCGTCCACGTCGCCCTCGCGGCGCTGCGCTCGCGCGGCATCGAACCGGACGGCGCGACCGCGGCGGTCCAGGGCTTCGGCAAGGTGGGCCGGTACGCCGCCCGCTTCCTCGCCGAGGCCGGCACCCGGGTGCTCGCGGTGTCCGACCAGTACGGCGCGGTGTTCGCATCGGCCGGTCTCGACGTCGTCGCCCTGGAGAAGCACGTCGACACCACGGGATCGGTGGTCGGCTTCGCCGGTGCCGACCCGGTCACCAACGACGACGTGCTCGAGGCCGAGGTCGACCTGCTCGTCCCCGCCGCCGTCGAGGGCGTGCTGCGTGGCGACAACGCCGGCCGGGTCCGGGCCACCGTCATCGTGGAGGGCGCCAACGGCCCCACGACGCCCGAGGCCGACCGGATCCTGCACGAGGCCGACAGGCTCGTCGTACCGGACATCCTGGCCAACGCCGGCGGCGTGATCGTGTCCTACTTCGAGTGGGTGCAGGCCAACCAGGCCTACTGGTGGAGCGAGAACGAGGTCGAGGCCCGCCTCGCCGAGCGGATGCTCGGCGCGTGGGACTCGGTCAACGCCGCCGCCACCCGGCTCGACGTCCCCCTGCGCACCGCGGCGACCTGCCTCGCCGTCGAGCGCGTGGCCCAGGCGCACCAGCTGCGCGGCCTCTACCCGTGATCCTTGAACTGAGACGGAGAACAACGATGAGCGAGACCACCTTCGAGGTCCACGACCCCGCCACCGGCGCGGTCATCGACACCGTCGCCAACGGCACCGTCGCCGACGCGACCGCCGCCGTCGACGCCGCCTCCGCCGCGTTCCCGGCCTGGGCCGCGACGCCCGCCCGGGCCCGCGCCGAGATCCTGCGTCGCTGCTACGACCTGATGATCCGCGACGCCGACCTGCTGACCGGGCTGATCGCCTCGGAGAACGGCAAGTCCGTCGCCGACGCCCGCGCCGAGGTCAACTACGCCGCCGAGTTCTTCCGCTGGTTCAGCGAGGAGGCCGTCCGCGGCGAGGGGACGTACGGCGACGCGCCGGCCGGCAACGCCAAGACCCTGGTCACCTACGCCCCCGTCGGGGTGGCCGCGCTGGTCACGCCGTGGAACTTCCCGGCCGCGATGGCGACCCGCAAGATCGCGCCGGCCCTGGCCGCTGGCTGCACCGTCGTCCTCAAGCCGGCCGCGGAGACCCCGCTGACCGCCCTGGCGGTGGCGAAGATCCTGCTCGAGGCCGGCGTTCCCGAGGGCGTCGTCAACGTGGTCCCCACCACCGAGGCCGCCGCCGTCGTGACGACCTGGCTCGAGGACCCCCGCGTCCGCAAGGTCAGCTTCACCGGCTCCACCGGCGTCGGCCGCACCCTGCTGCGCCAGGCCGCCGACCGGGTCCTCAACTCCAGCATGGAGCTCGGCGGCAACGCGCCGTTCGTCATCACCGCCGACGCCGACATCGACGCCGCCGTCGCCGGCGCCATGATCGCGAAGTTCCGCGGTGGCGGCCAGGCCTGCACCGCCGCCAACCGGTTCTACGTGCACGCCGACGTCGCGGCCGAGTTCGTCGAGAAGTTCGGCGCCGCCGTCGCCGCGCTGAAGGTCGGTCCGTCCGCCGACGCGACCAACCAGATCGGCCCCGTCATCAGCGAGAAGGCCCTCACCGGCATCGCCAAGCTGGTCGACGCCGCCGTCGCCGACGGCGCGAAGGTGGCGGTGCAGGGCGACGTCCCCGCCGAGGGCTGGTTCTTCCCGCCGACCATCCTGGTCGACGTCCCGGCCGACGCGCCGATCCTCTCCGAGGAGATCTTCGGCCCGGTCGCCCCGGTCGTGACCTGGACCGACGAGGCGCAGATGCTGGCGTCGGTCAACGACACCGAGTTCGGCCTCGCGGCGTACGTGTACGCCGGCCGCCTCCAGGACGCGCTGCGCCTCGCCGAGCGGATCGACGCCGGCATGGTCGGCATCAACCGCGGCATCGTCTCCGACCCCTCCGCGCCGTTCGGCGGGGTCAAGCAGAGCGGCATCGGCCGCGAGGGCGCCCACGAGGGCATCCGCGAGTACCAGGAGACGCGCTACTACAGCGTCGACTGGAGCTGAGTCAGTCACGAGGTTCAGCTCCGGGACCGCCCCTCACCGTGCCGATGGCGAGGGGCGGTCCCGCATGTCCTTCGTCCGCGGCACCATGGGGCCATGGAGTCGGATCGCTGGGTGAGCCTGGCCCTGCCTCCGGGGCTGCGCTCCTTCCTCCCCGCCGGGAAGCGCGGCGCGGGTCCGACCTTTCCTGCCGACCGCACGTCGACACTCGGACATCTCCTGGCCGCCGCGGGCGTACCGAAGACGGAGGTCGGCGGACTGTTCGTGGGCGGCGAGCCGGTCGACCTGCACTACCGGCCGCAGCCCGGCGACCGGATCGAGGTGGTCGAGCCGACCTGGCCGCAGACCACGCCGACCTCACCACCCCGGTTCGTGCTCGACGTCCACCTGGGCACCCTGGCGCGACGGCTCCGCGTGCTCGGCCTCGACACGGCCTACGAGACCGACGCCTCGGACGACGAGCTGCTCGCGAGGTCCTCGAGCGAGCAACGGGTCCTGCTCACCCGGGACCGCGGCCTGCTCCACCGTCGCGCCCTGCGGTGGGGTGCCCACGTCAACCACCAGGAGCCGGACGACCAGCTACGCGAGTTCCTCGCGCGGTTCGCGCCTCCGCTGCGCCCGTGGACGAGGTGCCCGGCCTGCAACGGCGAGCTCCGCGACGCACCGAAGAGCGAGGTGGAGGCACAGATCCCGCCAGGGACCCGACGTTGCTACTCGACGTTCCGCCGCTGCACGGCGTGCGGCAAGATCTACTGGCCCGGCGCCCACCTGCGCCGTCTCCAGGCCATCGTCGACGCGGCCAGCTCCTGATCGGCCCTGCTTCGGGCGCACGCCGGAGTCAGCCGGAGGCCCCGGTCAGCTCCGCGAGCCTCGCCACGCCGGCCCGGGTGGACGCCGCCAGCCGTTCGAGACCGGCGTCCAGCTCGGCGGAGCCGGGGTGCCCGGGCGGGATCCGGGCGGGGTTGATCGCGGCCCGGTCGGCCCACTCCTTGATGTCGGGCTCGGCCGAGAACGTCATCGCGGCGCGGGTGCCCAGGACGTTCATCCGGGCCCACTCCACCATCGAGTTGCCGTAGGGCGTGGGCGGACACAGCCGGTTCTTCTCGGCGTCGTCGTGGCGGGTGGCCTCGACGTACCCGGTCAACGCCGCGCCGAAGCAGGGGAAGCCGGCCCGGATCGCCTGCAGGGTGATCGTCCCTGGCTGCCAGACCGACACCTGCGGCGGGTACTTCAGGCCGTCCGCCGCGCAGTGCACGACGACGGCGTCCGGCGCGACACCCACCGTCGCGTCGGCGAACGTGAGCACGCCCGGCCGCACCGACGCGACGTGGCCGCGGCGCACGACGTTCTCGAGGGTGCGCAGCTGGTCGAGCTCCCAGGTGGCGAGGGTGGGCGCCTTGGCCATCGTCGGCAGCACGGTGCGGTCGATGCGCAGCATCACACCGGCGTCCTCGAGGCCGAGGAACAGCTCCTCGACCGAGGACGCGCGCGCGGCCGTCTGCATCACGTCGGCAGCCATGGCCACGAAGACCTCGGGCTTCGGCTGGACCACCGCCCGGTTCATCATCCAGGGATCGCGGGGCCGCACCCAGCAGATCGCGTCGGGATCCACGCCTCGCGAGAGCAGCCAGATGCAGGCATCGGTGGCGGTCTTGCCCGACCCGACGACGACGTACTGGCTCGGCGGCTCCTCCAGACGGGCGAGGGCGTTGACGGGCAGCACCCGGACGCCGTCGGAGACCTCGAACGGGGGCGGCTTCTCCG
Organism: Nocardioides daeguensis; assembly: GCF_019192965.1. Lineage (GTDB taxonomy): Bacteria > Actinomycetota > Actinomycetes > Propionibacteriales > Nocardioidaceae > Nocardioides > Nocardioides daeguensis. The sequence continues at coordinate 162,963 of NZ_JAHTKU010000001.1, forward strand.
CCGGGATGCTGGGCGCGAGGTAGCGCGCGTCGACGACACGGCACCGCTCCGGCACGGCGAACCGCTCCCCCGAGATCAGCGAGACCACCGTGCGCTCGCCGACGTACTGGCTGTTCGCGAAGAGCTCGACCCGGCCGGACTCGACCATCCGGTCGAGGACCCGGGCGTAGTAGGCGCAGACCTCCGCCTGCGTGGCCCGCTCCTGCAGGCCCACCTCGGGCCCGTGCCGCTGGAGCTGACCGCCACCGAGGAGGGTCGAGGCGACGCCGTAGAACGCGGAGGCCTGGTGCAGACGCACGAACGGGTACGCCTCGAGCCAGTGCCCGCTGACGCCGTGACGGCGCTCGACCAGGCCCACCCGCACGTCGGCGTGGTCGATGAGGGCGTCGGTGAACGCCATCCCCATCGCGCCGGCCCCGACCACCAGGTAGTCGACCTTGACGGTGCGCGTCATGGATCAACGAAAGCACGTCCGGCGGCATTTCGTAACGGGAGCCGACGAGCAGATCGAGACCGCTCCAGACATCCGTGCGCGGTCGCGTCGCCCGGGCGTGTCCACGCCTGGCCGCCGGTGCGGGAAGGCCCGCCCAGGAGCCGTAAGGTTCTGCTGTGAAGGCTCTGCTGCTCGAGAACATCCACCCGGCCGCCGTCGAGACCCTGGAGGCCCGGGGCTACGAGGTGGAGCTGCGTTCGGGCTCCCTGTCCGAGGACGAGCTGATCGAGGCGCTGCCGGGCGTCCACCTGCTCGGTGTCCGGTCCAACACGAACGTGACCGCGAAGGTCCTCGACGCCGCGTCCGACCTCGTCGCCGTCGGCTGCTTCTGCATCGGCACCAACCAGGTCGACCTCAAGACCGCTGCCGCCAAGGGCGTCGCCGTCTTCAACGCGCCGTACTCCAACACCCGCAGCGTCGTCGAGCTGGTCATCGCCGAGATCATCGCGCTGGCCCGGCGCCTGCCCGAGAAGACCCAGCGCATGCACGAGGGCGTGTGGGACAAGTCGGCCAAGGGCAGCCACGAGGTGCGGGGCCGCACCCTCGGGATCGTCGGGTACGGCAACATCGGCACCCAGCTCTCGACCGTCGCCGAGGCCCTCGGCTTCAACGTCGTCTTCTACGACACCGCGGACCGCCCGGCCCACGGCACCGCCCGCCGCCTGCGCACGCTGCGCGAGCTGCTCGAGGTCTCCGACGTGGTCAGCCTCCACGTCGACGGACGCCCCGGGAACGCGGGCTTCTTCGGTGCCGCCGAGTTCGCGCAGATGAAGCGGCGGGCGCTGTTCATCAACGCCTCGCGCGGCATGGTCGTCGACTACGAGGCCCTGCGCGACCACCTGGTCTCCGGCCACATCGCCGGCGCCGCCGTCGACGTCTTCCCCGCCGAGCCCAAGGCGCAGGGCGACCCCTTCGACTCGGTGCTCCGCGGCCTCGACAACGTCATCCTGACCCCCCACATCGGAGGCTCCACCCAGGAGGCGCAGGAGGAGATCGGCTGGTTCGTGGCCGAGAAGCTCGCCCGGTTCGCGCTCGAGGGAAGCACGGCGCTCTCGGTCAACCTGCCCGTCGTCCAGCCCCCGGAGCTGCCGGCGGGCCACCGCCTCGGCCTGCTCCACCACAACGTCCCCGGCGTCCTGGCGGACCTCAACGCCACCTTCGCCGAGGCCGGCGACAACGTCGTCCTCCAGCTGCTCTCCACCAAGGACGGCCTCGGCTACGTCGTCATCGACGCCGCCGAGCCGCTCTCCACGGCCGCGCTCGACCGGCTCCGGGCCGCCGAGTACGCCGTGTGGGCCCGCACCTGGTGAACCGCTGAGGCTCGGCCTGGTCGCCGATCAGGCGACCAGGTCGAGCACGAGCTTCATCGCCTGCCACTCGGCGCATGGGCGGCCTCGACGACGTCGAGAACCCCCGCTGCCGGCAGACCCTCCAGTCCCGCCTCCGCCCGATCGGTGACCATGCCGACAAGACATCGAGGGGGCCGACACCAATGCCGTGCGTGCTCCACAGCCTGGCCGCGACACTGGTCCGATGGCAGACCCGCAGATCACCGAGGTGGACGAGCGCACCACTGGCTGGGAGTACGACAGCCCGGTGTTCCGGGTCTACCTCCAAGACGCCGGGTCGACCGAGGACGTCGCCACCCCGGCCGCGACCGCCACCTACGACGTCACGGGCGCCGACCTGCTCCAGGTGGTCGACTGGGCGCAGGACCGGGCGTCGGGGAGCAGGACGTACGCGATCGCCCTGGTGCTCGACGAGGGGCGCGGTCTGGTCTGGCTGATCGGCGCGGACGCCAACAGCACCAGCGACCTGCCTGCTGAGCTCGACGCCCAGCGCCGGATGCGCGCACGACGCACGTCGCCGGTCGGGATCCCGGTCTCGGACCGGATGCCGCCCGACGTTCGTGGCGACGAGGCTGACTAGGCGGGCTTGCCCGGCAGCACCGACAACAGCTCGTACGCCACGTGCGCGGCGGCGATGCCGGTGATCTCGGCGTGGTCGTAGGCCGGCGAGACCTCAACGATGTCGGCGCCGACGACGTTGAGACCCTCGAGACCGCGGAGCACCTCGAGCAGCTGGGCGCTCGAGAGACCGCCGGCCTCGGGGGTGCCGGTGCCGGGCGCGAAGGCCGGGTCGAGGACGTCGATGTCCAAGGACACGTAGACGGGGCGGTCGCCGAGGCGCTCACGCATCCGGTTGACGATGTCGTCGATGGGCGAGCGCACGAAGTCGCGGGCGTGGACGGCGGAGAAGCCGAGGGCCTCGGACTCGTCGAGGTCGAGCTTGCTGTAGAGCGGCCCGCGGATGCCCACGTGCATCGCGTGGGTGAAGTCGACCAGGCCCTCCTCGGACGCGCGGCGGAACGGCGTCCCGTGGGTGTACGGCGCACCGAAGTAGGTGTCCCAGGTGTCGAGGTGCGCGTCGAAGTGGAGGACCGCGATCGGCCCGTGCCGCTCCGCCTGGACCCGCAGCAGCGGCAGCGCGACGGTGTGGTCGCCGCCGATGGTGAGCAGCGTCCGGGAGGTGCCGGACAGCTCGCGGGCGCCCGCCTCGATGGAGGCGATGGCCTCGTCGAGGGAGAACGGGTTGACACCGAGGTCACCGGCGTCGGCGACCTGGGCACGGTTGAACGGCTCGGTGTCGTTGGCCGGGTTGTACGGGCGCAGCAGGCGCGAGGACTGGCGGATGTGGTTCGGGCCGAAGCGGGCGCCGGGCCGGTAGGAGACGCCGCCGTCGAAGGGCACGCCCCACACCAGCGTGTCGGCGTCCTCGACGTCGCTCAGCCGCGGCAGGCGGGCGAAGGTGGTGTCGCCCGCGTAGCGCGGGACCTGGGTTGCGTCGACGGGTCCGACGGTCATGCTGCGCCTCCCGGGCGGGTGGGGGGAATCCGACTCTGCCCAGACTGAGGGACGCCCCGCCCGAAAGCGAGGGGCGGATCCTCCAACCTCGACGAGGGGGATGGGAGGATCCTCCAGGTCAGGGCAGGGCGCGCAGCGCGAGGAACAGGTCGACGCGGTCGGCGGTCGAGGCCAGGGAGCGGCCGGTCAGCTCCTCGACCCGCTTCATCCGATGTCGCAGCGTGTTGATGTGCACGTGCAGCGCGTCGGCCGTCTCCTGCCAGCGCCCGCCCCCGTCGAGGAACGCGCGCAGGCTCGCGACCAGCTCGGTCCCCCGGTCCCGGTCACTGTCGAGCACGCCGCCGAGCACGGTGCGCGCGAGCGCCTGCAGCACCGCCGGGTCCTGGGCGGCGAGCAGCACCGCCGGGCTGGCGAGCTCCTCGTGGGTCAGCCAGCCCTCGACGCCGCGGGCGACCAGCGCGTCGGCGGCGTGCCTGGCCTGCAGCAGGCTCACCCGCAGCTCGGCGACCTCGGCAGCCTGCCCGACGCCGACGTACCCCGTGACCGGGACCCGGGCGACGTCCTCCGCCACGAGGCAGACCACGTCGTCGGCCCGCTCCACGACCAGGTACGGCGCCAGCCCGGCCGCGACCGCCTCGGGAGCCGCGCCGCGGACCACCAGGCAGCGCAGCGTGCGGTCGACGGGGACGCCGAGCAGCTCGAGGCGCGCGGTCACCGCCGCGGCCGGCACGCCGGTGGCGATCCACTCGACGACCTCCCGGGCGTAGCGCTGCTCGGTGGCGCGCAGGGCGCGTTCCCGCTCGAGCTCGAGCGCGAGGAAGGGCATCGCGCTGGAGACCGCGGCCTGCACGTCGACGTCGAGCTCGGCGAGCGGACGCGGCAGGACCAGGGAGGCGTCGGCGAGGCCCTCGCCGATCAGGGTGACCGGGCAGCCGTTCTCGGGGACCGGACCGTGGGTCGTCGTCCCGGCGACGACGGCGACCTCGAGACCGAGTCGCCGGCGCAGCACCCGCAGCACCGAGTCGACGCCCCGCTCGGCCCGCAGGGCGGCCACGATGGCGCCGTGGTGCTCGAGCTGACGGCGCAGCGGCGCCTCCCACTCGACCCGCTTGGCGGCGACGAAGGCCTCCGCGAGCGCGACGAAGGGCACGGAGACGGGGACCACGAAACAGGTCAGCGCGTGCTCGGCGGCGGCCGTGACGAGGTCGGCGGGCGGCTCGTCGCCGTCGACCAGCCGGCCGAAGCCGATCGCGATCGCGCCGGCCGCCGCGACCTCCTCGACCCAGGCCGCGGGGTTCTGGCCGACGCGCTGCCAGGCACCGGTGGTCAGCACGACCTCGCCGCCGCGCAGGAACTCCCCCGGGTCGGCGACCTCGATGCTGTGCACCCAGCGCACCGGGCGGTCGGGCGCGCCGCGGACCAGCACCTCGAGTCCGAGGGCAGGCTCGTCGAGCAGGTCGTGGAGCAGCACGTCGTCCCCGCTCAGCAGGCGAACTGGCGGCGGTAGCTCTGCGGGCTGACCCCGCGCACCCGGACGAAGTGGTGGCGCAGGGTCGCGGCGTTGCCGAACCCGACCTCGCCGGCGATCCACTCGATTGGCTGCTCCGTGCGCTCGAGCAGCTCCTCGGCGGCGTTGACCCGCTGCCGGGTGACCCAGTGGTGCGGCGTGGTCCCGGTCTCGTCGCGGAACCGGCGGGCGAAAGTGCGCGGCGACATCAGTGCGCGCTTGGCGAGCGCCTCCACGGAGTGGTCCTCGGCGAGGTTCTCCAGGATCCAGGTGAGCAGGGGGCGCAGCGTGTCGGCGTCGCAGTCGGGCACGGCGCGGGCGATGTACTGCGCCTGTCCCCCGTCGCGGTACGGCGGCACGACCGCCCGGCGCGCGATGGTGTTGGCCACGGCGGCGCCGTACTCCTGGCGCCAGATGTGCAGGGCCGCGTCGAGGCCGGCCGCGCTGCCGGCGCCGGTGACGACCTGGCCGGCGTCGACGTAGAGCACCTCGGGAACGACCTTGGCGAGCGGGTACTCCCGCTGCAGCCGCTCGGTGTGCATCCAGTGCGTCGTGCACTCGCGACCGTCGAGCAGCCCGGCCTGGCCGAGCACGAACGACCCGCTGCACACCGACATCAGCCGGGCGCCGCGCGCGGCGGCCGCCCGGATCGCGTCGACGACCGCGTCGGAGGCCATCCCGCCCTTGATGGCCGGAATGGCCACCAGGTCGGCCTCGGCGACCCGGTCGAGGCCGTGCGCGGCCTGCAGCGTGAAGCCCATCGAGGTGCGCATCGGCCGGTCGTCCTCAGCGCACACGGCGAAGTCGATCGCCGGCACCCCGTCGTCGGTCCGGTCGATCCCGAAGGCCTCGCACAGGATGCCCAGCTCGAAGGGAGCGACGCCGTCGAAGGCGATCACGGCCACGTTGGTCAGCACGCGACCACTGTCGCAGGGGTATGGCAGAAAATCAACGAACACCGACTTCTCTGCCACTGGTGGCAGGATCAGCGTGAAAGCATGATTTCTGCCATGGTCAGCGCACTCTTCCTCCTCCTGCTCCTCGTGGGCCTCGGCGTCCTCACCGCCTGGACCCACCGCGACAGCCTCGACGCCGACCACGGCGCCGACGCCGACCGCGCGGCGGCCCACCGCCCGCGCAGACCCAGCCGTCAACCCTCCTGAGAAGCCCGAAGGCCCCGACCGTACGGTGGGGGCCTTCGTGGTTGCTGCGATCGAGTCGCGACAGGCGATCAGTTGCCGCCGGTCAGCTTCTCGCGAAGCGCCTGCAGCGCCTCGTCGGACGCGAGCGAGCCGCCGTTGTCCTCGGCCGGGGCCGAGGAGTAGGAGCTGGACTCGCCGGCCTCGATCTCGGCCTGCTTGGCGTCGGCCTGCTGCTTGACGTGGGCCTCCCAGCGAGCGTGCGCCTTGGCGTACTGCTCCTCCCACTTCGCACGCTGCTCGTCGAAGCCCTCGAGCCACTCGCCCGTCTCCGGGTCGAAGCCCTCGGGGTAGATGTAGTTGCCCTGGTCGTCGTACGTGGCCTCCATGCCGTACAGCGTCGGGTCGAACTCCTCGACGTCCGCCGCGGCAGCGGTCTCGTTGGCCTGCTTGAGCGAGAGGGAGATCCGGCGACGCTCGAGGTCGATGTCGATGATCTTGACCATGACGTCGTCGTTGACCTGGACGACCTGCTCCGGGATCTCGACGTGGCGCTCGGCCAGCTCGGAGATGTGGACCAGGCCCTCGATGCCCTCCTCGACCCGCACGAACGAGCCGAAGGGAACCAGCTTGGTGACCTTGCCGGGGACGATCTGACCGATCTGGTGGGTCCGGGCGAAGTGCTGCCACGGGTCCTCCTGGGTCGCCTTCAGCGACAGGGAGACGCGCTCGCGCTCCATGTCGACGTCGAGGACCTCGACGGTGACCTCGTCGCCCACGGTGACGACCTCGGACGGGTGGTCGATGTGCTTCCAGGACAGCTCCGAGACGTGGACGAGACCGTCGACGCCGCCGAGGTCCACGAACGCACCGAAGTTGACGATCGAGGACACGACACCCTTGCGGATCTGGCCCTTCTGGAGCTGGGTGAGGAAGCCGTGGCGCACCTCGGACTGGGTCTGCTCGAGCCAGGCACGGCGCGAGAGGACCACGTTGTTGCGGTTCTTGTCGAGCTCGATGATCTTGGCCTCGAGCGTCTGGCCGACGTACGGCTGCAGGTCGCGGACCCGGCGCATCTCGACCAGGGACGCCGGCAGGAAGCCGCGCAGGCCGATGTCGATGATGAGACCGCCCTTGACGACCTCGATGACGGTGCCCTCGACGACGCCGTCGGCCTCCTTGATCTCCTCGATCGTGCCCCAGGCGCGCTCGTACTGCGCGCGCTTCTTGGACAGGATCAGGCGACCCTCCTTGTCCTCCTTCTGGAGGACCAGGGCCTCGACCTTGTCGCCCACCTGGACGACCTCGGACGGGTCGACGTCGTGCTTGATCGACAGCTCGCGCGAGGGGATGACGCCCTCGGTCTTGTAGCCGATGTCGAGCAGGACCTCGTCGCGGTCCACCTTGACGATGGTGCCGTCGACGATGTCGCCGTCGTTGAAGTACTTGATGGTCGCGTCGATGGCGGCCAGGAAGTCCGCCTCCGAGCCGATGTCGTTGACCGCGACCTGGGGCGCGTTGTCGTCGTAGCTCGCAAGCGGGGTCGAGAGGGTGCTCGTCATGTAGTCGGTCAGTCCTTGAAGTGGGCAGATGTCGTCGGGATGATGCGGCTGTGGCTGCGCCGCCCAAGGGGCAGGCGAGAACACAGACGTTCCAGAGTACGCGCGGCCCGCTGCCGGAGTCCAACCGGCGACGACTATCCTCGGCAAACGTGCAGGACGCGCAGGACGTGCAGCAGGACGACAACGACGCCGCGGCATGGCCGCATCCCCCCGTCACCGCCCACCGGCGACCGGCCGACGAGCGCGAGTCGCGGCGTGCGAACGGCGCCGACTGGGACCGGTACGCCGACGAGTACCAGGCCACCCACGGCGGCTTCCTCGGCGACCTCGGCTTCGTCTGGGGCCCCGAGGGACTGAGCGAGGAGGCGGCCGGAGTCCTCGGCGACGTGCGCGACCGCGACGTGCTCGAGGTCGGCTCCGGCGCCGGGCAGTGCTCGCGCTGGGTGCGCAGCCGGGGTGGGCGTGCGATCGGCCTCGACCTCTCCCACCGGCAGCTGCAGCACTCCCGGCGCATCGACGACGCGACCGGCGTCGTGGTCCCCAGCGTCCTGGCCACTGCCACCGCGCTCCCCTTCGCCGACGCCAGCTTCGACGTCGTGTTCTCCTCGTTCGGCGCGCTGCAGTTCGTGGCCGACATCGACCTCGCGGTGACCGAGGCCGCCCGGGTGCTGCGGCCGGGCGGCCGGTTCGCGTTCTCGATCACCCACCCGACGCGCTGGATGTTCCCCGACGACCCCGGTGAGGAGGGGCTGACCGCCACCCAGTCGTACTGGGACCGCACGCCCTACGTCGAGGTCGACGACGAGACCGGCGCGACGTCGTACGTCGAGCACCACCGCACGCTCGGCGACTGGGTCGCGTTGCTGGCGGACGCCGGCTTCCGGCTGACCACGCTCCTGGAGCCGGAGTGGCCCGAGGGCCACGAGCGGCTGTGGGGCGGCTGGTCCGGGATCCGCGGCCGGCTCACGCCCGGGACCGCGATCTTCGGCGCGGACCTCGACCCGACACCGTAGTGGTGAAGCCCACACCAAACTCGCGGGACCACCACGGATCCTCCTCGTTGAGCCCCTTCGGAGGGAGCAGCCGCGGGTGAGGGACTCGCGCTCTTGTGCACGGCGCTGCCCCGGCATGCCATCGATCAACAGGAGCACTCATGTCTCACATCCCCGCCACTCGCGGGCGTCACGTGCGGACTGCCCTTCTCGGAACAGCGGTGACGACCGCAGCGGCCTTCGCTGTGGTCCTCCCCCCGACCTCCGTTCAGGCAGCACCGCTTCCCGCCCGGTACGCGGCCGACGCCCACGCGGACCTCGTCAGCCTGCAGTCCGACCTGGTCGGCAACCCGTTGGCCAACGTCTACGTCGGCCACTCCCAGGTGCAGGTCGACAGCAACGGCGGGCTCGAGGACCCCGAGGGCGGACAGGCCGTGCCGGCCGCCGCCCGGGTCCACGCCGAGAGCTCCAACGTCGACGTGCAGCTCTTGTCGAACAACCCGACGATCACCACCGACTCGACCGAGGCCATCGCCCCGCCGCCGGCCGACCCGGCCCAGAAGGAGCTGCTGGACGTCCCGCTCGGCCCGATCGCCGACGTCGGACTGCTCCACGGTGACGTCAGCGCCGACTACGTCTCCGACGGATCCTGCCCGGCTCTCGTCGGGGGCAGCCGGGTCCTCGGCACCTCGCGCACCGACACCGCCGGCGTCTCCCTGCTGGGCGTCCCCGGGCTCCCGGTCGCCAACGTCGGGGAGACGAGGACCGAGCTGGTCGACGTCGCCGGCGCCGGCGACGCCGTACGCTCGACCGCGGTGCTGGACGTCGCGCCGGTCCACCTGCTGGGCGGCCTGGTGACCATCAAGGTCGCGAGCCCGGTCGTCATCACCGCCGAGTCCGACGGCGTGAACCCGCCGACCGTCTCCTCGAGCAACCCGACGGCACAGGTCTTCGTCGCCGGCCTCAAGTTCGCCGACCTGACCTCCGACGGCGCCTCGGTGCCGATCAACGTCCCGCTCGCGCTGGTGAACGTGTCGCTCAACCTCGCGCTGTTCCAGCCGACGGCGACCATCGACCCGGCCACCCGTACGGCGTCCCTCGACCTGGGTGCGGTGCTCGGCGTGGACCTGAACGTCAGCACCGGCATCGCGCCGTTCACCACCGACATCGTGGACCTCCACCTCGGCGTCGGCCAGATGGGCGTCACGGCCACCGCCCCGGCGGGCGGCGTGGAGTGCGCCACCCCGGCTGCCAGCGTGATCACCGCGCCCACCACCGGCGCCACCCTCACCGACGCCACCCCGACCATCACCGGCACCGCCCAGCCGGGCTCCACGGTGACCCTGGTCATCGACGGCGGCACCCCGGTCCAGGTCCCCGTCGACAACACCGGCCACTGGACCCACACCCCGACCACCGACCTCGCCGACGGCAGCCACACCGTGAGCGTCGACGGCGACGCCAACGGCGCCGGGACCGACGACACCGTCACCTTCACCATCGACACCGGCGCGGCCAGCACCGACACCGACGGCGACGGCATCCCGGACAGCGACGAGGCCCAGCACGGCACCGACCCGAACGACGCCGACACCGACGACGACGGGCTGGACGACGGCGAGGAGATCAGCGGCGCGGGCAACGAGTTCGACGGTGCTCCGACGAACCCGACCGACCCGGACTCCGACGACGACGGCCTGCTGGACGGCGAGGAGGCCGCCCACGCCACCGACCCCAACGAGGCCGACACCGACGGCGGCAGCGTGAATGACGGCGACGAGGTCGACCACGGCACCGACCCGCTCGACCCGCTCGACGACACCGTCGTCGTGATCGACGCCACGGTGATCACCGCGCCCGGCACGGGCACCACCGTCGCCGATGCCACCCCGACCATCAGCGGCACCGCCCAGCCGGGCTCCACGGTGACCCTGGTCATCGACGGCGGCACCCCGGTCCAGGTCCCCGTCGACAACACCGGCCACTGGACCCACACCCCGACCACCGACCTCGCCGACGGCAGCCACACCGTGACCGTCGACGGCGACGCCAACGGCGCCGGCACCGACGACACCGTCACCTTCACCACCGACGCCCCCGGTCCGGGCACCGGCGCCGGGGCCGACACCGACGGCGACGGCATCCCGGACAGCGACGAGGCCCAGCACGGGACCGACCCCAAGGACGCCGACACCGACGACGACGGCCTCACGGACGGCCAGGAGCTGTCGGGGGCGACCGGCTGCGTCACCGCCTCGGGCGTCCACGGGCCGACCGACCCGCGCCGCCCCGACACCGACGGTGACGGTCTGAGCGACGGCAAGGAGGTCAACGGCACCGACCTCGCGCAGACGTACTCCGCCACCGCCGGCAAGCCGAGGAAGAAGCGGACCATCGGCCTGGTGCGCACCAACCCCTGCCTGCAGGACACCGACGGCGACCTGCTCACCGACCTCCAGGAGGTCAAGGGCATCAAGATCGGGCAGCGGATCGTCCGCTCCAAGGCGAACGGCGGTCCGTACAAGATCAAGGTCCGGATGACCGACCCGACCCGCAAGGACACCGACGGTGACGGGCTGAGCGACTACGACGAGGTCACCGGCGCGAAGAACAAGCGGTTCAAGAAGCGCAAGAGCGACCCGACGGTCGCCGACACCGACTGGGGCGGTGGCCGGGACGGCCAGGAGGTCCGCAGCAAGCACGACCCCAGCCGACACGGCTGATCGACAGGCGTGACGACACGACCCCGCGGGCCTCGGCCCGCGGGGTCGCTGTCACTAGGGTGGTCTCGTGGATGCGGAGGAGATCGCCAAGTCGGCCGCGCTCGAGCACCGGCACTGGTGGTACGCCGCCCGCCGGGCCCTCGTGCGCCGTACCGTCCGGCCCTGGCCCACGGGTCGCGCGATCGACGTGGGCTGCGGCATGGGCGGCAACACCGCGGTGCTCCGGGAGCTGGGCTGGCAGGCGGTCGGCGTCGAGTACACCGACACGGGCGCCGACATCGCCGCCGCCCGCGGCATCCCGGTGGTCCAGGGCGACGGCCGGCACCTGCCGGTCGCCGACGAATCCGTCGACCTGGTGATGTCGACCGACGCCTGGGAGCACATCGACGACGACCACGCGGTGGCTCGTGAGACCGCCCGCGTGCTGCGCCCGGGAGGGCGCGCCCTGGTGGCGGTTCCGGCGGGCATGGCGCTGTGGAGCGGCCACGACGTCGCGCTGGGGCACGTCCGGCGCTACGAGAAGCAGCAGCTCGCCGACCTGGTGACGGGCGCCGGGCTCGTCATCGACGACCTCTCGTCGTGGAACGTGCTGCTCCGCCCGGTGGTCCGCGCGCGCCGCCGCAACAAGCACGCCGCCGAGAGCGAGATGGAGGAGGTGCACCCCGTGCTCAACGCCGGCCTGCGCGCCGCCCTCGCCGTCGAGCGGGCGCTCCCGGTCAAGCGGCTGCCCGGCGTCAGCCTGGTGGTCCTCGCCCACAAGCCATGAGCCGACCGGCCGACCGGGCCTGGGTCGCCGATCGCCGGATCGGCTGGCGGATCCTGCTGACGGCGTCGCTGGGCGAGGCGGTCCCGACCGTCGAGCTCGCCGGCCGGCTCGCTGCGCTGACCCGCTCCGAGGGCTGGACGTCGCGTCCCCCGCTCACTGCACCGACCCTCGGCCAGCTCCGGGAGGCCTTGGCGGGGTCGTCCCCCGAACCGCTCCTGGTCGGTGTCCACGGCCGCGACGTCGTCCTCTCGGCGCATCACAGTGTCGTCGACGGTCTCGGCCTGCTGGTCGTCCTCGAGCGCCTCGGACTGGGCCCCGCGACGTCGACGGCCCGCGGAGTCGGCGACCGCGCGACGACCGGTGGCCTCGCGGCGACGGTGGCTCGCCGCCTCGGCGAGGTGGCGTTCCACCCGCCCGCGGGCGTGACTCCCCCGACCGTGTCCGGCCCGCGCGCCGGAGACGCGCTCGTCGAGGCCGAGCTGGCCGGCACGGTCCGGGCCGCTCGGCTCGTCCACGCCGCCGCGCGGGCGGTGGTCCGGCACGAGGCCGTCCAGGGCCGGAACGCCCGACACGTGGCCATCGCCGTCGGCGCCGTGCGCGGCCAGCAGACAGCCGGCGACGGCCAGCAGCTCGGCGACCACAGCGTGCTGCTGCGGCTGCGCGACGTCGAGAGGCTCGATCTCGCGGAGGTGGGTCAAGCGCTGCGCACGGCTCCCGTGGTGACGCCGCCGACACCGGCGGGTGAGCGCCCCTGGTCGCGGCTGACCGCGGGCATGGCCTCGGTGGGCCTGCGCCTGCTCGCTCCCCGCCTGGGATCCACCCTGTTGGTCTCCCATCTCGGCGACGTCACGGCTCCGCACCTGGACCGGCTCGCCTTCCACCCGGTGACCGCGGGCGGCAGCGGGATCTCGCTCGGCGCCGTCGGACATCGCGGCCGCACGGTCCTGACCCTGCGGGCCCGAGCCGCCCAGTGGAACGACAACGGCCTCGAGCAGCTGCTCGAGGCCGTCGTCTCCCTCCTCGCAGAGGAGCCGTGAGGATCAGGCGTCGATGAGCGCCTCATCGCGACGGTGGCCGGCACGCTCGCGGCGGGCTGCCCGACCGAGGACCAGTCCGGCGGCCACCAGGCCGGCGCCGAGCAGCAGGAGCAGCACGGGGAACAACAGCTTCATGCCGCCGAGCAGGGTGCTGTTCGACTTCGCGTCGCTGACCAGGTCGTCGACCTGAGCCTTCGTGTACTGGACCGTGCCGGTGAAGGCAGGCACGCTGACGCCGTCGTAGCGCAGCTCCTGCACCCGGTTCTCCACCCGGTTGACGGGCGATCCGGTCTCAGGCTCGACGTAGAAGGTCCGGGTCATCTGGTACCACATCTCAGCCGTGACGTTGCCGGCCTCGGTGGAGCCGAAGACCGAGCCCGGCACCTCGCGGGTCTCGACCATCGTGTCGGGGATCGTCTGGACGAACTTGTAGACGCTGAGGCCGTCGATCTTCTCCTCGCCCTCGAACTTCGCGTCGACAGCCTTGCCGAGCGTGCCGTCCCAGAGCGGGTAGTCCTTCTTCTCGGTGCCGAAGGGGAACTTGTAGATCAGCCCCTTGCGCTTGACGTCGACCCGCTCGATCTTCGTGAAGTCGTCGGCGCGGGCGACCTCCTCCCACGATCCGCACTTCGCACAGTCGACAGCCGCCCCCGTCTTGCCGTCGAACGGCGCGCGCTCGCGGGTCTGCTGGAAGATCTCGCCACCGACACGGTTCACGGTGGTCGAGTTCACCCACACCACGGTGTCGCCAGGCGCCTCGACGCCGCTGTCGGCGATGGTCACCGAGGTGATGTCGAGGTCCCAGGTCTCGGGGGCCAGCACCTCGGGCTTGGAGTTGAAGATCTGCGCGTCCTTGGCCTGCAGCTTGGTGGTGCCCTCGTAGTCGGGCGGCACGTTGGCGAGGACCGGGTAGGCGTAGAAGCGGACCAGGGCGGCCGCCACGATCAGGAAGACACCGAGTCCGACGGACACGGCGGCGAGCTTGCTGCGCATGGGCGAGCCTCTCAGACGGCCACGCGAGCGTCGCGTGGGTGATGACGATCGGGCAGCGTGGACGCGTGCCCGAGGAGCTGGATGGTCAGGTCGGTCGCCTGGAGACGCATCTGCGACCAGTCGAACTTGTGGGCCCAGGCCACGCACACCTCGGCGCGCAGTGCCCGGCTCTGGGCGTCGGCGGCATCGACCAGCGCACCGGTCAGTGCCTCGGCGAGCCGGCCGACGACGGTGGCGGAGTCCGCGCTGTCGGGGACCAGCCAACCGCTCTCCCCCGGCCGGATCGAGTCGCGCAGTCCGGGGACGTCGCGGGCCACGGTAGGGACACCGTGGGCCGCGGCGTCGACGACCGCCTGGCCCCAGCCCTCCGCGTCGGAGGCGCACACGTGGACCGCGGCGCGCGCGAGGAGGGCGTCCTTGTCGGCGCCGGGCAGGAAGCCGTGGAAGGTCACCTGATCAGCCAGCCCGAGCTCGGCGGCCCGGGCGACCAGCCGGTCGGCCTCAGGGCCGCGGCCGATGACGTCGACCCGGATCCGGCGGCCGGCGAGCTCGGCGCGGTCCTGCGCGATGCGCACCGCCTCGAGGGCCAGGTCGACCCGCTTGTGGGTGACCAGCCTGCCCAGGACCACGACCCGGTCGGGGTCCTTGGTGACGCCGTCGACGAACTCGCGTGGCGGCAGGTCCGCACCGTTCTCGAGGATCCGGATGTCGCCGGTCCAACCGAGCTGCTCGCGCATCTCGGCCACAGTCGACGCGGACACCGCCGCGGTGACGTGGTGGCGGTAGACGCGGCGCATCGCGACCCGCTCCATCCAGCGACCGAAGGCTGCCACCGGAGCCGGGAAGTGGACGGCGAACTGTGCCTGGTGCACGTGGTGCACGATCAGCAGGGCCGGTGTGCCGCGGCGCAGCACCAGCGGCGAGAACGACGGCAGCCCGCAGGCCGGGTCGATCACGGCGTCGATCCGGCGCCGGTGGCGCAGCAGCCAGGTCAGCGCGAACAGGTAGAAGGTCAGCGCTCCGCCTCCGCGCCGCACGTCGATCCCGTCCCGCACCTCGCGGGCCACCTGGCCCTCGTCGCGGGCGGTCACGAAGTGCACCTGCGCGCCCGCCTCCCGCAGGGCGCGGGCGAACTGCCAGGCGTAGATCTCCGCGCCGCCGGCCAGGGTGTGGTCGAGGTCGCGCCAGTTGACGACGACGACGCGCTTCCCCTCGAGGCTCCTCATGCCTGGCTCCCGGCAAGCAGCACGGGAGCGGCCGGGGCGGGGGTCGGCCGCTCGAGGGCCCGGCAACGCCAGGCGATCCGGGCCAGCTCGGCGAAGGCCGCCGCACCGTGGCGCGAGGGCACGAACGTCGATCCGGGCACGTCGGTCCAGGTCACGGGAATCTCCCGCACGTCGGCGCCGAGGGCGCGCAGGCGCATCAGCAGCTCGACGTCGAAGGAGAAGCCGGTGGTCTCGAGGAGCTGCGCGGCCCGGCGGGCCAACGCGCCGCGGAACACCTTGAACCCGCACTGGGTGTCGGCGATGCCCGGCACCATCCGGCCGGCGAGGCGTCGGTACGCCGCGGCACCGACCGAGCGGGTGCGGCAGTGCCGTGCCTCGGTCTCGCTCCCGGCGACCGCCCGCGAACCGATCACGACGTCGGCGCCGAGCAGGACCTGCCGCCAGGACGCCTCGATCGCGTCGAGGCCGGTGGCACCGTCGGCATCCATGAAGCACACCAGGTCCGCGTGGGTGGCGAGCAGCCCGGCGCGGACCGCAGCACCCTTGCCGCGGCGCTCGCACCGCACGACCCGGACGGGCAGCGCCGCCGAGTCGGCGGCGCGCGCCACCTCGGCGGTGCGGTCGGTGCTCGCGTTGTCGACCACGAGCACCTCCACCCGGCCGAGCACCCCGCGGTGCGCCGTCACGTGACGACGCAGCTCGCGCAAGGTGCGCGGCAGCCGGCGTTCCTCGTTGTACGCCGGAATGACGATCTGCAGCATCGGACCCTCCCAAGCCGTCTGCTCAGCCCGCCCCCTCCCCGGGGACGGTACGACGAACCGCTCCCCGGGCGACCTCAGGTCGCCGGGGGCGGCGAGGGTGCGCTACTGGCTGGAGTAGCTGTAGAGCTTCTCGTTGCTGACCGGCTTGTGCTCACCCTGGGCGGCATTGACACCGGCGACGAGAACGGCGGTCGAGGCGAGTGCCCCGACGACAGTGGCGATGATCGTGTTCATGCGACGGTCCCCTCCCAAAGACCGGCACAGAGCATCACACCCCATGACCTTCATGATTGTGATGCCCGTTACTCCCAAACCGGAGTATCCATAAGGCACCGGCCAAAAGCAAAAGAATCGCGCAAGTGTGTCCGATCGACACCAGAACGTGATGCGAACGGTCGATGCGCGCGGCGCCGGGCGCCACCGGACCATCGGCCGCCAGGTCGACGAGCAGCAGCCCGCCCCCGTCGTAGGCGACCCGCCCGTCGGGGACGTCCGGCTTCCCGATGCCGCGTTCGACCAGCACCCAGCGCACCCCGTTCGCGCGCAGCGCTCCCGCCGGGTCCGGGTCGGCCAGGGCCCGGGCGACGGCCGCGACCCGGGGGTCCTCCGCAGGCACGATGCGGTCAGCGAGCAGCACGCGGTCGTCGACCAGGACCGTGCCGGGCAGCAGTCGGGGCGCAGGATCGAGCACGGCCCGTCGGTGGTTCCAGGCATAGCCGCGGTAGGAGCCCGTCCAGGGCAGCACGACGGTGGTGTCGTGCGAGCCGACCAGGTCGGCCACGTCCTCCCACGCCTGCGGGTACGACGATCCCCGCAGCTCGCCCAGCGCCCCCCAGGCGAGGCTGGGCAGGAGCAGCAGCGGAGCGACCACCACCAACGCGACCGCACTCCACAAGGCACCGGTCCCGGGCCCGATCCGCGCCCGCAGAGCACTCACCGCGTGGGCGGCACCCACGGCCAGCACCAGCCCCAGGGGCGCCAGGAACCGGTGGGAGTCACGCAGCAGCGCCAGCCCCGGCAGGTGGCCGGCGAGCCGCTCCAGCAGGTCGCTGCCACCGGGCACCGCCGGCACCAGGGCCAGCGCGACCGCGCCGGCCCCGAGGACCGCCCAGCGGCGACCGTCCGCTCCGCTGCGGGTCAGTCCGAGACAGGCGAGGAGCGTCAGCGCGCAGGACAGCAGCACCACCACGACGCTGGTGCGCTCCTCGGGGAGGATCGAGGTCTTCCAGATCCCCCCGAGCGAGAGCACGCTGGCCGCCGTACCGGCCGCCGACTCGGCGCGGGCGGCGAACCCCTCGAAGACGCCCTCGGTCGACACCGTGACGGAGGCGGCGGTGAGCGCGGGCACCGCCCAGGTGAGGTTGGCCCCGATCGCCAGGGCACCCACCCGCCACCACTGGCGAGGATCGCGTCCCAGGGCGAGCACAGCAAGCACGGCGGCCGCCATCACGCCGCTCGACGGGCTGCACACCGCGGACAGCACCAGGAGCACGGCTGCCGGCCCCACGTCGCGGGGGTCGGCGCGCAACCGGAGCGCGGCCCGTGCCACCCACGGCAGCAGCAGGTAGCCGAGCAGGATCGCCCACTGACCGATCAGGAGCCGTTCGTAGACCCACGGGTTCCAGCAGAACAGGGTGATCGCAGCAGCGCGCGCGTACCAGCGCTGGTCGGCCACGAGCCGGGCGATGCCGAGACCACCGGCGAGGAGACCGGCGACGAGCAGCAGCCGCTGGACGACGGCGCCCGGCACGACCTGGGTGGCCAGCGAGACCAGGGCGTCCATGGGCACCGCGCGCGGCAGCGACCCGTCCAGGCCCAACCAGGCGTCCTTCCAGGGCTGGTGCGGCACGAAGACCATGTCGCCGACCAGCCAGTACCCGCCGCCGACGAGCAGCGGGCCGAGCATCAGCGCGATGATCACCAGGGTCGTGGCCACGTCCGGCCCGGGCGGTCGGCGCAGGCTCACGGCTGCTCCGGAAGCCCGGCTTCCACGCCGGTGATGCAGACCGTCGACCGGCCGTCGCCGCGGAAGGTGAGGCCATCGACGTCCCCGGGCCGGTCGGGCAGCACGAGCCACATCTGGTTCGGCCCCCGGGAGGCGAGGAAGTCGGCGCTCCAGTCGCCGGTCGCGGCGGTGAGGGTCGTCTCCTCGGCGGTGAAGTAGGAGACCCGGACCAGCAGACGGCCGTCGACGGGGACGACGAACTGCGCCCTGCGCGAGGAGCGGTCGACCTCGTACCCGCACTCGCCGTCCGGCCCCTCCTCGGCCGGCACCACGCCGGCGAGCTCGACCGGACGCAGGCTGCCGTCGTCGGCGACCATGCGCAGCCGCGCGGACGCCTCGTCGAAGCGCAGGTCCTCGGGCAGGGGGGCGAGGATGCGGGAGAGCTGGGAGTCCGCGCCGACGAGGGGAAGCACGACGTCCCTCGGCGCGAGCCGGTCGAACAGGACGACGGTCGGGTTCGCCGCGAACTGGGCGCGCAGCGTCGTCACGAACGCCTTGTCCTCGGTGTTCTGGAAGTGCGGCACGAGGAGCGCCGTGCCGGCGGCCGACGCAGCGCCGTAGAGCAGGACGGTGCCGGCGACGACGACGCCGCGGACCCTCGCGGAGGCGCTCTCCAGCAGGCCGAGCCAGGGCCGTGATCCTCGCAGGCACAGGGCGACACCGAGCACGGCCGCGTGCACGGTGTCGGAGGAGTAGCGCGGGTCGAGGCCGATGACCGAGCCGAATCCGGCCCGCCCGGACAGGAGCAGGGCGAGGTCGGCCGCGACGTACCCGAGGACGAAGGCCAGGCCCCATCGACGCGCCGGGCCGCCGCGGCGCAGCAGCAGGACCGCGCCCGCGAGCGCCAGCACCGACGACAGCACGACCACCCACACGTCCGGGCGCACGGCGCCGCCGTCGAGCTCCCCGGTCCACGGCCCGCCGAACAGGCCGGGGACCACGTTGCGCCCGAGGAACGACCAGCTCACCTCGACGCGTTGCCGCCAGGTGCTCTCACCGCCCACGACATCGGTCAGCAGCGCGTGGCCGACGAGGAACGCGCCGAGCAGCAGCGTCTGGGCGAACCACAGCCAGCGGAACCGCGTCAGCGCGGCCCACAGCCGCCGCCAGCCGACGGCCTCGTCGGCGAGTGCCACCGCGACGCCGTACAGCACGGGAGGGATGAGGACCGCGCGCTCGTGCCAGGCCAGCCCGACGGCCGTCGTCGCCACGATGGCGAGCAGGGCCACCGGCGCCCGCGCATCGCCCTGCCGCCAACGCACCAGCAACCACACGGCCACGACCGAGCACAGCACGTGCGGCCACAGGCCCATCGCAGCGCTCCACCACAGCGTGGTGGCCAAGGTGAGCGGCGCCCACGCGAAGACCGCCAGCAGCACCACCCGGCTCCATCGCTCGCCGAGCAACCGGGTCAGCAGCAGCCACATCACGATCGTCGCGACGCTCTGCAGCAGCAGGACGAAGCTCGCCACCGCCCCCCAGCTGTACGGCGCCCCGTGGGCCAGCAGCCAGTAGGCGAGCTGCTGCAGCGGGTTGACGTGACCGGCCGTGTCGCGGACCAGGAACTCCGCGGTCAGGTCGGACGACGCCGCCCGGCCGGAGAGGTAGAAGTCGTCCTGGTTGAACCACGAGCCGGCCAGCAGCACGGCCCGGCCGACGACCATCGTGACCATGACGGCGATCGCGGCTGCCGCCTGACGTCCGCGCCACGCGCTCATCGGCTCACCTCCACCCGGCGGCGGGGCCGCCCCAGGACCAGGCCGGCGACCAGGCCGACCGCGAGCGCGGCAGCGACGTCCGCGCTGTCCGTGACGACGCGCGCACCGCCGAGGGCGTCGAGCAGGCCGGATCCGGTCATCAGCACGAGGACCGCCACCGTGGCGCGCACCGGTCGGCCCACCAGCAACGCGCCTGCGAGCAGACCGATGGTCGCGACCGGCCCCAGCAGCAGGAGGGCAGCGCCGGCAGCGACCGCCGCGAGACCCCATCGCGGCGTCCCCGCGTCCTGCCCGGTCTCCGGCCAGGCGCGCTGCGGCCCGTGGGAGGGGCGCCGCACGAGCAGGAGGAGCAGGCAGGCCGCGCCCGCGAGGAGGACCGCGCCGCTCACGGCGAGCCCCAGGGGCAGGACCACGTCGTAGGTCTGCTCGGGTGCGTAGCGCAGCCGGATCGTGCCACCCTTACCGGCGGGCAGCAGCCACGCCTGTTGCCAGCCGTCGACGCGGGTCGGTTCGAGACGATGTCCGTCGAGCTCGGCGACCCAGCCGGGGTTGGCGTTCTCGGGCAGCCAGAGCACGCTCGCCGGGCCACTGCCGACCCGGACGGTACGGCGTGCGCCGTCCCACTGCCGCACCGTGGCCTCGCGCCCGCTCTCCTCCGGTCGGGCCCGGCCCGCCGGCACGAGGGCGACGTCGAGGAGCTCGAACTCGCTGGTGGGCTCCACGTGCACCTGCTGCGGACCGGCCGGCAGCCGGACCGTCACCGGGTCGCAGCTCTCCAGCCCCAACGGTGTTCCGTTGACCAGGTCGGCCATGGTTCCGGTGACCTTCGTCGGGACCTGTCGGCCGCCGACCTCGAGCACGGGGCCGAATCCGCACACGGCACCGGTGGGGGCACCGGCGACCAGGGGACGGGTCAGGTCCACACCGGCGAGCTCGACCTCGGGCACCACGACATGGCGGGCGTCGGGCGCCTTCTCGAAGCGCACCTGGAGGCGGTGGGTGCGGATCGGGGCGACCTCGACGGTGCCGTCCGAGCCGAGCTCCACCCGTTCGGTGCGCCGACCCGCGGTGAGGACCGCAGCGACCGGAGCTCCCGCGACACCCCCGGAGCGAACGGTGATCCCGGTGATGGTGCGGATGCGGCGCCATTGGAAGGTGAGCGTCGGGTACAGGTCGCTGTCGTCGGAGACCCAGGCCGTCGTGGGCTGCCCGTCGTAGGCGAACCGGGGGGCGACCTTCAGGTCGCCGCCGTAGGACGAGGTCGCCTCGACCGGGGGGCGGCGCTCCACCTGGCCGAGCAGCCGCGCGGCCTCCGGGGTGTTGCGTGCGACGACGTGCCCGGTGATCCGCCAGGACCCGGCCCCCGTGAGTGCGAACGCCCGGTCGAGCCCGCCGGCCTCCTCCGGCTGGCGGATCCGGTTGACGTCGCAGTCGGGCGCGGTGAGCGTGATGAAGCAAGCGCGCCGGCTGGGGACGGTGCTGAACGCCAGAGCGCCGTCAGGGGCGGTGTCGCCGGGTACGGCGAAGGTGCGTCGCGGCCGCCAGCCGTCGAGCGCCACCTCCCGCAGACCGATCCGGGCCGCGCGTGCCGCGGTCGCCGCCTCGACCACACGGATCTCGACCCGGTCGACGCGGCTGCCGTCGAGCCGCACCTCGACCGGTGCCCCCGTGGCGCCCACCCGGGCCCGCACCCTCTGCTTGCCGGCAACGACCTCGATCGTGCGGATCGGCACGACCTGGGGGTCGTCGGCCACCGGGGTGACCCGCACCGTGTGGACCGCGCGGGGGGTGTCGAGGTCCATCCGGAGCCACTGCTGCTCGGGGTCACTCGCCACCGAGCTGACCCAGCGGGTGTCGAGATCGCCGTCGACGGCGGCGTACGGGCCGGCGGCGGTGATCACCGGGCCGAAGTTGTCGGCGTACCCCTGGGCGGAGGAGGCCACCAGGCCCGACAGTCCCGCGTAGCGGGCCACGACGGGCCCGCGCCCGGGCCCACCGGGGAAGTCGTGGGCCGGGCGCTCGACCCGCCACGGCTCGTCGGCCGTCATCAGGGCCGAGAGCCCCTCGTCGTTGTTGCCGAACGCGCGCTCACGGCGCTGGTCGGAGTCGGTCACGACGTCGGCAGACCGCCGCCAACCGGTCTCTCCCTCGAGCACGGTCGGCTGGTCGGCGCCCACGAGCCCACTCCCCTGGGCGAGCAGGCTGCTCTCCGCGGACCCGCGGACGGTGAGGACGTCGTCCTGGGCGCTGACCCGAACCAGCGGCAGCCGGCGCGGGACGCGGAACACCTCCACCTCGGGATCGCCGTCGTCGGTCGCGCCGTAGGCGGCAACCCGCTGCAGTCCGGCCTTGGCCAACGCCACCGCCGCACCACCCGGGTGCGGGGAGCGGGTGAGCTGGCGCAGCAGGTCGCGCCGCAGCACGACGTGACCGATCCCGGCGCGGGCCAGCTGGTCGACGAGCGCGGGCGTGACCCGACCGGTGGCGATCGCCTGGTCGAGCGCGGACAGGTACCGGATCGACTCCCCCGGCACCAGCGGGACCTGGGTGCGGCTGACCATGTCGACGCCGCCGAGGATCGCGAGCGGCTCGTCGAGCGTCCAGCCCCACGCCTGCTGGGCGAAGCTGGAACCGGGTACGACGAGCGTGCGGTCGCCCTGCTGCGGACCGGCGTCCCGCTGTTCGGCGGCCAGGTAGGCGCGCGCCTGTCGCCACGGCTCGGAGATCTCGGTCCATCCGGGGGTGCGGGTACCGGTGCCGAGGAAGGGTGCGCCCAGCACGGCCACCAGCAGCAGGGGCAGGAGCAGCAGGCTGCTGCGCCCCGGCGCCAGCCGCGGGCGCCGGGCCACGAGGCGCTCGACACCGACCGCGACCGCGCTCGCGAAGCCCACCGCGAGCGGCAGCCGCACCACCGGGTCGATCTTGTGGACGTTGCGGAAGATCTGCAGCGGGCCGTCCAGCAGTCCGCGCACGGTGTCCGCGATCGGGGTGCCGGCGACGCCTCCGTGGGCGACGGTCAGGCAGCCGAGCCCCAGCAGCGCGGCGAGGAGCAGCGGGCGTCGTACCGGGCTGTCCATGAGGGCCAGCCCGGCCAGGCCCACGCCAGCCAGGGCCGCGGCCGTGACGACGAGCAGCGGGTCGGTCGCGAGCTCGAACGCCGCCGGCCACCACGGGCGGTCGCCGGAGAGCAGGTAGGCCAGCCACGACGAGTCCCCGCGGGTCGCCTCCGACCAGCCGATCAGGGAGGTGGTGTCGCGTGCGCTCTCGACGTACTCGAAGAACGGCGGCGCGTACCTCGCGAGCACCGCGAGCGGCAGCGCCCACCATAGGCAGGCGGCGCCGACGGCGGCGGTCCACCCGGCCGCGAAGCGCCACGACGTCAGCCGCGAGCGCGCCCCCCACAGCACCAGCAGCGCGGCGAGCGGGAGGCAGGCGGCGGTCTCGACGGCGTTGACGCCGCCCATGCACACGACGGCGGCACCGCTGAGCAGTGCCGCGCTCCGCCCCGTCACCCGGCCGCGCAGGTGCAGCACGACCGGGAGGACCAGCCACGGCATCACGGCTCCGGGCAGCGACTCGGCGCTCTGCACCGTCACGGTGCCCAGCAGCCGCGGAGAGAAGGCGAAGAAGGCGCCGGCCAGCAGAGCCGCAAGGTCGGCGAGGCCGACGGCACGGGCCACCCGGCGGGCACCCTCGCAGGCGACGACCAGGATCAGCGCCGTCCACAGTCGCTGCGCGACCCAGTCGGGCACGTCGAGCAGGTCGGTGAGCCAGAACCAGGTGCCTTGGGGGAACAGGTAGCCGTAGGCCTGGTTCTGGAACTCCCCGAAGTTGGACTCGGGGTGCCACAGCGTGAAGGCGCCGGAGAGGAAGTCCCGCGGGCGCTCGGTCAGCTCCGCGCGGGTGTCGTAGGTGGTGGCTCCAGGCTGCTGGAGCAGCATGAGCGTGGTGATCAGGGCGTACAGGGTCACCGCCACGCCCGTGCCGCGTCCGGCCGACCCGACCTTCTGCCTCATCCCACCTCCTCCCGCTCGGCTGCCCGGCGCCACTGTAGGAGACGCGGGCCCGGCACCGTCGGGTCGGCTTCGGTTCAGGTGGACCGTCCCCCTAACCTGCTCTGGTGACGACGACCTCCCCGACCACGGGCTCACGCCTCGCCCGGCTGCTGCGCAGCAGCGCCGGCATCGCCATCGCGATGGCCGTGATGAACGTCGGCACCTACGGCTTCCAGATCGCCTCGGCCCGGCTGCTCGGCCCCGGCCAGTACGGCGCGCTCGCCGGTGTGATGGCGCTGCTGATGGTCCTCTCGGTGCTCCAGCTCGGCCTGCAGGCCACCTCGGCCCGGCGGATCGCCGCCGACCCCGAGCACGTCGCCGCCGTCGAGGCGGCCGTGCTCCGCACCGGCTGGCGTACCGCGCTGGTCCTCGGCGCCGTGACCGTCCTCGCCGCGCCGGTCGTCACGAAGCTGTTGCGCCTCGACGGGCTGCTGCCCGCCGTCCTGCTCGGCCTGGCCGTCGTCCCCGCCACCGTGATGGGCGCCCAGGCGGGCGTGCTGCAGGGCGAGCGGCGCTGGCTGCCGCTGAGCCTGGTCTACCTCGCGGTCGGCGTCCCCCGGCTGCTGCTCGGCATCGGGTTCCTGCTCGTGTGGCGCTCGGAGACGAGCGCGATGCTCGCCGTGCTGCTGTCGTCGTGGGCGCCGGTGCTCGTCGGCGCCTGGGCGCTCGGCCGCCACCCGCGCCGCGCCACCAACGTCACCGAGGGCGAGATCCGCCGCGACGTGCTGCGCGAGACCCTCGGCGGGTCGGCCGCGCTGCTGGCCTTCTTCGCGATGGCCAACCTCGACATCGTGGTCGCCCGCAGCGTGCTCGACGAGCACGACGCGGGTCTCTACGCGGGCGGCCTGATCGTCACCAAGGCCGTCTTGTTCCTGCCCCAGTTCGCGGTCGTCGTGCTGTTCCCGTCGATGTCGACGGGCACGGAGAGCCGGGCCGCGGTGATCAAGGGCCTGGCCTTCCTCGGCGCGTTGGGCGCCGCCTGCGTCGCGGCGACCTACCTGCTCTCCGACCTGGCGCTGATCTTCATCGGCGGCGACGAGTACGCCCCGGTGCAGGACCGGCTCTGGATCTTCGCCGTGCTCGGGGCGTTGCTCGCCCTGCTCCAGCTGCTGGTGTACGCCGGACTGGCGACCCGCGGCGTCGCGACCAAGTATCTGGTCGGCGTCGGCGCGGTGGTCCTCGTCGGCCTCGGCGCGACCGCCTCCAGCGTGACCGGGCTCGCCACGACGGTGGGCGCGGTCGACCTGGTCGTGCTGCTGGTGCTCGTCGTGCTCCAGGTGGTCCGCCACCGCCGCTAGCCTCGGGCTAGTGCGCGGCCTCGTGCCAGGACCGGCCGGTGCCGACCGAGACGTCGAGCGGGACGGTGAGGTCGGCGGCGCCGGCCATCTGCTCGCGGACCAGCGCCTCGAGCGCGTCCTGCTCGCCGTCGGCGACCTCGAAGACGAGCTCGTCGTGGACCTGCAGCAGCATCCGCGAGGCCAGGCCGGCGTCCTTGAGGGCTGCGTCGGTGTGCAGCATGGCGACCTTGATCAGGTCGGCGGCCGAGCCCTGGATGGGGGCGTTGAGCGCCATCCGCTCGGCGGCCTCGCGGCGCATCCGGTTGTCGCTGGTGAGGTCGGGCAGGTAGCGCCGACGGCCCATGATGGTCTCGGTGAAGCCGGTCCGGCGGGCCTCGTCGACGACGCCGGTGAGGTAGTCGCGGATGCCGCCGAAGGTCTCGAAGTACTCCGTCATCAGGCCGCTGGCCTCGCCGGGCTCGATGCCGAGCTGCTGGGACAGTCCGAAGGCGGACAGGCCGTAGGCGAGGCCGTAGTTCATCGCCTTGATCTTGGCCCGCATCTCCGGGGTGACGGCGTCGGGCGCGACGTCGAAGACGCGGGCGGCGGTCTCGGCGTGGAAGTCGCGGCCGGAGCGGAACGCCTCGATGAGCAGCTCGTCCTCCGAGAGGTGCGCCATGATCCGCATCTCGATCTGGCTGTAGTCGGCGGTCATCAGCGACGCGTAGCCGCTGCCGACGACGAAGCTCTCGCGGATCCGGCGGCCCTCCTCGGTGCGGACCGGGATGTTCTGCAGGTTGGGCTCGGTGCTGGAGAGCCGTCCGGTGGCGGCGATGGTCTGGTGGAAGGTGGTGTGGATCCGACCGTCGGGCTGGACCGTCTTGAGCAGACCCTCGATGGTCTGCCGCAGCCGGATCACCTCGCGATGACGAAGCAGGTGCAGCAGGAACGGGTGCTCGGTCTGCTTGAACAGGCCCTGCAGCGCATCGGCGTCGGTCGTGTAGCCGGTCTTGGTGCGCTTGGTCTTCGGCATGTTGAGCTCGTCGAACAGCACGACCTGCAGCTGCTTGGGAGAGCCCAGGTTGATCTCCTGGCCGATCACCTCGTAGGCCTTCTGGGCCTCGGCGCGGACCTCCTCGCCGAAGTGGGCCTGGAGCCCCTCGAGGTGGTCGACGTCGATGGCGATGCCGGTCTGCTCCATGCCGGCGAGGATCCCGACGAGCGGCAGCTCGACCGCGGTCAGCAGCCGGTGGCCGCCCGCCTTCTCGACCTCGTCGGCCAGCTCGGCGGACAGGTCGAGGGCGGCCCGGGCCTGCACCATCGCGCTGGTCGCGATGCCGCCCTGGTCGTCGCCGTCGTCGAAGAGCAGCTCGCCCTGGTCGGGGTCCTGGGCCTGGCTGAGCTCGCGGTGCAGGTAGCGCAGGGTGAGGTCGGCCAGGTCGTAGGAGCGCTGGTCGGGCGCGACCAGGTAGGCCGCGAGCGCGGTGTCCTCGACGACGCCGGCGAGCCGCCAGCCCTGGGCGGCGAGCGCGAGCAGCGGCCCCTTGGCGTCGTGGAGCACCTTCGGGCGTGTGGGATCGGCCAGCCAGGCCGCGACCGCGGCGTCGTCGGCGGCGCTCATCGTCGCGACGTCGACGTACGCCGCCCGGCCGTCGGCGAGCGCCAGGGCCAGGCCGTCGACGCGGCCGGTGCCACTGCCCCACGCGCCGCGCACCGCCAGGCCGACGGTCGCGTCGCCGATCTTGTCGAGCCAGGGCGCGACCGCGTCGGCGGTGAGGGTGGTGCCGTCGAGCTCGACGCCGGCCTCCACCTGCACGTCCTCGCCCGGCGCGACCACGTCGAGGATCCGGGTGCGCAGCTCGCCGCGGAACTCCAGCTCGTCGAGCAGCTCGAGCGCCGAGGAGCGGTCCCACTCCTTGAGGGCGAGGTCGTCGATCGTGACCCCGAGGTCGAGGTCGCGCACCAGCGCGTTGAGCCGGCGGTTGCGGATCACGTCGCCGAGGTGCTCGCGGAACGCCTCGCCCTTCTTGCCGGTGATCTTGTCGGCCTGGGCGATGACGTTGTCGAGCCCGTCGTAGGTGTTGATCCACTTCGCCGCGAAGCCCGCGCCGACGCCGGGCACGCCGGGGAGGTTGTCGGACTGCTCGCCCACGATCGCGGCCAGCTCGGGGTAGCGGTGCGGCGGGACGCCGTACTTCTCCTCGACGAAGGCGGGTGTCATCCGGGACAGGTCGGAGACGCCGCGCATGGGGTAGAGGACGGTCGAGCGGTCGGTGACCAGCTGGATGGAGTCGCGGTCACCGGTCAGGATCAGCACCTCGAGACCGCTCGTCTCGTCGGCGAGCGCCTGGGTCACCAGCGTCGCGATGATGTCGTCGGCCTCGTAGCCGGGCACCTTGAGGAACGGAATCGAGAACGACGTCAGCATCCGCTCGATCAGCGGCAGCTGGCTGCTGAACTCCCCCGGCGTCTTGTTGCGCTTGGCCTTGTACTCGGAGTACTCCTCGGTGCGGAAGGTCTGGCGCGAGACGTCGAAGGCCACCGCCACGTGGGTCGGCTGCTCGTCGCGGAGCACGTTGACCAGCATCGAGGTGAACCCGTAGACCGCGTTGGTGTTCTGGCCCGTCGCCGTCGAGAAGTTCTCGACCGGGAGGGCGAAGAAGGCGCGGTAGGCCAGCGAGTGGCCGTCCAGCAGGAGGAGTCGCGGGCGAGTCGTCTCGGGCACCCGCCGACTCTACCGATGCCCTCCGACTATGGTTTCGGCCCATGACGACCATCGACGACATCGCCGACTTCATGCGCTCCCACATGGGTGCCCTCAACGAGCGGATGGGCATCGAGCTCGTCGAGGTCACCGCGGACCGCGTGGTCGCCACGATGCCCGTCGAGGGCAACACCCAGCCCTACGGCCTGCTCCACGGCGGCGCGTCGGTCGTGCTCGCCGAGACCCTCGGCTCGGTCGCCGCGGCGATCCACGCCGGACCGGACCGGTTCGCGGTCGGCACCGACATCAACGCCACCCACCACCGCTCGGCGACCTCCGGCACCGTCACCGGCGTCGCCACGCCGCTGCACCGCGGCCGCACCATGGCCAGCTTCGAGATCGTCGTCAGCGACGACGCCGGCCGGCGCGTGTGCACCTCGCGGATCACCTGCGCCCTGCTGGAGCGCGACCCCGCGAAGAAGCAGGGCTAGTCCGGCAGGACGAGCCGCTCGGCCCGGGCCCGGCGCAGCGAGCGTCGGGCGGCGAGCACCCGGGTACGGCCGTCGACGCCGCCCTGCTGGCGCTGGGGCGAGACCCGGCTGCGCAGCAGCGTGGTCGGGGCGATCCGGTACATCACGACCGGCGCCAGGCCGAGCCGTGCCATGAACCGGTTGGACTCGCGCGAGGAGTGCGGCACCGCGGTGACGACGTGCAGGACGCCGTTCTCCTCCGCGAACGCGGTGGCGGCCTCCATCAGCGCGTGGCCCACCCCGTGGCGCCGGCACGCGTCGAAGACCCGCGGGTGGATCGCCTGGACGCACGGGTCGAGGTTCAACGGCGAGAGCGTGGTGATCCGGAGGTAGACGGCGCCGGCCAGCTGGCCGTCGTACTCGACGACGACGAGGCGCTGCTCCGGCGACGCCGCGGCTGCCTTGATGATCAGCTCGAGGTCGGCGACCTGCTCGGCCGGGTCGGCGCGGCGCACGGCGTCGTTCCACAGCTGAGCGAGCGCAGGGGCGTCCTCCCGCGTGGCAGCACGCGTGATCAGCGAAAATCGACTCACCGGGCCCGGCCCCCTCACCCCAAGAAGACATCCCCAACCGGCCGCCGTGCGGCGGCCCGAGGCGACACCCTACGCCTCCTGATCGGCGCGCCGACAGGGGTGGGACCCACCCAAGTCATCCGACGTTCTCGGATACGAGACACGAAAGCGGGTTTCCGGCGAGAGCAGGTCCCCGACAGCCTCGCCGCGCTCGACGGCAGGGGCCTAGAGTGCCGCTCATGCAGAAGTCGCGCATCACCGCCCTCGCCCTGACCGCCCTCGCCACCTTCGCCCTCAGCGCGTGTGGGTCCGACGACGGCGGCAAGTCCGCCAGCGGCGCCGATCTCGTCAAGAAGGACACCCTCACGGTCTGCTCCGACGTGCCCTACCCGCCGTTCGAGGACTTCGACAAGTCCAGCGACACCGGCTTCAAGGGCTTCGACGTCGACATCGTCTCCGAGGTGGCCGATCGCCTCGACCTGAAGCTCGTGATCAAGGACTCCTCCTTCGACGCCCTGCAGAGCGGCCAGGCCCTCAACGCCAAGCAGTGCGATCTGGCTGCCTCCGCGATGACGATCACCGACGACCGCAAGAAGAACCTCGACTTCTCCGACGGCTACTACGACTCCAAGCAGTCGCTGCTCGTCCCCGCCGACAGCAAGATCGCCTCGATCGACGACCTCAAGGGCGTCAAGGTCGGCGTCCAGCAGGGCACCACCGGCAAGACCTACACCGAGGAGAACGCCACCGGCGCCGAGGTCGTCACCTTCCCCAGCGACGCCGAGATGTTCCAGGCGATCAAGGCCGGCCAGGTCGAGGCCCTGCTGCAGGACCTCCCGGTCAACCTCGACCACACCACCGACGGCGCATTCAAGGTCGTGGAGACCTACGACACCGACGAGGAGTACGGCTTCGCCATCAAGAAGGGCAACAGCAAGCTCGTCGACGACGTCAACGGCGCGCTCGAGGAGATGCACTCCGACGGCACCTACGACGAGATCTACAACAAGTACTTCTCGACAGAGAACTGATCCGGGACCGGACTGATCCGAACCGTCGCGGAGAGGAACTACTGGGGTGACCCGCAGGGAACGCGCGCTCCTGGTCCAGGTGTCGTTGTATGTCGTCCTCGCGGCGGCGGCGATCACGCTGGCGCTGGTGGCCGACTGGTCCACGATCAGGCAGAACTTCTGGAACCCGGACGGCGTCGACTGGGCTGACGGCAACTGGGGCGACCTGATCGGGACCGGCCTGGTCAACACGGTCAAGTACACCGCGATCGCCTTCGCCGGTGGCCTGGCGCTCGGCCTGGTGCTGGCGCTGATGCGGCTCTCGCCGGTCGCGCCGTACCGCTGGCTGGCGACCGCGTACATCGAGTTCTTCCGGGGACTGCCGGCCCTGGTGGTCATGATCTTCATGTCGTTCGGCCTGCCGATCGCCTTCGGCTGGACTCCGCCGGGCGGCACGATCGGCGCCGGACTGATCGGTCTGATCATGGTGGCCGGCGCGTACATGGCGGAGACGCTGCGCGCCGGCATCCAGGCCGTGCCGAAGGGGCAGACCGAGGCCGCGCGGTCCCTGGGCATGCGCCCGGGAGCCACGACCGTCAAGGTGGTGCTTCCCCAGGCGTTCCGGATCGTCATCCCGCCGCTGACCAACGAGTTCGTGCTGCTGATCAAGGACACCGCCCTGCTGTTCCTGTTGGGCGCCGCAGCCAGCGAGCGCGAGCTGACCTCAGTGGCCCGTGACTTCCTGTCCAGCGGCCCCTCCTCGGGTACGGCGACGAGCCTGATCCAGGCGGCGCTGCTGTACCTGATCATCACGCTTCCGCTCACCCAGCTCGTCGCCTGGCTCGAGCGTCGCCAGAGGAAGGCCGTCCGATGACCGCGTCCGTCCAGCCCGAGCCCGGGTCCTTGCCCGCCATCGAGGTCCGCGGCCTGCACAAGCACTACGGCCGCCACGAGGTCCTCAAGGGCATCGACTTCCACGTCGCCGCCGGCCAGGTGGTGTGCGTGATCGGTCCCTCCGGGTCCGGCAAGTCGACGCTGCTGCGCTGCGTCAACCGGCTCGAGGAGCCGTCGGCCGGCGAGATCCTGATCGAGGGCGTCGACATCTGCGACCGCAAGGTCGACCTCGACGAGGTGCGCTCGCGGATCGGCATGGTCTTCCAGCAGTTCAACCTGTTCCCGCACCTGTCGGTCCTGAAGAACCTGACCCTGGCCCAGCGCAGCGTGCGGGGCCGGGGCAAGGACGAGGCGGTCCGGATCGCCCGGCAGAACCTCGCCAAGGTCGGCCTCTCGGAGAAGGAGTCGGCCTACCCGGCGCACCTCTCCGGCGGTCAGCAGCAACGGGTGGCGATCGCGCGGGCCCTGTCGATGAACCCCGACATGATGCTCTTCGACGAGCCCACGAGCGCCCTCGACCCCGAGCTGGTCGGCGACGTGCTCGGCGTCATGAAGGACCTCGCACAGGAGGGCATGACGATGATGGTGGTCACCCACGAGATGGGGTTCGCCCGCGAGGTCGGCGACAAGCTGGTCTTCATGGACGGGGGTGTCGTCGTCGAGGAGGGCCTGCCCGTCGACGTGCTGTCCAACCCGCAGCACGAGCGCACCCAGTCGTTCCTCTCGAAGGTCCTCTGAGCACGTTCCCAGCACGACGAAGGCCCCGGGCGATCCGCCCGGGGCCTTCGTCGTACCTGAGGTTCTCGCCGCTACACGTCGCCACCGAGGTAGGCGGCCTTGACCGCCGGGTCGACGGCGAGCTCGGCACCCGTGCCCGACCGGACGATCTCGCCGGTCTCGAGGATGTGGGCGTCGTGCGAGCGCTTGAGCGCCTGGGCGGCGTTCTGCTCCACCAGCAGGACGGTGGTGCCCTGCTCGTTGATCTCGGTGATGATCGTGAAGATCTGCTGGATCAGCTTGGGCGCCAGGCCCATCGACGGCTCGTCGAGCAGCAGCAGGCGCGGCCGTGCCATCAACGCGCGGCCGATGGCCAGCATCTGCTGCTCACCGCCGGACATGGTGCCGGAGACCTGGTCGATCCGCTCCGCCAACCGCGGGAAGAGCGTGAGAACGCGCTCCATGTCCTCCCGGTAGGCCGCCGACTTGCGGTCGTTGCGCGTGAACGCCCCCATCTCCAGGTTCTCGCGCACGGTCATGCCGATGAAGCAGCGCCGCCCCTCGGGCGACTGGCCGATCCCCAGCTTGACCCGCTCGTAGGGAGGGACCTCGTTGATGTCCTTGCCCTCGAAGCGGATCGAGCCTGCCCGGATCTTGCGCAGGCCGGAGATGGTCTTCAGCGTCGTCGTCTTGCCGGCGCCGTTGGCGCCGATCAGGGTCGTGACGGTCCCCTCGGGAACGCTGAAGCTGATGTCACGGATCGCCTCGATGTGTCCGTAGTTGACACAGAGGCCCTCGACCTCAAGAAGCATCTTCTTCGTCCACTCCCAGGTAGGCGGCGATGACCGCCGGGTTGTCACGGATCTCGGCGGGCACGCCCTCGGCGATCTTGCGGCCGAACTCCAGCACGACGATCCGGTCGGTCACGCCCATGACGAGCCGCATGTCGTGTTCGATGAGCAACACGGTGTAGCCCTGGTCACGGACCTTCCGGATCAGGTTCATCAGCTCGACCTTCTCGGCCGGGTTGAAGCCGGCCGCGGGCTCGTCGAGGCAGATGAGCTTCGGGCCGGTGGCCATCGCCCGCGCGATCTCCAGGCGCCGCTGGTCGCCGTACGAGAGGTTGGCGGCCAGCTCGTCAGCCTTGCGGTGGATGCCCATGAACCTGAGCACCTCCATCGCCCGGTCGTGGCCGTCCTTCTCCTCTCGGCGGTGCTTCGGCAGCCGGAACAGCGCCGACAACATGCCTGTGCTGTGCTGGGCGTCCGCGCCGACCAGCACGTTCTCCAGGGCGGTCATGGTCGGGAACAGCCGGATGTTCTGGAACGTCCGGGCGATGCCGCTCTTCGTGATCGCGTGCTTCTTCAGCCCGACGATCGACGCTCCCTGGAACAAGATGTTGCCGCTCGTGGGTCGGTAGACGCCGGTCACCGCGTTGAAGCAGGTCGTCTTGCCGGCGCCGTTGGGCCCGATCAGGCCGAGGATCTCGCCCTCGTTGATGTGGAACGACACGTCGTCGAGGGCCGTGAGGCCGCCGAACTTCAAGGTGACGTTCTGGACGTCGAGAATTGCCTCAGGCATGGGCGGCCTCCTCTTCCCCGGTACCTTCCTCGAGCTCTTCGAGGTCGTGCTCGAGCTTCTTCGCCCGCACCGTCCGGCGCGGAGGCAGCAGACCCTGCGGCCGTACCGCGGCGAGCACGACGAGCGCGAGACCGAAGACCAGCACCCGGAAGTCGTCGAATTCCCGGAACCGTTGGGGCAGGTAGGCGACCAGGGTGGCGCCGACCAGGACACCCCACCGGTTCCCCTGGCCACCGACCACGACCGACGCGAGGTAGAGGATCGAGAACAACAGCAGGAAGGACTGCGGGTTGATGAAGCCCTGGCGGCTGGCGTAGAGCCCGCCGGCGAGACCGCCGACGAACGCGCCGGTCGCGAACGCGAGCAGCTTGAACTTGAAGGTGGGGACGCCCATCAGCTCGGCGGCGTCCTCGTCCTCACGCGTCGCCTCCCAGGCACGGCCCACCCGGCTGTTCTTGATCAGGATGTCCGCGATCAGCACGATGATGACCGCGGTCAGGCCCATCCAGTAGTACGGGATCTGGTCGAGGACGCCGAAGAAGAGGAACTTCGTCTTGTCGTCGGTGTCCAGCAGCACCGTGCCGTCACCCCAGAACAGGTGCGGGATCTGGAACAGCCCCTCCTCGCCACCGACGCCCGGCGGCTTGGCGATGTTCTTGATGCCTCGGGTGTCGCCGAGCCACTCGGTGTTGACCGCGACCAGCCGGATGATCTCACCGAAGCCGAGCGTCACGATGGCGAGGTAGTCGCCGCGCACACGCAGGGTCGGCGCGCCCAGGATGACACCCGAGACCATCGCGGCCACGACTCCGACCGGGATGGCCAGGAGCAGCGGCCAGCTGGCGTGGAACGAGGTGAGGATCGCGACCGTGTAGGCCCCGATTGCGTAGAAGCCGACATAGCCGAGGTCAAGCAGTCCGGCGTACCCGACGACGATGTTGAGGCCGAGCGCCACCAGGCAGTAGATGCTGACCGTGAAGAGGACACCACCGAAGTCGACGCCCGGCGTCGAGATGATCGGTGGCTCGAGCAGCGGGAGCGCGTACGCGAACAGCGCGAGCAGCACCCACAACAGGACCTTGACCGGCTTCGGAAGGGCCGTGAGCTTGTTCTTCATGCGCGTGCCTTTCCGAGCGACTCGCCGAGGAGGCCGGTGGGCCGGACCAGCAGGATGAGGACCAGCAGCACGAACGCGATCACGTCGCGCCACTCGCTGCCGAAGAGAGCCGATCCCCAGTTCTCGGCGACCCCCAGCACCAAGCCACCCAGGAGGGCGCCGCGCAGGTTTCCGATGCCGCCCAGGACTGCGGCCGTGAACGCCTTGACGCCGAGCAGGAAGCCGACGTCGTAGCGGGTCGTCTCGATCTTCAGCATGTAGAGGAAGGCGGCGATACCGGCCATCACACCTCCGATGAAGAAGGTGATCTGGATGGTACGCGTCGGGTTCACGCCCATCAACGCGGCCGTCTCGGGGTCCTGGGCGGTGGCCCGGATCCCCTTACCGAGCCGGGACCGACGCACGAACTGGTCGAGCAGCACCATCATGCCCACCGCAGCGACGATGACCAGCACGTCGATGCTGGAGATGGAAACCCCGGCGACGTCCCAACGCGGCTTCTCGATGACTCCCGCCATGCTGTTGTTGATGCGGGCACCGGACACGTACTCGCTGAGGTCGTCGTCGAGACCGAACCAACCGGCGATCCGGTCACGCAGACCCATCAGCTCGGCCAGCACGAAGGAGGCGCCGATGGCCGAGATCAGCGCGATCAGGCGCGGTGCGTCCCGCTTGAGCAGCGGGCGGTAGGCGACGCGTTCGAGCAGCAGTGCGACGAGCGCGGAGACGAGCATGGCCGCGAAGAGCGCGGCGATCATGATCGCGACCAGCTTGACGCCGTCGGCCTCGCGGCCGCCGAGGGCCATGACCGTCCACAGCATCGCGAAGGTGCCGTACATGAACACCTCGGAGTGGGCGAAGTTGATCAGCTGGAGCACGCCGTAGACCATCGTGTAGCCGAGCGCGATCAGCGCATAGATGGCACCGAACGCGAGCCCGGTGATGGTGAGTTCGGGAAGGTTGTTGAAGAGGAATTCGAAGTTCAAGGCTCCTGGCCCCCAGTTCGGGACAGTGACACGGCCGGGGACTCAGTCCCCGGCCGTGTCGCCTGTCGTGTCGGACGGATCAGCCGTCGATCACTTGATCTCGCCCTCGGGGACGATCGCCCCGTCCTTGACGGTGTAGGCGTAGACGTGAACGTCGGCCGGCTCACCCTTGTCGTCGAACTTCAGCTGCTTGGTGATGCCCTTCTCGTCGTAGTCGTTGACGAACTTGAGCATGTCCTCGCGGTTGTCGATGCCGTCCTCGATGCCGGCGAGGAAGATGCTCGCGGCGTCGTAGGCCTCCGCGGCGTAGGTGCCGGGCGCCTCACCGAACTCCGCGGAGTACGCCTTGGCGAAGTCGGCGACGGCCGGGTCGGTGTCCGGGATGCAGGGGCAGGTGATGATGGTGCCCTCGGCCGCCTTCCCGGCGTCGAGGAAGGCCGGGTCCTTGACGCCGTCGGCGACGACGAACTTGCCGTCGAAGCCACCGTCGCGGAGCTGGCCGATGAGGATGGTCGCCTCGGCGTAGTAGCCGCCGAAGAAGACCGCGTCCGGCTTGGCGTCGGTCACCTTGGTGACGGTCGCCGAGAAGTCGGTCTGCTTCTGCTGGATGGTGTCGGTGCCCTTGACCGCGCCGCCGAGGTCCTTCTCGACGATGCCGGCCAGGCCGGCGCCGTACTCGGAGGCGTCGTCGATGACGAAGACGCTGGACGCCTTCAAGGTGTCCTTGATGTAGCGCGCGGCCGCCGGGCCCTGGGTGGCGTCGTTGCCGAGCGCGCGGTGGAAGGTGTCCCAGCCGTTGTCCGCCAGGGTCGGGTTGGTGGCCGACGGCGTGATCGTCGGCAGGCCCGCCTCGGCGAAGGTGTCGCCGGCTGCGGCCGACTCACCGGAGAACGCGGGGCCGACGATGCCGATGACGCTCTCGTCGCCAGCGGCCTCGGTCGCGAGCGCCGGCGCCTCGTCGGGGCTGCCCTGCGAGTCGTACTTGACGTACTTGACCTTGCAGTCGGCGTCCTCGTTGTGCTGGTCGATGGCGAGCTGCGCGCCCTGGATGATCGGCTTTCCGAGGCCCGCCGCGTCGCCGGTCTCCGGGCCGAAGAACGCGAGGCTCAGGTCGCAGCCGGCGTCGCCGCCACCGTCGCCCTTGTCTTCCGTCGTGCCGCATGCCGTCAGGCTCAGACCGAGAGCCAGCGTCGCCACGCCGGCCGCGAATACCTTGTTACGCCTCAAGACAGTCCCGCTTCCTTGATCGATCCGGCAGGCAGCGGTCGCCACCCGCCGGGATGTCCTGCCGCGGGAACCTACACCGGCTCAGGGCCCCGTTGGAAGCAACTCGGTGGCCCAGGTCACAAATGATGACGAATCTGTTACCTGGACGACGCGAACGACGAAGGATCTACGCCTCGGGCCCGGTCAGGAGGTGGGTGCGCCGGGCACGCCGTGGGTGACGACGCCGTCGGCCACCTCGCGCATCGACATGCGCAGGTCCATCGCCGTCTTCTGGATCCACCGGAACGCCTCGGACTCCGAGAGGGACAGCTGCTCCTGCAGGATGCCCTTGGCCCGGTCAACCGCCTTGCGCGTCTCGAGCCGCTCGGTGAGGTCGCTGACCTCGTTCTCGAGCTGCCGGATCTCCGCGAACCGGCTCACCGCCATCTCGATCGCCGGCACCAGGTCGGACTGGGAGAACGGCTTGACGAGATACGACATCGCCCCGGCCTCCCGCGCCCGCTCCACCAGGTCGCGCTGCGAGAACGCCGTCAGCATCACCACCGGCGCGATCCGCTGCCCGGCGATCGCCTCGGCCGCCGCGATCCCGTCGAGCACCGGCATCTTCACGTCGAGGATGACCAGGTCGGGGCGCAGCTCCTCGGCGAGCTCGATCGCCTTCTGACCGTCGCCGGCCTGCCCCACGACGTCGTACCCCTCCTCGGCCAGCATCTCGGCGAGGTCCATCCGGATCAGGGTCTCGTCCTCGGCGATGACCACGGTGCGGGGCTGCGGCAGGTCGTTCGGGGCGGTCTCGGTCACGAGGTCAGGCTATCGGGCCGGGCGGTGCACGGCTCGAGGAGTGCCTCGGCTACGGTTGATTCGAGAAGAGCCGGGTTGGCGGAACGGCAGACGCGATGGTCTCAAACACCATTGTCCGAAAGGGCGTGTGGGTTCGAATCCCACACCCGGCACCAGAACTGGATCCAATCTGTCGAGGTCTCGACAGAGACTGAGTCATGGTTCACGTCCGTTCGACCGACGTCGTCGGGAGCGCCCTGCGCGACTCGGATGCGGGCATGCCTGACGCCGACAACGCTGCGAAGCACGGCGTCGCGATCAGGACCATCCGCCGATCGTGATTGGGCGCTCGACCTGGTCGAGATCCCGTGGCGGCGGTCCAACGCCCGGGTGATCAGCGTGTCCCGCCGGGCGGCGGTGGCGCGGCTGGACGCGCTGATCGGACCGAAGACCTCAGCCTCAGCGCGCCCGTCGGTAGGCCGGCGCGACCTCGTTGATCGCGTCGCCCATCCGGTGCACCCGCAGGGCGTTGGTCGAACCCGGGATGCCCGGGGGGCTGCCGGCGACGATGACGACGCGGTCGCCCTCCTTGACCCGGCCGATCTTGAGCAGCTCCTCGTCGACCTGGCGCACCATCTCGTCGGTGTGCTCCACCGTGGAGGTCTTGAACGCCTCGACGCCCCAGCTGACGGCGAGCTGGGAGCGGGCGCGCGCCTCGGGGGTGAAGGCGAGGACCGGGATCGGGCTGCGGAGGCGGGCCAGGCGACGGGCGGAGTCGCCGGACTGGGTGAAGGCGACGACGTACTTCGCGCCGACGCGCTGCGCCACCTCCTCGGCGGCCTTGGTGATCACGCCCGAGGTGGTGTGGGGGTCCCACTCGATGCGGCCGAAGCGGCTGAAGCTCTCGTCGACGAGGGCGTGCTCCTCGGTGGCGGTGATGATCCGGGCCATCGTCTCGACCGTGTGCACGGGGTGCTCCCCCACACTGGTCTCGCCGGAGAGCATGACCGCGTCGGCGCCGTCGAGCACCGCGTTGGCGACGTCGCTCGCCTCAGCACGGGTCGGTGCGGGGTTGGTCACCATCGACTCCAGCATCTGGGTGGCGACGATGACCGGCTTCGCGTTGCTGCGCGCGGCGACGATGATCTTCTTCTGCAAGAAGGGCACCTCCTCCAGCGGGCACTCCACGCCGAGGTCGCCGCGGGCGACCATGAACGCGTCGAAGGCGTCGATCACCTCGTCGAGGTTGTCGATGGCCTGCGGCTTCTCGATCTTCGCGATGACGGGGACCACGATCCCCTCCTCGCGCATGATGGCGCGCACGTCCTCGGCGTCGGCGGCGTTGCGCACGAAGCTCAGGGCGATGAAGTCCACGCCGAGGCGCAGCGCGAAGCGCAGGTCGGCGGTGTCCTTGTCCGACAGCGCGGGCACCGACACGGCGACGCCCGGCAGGTTGATGCCCTTGTTGTTGCTCACCTTGCCGGCCACCAGGACCTCGGTGACCACGTCGGTCCCGTCGACGACCTCGACGACGCGCAGCCGGACCTTGCCGTCGTCGATGAGCAGCGGGTCGCCGGGCGACACGTCGCCCGGGAGGCCCTTGTACGTCGTCCCGCAGATCTCGGCGTCGCCGAGGACGTCGCGCGTGGTGATCGTCCAGCGCTGGCCGCGCTGGAGCTGGACCGGCCCGTCGGCGAAGCGCTCGAGGCGGATCTTGGGGCCCTGGAGGTCGGCGAGGATGCCGACGCCGTGACCGGAGGCGTCCGAGGCCTCGCGGACCAGGCGGTAGGCCTCGGCGTGCTGCTCGTGGCTGCCGTGGCTCATGTTGAGACGGGCGACGTCCATGCCGGCGTACACGAGCTCGCGGATCCTCCGCTCCGAGCTGGTGGCCGGACCCAGGGTGCACACGATCTTGGCTCTCCGCACGCGCCGAGCCTATCGGGCAGTTGGAACGTCAAAAACGCCGACCCGGCTCGCCCTGGGTGTGCCAGGACGAGCCGGGTCGTCGGATGCCTCAGACCACCAGCGGTCGTGCCGTCGGCGGGATCGGCGCGGGCAGCTGGGTGCTGCCGGTGAGGAAGGTGTCCACCCCGGCGGCGGCCGCACGGCCCTCGGCGATCGCCCACACGATGAGCGACTGGCCGCGACCGGCGTCACCGGCGACGAAGACGCCCTCGACGTTGGTCGCATAACTGTTGTCGCGCTTGATGTTGCCGCGCTCGTCGAGCTCCAGGCCGAGCTGCTCGACCAGGCCGGGCTGCTCGGGGCCGAGGAAGCCCATCGCGAAGAGGACCAGGTCGGCCGGGATCTCCCGCTCGGTGCCCTCGTGCTCGACCAGCTTGCCGGCCTCGAAGGAGACCTCGACCAGGCGCAGGGCCCGGACGTTGCCGTCCTCGTCGCCGAGGAACTCCTTGGTCGAGACGGCGTAGACCCGCTCGCCGCCCTCCTCGTGCGCGGAGGAGACCCGGTAGATCATCGGGTACGTCGGCCACGGCTGCCCGGCCGGACGGTCCTCCGTCGGCTGGGGCATGATCTCGAGCTGCGTGATCGAGGCCGCGCCCTGGCGGATCGAGGTGCCGAGGCAGTCGGCACCCGTGTCACCGCCGCCGATGATGACGACGTGCTTGCCGTCGGCGCGGATCTGGTCCTCGACCGTCTCCCCCAGCGCGACCCGGTTGGCCTGCGGGAGGAACTCCATCGCCTGGTGGATGCCCTTGAGCTCGCGGCCCGGGACCGGCAGGTCGCGCGGGACGGTGGAGCCGACGGCCAGGACCACGGCGTCGAACCGGTCCTTGAGCGCGTCACCGGTGAGCTTGCCGGTGCCGACCTCGACGCCGGAGCGGAAGACCGTGCCCTCGCGGCGCATCTGGTCGAGGCGCCGCTCGAGGTGCTTCTTCTCCATCTTGAACTCGGGGATGCCGTAGCGCAGCAGGCCACCGGGCTGGTCGGCCCGCTCGTAGACGGCCACGGTGTGGCCGGCCCGGGTGAGCTGCTGGGCGGCGGCGAGACCCGCGGGACCGGAGCCGATGACGGCCACGGTCTTGCCGGTCAGCCACTCGGGCGGCTGCGGCCGCACGAAGCCCGACTCATAGGCCCGGTCGATGATCGAGACCTCGATGTTCTTGATCGTGACCGCCGGCTGGTTGATGCCGAGCACACACGCCGTCTCGCAGGGAGCCGGGCAGAGGCGACCGGTGAACTCCGGGAAGTTGTTGGTCGCGTGCAGGCGCTCGATGGCACCGTCCCAGTCGTCGCGCCAGACCAGGTCGTTCCACTCCGGGATGATGTTGCCCAGCGGGCAGCCGGAGTGGCAGAACGGGATCCCGCAGTCCATGCAGCGGCTGGCCTGGACGCTGATGATCGGCAGCAGCGCGCGACCGATCCCGCCCGGGTAGACCTCGTCCCAGTCCTTCACCCGCTCCTCGACCGGACGACGCTCGGCCACCTCGCGGGTGTTCTTGAGGAAACCCTTCGGGTCAGCCATGGAGCACCTCCATCACTCGTGCGGCGGCGGCGTCGGCGTCGAGGCCCGCGGCCTCGGCCTCGGCCTGGACCGCCAGGACCTTGGCGTAGTCGCGCGGCATGACCTCGGTGAACCGCGGCAGCGCGGCCTCCCAGTCGGCCAGCAGCGCCTCGGCGACCGTGGAACCGGTCTCCTCGAAGTGCTTGCGCACGATGTCCTGCAGCTCCGCGGCGTACTGCTCGCTCACCGGACGCAGGTCGACGAGCTCGGCGTTGACCCGGAAGTCCTTGAGGTCGAGGACCCACGCGATGCCGCCCGACATGCCGGCCGCGAAGTTGCGGCCGGTCTTGCCGAGGACGACCACACGCCCGCCCGTCATGTACTCGCAGCCGTGGTCGCCCACGCCTTCGGTCACGATGGTCGCACCCGAGTTGCGCACGCAGCACCGCTCGCCCACGCCACCGCGGATGAAGACCTCACCCGAGGTGGCGCCGTAGGCGATGGTGTTGCCGGCGATGATGTGCTCCTCGGCCCGGAACGTGGCGCTCCGGTCGGGCCGGATCGCGATCCGGCCGCCCGAGAGGCCCTTGCCGACGTAGTCGTTGGCGTCGCCCTCGAGCCGCAGCGTGATGCCGCGGGGCACGAAGGCGCCGAAGGACTGGCCGGCGGAGCCGACGAACGTCAGGTCGATCGTCCCGTCGGGCAGCCCCGCGCCGCCGTACTTCTTGGTGACCTCGTGGCCGAGGATCGTGCCGACGGTGCGGTTGACGTTGCGGATCGACAGCTGGGCCCGGACAGGTTCCCCCGACTCGAGGGCCGGTGCTGCGAGCGGCAGGATCTCGGTGACGTCGAGCGACTTCTCCAGACCGTGCTCCTGGCTGCCGGTGTTGCGCAGGTCCTGGTCGGGGAAGTGCGTCTCGGCGACGTCGACCTTGTGCAGGATCGGCGCGAGGTCGAGGCCCTTCGCCTTCCAGTGCCGCTCGGCGTCGACGGTGTCGAGCACCTCGACCTGGCCGATGGCCTCCTCGATCGACCGGAAGCCCAGCTGCGCGAGCAGCTCGCGGACCTCCTCGGCGATGAACTCGAAGAAGTTCACGACGTACTCGGCCTTGCCGCTGAACCGCGAGCGCAGGGTCGGGTTCTGGGTCGCGACGCCCACCGGGCAGGTGTCGAGGTGGCAGACCCGCATCAGGATGCAGCCCGAGACCACCAGCGGGGCGGTCGCGAAGCCGAACTCCTCGGCGCCGAGCAGTGCGGCGATGACCACGTCGCGGCCGGTCTTGAGCTGGCCGTCGGTCTGCACGACGATCCGGTCGCGCAGGCCGTTGAGCAGCAGCGTCTGCTGGGTCTCGGCCAGGCCGAGCTCCCAGGGACCACCGGCGTGCTTGAGCGAGGTCAGCGGGGACGCACCCGTGCCGCCGTCGTGACCGGAGATCAGGACGACGTCCGCGTGGGCCTTGGACACACCGGCCGCGACCGTGCCGACACCGACCTCGGAGACCAGCTTCACGTGGACGCGGGCCGACGGGTTGGCGTTCTTGAGGTCGTGGATCAGCTGAGCCAGGTCCTCGATCGAGTAGATGTCGTGGTGCGGCGGCGGGCTGATCAGGCCGACGCCCGGCGTGGAGTGCCGGGTCTTGGCCACCCACGGGTAGACCTTGTTGCCGGGCAGCTGGCCGCCCTCACCGGGCTTCGCGCCCTGCGCCATCTTGATCTGGATGTCGTCGGCGTTGGTGAGGTACTCCGAGGTGACGCCGAAGCGGCCGGAGGCGACCTGCTTGATCGAGCTGCGGCGCTCGGGGTCGTGCAGCCGCTCGGAGTCCTCGCCGCCCTCGCCGGTGTTGGACTTGGCGCCCAGCCGGTTCATGGCGATGGCCAGGGTCTCGTGCGCCTCACGGGAGATCGAGCCGTAGGACATGGCACCGGTCGAGAACCGCTTGACGATCTCCGACACCGGCTCGACCTCGTCGATCGGGATCGGCGTGCGACCGAACGCGCCGGCGTCCTTGAACTTGAACAGCCCACGCAGCGTCATCAGCTTCTCGGACTGGTCGTCGACGGCCTTCGTGTACTGCTTGAAGATGTCGTAGCGACCGGTCCGCGTGGAGTGCTGCAGGCGGAAGACCGTCTCCGGGTTGAACAGGTGCGGCTCACCCTCGCGACGCCACTGGTACTCGCCACCGATCTCGAGCTCGCGGTGCGCGGGCGCGATGCCGGCCGGCGGGTACGCCTTGGCGTGCCGCGCGGCGACCTCCTGGGCCACGACGTCGAGCTCGACGCCGCCCAGCTTGGAGGTCGTGCCGGTGAAGTACCGGTCGACGACCGACTGCGAGAGGCCGATGCACTCGAAGATCTGCGCACCCGTGTACGACGCCACGGTGCTCACGCCGATCTTCGACATCACCTTCACGACGCCCTTGCCGAGCGCCTTGACGAGGTTCTTGACCGCCTGCTCGGGCTCGGCCTTGACGTAGTAGCCCTCGCGAGCGAGGTCCTCCACGCTCTCCATGGCGAGGTACGGGTTGACCGCCGCCGCGCCGTACCCGACGAGGAGCGCCACGTGGTGCACCTCGCGGACGTCGCCGGCCTCGACGAGCAGGCCGACCTGGGTCCGGGTCTTCTCCCGGACCAGGTGGTGGTGCACCGCACCGGTGAGCAGCAGCGACGGGATCGGTGCGAGGTCGACCGTCGCGTGCCGGTCGGAGAGCACGATGATCCGCGCGCCGGCCTCGATCGCGGCCGACACCTCCTGGCAGATCTCGTCGAGCCGGGCCGCCATCGCGGCGCCGCCGCCGTTGACGTCGTACAGGCCCCGGGCCACGTGGGTCTGGAACCCGGGGTGGTCGCCGTCGCGGTTGATGTGGCGGATCTTCACCAGGTCGTCGTTGGAGATGACCGGGAAGGGGACCACGATCTGGCGGCAGGACGCCGGGCCGGGCTGGAGCAGGTTGGCCTCCGGACCGATGGTGCCGTTGAGCGAGGTGACGAGCTCCTCGCGGATGGCGTCCAGCGGCGGGTTGGTGACCTGCGCGAACAGTTGGCTGAAGTAGTCGAACAGCAGCCGCGGCTTGTCGCTGAGTGCGGCGATCGGCGTGTCGGTGCCCATCGAGCCGAGCGGCTCGCCGCCGGTGTTGGCCATCGGCGTGAGGATGACCCGCAGCTCCTCCTCGGTGTAGCCGAAGATCTGCTGGCGACGCGTGACCGAGGCGTGGGTGTGCACGATGTGCTCACGCTCGGGGATGTCGTCGAGGTGGATGATCCCGCCGTGCAGCCACTCGCCGTACGGGTGCTCCGAGGCGAGCTGGTCCTTGATCTCCTCGTCCTCGATGATGCGGTGCTCGTCGGTGTCGACGAGGAACATCCGGCCCGGCTGGAGGCGGCCCTTGCGGACCACGGTGGCCGGGTCGAGGTCGAGCACGCCGACCTCGGAGGCGAGGACGACCAGGCCGTCGTCGGTGACCCAGAAGCGGGAGGGACGCAGGCCGTTGCGGTC
Organism: Nocardioides daeguensis; assembly: GCF_019192965.1. Taxonomy (GTDB): domain Bacteria; phylum Actinomycetota; class Actinomycetes; order Propionibacteriales; family Nocardioidaceae; genus Nocardioides; species Nocardioides daeguensis. The sequence goes on from NZ_JAHTKU010000001.1 coordinate 207,095, forward strand.
GAGGACCGCGCCGATCTGGGTGCCGTCGGTGAACACGACGCACGCCGGTCCGTCCCACGGCTCCATGGTGGCGGAGTGGAAGCGGTAGAAGTCGCGCCGCTTCTCGTCCATCTCGGTGTGGTTCTCCCACGCCTCCGGGATCATCATCAGCACCGCGTGCGGCAGGCTGCGGCCACCCATGTGGAGCAGCTCGAGGACCTCGTCGAAGGACGCCGAGTCGGACGCGCCCGGCGTGCAGATCGGGTACAGCCGCTCCAGGTCGCCGGGGATCGCGTCGGAGCCCAGCAGCGCCTCACGGGCCCGCATCCAGTTGCGGTTGCCCATGACGGTGTTGATCTCGCCGTTGTGGGCGATGAACCGGAACGGGTGCGACAGCGGCCAGCTCGGGAAGGTGTTCGTGGAGAACCGCGAGTGCACGACACCGATCGCCGAGGCCATCCGCTCGTCGCGCAGGTCGGGGAAGAAGTTGTCGAGCTGGTCGGTCGTCAACATGCCCTTGTAGGCCAGGGTGCGCGACGACAGCGACGGGAAGTAGACGTCGGTCTCCCGCTCGGCCCGCTTGCGCAGGCAGAAGGCGAGGCGCTCGAGGTCCATGCCGTTCAGCGCGCCGCCGGGGGCCTGGACGAAGAGCTGGGCGAAGCTCGGCATGACGCTGAGCGCCATGGTGCCCAGGATGCTCGGCTCGACCGGGACCTCGCGCCAGCCGAGGACGACGAGGCCCTCTTCGGCAGCGATCTCCTCGATCCGGGCCCGGGTCTTGGCGACCTGGCCCTCGTCGCCGGGCAGGAAGGCCGTGCCCACGGCGTACGTGCCGGCGACCGGCAGCGTGATCCCCGCGTCAGCGGCGACCGCGCGCAGGAACGCGTCGGGGACCTGAAGGAGGATTCCGGCGCCATCTCCGGAGTTGGCCTCGGCACCCGCGGCACCGCGGTGGTCGAGGTTGCGCAGGGCCGTCAGGGCCTTGACCACGATGTCGTGGCTGGCCACACCGGTCAGCGTCGCGACGAAGGCGACACCACAGGCGTCCCGCTCGTGACGCGGGTCGTAGAGACCCTCGGGCGGCGGGAACGCGTGCGAGTAGGGCACCAGGGTTCTCCCGTCGACTACGTCTGTGTCCGTCGGACGGCAGGTCAGCCGGCGAGGGACTACAGAAGGTGGGGCGCAAGGGACGGCACTGGCCCACGCGGCGGAGTCTTCAGGTTAGCAGCATGTCAACTGCGTGTGTTCATCCGTTTTCGTCCGTGGACGCGGCGCCGGTCACATCTGCGGGCGTCCGCCCGTCGACGTACACGCTCTCCTCGCGACCGGGCCGGTTCTTCGTCGCCCAGGCGAAGTAGGCGGCGGCGAGCACGAACAGCACGATCGAGGTCCACACGTTGAACCGCAGGCCGAAGACGTCCTCCAGCTGCACGTTGTCGACGCGGAGGTACTCGATCCAGCCGCGGCCCAGCGTGTAGGCCATCACGTAGACGGCCATCACCCGGCCGTGGCCGAGGCGGTAGCGACGCTCGAGCCACAAGATGAGCGCGAACGCCGCGAGGTTCCACAGGCACTCGTAGAGGTAGGTCGGGTGGAAGACCGTGCCGTCGGCGTACGGTCCGCCCATCGCGGTGCCACAGCTGATCCCGCTGGTCTGCACGCCGTCGACGAGGCACTGCCAGTGCTTCTCCTGGATCTCCAGGCCCCACGGCAGGTCGGTGGGTCGGCCGTAGAGCTCCTGGTTGAACCAGTTGCCCCACCGGCCGATCGCCTGGGCGACCAGGACGCCCGGCGCGAGCGCGTCGAGGAGCGGGAGCACCTTGATCCCCCGGCGGCGGGCGCCGATCCAGGCGCCGAGCGCGCCGAGCGCGACGCCGCCCCAGATGCCGAGCCCGCCCTCCCAGACGTAGAGGGCCTTGACGGGCTCACCACCGGAGCCGAAGTACTTCTCCCAGTCGGTGGCGACGTGGTAGAGCCGGGCACCGACGAGGCCGAACGGGACGGCCCAGATGGCGACGTCCTGGACCTCGCCGAGGGTGCCGCCGCGGGCCTGCCAGCGCTTCTCGCCGATCCAGATCGCCACGACGATGCCGAGGATGATGCACAGCGCGTAGCCGCGCAGCGGGAACGGGCCGAGGTGCCACACACCCTGCGCTGGGCTCGGGATGGTGGCGGTGATCAGCTGGAGCACGTCTCAGTCCTCGGTGAGCAGGGTGTGGATGTCGGCGGCGAACTCCGTGCTGGAGGTCTCCTGGTTCCACAGCGCGACCGCCTCGTGGTCGCTGTCGATGGCGAGGGTGAAGGTGGAGTGTCCGCCGAGGTCGTAGCCGCCGGTGGGCAGCTTGACGCCGTCGTTGACGTAGACGTGCAGCGGGTCGCCGACCGCGATGATCGTCTCGAGGTCGCCGGTGAGGCCGATGAAGCCCTCGCCGTACTGGTCGAGGTAGGCGCGCAGCTTCTTCTCGTCGTCGCGGTCGGGGTCGGTGGTCACGAAGACCACGTCGACCTTCTTGCGGTCGGCCGAGTCGAGCCGGTTGAGCGCCGCCGACAGGTTGTTCATCACCATCGGGCAGTAGTCCTCGCAGCTGGTGTAGCCGAAGAACACGATGGTGAGCGGCTTGGTCGTGTCGGTCCCGAGCGAGTACGGGGCGCCGTTGGTGTCGGTGAGGGCGATGTCGGCCGGCTTGTAGGGGTTGGTCAGCCGGCTGCCGGTGAAGGTCTCGGGCTCACTCGTGCAGGCGGCGAGCGCGAGGCCGAGCAGGGCGAGGAGCGCCGCGAGCCTACGCACGAACACCTCCGGCCAGCTCCTCGGTGAGCGCGGCCAGCGCCGCCAGTCCCGCGGCCCGGTCGCCGGGGTGCTCGAGAAGGGTGCGGACGAACGCGGAGCCCACGATCACCCCGTCGGCGTACGCCGCCAGGTCGGCCGCCTGCGCACCGGTGCTGACGCCGACGCCGACGCCGACCGGCAGGTCGGCGCCACCCTTCGGGCTCAGCGCCTTGGTGCGGGCGATCAGCGGGGCCACGCCCGCGGCCGTCGCCTGCTTGGTGCCGGTCACGCCCATGATCCCGGTGGCGTAGACGAAGCCGCGCGAGGCCGCGGTGGTCAGCGCGATCCGCTCGTCGGTGGACGACGGGGCGACGAGGAAGACCTTGTCGAGGTCGCGCTCGTCGGCGGCGGCGATCCACTCGGGCGCGTAGTCCGGGGTGAGGTCGGGCGTGATCAGGCCCGCTCCCCCGGCGTTCGCCAGGTCCTGGGCGAACCGCTCGACGCCGTACCGCTCGACGGGGTTCCAGTAGGTCATCACGAGGGTGGGCGTGCCGGTGGCGGCGACCGCCTCGACGACCCGCAGCACGTCGGCGGTGCGGATCCCGGCGTCGAGCGCCTGCTGCGCGGCGGCCTGGATGATCGGGCCGTCCATGACCGGGTCGCTGTAGGGCAGCCCGATCTCGATGACGTCGCACCCGGACTCGACCATCACCCGGAGCGCGGCGATGCTGCCCTCGACGTCAGGGAAGCCGGCCGGCAGGTAGCCGACCAGGGCCGCCCGGCCCTCGGCGCGGGCCTTCGCGAACGCGGTGCTGGTGCTCACTTCTTCTCTCCCGCGGTGCCGAGCCCGAAGTACTCCAGGGCCGTGCCCATGTCCTTGTCGCCGCGCCCGGAGAGGTTGACCAGGATCGTCTGGCCCGGCCGCTCCTTGGCGACCCGCAACGCGCCCGCGACGGCGTGTGCGGACTCGATCGCGGGGATGATCCCCTCGGTGCGGGCCAGCAGGGACATCGCGTCCATGGCCTCGGCGTCGGTGACCGGCAGGTAGGTCGCCCGGCCGGCCGCCGCCAGCGCGGAGTGCTGCGGTCCGACGCCGGGGTAGTCGAGTCCGGCCGAGATCGAGTGCGACTCGACGGTCTGGCCGTCCTCGTCCTGCAGCACGTAGGTGCGCGCGCCGTGGAGGACACCGATCGTGCCGGCGAAGATCGTCGCGGCGTGCCGACCGGTCTCGACGCCGTCACCGCCCGCCTCGAAGCCGTAGATCGCGACCTCGGGGTCGTCGACGAAGCCCGCGAACAGGCCGATCGCGTTGGACCCGCCGCCCACGCAGGCGGCGACCGCGTCCGGCAGGGCGCCGTACTGGTCGAGGCACTGCTGGCGCGCCTCGTCGCCGATGCCCCGCACGAAGCTGAGGACCAGGCTCGGGAACGGGTGCGGGCCGGCGGCGGTGCCGAACAGGTAGGCCGTCTCGTCGACGCTGGCGACCCAGTCGCGCAGCGCCTCGTTGATGGCGTCCTTGAGGGTGCGCGAGCCGCTGGTGACCGGGATCACCTCGGCGCCGAGCAGCTGCATCCGCGCGACGTTGAGGGCCTGCCGCTCGGTGTCGACCTCGCCCATGTAGACGGTGCAGTCGAGGCCGAGGTAGGCCGCAGCGGTGGCCGACGCGACGCCGTGCTGACCGGCGCCGGTCTCGGCGATCACGCGGGTCTTGCCCATCCGCTTGGTGAGCAGCGCCTGGCCGAGCACGTTGCGGATCTTGTGGGCGCCCGTGTGGTTGAGGTCCTCGCGCTTGAGCAGGATCCGGGCGCCGGCGTGCTCGGAGAGCCGGGTGGCGTCGTAGAGCATGCTCGGGACGGCGGCGTACTCGTGCAGCAGCCGCTCGAACTCTCCGGTGAACTCCGGGTCCGCCATCGCGCCCTGCCAGGCGGTGTCGAGCTCGTCGAGCGCCGCGATCAGCGCCTCCGGCATGAAGCGGCCGCCGAAGGCGCCCGCACCACCGAACCAGCCGAGCGCGTCGGCGTCGTAGCTGCCCGTCGAACCAGCCTTGCTCATCCGTGGATCCCCGTCATCGCTGCGACTGCCTGGCGCGGTGCGCCGTCCTTCACGAGCGCCTCGCCGACGAGCACCACGCGGGCGCCCTCGCCGACGAACCGCTCGACGTCCTGGGGCCCGAAGATGCCGGACTCCGCGACCTTCACCCGGTCGTCGGGGACGAGGGGCGCGAGCCTGCCGAAGACGTCGAGGTCGACCTCGAGCGTCTTGAGGTTGCGGGCGTTGACGCCGATCAGCTCGGCGCCCACCTCGACCGCGCGGGCGGTCTCCTCCTCGTCGTGGACCTCCATGAGCACGGTGAGGCCGAGCTCGCGGGCGAAGTCGTGGAGTCGGCGCAGCCGCTCGCCGGGCAGCGAGACCACCATCAGCAGCGCCAGGTCGGCGCCGGCCGCGCGGGCCTCGAGGAGCTGGTACTCGGTGACGATGAAGTCCTTGCGGAGCACCGGTACGTCGACCGCGGCCCGCACCGCGCGCAGGTCGGCGAGGCTGCCGCCGAACCGGCGCTGCTCGGTCAGCACGCTGATCGCACCGGCGCCGCCGGCGGCGTACTCGACCGCCAGCGCGGCCGGGTCCGCGATGTCGGCGAGCGCACCCTTGCTGGGGCTCTTGCGCTTCACCTCGGCGATCACGCTCGAGCCGGGGGCGCGGAAGTGGGGCATCGGGTCGCGCGGCGCGTCGACGTCGGCCAGTGCGGCCCGCAGGTCCGCCTCCGAGGTGATCGCCTGACGGGCGGCGAGGTCCTCGAGGACTCCGGCGAGGATCCCGTCCAGCACCGTGGGCTGGGTGGCCTGGGGGGCCGACATCTGACGCCTCCGTGACGTTTTCTGACAGTGGGCTGGTTCGAAGTGCTCCGCGCGGGGAGGGTCCGACCGCACCGACACACCAACGCGTGGTGTCGAGTGTGGCACGCGGCCGTTAGGGTTCCACACACCGCCCGCGACTCGGTCGGGCCACACGTTCACCCGTTACACCTGAGAAGGGACCTCACCGTGAGCTACAACGAGCCGCCGAACTACGGCACCCCGCCCCCGCCGCCTGCTGGCGGCTACGGATACGGCGGCCCCGTCGGTGGCGGGGACCACCCGCAGGGGACCACGATCCTGATCCTCGGCATCCTCGGCATCGTCTGCTGCGGCCCCCTCGGCATCGCCGCGTGGGTGATGGGCAACAAGGCGATCAAGGAGATCGACGCGAACCCGAGTGCCTACACCAACCGCGGGACGGTCAACGCCGGCCGGATCTGCGGCATGGTCGGCACCATCTTGATGGTCGTCGGCATCGTCGCCTACGTCCTGCTCATCGCCATCGCGGGCACGGTCAGCTTCAGCACGAGCTGACGCCCTCCGGCCGACGCGGCCGACGAACGCCACCGGCGGGGTCAGGCACCAGCCTGGCCCCGCCGGTGTGTCTCGTCAGGGCGCGAGCCAGGACCCCGCGGGCGTGTTCCGCACGACGGCGAACAGCGCCATCACGACCAGGACGACCCACGTCCCGGCCGCCGTGCGCTCCGCGGGGACGGCCCAGGGGCGGCCCGTCCAGCGGCCGTGGGTCCAGCGGGCCAGTGCGTAGAGCACGAACGGCAGGCTCGCCACGAACAGCAGGTTGCTGGAGGCCGCGGCCCCGATCTGCAGGTTGCTGAGGTCGTTGACGGCACGCAGGCCGCCGCAACCCGGGCAGGAGATGCCGACCGCGGCGGAGGGGCACAGGCCCCAGCTGCCCTGCTCGTGCGGGTCGCGCAGGTGGAGCGCGAGGCTCGCGGCGGCGAGGCCGCCGACCACGGCGGCGGGCGGCACCATCCGGCGCCACCGCGCCGGGGCGGCGGTGCGGACCGGATCAGCCGCGAGGGTCATGGCCGAGGGCCAGGCTCAGTGGCCGGCCTCGTGGAGGCCCAGCTTCGCCATCACGACGAAGACGACGCCGCCAGCGATCACGACGGCGGTGCCGACCCAGAACAGGACCCAGTTCAGCGGGTGGATCGACATGCCGACCGCACCCACGATGAAGCCGACGAGCGAGACGAGAACGGCGGTCCAGGCCGCAGGGGTGTTGCCGTGGTTGTCGGCCATGAGAGGGAACTCCTCGCTCGTTCGGGTGGATCGGGTGTGATTCTAGGGGGTGCTGGGACTCAGCGGTCGCTCGGGCCGTCGGTCGGGTCGTGGCCCTCGTCGAGGGACTTCCACAGGTCGAGGTTCGACTGGTCCGCGGGATCCGCGACGGAGGCGGCCGCGGCTGCCGAGCCGGCGCCCGTGGGGGCGTCGTACCGGCTGCCCATCTCGGGCCACGACGGCACCAGCCGTACGGCCGCGCCCGCCGCCACGAGGGCGACCAGCCCACAGCCGACGGCGATCCACAGCCAGCTGCTGCGCTCGACGTCGATGGCCGTGAGGTTGAGCCCGAGGCGGGTCGCGAGGTCGGCTGCCGCGTCATCGTCCTGGACGAAGCCGCCGACCACGACGACGACGATGAAGCCGGCGGCCGCGACGAGCGCGAGGAGGGCCGCACCGCGGCGCACGATCCCTCGGGTGACGAGCAGGACGCCCCAGGCGGCGAGCGCGACCAGCGCGAGCGCGCCGGCGAGCGGGAACTCCACCGAGCGCTCCTGGGCCGTCGGTGCGATCCCGCCGGCCGCCGTCAGCGTCGCCTCGGGGATCGAGAGCATCGCCTTGTGCCCGGCGACAGCCGCGAACCCGCTGCCGGCGAGTCCGAGGAGCACGACCGGGCCGAAGGTCCGTCGAGCCGGGTCCTGCGTGCCGTCAGGCATCGAGCAGCCCGTGGTCGAAACAGGTGCGGGCGCCGGTGTGGCAGGCCACGCCGACCTGGTCGACCTTGACGAGGAGGGTGTCGCCGTCACAGTCGAGGCGCACCTCCTTGACCAGCTGGGGGTTGCCGGAGGTCTCGCCCTTGACCCAGTACTCGTTGCGCGAGCGGCTCCAGTACGTCGCCCGGCCGGTGGTCAGCGTGCGATGCAGCGCGGTGTCGTCCATCCACGCGAGCATGAGCACCTCGCCGGTGTCGTGCTGCTGCACCACGGCAGGCACCAGCCCGTCGGGAGTGCGCTTGAGACGGTCGGCGATCTCGGTGGGAAGGGAGGTCACGGGCTCCATTATCCGCGCTGCGCCACCCAGGACGCGTGCAGCCTCGCATAGGGGCTGTCCGCCTGCCGCACGAGCTCGGCGTGCGGGCCGTGCTGGACGATCCGGCCGCGGTCGACCACGACCACCACGTCGGCCGCCTCGGCGGTCGAGAGCCGGTGGGCGATGGTGACCGAGGTGCGCCCGCTCATCAGCCGCTCCAGCGCCCGCCCGATCCGGGTCTCGAGCTCGGGGTCGACGGCGCTGGTGGCCTCGTCGAGGACGAGCAGGTCGGGGTCGGCGAGCTGGGCGCGCAGCAGGGCGACGAGCTGGCGCTCCCCCGCCGACAGGGACTCGCCGCGCTGCCCCACGCGGGTGTCGATGCCGTCGGGCAGGCCCGCGAGCCAGTCGCCGAGACCGATGGCCTCGGCGGCCGCGCCGATCTCCTCCGCGGTGGCGCCCAGCCGTCCGTAGCGGACGTTGGCCGCGAGCGTGTCGTCGAAGAGGAAGCCCTCCTGCGGCACCAGGACGACGCTGCGGCGCAGCGCGCTCTCGGCGACCTCGCGCAGGTCGACGCCGTCGAGCAGGACCCGGCCGCGGCTCGGGTCCATCAGCCGGGTGAGCAGCTTGGCGATGGTGGACTTGCCGGAGCCGGTCTCGCCCACCACGGCCACCCGTTGCCCGGCCGGGACCACGAGGTCGATGTCGCTGAGCACCTCGACGCCGCCGGGGTAGGCGAACGCCACGCCGTCGAAGCGGACGTCGATCGCACCCTTCGGCAGGCTCTGCCCCTCGGCGCCCGGGTCGACCAGGTCCGCGGGCGTGTCCAGGATGCCGATCACGCGGCGCCAGCCGGCGATGGCGTTCTGGGCGTCGGTGAGGATCTGCGTGCCCATCTGGACCGGGCCCACGAACAGGGTCACGAGGAACGCGAAGGCGAGCACCTCGCCCGCGGTGATGCCCGCACCCCAGGCGAAGCCCTGACCCAGCCAGATGCCGACGATGAGCACGCCGGCGTTCGCGAAGCCGGCCGAGATGCCGCCGAGGCTGAACGAGAACGCGGTGAACCCCTGCGCCCGGGTGCTCGCCGCCTTGTGGGCGTCGATGGCGGTGTCGATCCGCTCCTGGGTGCGCTCCTCGATCGCGTACGCCTTCACGACCGCCGCCCCGACCACCGGCTCGGACACCGCGGACAGCAGCACGCCGACCTGGCGTCGTACGGTGCCGTAGGCGGCGGCCAGCTTGCGTTGGAAGTAGCGCAGGCTCAAGAAGAGCGGCGCGAAGCAGACCCACACGACGACGGCGAGCTGCCAGCTGTAGAACACCATGACCACGGTCGCGATCAGCATCTGCCCGACGCTGACGACGAAGATCAGGCCGCCGAACACGAGGAACTGGCTGACCTGGTCGACGTCGCTGGTGACGCGCGAGACGAGGGCGCCGCGGCGCTCGGTGTTCTGGGTGAGCAGCGGCAGGTCGTGGACATGGCGGAACGCCTTGACGCGCAGCGTCGCCAGGCCGCGCTCCGCGGAGGAGAACAGCCGCGCCGTCATGGCGTACGACGCCCAGCTGGTCACCACGATCGCGGCCGCCGCGGCGAGCGCGAGCCACGTCGTGAAGCCCGGGTCCGGGCCGTCGGGACCCCGCAGCCCCTTGTCGATGGTCTGCTGGACCGCGATCGGGACGACGACCTGGCCGACCGAGGCGAGGACCGCCAGGGTCAGCGTCCAGCCGATGCCCTCGACCAGCTCGGGCGAGTGGCGGATGCCGCGGCGCAGGGTCTCCCACGCGCCGAGGTCCTCGCCCGTGGCGAGGCGGGTGTGCTCGGGGGTGCGCAGGGCCGTGCTCATGCGGGCACCTCCTCGTAGGCGTTGACGAGGCGGGCGTAGTCGGCGTTGCGGGCGACCAGCTCCTCGTGGGGTCCGCGGTCGGCGATCCGGCCGTCGACGAGGTAGAGCACCTCGTCGGCCAGGCCGATGGTCGCCTTGCGGTAGGCGACCACGACCAGCGTGGTGTCCTCCGCGCCCAGTCCGGCGAGGATCCGGGCCTCGACCTCGGGGTCGACCGCAGAGGTGGCGTCGTCGAGGACCAGCAGCCGCGGGTGCCGGACCAGGGCGCGGGCGAGGGCGAGGCGCTGTCGCTGACCGCCGGACAAGGAGGTGCCGCGCTCCCCCAGCCGGGTGTCGAGGCCGTCGGGCAGCGCGGCGACGAAGCCGTCCGCCTGGGCGGTCCGCAGCGCAGCCCAGACGTCCTCGTCGGGGATGTCGACGCCGAGCGCGACGTTGCCGCGCACCGTGTCGTCGAAGAGGAACGCGCTCTGGGGAACGACGGCCAGGACCTCCGCCAGTCCGCCCCGGCGCAGCTCCCGCAGGTCGATCCCGTCGACCCGGATCGCGCCGGAGTCGACGTCGACCAGCCGCGCCAACAGGCCGGTGAGCGTGCTCTTCCCGGATGCCGTGGCGCCGACCAGGGCCACGGTGCGGCCGGGCTCGACGTCGAAGGTGACCTCGCGCAGCAGCGGCCGGTCGGCGGCGTAGCCGAACGCCGCGCCGTCGACCTCGAGCCGCGCACCACCGGCGTGGCGCGGGGCCGGGCGCTCGCCGTACTCCATCGCGCCGGTGGCGGCGACGACCGCGGCGACCCGCCGGTATCCCACGACGCTGCGCGGGAAGTCGCCCAGCAGCCAGCCGATCGAGCGGATCGGGAACGCGACGACGGTGAGCAGGTAGGCGATGGTCACGACGTCGCCGGCGACCGTGGCGCCGGACACCACCCGGTTCACGCCGATGACCAGGACCACGAGGACCGCGAGGCTCGGCAGCGCGGCGAGCGTGGGGTCGAAGGCCGCGCGGATCCGGCCGACCCGGATGTTGGCCTCGCGCAGCTCCTCGGCCTTGGCCCGGAACCGCTGGGTCTCCTCGGGCTCGCGGCCGAGCGTCTTGACGACGAGCGCGCCGTCGAAGGACTCGTGGGCGATCTCGGACAGCTCCGCCCGCAGCTCCTGGGCGCGGGTGGCCCAGCCCTGGGCGAGGCGCTGGTAGACGACGTTGACGCCGATCACGAGGGGGAAGACGAGCAGGCCGACCGCCGCCAGGACCAGGTCGGTGAGCAGCATCTGGACGACCGCGATCACCATCATCGCGACCGTCCCGACCGCCATCGGCAGCGGCGCGATCGGCCCCCAGGCCGCCTCGACGTCGGCGTTCGCGTTGGAGAGCAGCTCGCCCGTGGGGTGCTTCTGGTGCCAGGCCATGGGCAACCGGAGGTACTGGCGGGTGACGGCACGGCGGCTGTGCGCCTGCATCCGGTACTGCATGACGCCCGCGCCCAGCCGGCGCGCGACGATGCCGACCGCCCGCAGGATCGCGACGCCGACGAACAGCCCGAGCACCGCCCAGAGCAGACCGGCGCCGATCTCACCGTCCCGGAAGGCCGGGAGGACGACGTGGTCCGTCGACCAGCCCAGCACCCAGGCGTCGGCGACCGTCAGCGCTCCGAAGAGCAGGCTCCCGACCGTCGACACCGCGAAGATCCACGGTTCCCGCTTGATGGCCACCCAGAGCACGCCGAACCCGGCGGACGTCGTACCGCTTCCTGTGCTCACTTCTGCCCGCAACCTCGCACCGCGCGAGCCTATTCCTCGCGCAGCGGGTCCGAGACGTCGAGGCGATCACGCAGCAACGTGGTGGAGAAGAATCTCCGTCACCATCACGTCAACACGCCTGGGTGCTCCTCACCTGCCGCGAGATCCACTCCCCCACGTCACGGCCTGTGGAGAACTCGGCGCACCCGCCGGGAGATCGGGCGATCCTGCTGACATGGACATTCTCGGTACCCGTCTCGGGGTCCTCTGCCTCACCGTCGCCGTCCTGCTCAGCGGATGCGCCGCCTCCGGCGCCGAGCAGCCCGACCGGCGCACCCCGCCGGCGCGTGACGCGCCGTCCGGCGAGCTCGGCGACCTGGCCGACCGGGGCGCGAGCGGGATAGCCGGCTACTGACCTGCAGGGGCGAGCGGGCTGACGATCCGTACGCTCATGTGGAACGTCGACATCGCCCCCTCGAGCACGACCAGGAACCCGTCGGGACCGTCGCGGTAGACCTGGCGGCTCTGCTCGAACGTGGGGTCCGGCGGGTTGAACTCATGGCACGCGCGCAGGGCCGCCTCGAGCGCGACGGCGCGCTCCGCGTGCTCCGTGCGCCCGATCTGCACGACGGTGGGCGGCTTGAGGTCGCCGCGGTTGGCGTACTCGATCAGGACCCGCCAGGGACCCTGCCCGCCCACGGCGTCGGACTGCGCGTCGGGCTGCGCATCGGACTCGGCGACGGACTCGGCGACGGCACCCGGCTCATAGGTGTCGTACGTCGCGTCCGCGCCCTCCCCCGTCACCGGACCGGCAGACCTGCCCCGGACAGCGCGGCCTTGACGTCCGCGATCCGCAGGGTGCCGAAGTGGAAGACCGTGGCGGCGAGGACGGCGTCCGCGCCGGCCTCGACGGCCGGCGGGAAGTGCTCGGCAGCGCCGGCACCGCCGGAGGCGATCACGGGGACGGACACCTCGGCGCGGACCTTGCGGATCAGCTCGAGGTCGAACCCGTCGGTCGTACCGTCGGCGTCCATCGCGTTGAGGAGGATCTCACCCGCGCCCAGCTCGGCGGCGCGGACCGCCCACTCGATGGCGTCGATCCCGGCGGACCGGCGGCCACCGTGGGTGGTGACCTCGAAGCCCGAGTCCCCCACCGCTGCGGCGTCGGCGCCGACCCGGCGGGCGTCGACCGACAGCACCAGAACCTGGTTGCCGAAGCGGTCGGCGATCTCGGCGATCAGCTCGGGCCGGCGGATGGCCGCGGTGTTGACGGCGATCTTGTCGGCGCCGGCCCGCAGCAGCCGGTCGACGTCCTCGACCGAGGAGACGCCGCCGCCGACGGTGAGCGGGATGAAGACCTGCTCGGCCGTCGCGGAGACGATGTCCATCGTGGTCGCGCGGCCCTCGTGGGAGGCGGAGATGTCGAGGAAGGTGAGCTCGTCGGCGCCCTCCGCGTCGTAGAGCCGGGCCAGCTCCACCGGGTCACCGGCGTCGCGCAGCTCCTGGAAGTTGACGCCCTTGACCACCCGGCCGGCCTCGACGTCGAGGCACGGGATGACCCGGACCGCGAGGGTCATACGAGACCGCCCCGGGTCAGCGCGAGCGCGTCCTCGAGGGTGAACTGCCCGGTGTAGAGCGCGGTTCCGGCGATCGCGCCCTCGACGCCGAGCGGGACGAGCTCCATCAGCGCGCGGATGTCGTCGAGCGTCGTGACGCCGCCGGAGGCGACGACCGGGCGCGAGGTCGCAGCACAGACGTCCTCCAGCAGCTGGAGGTTCGGGCCCTGCAGCATGCCGTCCTTGTTGACGTCGGTCACGACGTAGCGGGCACAGCCCTCGGAGTCGAGCCGGGCGAGGGTCTCGTAGAGGTCGCCGCCCTCCTTGGTCCAGCCACGGGCGGCCAGGGTGCGACCGCGGACGTCGAGGCCCACCGCCACCCGGTCGCCGTACGTCGCGATGGCGCGTGCGCACCACTCGGGCTGCTCCAAGGCGGCGGTGCCGATGTTGACCCGCCGGCAGCCGGTGGCCATCGCGGCCTCCAGCGACTCGTCGTCGCGGATGCCGCCGCTCATCTCCACCTGGATGTCGAGACGGCCGACGATCTCGGCCTGCAGCTCACGGTTGTTGCCGTGGCCGAAGGCCGCATCGAGGTCCACCAGGTGCAGCCACTCGGCGCCGGCCTCCTGCCAGCGCAGGGCCGCCTCGATCGGGTCGCCGAAGCGCTTCTCGGAGCCGTCCACGCCCTGCACCAGCTGGACGGCCTGGCCGCCCTTGATGTCGACGGCGGGCAGCAGCTCGAGGTAGCCGGTCATGGCCGCGATCCTAGAGGAGGCGGACCGAGGTGCTGCGCCGCGTCTCGCCGACACGGGAGACAGGGACTAGAACTTGTTCTCTTTTTGTGATGGCGTGGCGAAACGGCCGCCACTCGGGAGGGGTGGCGGCCGGCACAACAACACATTTCGGGAGGGAAACCCCAATGACCTTGCGTCATCGCACCACCTGGCACTCCGTGTCCATCGGAGCCGTTCTGGGCCTCGCGGCCAGCACCGCCGTCGTCATCGGTACGGCGGGAGCGGCCTCGGCCGCGACCTTGAGCTACGACTGCACTGTCCCGATCCTGGGTCAGAAGACCTTCGCGACCGACATCACGACCAACGCGCCCGCGACCGTGGCTCCCGGCAGCTCGGTCACCCCGACGGTCACCATGACGATGACCGTTCCCGACGACCTTGCCGGCGCGTTCCGCGGAATGGCCGACCAGATCGAGGGATCCATCTCCGCCGGGCACACCGTCGACGCCGCAGCCGCACCGACGTCGATCACGATTCCTCGTGGCCCGGTGCCCGCGAGCGGGCAGATCGTGCTCACCGGAACCGGCACCATGCCGACGATCACGGCCGGTGAGGCCGGCAGCACCCGCACCATCGCGGCCGGCCCCCAGCAGGTCACGATGAAGCTCTTCAAGGACGGCGAGCCGGCCGCCCTCATGCCGGTGGCCGACCTCTCCTGCACCCTGGCGCCGGGTCAGAGCACCGTCATCAGCACGATCACGGCTGCCGGGGGCGGGACCGCGGGCCCCGGTGCCACCGCCAGCTCGACGACGGTCAAGGCGAGGTACGCCAAGAAGTCGCGCAAGGCGACGGTGACCGCGACCGTCACCCCGGCCAGCGCCACCGGCTCGGTGACCTTCACTCTCAAGAAGGGCACGACCGTGAAGACGCAGACGGTGGCCGTCGCCGGCGGCACCGCGAAGGGTTCCTTCAAGAAGCTCAAGCCGGGCAGGTACACGGTCACGGCGTCCTACAGCGGAGCCGGCGGCACCGTCGGCGCCTCGAGCGCCACGACCAAGCTCAAGGTCCGCTGACCGCGGCCCGGGTCGGTCCGGTCGGGCCGGCCCGGGTGATCAGCCCGATCAGCCCAGCGAGGTGACCCAGTTGCGCAGCAGCTGGGCGCCCGCGTCCCCCGACTTCTCGGGGTGGAACTGGGTCGCACACAGCGGACCGTTCTCGACGGCGGCCACGAAGCGGTCGCCGCCGTGCTCGGCCCAGGTCACCAAGGGCTGGTGGCTCTGGGGCGTGCGGTCGTTGGTGACCAGCTTCCAGTCCCGCACGCCGTAGGAGTGCACGAAGTAGAAGCGCTCGTGCTCGATCCCCGCGAACAGCCGGGTCCCGGACGGAACGGACACCGTGTTCCAGCCCATGTGCGGGACGATCGGGGCCTGCAGCCGTTCGACGACGCCGGGCCACTCGCCGCAGCCCTCGGTCTCGACGCCGTGCTCGATGCCCCGCTCGAACAGGATCTGCATGCCGACGCAGATGCCGAGCACCGGTCGTCCGCCGGACAGGCGGCGGGCGATGATCCGCTCGCCCCGGATCGCCCGCAGCCCGCGCATGCACGCCTCGTACGCGCCGACGCCCGGCACCAGCAGGCCATCGGCCTCCATCGCCGTGTCGAGGTCGGCGGTGAGGGTGACCGACGCACCGGCCCGCTCGACCGCGCGGACGGCGGAGCGCAGGTTGCCGGAGCCGTAGTCGAGGACGACGACGGACGGAGCGCTCACAGGGCTCCCTTGGTGGAGGGGATGCCGGTCTCGCGCGGGTCGATCGCGACCGCGTCGCGGAAGGCCCGGGCGAACGCCTTGAACTGCGTCTCCACGATGTGGTGCGGCTCGCGGCCCGCGAGCACCCGCACGTGGAGGGCGAAGTGGCCGTGGAAGGCGATCGACTCGAAGACGTGCTGGGTCAGCGAGCCGAGGTAGGACACCCCGGAGCCGCCGAGCTGGACGTACTGCTGACCCTCCGGCTCGCCGGTGTGGACGCAGTAGGGCCGACCGGACACGTCGACGACGGCCTGTACGAGGGCCTCGTCGAGCGGAACGGTCGCATCGCCGAAGCGGCGGATGCCGGCCTTGTCGCCCAGCGCCTGGCGCAGCGCCTGACCCAGCGTGATCGCGGTGTCCTCGACGGTGTGGTGGGCGTCGATGTGCACGTCGCCGTCGGTCTGGACCGTGAGGTCGACCAGCGCGTGGCGCGCGAACGCGGTGAGCATGTGGTCGTAGAAGCCGACACCGGTGGAGATGTCGTGCTTGCCGGTGCCGTCGAGGTCGACCTCGACGATCACCTTCGACTCGCTGGTCTGCCGCTCGATGCGTGCGGTCCTCGCCGTCATGCGCGCTCTCCATCTACGTCGGTCAGGGCGGCCCGGAAGGCGGCCATCTCCTCGGGGGTGCCGACCGAGACCCGCAGCCAGCCGTCGGGCCCGGTCTCCCGGATCAGGACACCCCGGTCGAGGAGACCCTGCCAGACAGCATGACGGTCGGCGAATCGCCCGAACAACACGAAATTGGCGTCGGAGTCGGCGACGTCGTACTCCTCGGCGCGCAGCCAGTCGACCAGCGCGTCCCGCTCGCGACGCAGGTCGTCGACCTTGCCGAGCAGCTCGGGAGCGTGCCGCAGGGCCGCGAGCGCGACCGCCTGGGTGACGGCGGAGAGGTGGTAGGGCAGTCGCACGACCCGGATCGCGTCACAGATCTCCGGCGCCGCGGCGAGGTAGCCCAGCCGCAGCCCGGCGCCCGCGAACGCCTTGCTCATCGTGCGCGTCACGACCAGGTTCCGGTACGACGGCAGCAGCTCCAGCGCGCTCGGGACACCGGTGCGCCGGAACTCGCCGTACGCCTCGTCGACGACGACGATCCCGTTGGTGTCACCGTCGCCGGCGGCCTCGCAGAGCACACCGACCGCCTCGGGCGGCAGCGCGGTGCCGGTCGGGTTGTTGGGGCTCGGCAGCAGGATCACGCTCGGCCGCTCGGTCTTGACCAGGTCACGCGCGGCGTCGAGGTCGAGCGCGAAGTCCTCGGCCCGCCGGCCGGCGACCCAGCGGGTGTTGGTGTCACGGGCGTACTCGGGATACATCGAGTAGGTCGGCGCGAAGCTCACCGCCGTGCGGCCCGGGCCGCCGAAGGCCTGCAGCAGCTGCAGCATCACCTCGTTGGACCCGTTGGCCGCCCACACCTGCTCGGGGGCGATCGAGGCCGTGGCGTCCTTGGAGAGGTACGCCGCGAGAGCGGTGCGCAGGGCCGTGAACTCCCGGTCCGGATAGCGGTTCAGGGTGACCGCCGCTTGCGCCACCGCCGTCGCGATGTCCGCGACGCAGGCCGGCGAGGGCCCGTAGGGGTTCTCGTTGACGTTGAGCTGGACGGGTACGTCGAGCTGCGGGGCGCCGTACGGCTCGATCCCGCGCAGCTCCTCACGCAGCGGCGGCCAGCCGCCGGTGGTCGGTCCGCTCACCGCGTCGACCGGACCGTGATGGCGGCACCGTGACCGGGCAGGTCCTCGGCCTCGGCAAGGGTGACGACGTGGGCGGCGACCTCGGCCAGCGCCGCCGCGGTGTAGTCGACGACGTGCACCGACTTGGTGAACGCGCGCACCGACAGGCCCGAGGAGTGGCAGGCGCAGCCGGCGGTCGGGAGCACGTGGTTGGACCCGGCGCAGTAGTCGCCGAGGCTGACCGGGGCGTGCGGGCCGACGAAGATGGCGCCGGCGTTGCGGACCCGGGCGGCCCAGGCCGCGGCGTCCTCGGTGTGGATCTCGAGGTGCTCGGCGGCGTACGCGTTGACGACGTCGAGGCCCTGCTCGAGGTCGCGGACCAGCACGATCGCGGACTGCTTCCCGCCGAGCGCGGTGGTGATCCGCTCGCTGTGCTTGGTGGCGGCGACCTGCTGGTCGAGCTCGGCCTCGACCTCGGCGGCGAGGCGCTCGGAGGTGGTGACGAGGACGGAGGCGGCCAGCGGGTCGTGCTCGGCCTGGCTGATAAGGTCGGCGGCGACGTAGGCGGCGTTGCCGGTGTCGTCGGCGAGGATCGCGATCTCGGTGGGACCGGCCTCGGAGTCGATGCCGACCTGGCCCTTGAGGATCCGCTTGGCCGTGACCACCCAGATGTTGCCGGGGCCGGTCACCAGGTCGACCCGACGGCAGGGACCGACGCCGTAGGCGAACATGGCGATCGCCTGGGCACCGCCGACGGCGTAGACCTCCTCGACGCCGAGCAGCGCGCACGCCGCCAGGATCGTCGGGTGGACCGCACCGCCGAACTCCTTCTGCGGCGGGCTGGCCAGGGCGATGGACTCGACGCCGGCGGTCTGGGCGGGGACCACGTTCATCAGCACGCTGGAGACCAGGGGCGCCAGGCCACCGGGGACGTAGAGACCCACCCGGCCGACCGGCACCTTGCGGTGGGTCACCCGGGCGCCGGGCCCGAGGTCGGTGACGGCGTCCTGCTCGAGCTCGTTGGCACACGTGGCGCGGAGCCGGCGGATCGACTCCTCGAGGCCCGCCCGGATGTCGGGCTCGAGCCGGTCGAGCGCGTCCTGCATCGCAGCGGGCGCCACCCGGATGTCGTCGACGCGGACGCCGTCGAACTTCTCCCCGAACTCGACGATCGCGTCCAGCCCGCGGGTGCGGACCTCCTCACAGATCGCATGCACCGCCGGCACCGCGGCTTCGATGTCGAAGTCGGCACGGGGCACTGCTGCGCGGTAGTCGGTGGTGGCCGAACCAGCACCGGCGTCACGCAGGTCGATGCGACGGATGAGGGACATGCTCTGATTCTACGGTCGCCGCGCACGCCGGCGACGCGGTCCCCGCTACGTTGGACACGTGACCGACCAGCTCCCGATGTTCCCGCTCAACGCGGTGCTCTACCCGGGAGTGAGCGTGCCGCTGCACGTGTTCGAGGACCGCTACCGGGCACTGGTGCACCACCTGCTGCGCATCGAGGACCCCTCACAGCGACTGTTCGGCACCGTCGCGATCCGGGAGGGCTACGAGGTCGGCGACCACGGCAACCACTCGGTCTACCGGATCGGGGTCCGCCTCCAGCTGACGGAGGTCGAGGCGCGCGCCGACGGCAGCTTCGACATCGTGGCGGTCGGCCGCGACCGGATCCAGCTCAACCGGTTGCTGGGCTCCGGGGACTACCCCGTCGGCGAGGTCGCGGTGCTGCCCAACCGGGAGAGCGTCGTACCCGAGGAGCTGGTGCAGCAGGCCCGGGCCACCTTCACCGCCTACCGGCACGTGGTGCGCACCATCGCCGGCGACCCGTTGCAGGGCGAGCTGCCGAAGGACCCGACCTACCTGTCCTGGACGCTCGCCGCCTGCACGCCGCTGCCGATGGGCGAACGCCAGCAGCTGCTCGAGGCGGGCGACACCGCCGAGCGGCTGGCGCTGGTGATCGACCTGCTCCGCACCGAGCTGCGCGCCATCAACGTGATCACGTCGCTGCCGGCCACCGAGGTCGCCCGCACCCGCTGGAGCCCGAACTGATGGCGCGCAAGAAGCAGACCGGCGGCACGCCGGCCACGACCGCGCTGACCACCGCGGGCGTCGCGTTCACCGTGCACGAGTACGACCACGACGCCCGTGCGGAGTCGTACGGCGGCGAGGCCGCCGAGGCGATGGGGATCGCACCGGACCGGGTGTTCAAGACCCTGTTCGCCGACGTCGACGGCGCGCTCGTGGTGGGCGTCGTCCCGGTCTCGGGCCAGCTCGACCTCAAGGCGCTGGCTCGCGCCGTCGACGGGCGCAAGGCCGCGATAGCCGACCCGAAGGCCGCCGAGCGCGCGACCGGGTACGTCGTCGGCGGGATCTCACCGCTCGGGCAGCGCAAGGCGCACCCCACCGTGGTCGACGACTCCGCGCTCAGCCACGACACCGTCTTCGTGTCGGCGGGCCGGCGCGGGATGGAGGTCGAGCTCAGCCCTGCGGAGCTGGTGCGCCTGACGGCTGCTCGGGTCGCGGCGATCCGGCGCTAGCCTGCGCGTCGCTCGCCGGCACCGCCGGCGAGAAGGACAGCATCAGCACCAGGTAGGCCAGCAGCGCGCCGACCGGCCAGGCGAGGTAGGGAGTCCAGCCCGACACCGCGAGGTGACCCGGCATGACGTCGCCGACCTGGTGCGCGGCGAGCAGGCTCGCCGGATCGGGCGGGCTGAGCGACTCCCCCAGCAGGGTCATCGCCACGACGCCGAGGCCCGCACCGGCCAGCACCGCGAGGATCCCGGCGACCGCCTGGTGGCGCGCCAGCCAGCCCCCGACCAGTCCGAGCACCAGCGCGAGCGCGAAGGCGACCACGACGAAGGTGGCCGTACCGCTGAAGTCGCGGGTGATGCCGGGGTCGAACGGGTCGGGGTACCACGCCTTGCCCGCCACCGTGTCGTAGACCTTCCCCTGCGGGGCAGGTCCCCACCAGGCCCACCAGAGCAGGCCGCCGGCCGCCCCGAGCAGGGCGCCGAGCACGACGGGAACGACCAGGGCCAGGCGCCTCATCCGGCCAGGCACCCCGGGCCGAGGAGGTGCTTGAGGTCGGCGAACAGGGCCGAGGAAGGAGTCACCCGGAGATTGTCCCCCAGCCGCATCACCTTGGTGGAGTCGCGGCTCAGCAGCAGGAGGCGCACCTCGGTCAGGCCGGCGTGCGAGGTGAGCACCTCGCGCAACTGGGCCACCACCGGGCCGGTGCACCGGGTCGCGGGCAGGCTGATCACGACCGGGCCGTCGCTGCCCTTGTCCAGGTCGGGGACGGTGACCTCCTGGCCGCGCAGCTGGGAGGTGTCGCGCTCGGTGTCGAGCTGGCCGCGGACCCGGATGATCGCGTCCTCGGTGAGGTAGGGCGCGGCGAGCCGGTAGCTGCTCGGGAACAGCAGCACCTCGATCGCACCCTCGAGGTCCTCCAGCGTGACCGTGGCCCACGGGTCGCCGTTCTTGGTGATCTTGCGCTGGATCGAGGTGACCAGGCCGGCGACGGTGACCGTCGAGTTGTGCGGGCGGCTCTCGTCGGTGACCAGCTGGCCGATCGTGCAGTCCGTGCCGGTGGAGAGCACGTGCTCGAGGCCGAGCAGCGGGTGGTCGGACACGTAGAGGCCGAGCATCTCCCGCTCGTGGCCGAGCAGGGTCATCTTGTCCCACTCGTCGATCTCGGGAATCGCGACGCTCACGCCGAACCCGCCGTCGCCGCCGCCGCCGTCGTCGTCGCCGAGGCCGGCGAAGAGCGAGTCCTGGCCGATCGCCTCGTTACGCTTGATGTCGACGTACTGGTCGACGGCCGTCTCGTGGATCGCGACCAGCGCCCGGCGCAGGTGCTTCATGTCGTCGAAGGCGCCGGCCTTGATCAGCGAGTCGATGACCCGCTTGTTGCACACCGCGACAGGCACCTTGGACAGGAAGTCGTTGAAGTCGACGAACCGCCCCTTCTCGGCGCGGGCCTCGACGATGCCGTCGACCACGTTGGAGCCGACGTTGCGGATGGCGGTGAGGCCGAACCGGATGTCGCGCCCGACCGCGGTGAAGTCGTGGGCCGACTCGTTCACGTCGGGCGGGAGCACCTGGATCTTCATCCGGCGGCACTCGTTGAGGTAGATCGCCATCTTGTCCTTGTCGTCCTTGACGGACGTCAGGAGCGCGGCCATGTACTCGGTCGGGTAGTTGGCCTTGAGGTAGGCCGTCCAGTAGGTGATGACGCCGTATGCCGCGGAGTGCGACTTGTTGAACGCGTAGTCGGCGAACGGGACGAGGATCTCCCAGAGCGTCTTGACCGCGTCCTTCGGGTAGCCGCGCTCGAGCATGCCGGCCTCGAAGCCCTCGAACTGCGCGTCGAGCTCGGCCTTCTTCTTCTTGCCCATGACCCGGCGCATGTTGTCGGCCGCGCCCAGCGAGTAGCCGGCCAGGACCTGGGCGATCGCCATCACCTGCTCCTGGTAGACGATCAGGCCGTAGGTCTCCCCCAGCACCGGCTCCAGGGCCTCGGCGAGCGCCGGGTGGATGGGCTCGATCGGCTGGCGCCCGTTCTTGCGGTGGGCGTACTTGTTGTGGGAGTCGGCACCCATCGGGCCAGGGCGGTAGAGCGCGCTGACCGCGGTGATGTCGGCGAACTTGTCGGGCAGCATCGAGCGCAGCAGCGCGCGCATGCCACCACCGTCGAGCTGGAACACGCCCAGGGTGTCGCCCCGGCCCATCAGCTCGTAGGTGGCCCGGTCGTCGAACGGGAGCTCCTCGAGGACGACGACCTCGTCCTTGTTGGCCTTGATGTTGGCCAGGGCGTCCTCGAGGATGCGCAGGTTGGACAGACCGAGGAAGTCCATCTTGACCAGGCCCAGCGACTCGCACATCGGGTAGTCGAACTGGGTGATCACCGCGCCGTCCTGCGGGCGGGCCATGATCGGCACGATGTCGATCAGCGGCTCGCTCGACATGATCACGCCGGCGGCGTGCACACCCCAGTTGCGGATCTGGCCCTCGAGGCCGACCGCCGTCTGGTAGATCGTGCGGACGTCGGCGTCGGACTCGTAGAGCGCGCGGAACTCGCCGCCGTCGTTGTAGCGCTTGTGCTCGGGGTTGAAGATCTCCTTGAGCGGCACGCCCTTGCCCATGACGTCGGGCGGCATCGCCTTGGTGATCTTGTCGCCGATCGCGAAGCCGTGGTCGAGGACGCGCGCGGCGTCCTTGATCGCGGCCTTGGCCTTGAGCCGGCCGAACGTGGCGATCTGGGCGACACGCTCGGCGCCGTACTTCTCCGAGACGTACTGGATCACCTCGCCGCGTCGGGCGTCGTCGAAGTCGATGTCGAAGTCGGGCATCGAGGGGCGCTCGGGGTTGAGGAAGCGCTCGAAGAACAGGCCGTGCTCGAGGGGGCACAGGTCGGTGATGCTGAGCGCGTACGCAGCGATCGAGCCCGCACCCGAGCCACGGCCCGGTCCCACCCGGATCCCGTTGCGCTTGGACCACTGGATGAAGTCGGCGACCACGAGGTAGTAGCCGCAGTAGCCCTTCTGGGAGACGACCGCGAGCTCCATCTCGACCCGGTCCTTGACCGCCTGGGTCAGCAGGTCGCCGGGGTAGCGCGCCTCGATGCCGCGCCAGACCTCCTTGCGGAACCAGGACTCCTCGGTCTCGCCTTCGGGGATGTCGGCGCGGGCCATGTAGCCGCCGGTCGACTCCTTGAACTCGACCGAGCACCGCTCGGCGATCGCCAGGGTGTTGTCGCAGGCCTCGGGCATGCCGAACCGGTCGGCCCACAGCTCGCGCATCTCGGCGGCGGACTTGATGTAGTAGCCACCGCCGTCGAACTTCAGCCGATTGGGGTCCGAGAGCCGCTTGCCGGAGGCGACGCAGATGAGGGCGTCGTGGGCGTCGGCGTCCTCGGGCTTGTTGTAGTGGGAGTCGTTGGTGGCGATCGGCGCGATGCCGAGCTCCTTGCCGAGGCGCAGGAGGTCGTCGCGGACCCGCTTCTCGATCGAGATGCCGTGGTCCATCAGCTCCAGGAACACGCTGTCCTTGCCGAAGATGTCCTGCAGCTCGGCAGCCTCACGGACCGCCTCGTCCCACTGGCCCAGGCGCAGCCGGGTCTGGATCGCCCCGCTCGGGCAGCCGGTGGAGACGATGATCCCCTTGCTGTGCTCGGCGAGGATCTCCTTGTCCATGCGGGGCTTGTAGAAGTACCCCTCGAGGCTGGAGCGCGACGAGAGCCGGAACAGGTTGTGCATGCCCTCGGTGGACTCGGCCCACATCGTCATGTGGGTGTAGGCGCCGCCACCGGCGACGTCGTTGCCGCCCTCCTCGCTGGCGTCGGCGGCGTTGCTCTGGCCCCAGCGCACGCGGCGGCGCTCGCCGCGCGGGGTGCCGGGCGTGATGTAGGCCTCGATGCCGATGATCGGCTGGACGCCGTACTTCTTCGCCTTGGAGTAGAAGTCGTAGGCACCGTGCAGGTTGCCGTGGTCGGTCATCGCGATCGACGACATGCCGAGGTCGTTGACCCGGGTGAACAACCCGTCGAGCAGCGACGCACCGTCGAGCATGGAGTACTCGGTGTGGACGTGCAGGTGGACGAAGTCCCCGGCGTCAGCAGCCATCGGTGGTTCGGCTCTCCTCAAGGGTCAAGGGCGGTCGCTCGGGGAAGAGGACCAGCCTACGTGACGATCGTGGCGACGCTAGGCCGACCCTCCGACAGATCCGGGCGCCCACTCCATCCTCAGGTCGGGCGCCCGCTCCTCGTTCTCCGAGCCGTCGGTGTGCTCCCGCTCGACCAGGCCGCGGGCGGCGTAGAACGCCCGCGCGGGGGCGTTCTGCTCGAAGACCCACAGGCTGAAGCCGTCGGGGTGACGGACCTTCACCAGGTCCAGCAGCGCACCGCCGACGCCCGTGCCCTGGTGGGCCGGGTCGACGTACAGGTCGTCGAGCCAGGTGCGGGTGAACCTCGCGTAGCCCACGACTCCCCCGCCGCTCTCGGCCACCCAGCACTCGGAGTCGCCGAGCCGCGCGGCGAGGTGGGCGCGGACCTCGTGGGGCGGATGGATCCCCGGTGGCATCGGTGAGGCCGCGCGGGCGGCCAGCTGGACCGCGGCGATCGCCGGGACGTCGTCAGCCCTCGCCGGGCGCAGCAGCAGGCCCGCGGATCCCCCCGGGTCAGTGGGCATCGCGGACGACCTCGAGCGCGTGCGCGAGGTCGTCGGGGTACGTCGACTCGTACTCGACGTACGCGTTGGTCTCCGGGTGCTCGAAACCCAGCTTGACCGCGTGCAGCCACTGCCGCTCCAGCCCGACCCGGCGGGCCAGCACCGGGTCGGCACCGTAGGTGATGTCACCGACGCAGGGGTGCTTGAGCGCGCTCATGTGCACCCGGATCTGGTGGGTGCGGCCGGTCTCGAGGTGGATCTCGAGCAGGCTGGCGAAGCGGTGCGCCTCGAGCGTGCGGTAGTGGGTGACGCTGTGGCGCCCGTCCTCCATCACCGCGAACTTGTAGTCGAACCTGGGATGGCGGCCGATCGGGGCGTCGACGGTGCCCTCGAGCGGGTCGGGATGGCCCTGGACCAGCGCGTGGTAGGTCTTGTCGACGGTACGACGGCGGAAGGCGTTCTTGAGCACCGAGTAGGCGTGCTCGGACTTGGCGATCACCATCACGCCCGAGGTGCCGACGTCGAGGCGCTGGACGATGCCCTCGCGCTCCTTGGCTCCGGACGTGGAGATCCGGAAGCCCGCGCCGGCGAGGTGGCCGACGACGGTCGGGCCGCGCCACCCCGGCGAGGGGTGCACCGCGACGCCCACCGGCTTGTCGATCACGACGATCGCGTCGTCGTCGTGGATGATCTTGATCCCCTCGACCAGCTCGGGGACCACCTCGAGGTGGTCGACCTCGGCCGGGATGGACACGTCGAGGACGGAGCCGCCGAGGACCCGCTCGCTCTTGCCGCCGACCGGCGCGCCGTCGAGGACCACGCGGTCCTGCGCGATCAGCTCGGCCGCACGGGTGCGGGAGACCCCGAAGAGCTGGGCCATCGCGACGTCGACGCGCTCGCCGTCGAGGCTGTCGGGAATCGGCAGGCTGCGGTGGTCGACCGTGGTCATGCGCTCTCCTCGGCAGTGGTGGCGCGGCTACCGTCGAGGTTCACACCCCGCAGGACCTGGAGCAGGATCAGGCCGACGCCGACGTTGATGCAGATGTCGGCCACGTTGAAGACCGGCCAGTTCGGCAGCATCAGGAAGTCGACGACGTGCCCCTTGAACGGACCAGGCTCGCGGAGCATCCGGTCGACCAGGTTGCCGTCGATTCCGGCCAGCAGCAGGCCGAGCCCGATCGCCCAGACCTTGCTGCCCACCCGGCGGCTGGTCCACAGCACGACCAGGGTCGCGACGCAGGCCAGGCAGGTGATGGCGACCGTGAACCGGGTGCCGAGGCTGAACGCCGCGCCCGGGTTGTAGGTCAGGTGCAGCTGCAGCAGCTCCCCGACGACCTCACGGTCGGGCTCCCCCGCGAGATGGCGCACGGCCAGGACCTTCGCGACCTGGTCGATCGCGATCATCACGGCTGCGACCGCAGCGAAGAGCATCCAACTGCGCGGGTGGGCGAGGAAGCCCTCGCCGGTCCGGCCGGATCCGTCGTCGCGGTGGTCTACCGACGTTCCTCGCGCTGCTTGCATGTCATGCACAGTGTGGCACGCGGGAAGGCCATCAACCGCATCTTGCCGATCGGGTTGCCACACGACTCGCACACGCCGTACGTGCCGTCGTCGATGCGTGCCAGGGCCCGGTCGATCTGGGCCACCTTCTCCCGCTCGTGGTTGAGGACGGTGAGCTCGTGGTCACGCTCGAAGCTGGTCGCACCGAGGTCGGCCTGGTCCTGGCCAGCGCCGTCACCGGAGTCACGCAGCAGGCCGCTGAGGTCGGCCTCCTGCTCCTCGAGGATCCGGGCGCTCGCCTCGCGCTGCTCGTGGAGCTCGGCCAGCACCTCGGCGAGCTCGGCGGCCGACCAGGCCTCCTCGTGGTCGAGGACCACCAGGGACGCGGGTGCGGTCGTGCGCGTGGGCGCCTTCGGGGCAGGAGCAGCGGCCTTCGCGGGGGCGGCCTTCTTCGCCGGCACGGCCTTCTTCGCCGGAGCAGTCCTCTTGGCGGGGGTTGCCTTCTTCGCGGCGGCGGGAGCGGCCTTCTTGGCCGGGGCCGTCTTCTTCGCCGGAGCGGCCTTCTTCGCCGGGGCCGCCTTCTTCGCGGCGGCGGGAGCGGCCTTCTTCGCCGGAGTCGCCTTCTTGGCCGGAGCCGCCTTCTTCGCCGGAGCCGCCTTCTTCGCGGCGGCGGGAGCGGCCTTCTTCACCGGGGCGGCCTTCTTCGCCGGAGCCGCCTTCTTCGCCGGAGCCGCCTTCTTGGCCGGGGCCGCCTTCTTCGCGGCGGCGGGAGCGGCCTTCTTGGCCGGAGTCGCCTTCTTCGCGGGTGTCGCCGGCTTCGCGGCGGACTTCGCCGGGGCTGCGGCGCTGGCCGTCGCCTTGCGCGGACGGATGATCTTCCGGGCGGCGGAAGCGGCCTGACCGGCCAACGACTTCTTCGTGCTGCGGGCCATTGAAGGACTCCTCGGAAGGCGGCGACCCACGCGCCAGCGAGCGGTGGGCGTGCTGCGGAGGGTAGCGGGTACGGCGAGGCCGTCCAAGGAGGCGCGCAGGGAGCGAGATCGGCCGGAGACGACGAACCGGTGGGCCCCCCCGGGCGGCCGCCCCCGGAGGGGCAGGTGTCGAGCACGGCGAGCCC
>NZ_JAHTKU010000002.1 GCF_019192965.1 Nocardioides daeguensis
GCGGGGGGGCGGGCGCGGGCGGCCCCCGCCCCCGGGGCGCCCCGCGGGGCGCCCCCCCCCGGTCCGGTCGAGCTGTCAGGAAGGTCGAGCCAGGCGGCTCAGGCCTCTTCCTCGCCAAGGATGGAGCGCAGCCGCTTGGGGGCCGGGGTCTCCTCGACGGGCGCCAAGGTGTCGCCCGGTGCCTGCAGCGACTCGAGCTGCTGGGTGAAGTAGCTCTTGAGACGCGAGCGGTACTCACGCTCGAACGAGCGCAGCGTCTCGACCTCGGCGGAGAGCTTGTCGCGCTCCTTCTCGAGGTCGCCGAAGAGCTGGGTACGACGCTCGGCGGTCTCGGCGTCGAGCATCTCGGCACGGGTCCGGGCGTCGGACTCGAGGCGGTCGGCCTTGATCTTGGCCTCGGAGGCGAGGCGGTCGGACTTGGTCCGGGCCTCGCCGACGATCTTGTCGGCCTCGTTCTTGGCGTCCTCGACGAGCTCGTCGGCGTTGCGCGTGGCGATCTCGAGGAGACGCGCCGCGGCGTTGGACGCCTCGGGGACGGTCTCGACCCGGATGGTCTCGACGCCGCCGGTGGCAGCGGGCGCCGGGACGGGGGCCGCCACGACGGGCTCGACGGGGGCAGGAGCCGCGACCGGAGCCGGGGGCTCGGGCAGGATCTCGGGCACCGGCGCCAGCTGGGTCGGAGCGTCGAACGTCGCCGACGACGAGCCGGCCTGCGCAGCCGCGAGCTTGGCGCGGAGGTCGTCGTTCTCCTGGGTCAGCCGAGCGAGCTCAGCCTCGACCTCGTCCAAGAACTGGTCGACCTCGCCCATGTCGTAGCCCTCGCGCAGCCGAACCGGCGTAAAGCGCTTGTTGCTCACGTCCTCAGGCGTCAGGGGCATGACCTCACCTATCTAACGAAGAATCTCGACGGTATGTCTTCACGAACCATAGCGCCTGCACGGGCGAAGGCGGCATCCGCGGCCCGTGCGTGACTCGGTCCCGCGCCAGCGTCCGGATGATCACTGGCGTCACAGCAGTATCACAGGAGCAGGTTGCGGCGGTTCACCTCGAGCAGGACGTAGGCAAGGATCATCACGAGGATGAAGCTGAGATCCAGGGCGAAGTTGCCGATCCGGATCGGCTTGATCACCCGCCGCAGCCCGTTGAGGGGCGGGTCGGTGACGGTGTAGGCCAGCTCGAGGAAGACCAGCACCGGTCCGCGCGGCTCCCAGGCACGCGCGAACACCTGCACCCAGTCGGTGATGAAGCGCACCCAGAGGAAGCCGATGAAGGCGAACAGCACGCCCTCGATGATCCAGCCGACGATCGTCACGACGTCAACCTATCGCCCGCCCACCAGCGCAGCGCCCGCGCCCGCCCACCACCGCAGCCCACCACCGCAGCCCACCACCGCCAACACCGTCGGCCAGCGCGAAACGCTGCGGGCCGGAGCCGTCGGAGCGAGGAGCGAGCGACCGGAGGTGGAGGGAGGCCTCTTTCCTCGAGCCGACCGTCTTGCCGCCACGCGAAGGCAACCACCCACCGACTCGACTGCGCGCGCGGCAGCGTGTCAAGCGAAGCGCCGACACGCTCGCGCCCGTCACCACGGCCGCCGGTCGTCGCGGGAAGACCGGCCGACGGAGCGTAGAGAGCGACGAAGGAGCGACCGGAGCGACCGAGGACGGCCTTTCCGCGAGCCGACCGTCTTGCCGCCACGCGAAGGCAACCACCCACCGACTCGACTGCGCGCGCGGCAGCGTGTCAAGCGAAGCGCAGACACGCTCGCGCCCGCCACCACGGCCGTCGGTCGTCGCAGGAAGACCGGCCGACGGAGCGTAGAGAGCGACGAAGGAGCGACCGGAGCGACCGAGGACGGTCTTTCCGCGAGCCGACCGTCTTGCCGCCACGCGAAGGCAACCACCCACCGACTCGACTGCGCGCGCGGCAGCGTGTCAAGCGAAGCGCCGACACGCTCGCGCCATCCGGCTCAGCTCTGGTTGAAGAAGCCGTCGGCCGCGATGGCCTGCTTGTCCTCGGCCGCGACGGTCACGTTCGCCGGGGACAGCAGGAAGACCTTGTTGGTGACCCGCTCGATGCTGCCACGGGTCGCGAAGATCAGGCCGGCAGCGAAGTCGACCAGGCGCTTGGCGTCGGCGTCGTCCATCTCGGTGAGGTTCATGATCACCGGGATGCCCTCGCGGTACTCCTCGCCGATCGAGCGCGCCTCGTTGTACGTCGTGGGGTGGATGGTCGTGATCCGGGACAGCTCCGCCACGACCGGCTGCGCCGCGACCGCGACGGGACGGCGACGCTCCTCGAGGTCGGCGACACTGCCCGAGACGTTGCCCGACGGTACGGCGCGGACGGCGCGCTCCTGCCGGGACTCCCGCGTCTCACGCGGGCGGGCCGGCTCGGTCACCTCGTCGTCGTACTCGTCATAGCCGGTGTCCTCCAGCAGGCCGAGGTACTCACCGATCCTGCGCATCGCACCGCTCATGACTGTTGCCTCCGTGATCCGCGTCCCCGGGTACCGGGAACGTCTGGTGGTGTTGTGGACATTACTGGACTCCCACCCTCGAACCGAGGACCGCGGAGCCTATGCGTACGTGTGTCGCGCCGACGGTGATCGCCGCCTCCAGGTCACCGCTCATCCCGGCCGAGAGCAGGGTCGCGTCGGGGTGGCGGGCGAGGAAGTCGGCACGGATCCCGGCCAGCCGGGCGAAGGCCAGGGCGGGGTCGTCGCCGAGCGGCGCGACGACCATCAGGCCCCGCAGCCGAAGCTCCGGGGTGCGGGCGACCTCGTCTGCCAGGGCGGCCAGGGTGGCCGGGTCGGCGCCGGAGCGCTGGTCGCGCCCGGGCGGGTCGAGGCTGACCTGGAGCAGGACGTCGACGACCCGGCCGGCGTCGGCGGCACCGCGGGCGAGCCGCGGCACGAGGGCCGGGCGGTCGACGGACTCGACGACGTCGGCGTACCGGGCGACGGCGGCGGCCTTGTTGGACTGCAGACCGCCGATGAAGTGCCAGCGCAGGTCGAGGTCGGCGCACTCGGCGGCCTTGGCCTCCGCCTCCTGGTGGCGGTTCTCCCCCACGTCGGTGACGCCGAGCCCGGCCAGCAGGCGAACGTCGGAGGCCGGGAAGTACTTGGTGACCACGACCAGGGAGACGTCGTCGGCGGCGCGGCCGGCGTCGGCGGCGGCGCGCGCGATCCGGTCGTGGACGGCCCTCAGGTTGGTGCGCAGCTCGTCGAGGCGGGTCATCGCAGCCACACCAACCCGGCGAAGCGTCCGGCGGCCGCGCCGTCGCGTCGGTAGGAGTGGAAGGAGGCGTCCTCGCGCGTGCAGCCGGGGACGACGCTCGCCGGGACGCCCGCGGCGGCGAGCTGAGCGGCGACGCCGGCGCCCAGGTCGAGCGCGGGCGTGCCCCAGCTCGTCTCGGCGTACGTCGCGGGGACGGTGGCCGCCACCTCGTCGCGCAAGTCGGCGGGCACCTCGTAGCACCGGCCGCAGACGTGGGGACCGATCCAGGCACGGATGTCGCGGGCACCGAGCTCACGCATCCGCTCGACGGTCCGGGTGACGACGTCGAGCTGGACTCCGCGTCGGCCCGCGTGGGCGGCACCGACGACGCCGACGACCGGGTCGCCGAGCACGACGGGGACGCAGTCGGCGACGCGGACCATCAGCCCGAGCCCGCGGCGTGCGGTGACCTGGCCGTCGGCGGTCGGGGCGGGGCCGTCCGCAGCGTCGACGACGACCACGACGTCGCCGTGGACCTGGTGCAGCCGCGCGAACGGGACGCCGGCCTCCTCCTGCAACGCGGCGAGCGCGCCGTCGATCCCGCCGGTGCCGTCGGTGCCGTCGGTCTCACCGAGGTCGAGCGAGGCGTCGGTGAACGCGACCTCGACCCGGCCCGCGTCAGCGGGGGCCGGGTCGAGGTCGATGGACTCACGAAAGGCGAACACGGCTCACTTCAAGAAGTCGGGCACGTCCAGGTCGTCGCCGTCGTCGAACTGCATCGGCGCCGGCGTGGTGCGGGCACCGACCGGCTGCGGCTCGGCGGGCGTCGCGGGAGCGGCGGCCTCACGGGTCGGTGCGGACTGGGCGGACTGGGCGGGCTGGGCCTGCTGGGCGGGGGCCGCGCGCGTGGGGGCCGGCGTGGCCGGCGCCTGCTGGGCCGGGCGGCGTACGGCGGACTCGTCGCGACGCTTCGGCAGGCCACCGTCGAAGCCGGCGGCGATGACGGTCACCCGGACCTCGTCGCCGAGGGCGTCGTCGATGATCGTGCCGAAGATGATGTTGGCGTCGGCGTGCACCGCGTCGGCGACCATCGCGGCGGCCTCGTTGATCTCGAAGATGCCGAGGTCGGAGCCACCGGCGATGGAGAGCAGGACGCCGTGGGCGCCGTCGATCGAGGCCTCGAGCAGCGGGCTGCTGATCGCCATCTCGGCCGCGGCCAGCGCCCGGTCCTCGCCGCGGGCCGAGCCGATGCCCATGAGGGCGGAGCCGGCGTTGCTCATGACCGCCTTGACGTCGGCGAAGTCGACGTTGATCAGGCCCGGCGTCGTGATCAGGTCGGTGATGCCGGAGACGCCCTGCAGCAGCACCTGGTCGGCCTGCTTGAACGCGTCGAGCATCGACACGTTGCGGTCGGAAATCTGCAGCAGCCGGTCGTTCGGGATCACGATGAGGGTGTCGACCTCCTCGCGGAGACGCTCGATGCCCTCGTCGGCGGACTTCTTGCGGCGGGCGCCCTCGAAGGTGAACGGACGGGTCACCACACCGATGGTCAGCGCGCCGAGCGAGCGGGCGATCCGGGCCACGACCGGCGCACCGCCGGTGCCGGTGCCGCCGCCCTCGCCCGCGGTCACGAAGACCATGTCGGCACCCTTGAGCACCTCCTCGATCTCCTCCGCGTGGTCCTCGGCGGCCTTGCCGCCCACGTCGGGGTTGGCGCCCGCGCCGAGACCGCGGGTCAGCTCGCGTCCGATGTCGAGCTTCACGTCGGCGTCGCTCATCAGCAGCGCCTGTGCGTCGGTGTTGATCGCGATGAACTCGACGCCCTTGAGGCCGACGTCGATCATCCGGTTGACGGCGTTGACGCCGCCGCCTCCGATGCCGACGACCTTGATGATGGCCAGATAGTTCTGTGCTGCTGCCACGGTGGCTCCACCTCTCCGGTGTTGCGATGAGTTCGTATGTGTCCGTTCACCGACGTCGGCGGCCGGACCGCTTCCCCGTGGCCAGCCGGCGTGTCGCCACAACCCTTACCCTCAACCTGAGGGTTATAGTTATGTCAACCTCGTCGTGGTCACGACCCTAGGGACGGTCCGGCGCACCAGCGCGCCGACACGCCGCACCGGTCCCGGAAAGTCCACCGCCGAGCGCGCCTCGCGCCGGCCCGCCCCCGAATGTCGGGACACCCGACTAGCCTGCGACGTGGAGGTGGGAGCGTGAGCGAAGCAACAGACACGGCGCGGCACTCGTCGCTCGCGGCGCGCGTCGTCGCACTGGTGGCCTACGTCGGCGCCCTGGCCGCGTACGTCGCCGTGGTCGGGCTGCCGAAGCAGTCGTGGGTCGCGATCCTGTGGCTGTGGCTGCTCACCATCGCCTGGGACGTGCGCAAGCCGGTTCGCGAGCACCGCGCCTTCCTCAGGGACTGGGCGCCCGCTGTCGCGCTGCTCCTGGTCTACCTCTACAGCCGGGGGATCTCCGACGACCTGGGGCTCGGCTCGGTGCACGTGACCGCACCGATCGAGGCCGACCGCTGGCTCTTCGGCGGCACCCTGCCGACCGAGTGGCTGCAGGCGCACCTGTGCGGGGACCCGTGCCTGCGCGCCTCCGCGCCCGCCTGGTACGACGTGGTGCTCACGACCGTCTACTACTCGCACTTCTTCGTGGCGCTCACGATCGCCACGGTCCTGTGGATGCGCGACCGGCCGGAGTGGGTGCGCTACATGCGGCGCTACCTGTCGCTGAGCTTCCTCGCCCTGGCCATCTACATCGCCTACCCGATGGCGCCGCCGTGGATGGCCTCGCGCGACGGCTACCTCACCGACGACATCTCGCGGATCACCGGACGCGGCTGGTGGGACCTCGGCCACAGCGGCAGCAGCGGCGGCGGAGGCACCCACCAGAGCATCTCGGCGGTGGGCAACCAGGTCGCCGCGATGCCGTCCCTGCACGCCGGCATCGCGATCCTGGTCGCCGCCTGGGCGATCCCGAGGCTGCCGGTGCGGTGGCGCTGGCCGATGGCGCTGTACCCGGTCGCGATGTCGTTCATGCTCGTCTACTACGCCGAGCACTACGTCGTCGACGTGATCGCCGGCGGTCTGTGCGTCGCCGTCGTCCTGGTCGGCTGGTCCCTGGCCGAGCGCCGGCGGCGGCCGGCACCACCGCAGACGCCTCAGCGGGTGGTCGGGGCCCCGGGGACCGAGACGTCGTAGACCTGGGCCTCGCGGTTCAGCAGCTCGAGCAGCACGGCAGCCTTGTCGTCGGCCTGCTCCGCGCTCCCCCAGCGCACCAGCCGGCCGTCGCGCAGGTGGAGGTCGATCTCGTCGACGGTGCGGACCTCGACGAAGTCGACGAGCTCGGCGACGGCGGAGTCGAGGGCGACCACGACGGCGGCACCCTCGGCGAGAGCGTCGCTGTCGGCACCCGCACCGACCTTGACCCGCGGCAGCCCGGCGGGAGCCTTGGCGAGCCGGCCGAAGGCGACGCCGGACGCGTCGAGGTTGGTGAGCCGGTCCCCGCGGTCGAGGACCGCGACCGGAGTGCGCTCGACGATCTCGATGCGTACGTCGTGGGGCCAGGTCCGGGAGACGTCGACCGTCTTGACCGTTGCGAGGGACTTGAGGCGGACCTCGATGGCGTGCAGGTCGACGGTCGCGAGCGGCCCCCCGAGGGGGACGTCGGCGGTCGTGAGCACCTGCTTCTCGGACAGCTGGGCGTTGCCGACCACCTGGACGGCGTCGGCGCGCAGCCAGGCGGAGAAGTAGAGCGCGTAGACGCCGAAGCCCACCGCGGCGACGAGCAGCACCGCGGCCAGGACGTAGCGCCAGGTCAGCCACCGGCGGGCGCGCTGGCGTCGGGCGAAGGCGCGACGCGTCCGGTCCTGCGGGCTGCGCGCGCCCGCCCCGCGGCCGCTACCCCTCGCCATCGCCCCGCTCCGCGAGGGCGGCGAGCACCTGGGGCGCGAGCGCGGTCACGTCGCCCGCCCCGAGGGTGAGGACGAGGTCGCCGGGCCGGGCCAGCTCCACCAGTGCGGGTACGACGCCCGCCCGGTCGGGCACGAACCGCACCCGGTCGCCGGGAAGCGGCACTGCCTCGGCCACCCGCGCGCCGGTCACGTCGGGGTCGGGGTCCTCCCGGGCGACGTACACGTCCATCACGACGACGTCGTCGGCGGCCCCGAGCTCGCGGCCCATCTCCTCGCCGAAGATCCGGGTGCGGGAGACGAGGTGCGGCTGGAAGCACACGACGAGCCGCCCGTCCGGCCCCACCAACGAGCGGGCGGCCTCGAGGTCGCCGCGGATCTCGCTGGGGTGATGGGCGTAGGAGTCGTAGACGCGCACGCCGGCGGCCTCGCCGACGAGCTCCATGCGGCGCTTGGCGCCCTGGTGCTGCGCGAGGCCGCGGACCAGCGCGGCCGGGTCGAGGCCGAGCTCGAGGCCGGCGGCCAGGGCGAGCAGGGCGTCCTGGGCGTAGTGGCGACCGGGCACGGCGAGCTCGACGGTGCCGAGGTCGGTGCCGTCGCTCGACACCCGGAAGCGGGTGCGACCTGCCTCGATCACGAGGTCATGGCCGCGCAGCCGGGCATCGTCGGAGAAGCCGACGGTGCGGGTGGCGAGATCGGCCCGATCGGCGAGGGTCACCCCTGCCCGGCGCGCGAACTCGGCGAAGGCGGCCTCGTAGGCCTGCTCGGTGCCCCAGTGGTCGAGGTGGTCGGCGTCGACGTTGGTGATCACGCCGATCCGCGGGGTGTAGACGAGGAAGGCGCCGTCGGACTCGTCGGCCTCGACGACCGCGACCGGGCTGGTGCCGAGGCGGGCGTTGGTGCCGAGCGCCTCGACCTCCGCGCCGATGGCGAAGGTGAGGTCGACGCCGGCCGCGCGCAGCGCCATCACCGTCATCGCCGTGGTCGTGGTCTTGCCGTGGGTGCCCGCGATGGCGACGACGTCCTTGTCGAGCAGCACCGACTGCAGGCCGGCCGAGCGCGGCCACAGCCGCAGGCCGCGCTCGAGCGCGGCGACGACCTCGGGGTTGTCCTCGCGGACGGCGGTGGTGGCCACGACGGTGTCGACGCCGTCGAGGTGGGCGGCGTCGTGGCCGACGTGGACGGTGATGCCCTCGGCTCGCAGCGCCGAGACGACCGCCGAGTCACTGGCGTCGCTGCCGCTGACCGCCACGCCCGCCTGGTGCATCAGCCGGGCGATGCCGGACAGACCGGCACCACCGATGCCGATGAAGTGGACGCGACCGAGCCGGTCGGCGGGCAGGATCTCGTCGGGGACGGGGATCTTCACCTGGCGGCTCCGGCCACGTCGCGAATGATCCGCGCCAACCGGTCGTCGGCGTCGCGCGGGACCAGGCCCGAGGCCGCTGCACCCATCCGGGCCAGCCGCTCCGGGTCGGTGGCCAGCGCGGGCACCGTGTCGGCGACGTAGTCGGCG
Organism: Nocardioides daeguensis; assembly: GCF_019192965.1. Taxonomy (GTDB): domain Bacteria; phylum Actinomycetota; class Actinomycetes; order Propionibacteriales; family Nocardioidaceae; genus Nocardioides; species Nocardioides daeguensis. The sequence goes on from NZ_JAHTKU010000002.1 coordinate 8,648, forward strand.
GTGAAGGAGGCGTCCTCCACCAGCAGCGCTCCCCCGGCGTCAACGACCGGCCGTGCGTTGAGCGCCTGCTCGCCGTTGCCGATCGGCAGCGGTACGAAGATCGCCGGGACGCCGGTGGCCGCGGCCTCGACGACGCTGGACGCGCCCGAGCGGCAGACCATCACGTCGGCGGCCGCGAGCGCCAGGTCCATCCGCTCGACGAACGGCACGACGACGTACGGGACGCCGGTCGGGACCGGATCGCTCCAGCTCGGGTCGCTCGCGCCGTTGGGGCCGATCACGTGGAGCACCTGGACCCCGGCCGCGCCGAGCGCTGCCGCGGCGCCGCTGACCGCCTGGTTGAGGCGGCGCGCGCCCTGGGAGCCGCCCGTGACGACGAGGGTCGGCAGTGCCGGGTCGAGCCCGAAGAACGCACGGGCCTCGGCCCGCAGGGCGGGCCGGTCGAGGGTGGAGATCATCCGGCGGATCGGGAGGCCGACGTACTCCGCGTGGCGCAGCGGCGTGTCCGGGAAGCTGACCGCGACCCGGTCGGCGATCCGCGCACCCACCTTGTTGGCGATGCCGGGCAGGGCGTTCTGCTCGTGCACCACGAGCGGCAGCCGGCGGCGGCGCGCCGCGATGTAGGCCGGCATCGAGACGTAGCCGCCGTAGCCGACGATCACGTCGGGGCGGACCTCGTCGACCACCTCGAGCGCGGCCTTGACTGCGGCCCGCAGCCGGTTCGGGACCAGAGCGAGGTCCTTGCCGGGCTTGCGAGGCAGCGGGACGGGCGGCACCAGCCGCAGCGGGTACCCGGCCGCGGGCACGACCTTGTTCTCCAGGCCGCGCGGTGTGCCGAGGCAGGTGATCTCGGCGTCCGGGTCGAGACGGCGCAGGGCGTCCGCGGTCGCGAGCAACGGCGAGGTGTGCCCCGCCGTCCCCCCGCCGGCCAGAAGAATCCTCACGCGGCTGAACCTATCGCGCGCCGGGTCAGGCGCTCAGACCGGCCGAACGCGCCCGGCGCCGCTGGGCGAGCGCCCGGGCGGCGGCAGGCTCGCGCCGGGCGAAGCCGATGACCAGGCCGAGCGCGCTCAGCGTCGGCAGCAGGCTCGAGCCGCCGTACGACACGAGGGGAAGCGGGATGCCGATGACGGGGAGCAGGGCCAGCACCATGCCGACGTTGATGATCATCTGACCCAGCAGCCAGACCACGATGCCGAAGGTGCAGTAGCGCACGAACGGCTGCTTGGTCTCGCGGGCGACCCGCACGCCGGCGTAGGCGAGGACGAGGAACAGTCCGATCACCAGCAGGGTGCCGACCAGGCCGAGCTCCTCGCCGAGCACGGCGAAGATGAAGTCGGTGTGGGCCTCGGGCAGCTGGCCCCACTTCTGCTGGCTGGCGCCGATCCCCTCACCGAGGACGCCGCCGCTGGCCATGGCGTACAGGCCGTGGGCCGGCTGCCAGCCGGTGCCGTGGTAGTCCTTGAACGGGTCGGCGAAGTTGGCGATGCGCGCCAGGCGGGTGGGCGAGGTCGCGGCCAGGCCGAGCGCAGCGACGGTGACCACGGCGAACACCATCCCGAACAGGCGGCCCGGGGCGCCGACGACCCACAGCATCGCGACCAGCAGGGCGAAGAAGACGAGCGCCGTGCCGAGGTCCCTGCCGAGGACGACGAGCCCGGTCGCCAGCACCATGCCGGGCACCACGGGCACCAGCATCTGGTGGAGGTTGCCGAGGCGGCGCTCCTTGTTGGCGTAGATGTTGCTCGCCCAGATGATCAACGAGAGCTTGGCGATCTCGGACGGCTGGATCTGGACCGGGCCGAGCACCAGCCAGTTCGTGTTGCCGCCGACCTCCTTGCCCGCGAACGCGGTGACCAGGAGCAGGGTGAGGGACACACCGAAGGCCGGGTAGGACAGTCTGCGGACCCAGCGCTCGGAGACGCGCGAGGCGATGAACGCGCACGGGACGCCGATCAGCACCCACATCATCTGGCGGCGCACGATCGTGTAGGAGTCGCCGGTCTCGCGGTAGGCGCGCACGCTCGAGGCGCTGAGCACCATGATCAGGCCGATCACCAGCAACAGCGCGGTGGCGCCGAGGAGCAGGTAGTAGGTCGTCAGCGGGCGCTCGAGCGCGTCCTTGAGGGCGCTGAGCCAGCCCGGTCGCCGGGTCCGGGCACGGAGGATGCCGAAGCGGATGCGCTCGGGCTGGGTCATGGGAGAGTGGGCGGTGGTGATGTCGCTCCCCCTTGCTCCTGCTGTGCTGCTGGTCAGCCCCTGACGTGGTCCTGCACGGCCGCGGCGAAGGCGTCGCCCCGCGCGGCGTAGTCGGTGAACTGGTCCATCGAGGCACATCCCGGCGCCAGCAGCACGGTGTCGCCCGGTTGGGCGGCCTCGGCTGCCGCGGCGACGACGCGCCTCATCAGGTCGAGCTCTCCGACGGCTCCAGTCTCAGGGGTGTCCACCTCGATCACCGGCACATCGGGTGCGTGTCGCGAAAGCGCGTCGGCGATCACCTGCCGGTCACGGCCGATGAGCACGGCGGCGCGCAGCCGCCCGCCGACCGAGCGGACCAGGTCGTCGAAGGCGGCGCCCTTCGCGAGACCCCCGGCGACCCACACGACCGGCTCGAACGCGACCAGTGAGGAGGCCGCGGCGTGCGGGTTGGTGGCCTTGGAGTCGTCGACCCAGGTGAGACCGTCGTGCTCGGCCACCACGGCGATCCGGTGCCCGTCGGGACGGAAGGCCCGCAGCCCGTCGCGTACGGCGGACCGGCTGATGCCGTGGGCCCGCGCGAGGGCTGCGGCGGCGAGGGCGTTGGCCACGAAGTGCGGGGCCCTCGAGGCGAGGTCGTCGAGGGTGCACAGCTCGGCGGCGCTGGTGGCGCGCTCCTCGATGAAGGCCCGGTCGACGAGGATGTCCTCGACCACGCCGAGCATCCCGGCCGCCGGGGTGCCGAGGGTGAACCCGATGGCCCGTGCGCCCTCCATCACGTCGGCGTCGCGGACCAGCTCCTCGGTGGCGGGGTCGGCGACGTTGTAGACGCAGGCGCGCTGGACGTTCTCGTAGATCCGGCCCTTGTCGCGGGCGTAGTCGTCCATCCCGGTCGGCCCGGTGTACCAGTCGAGGTGGTCCTCGGCGATGTTGAGCACGACGGCGCTCTCCGCCGACATCGAGGCGGTGTAGTGGAGCTGGAAGCTGGACAGCTCGACCGCGATCACGTCGTACGGCTCGGGGTCCATGACCGCCTCGGTCAACGGCAGGCCGACGTTGCCGGCGGCGACGCTGCGCAGGCCGGCCGCGCGCAGGATGCTGTCGAGCATCTGCACGGTGGTCGTCTTGCCGTTGGTGCCGGTCACGCACAGCCAGGGCGCGGGGTTCTCGGGGTCGCGCAGTCGCCAGGCCAGCTCGACCTCGCCCCAGACGGGGACACCCCGCTCGCGTGCGGCCGTGATGATCGGGGCGTCGGGGCGGAAGCCGGGCGAGACGACGAGGAGGTCGGTCTCGTCGGGCAGCGTCGCGGTCGCGCCCTCGTGGACCTCGATCCGGGCGCCGAGCACCTCGAGCAGCTCGGCGCGCTCGAGGTGCTTCGGGTTCACGGACTCGGCGACGGCGTGCACGGAAGCGCCGAGGTGGAGCAGGTTGTCGACGGCCGCGGCACCGCTGGTGCCGAAGCCGGCGACGACGGCGCGGACGCCCTCCCAGGAGTCGGTGCGGCCGAGGGTGGAGACGTCAGGACGTTCAGGCATCAGCGGGGTGGTTCATAGACGGGAGACCCATTCGGCGTAGAAGATGCCGAGACCGGTGGCGACGAAGAGACCGGTGATGATCCAGAACCGGATCACGACGGTGACCTGCTCCCAGCCGAGCATCTCGAAGTGGTGGTGGATCGGCGCCATCCGGAAGATCCGGCGGCCCTTGGTGAGCTTGAAGAAGCCGACCTGCAGCATGACCGAGACCGTCTCGAGGACGAACAGGCCGCCCAGGACGACGAGCAGCAGCTCGGTGCGGGTGAGGATCGCGAAGCCGGCCAGCGCGCTGCCGAGCGCGAGCGACCCGGTGTCGCCCATGAAGATCTTCGCCGGGGACGCGTTCCACCACAGGAAGCCGAAGCAGGCGCCGGTGATCGCGGCGCCGATGATCGCCAGGTCGAGCGGGTCACGGACGTTGTAGCAGGTGGCGCTCGGGTCCTCCTGGCAGAACTGGTTGTTCTGCCAGATGTTCACCAGCGTGTAGGCGCCGAAGACCATCACCGAGGCTCCGGCGGCGAGGCCGTCGAGCCCGTCGGTGAGGTTGACGGCGTTGCTGAACCCGGCCACGAACAGCCAGATCAGCGCGATGGCGAGGATCGTGGGCAGCACGAACCAGTCGAGCTCGCGCAGGAAGGAGACCTTCTCACTGGCCGGCGTGCGGCCGTGCTCGTCCTCGAGCAGCGGCGAGAGCGCGAGCCAGCCGAAGACGAGTGCGATCACGGTCTGCCCGGCCATCTTGGCCTTGCTGCGCAGGCCGAGGCTGCGCTGCTTGTAGATCTTGATGAAGTCGTCGAGGAACCCGACCAGGCCCATGCCGACGAACAAGAAGAGCAGCAGCATCGCCGAGGCGCTCGGGGTGGTGAGCGTGATCAGCTTGGCGGCGAAGTAGCCGACGACCGCGGCCAGGATGATGACGACGCCGCCCATCGTGGGGGTGCCGCGCTTCGTGTGGTGGCTCGTCGGGCCGTCGTCACGGATCTCCTGGCCGTAGCCGAGCTTCGTGAACGCATTGATCGCAACCCGGGTGCCGAGCAGCGAGATCAGCAGGGCGATGCCTCCGCCGAGCAGGATCGCTCTCACGCCGTCGTCTCCTCCAGGATCGCTGCTGCCACCACTTCCAAGGCGGCGCCGCGCGACGCCTTGACGAGGACGACGTCCTCCGCCCCGGCATTCTGCCGCACCCAGGCCGTCGCTTCCTCCCGCCCCGCCGTGACGATCACCTCACCGGCCCCGGTCCGGGCCCCCTCGGCGATCCCGGAGGCGGCTGGACCGACGACCACGACGATGTCGACGCCGAGCCGGGCGGCGTCGGCGCCGACGGCCCGGTGGCCGGCCTCGTGCTCGTCACCGAGCTCGCGCATCTCCCCCAGCACGGCGATGGTGCGCCGTCGCCGGGTGTCGTCGCCGCGGCCGATCGCGACCAGCGCCTCGAGAGCGGCACGCATCGAGTCCGGGTTGGCGTTGTAGGTGTCGTTGACGACGACCAGGCCGTCGGACCGCTCGCCGATCTCCATCCGCCACCGTGAGGCGGAGCGCGCCTCGCCGAGGGCCCGGGCCACGTCGGCGAGCGGGAACCCGGCAGCCGTGGCCATCGCGGCCGCGGCCACGGCATTGGGCACCTGGTGGAGCCCGGCCTGGAGCAGCTGGACGGCGTGCGCCCCCTCCTGGCCGGTGAGCAGGAAGGCCGGCCGGCCGAGGGCGTCGAGGTGCACGTCGCGCCAGTGCAGGTCGGCGGCGTGGCCGAAGGTGAGCACCCGGGCGCGGGTCCGCACGGCCATGGCGGCCACGAGCGGGTCGTCGGCGTTGAGGACCGCAGTGCCGTCGGCCGGGAGGGCCTCGACCAGCTCGCCCTTGGCGCGCGCGATCTGCTCCTGACCGCCGAACTCGCCGACGTGGGCGGTGCCGACGTTGAGCACGGCCGCTATCGCGGGGGGCGCGATGTCGCACAGGTAGGAGATGTGCCCGATCCCGCGGGCCCCCATCTCGACCACGAGGAAGCGGGTGCCGGGGTCGGCGCGCAGCACCGTGAGCGGGACGCCGAGCTCGTTGTTGTTGTTGGCGGCGGTCGCGACGACGACGTCCTCCCCGGCGAGGGTGCGCAGCACCGCGGCGAGGTAGTCCTTGGTGCCGGTCTTCCCCTGCGAGCCGGTGATCGCCAGCACCGTGGGGTCGAGCCGGTCGAGCACGTGGCGGGCCAGCCGTCCCAGCGCGGCGACCGGGTCGGCGACGACCACGGTCGGCGCGGTGGTCGCACGGCTGCCGAGCACGGCGTGGGCGCCGTCGGCATAGTCGTGGCCGTCGACCCGCTCCCCCACGACCGCGACGAACAGACCGTCGGCGAGCGGGGTTCGGCTGTCGACGTACGCGGGGGCGGAGACGGTGACGTCCGTGCCGTGCAAGGTGCCGCCGACCACCTCGGCGATCACCGAGAGCGGGAGCGGGATCATGCCTCACCTCCGGGGCCGGGCAGTTCGGCGAGCAGCTCGCGGAGCACCGCGCGGTCGTCGAACGGGTGCACGACGCCCCCGATCTCTTGGCCCGACTCGTGGCCCTTGCCGGCGACGAGGACGACGTCGCCGGGACCGGAGCGGCGCAGGGCGGTCGCGATCGCCTCCCGGCGGTCGCCGACCTCGAGGACCTCGGCGGTGCCGGTCCGGGCGCCGGCCAGGACCTCGGCACGGATGGCGGCGGGGTCCTCGGAGCGGGGGTTGTCGTCGGTCACGACGACGAGGTCGGCCAGCTCGGCGGCGATCGCACCCATCACGGGACGCTTGCCGCGGTCGCGGTCACCCCCAGCGCCGATCACGACCACCAGCCTGCCACGGGTGAGCGGGCGCAGGGTCCGCAGCACGGCGTCCACGGCGTCGGGCTTGTGGGCGTAGTCGACGACGACGGTCAGGTCGCGGTCGGTGTCGATCCGCTCGAGCCGCCCGGGTACGCCGCCCGAGCGACCGATCCCGTCGGCGACCCGCTGCGGGTCGAACCCCGCCTCGGCCGCCGCGGCGATGGCGGCGAGGGCGTTGGCGACGTTGAACCCACCCGCCAGCGGGACGGCCGCGGCGACGGTGAGGCCGTCGGGGCCGTGGACGGTGAAGGTCGAGCCGCCGGGACGCTGGTCGACGTCGGCGACCGTCCAGTCGGCGTCACGCCCGACCGCGTAGGTGCGGATCGGGACCGGCGCGTCCGCGGCGAGGCGACGACCGTGCTCGTCGTCGACGCAGACCAGGCCGAGCCGGGCGTGCTCAGGAGTGAACAGCATCGCCTTGGCGGCGAAGTAGTCCTCGACGTCGGCGTGGAAGTCGAGGTGGTCGCGGCCCAGGTTGGTGAAGACGGCGACGTCGAACACGACCCCGTCGACGCGGCCCATCACGAGCGCGTGGCTGGACACCTCCATCGCGCAGGCGGTGACGTCGAGCTCGCCCATCCGGGCGAACAGGCCGTGCAGGTCGGGTGCCTCCGGGGTGGTCAGCGCGGTCTTGACCTCCGCACCGGCGATCCGGGTGCCGACGGTGCCGATCACGGCGCTGCGCACGCCGGCGGCGAGCAGGCCGCCGTCGAGCAGCCGGGTGACGGTGGTCTTGCCCTGGGTGCCGGTGACGCCGATCGTCCGCAGCGCGGCCGCCGGGTGGCCGTAGACGAGTGCGGCGGCCGCACCGAGGACGGCGCGGGGCTCGGCCACCACGAGGGCCGGGAGGCCGGTCGGGGCGGCGAGCCGTGCGCCCTCGGCGTCGGTGAGCAGCGCCACCGCGCCCGAGGCCGCGGCCTGCTCGGCGAAGGCGGCGCCGTGGGCGCGCGCGCCAGGCAGGGCGGCGTACAGGTCGCCGGGAGCGACCCGCCGCGAGTCGAGGGTGAGGCCGGTGACGACGACGTCGCTCGCGACCACAGCGGCACCCACGGCCCGGGCGACCTCGGCCAGCGGTGTGGCCGGGGGGCGCGCGGGGCGCGTGGCGAGGGCTTCGCCGCTCACCACTCGACCGGCGTCCGGTTGGGCTGGGCGCCGGTGGGAGCGACGCCGTAGCGGCGCAGGGCATAGCTCATCAGCTGGGCGAAGGCCGGGCCGGCCACGCTGCCGCCGCCGCTGCCCGCGCGCGGGCGGTGCACCACGACGTAGATCGTGAACCGCGGCGCGTCGGCCGGGGCGAAGCCGGCGAAGGAGACCGTGAGGCTGCCGTCGTAGCGGCCGTCGACCACCCGCTGGGCGGTACCGGTCTTGCCGGCGACGCGGTAGCCGGGGACCGCCGCGCGCGGCGCGACGCCGGCCTCGGGGTCGACCACGCGCTCCATCATCAGCATGGTCTCGTGCGCGGCGTCGGCGCTGATCACACGCCGGCTGGTCGCCACGTCGGTGCCGACCTCGGTGCCGTCGTCGGTGCGGGCCTCGCCCTTGACCAGGCTCGGGGCGACCCGGACGCCGCCGTTGGCGATGGTGTTGACCGCGGCGATCATCTGCACCGCGTTGACCGACAGCGACTGGCCGAACGCGATGCGGTCGCCGACCTGCGAGGTCCAGGCCGCGCCCTGCGGCAGCAGGCCGCGGGTCTCGCCGCCCAGGCCGACGCCGGTGCGGTCGCCGAGTCCGAAGCCGGTCAGGTAGCCGCGCAGCTGGCCCGGTTTGAACTGGTCGGCGGCGAGCACGGTGCCGACGTTCGAGGACTTGGCGAGGATGCCGGCGAGAGTGAGCTTGAGGGTGCCGTGGTCCCAGTAGTCGCCGATCGGCCGGTCCTGTCGGTGCAGCTGTCCCGGGACCTTGAACCGCTGCTCCTTGAACGCCAGGCCGGCGTCGACGAGCGAGCTCACGGTGAGCACCTTCTCGACCGAGCCCGGCTCGTAGACGTCGGTCAGCGCCGAGGACTTGTAGAGCTCCTCGGGGTAGCTGCGCGGGTCGGAGGCGTCGTACGTCGGGTAGTCGGCCAGCGCGAGCAGCTCACCGGTCCTGGTGTCCTGGATCAGCGCCATGCCGGACTCGCCACCGGACTTCTGCACGGTCTGCTGGAGCACGCGCTGGGTGTAGAACTGCAGGTCCCGGTCGATGGTCAGCGTGAGGTTCTTGCCGTCGACCGCAGGCGTGACCGTGTTGTCACCGAGCGGGATCTGGTTGCCGGCGCCGACCTCGTAGCGGGCCTCGCCGTCCTTGCCGGACAGGTAGGTGTTGAACGAGTCCTCGAGCCCCGCGAGGCCGATGGTCGCGGCCTGCTTGCCCTTCTTGCCGTTCTCGCCGAGGAAGCCGATCAGGTTGGCCGCGACCGTGTCGTTGGGGTAGATCCGCAGCGGGTCGCGCTCGGTCTGCAGACCGCTGAACGGGCGCCCCTTGTCGTCCTTGAACTGCTCCTGGATGTCGGCGACGACCTTCTCGGCCTTGCTCGCCGGCACCTGGCGGGCGACGTACTGGAACCGGCCGCCTTCGCCCGTCACCCGCAGCCGGCGCAGGGTCTCGAAGTAGTCGACGCCGAGGCGCTCGGACAGGATCGTCGCCAGCTCGGGGGCCACCTTGGCCGTCACCTTCGGGTCGGCCACGACCATCCGGCCGTCGACGGTCTCGGCCATCGGGTGGCCGTTGCGGTCGAGGATCTCGCCTCGGGTGGCGGGCAACGTCACGTGGACCTGGCCCTCGGCCGCGGCCATCTCGGCGTACGACTGCGGGTCGATGCCCTGCAGCTGGACCAGGCGCGCGGCGAACACCGAGAGCACCATCGCGATGAGCAGGAACCCGACGTGCATCCGGCGGTGCGGCGAACCGCGCAGGACCTCTCCGGTGCGCAGCCGCAGTCGACTGGGAGTGGGACGGCTCACGGATCGAGGCTACGGCGCGAGGGTCACTGAACGGTGGCGGGCACGCCGTCGGTGGCGGGCTTCACCTTCTGCTTGACCGGCGGCGGGTCGAGGAACGAGGGACGCTGCGGGCCGGGCTGCTCCAGCGGGAGCCGGTCCGCCCCGGTGGCGGGCTGGGGGTCGCCGCTGATCTCGCCGGAGCCGAGGTGCAGGACACCGGCGGCGGTGCTCGGCGTCACCATGCCGAGCTTCTCGGCGGCGGCGGCGACGTGGGCCGGGTCGTTGAGCGACTGGAGATCCATCTCCAGCGCCTCCTGCTGAGCGCCGAGGTCGGTGGCCTGCTTGCGCAGGGCGGTCTCGCGGAAGGAGGCCTGCTGCATCGAGGTGTTGAACATGAGCAGGCCGATCACGCCACCGAGCAGGATCACGCTGACGAACGTCACGAACGGCACCCGGGGGGCGCGGGTGCGCCGCCGCGGTACGACGGTCAGCCGGGCCCGCTCCAGGGCCGCCTGCGCGATGCGTGGGGCGACGTACGGGAGCCGGTTGCGCACAGGTGAGGTGGAGGACATCAGACGGCTCCCTTGCCAGTGGATGTGCTGCTCGGACGGTGGTCGGCACGGATGCGCTCGATCGCGCGGAGTCGGACGGAGGCGGCCCGCGGGTTCTCCTCGACCTCCGCGGGGGTGGCCTGCTCGGCGCCGCGGGTGACGAGCCGGTACGACGGCTCCGCGCCCTCGGGCACGAACGGCAGGTCCTCGGGGACGTCGAGCCGGGTCGCCGCGGCGAAGGTCCGCTTGACCAGCCGGTCCTCCAGCGAGTGGTAGGACTCGACGACCACGCGACCGCCGACGCCGATCACCTCGACCGCCGCGGGCATCGCCCGCTCCAGCACCCGCAGCTCGTCGTTGACCTCCATCCGCAGCGCCTGGAACGTGCGCTTCGCGGGGTGGCCGCCGGTACGGCGGGCGGGGGCCGGGATCACCTGGTAGAGCAGCTCGACGAGACGGGCCGAGCTCGTGAACGGCTCCACCTGGCGCTCACGGACGACGGCGTCGGCGATCCGGCGCGCCATCTTCTCCTCGCCGTACTCCCGCAGGACGCGGGCCAGGTCGGCGGCGCTGTAGGTGTTGAGGACGTCCGCCGCGGTCGGGCCGGTGTCCCCCATCCGCATGTCGAGGGGCGCGTCGACGGCGTAGGCGAAGCCTCGCTCCGGCAGGTCGAGCTGCATCGAGGAGACCCCGAGGTCGAACAGGACACCGGCCACCTCGTCGAGACCCTGGTCCGCGACGACGTCGGCGATCTCGTCGTAGACGGCCTGGACTCCGACGAACCGGTCGCCGTACGGCGCCAGCCGCTCGCGGCTCATCGCGAGCGCCCGTGGGTCGCGGTCGATGCCGATCACCCGGGCCTGGGGGCAGCGCTCGAGGACCGCCTCGCTGTGGCCACCGAGGCCGAGCGTGCAGTCCACGAGGACGGCGCCCTCGTGGTCGAGCGCGGGCGCGAGGAGGGAGACGACCCGGTCCAGCAGGACGGGGACGTGGCGGGGGCCGCTCATGTCAGCGCCCCGCGAGGTGGGTCAGGACGAGCAGGAGTGCGCACCCGACCGAGAGCGACGCGGAGAAGGCCATCAACGTGACGGCATCGCGCGCCTGCTCACGGACGCGGCGCGCACCGGTGACCTCCGGTGGCTGCGTGCGAACGACGCTCATGCTCTCGACCCCTCGACCCTGGGAATTGGCTGTGCTGCTGGAAATGGCGAGATCCGCAGAGCCAGGTCACGGCCCGCTCCCATCCCGGTGTTCGGGGTGCCGTCTGGTGCCGGGGAAGGTGCCCCAGAAGGCGGTGGTTCGCCTGTCGCCTGTGGCCGGGGAAGGTGCTACAGGAGTCAGGATCAGGGAGCGGGAACGGGCCGAGACCTCGTCCTGCGGATCCGCTGTTGTGTTGTCAGTGGTGGTGCTGCTGTGTTGCGGGTGCTGCTGACCTGGTGCTGCTGGTCTGGTGCTGCGGCGGCTAGTCGTCGTCCTCGTCGAGGTCGGCGAACTCCTCCAGCGCCTCGAGCTGGAACTCGCGCCAGGCGGCGGGGTTCCAGATCTCCAGGCGGTCCCGGACCCCGATCACGACGACGTCGCGCTCGAGGCCGGCGTACTCACGCAGGTGGGCCGGGATGCCGATCCGGCCCTGCTTGTCGGGGGTGCTCTCGTCGCCGCCGGCGAAGAGCACCCGGGCGTAGCGCCGGGCGGCGCGGTTGGTCATCGGCCGGGCGGCTTGCCGCTCGGCCTCCTCGGCGAAGACATCGGTCGGCCAGACGACGAGGCACTTGTCCTGTCCCTGTGTGACCACGAGGCCCTCCGCCAGCCGATCCCTGAACTTCGCCGGGAGGAAGAGGCGGCCCTTGTCGTCGAGCTTCGGGGTGTAGGTGCCCATGAAGAGCATCGGGCCACCCCCAGCCGTCCCACCGGACTCCGCCATTCCTCCACTTTCCCCCACAGTACTCCACTTTCCCCCACCGTCAACCACCGACGCACCACTTTCGGCGGCGTGGCGCACCACCGCGCGCCTCAAAACCGCAGGTCAGCGCCCGGGGAGCGCCGGTGGAGCGAAGTGGAGCGCCCGCCCGTGGCGCGGGCTGCTCGACGGGCCCGACCGGGCCGACGTCTCGCTGCGGAGTGCTGCCGCGGTTCCCACCGCAGCCGTAGGGTTGCTCCACTGCAGCGAGGTGGCTGCCGAGAGAGGGAGAAGAGCCGTGGAGTCGCCGAGCACCGATGTCGACACCGTTGCGCGCGTCGCCGGGCGGATCCAGGCCAACGTCGAGAAGGTGATCGAGGGCAAGGGCGAGGTCGTCTCCGCCTCGATCGTCGTGCTGCTGGCCGAGGGCCACCTGCTCCTCGAGGACGTCCCCGGTGTCGGCAAGACCATGCTGAGCAAGGCGCTCGCGCGCAGCATCGACTCGACCGTGCGCCGGATCCAGTTCACCCCGGACCTGCTGCCGTCCGACATCACGGGGGTGTCGGTCTACAACCAGTCGACCCGCGAGTTCGAGTTCCGGCCCGGCGGCGTGTTCGCCAACGTGGTCATCGGCGACGAGATCAACCGCGCCTCCCCCAAGACCCAGTCGGCGCTGCTGGAGTGCATGGCCGAGCGACAGGTGACCGTCGACAACATCACCTACCACCTCGAGTCGCCGTTCATGGTGATCGCGACCCAGAACCCGGTGGAGATGGAGGGCACCTATCCCCTCCCCGAGGCCCAGCGCGACCGCTTCCTCGCCCGGGTCTCGATCGGCTACCCGGTGCCGGCCGCGGAGATCGCGATGCTGGCCAGCCACGGCGCGGCCAGCCCCCTCGACGACCTCGAGCCGGTCACCGACAGCGCCGAGATCCGCAAGATGTGCGCCATCGTCAGCCAGGTGCACGTGTCCGACGTCGTGCAGCGCTACGCCGTCGCCCTGACCGCTGCCACCCGGCACAGCCCCGAGCTGGTGCTCGGCGCCTCGCCACGCGCCACGCTCCACCTGGTCCGGGCCGCCAAGGCCCGCGCAGCCCTGCACCGCCGCGACTACGTCCTGCCCGACGACCTGCGGGCCCTCGTGCAGCCGGTGCTCGCCCACCGTCTGCTGCCCAGCGCGGAGGCCGCCATCGGCGGACGGGACGTCGCGACCATCCTGGAGGGCATCGCGGCGCAGGTCCCGGTGCCCGAGCCGACGTCCTGACGGCAGGACCGGGTCAGCCCGTGCGCCGGCACCTCTCCTCCCTCACCCTCCGCGGACGGGCGTTCCTCGCCGCGGGAGGAACGGCGGTCGCCTGCGCGATCGGCTTCGGCCAGCCCGCGCTGACCCGGGTCGGCGTCCTGGTGATGGCGCTGCCGCTGCTCGCGGCGCTCGTGGTGAGCCGGCGCAAGCACGACCCGACGGTGAGCCGCACCGTGTGGCCACGCCTGCTCCGCGCCGGGGAGACCGCGCGGATCGACCTCACCATCGCCAGCGACCGCAAGCGCTCCGACGGCGCCCTGCTCGTCGAGGACACCCTCCCCTACGCCCTCGGCGGGCGGGCACGGTTCGTGCTGCAGGCCCTGGGCAGCGAGTGGGAGCGCACGGTGTCCTACCCCGTCCGCTCCGACATCCGGGGGCGGTACGTCGTCGGGCCGGTCGTCGCCCGGCTGGCCGACCCGTTCGGGCTGGTCGAGCGACGCCGCGCGATCGGCGGGACCGCCCAGCTGACCGTCACCCCGCGCGTCGTACCGCTTCCCGCCATCCCGCTGACCGGCGGCTGGCAGGGCGCGGGCGAGCACCGGCCACAGGCGTTCGCGTCCGGGTCGGCCGAGGACGTCAGCGTGCGGGAGTACCGTCGTGGCGACGACCTGCGCCGGGTGCACTGGCGCAGCTCGGCCCGTATCGGCGAGCTGATGGTGCGGCGCGAGGAGCAGCCCTGGGAGGCGCACGCCACCGTCCTGCTCGACAACCGGCGCCTCGCGCATCGCGGCCAGGGCCCGGCCTCAAGCCTCGAGGCGGCCGTGATCGCCGCCGCCTCCGTCGTCGTCCACCTCGAGCAGCACGGGTACGCCGTCCAGCTGTGCACCGCCGACGGGATCGGCGGCGTCGGCGGCCCGGGCACCCTCGGCGCCGAGCAGGCCCTCGAGCACCTGGCCGTGCTCGAGATGTCGCCCCGCTCCACCCTCCACATCACCTGGTCCGGCGAGCAGGCCCGCGGCGGCGTCGTGGTCGCGGTCCTGGGCGGCTTCCTGCCCGACGACAACGCGGCACTGCGCCGGATCCGGCACGACGCCGGCGCCGCCCTGGCGCTCGTGCTCGACGTCGACCAGTGGTCGCCGAGCCGCGCCGGGCTGGGCGCCGCGGCCGCCGCACCGGTGACCTCGCTCGCGTGGCGCGCCACGGCGCTCGGCCCCCGCGACCACCTCGACGCCGCCTGGCGCGAACTCGGCCAGGCGCCCGTACGCGGAGGCGCCCGCTGATGAGCACCGGCAGCATCACCGACCGGCGCGGTCCGTTCGGCCCGCACCTCCTCTTCGGTGTGGTCGCCGTCCTGACGGCCTGGGCCGCGCTGATCGCGTGGGGCGGCTTCGTCGACGACCCGGGCAGCTACCTGCGTCCGCTCGCCGTCCTCGGCGCGCTGTTGGCGCTCAGCGGTGCACTGCTCCGGTGGAGCGGGATCCCACGCTGGCTGACCGCGCTCGCCCAGCTCGCGCTGACCACCTTGTTCGTGTCGCAACACATCACCGGGTCGCTGCTCCCGGTGGGCGGCACGGCCGGCGAGCTGTGGCAGGCGCTCGAGACCTCGGTCCGGACCTCACGCCGGTACGCCGCGCCGATCGGCGACCAGGTCCCGCCGGTCTGGCCGCTGCTCGTCGTCGCCGGGGCCGCGGTCCTCGTCCTCGTCGAGATCCTCGCCTGCACCCTGCGCAGGGTCCCCGCCGCCGGGCTCGCCCTGCTCGCCGCCTACGCCCTGCCCAGCGGCGTGCTCGACGACGGCCCGGACGCGGCCAGCTTCGTCGGCGCCGCCGCCGGGTTCATCGTCCTGCTCCACCTCGACTCCCGCGATCACCTGCTGCGCTGGGGCCGCTCGGTCGGCCCCGACCAGGACACCCTGTGGCGCGGCAACCCGTTGCGCGAGGCGATGCGTGCGGGCGCCGGCCGGATCGGCGTCACGGCCACCGCGCTCGCGCTCCTCGTCCCTGCCGTGCTGCCGACGGTCGGCGTCGACCTGCTCGACCTCGGCACCGGCAGCGGCAACGGCGACATCCGGATCCGCAAGCCGGTCGCCGACATGCGCCGTGACCTGGAGCGCGGCGAGGACGTGCCGCTGGTCGAGGTCCTCACCGACGACCCCGCGCCGTCGTACCTGCGGATCTCGGTGCTCAACCGCTACACGGGCGACGAGTGGAGCAGTGGCGACCGCGACGTGGCGCGCGACGACCGCGCCGACGGGCAGGTCCCCCTCCCCCGCGGGCTCTCCGACGAGGTGCCGCGCACCACCTACGACTACGACGTGTCGATCAGCGAGGACCTCGACTCCACCTGGCTGCCGACTCAGTACCCCGTGTCCGCGATCGACGCTCCCGGCGACTGGCGCTTCGACCCGGCGACCATGGACTTCCTGGCTGCCGACGGCGGACTCGACACCCGCGGCATCAGCTACACGATGAAGTCGCTGTCGCTCGACTTCGGCACCGACCGCGCGTTCTTCCGCAACTCCGGAGCGGGCGACACCTCCGAGGAGGTGCGGCGCCTCCCGACCACGGTGCCGCCGATCGTGCGCAACCTCGCGCGCGAGGTGAGCGCCGGTGGGACCACCGACTACGAGCGGGCGCTGTTGCTGCAGCGCTGGTTCCGGCAGGACGGCGGGTTCACCTACGACCTGCGCCAGGCGCCGAAGGGAACCGGGAACCAGACCCTGGCCGGCTTCCTGGCCCGCGACGGCCGCGTCGGCTACTGCGAGCAGTTCGCCTCCGCGATGGCCGTGATGGCACGGGTGCTCGGCATCCCGTCCCGGGTCGCGGTCGGCTTCCTCCAGCCCGACCCGGTCGGCAAGCGCCGCTGGGTGTACAGCAGCCACGACCTGCACGCCTGGCCCGAGCTCTACTTCGAGGGCTCCGGCTGGGTCCGCTTCGAACCCACTCCCGCGGGCCGCGTCGAGGACGTTCCTCCCTACACCCGGGTCGCCGTCGCCGGCGGCAGCGACGACCCGCGCGGTGGGCCGACCGCCGCGAGCTCGGCGACCTCCGGCGGCACCGGCACGGCCGGGCCCAGCGCTGGACCGAACCGGCGACCGGAGATCGAGCGCGACACCGGCTCGACCACCAGCGCCGACGAGGGCGGGCTGCCGCTGCCACTGCTGATCGGCGGCGGTGCCCTGCTCCTGCTGCTCGTGGCCGGCATCGCCGCGCTCGGCGGTCCGAGTGCCGTGCGGGCCCGTGAGCGCCGGACCCGTCTGGCGGGGACGCCCGACGACGTCTGGCGCGAGGTGCGCGCCACCGCCGTCGACCTGGGCCTGGCCTGGCCGGCCGGCCGCTCGCCACGCGAGGCGGGCGCCTTCCTGCTCGACCACCTCGCCGTCCCGACCGACCGGCCCGCCGAGCGGCCGCGCACCGGCGCCGAGGCCGCGCCGGAAGCCGCCGACGCGCTCGAGCGACTGGTTCTCGCGGTCGAGCGGTCTCGCTACGCGCGGCCGGGGTCGGTGGCAACCCTCGAGCGGACCTCGGCCACCGAGGACGGTGCGCTCGTCGTCGCGGCACTCCAGGCCGGGGTCACGCCACGTGCACGGCGGCGGGCGCGGTGGATCCCGCTCTCGGTCTGGCGGCGCTGAGCGGTGCTCGGCCGCGGTCACCGCCGCACTCGACGCCGCCACCCTCGTGAGCGGAGGACCCCGCCGCTGATCTCGGCCGGCTCCTGACCGACGACCGGGGCGCCGTCGCCCGCTCCCGGGAGGGGGCAGCTGCAGTGCCCGGCTTGACTGCCGTCGTACGCCGGCGACCGGCGGCCGGACGTGCCGATGTCCCCGCAGCCTGCTGGTCCTGCGGGGTTCGGGGCGGAGTGGCTACTCGTCGGGCGGGTGGACCACATGGGTGCCGCGGTGGTCGACCCGGAACCGGAACCCACTGGGGCTGGTCCACACATAGGACCCGGGCATCACGATGTCGTAGCGCCATGCCGAGTGGGTCTTCGCCCGGTGATGACGCCTGCAGAGCGGAACTTCGTTGCACGGACAGGTCACGCCACCCTCGCCGTAGGGGCGGGCGTGGTCGAGGTCGCAGCGTTGTGCGGGGCGGGTGCAGTGCGGGAACCGGCAGGAGTGGTCGCGCAGGGCGACGCGGGTCTTGTGCCGGTCGGGGATCTCGTAGGAGTCGACGGGGACGTGGTCGGCCAGGTCGATGACCGGGCGCACGATGATCGTGGTGCCCTTCGCCCGCAGCCACTCGCGGATCTGGGCGGTGCTGATCGGACAGCGCCCTTCCTCCCACCGCCCGACGGGGTTCGCGAACGGGTTCGTGTCGTCGAGGAGGCTGGTGTCGGTGAGGTGGACGTTCAAGACCACCTTGCGACCCGGCACCGTGCTCCCGGTGGTTGAGCTGTCTCCGGTGGTTGAGGTGCGAGCGCCAGCGAGCATCGAAACCCCCGGGCCCTCCGGCTCCCCGGTGGTTGAGGTGCGAGCGCCAGCGAGCCTCGAAACCCCCGGGCCCCCTGGGCCCTCGGAGGCCGGGATGAGCAGGTCGAGCGCGAGGTCCTGACGGGCGAGCTCGGCGGCAGCCTTGGACCGTCGTACGTCCAGGGACGACTCGTCGCCCAGCTTCCCGAGGACCTCGGCACGCCGTGCCACCGCGAGGTTCAGGTCGTGCCCGTCAGCGGCATCCAGCAGCCCGTCGAGGTGAACCAGGCCGTGCTCGTCGACCTCACCGATGTCGAAGTGACGCTGATCCGATGCGTTCCGCCGGTCGGTCTCTGCCTGCTCGGGGTCGAACCGCAGGACTGCTTCGGTGATGAGGCGTTCGAGCTGGGCCCATCCGACGCCGGAGGCGTGGAACAGCTGCCGGTCCACGAACGCCGCCGCTTCGGCACACAAGCCGTGGGTCAGGTCGGCGATGCGTTCGGCCCGCCACGGCGCCAACCGCCCGGCGGTCACCGCGGCGTAGACGTTGGGGAGCCGCCAGGCGCACTCGATCACCCGCCCGACGTACGCCTTGCCACCATCGGGGGTGCGGCCGAGGACCGCGACGAGCTCCATGACCGCGAACTCGGAGATCAGGGGTGCGCCGGGTCCGGCGATGGGGATGCCGGTGTCGAGATAGCCCTCGGTGATCGTCGCGGCGCCTTCAGGTCCGGTGACGATGTGGTCGCCGGCCCAGGCGGCGATGTCTTCCCATTCCTCGATCACCAAGGTGTTGCGGGAGCGGATCCGCTCACCCACGCGCGACAGCAAAGCTGTCGTCGAACGGTGCCGGGTTCCGAGATCCATGACCGGATTCTCTCAGTTGGGTCCGACACAACCCGAGGCCGCAAACCCGCCTGTGCACAGGCGAAACCCGACCATCGGGGTGGGGAGAGGCGACCTCACGATCGGTGACCGCAGGGGCTCGTGCCCCGGTGGTTGAGGTGCGACGAGCGCCAGCGAGGAGCCTCGAAACCACCGGGCCTCCGGACGCGAACTGTGCCCGGACGGTTCCGGCAGCATGGCCAGAGGTTTCGAGGCTCGCTGGCGCTCGCACCTCAACCACCGGCGGGGACTGCTCCGGTGGTTGAGGAGCGACGAGCGCCAGCGAGGAGCCTCGAAACCTCCGGGCCCACGGGCGCGAACTGCGCCCGGGCGCGTTCCGGCAGCACGGCCAGAGGTTTCGAGGCTCGCTGGCGCTCGCACCTCAACCACCGGCGGCGGGCGGGGGCTGCGGTTCGGTGGGGCTCAGAAGCCGCCGCGGTCGCGGCGACGACGCCAGCGGGCCTGGAGGGTGTCCATGAAGCCGGAGGAGCGGCCGTGGCTCCGGCCGTGGTGGTGGCGACGGCCGCCGTCGACGACGCCGAAGCCGGACGGGTGGGAGGTGACGTTGGGGGTCGCACCGCCGCGCTGGCTGCGGAGCGAACCCAGCAGGATGGTCGCGGAGGCGAGCATCACCAAGAAGCCGGCGACGCCGACGGGCCAGTAGCCGCTGACGGCACCGCCCATCATCACCGCGATGCCACCGGCGAACACGGCGCCTGCGAGGATCGCACGGCGTCGGGCAGCCTGCCGGAGGGTCGTGCCCCGCAGGGTGGACGCGAACTTGGGGTCCTCCTCGCTGAGGGCGCGCTCCATCTGCTCCAGCAGTCGCAGCTCCTCTTCCGAGAGTGGCACCGAATCCTCCGACACGTGTGAGGCGGTTCTCCGCCGATGACTTGCTTCAAGTGTAGGCAGGCATCTCCAGCGGTGGTAGGCCGTCCCCCGAAAATGTCCGGTCGACGACCGTGACCATCCCGACGGGTGGTCGGCCGCGGGGCCACCGCGGGGTCACAGCAGGCTCGCGCGGCGGACCGCGGAGCCGCCGAACCGGTCGATCGCTCGGTCGACGGCACGGTCGGCGTCGGGCCAGCCGGGATCGCGCTCGCCGAGCACCATCTGGCGTCCGTCGGCGGGGCGCAGCGGACGCAGCCCCTCGACGCGGACGCCGACCAGGCGGACCGCGAGCCGGCGAGGTCCGCGGTCGAGCAGACCGTCGAGGAGCCTCACGGCGACGGCGTAGACCTCCTGGGTGACATCGGTCGCCACCGGCAGGGTCCGCGAGCGTTGGACCGTGGTGAAGTCGGAGAACCGGACCGTGACGCTGACCGTGCGGCCGGTGCGGCCGGCGGTGCGGACCCGCGCCGCGACCCGCGCGGTGAGGCGGAGCAGCTCGCGGCGCAGCGTCACCCGGTCACGTACGTCGACCGCCAGGGTGTGCTGCGCGCCCATGCTGCCCTCCGGCTCGCCCTCGCCGAACCCGAACACGCCTGCGCCACCGGGCACCAGCTCGGTGCGATCGGTCCCCCACACGAGGGCGTGGAGGTGGCCGCCGAGATGGTTGCCGAGCATCCGGCGCAGCAGGTCGACCTCGACCGCGGCGACGTCGCCCACGGTGACCAGCCCGAGGCGGTGGAGGCGTTGTCGGGTGGCCTCGCCCACGCCGTACAGGACGCCGACGTCGAGCGGGTGCACCTCCGCGACGAAGCGGTCGGGCGGGATCACCCGGACACCGTCGGGTTTGGCCTGCCGGCTGGCGAGCTTGGCGACCGAGATCGAGGCGGCGATGCCGACCGAGCAAGTGATGCCGTGCTCGGCGCGGATCCGGGAGCGGAGCCGCTCGGCGATCGTCTCCGGCGGCCCGAACAGCCGGACCGCGCCGCGCACGTCGAGGAAGGCCTCGTCGAGCGAGGTCACCTCGACCAGCGGCGTGACCGTGCGGAAGGTCTCCATGATCGCCCGCGACACGGGCGTGAGGAGGCCGAAGTCGGGCGGCATGGTGAGCGCGTGAGGGCACAGCCGAGCCGCCTCGGCGCCGGGCATCCCGGAGCGGATGCCGAAGCGCCGGGCCGGGTAGTTGGCCGACAGCACCACCCCGCGGTGTCCACCCCCGACGACGACCGGGACGTCGTGGAGCTCGGGCCGGTCCCGGGTCATCACGGAGGCGTAGAACGCGTCCATGTCGACGTGGAGGATCGGGCAGGCCGGCGTCACGGCCCGCCTCCGGGCGGCGCCGCGACCCCCGTGGGCTCAGGACGCGGCGTGGGCCAGGACGTGGAGCTGCGTGGCGAGCGGGAGGTACTCCGGGCGCTGGGAGACCGCACGCTCCAGGTCGACGAGGGCCGCGGCGGCGCCGGGCTCCTGGTCGACGAGGGCCGCGGGGACCAGGTCGGCGAAGACCCGGACCGCGTGGACCGAGACGGCACCGAAGCCGTGCTCGGCGAGCAGCGCGCGCACCTCCTCGGCGGTGAACCGGCGCCCGGTCCGGGCGTCGACCGGCTCGTGGTCGTCGAGCAGTGCGCGCGCCTGCTGGAAGTGGCCCGCCATGGCCCGGGTGATGACAGCGGCGTGCCGCTGCCCGACGACCAGGCTGAGCAGACCGCCCGGGCGGAGCACCTCGCGGATCCGGGCCAGCGCCAGCGCCGGGTCGACGACCTCGAGCACGCCGTGGCACAGCACCACGTCGGCACTGGCGGCGCCGACCACGTCGACCAGGTCCGCGACGTCGCCCTGGATCCCGGACACCTCGAGGTCGACCTCGCGCGCGCGGCGGGCCAGCGCCGCCAGCGCGTCGGGGCTGGGGTCGACGACGCGGACCCGGTGTCCCGACTCGGCGAGCCGTACGGCGAAGCCGCCGGTGCCGCCGCCGAGGTCCACCACGTCGCGGGGTCCGCCCGCGAGCGCGGACTCGAGGGCGTCCCACACGACCGCGGTGCGAACCGATCCACGCTGCTCGCGAGAGGCCATGCGCCGAACACTAGTGGCTCCCCCGGGCCGATCAGGCAGGCGCTCCGTCAGCCGACGGCCAGGCCGGCCAGCTGGTCGCCCACCGGGACGTGAGGGGCGAGTCCCAGCGCCTGCTCGACCAGTGCCAAGAAGCGGTCGGCGTCGCGGACCAGGTCGTCGGCCTCGCGCTCGGTGGCCGCGCGCGAGGAGCCGGCCTCGGCCGCGGCCCGCTTGGCGGCGCCGGCCGCGAAGAAGGACGCCCACTCGGAGAGCTCCGGCGCGACGTCGGCGAGGAGCACCCAGGCGTTGCGCTGGGCTCGCCGACGGCCCGCCTCGGGGCGGGCGCGGGCGGCCAGCAGCGCGGCCGCCGCGCGCAGGGCCGCGACGTGGGCGCATGCGTAGCGGGTGGCCACGTCGCGGGCAGCCACGGCCTCGCTCAGCGATTCTGCCGCACGGATCAGGTAGTTGTGGGTGGTCGCCGGCAGGGCGTGCGGGCTGACCGTGAAGGGGGCGAACTGCTGGGCCACGGCGTCTTCTCCTCCGATCGCGTTCGAACAGGTGTTCGAACGCTCCGAAGGTACACCGGAGGTCCGACACGACTCAAGGGCCGCGCCTCAGCGAGCGGCGTCGCGGACGTACTGCGCGCTCTGCGGGTGCCACAGGAAGACCAGGGTCACCGCGCTGAGCACGGCGGCACCGATCGCCATCGCGTCGACCATCGTGGGCGGGTCGGTGCGGACCGTCGCGACGGCCACCACGATCACGCCGGCCACGATGGCGGCCAACGAGTGGCGAGCCCAGTTGTGGCCGGCCCAGAACAGCGCGATCAGCGTCGCCGCCAGGACCGCCGTGACGCCGTACAGCACGAGGATGACGGGCACGAACTCGACCGGCTGGACCGTGCTGTCCCCCACCTGCATCGGCGACCAGACGCTGCCGAGCTCGTCGCGCTGGACGACCACGAGGACGCACACGAGCAGACCGGCCGCGACCAGGAACCACAGCAACCGGCAGGCGACGACGACCGCGGGCGGCCGCACCAGCTGCGCGGCCTCCGGGGCGGCCTGCTGCTCGGCGTCGGTCTCGGGCATGGTTCCTCCAGTCCGTGGTGGGGTCGTGCTCGGTAGGGTCACCCCCATGTCGGCCGAGCATCCCTCGATCACCCGGTTCCGCGACGAGCACCAGCGCCGGGGCGGAACCGGCGAGATCGTCATTCTGCCCGACTCGGTCCACACCGCCGCACTGGCCGCCGAGGCGCTCGGCTGCGAGGTGGGGGCGATCGCCAACAGCCTGCTCTTCGACGCCGACGGAGCGCCGGTGCTGATCCTCACGTCCGGAGCACATCGCGTCGACACCGACCTGGTCCGCACGGCGATCGGCGGTCCCGAGCTGCGCCGCGCGAAGCCGGAGTTCGTCCGCGAGCACACCGGTCAGGTGATCGGCGGCGTCTCCCCCATCGGCCACCCGGCGCCGGTGCCGACGTACCTGGACCGGTGGCTGCAGCGTCACGAGGTCGTGTGGGCGGCGGCCGGCCACCCGGCGGCGGTCTTCTCGACGACGTACGACGAGCTGCTCGACCTCACCGGCGGCACCCCGATCGACGTCGCGAAGGACTGAGGACCCCGCATGGCACGCATCGTCGTCGTCGGCGGCGGCCTCGGCGGCATGGCCGCGGCCGCCCGGCTCGCCAAGCTCGGCCACGAGGTCGCCCTCCTCGAGGCCTCGCACCGGCTGGGCGGCGCGCTCGCGCCGGTGGAGCAGGACGGCCACGTGTGGGACGCGGGACCCGCGGCCACCCTGCTGCCGGCCGCCCTGCGCGACCTGTTCCGCAAGTCCGGCCGGCCGCTGGAGAAGGAGCTCGGCACGGACCTCGAACCGCTGCCGGTGCTGCGCGAGCACCGGTTCGCCGACCGGACCTCGGTCCGGTTGCCGGGCGGGTCGCGGGCCGACCAGATCGCGGCGTTCGACGCGCTGGAGCCCGGGCTCGGCGAGAAGTGGGCGGCCCACGTCGACGTCTACGGCCCGGTGTGGGACGTGCTGCGCCGCCACTACGTCGAGGTGCCGTGGGACCCGCGCACGAAGGGCGCGGTCCCCCAGGAGCTGGACTCGATGTTCGACATCCGCGAGACGCTCCACAAGCGGCTGCGCCACGCGCTCCGTGACGAGCGGCTGGCGCTGGTGGCCGGCTACCCGGCGGTCGCGGAGGGCCACGACCTGCGCAACGTGCCGTCCTGGGTGGGCGTCACCGCCTACCTCGAGCAGTGCTTCGGCGGCTGGCGGGTCCCCGGCGGGATGGGCCGGATCGCCGACCTGCTGACCGCCCGCCTGGCGACCCGCGGGGTGCAGGTCCGCACCGGAGTCGAGGTCGAGGACCTGGTCGTGCGCGAGGGCCGGGTGGTCGCCGTACGGACGACGGAGGGCGAGGTGGACGCCGACGTCGTGGTGACCGCGATCGACCCGCGCCGACTGCCCGCGCTGGCGTCGTACGTCGAGCGGACGATGCCCGCCATCCCGCCGGTCGTGACCCACGTGGGCCTCGCCGGCGACCTCCCCGACCTCCCCCACGAGCTGGTCATCCACGAGGAGCCGCTGATCACGGTGCGCCCGGGCGGCATCGCACCCGACGGCGGGGCCGCGTGGACGATCCACGGCCGCGGCAAGATCGCCGAGGACCTCCTCGACGCGCTCGCCCGCCACAAGATCGACATCCGTGAGAACGTCGTCACCCGGGTCGACCTCTCGCCGCGCGACCAGGTCGAGCAGTGGCGCGGGTCGCCGATGGGCGTGCTGTGGCAGGGCCGCGGCACCGTACGCCGCCGGCTCGGCCCGTCGACGCCGGTCGCCGGCGTGTACGCCGCCGGCACCCACACCGCACCCGGCGCTGGGGTGCCGTTCGTGACCCAGTCGGCCGCGCTGGTGGCGCAGCTGGTCGGCCCCGCCTGACCTCGGGCGCAACAAACCGATCGTGCGAGCGAAGCGAGCGCCTCGCCTCTGCGCCGTCAGGCGGTGATCTCCGTCAGGCGGTGATCTGCAGGGCCTCGAAGATCTCGAGCGTCGCCTTGGACCGGTTCAGCGTGTAGAAGTGCAGGCCCGGCGCACCGCCGGCGAGCAGGTCGTCGCAGAGCTCGGCGGCGATCCGGATGCCCTCGGCCCGCACCGCGGTCGCGTCGCCGTCGTACCTGCTGATCCGCTCGACGACGTCGTCGGGGACGCTGGTGCCGATCAGCTCGCCCTGGCGGCGGATGGCGGCCAGGTTCAGGATCGGCATGATGCCCGGGAGGATCGGGATGTCGACGCCGCGGGCGCGGACCCGCTCGACGAGCGCGAAGTAGTCGGAGGCGCGGAAGAACATCTGGGTGACCGCGAACTCGGCGCCGGCCCTGGCCTTGTCGACGAGCACGTCGGCATCGGCGTCGAGCGACCCCGCCGAGGGGTGCCCCTCGGGGAACGCGGCGATGCCGACCCGGAAGTCACCGCGCGAGCGGGCCAGCTCGACCAGCTCGACGGCGTAGTTGAGACCGCCCTCGGTCGGGGTCCACTCGGCGCGCGGACCCTCCTGCGGGTCGCCGCGCAGCGCCATGACGTGGCTGACGCCCTCGGCGACATAGGAGTCGAGGATGCCCTCGAGCTCGGCGCGGGTGTGCCCGACGCAGGTCAGGTGGGCCATCGGGATCATCGAGGTCTCGCGGGCGATGCGACCGGTGATCGCGACCGTCTTGTCGCGGGTGCTGCCGCCGGCGCCGTAGGTCACCGAGACGAAGGTCGGGCGGTAGGGCTCGAGCGCCCGGATCGCGTCCCAGAGCTGCACCTCACCCGCCTCGTCCTTGGGGGGGAAGAACTCGAAGGAGAACGAACGGCCACCCTCACGGATGATCTCGCCGAGGGAGCGCCCAGCACCGGTGGTCATGGGCCGCAGTGTAGGTGTCGGGATCGGGCCGGGGGCCCGCATCTCGCCGATCCCGCGGGTCACTAGGCTCACAGCCGTGACCAGCCAGGCGTGGGACCCGACCCCCTTCCGGACCGAGGTCCAGGCCGCCCTGGACGCCTTCCTCGCCGACCAGGCGACCCGGCTCGCGGCGCTCGGCGGCGACGCGGCACGCCTGCTGTCCGAGGCGCGGGTCACCGTGGCCGGCGGAAAGCGGTTCCGCGCGGCGTTCTGCCACTGGGGCTACGCCGCCCTCGCCGGCGCGCCGACCGGCACCGACGCCGAGGCGGTACGACGGGCCGCGGCCGCCCTCGAGCTGCTCCACGCCAGCGCGCTGGTCCACGACGACCTGATGGACGCCTCCGACACCCGGCGGGGGCGCTCGGCGACCCACCGCACCTTCGAGCGCGCCCACCGCGCCGACGGTTGGCGCGGCGACCCGGAGCAGTACGGCGCCGCCGCGGCGATCCTCCTCGGCGACCTGCTGCTGTCGTGGTCCGACGAGCTGCTGCGCCGCTGCGGGCTGGGCTGGGACCGGGTCGGTCCCGCCCTCGACGTGTTCGACCTGTGCCGCTCCGAGGTGATCGCCGGCCAGTTCCTCGACGTCTCGGTCCAGGCGCGTGGCCGCGCCGACGTCGCGCAGGCGATGACCGTGCTGCGCTACAAGTCGGCGAAGTACTCCATCGAGCGCCCCCTGCACGTCGGTGCCGCGCTCGCGGGCGCCGACGCCGCCACCCTCGACCTGCTCACCGCGTTCGGTCTGCCGCTGGGCGAGGCCTTCCAGCTGCGCGACGACCTGCTCGGCGTGTTCGGCGACCCGGCCACGACCGGCAAGCCCGCCGGCGACGACCTCGTGGAGGGCAAGCGGACCGTGCTCGTCGCGCTCGCGCTCGACCACGCGGCCCCGGCCGACGCCGAACGCCTCGACGCCGCTCTCGGCACCGCGCTCACGGAGGCGGAGGTCGCCGAGCTGCGCACGATCATCGACGGCTGCGGTGCCCGCGCCGAGGTCGAGTCGATGATCGACGACCTCGCCCGCCGGGCGGTCGACGCGCTGCACCGCGGCCAGGCCGAGGCCGGCTGGGACGCCGAGGCGTGCCAGGTGCTCGAGCAGCTCGCCGCCGCGGCGACCCGCCGCGCCCGCTGATCCCCCCCCCCGATCGTTCGATCGAACGATCGGGGGGCTGGGGCAGTCGGGCCCGCGCCCTACGCCAGCAGCGGTACGGCGTCCGCAGGCCCGGCGCCCCGCAGCAGGACCTCGACCGCGGGCCCCGCATCCCCCCGGTCCCCGAGGAGCTCGACCACGAGCCCGAACCAGCGGGGCTCGGCGTGGGCGAGGCCGGCCCAGGCGTCCCAGAGCAGGACCGTGCGGCCGGGCAGGTCGCGCAGGCAGTCGTTGAGGGCGTCGAGGTTGGCGCCGTAGTGGTCGGGGAAGGCCAGCGCGCTCCCGATCGCCCGCAGCACCTCGGCGCGGGTCTCGAGGCCGGCGCCGTCGACGTACCCGAAGCCCCAGCCGGCGTGCTCGACCGCGTGCCGCACGGCGGCGACGTCGAGCGCCGACTCCCAGCGGTGGACACCGGGCGTGTGCCGCCCGGCCAGCACCGCGGCGAGACCGCTCATGTGCGGATCCTCTCGAACGACGCGTAGTGGTCGCCGGTCCAGTACAGCTCGCCGCCGTCGCCCGCGATGATCCGCCGCGCGCCGCGGTCGTCGCTGCCGGGCGTCTCGACGGTGTACTCCGCGTAGTAGCCGCGCGGCCGGTCCGGCAGCAGGCCCTCGTAGTTGCCGAAGTCCGTCCCGTCCTTGCCGGGGTACGGGAACGGCCCGCCCGCCTCGATCAGCTCGACGGTGTCGGCCGCCTCGGGCGGCAGGTCCGCCAGGTCGACGTACGCGATGCCGTCCTCGTCGGCTTCCGCCCGCGCCTCGCGGGTGGCGCTCGGGGAGGCGGTGGCGCTCGGGGAGGCGGTGGCGCTCGGGGCGTCGGTCGCCCGGGACGGCCCGGGGTCCTCGCCGCCCCGCGACTGCAGCCACCACACGCCGACCAGCAGGACGACGGTGACCAGCGAGGAGACGACCCGGGTCGCCCGGCGGCTCACGCTCAGAAGGCGAGCGCCTGGGCGCGGCGCTTGACCTCGGCGCCCCGGTTCTCGCGCAGCGCGTCGATCGGGCGGCCCGGCAGGTCGGCGTCGAGGAAGATCCAGGCGATGCACTCGCGGTCGTCGAACCCGTTGTCGTGGAGCACGGTCAGCAGCCCGGGCAGGCCCTTGACCGGCTCCCCGTCGACGAGGAAGAGCGCCGGGACGCCCTGCCGCCGGCCCGCCCCGGGCACGGCCGCGGCGAGCTGGTGCTCGCGCACCATGGTGCGCACCGTGGCCGGTGTGACGCCGATCTGGGCGGCGGCCTGGTCCCAGTCCAGCCAGTCCTCGACGAGGGCGGCGAGGTCGAGGTCGGCCAGTCGCGGTTCACTCATGGACCCATTCTCCCCCACTGCCGCCGGATCGCGCCCTCCGGCGGGTGCGGCGTGGCTTCGGGCCTGCGTGCTCCCTCCCCGTACGATGGTCGTTCCGGCCACCTTCCCCGGCCGGTCCAGCAGAACATGCACAGGAGGGTCGCTGTGCACGAAGACCAGCGCGCCCGCGGCGGCCCCGTCGCGCGCCCCGGCGACCCCTCGTCCGGTTCGCCGGTGTCGAAGCGCGTGGAGGACCACCAGTTCGGCCGGCTGCTCGACGGCCGCTACCGGATCGGCATCCGGATCGCCCGCGGCGGCATGGCCAGCGTCTACGAGGCCGTCGACACCCGGTTGGACCGCACCGTCGCCGTCAAGATCATGCACCCCGGCCTCGGGGACGCCACGACCCCCGACGACGACTCGTTCGCCCGGCGATTCGTCAGCGAGGCCAAGGCCGCCGCCCGGCTCTCGCACCCGCACGTCGTCGCCGTCTTCGACCAGGGCCGCGACGAGAGCGACGGCACCGTCTACCTCGTCATGGAGTACGTCCCGGGCCACACCCTGCGCGACACGATCTCCAAGGACGCCCCGATGTCGCCGGAGCGGGCGCTCGCCCTGCTCGACCCGATCCTCTCCGCCCTCGGCGCCGCACACCGGGCCGGGCTGATCCACCGCGACGTGAAGCCCGAGAACGTGCTCATCGCCGACGACGGGCGGATCAAGGTCGCCGACTTCGGCCTGGCCAAGGCGATCAGCACCGACACCCAGCACACCGCGACCAACGGCGTGCTCATCGGCACCGTCTCCTACCTCGCGCCCGAGCTGGTGGTCGAGCAGCGGGCCGACGCCCGCGCCGACGTGTACGCCGCCGGCGTGATCCTGTTCGAACTGCTGACCGGCACCAAGCCGCACACCGGCGAGACACCGATCGCGGTCGCCTACCGCCACGTCCACGAGGACGTGCCGGCCCCGTCGACCGTCGTCCCCGGCATCCCCGACTACGTCGACGCACTGACCGTGCGGGCCACCACCCGCGACCCGAGCCTGCGCCCGGCCGACGCCACGGTGCTGCTGCACCACGTGCGTCGGGTCGCGCAGGCGCTCCGCGACGGCGTGCGCTCGGACCCCGAGCTGGTCGCCGACCTGCTGCCGACGTCCCGCGCCGCCGCGCCCGCCTCCCCCGCCGGGGTCGACGGCGACACCAAGCCCGAGCCGGTGAGCTCGCTGTGGGACGACCTGCCCGACCTCGTCGCCCCGGACCACGAGCCGACCTCCGTCATCCGGGAGCAACCGGCGCCGCGGACCCCGCCTCCGCCAACCGCTGCGCCGCGCCCGGCGCGCGCCCCGCGCGAGCGCAAGCCCGGCCGGCGCAAGGGCCTCGCGGTCGCACTGGTCCTGGTCGTCCTGGCCGCCGCCCTCGGCAGCACCGCCTGGTGGGTCGGCTGGGGCCGCTACACCACGACGCCCGGCGTGATCGGGCTCGAGCAGGCGGCGGCCACGAAGAAGCTCGAGCAGGCCGGGCTGGGCGTCGAGGTCGGCAAGGAGGTCTACTCCGAGAGCGTCGCCAAGGGCGTGGTCATCACGACCGACCCGCGACCCGGGTCCCGGATCCTGCCCGACGGCGACGTCAGCCTCACGGTCTCCCTCGGCAAGGAGCGGTACGACGTCCCCGACCTCGCCAACAAGACCGTGGCCGAGGCCGAGGCAGCGCTGAGCGAGGTGAAGTTCGTCGCTGCGCAGCAGCCCGTCGAGGAGTGGTCGGAGGACGTCGAGGCCGGCCGGGTGATCCGGACCGAGCCCGGCTTCGGCACCCCCGAGGCGCAGGGCCTGCCCGTCGGCACCTCGGTCACGCTGGTCGTGTCCAAGGGCAGGAAGCCGATCAACGTCCGCAGCTTCGTCGGCAAGGACGCCGACCGGGCGACCCGGGTGCTGGAGAAGAAGGGGCTCGAGGTCGAGGTCGTCGAGGAGAGGTACAGCGACGAGGTCGCCAAGGGCGACGTGATCAGCCAGACCCCGGAGACCGGCACCCTGTTCAAGAACGACACCGTCCAGCTCGTCGTGTCCAAGGGCCCGGAGCTGGTCGAGGTCCCCGCGGTCCGCTACTCCTCGACCGACGACGCCGTGGCGAAGCTCGAGGAGCTCGGGTTCGTCGTCGACAAGCAGCGCGCCACCATCTACCTGACCGGATCGGTCGCCTGGGACACCGATCCGAAGGCAGGCGCGAAGCTCCCCAAGGGCAGCACGGTCGTCCTCTATGTCGTCTGACCGCAGCGCGGTCCCCGGCAGCACCCGTCGTACCGCCCGCCTGGCCACGCTCGCCCTCCTCGCGATGACCGCGTGCTGGGGCTCGACCTTCTTCTTGATCAAGGACCTGCTCGAGCGGGTTCCGACCGTCGACTTCCTGGCCGTGCGCTTCCTGCTCGCCGGGGCGGTGATGCTGCTCGTCGCTCCGCGCGCGGTCGCACGACTCGCTCCCGACGTACGACGCCGGGCGCTGGTGCTCGGCGCGCTCTACGGTGTCGCCCAGCTGTTGCAGACCGCCGGGCTCGCCGAGACCCCGGCCAGCGTGTCCGGCTTCGTCACCGGCCTGTACGTGGTGGCGACCCCGCTGTTCGCCGCCGCGGTGCTGCGCACCCGGATCACGCCGGCCACCTGGGGCGCGGTCGTGCTCGCCACCACCGGCCTGGGGGTGCTCACCCTCGACGGCTTCTCGATCGGGTACGGCGAGGCGATCACCCTCGTCGCCGCCCTGCTCTACGCGGGGCACATCGTGGCTCTCGGCGCCTGGTCGCGCCCGGCGGACGCCCTGGGCATGTCGATCCTGCAGATCCTGGTCATCGCCGCGATCTGCCTGGCCGCCGCCCTGGTGTCGGGCGAGCCCGGGATCGTGCTGCCCGAACGCGGCGGGGACTGGCTGAGCATCGTCTACATGGCGCTCTTCGCCGGCGCCGCGGCCCTGCTGGCGCAGACCTGGGCGCAGGCGCACCTGCCGCCGACCCGCAGCGCGATCATCATGAGCATGGAGCCGGTGTTCGCGGCGTTCTTCGCCGTCCTGCTCGGCGGCGAGTCGCTGTCCGTGCGGATGCTGGCGGGCGGCCTGCTGGTCCTGGCGGCGATGCTCGTGGTCGAGCTGGTCCCCCGGCGCCACGTCGAGGGCGAGGTCACCCACCTGGCGGTGTGAGGGGTGGCCAACCCAGGTCGGTGGGCGCACCATGGGCGGTGGGGGAACCGACCCTTGGGAGTGATGAACATGACCGGTCACGTGGTCCACGTGCACAGCACCATCGCCGCCCCGCCCGCGCAGGTGTGGGACGTCATCACCGACGTCGCCCACGCGGAGGACGTGCTGCGCAGCGTCAGCGAGAGCAAGCTCCTCACCGAAGGCGGCTACGACGTCGGCACGACCTGGCGCGAGCGGCGCACCCTGTTCGGGCACCACGGCCCCGAGCAGATCCAGGTCGTGGAGTCGCAGCCACAACGCCGTACCGTCGTCGAGGCGGAGGTCGGCAACGACATCATCCGCACCGCCTACCGCCTCACGCCCTCCGGACCGGAAGCCACCGGGACCCGGCTGGCGATGACCACGACCGTGGAGATGAGCCACCGCTCGGCCCTGTCGCGGGCGATGTGGTCGATGTTCGGCGGGTTCAGCTACGAGCGCACCCGCCGGGTGCTCGAGCACGACCTCGAGGACATCGAGGCGGAGGCCTGCCGTCGCGCGCTGGCCGGCTGAGAGACGCCCGCGTCCCGAGGGGTGAGCCTCCGTCGTTCCGCCGGGGTACGGTGAGCCCCGCCATGACCACCCCGACGCACTGCACCAGCTGCGGGCACGAGCTCGGGGTCGGCCGGTTCTGCACCAACTGCGGGCAGCCCGTTCCCGGCCGGCACCCGGAGGCCGCGCCCGTTGCGAGCGCACCCGTGGTCCCGCCGCCGACGGGCCAGCTGCCGCCCGCCGCGCGCTATCCCCTGTACGCCGACTCGCCGACCGCCCCGTCCGGTCCGCCCCCGCTGGCGCCGCCGGCCGTCCCGGCCGCCGTCACGCAGGTGGCTCCCCCGCCGCCCTCGGCTCCGCTCTCCCCGGCCCCTCCGCCGGCGGGCGGCTCGACGGCGCGAACGCGGCTGCCCTGGCTGCCCTGGCTGCTCGGGGTGGTCGTGCTCGCGCTGGTGGCCGGCATCGGTGCCTTCCTGCTGGTCAGCGCGGGGGACGACGACGGGTCCGCCCTCGAGCAGCGCGCCGAGGAGGCCGAGCCGTCCTCGCCGAGCGACACCGACCGGTCCGGCGAGCCACGGCCGGACAGCTCGGGAACCGGCGGCCCGGTCGAGGCTCCCGAGCCCGGCGACCTGCGCGACCTGACCGCGACGGCGCGCGCCGAGGTGCCGGCCACGGCGCCGGCCTCCCGCGACCGGCAGAACAGGCCGGTCACCTATGTCGCCGACAACATGCTCGACGGCCGCCCGCGCACGGCCTGGCGGATGCCCGGCGACGGCACCGGAACCACCCTCGTCCTCGACCTCGGCGCGGAGGTCGTGCTGACCGAGGTCGGCCTGGTCAACGGGTACGCCAAGATCGACGGTGCCGACAACTGGTACCGCGGCAACCGACGGATCCGCGCCGTGCAGTGGGAGTTCGACGACGGTACGCGGATCACCCAGGAGCTCGGCGACCGGCCGAGCATGCAGCTGCAGCCGGTCGGCCCGGTGGCGACCACGACGGTCGTGCTCCACCTGGTCGAGGTCAGCGCGCCCGGCAAAGGGCCGGGCGGCCGGGACTTCACCGCGATCAGCGACCTCCGCCTGCGCGGCGCCCGCAGGTGAGCCTGCGAACCTGCGGGCAGCGCCGCAGGTGGGCCTGCGAACCTGCGGAGAGCGCCGCGGGTTGATCAGCGCTTCTGGAGCATGCCGGCCACCTGGAAGGCCAGCTCGAGCGACTGCACCCGGTTGAGGCGCGGGTCGACGACCGACTCGTAGCGGTGGGCCAGGCCCTGCTCGTCGAGCTCCTCGCCGCCGCCGACGATCTCGGTGACGTCGTCGCCGGTGTTCTCCACCAGGATGCCGGCCGGGACGGTGCCGAGTGCGTGGTGCACGTCGAAGAACCCCTGCACCTCGTCGAGGACGTCCTCGAAGCGGCGGGTCTTGTAGCCGTTGGACGTCTCGAAGGTGTTGCCGTGCATCGCGTCGCACACCCAGGCGACGTCGACGCCCTCGGCGGTGACCTTCTCGACCAACGACGGCAGGCCGTCGCGGATCTTGCCGGCGCCGAAGCGGGTGATGAAGGTGAGCCGGCCCGCCTCGTTGGTCGGGTTGAGCTTCGCGGCGAGGGCGAGCGCGTCGTCGGCCGTCGCGGTCGGGCCGAGCTTGCAGCCGATCGGGTTGCTGATGTGACTGAAGTACTCGACGTGCGCGCCGTCGAGCTGGCGGGTGCGCTCGCCGATCCAGACCATGTGGCCCGAGACGTTGTAGGGCTTCTCGGTGCGCGAGTCGATGCGGGTCATGGCGTGCTCGTACTCCAGCAGCAGCGCCTCGTGGGAGGAGTAGAAGTCGACCCGGTGGAACTCCTCGGGGTCGGCGCCGATCGCCTTCATGAAGGTCAGTGCCCGGTCGATCTCGGCTGCCATCGCCTCGTAGTGCTGGCCCACGGGGCTGTTGCGGACGAACTCGGAGTTCCAGGTGTGCACCTGGCGCAGGTCGGCGTACCCGCCGGTCGTGAAGGCACGAACGAGGTTCAGCGTCGACGCCGAGGCGTGGTAGACGTCGAGCAGCCGCTGCGGGTCGGGCCGACGCGACTCGGGGGTGAACTCGACGCCGTTGACCGCGTCGCCACGGTAGGCCGGCAGGGTGACGCCGTCACGCGTCTCGGTGTCGGAGGAGCGGGGCTTGGCGTACTGGCCGGCGAGGCGGCCGACCTTCACCACAGGCACCGACGCGGCATAGGTCAGCACCACCGCCATCTGCAGCAGCACGCGCAGCTTGTTGCGGGTGTTGTCGGCCGTCGCGTCGACGAAGGTCTCGGCGCAGTCACCGCCCTGGAGCAGGAACGCCTCGCCCCGGCTGGCGGCCGCGATCTTCGCCTTCAGCTCGTCGCACTCGCCGGCAAACACCAGCGGAGGCAGCGTGCGCAGTCGCGCGACCGCCGCGGCCAGGGCCGCAGGGTCGTCGTACGACGGCTGCTGCTTCGCTCCGATGGCGTGCAACTGCTCGAGGGACGGAAGGCTGGTCACCGCCCAATCGTACCCAGTGCTCAGTCACGGGTCGGATCGACGTCCACGGGCCCGACCCCAACGACCGGTCCGGCCCCGGGCTTGTGGATCAGCCGGGTCACCAGCCACAGCGCGACGCCGATCCCGAGCAGGCCGGCGGCGATGCGGTACTGGATCAGGTCGGCCTCGAGCCGGGCCCACGGGCCGAGCAGGTAGGCGCAGAGCAGGGCGCCGAGCACGGGCGCCACCGTGGGTGCCCGGAAGCCGGTGCCGGGCTCGCGACGCAGCACCAGGCAGGCGAGGTTGACGACGGCGAAGACGGCGAGGAGCAGCAGCGCCGTCGTACCGGACAGGGCGCCGACGATGGTGCTGCTCGAGCCGAGCCGGACGTAGGTGATCAGCCCGAGGGCCAGCAGGGTCGTGAAGCCGATGGCGACGTACGGCGAGCGGCGGCCGGGCAGCACCTTGCCGAGCACCGGCGGGAGCACGTGCTGCTGGGCCATGCCGTAGATCAGCCGGCTGGCCATCAGCATGTTGATCAGCGCGGTGTTGGCGACGGCGAAGACGGTGAGGAACGGGAAGAGGTCGTCGATCGGCAGGTCCGGGGCCCCGATCTTCACGACGTCGATGAGGATGCCCGCCTCGGCGTTGCTCGGCGTACCGATCCGGTCGGCGGGGATCACGGCGACGACCGAGACCGCCACCAGCACGTAGAGGAGGACCGCGATCCCGAGCCCGGTGAGCATCATCCGCGGGAAGACCCGTTCGGGGTCCCTGGTCTCCTCGACCATGTTGACCGAGTCCTCGAAGCCCACCATCGAGAAGAACGCGATGGCCGTCGCGACGGTGACCGCCAGGAACAGGCCCTTGTCGTCGGGGCTCTCGAAGACCGTGACCCGGTCGAGATTGCCCTCGCCCTTGCCGATCACCCACAAGGCGATGCCGATCACGATCACCAGCGCGGCCATCTCGACCACCGTGAGCACGACGTTGAAGCGCACGCTCTCCCCCACACCACGCAGGTTGACCAGCGCGAGCAGCACCATGAACGCGAGGGCGACCACGAGCACGAGCTCGTTGCTCGGCCCATCGTTGCCGAGGCCGATCAGCAGGTTGGAGGCGAGCAGGCCCGAGGACGTCGAGGCGCTCGTGATGCCCGAGCAGACGACGGTGTAGCCAACCAGGAAGGTGACGAAGGGCAGCCCGAACGCCCTGTGCGCGTAGAGCGCCGCACCCGCCGCCTGCGGATACTTGGTGACCAGCTCGAGATAGGAGAACGCGGTCAGCGTGGCGATCGCGAAGGCCACCAGGAACGGCAGCCAGGCGATCCCGCCGACCTGTCCGGCGAGCCGCCCAGTCACGGCGTACACACCCGCGCCGAGGATGTCGCCGACGATGAACAGCAGCAGCAGACCGGGACCGAGGACCCGTCGCAGCTCCGGCTGACGACGGTGCCCCGACGTGGCGGCACCCGTGGTCTCCGTGGCCATCAGATGTCGCCCCTTCCCGCGCCCCGACCCGGCTCGCGCCTCACCTTCGCGCAGACCGGTGCGGAACGGAAGCACCTGCCGGCTCGGCCGGCATGTCGCCGGCCGGCACCCGGGCGACGTCGAGGTCCGCCAGCAGGCCCAGGAACGCCCGGGCGAACGGGTTGGCGGTGGTCCTCGACGCCACGGCGCGCCAGTCCACCTGCTCGCGAACGGCCCGCGCCACGGGAAGCACCGCGGTGAAGTCGCAGGCGTGCTCCTCGAGCGAGCCGAGCTTGTCGGCCATCAGCACGGTCGCGGAGAGCACCGGCATCCGCACCGACTCCACCTCGATCTCCTCGGCGTCGCCGAAGCGGGAGCGCCGGATCGGCTCGTTGCGCACCCGGAAGATGACGTCGACCATCGCCTGGTCGACGAACACCTTGAACAGCCAGTCCTCCGGCGGCTGCACGACGTCCAACCCGCTCTCGGCGAGGACCTCCGCCACCCGGGCGGCGTCCTCCTCGGCGATCATGAAGTCGACGTCGTGGTCGGGCTCGGGGCCGCCTCGGGCCCACAGGCCGTAGCCGCCCGCGAGAGCGAACGGCACACCCGTCTCCTTGAGCAGCACCGCCACCAGCTTCAACGCCTCCCGCAGACGCCGGGGGCCGTTGGCGCCCTCCCCAGCCTCGCCCACCGTCATCTCCTCGTGCTCGTGCGGCGAGCACGAGGTACCCGCCCGGGTGGGAGCCATCCGGGCGGGTACCTGCTGCGCGATGCGCATCGTGACCTTCAACATCCTGGGCGGTCGCACCCAGCACGACGACGAGGTCGACGTGGACGTGCTGCGGGACGCGATCCGCGACCTGGACCCTGACGTGCTGGCCCTGCAGGAGGTCGACCACCTGCTCCACCGCTCGGGCCACGCGGACCTGACCGCCCTCTCCGCCGAGGCGATGGGCGCGACCGACCACCGCTTCGTCGCCGCGCTCGCCGGCAGCCCGGGGGCCACCTGGACCGCCGCGACCGGCGACGAGCAGCCGCACGACGCGGCGTACGGCATCGCGCTGCTGAGCCGGCTCCCGGTGACCGGCTGGCAGGTCCTGCGTCTGCCGGCGGTCGCGGCGCCGCTGCCGATGTGGTTCCCCGGACAGGCCACCCCGACCTGGGTCCGCGACGAGCCCAGGGTCGCGGTGACCGCGACCCTGGCCGCCCATGGTGGACAGGTGAGCGTCGCGACGACCCACCTGTCGTTCGTGCGTTGGTGGAACGGGCGTCAGCTGCGCCGCCTGGTGCGCTCGCTCTCCGGAGCCCCTCGCCCGCTGGTGCTGACCGGAGACCTCAACATGGGCGTCGAGCGTGCTGCGCGGATCTCCGGCCTGCACCCCCTGGCCACCCACCCGACCTTCCCTGCGGACCACCCGGTCGAGCAGCTGGACCACGTCCTCGCGGATCCGGCCCTGCCGGCCGTCGCCGAGGCCCGCCGGATGCAGCTCTCCGACCACCGTGCCCTCGTCGTCGACGTCGAACCCGTCAGTCGCTGAGCGGAACGCCCCGCACCACGACCTGCACGGGCCGGCCCAGGGCGTCGGGCTCCGCGGCCAGGTCGCCGTCGACCACGAGCAGGTCGGCGGCCAGACCCGGCCGCAGGACGCCGGTCTCGGCGGCGAGGCCGCACGCGCGCGCCGCACCCGACGTGCCGGCGGCGAGCGCCTCGCGGAGCGGCCAGCCGGCCGTGACCAGGTCGAGCACCGCGCGCCACGCGTTGCCGTGCGCCTTCACCGGCCCGGCGCCCGCGTCGACACCCGGCACGACCCGCACCCCATGAGCGCGCATCCGACCGACGTCGACGTAACGCTGCGCGTAGAACTCGTCGATGCCGACCCCGAGGTGCTCCATGATCGCGAGGACGGCCGGGGGCGGCGCAGACATCCGGTCCAGCACCGCGCGGTCGTTCCCCATCGTCGGGTCGACCGCGACGCCGGCGGCCGCCGTGCGGTCGAGCAGGTCGTCGCTCAGCACCGCACCGCACTGCGTGACCCCGGTGAAGTGCTCGATCCCGTCGACGCCCGCCGCGAGCGCGACCTCGATCGCCACCGCCGAATGCGCGTGCGCGAGCACCGGGAGGCCACAGCCGTGCGCGGTCTCGACCACCACCCTCAGCGAGTCCACGCCGAACTGGGCACCCACCATGTCGCTGCCGGAGGTGAGGAAGCCGCCACCGGCCATCACCTTGACCACGTCGACACCTCGCTCGGCGCGCTCGAGGACGGCGCAGCGCAGCTCGTCGTCGGTCGCGGCCTCGCCCCCGAGGAAGTGACAGTGGCCGCCCGGCGTCGTCAGTGGCGGCCCGGCCGCGACGATGCGGGGCAAACCCCGGGCCGCGGGCGTCGCGGAAGGACAGCGTGCGATAGCCGCGGTCCCCGAGGTCGCGCACCGTCGTCACCCCGGCGGCGACCTGCGCCGCCAGGGAGCGGGTGGTCTGGGCGTCGATCGCATCGGCCTCCAGCACGCCGACCCGTTCCAGCGCACCGACGCCGCCGTCGGAGACCAGGTGCACGTGGGCGTCGAGGAGGCCGGGCAGCAGCGTGCCGGCGTACGACGTCACGGGACAGTCGTGCGGCACGGCGAAGCCCGCCGGCTCGACACCGACGATCCGGTCGCCCTCCACCAGCACCGTCGCCCCGCCGGGCAGGAACCGAGTGCCGTCGAACGCGCGGGCAGCGCGCCACGCCTGCACGTCTTCCATGGTGCGCCCGCCGCGGGCGCGTGTCACGACCCCGGGATCAGCCGAAGAAGACCTGGGCCTCGGCGTACTCCTGGGCACTGACCAGCTTGAGCGCTCCGGTGGCCTCCGCCAACGGCACCCGCACGATGGAGGTGCCGCGCAGCGCCACCATCACGCCGTACTCGCCGTCGGCCACGGCGTCGATCGCCTGCAACCCGCAGCGGGTCGCCAGCCAGCGGTCGAACGCCGAGGGCGTGCCGCCGCGCTGGATGTGCCCGAGGACGACCGCGCGGGCCTCCTTGCCGGTGCGCACCTCGATCTCGTGGGCGAGGCGGTCGCCGATGCCGCCGAGGCGGACGTGCCCGAACGCGTCCTTCTCACCGCTGACCAGCGTCATGCCGGTGCCGTCGGCGGGGACGGCACCCTCCGAGACCACGATGATCGGGGCGTACTCGCTCCGGAAGCGGGTCTCGACGTGGGCGCAGACCGCCTCCACGTCGAACGGGACCTCGGGGATGAGGACGGCGCTCGCTCCCCCGGCGATGCCGGCGTGCAGCGCGATCCAGCCCGCGTGGCGGCCCATCACCTCCACGACGAGCACCCGGTGGTGCGACTCCGCGGTGGTGTGCAGCCGGTCGATCGCCTCGGTCGCGATGTTGACCGCGGTGTCGAAGCCGAAGGTGAAGTCGGTCCCGGACAGGTCGTTGTCGATCGTCTTCGGTACGCCGACCACCGCGACCCCCAGGTCGGCCAGCCTGGTCGCGACGCCCAAGGTGTCCTCCCCGCCGATGGCGACCAACGCGTCGACTCCTGCGGCGGCGAGGTTGTCCTTGATCCGCTCGACGCCTCCCTCGACCGCGAACGGGTTGGTGCGCGAGGAGCCGAGGATGGTGCCTCCGCGGGGCAGGATCCCGCGGCACTGCTCGATGCCGAGCGGCACGGTCGCGCCCTCGAGCGGGCCGCGCCAGCCGTCACGGAAGCCGACGAACTCGAACCCGTGGTCCTTCACCCCCCTCCGCACCACGGCCCGGATCACCGCGTTCAGGCCCGGGCAGTCACCTCCGCCGGTCAGCACTCCGACACGCATGGCTTCAAACTACGCGCCGAGGCGCAGCCCCGTCTCCCCGTCGAAGACGTGCAGGGAGGCCGGATCGACCGCGAGCCTCACCTGCTGGCCGCGGCGAAGACCGGAGCGCTGTTCGAGGCGCACCACGATCTGGGGGACCAGGTCGCGGCCGGGGCTGCCGGTCGGGTCGATGCCGGTCGGGTCGATGCCGGTCGGGTCGATGCCGGTCGGGTCGATGCCGGTCGGGGTGGCGTAGAGGTAGGAGTCGGCACCGAGCTCCTCGACGACCTGCACGGTGACCGGGAAGCCCTGCTCGCCCGCGCCGACCAGCCGCCATGCCTCGGGACGCACGCCCAGGGTCACCGCGCCCGAGGCCTGCGCGGCGGCGTCGCGGGCGATCGGGAAGTCGACGCCGTCGACGACCGCGATGCCGTCGCCGGCGGATCTGCCGGTCAGCAGGTTCATCGCCGGCGAGCCGATGAATCCGGCGACGAAGGCGTTCGCCGGCCGGTCGAACAGCGCGAGCGGGGTGTCGACCTGTTGGAGCACGCCGTCCTTCATCACCGCGACGCGGTCGCCCATCGTCATCGCCTCGACCTGGTCGTGGGTGACATAGACCGTGGTGACACCCAACCGCCGCTGCAGGGCGGCGATCTGGGTCCGGGTGGACACGCGGAGCTTGGCGTCGAGGTTGGACAGCGGCTCGTCCATGCAGAAGACCTGCGGTTGGCGCACGATGGCCCGCCCCATCGCGACGCGTTGCCGCTGGCCGCCGGACAGGGCACGCGGCTTGCGATCGAGCACGCCCTCGAGGTCGAGCAGGCGCGCCGCCTCGGCGACACGGGTTCGGCGCTCGGCCTTCGGCACGCCGGCGATCTTGAGCGCGAAGGCCATGTTGTCGGCGACCGAGAGGTGCGGGTAGAGCGCGTAGGTCTGGAAGACCATGGCGATGTCGCGGTCCTTGGGCGCCACCTCGGTGACGTCCTGCGCGCCGATGGAGATCGTGCCGGACGTGACGGGCTCGAGGCCGGCCAGCATCCGCAGCGACGTCGACTTCCCGCACCCCGAGGGGCCGACGAGCACCATGAACTCGCCGTCCTCGATGGTGAGGTCGAGCGCGTCGACCGCCGGGCGCTCCGCGCCGGGATACCTGTAGGTCGCCTGGTCGAACCGGACCTCGGCCATGTCGCTCCTCTCCACCAGGGGCACTCCCCCCGTGATGCAGATCACCGTAGGCGACAGAAGAGGCGCCGTCCAGTGGGAGCGCTCCCATCACTGGCTACGCACGCATGAGCCGTTCCGTAGGACTCCTTGACGATCACTGTGACGCATGTCATGGTGGCCGAGCCGCAATTCATGGAAGCGCTCTCACATCATCCGAAGCACCCGGCGGCAGCCCCCGCATCGCGTCCCACCCCGAGGAGCATCACCGTGCACCAGATCCGCCGATCCACCCGACTGCTCGCCTCGGCGGCCGTCGCGTCGCTCGTCCTCGCGACGAGCGCGTGCGGCTCCGGAGACGATCCCACCAAGTCCGCCGAGCAGAAGAAGCTCGACGACGGCGAGGCGCTCACCATCACCACCTTCGGCGAGTTCGGCTACGACGCGCTCATCGAGGAGTGGAACGCCGCCCATCCCGACGTCCAGGTGAAGCAGACCAAGGTCGGCAAGTGGGACACCTGGAAGGCCGACCTCCAGACCAAGCTGCAGGCCAACAAGGGCCTGCCCGACGTGGTCGCTGTCGAGGGCGACTTCATGCCCGCCCTGGTGGCCGCACCCGAGCGCTGGGTCGACCTCTCCTCCGACGACCTCGCCGGCCGCTGGCTGGACTTCAAGACCGAGGCCGCCACCACGGCCGACGGCGCCCTCGTCGGCTACGCGACCGACGCCGGCCCCGAGGCGATCTGCTACCGCGCCGACCTGTTCGAGAAGGCCGGCCTGCCGACCGACCGGGCCGAGGTCGCCGCGCTCCTCGGCACCTGGGACGACTTCTTCGCCACCGGTGAGAAGTTCAAGAAGGCCGTTCCCGAGGCCAACTGGTACGACGCCTCCGGGTCCGTCGCGCAGGCGATGCTCAACCAGGTCGAGTTCCCCTTCGAGCAGGCCGACAACACCGTCGACGTCAGCTCGCCTGAGCTGCGCCAGGTCTTCGACACCGTCGCCGAGCACGTCGACCTCGGCTCCCGGGCCGCGCAGTGGAGTGCCGACTGGACCGCCTCCTTCACGAAGGCCGGTGTCGCCACCGTCGCGTGCCCCGGTTGGATGCGCGCCAACATCAAGTCCAACCAGGGCGACCCCGCCCCGGACGGCGTCCAGTGGGACATCGCCGACGTCTTCCCCGGCGGTGGCGGCAACTGGGGCGGCTCGTACCTCGCCGTACCCAAGTCGTCGACCCACCAGGACGACGCGCAGCAGTTCGCCAGCTGGCTGACCGCTCCCGAGCAGCAGGCGAAGGTCTTCGCCGTCACCGGCAACTTCCCCTCACAGGTCGAGGCGCTGGCCGACCCGTCCGTCCTGGCGGCCACGGACCCGTACTTCAACGACGCCCCGGCCGGTGAGATCTTCTCCAACCGCGCCGCAGCGATCACGGTGCAGCCCTACCACGGGCCGCTCTACTCCGACATCCTGCAGAAGTTCCAAGACGCCATCAACCGCGTCGACCAGGGCACCGACCCCGACAAGTCGTGGGAGACGTTCCTCTCCGACGTCGCCGCCCTGCAGTGACCCAGCAGGTCCCGGACTCGCGCGCCGGGGAGGTCACCGCGACCTCCCCGGCGAGCGGGTCTCCCACCCCGGCCGGCAGGCCGCACCGGACCGAGCCGTCCGCGAGCGACGACGCCGCCCGACGGCGGCTGCTCCGGCGGCAGCGCCGCTCGCGCTGGGACCTGAAGCTGTCGCCCTACCTCTACGTCTCGCCGTTCTTCATCCTCTTCGCGCTGGTCGGGCTCTTCCCGCTGCTCTACACCGGGTTCTTGGCCGTCCACGACTGGAACCGGGCGTACTACGTGCGCGGCGACTTCGTCGGCCTCGACAACTTCGTCTGGGTGCTGAAGGACCCGGTCTTCCGCACCTCACTGGTCAACACCTTCTCGATCT
The DNA here is from genome assembly GCF_019192965.1 of Nocardioides daeguensis. Classification (GTDB taxonomy): domain Bacteria; phylum Actinomycetota; class Actinomycetes; order Propionibacteriales; family Nocardioidaceae; genus Nocardioides; species Nocardioides daeguensis. Next base: position 51,005 of record NZ_JAHTKU010000002.1, read on the forward strand.
TCTTGATGAGCTCGGTCCCGCAGGTGCTGCTGGCGGTCTCGATCGCCGGCCTGCTCGACACCCGGCTGCGGGGACGCACCTTCTGGCGGATGAGCGTGCTGCTGCCCTTCGTGGTGGCGCCGGCTGCCGCCGTGCTCATCTTCGGGAGCCTCTTCGCCGACCAGTCGGGCGTCGTGAACGGCTTCCTGCGCGAGCTCGGCCTCGACGGCATCCGCTGGCACGTCGACCGCTGGTGGAGCCACCTCGCGATCGCGGGCATGGTCAACTGGCGTTGGACCGGCTACAACGCGCTGATCTTCCTGGCCGCCATGCAGGCGGTGCCCCGCGACCTCTACGAGGCCGCGGCGCTGGACGGCGCCGGCAGAGTCCGGCAGTTCCTCTCGATCACGCTGCCCTTGATCCGGCCGACGATGGTCTTCGTCATCGTCACCAGCACGATCGGCGGCCTGCAGGTCTTCACGGAGCCGCGGCTCTTCGACGACACCCCCAGCCGTGAGGGCGGCGCCGACCACCAGTTCATGACGACGACGCTCTACGTGTACGTGAAGGGCATCGAGGACCAGTTCTACGGCCGAGCCTCGGCCGCCGCCTGGATCCTCTTCCTGATCATCGTCGCGATCGCCGTCCTCAACTTCACCCTCACCCGACTCCTGACGCGAAGGAGCGCCTAGTGGCCACCATCGACCGCCGTCCGGGCTTCCTCGTCTACGGCCTCCTCGCCGCCTTCGTGCTCGGCTCCGCGCTGCCGCTCTACTGGTCGTTCGTCATCGGCTCGCACACCAAGGCGGAGGCGGAGCAGTTCCCGCCGCCGATCCTGCCCGGTGGGCACTTCTGGGAGAACGCCCGCAAGGTGCTCGACACGATCGACTTCTGGCAGGCACTGGCCAACTCGCTGATCGTCTCGACCGCCTGTGCCGTGTCGGTCGTGTTCTTCTCCACGCTGGCCGGCTACGCGTTCGCCAAGCTCCGGTTCCGTGGGAGCAGCGTGCTGATGGGCTTCGTGGTCCTGACCATGGCGGTCCCGGTGCAGCTGGCGATGGTGCCGCTGTTCATCCTGATGCGGGACTACCGGCTGCTCGACACCCTCGCCGCCGTCGCACTGCCCACCCTGGTCACCGCGTTCGGCGTCTTCTTCATGCGGCAGTACCTCGTCGACGCCGTGCCCGACGAGCTGATCGAGGCCGCCCGGATGGACGGCTGCACCATGCTGCGGACCTTCTGGACCGTCGCGGTGCCCGCCGCCCGTCCTGCGATGGCGATCCTGTTCCTGTTCACCTTCATGCAGGTGTGGACGGACTACATGTGGCCACTCGTCGCGCTCGACACGAAGAACACCCTGCAGACGGCGCTCGACGCGCTCGCCGTGACCGGGCAGGGCCAGACCACCGACCACGCACTCGTCCTCGCAGGCGCCGGGATGTCCACCCTCCCGTTGCTCCTGCTCTTCGTCCTCGCCGGTCGCCAGCTGGTCACCGGCATCATGCAAGGAGCCGTCAAGGGATGACCCCCACGACCCCCGCCACCGACCTGCAGTTCCCGGCCGACTTCCTCTGGGGCGCCGCCACGGCGTCGTACCAGATCGAGGGAGCGGTCGACGCCGACGGCCGTACGCCGTCCGTCTGGGACACCTTCAGCCGCGTGCCCGGCGCGGTGCGCAACGGCGACACCGGCGACATCGCCTGCGACCACTACCACCGGATGCCGGAGGACGTCGCCCTGGTCCGTGACCTCGGCCTCGGCTCGTACCGGTTCTCGATCGCGTGGCCGCGGGTCCGTCCCGACGGCGGCGCGGCCAACCCGGCCGGCATCGGCTTCTACGACCGGCTGGTCGACGAGCTGCTCGGCGCAGGCGTCCTGCCCTGGGCGACGCTCTACCACTGGGACCTGCCCCAGACCCTCGAGGACGAGGGCGGCTGGCTCAACCGCGACACCGTCGAGCGCTACGTCGAGTACGCGCTGAGCGTGCACGACGCCCTCGGCGACCGCGTGCACCACTGGACGACCTTCAACGAACCGTGGTGCAGCGCCTTCCTCGGCTACACCGGCGGCCAGCACGCGCCGGGGCGCCAGGAGGGCGTCGCCGGCGTCATCGCCGCGCACCACCTGATGCTCGCGCACGGCAAGGCGCTCGACGAGCTGAGGCAGCGCGCCCCCGGGGACCAGCTGGGCATCACGCTCAACCTCACCCTCGCCGAGCCGTACGACGCCGACGAGCCGGCCGACGTCGCCGCGGCGCAGCGCGTCGACCAGCTCTGGAACCGGGTGTTCCTGGACCCCGTCCTCCGCGGCAAGTACGACGACGGCCTGGCCGCACACACCGAGGGCATGACCTGGCGCGGGCACGCCTGGCAGGACTTCGTGCACGACGGCGACCTCGAGCTGATCGGCGCACCGATCGACTTCCTGGGCGTGAACTACTACCACGGGGACGCCGCCTCCGGCCGGGCACACCCGGCGGCCGAGCTGCTCGGCTCACGGATCCCCCACCCGTCCCGGCCGACCAGCTCGCCGTTCCCCGGCGGTGAGCACGTCGTGTTCCCGCGGCGTGGGCTCCCCGTCACCGGGATCGACTGGGAGGTCCAGCCCGACGGGCTGACCGACCTCCTCGTGGGGCTGCACCGCGACTACGACCTGCCACCGATCCACATCACGGAGAACGGCGCCGCCTACCCGGACGTCGTCGCCGCGGACGGCAGCGTGACCGACCCGGAGCGGGTCGCCTACTTCGACGGGCACCTGCGGGCCCTGCACGCCGCCATGGCGGCCGGCGTCGACGTCCGCGGCTACTTCGCGTGGAGCCTGCTCGACAACTTCGAGTGGGCCTACGGCTACGAGCAGCGGTTCGGCATCGTGCACTGCGACTTCACGACCCAACGACGCACCCCCAAGGCCAGCGCCCGGTATCTCGCCGCAGTCGCCCGCACGGGGCGCCTGCCGGAAGTCGGTTAGCGTGCCCCGGGTGAGCCGTCCGTCCAGCGACCTGCCCCCCGGCCAGGCGTCGGCACCGACCCTCGACGAGGTGGCGTCGCGGGCCGGCGTCTCGCGGGCGACCGCGTCCCGGGCGATCAACGGCGGCGACCGGGTCTCGGCCACGGCACGCGCCGCCGTCGAGGCCGCGGTGCGGGAGCTCGGCTACACACCCAACCCGGCCGCGCGCAGCCTGGTCACCCGTCGTACCGACTCGGTGGCGCTGGTCGTCCCCGAACCCGACGAGCGCGTGTTCTCCGACCCGTTCTTCGTGCACACCCTGCGCGGCGTCAACCGGATGCTGGCCGCCCGTGACCTTCAGCTCGTGCTCCTCCTCGCCCGACCGGGCGACGAGCGGCGACTGCTGCGCTACCTCGGCAGCCGCCATGTCGACGGTGCCATCGTGGTCTCCCACCACCGCGACGACCAGCTCGCCGACCACCTGGCTGCCCTCGCGCTGCCGTGCGCCTTCATCGGCCGGCCGTGGACCAGCGCCGACCGGGTCGCCTACGTCGACACCGACAACGTCGCCGGAGGGCGGGCTGCCACCGAGCTGCTCATCGAGCGTGGCTGTCGCCGGATCGCCACGATCGCCGGCCCCGGCGACATGGCCGCCGGCATCGACCGGCTCAAGGGCTGGCGGGCCGCGCTGCGCGCCGCCCACCTCGCCGACGACCTGGTCGGGCACGGCGACTTCACCGAGCACGGCGGCGAGATGGCCGCCCGCCAGCTGCTCGAGCGGGCTCCGGACCTCGACGGCATCGTCGCGGCTTCCGACCTGATGGCTGCCGGCGCGCTGCGGGCACTGGCCGACGCCGGGCGCGTCGTCCCCGACGACGTCGCCGTGATCGGGTACGACGACGTGGGGGTGCCCGGGCGCACCACCCCACCGCTCACGACGGTGCGCAACCCGATCGGCGAGATGGCCGAGCAGGCCGTGCGGCTGCTGCTGGAGCAGATCAACGACCAGCGTGGGCCACGGCCGATGCGGGTGATCTTCCCTCCGGCGCTGGTCCGGCGCGACAGCGCCTGAGGCGTCGGGACCGCGACCTCTAGGCTCTGGGCCATGACCTTCTCGATCGTGGCCCGCTCCGCCGACGGCGAGACCTGGGGCGTCGCCGTCGCGTCCAAGTTCCTGGCGGTCGGGTCCGCCGTCCCGGCCGCCGTCGCGGGCGTCGGCGCGCTGGCGACCCAGGCCGACGCGAACGTCGCCTACAAGGGCCTCGCGCTCTCCCACCTCGACGAGGGGGCGACCGCGCCGATCGCGCTTCAGCGCCTCCTCGAGGAGGACGAGGGCCGGGCGCACCGCCAGGTCGGCATCGTCGACCTCGACGGCACCGCCGCCTCGCACACCGGCACCGACTGCATCCCCTGGGCCGGCGGCCGGACCGGCGACGGCTACGCCATCCAGGGCAACTGCCTCGCCGGGGAGGAGGTCGTCGCCGCGATGGAGGACGCCTGGCTCGCCAGCCCGCCCGACGCCCCGCTCCAGGACCGGCTGCTGGCCGCGCTCACGGCCGGCGACGAGAAGGGCGGCGACCGCCGCGGCCGCCAGTCCGCCGCGATCCTCGTGGTCCGTGAGGGTGCCGGGTACGGCGGCCTCGACGACGTCGCCGTCGACCTCCGCGTCGACGACCACCCCGCCCCGATCGACGAGCTGGGCCGGCTCCTCGAGCTCCACGAGCTCTATCTCACGGCCTCGACCGAGGACGAGAAGGTCGTCGTCGACGCCGCGCTGCGCGAGGAGCTGGAGGCGTTCGCGACCGCCGCCGGGCACCGCGACTTCGCCACCTGGGTCGGCACCGAGAACCACGAGATGCGGGCCGCTGCCGACCTGTCCTGGATCGACCGGCGGGTGCTGGCGATCGTGCGCGGTGAGGGCCGATGAGCGGCGGGTCCTGGGAGGAGTCGTGCACGGCGTTCGCCGACGCGGCCGCCTGGTTCGTCACGACGACCGCCGCCGTCGGTGACCGGTGGAGCCAGCCGGGCCTCGGCGAGTGGGACGTGCGGGCGCTGGTCGGCCACACCAGCCGGGCCCTGCTCACCGTCGAGGAGTACGCCGCCCGCCCGGCGGCCACCGTCGAGCACGCCTCGCCCGGTGACTACTTCCGGGCCGCCCGGGCGATCGCCAACGGTCCCGACGTCGCCGAGCGCGGCCGAGCCGCGGGCGCCCTGCTCGGCGAGCACCCGGCCGCCGCGATCGCCACGATCGCCGACCGGGTCGTCCCGGCGCTCGCGTCGCTGTCCTCAGAACAGCTGGTCACGACGGTGGTCGGTGGGATGCGGCTGGCCGACTACCTGCCGACGCGGACCTTCGAGCTGGCCGTCCACACCGCCGACCTCGCCCGCGCGCTGAGGCTCCCGGTCGACGTACCGGACACGGCCGCGGCGGCCGCGCTGGCGATCACCGCGGACCTGGCCCTCGGCAGCGGCCGGGCGGGCGCGCTGCTGCTCGCCGCGACCGGCCGCGCCGGTGCGCTGGACGGGCTCAGCGTGCTCTGAGCCTCTCCAGCGCCTGCTCCGCAGCGTCGCGCTCGGCCGTGGCGGTGCGCAGGTCGGCGCCGGTGCCGTCGCGGACCTCCTCGGCCTCGGCGAGCTCCTCCTCGAGCGCCTCGGCCTGCTCCTCCAGGTCGGCGAGGCGGCGGCGCAGCTCGTCGGTCTCGGCCTCGAGCTGCAGGGACCGGGCGGACAGGCGGGCGACCTCGCCGGAGGCGTCGTCGTGGGCGGCCCGCGCGGCGTCGTACTCCTCCTCGGCGGCCTCGAGGCGCTCCCGCGCCGCCGCGGTCGCCTTGGCCGCCCGGTCCGGGTCCGGTACGACGCGCAGGTCGGGCGGTCCCGGACGCGGGGCCGCGCGCGGGGTGGCGCTGAAGCCCAGGGCCTCGGGGACGGCGACGGCGCTGGCGAGGTCGTCGGCCGCCATCGGCTCGAGACCGGTCGTGTGCAGCGCGCTGACGAGCAGGCCGCTGCGGACCGCGCGTCCGCACTCGGCGTCGACCATCGCCGCGGTGAGGGTGGCCTCGACCTGCTCGGCGACGGCCTCGGTGACCCGCAGGCCCTCCTCGGCCGCGATCCGCCGCGCCTGCGTGGTGACGGCGGCCGTGACCTGGCGGCGCTGCCTGGTCAACGCACGCAGCTCGCCGGCCGACATCGCCTGCTGGGCGTCGCGCAGGGCGGCGCCGACGCTGAGGACCTGGTCGACCTGCGGGGCCTCGCGGCGCACGAGCAGGTCGACGACCCACGCGGCGGTGCTGGGCTTGCGCAGCGCCTTGACCTGCGCGGCGAGCGGCGTTCCCTTGAGCTCCTTGGCCCGCGCGTCGCGCGCCGGGGTGAACTGCGCCAGCGGCAGGGCGTAGAGCTCGTCGGCGATCTCCAGCAGGTCAGCCACGGTGCGAGTCTCCCAGACCCCTCATCGCAGCCCGGCGCCGATCATGGCGACGGTCAGGTCGATCAGCTCCTCCCGGCCGACGCCGTCGGGCCGCCCGAGCGCGATCCGCAGGCAGGTCGAGACCAGCACGCCCATCAGCATGAACACCACGGCCTCGAGCTGCTCGGGTGCGAGGTCGGGGCGGTGCCGGCGCGGGAGCAGCGAGGCGAGCCGGTGCAGGTCCGCCTCGATCTCGGGGAGGACGTTGGCGTTGTTGCCCGCGGGGATCTGGTTGACCATCGCAGTGATCACGCCGCGGTGCCGCTCGAAGCCGCCGACCAGGGTGACCACGACCATCCGCACGGCCGAGTCGACGTCGAGCTCCAGGGCGTCGACGACGCTCACCATGAGGTCGTCGCGGATGGCGTGCACCGCCTCCTCGCGGAGCACGGCGAGCAGCTCGGTGCGGTCGTTGAAGTAGCGGTAGAACGTCCCACTGCTCACGTGCGCGTCGCGGATGACCGCCGAGGTGGTCAGCCGGTCGAGGCCGTCGCGGTCGAGGATCCGCACCGCCGTGTCGAGCAGCAGCCGACGAGTCTGCACCGCCCGGTCCTGTCGCGGTCGCGCCCGCTGCCGATCCGCCACGCCGACCCCGTCAGTCCTCGTTGTCGTGGTTGTCGCGGTCGTCGTGGTCGTCGCGGTCGTCGTGGTCGAGGCCCTGCTCGATCACGTAGCGGGTGAGCTCGACCCGGTTGTGCATCTGCAGCTTGCGCAGGGTGTTCTGCACGTGGTTCTGCACGGTGCGGTGCGAGATGACCAGCCGCTCCGCGATGACCTTGTAGGACACGCCCTTCGCGACCATCCGCAGGATCTCGGTCTCGCGCTCGGTCAGCCGCTCGCCCGGGGGCGTGGCCGGCTCGTTCATCCGCCGGAACTCGCCGAGCACGAGGGCGGCCAGCCCGGGCGTGAAGACGGTGTCCCCCGCCGCGACCCGGCGTACGGCGCTCAGCAGCTCCGCGCGCGAGGCGGACTTGACCAGGTAGCCGGTCGCCCCCGCCTTCACCGCCGCGAGCACGTCGTCCTGCTCGCCGGAGGCCGACAGGACGAGCACCCGCGAGGACGGTTCGGCGGCCAGCACCTGCGCGGTCACCTCGACGCCGCTGGGCGAGGGGATCTGCAGGTCGAGGACGACCACCTGCGGCAGGGTCGCCCGGAACCGCGCGATCGCCTCGGTCCCCGTCGCCGCCACGGCGACCACGTCGAAGCCGGCGGCCTGGAGGTCGCGCTCGACGGCGTCGCGCCACATCGGGTGGTCGTCGACGACCATCACCCGGATCTGGTCCGTCATGCGCAGGACCCTACGGGACGGCTACGGGAGGCGGAGGTAGCGGCCGCGGCGGTGGAGCAGCGGGTCTCGATCGTCGCCGACGACGACGTGCTCGAGGACCGCGGTGACCTCGACCGACCAGCCGACCTCGCGCTCGCCGGCCAACCGGACGCCGGCCCACGTCGTGGCCGTGGCGAGCCGCGGCCCCGAGGACTCCGTGACGAACGTGGCCTGGCGGAACGGCCCGCCCGGGGCGGGCGCCGTACCGGCGAAGGCCTCGGCGAGCTGGCGGTCGGCCCACGAGAGCAGCTGGACGACCCCCCGGCCGGAGTCGCGCAGGGCCGCCAGGAGGTCGGAGTCGGGGTCGAGCAGCGCCAGCACCGCCGGCTCGGGACCCAGCGCGACCATCAGCGAGGTGACCGTGAGCCCGGCGCGGTCGTGGTCGTCGCCGGCGGTCCACAGCGTGACGGCCCCGCCGACCCGGCCGCGGAACCGCCGGGCGGGGTCGGGGTCGGCGTCGGCGAACGGGTGCGTGCTGTGGATGGTCACGATCGCTCCTTCCCACGGGGTACGGCGAGGGTCCACTCGGTTCCGTAGGGGCCGGTGTCGAGGGTGGCGCTGCCGCCGAGGTCGTGGATCCGGCCGCGGATCGACTCGGCCACGCCGAGGCGCCCCTCCTGCTCGGCGGCCTCCAGCCGGCCGGCCGCGATGCCCGGCCCCTCGTCGCGGACACTCACCTCGACCCGGTCGCCGAGGTCCTCGACGAGCACCCAGGCACGGGCGTCCGGGCCGACATGGCGCTCGACGTTGTCGAGGCAGGCGCGCACCACGGCCGCCAGCTCGGTCACGGTGTGGGCGGGCAGCTCGACGGCACCCGCGGGCAGCGCGACCTCGATACCGGGGCGCGACCCCAGCGCGGCCAGCGCGCCGGCGAGGTCCGCGTGCCCGGCGAGCGCCTGGGGGGTCGCGGTCAGCGCGTCCTGGGAACGGATCAGGGTGCGCAGCGCCTGCTCCTGCACGCCGGCGGCACGGCCGAGCTCACCGCCCTGGCGCTGGACCAGGGCGAGCACCTGCAGCACGCCGTCGTGCACGGCACGCGCCAGCCGGGCCCGCTCGGCGGCGGCAGCGGCCTCACGCTGGGCGAGGTCGCGCTCGGCGGCCATCGCCTTCAGCGACTCGCAGACGAAGCCGACCATCGAGCCCCCGAGGAGGATGAGGAAGACGTTCCCCCAGTCCTTCTCGGCGACCTGGGAGCGGGTGAGCAGGTCGGTCGCGCCGAGCAGCACCGCCGCGACCGTGCCGCCACGCCAGCCGTAGCGCACCGCCCAGGCCAGCAGCGCGCCGACGATCCAGTAGCCGGGGATGGTCGCCTCGAACCAGTCCCCCTTCGCCACGGGGGTCGCGAGCAGCAGTGCCACGGCGAGTGCCAGGTCACCCAGCAGCACCGCGGGGACGCGGCGCTCGGGGGCCGCGTACACGACGACGGCGGCCGCCGTCGCGACCACCATCACCGCGACGCACGCCCAGCCGAGGACGGGACGGTCGAAGTTGTCGCGGTAGGCGTTGAGGAGGACGGCGTAGCCGAGGACCACCACCCGCAGCACCGCCAGGGCACGGAACATGCGGTCCTCGACCGCGATCGCGGCCCGCGTGGTCGTGCCCTGGTCGGTCAGGACGCCAGCTTCCGCTCGCCGCCCTCGCCACGGTCGGACTTGCGCGACTCCGCCTTGGCGCGGGTGGCGTACATGTCGACGTACTCCTGCTGGGAGAGCCGCATGATCTCGTACATGATCTCGTCGGTGATCGAGCGCAGGATGAACCGGTCGTTCTCCATGCCGGCGTAGCGCGAGAAGTCGAGCGGCTTGCCGAAGCGCACCGTCGGCCGGGCGATCCGGCCGAACTTCTTGCCCGGGGGCGCCACGACATCGGTGCCGACGACGGCGACGGGGATCACCGGGACACCGGTCTCGAGGGTCAGTCGGGCGATGCCGGTCTTGCCGCGGTAGAGGCGGCCGTCGTGGGAGCGGGTGCCCTCGGGGTAGATGCCGAACAGCTCGCCCTCGGCCAGCACCCGCTTCGCCGAGACCAGCGCTCCGGACGCGGCGTCACCACTGGTGCGGTCGATCGGGATGTTGCCGGTGCCGCTGAAGAAGTTCTTCTGCAGCCAGCCCTTGATGCCCGGCGAGGTGAAGTACTCGGCCTTGGCGACGAAGCGCACCATCCGCGGGATCACCAGCGGCATGAACAGCCAGTCGGCGTACGACAGGTGGTTGCTGGCGAGGATCGCCGGTCCCGTGGCGGGGACGTTCTCGACGCCTTCGGCCCGGGGGCGGAAGACGACCTTCAGCAGCGGCCCGAGGGCGACGAACTTCAGGAACCAGTAGAACAACCGATCTGCCTTTCCCCAGTGTCCGGCGTCCGCCCGGACGGATGCCACTGCCTCGGATCCTAGTAGGTGTGCGGCACAATCTCGTCATGCCTCCGAGCGCCCCGGACCGCGGGACCGACCAGACCGCGCCACTGATGATCGCGGCCCGCCCCGAGCTGACGGGCGGACGCCGGATCGGCGTGCTGCTCAGCCACGGCTTCACCGGCTCCCCCGCATCGATGCGCCCGTGGGGCGAGCACCTCGGCGCGCTCGGGTACGGCGTCGCCGTACCCCTGCTGCCGGGGCACGGCACCACCTGGCAGCAACTCAACACCCACCGCTGGGCGGACTGGTACGCCGAGCTGGCCCGCGCCTTCGACGCGCTGCGGGCCGAGCACGACGCGGTCGTGGTCGGCGGGCTGTCGATGGGCGGTGCGCTGGTGCTGCGGCTGGCGGCCGACCGGGCCGACCAGGTCGCCGGCGTCATGGTGGTCAACCCGGCGGTCGCCACGCGGCGCCTGGACGTGAGGCTGCTGCCGGTCCTCAAGCACCTGGTGCCGTCGTTCCCGGCGATCGCCAACGACATCAAGAAGCCGGGCATCGACGAGCACGGCTACACCCGCACCCCGCTCAAGGCCATCCACTCGCTGCTGCAGGCCTGGCCCTCGCTGCGCGCCGACCTGCCGCGGATCACCGCGCCACTGATCTACTTCCGCTCGGCCGAGGACCACGTCGTCGACGACGCCTCGGAGCCGCTGGTGCTCGACGGCATCGCGTCGACCGACGTCACGCGCATCGCCCTGCCGGAGAGCTACCACGTGGCCACGCTCGACAACGACGCCCCGACGATCTTCGCGGAGTCGGCGGCGTTCGTCGAGCGGGTCACCTCGGCCTGACCGGCGGCCTGACCGGCAGGCTGCCCCGCGCTGGGCGCGGGGCGTAGCCTGAGGGCGTGCAGCGGGACGACCCGGACAACGACGACGCCGCCTGGCAGGCGATCATCGACAACTACGGCGAGCGCGTCGAGATCGACCCGCCCGACGATCCCGACGACGACCCCGGCCCGGCACCCGAGGGCGGCGACGAGCTCTACGACGACCGGTACGACGACGCCTACGACGAGATCGACCTCGTCGACGAGGACCGGTTCGTGCCCGACGCGGCGCCGCCGGTGCCGGTGCCGCCCGCCGACCGGATGCTCGCGTGGCTGGGCGTCTTCGGCTCGCCGACGGTGCTGCTCGTGTTCCTCGTCCTGGGGCTCGGCATGCCGAGCTGGCTCGGCTGGCTGTTGGTCGCCGGCTTCGTGGGCGGCTTCTGCTACCTGGTGATCAGGACGCCGGGCTCGCCGCGGGATCCGTGGGACGACGGGGCACGCGTCTGATCGCACCCCACGCCGCCGCCAGCGCCGCGACGCAGAGGCCGAGGAGCAGGAGGTTGCGCAGCGCGAGGAGGCCGACCACCGGCGCGCTCGCCCCCGAGTGTCCCTCGATCAGCGCCCCGTAGGCGTGCGGGTAGAGGACGTGGGACAGCACGGCAGCCGCCAGCAGCACGGCGGTCCAGCGGCCGAGTCGGCGACGGTCGGCCGCCTCGAGGAGAGCCAGTCCGGCGCAGGCCGCCGGGAGCAGCCACAGCAGGTACTGCGGGCTGAGGACCTTGCCGCTGACGACGAAGGCGGTCAGCGAGCCGAGCGTCAGCCAGACCACGCCGGGCAGTCCGGTCCGCGGGTCGGGCAGGCGGCGCCAGGCGAACGCCCACAGCACGAGGAGCACGAGTCCCAGTACGCCCGTGAGGACCGCGGACGCAGCCAGCAGGCCGCTCGTCCACGGCCCGTCGACCTCCCACGCGAGCGAGTCGGCGAAGGAGATGCGGTACCCGTCGGGTGCGACCGCCCACCGCACCATCGCCGGCGTCGCGGCGACGGACTCCACCTGCAGACCCCGGTCACCCTGGTAGGTCAGCGGCGACACCACCCGGTCCCAGCCGCCGACGGCGATGCTCACCGCGACCAGCACGATCCCGGCCGCGGCCCCGGCCCCGACGACCCGACTCCGGCTCGCGGCCGGGCCCGCGAGCCCGGGCAGCACGAGGGCGGGCGTGTACTTCAGCCCGGTGGCCAGGACGGCGAGCACCGCCGCCCGGCGCGGCGCCGCGACGAGGGACAGCAGCGCCAGCGCCACCAGGACACCGGGGACGAGGTCGAACCTGGCGTAGCTGATCGCGCCCAGCGCCGGGGTCGCGGCCAGCCACACGGCGACCGGCGCGACCGTTGCCGAGCGACGGAGCAGCGCAGCGAGGAAGCCCGCGTCCAGCAGCACCAGCAGCAGCAGGAGGACCACCTGGTAGGACGCCGTGACGCCGACGGCGGAGAGCAGGCCGTAGGGCGCCGCGAGCAGCAGGAACGCCGGCACGGGGTACTCCGCGAGCGTGCCGCCGACCCCCTCCGCCCCGAGGTCGTCGAGGCTCACCCGGTAGTAGTTGAGGTCGGAGAACGACCCCGACTCCGCGCTCGCCAGCAGCACGACCAGGACCAGGCGGCTCAGGCCCCACAGCAGCCAGGCCCGCACCGGGTCCAGCCGGCCGGTCACGAACGGCCGTCCCGGGCGAGCAGGGCCGCACCGATCGCGCCCGCCTCGGGACCGAGCAGGGCCGGCACCAGCGCCGGCACGGCGCGGTAGGCCGTGCCCTGCAACGAGTGGACCAACGCCGTGCGGGCCGGTCCGAGCAGCAGCTCGCCCACCGCGGACACCCCGCCGCCGACGACGACCAGCCCCGGATCGAACGCAGAGACCAGGCCGGCGACGCCGATCCCGAGCCAGGTACCGACCGAGGCGAACGAGCTGAGCGCGACCGGGTCGCCGGCACGGGCCAACGCCGTGACCTCGGGCCCGTCGAGGTGCCGACCGAGCGCGACCCGGGTGACCCGTTCGAGGGCGCGCCCGCTGCAGTACTGCTCCCAGCAGCCGCGCAGCCCGCACTCGCAGGCGAGCCCGTCGGGCACGACCTGCATGTGGCCGAACTCCCCCGCCAGGCCGTGCGCCCCGCGCACGACCCGGCCGTCGAGGACGATCGCGCCGCCGATGCCGGTGCCGATGGTGACCAGCAGCGCCGAGCCCACCCCGCGGGCCGCGCCGGCGACCAGCTCGGCGTGCGCCGCGCAGTTGGCGTCGTTGTCGAGGACGACGGTCAGTCCCGTGCGGTCGGCGAGCGTACGGCGGACAGGCGTGTCCCGCCACGGCAGGTGGGCGCCGAACAGGAAGCGCTCACCGGCCGCGTCCACCAGGCCCGCGGCGGAGACGCCGAGCGCGACGGGCGGCCGGCCGCCGTCCACGTCCCGGGCGGCGAGCACGATCGCCTCCTCGACCGCCTCCGGCCCCGCCGAACGGCCGGGCATCGGTCGGGTCGCAGTGGCTTGCACCTCGCCGGAGGCGTCGATCCGGACCGCGAGGACCTTGGTGCCGCCGACGTCGACACCGACCCAGCTGCGGGTCATGTCAGCCGCGGGCCAGGTCGGCTGCGCCGACGACTCCGGCGCGGTTGCCCATCGCAGCGAGGCGGATCTCGGCCTCCGGCCGGTAGCCCCGACCGGTGAGCTCGCGCTCGAAGGCAGCGCGGATCGGGTCGAGCAGCAGGTCCCGGGCCTCGCTGACGCCGCCACCGATGACCACCACGCCGGGGTCGAGGACCGCCGCCAGGGACGCGATCCCCTGGCCCAGCGCGTCGCCGAGGTCGGCGAGGCGCGCGCGGGCGAAGGCGTCGCCGTCCTTCGCGGCCGCGGTGACGAGCGGGCCGTCGATCGCCTCGACGTCGCCGCCGGCACGCTCGAGGAGTCCGCGGGCCGCGGCCGGGTCGGCCACCACCGCCTGGCGGGTGTCGCGCACGAGCGCGCTCCCGCTGCCGTACTGCTCCAGGCACCCGTGGTTGCCGCAGCCGCACAACCGCCCGTCGGGCACCAGCCGGAGGTGGCCGATCTCGCCGGCGACGCCGTGGGCGCCGCGCAGCAAGCGGCCGCCGGCGATCACGCCGCCGCCCACGCCCGTGCCGACGGTCACCATCAGCTGGTCGTCGTGGTCGCGGCCGGCGCCGTACCGGAACTCACCCCAGGCCGCCACGTTGCCGTCGTTCTCGACGACGACCGGCAGCCCGATCAGCCGGCTCAGGTCGGCCCCCAAGGGCTCGTTGCGCCAGGCGATGTTGGGAGCGAACAGCACCGTCGAGCGGTCGGAGTGGATGTAGCCGGCAGCGCCGACGCCCACCGCCGTCACCGGGTGCCGGGCGACGAGCTGGGCGACCAGCCCGGCCACCGCGGACTCGATGGCGCTCGCATCGGTCGCCGGGGAGTTCACCCGGCCCTCGGCGAGCACGGTGCCGTCCTCGTCGACGACGGCGCCGGCGATCTTGGTGCCGCCGATGTCGATCCCACACGTCAGGTTCCCAGTCACGGCGTCGGGTCCTCCGGGTCGTCGAGATCGATCCGCTGCACCTCGGAGGTCCGGCCCGAGGCCTCCTGCGACGGGGTCTCCAGCAGGCCGGCGGCCGCCTGCAGCAGCGACGACGCCGCCACCATCAGGTGCGCCTTGACCTCGGGCGAGGTCTGCCGCACGGCGTGCACCACGCGGCACACCGGGCAGTACCTGCACTCGACCGCGTCGGTCGCGATGTGCTCGCCGACCTCGTGGGCCATCGAGGCCGCCTCGCCGACGAGGTTCCCTGCCAGGTTGCCGAGACCGCCGGCGGCGTCGCCGGTGTGCTGCCTGGCCAGGTCGGCGAACGCGCCGAGGAGCTTCATCGCCTCCTCGCCCACGCTGCCGACGTCGTGGGGCCCGGGGCCGTGCATGTCGTCGGGCTCGTCGGTCATCGGGCCTCCACCGGCTCGGGCTCGGTGAACCTGACCCGGAGCTCGCCGTCGACCACGCTCGCTCCGGCCACCCGCAGCCGGGCCAGGCCCGGCGGCAGCGTCAGCAGACGGCGGTAGGAGCCGACGGTCATCACGAGCTCGTCGCCGTTGCGGGCGAGGCCGACCTCCGAGCGGGACACGTGGGGCAGGGACAGGTGGGCGACGGCTCCCCCGTCGTCACCGCGGGAGACGCGGAACGGCCCGTCCCCCGCAGGTACGGCGAACGGGTCGGCGCCGTCGTACAGGTCGTTGGCGAGGGCGGTGAGCGCGGACACCCCGACGGGCTCGGCCGGCTGGTACTGCGAGGTCCACACCGGCAGACCGCCGAAGGACTGCGCAACCTCCCGCAGCACGGCGCTCTGGGCCGTGACCCAGCCCGCGCGCCACGGGTCGTCGTCGCCCGACGGGAAGACCCGGTTGGCGACGACGCCGTCGACGCGGTACCCGAAGAGGCACAGGCTGGTGTAGGCCCGCCGTGCCTCCGCGAGCACGACCTGCTCCGGGGTGAGGACCAGTCGCACCGACGACTCCGGGCCGGACAGCAGGGCGTGCACGTCGTCGAGCTCGCCGTGCAGGCGGGTGATCGCGTCGAAGACCGGATCGCCGGGCATCGGGACGCCGGCCGCGCGGTTGAGGACCGGGCGCAGCGCCTTGACCAGCCGGCGCTGGATGGGCAGCAGCCGTTCGAGATACCAGCCGAGCGCCTCCGGCAGGGCCAGCAGGCGCAGCGTCTCGGCAGTGGGCGCGCAGTCGACCACGATCAGGTCCCAGCCGCCCGAGCGGGCGTGCTGGCGCAGCTCCAGCAGCGCGAGCACCTCCTCCGCGCCGGGGATGACGGTCATCTCCTCGGCCGCGACCGGGTCCATGCCCACCGCGTCGAGGACGGAGAGTAGGTAGCGCTGGATGTCGGCCCACGACTGCTCGAAGCGCAGCTGGGCGTCGACCTGCTGGACGAAGAGGTTCGCGGCCACCTCGCTCGGCTCGGCGCTCTGGTTGGTCGAGCCCGTCGCGGTCCCGACGGCGCCGTAGGCGTCGGCAAGGGAGTGTGCGGCGTCGGTCGAGATCACCAGGGTGCGCAGGCCCCGCGCCGCGGCCAGCGCCGCCGTACCCGCGGCGACGGTGGACTTGCCGACACCGCCCTTGCCGGTGAAGAGAACGATCCGCACGGAGCAGCCTGCCTGGGCGCCGTCAGGCGCCGGACTCGACGCGCTTCTTCAGGCCCTTGAGCGCGGTGTCGATGAGGATCTTCTCGCCCTTGCGCTTGAGCATGCCGATCAGCGGGATGGAGACGTCGAGGGCCAGTCGGTAGGTGACCTCGGTGGAGCCGCCGGTCTCACGGAGCACATAGGCACCCTCGAGGGCCTTGAGCATCTTGCCCTCGACGAGGGTCCAGGTGACCTGGCGGTCGCCGTCCCAGACGTAGGAGAGCGTGTACTCGTCCTTGATCGGCGAGACGTCGAGGGCGAAGAACACCTCACGGGCCCGACCGGCCTGCGTCGGGTCGCCGGCGTCGTACGACGAGCGCACCTCGGCCACGGTGACGCCCTTGGCCCACTGGGGGTAGGCCGCGAAGTCGGCGATGACGGCCATCACATCGGCGGCAGGGGCATCGACGACGATCGACGAGGACGTCTGTTCGGCCATGGCGGGAAGGCTACCGGACCCGGAGGTCGCGCAGCTGCCCGGCATCCGCGCGGTCTCGAACCCGGCGGTAACCTGCACAGGTGCGCGAGTACTCCACCCCGCAGACCGTCGAGATCCCGCAGACGGGCAACCTCACCGATGACGTGGTCCGCAACGCGGCCGAGGCGCCGCAGGCGGCGCAGTTCAGCCGTGCGAGCGCCGACGGAGGCTGGGAGGACGTGTCCTGCACGGCCTTCCTGGCCGAGGTCTCGGCCGTGGCGAAGGGCCTGGTCGCGGCGGGCGTCGGGGCCGGCGACCGGGTCGCGGTGATCTCGCGCACCCGCTACGAATGGACGCTGCTCGACTACGCGATCTGGTTCGCCGGGGCCGTCACCGTGCCGATCTACGAGTCCTCCTCGGAGGAGCAGGTCAGCTGGATCCTGTCCGACTCCGGCGCCCGGGCCGTGGTGTGCGAGGACGCCGGCCACCGCAGCCGGGTCGAGGCCACCCGTGACGCCCTGCCCGACCTGCAGCACCTGTGGACCATCGAGGACGGGGCAGTCGCGACGCTCACTGACCTGGGCGCCGGGGTCAGCGACGCCGACCTGGAGGCTCGTCGTACGACCGCCGGCCCGGCCGACCTCGCGACGCTGATCTACACCTCCGGCACCACCGGCCGCCCCAAGGGCTGCATGCTCACCCACGACAACTTCCAGACCGAGCTGGGGGTCGCGGTCGCCGAGCTGGAGCAGCTCTTCGACGCCGAGGGCGCCTCCACGCTGCTCTTCCTCCCGCTGGCGCACGTCTTCGCGCGGATCATCCAGGTGGGCTGCGTGAAGTCCCGCACCCGCCTCGGCCACAGCGCCGACATCAAGAACCTGCTGCCGCAGCTGGCGACCTTCCAGCCGACCTTCATCCTCGCGGTGCCCCGCGTCTTCGAGAAGGTCTTCAACACCGCGTCGCAGAAGGCGACCGCCGACGGCAAGGGCAAGATCTTCGACCGGGCCGCCGAGACCGCGATCGCCTGGTCCCGGGCCCTCGACGGCGGCGGCCGGGTGCCGCTCCGGGTCCGCGCGCAGCACGCCGTGTTCTCGCGACTGGTCTACGGCAGGCTGCGTGCCGCGCTCGGCGGCGCCTGCGAGCTCGCGCTGTCCGGCGGGGCTCCGCTCGGCGACCGGCTCGGCCACTTCTACCGCGGGGTCGGCATCACCGTGCTCGAGGGCTACGGCCTCACCGAGACGACCGCCGCCCTCACCGTGAACCTGCCCGACGCCCAGAAGGTCGGTTCGGTCGGGCGCCCGATGCCCGGCACCGCCGTCCGCATCGCCGACGACGGCGAGCTGCTGTTCCGCGGCGGCCAGGTCTTCACCGGGTACTGGAACAACCCCGAGGCCACCGCCGAGGCGATCGACGCCGACGGCTGGTTCCACACCGGCGACGTCGGCGAGGTCGACGACGAGGGCTTCGTACGGATCACCGGACGCAAGAAGGAGATCCTGGTGACCGCGGGCGGCAAGAACGTCGCACCCGCCGTCCTCGAGGACCGGGTCCGGGCCTCCGCCCTGGTCAGCCAGTGCCTGGTCGTCGGCGACGGCCAGCCGTTCATCGCGGCGCTGGTCACCATCGACGAGGAGGCCTTCCCGGCGTGGGCCGAGCTGCACGGCAAGACCGGGAAGGTGGCCGACCTCGTCGACGACGACGACCTGCGCGCCGAGGTCCAGGCCGCGGTCGACGAGGCCAACAAGGCGGTCTCGAAGGCCGAGTCGATCAGGAAGTTCGCGATCCTGCCGACGGACTGGACCGAGGAGGCCGGCCAGGTGACGCCGAGCCTCAAGCTGAAGCGGAACGTCGTCATGCGCGAGTACCGCGACGACATCGCCGCGCTCTACTCCTGAGCGCCGCCGCGGCGAGTCCGGGCGGTCCCCGACCGGTCACGGAACGGCGCGGCCGGCGGGACCATAGTCCTGACGAACCATCTCGCCGGTTGCGATCGGACATCATTCGTCTCCTTTTGGCGTTTTCACTCACACCTCGTGCGCCGTCTTCGCTAGCCTCGCGGTGCGCTGCAGCCGGGGAGCAGTGACCATGCACATGGGGAGCGGGAGGGCTCTGGAAGTGGACCGTCGCAGGTTGTTGCTCGTCGTCGCCGCGGTGATCGCCGCGCTGGGTGTCGGGCTTGTCTTCATGTTCGCCCGGGGCGCCGAGTCGCGCGCCGCTGAGAAGTACCAGACGACCGACGTCGTCACCGTCGCGGCCGGGAAGACCGTTCTTCCCGGCGAGAGCATCAAGTCGGCGCTCGACACCGGCAAGCTCGCGCAGACCGCCGTGCCGAAGGGCCAGGTGCTCGAGAACGCGCTGCGCCAGAGCCAGCTGGGCGACCTCGACGGCAAGGTCGCGCTGACCACGCTGTACGCCGGCGAGCAGCTGCTGTCGACCAAGTTCGGAGGCGTCGGCGACCCGGTCGACGTCGCGTCGCTGCCCCTGCCGACGGGCATGATCGCCAAGCCGGAGTCCTTCGACCTGCCGGTCGGTTCGTTCATCGAGCCCGGCTCGCAGCTGGCGGTGTTCCTCACGGTCAACCCGGCCACGCCGACCTGCCTGCTCATCGATCGCGTCACGGTCATCTCCAAGGGTGCGCAGACGGAGACCACCGCCGACGCCGCCGCTGACGCCGCCGAGCAGGCCCCGGCCCTGCACCTCGCGGTGACCCAGCAGCAGTTCGAGTGGCTCCAGGACGGCCGCGAGCGCGGCGAGCTGTCCGTGGCCCTGCTCAACGCGGAGAGCGAGGTCCAGCTCGACAAGACCGGGCCCTGCGCCACGATCCGCGAAGGCGAGTGACGTCATGCCGGTTCTCGTCGAACAGGATCCGTCGCTCGTCGACAGCCTGGTGCGCGCCATGCCCCCCGGTTCCCAGGCGGTCGCCACGACCGAGCGCGCCGTGGCCTGGCTCGACCAGCACCCGGACGAGTACGTCGTGGCGCTCGGCCCGAGCGTCCATCTCGGTGCCGCGCTCGCCACGGCCGAGGAGCTGCGGATCAAGCGTCCCACCGTCAGCGTCGTCCTCGTCCGCGAGCAGTTCGACACCGACGTCCTGACCAAGTCCATGCACGCCGGGATCCGCGACGTCGTCGTCGCGGGCGGCGACGAGAAGGCCCTCACCAGCGCTGTCGAGCGCGCACACCAGCTCTACCAGGCCCTCCGCGGCCCCGGCGGCGCGCGCCAGCTCGGTCGCGTCGTGACCGTCTTCTCCCCCAAGGGCGGCGTCGGCAAGACCACGTCGTCGGTCAACCTGGCGCTGGCGCTCACCGACCGGGGTGCCCGCAAGGTGTGCCTGGTGGACCTCGACCTCGCCTTCGGTGACGTCGCGATCACCATGCAGCTCTTCCCGACGCACTCGATCGAGCAGGCGGTCGGGTCGGAGGACTCGATCGACCTCGCCATGCTCGAGGGGCTGCTGACCCGCCACCAGGACTCGCTGACCGTGCTGGCGGCGCCGGCCCACCCGGACGTGCGCGAGCGGGTCACCCCGCTGCTGATCTCGCGGATCCTGCGGGCGCTGCGCGACGGCTTCGACTACATCGTCGTCGACACCTCGCCCTCGTTCGACGACGCGACCCTGACCGCGCTGGACGAGACCGACGAGTGCGTGATCGTCGCGACGCTCGACGTGCCCACGCTGAAGAACGTCAAGGTCGCCCTGGAGACCATGGACATGCTGTCCATCGCCCGCGGCCACCGGCACCTGCTGCTGAACCGCGCGGACGACGAGGTCGGCATCAGCGTGGAGAAGGTCGAGAGCATCCTCGGGATGCCGGTCAGCGCGCAGGTCGCGACGGCCGTCGACATCGCCGCGGCCACCAACGCGGGTACGCCGATCGTCTCGCACAAGCCGGGGCACCCGGCGAGCCTCGCCTACGCGCACCTCGCCGCGGCGGTCACCGGCGAGCCGGTCGCCGCCCCGTCGTCCGCCGCCTCCGAGCCGCCGACCGAACCGGCCCGTTCGCGCGGGCTGTTCCGCCGCGGGAGGAGCTGAGCGTGTCCAGTCTCTCCGAGCGCCTGGCCGCCGCGCGCCGTGAGGCCGCCGGGCAGGGCCGCCACGCCGCCACCCCCGGCGCCGACGCCGAGCTCCTCGCCGAGGTCGTCAGCGCGACCGAACCGCACGCGAGCGCCCCGGGCGCTGCCGCTCCGGAACCGGAGCAGAGGGCCGCCGGCCCGCTCTCCTCCCGGGCGGCTGCCGCGGCCGCGGCCACCGACGGCAAGCCCGGGCGCCGCATCGCCGGCACCGAGGACCGGCTCGAGGACCTGAAGTCGAGCGTGCACACCGAGCTGATCAAGCAGCTGGGCCCGCACCTGTACGACTCCGAGATGGACCAGGACGAGCTGGACCAGACCGTCCGCACCGTCCTCTCCGACGTCCTCGGCGCCCAGGACCGGCCGCTCAGCGCGGCCGACCGGGTCCGGGTGACCCAGGAGATCACCGACGACATCCTCGGCTACGGCCCGATCGACCCCTACCTGCGCGACCCCGAGGTCTCCGAGGTCATGGTCAACGGCCACGACGACGTGTGGCTCGAGCGGGACGGCCGGTTGGTCAAGGCCGAGGCGCACTTCGTCGACGAGGCCCACCTGCGCCGCACGATCGACAAGATCGTGTCGCGGATCGGTCGCCGCGTCGACGAGTCCTCGCCGATGGTCGACGCCCGCCTGCCCGACGGGAGCCGCGTCAACGCGATCGTCCCGCCGCTGGCGATCGACGGCTCCGCACTGACGATCCGGAAGTTCTCGACCGACCCGCTGACCGTGCAGGACCTGATCAACTTCGGGTCGCTGACCCCGCAGACGGCCGACTTCCTCGACGCCTGCGTCCGCGGCCGGCTCAACGTGATCGTGTCCGGCGGCACCGGCGCCGGCAAGACGACGACGCTCAACGTGTTGTCCTCGTTCATCCCGACCGACGAGCGGATCGTCACGATCGAGGACGCCGCCGAGCTCCAGCTCAAGCAGGACCACGTCGTGCGGCTGGAGTCGCGCCCGGCCAACATCGAGGGCAAGGGCGCGGTCACCATCCGCGACCTGGTCCGCAACAGCCTGCGCATGCGGCCGGACCGCATCGTCGTCGGCGAGGTCCGCGACGCCTCCGCGCTCGACATGCTCCAGGCCATGAACACCGGCCACGACGGCTCCATCTGCACCCTGCACTCCAACGGCCCGCGCGACACGCTCGCCCGCATGGAGACGATGGTGCTGATGGCCGGCATGGACCTGCCGATCCGCGCCATCCGCGAGCAGGTGGCCTCCGCGGTCGACCTGATCGTGCACCAGACCAGGTTCAAGGACGGCTCGCGCCGGATCACCCACATCACCGAGGTGGAGCGGATGGAGGGCGACATCATCACCCTCCAGGACATCTTCGTCTTCGACAACTCGGCCGGCTTCGACGAGAACGGCCGGATCCTCGGGCGGCTGCGCTCGACCGGGCTGCGGCCGAAGTTCGTCGAGAAGCTGGCCTACGCCAACGTCGCCGTCGATCCGACGATCTTCCGGACGGAACGCATCTGATGCGCGGGCAGCAGCTGGCGCGGGGGGTGGCGGCGCTGCTGGTCGCCCTCCTCGCCCTGCTCGTCGGTGCGCCGGCCCTTGCGGCCGACGGGGGCATCGCGCACGTCGAGTCGAGCGGCGACGGCATCCGGATCCTGGTCGACGTACCCGCCGGGAGCCAGGTCGACCTGTCCGGCGTCTCGGCGACGCTCGACGGCAAGACCCTGGAGGCGACCGCCACCAGCACCAGCTCCGGCTCGGCCGTGAAGCGCACGACCGTGCTGGTGATCGACACCAGCAACTCGATGCGCAAGCAGGGTCGCTTCGAGGCGGCCCAGCAGGCCGCGTCGACCTACCTCGACACGGTGCCCGGCGACGTCGAGGTCGGCATCGTGACCTTCGACAGCACCGTCGACGTCGCCCTCGCGCCGACGACCGACCGCGGAGCCGCCCGCACGGTCATCGACGGGCTCTCCCTGCAGCGCAACACGCTGCTGTACGACGGCATCCTCGCCGCCACCGACCTCGCCGGCGACAGCGGCCAGCGCTCGCTGCTGCTGCTCTCCGACGGCGCCGACGCCGGCAGCAAGGCATCGATCGAGGACGCCGTGGCCGCGATCAAGGACGCCGGCACCCGGGTCCACATCGTCGGCCTCGACCTCGCCGAGGACCAGCTCGCCCCGCTCCGCGCGCTCGCCGACGCCGGCAAGGGCGACGTCATCACCTCGAGCGGCACCGCCCTGGCTGCCGCCTTCGCCGAGCAGGCCGAGGCGCTGGCCGACCAGGTCCTCGTCACCGCCCCCCTCCCCTCCGGCTTCTCCGCCGACGTGGCGACCGTCGAGGTGAGCCTGCCGACCGCCGGTGGCGAACCGGTGGTCGCCCGCAGCCTGGCCACCATCGAGGCGACCAGCACCCCGGCCGCCGAGGCGCCGCTGCCCGCCATCACCGAGGACACCGGGTTCACGGCACCCGACTGGCTGCTCTGGGTCGGCGTCGCGGTCTTCGGGGTCGGTCTGCTCTCGGTGGCCGTGCTGCTCGTGCCCGCGAAGCCGGCTCCGATGAGCATCGCGGACCGCGTGACGGCGTACAGCACCCGGGTCGCGGGGGTCGAGGAGCGGGCGCAGAAGCCCCAGGCCGACCCCGTGCTCGACCAGGCCAAGGCCGCCGCCGCCGAGATCCTCGAGCGCAACAGCGCCCTCAACGACCGGATGACCCGGCGGCTCACGGCCGCCGGCAGCGAGTTCAAGCCCTCGGAATGGCTGCTGCTGCACGTGGGTACCGTGCTGGCCGCCGCCGTCGTCGGTCTCCTGCTCGGTCAGGGGAGCATCGTCCTCGGCCTGCTGTTCATGGCCGTCGGCTTCGTCCTGCCTCCCGCCTACCTGCGCATCATGGCCGGGCGTCGGCGCCGGGCCTTCGACGCCGCTCTGCCCGACGTGCTCCAGCTCCTGTCCGGAGCGCTGAGCGCCGGTCTCTCGCTTGCCCAGGCCGTCGACACCGTGGTCCGCGAAGGCCCCGAGCCGATCGCCTCGGAGTTCAAGCGGGTGCTCGTCGAGGCCCGGATCGGCGTGTCGATCGAGGACGCCTTCGAGGGCGTCGCCCATCGGTTCCAGAGCAAGGACTTCGGCTGGGCGGTGATGGCCATCCGGATCCAGCGCCAGGTCGGCGGCAACCTCGCCGAGCTGCTCACCACCGTCGCGGCGACCATGCGGGAGCGGCAGTACCTGCGGCGCCACGTGCGGGCGCTGTCCGCCGAGGGCCGGCTGTCCGCCGTGATCCTGTGCGGTCTCCCCCCGGTGTTCGGCCTCTACCTGTTCCTCACCAACCGTGAGTTCCTGCACCCGCTGGTCGCCGACCCCCGCGGCTGGGTCCTGCTCGCCTTCGGCGTGGTGTGGATGACGATCGGCGCGTTCTGGATGTCTCGCATGGTCAAGGTGGAGGCGTGATGCTGCTCCTGCTCGCACTCATCCTGTTCGTGGCCGCGATCGCCGCAGCCGGGGCCGCCTTCGCCAAGGAGCAGCCCACGGGCCTGGCGCGCGCCCTCGAGGCGCTCGAGCGGTCCGGTCCGGCGGGGCGGGAGCTCGTGGAGGCGGCGGACCAGCCGTTCGCCGAGCGGGTCCTCGCCCCCTTCCAGGCCCGCGCGCTCACGCTCGGTCGTCGCGTGACCGGCGCGGACAAGGCCGACCGGATCCGGCGTCGGCTCGACTTCGCCGGCAACCCACGCGGCTGGACCGTCGACCGGGTCCTGTCGCTCAAGGTCATCTGCGCCGTGGCCCTGCCGGTCGCGGTGCTGGCCTACGGGCTCCTGCTCGGCGGCTCGTTCACTGTGCTCGTCGTGCTCGCGCTGGCCGCCGCAGCACTCGGCTTCTTCGTCCCGGACCTCTACCTCTACAACCAGGCCGCCCACCGCGCCGACCAGATCAAGCGGAACCTCGCCGACTCGGTCGACCTGCTGACCATCAGCGTGGAGGCCGGGCTCGGCTTCGACGCCGCGCTGCAGCAGGTGGCACGCAACACCACCGGCCCGGTCGCCGAGGAGTTCTCCCGGGTGCTGCGCGAGATGCAGCTCGGCATGAGCCGCTCGGAGGCCCTCAAGGCGATGGGCACCCGGAGCAACGTGGAGGATCTCAACACCTTCGTCGGCTCGATGGTGCAAGCCGATGCCTTCGGCATCCCGATCGGCCAGGTGCTCCGCGTCCAGTCCGGCGAGATTCGGGTCAAGCGCCGGCAGTATGCCGAGGAGAAGGCCCAACAGGTGCCGGTGAAGATCATGATCCCGCTGATTCTCTTCATCCTGCCCTGCCTGTTCATCGTCGTCATGGGGCCTGCCGTGCTGAACGCACTCGACGCGTTCAACGGCAAGTGAGAGGCGGTTTCAGCACTAGGGTGGACACCATGCCGAGCAGCCAGACCTATGCAGTGGTCGGCGCGGCGCGTCTGTTCGCGCTGCTTGCCATCGGCGGTCCGATCGTCTGGCTCCACCAGGAGCAGGGCCTCCTCGCGCTCGGCGCCGTCAGCTGCGTGTGGGTCTACCAGGCCATCACCGCCACGCGGCGCGAGCTGGAGCTGTCGCTCAGCCCGATGACCGAGGCGGCGGCGATCGGCGTGATCGGCGCGCTGGCGATGAAGGACGCCCCCGTGATCCTCGCCGCCCTCGTCGTCGCGCCGCTCTACGCCACGGCGGTGGCCGGCGTACGCACCATGGTCCGGACCGTCCTGGTCGAGCTGATCGCAGTGATCGCGCTGGGGCTGATGTGGTGGGAGGAGATCACCTACGAGGAGGGGATCTCCATCTTCACCTGGAGCATGGCCGGGCTCGGCCTGAGCATGATCGCGGCCGTGACCTTCTCCTCCGACCGGGTCCCGGACCCGCTCGCGCCGTACCGCGACGCCCAGGAGCACCTCAAGCAGCTGATCGGCCTCGCGGGCAGCCTGAGCTCGGGGCTCGACGTCGGCGCCCTGGGTGGTGAGCTGCTCAGCCAGGTCAGCGACGACATCCCGAACCGGGCACTCGTCCTCTACGTGCCGCGCGGCGACGCGCTCTCGCCCGTCGCATCGACGGTCGACCTCGAGGCGGCGGACGCCGTGGCCACCGAGACCCTCGCCGGCGACGTCCGGCTCCAGGAGGCCGAGCCCTCGATGCCGATCGAGATCGGGGAGGGCTTCGCGTTCCGGGTCAGTGACCAGGCGATCGTCGCGGGCCTCCGGCCGGCCGGCGCGGACACCAGCCGGCCGCTCCCCCTCAACGCCGTGGCCCGCGACCTCGCCGACACCGCGGTCAAGCTCGACGCCGCGCTGCTCTTCGCCCAGTTCCGCGATGCCGCGACCGCCGACGAGCGGAACCGGCTGGCGCGCGAGATGCACGACGGAGTGGCTCAGGACATCGCCTCGCTCGGCTACATCATCGACGCGCTCGCGGCGCGTCCCGCCGACGAGCAGCAGGCCAAGGCGTTGAACATGCTGCGCGACCGGGTGTCGAAGGTCGTCGCCGAGGTACGGCAGTCGGTGATGAACCTGCGCACCAGCATCGGGGAGAGCGAGAGCCTCGGCGCCGCGATCAGCAACGTCGCGCGCCACCTCTCGGAGTCGTCGGGCATCCCCATCCGGGTGCGCCTCGACGAGCAACCGACGCGGCTGCGGCCCGAGGTCGAGGCCGAGCTGTTCCGGATCGCCCAGGAGGCGATGAACAACGCGGTCAAGCACGCGCGGGCCACCTCGATCGACGTGCGCTGCCAGGTGTATGCACCCGAGGCCATCATCACCGTCACCGACGACGGGGTCGGCCTGCAGTCCGCACGCGCCGACTCCCATGGTCTGAAGATCATGCGCGAACGTGCGAGACTGATCGGCGCGGAGCTCGTGGTCCGCGACAATGCCAGCCGCGGCCTCACGGTCTCCGTGGCGCTGAAAATCCCCCGGAGCTCGCCGGGCGGCCATGCCGCCATGAGCTCCCCGAGCCTCACGGAGCAGCGATGAGCGACCCGACGACCGTCCTCCTGATCGACGACCACGAGCTGATCCGTGACGGTCTGGGCGCGGTGATCGACCTCGAGCCCGACCTCAACGTCGTCGCGACGGCAGGTTCGGTGAGTGAGGGCATCCAGCGCTACCGCGAGGTGCGGCCCGACGTCGTCATCACCGACCTCCAGATGCAGGACGGCACCGGTCTCGACGTCGTCCGCACGCTGCGCAAGGAGAACGACGAGGTCGGCCTCATCGTGCTGACCATGCACTCCGGCGACGAGCAGATCTTCGCTGCCATGCAGGCCGGCGCGTCCGGCTTCGTCGGCAAGGATGCTCCCTCCACCGAGGTGATCAAGGCGGCACGCCATGCCGCCGTGTCTCCCAAGGCCTTCGTGTGCGCCGGGCTCGTCGGCGCCATGATGCGCCGTCAGTCGGCCGAGTCGACCGCCCTGACCGAGCGCGAGCACGACGTCCTGCTGCTGCTCGCCGAGGGGCTCAACGCGGCCGCCATCGGCGCCAAGCTGTACCTCTCCGAGTCGACGACCAAGTCCCACATCGCCCGGATCTACCAGAAGCTCGGCGCCGCCAACCGCGCCCAGGCCCTGGTCACGGCGATGCGGATCGGCCTGCTCTCCACCGTCCAGCCGTCCGCGCGGTGACCCATCCGCAGCCCGCAGCTCGCTGCTAGTCCGAAGTGACTAGCAGCGAGGAGACGAACTCCCGATCCGTGCCCCGGGCCGTTCCGGCAGAGTTCTGGTCATCGGGGAAAGCACTCCCCGGGGACACGGAACAACCAGTGCACAGGGAGACCCCATGATCCAGTACCTGCAGATCCTGCTCAACAGCCGCTTCGCCAAGATGGAGGAGCGCGGTGCCACCGCCGTCGAGTACGGCCTGCTCGTCGCCCTCATCGCCGCCGCGATCGTCGCGATCGTGCTGACCCTCGGCGGCACGCTCAAGGACGTCTTCACCGACGTCAACTCCAGCATCAAGGCGAAGCCCTGATCCCTGGGCCAGCCCAGCACGTCGGCCGCGTCACCCTGACGGGGACGCGGCCGACGTGCTGTCACCGTCCTACCGAACGAGGAGCACCATGACCACGCCGGACGTGCGCCAGGAGCGCGGGGCCTCGGCCGTCGAGTACGGCCTGCTGGTCGCGCTGCTCGCGGCCGCGATCGTGTTCGCCGTGCTGACCTTCGGGGGCGGCGTCACCGGCCTCTTCGAGAACACCAACGCCAGCTTCGACTCCGCGGTCAGTCCGTAGGACGGGCCTCGAACCGCTCGGCCAGTCCGATCCGCTGCAGCACGGTCGGGTGCGACCCGAACCACCACTGCGACCACGCCGGAGGTGTGGGGTCGGCGTGGGAGCGCAGGGCCAGACGGCGCTGGAGGTCGGCGAACGCCTGGGGGGCGCCGGTCGCCTCCAGCGCCGTCTGGTCTGCTCGGGTCTCGATGGCCCGGCTGACGCCGTTCTGGACCGGCGCCACCAGGAAGGTCGCGATCGCGACCAGCGCCAGGACCCGCGGCACGGCGGACACCTCGTCGGCCTCCCCCGGCCGCTCCCGGCGCGGCACGGCGAGCACGAGGCCCAGGAGTCCGATGCCGAGCAACGCCCCGACGGCGCCGAGCAGCGTCCCGGTCAGCACGTCGCCGTACTTCGCGTGGGCGAGCTCGTGCGCGACCACCGTGAGCGTCTCGTCGGTGGGCGTACTGTCGACCAGCGTGTCGTAGAGCACGACCCGGCGGCTGTGACCGAACCCCGACACGTAGGCGTTGAGCGTCGTCGTCCGGCGTGAGGCGTCGGCGACGAGCACGTCGTCGACCGCGACGCCCTCGGCATCGGCCAGTGCCAGGACCTGGCTACGCAGCGGTCCGTCCGGCAGTGACTCGAAGCGGTTGAACACCGGCTCCACGACCACGGGGTAGGCGAAGGAGCCGAGCAGCACGAGGACGGCTGCCGCCAATCCGCCGACGGCCGGCCACAGGCGTGGCAGGCGACGCATGCAGCCGACCAGCACGACCAGGGCGATGGACGAACCGACCACGGTGACCAGCCAGCCCTTGACCTGGTCGACGCCCCAGTCGGCCCAGGTCCCGGCGACCAAGCCCTCGTCGAGGCCGAGGCGGCGCAGGGCGATGCCGAACGGCAGCGTCACGAGCTCGCCGACGAGGGTGAGGCCGAGCACCACGACCACGACCCGGACCCACCACGCGCCACGCAACCGCGCGGCCCAACGCCGGCCGACCGGACCGAAGCCCAACCACGCGGCGACGCCGAGCGAGACCGCCAGGCGCGACCAGCTCCAGACCCGGGCCCAGAGCGCGTAGTGCTCGCCGCGGTCGATCTGGGCCTGGGTGAAGACCGAGGACGGGGCGACCGGCGCGGGCAGGCCGCCCGGTACGGGATGCCAGGGCACCCGGGTCGCCGCGACCAGCAGGAAGGCGGCAACGCCGATGAGCACGGTGCCGAGTGCGACCCTGCGCGCCGCCGACCGGTCCTCCACGGACCTCAGCCTGCCACGCCGGGCAACGCCCGGAGCCGGTCCTGCCAGGCCGCGGTCAGCTCGGCCACGCTCCAACCCTGGTGCTGGCGCAGCACGGCCGCCAGGTCCTCACCGCCGCGGACCTGCTCGTACAGGTCGACCAGTGCCCGCTCTCCCCCGTGGTCGGCGAGGGTGACACAGACCAGCCAGGCGGACTCGTAGACCCCACCGAGGTGGCTGGCCGACGGGTTGAAGTCGCCGTCGGCCGGAAGCGCCGTCGGCACCCCGTCCTTGCGCACCTGGGCAGCCACCTGTCCCGCGGTCCTGGTGAGCGGCAGGTCGACGTCGCGCAGGGCGACGTAGTCGGCGAAGCCCTCGACCAGCCACAGCGGCGCCTGGCGGGCCCCGACGGCCCCGGTCAGCGCGTGCACCGCCTCGTGGGTCATCACCACCTGGGCCGCGACGGGGTCGAGGTCGTCGTAGACGGCCCGGTTGAGGAACACGTGCACCGGGCTGCCCGGCGCCTGCGAGCCGTCCACGGGCGCGGTGACCGCCGCGATCGCGTCGTACTGCCCGGGCTCGGTGTCGAGCGTGCGCCGCAGGCCGTCGGGATCGGCCGGCACCTCGACGACCAGCCCGCCCGGCCCCGGTACGACGGCCCGCACCTGGGCGACGGCACGCCGGGCGGACGCGAGGTACTCCCGGGCCCCGGTCGGGTCGCCGGCCACCGCCACGACGACGTCGCCGTCGCGCTCGACACTCAGCGGGCCGGAGAGCCACAGCGGCAGCCGGGTCCCGGTGCCACCGATCGCGGCGATCGCCGCACCGTGGGCGGCGAAGGAGACGGGGAGCTCGGTCCGGGCGGATGCCTCGTCGTTGCCCTCGATCCGCCAGGTGAGCGCGACCTGCCCGTCCCAGCCGTCCGCGCCGTCGGTGCGTCCGGTCTCGGTGAGGTAGCGCAGGGTCACGTCGGTGAGCCCGAGTGCCTCGGCGTTGGCGACGAGCGCCGTCAGCAGGTCACGGACCTCGGCATCGGCGCCGAGGTCGGCGGCTGCCGGTCGGTCACCGTCGCGGACCGCGGCCTGGAGCGCGGCCAGGGTGTCGGCCGCAGCCGCCGGGTCGGCGACCTCGCTGGTCGTCGCCGGCGGCGGCGCGACGTAGTCGTCCTTCGAGCAGCCGCCCGCCACGAGGGCGACGGCTGTGAGCGCAACCGTGAGCGAGCGGAGCGAGGATGACCGCCGACCCCGTGGCCTCACCCAGGCCGGACCGCTCCGGCGTAGGGCATCTCGTCGAGGTCGGAGACCTTGACGCCGGCGCCCGGGTTGGCCGCGTGCACGATCAGGCCGTTGCCGAGGTAGATCCCGACGTGGCTGATGGGGCTGTAGTAGAAGACCAGGTCGCCCGGCTGCAGGTCGCTCTTGGCGACGTGCGCGCCGCTGCCGTACTGGGCGCGCGAGGAGTGCGGCAGGCTGACGCCGGCCTGGGCGTAGGCCATCATCGTCAGGCCCGAGCAGTCGAAGGCGTTGGGGCCGGCGGCACCCCAGACGTAGGCGTCGCCGACCTGGGCGAGCGCGTACTTGATCGCCGCGGCGGCGCGGCCGCTGGCCGGGATCGTGCTGGCGTCGATCGGGCGGCCCGCGTTGCGGGAGAGGAACTCGGCACGCTGCTCGGCCTCGAGCTTCGAGAGCAGCTCCTTGGCCTCGGCGAGCTTGGCGTCGGCGGTCTTCTTCTCCGCCGCGAGCTTCGCCTCGAGCTGCTTGATGTCGGCGCGGCGCTTCTCGGTCTGGTCCTTGCGGATGTCGTAGGCCTCGAGCTCGTCGCCGTAGTCGGCGAGGAGCGAGTCCTGGAGACCCTCCACCGTGGACATCGTGGAGAGCTCGTCGAGGAAGCCCTGCGAGTCGGAGGACAGCAGCTGGCCCGTCGGGCCGAGGCTGCCGGACTGGTACTGCTGGATGAGGGAGTCGCGCACGTCGGAGCGGACACCCGCGAGAGCGTCGCCCTGGCGGGACTGGTCGGCCTCGAGCGAGGTCAGGTCGTCGTCGAGCTCGGCGAGCTCGAGCTCGGCGTCGTTGTAGCGCTCGGCGGCCTGCTCGGACTCGTGGAAGAGCCGGTCGACCCGGGCCTTGACGGTCTCGAGGTCGGGCTCGGCCTGAGCGGGAGCGCCGCTGATGGACAGCGAGATCGCTCCGGTGACGGCGAGTGCCGCGAGGGCGGCGGTGGTACGTGTCCGGCCGTTCAGCACGAGCTGGCGGTCCCCTCTGCTGTCGTACGCCTACCGGGTGAGCTGACGGATTCGGGCACGACTCGCCCTACCCGCACTCCTCGCGCCGGCGGCGGCCCGATCGGCCGCTCACCCCCGCGCCTTGTGCGGGATTCACCCCAGAGTGATTGGTTCCCCGGCTCCGGACCCCGAGCGGCTCCGGACTCAGCGCGGTGTCCGCGCGGGTCGGTCGACCCACTTCCTCGGACACCTGTCGGAGCAGCCTAGTCGGGGCTCCCGGTCCCACCAAACCGGTCCCGGGGCGTGTTGGGGACGAGCACGCGACATTCCTTGTCACCTGCGTCACATCCGCCTCACTGGTCACGACTCCCCCTCCTGTCACCGGTGGACCAGGGGATCAGGCCGACTCGACCTGCGGACCGTCGACGGGCTGGACCAGCCGCAGCGGCGGCACCAGCCCTCCGTCGGCCAGCACCTCGAGGGCGGCCATCTCGTCGTCGCCGATCACCAGCTCGGGCGGTGGCCCGAGCAGCACCGTCACCACGCAGTCGTGGCAGGCCAGGCCTCGGACCACACAGGTGTCGCAATCGATCCTCGTCATGTCCGCGAGGCTCGCAGGGGGATCCGACACAACCCCGCGGCCGCCGCGGGACCGGGCATCCTCGCGACACCCGTCCCCGACTCCCGGGATCCGTCGGAGGTGGCGCCTACCGTCGCTCCCATGACCGCAGCACCCGCCACCAGCACACCGCGGTGGGATGCGCAGCGCAGCTTCGACGAGCTCGGCCGCCCACTGCACGACGTCACCTTCTGCGTCGTGGACCTCGAGACCACCGGCGGCTCGGTCGCCGACGGCGACATGATCACCGAGATCGGCGCGGTGCGGGTGCGGGGCGGCGAGGTGCTCGGCGAGTTCCAGACCCTGGTCAACCCGCACACCGCGATCCCGGCGTTCATCGCGGTGCTGACCGGCATCACCAACGGCATGGTCGCCGACGCCCCGCCGATCGAGGCCGCACTCCCGGCGTTCCTGGAGTTCGCGGCCGGCTCGGTTCTCGTCGCCCACAACGCCCGCTTCGACGTCGGCTTCCTGCGCCACTTCGCGCGCGAGCAGGAGATCGCCTGGCCCGACTTCGAGGTGCTCGACACGGTCAAGCTGGCCCGGCACGTGGTGACCCGCGACGAGGCACCCAACCACAAGCTGTCCTCGCTGGCCCGGGTGTTCCGGGCCGGGACGACGCCCAACCACCGCGCGCTCGCCGACGCGCGGGCGACCGTCGACGTGCTGCACGGCCTGATGGAGCGCCTCGGCGGGCTCGGCGTGCAGACCCTCGAGGAGCTGCAGGGCTACTCCAGCAAGGTGGCCAGCGCCGCTCGCCGCAAGCGCCACCTCGCCGAGCACCTCCCCCACGCCCCCGGCGTCTACCTGTTCCGCGACGACAGCTCCCGGGTCCTCTACGTCGGTACGTCGCGCGACCTGCGCCGCCGGGTCCGCAGCTACTTCACGGCCTCGGAGAAGCGCACCCGGATCGGCGAGATGGTCCAGATCGCCTCCTCGGTGAACGGCATCGAGTGCGCGACGCCGCTCGAGGCCTCGGTCCGCGAGCTGCGCCTGATCGCCGAGCACAAGCCGCCCTACAACCGGCGCTCGCGCCACCCGGAGAAGGTCACCTGGCTCAAGCTCACCCGGGAGCCGTGGCCGCGGCTCTCGCTGGTCAAGCGGGTCCTCGACGACGACGCCGACTACCTCGGGCCGTTCTCGTCCCGCGCCGCCGCGGAGAGCTCGCTCGCCGCACTGCACGAGGTCTTCCCCATCCGCCAGTGCAACGACCGCTTCGGCCGGCAGCCGCAGCGCAGCGCCTGCGTGCTCGCCGAGATGGAGCGCTGCCTGGCCCCCTGCGACGGCAGCGTCGACCCGCAGACCTACGCCGCCGTCGTCCGCCAGCTGCGCGACACCCTGCTGGTCCGCCCCGACGACGTCGTCGACCTGGTCCACGCCCGGATGTCGGCGCTGGCCGAGCAGGAGCGCTTCGAGGAGGCGGCCCACCACCGCGACCGGCTGGCGGACTTCGTGCGTGCCGCGGCGCGCACCCAACGGTTGACGGCACTGACCGGCTGCCCCGAGGTGGTCGCCGCCCGGCGCGAGGACGACGGCCGGTGGGCCGTCCACGTGGTGCGCCACGGCCGGCTCGCCGCCGCCGGGGTGATCCCGGCCGGCGCCGACGCGGTCGCGTACGTCGACGGGCTGCGCGCCTGCGCCGAGACCGTGCTGCCGGCGATCGGCCCGACACCCGCCGCGACGGCCGAGGAGTCCGAGCGGATCCTGCGCTGGCTGGAGTCCCCCGGGGTGCGGCTGGTCGAGGTGGTCGGCGAGTGGGCCTGCCCCGTGCGGGGCGCGGGTCGCCACGCGACCACCTTGCTCCCCACTACTGTGGCCCCATGATCACCGCCATCGTCTTCGTCCAGGCCGAGACCGCGCGGATCCCGGAGGTCGCCGAGGCGATCGCGGCGCTCGAGGGCGTCAGCGAGGTCTACTCCGTCACCGGCCAGATCGACCTGATCGCCCTGGTCCGGGTCAGCTCCCACGACGACATCGCCACCGTGGTCGCCGACCGGCTCAACAAGGTCGACGGTGTCGTCGACACCGAGACCCACATCGCCTACCGCGCGTACTCCCGTCACGACCTCGAGGCAGCGTTCTCGCTCGGGCTCGACTGAGCATGGCGGCTCCGGCCTCCGGCGGGCCGCGCTTCCCCCTGCTCGCCCGGGCATATCCCCTGATCGCTGCCGCCCTGGCCGCGGCGCTGCTCGTCGCGCTGGACCGGCGACCGTTGCGCTCCTTCGACACCTACTTCCACCTGCGCTTCGGCCAGGAGTTCCTCGACGGCTGGTCGATCGCCCACCCCGGACAGCTGAGTACGGCGTCCACCAACGACTGGGTACCGACCCAGTGGCTGCC
This sequence comes from Nocardioides daeguensis, assembly GCF_019192965.1. Lineage (GTDB taxonomy): Bacteria > Actinomycetota > Actinomycetes > Propionibacteriales > Nocardioidaceae > Nocardioides > Nocardioides daeguensis. Next base: position 85,210 of record NZ_JAHTKU010000002.1, read on the forward strand.
GCAGGTGGTGCTGGCGCGGATCGCCGACGACCTCGGCACCACCGGCCTGGTGCTCGCTTTCTCCCTGCTCGTGGTCGGCTTCGCGGTGGCGACCTACCTGCTGCTTCGCCGCCACGCCGACTCGGCCGTTGCGATCACCCTCACCCTCGTGGTGATCCTCGGGTGCCTGCCGAGCCTGTCGCTGCGTCCCCAGGTGCTGAGCTACCTCTTCCTGGTCGCCGTGCTCGGCGCGTGGGACCGGGCGCGCGCCTCCGGCCGGGCGCCGTGGCCGCTCGTACCACTCGGATGGCTCTGGGCGACCTGTCACGGGATGTGGGTCGTCGGCGTGGCGGCGTGTGCCTTCCTCGCCGTCCTGGTGGTGCTCGAGCGTCGACCGGGCAGGGGCCGGGCGCTCGCCCTGCTGGCCGTTCCCGCCGGCATGCTGCTGGCCAGCCTCGCCACCCCGGTCGGCCCACGGCTGCTCTCGGCAGTGCTGCTGGTCAACTCACGCTCGGACTTCTTCGCCGAGTGGGCCGCTCCGGACCTGGTCAGCATCGGGGCTGCCCCGCTGACCGCGCTCGCCGCGCTGGCCGTCGTCCTGCTGGTCCGTCGCCGCGACGTGGGCCTCTACGAGCTCGGCCTGCTGGCGATGGGCGGTGCCTTCGCCGTCTACTCCGGCCGTACCCTCCCCCTGGCGCTGATCACCCTGGCCGCACTCGTCGCGTCGGAGCTCGGGCGACGACGCCCCCACCGCCCCGTGGGGCGCAGCGAGGCGCTGGTGGTGCTCGGACTGGCCGCCGTGGTGCTGGCCGTCGCGCCGTCCCAGAGCCTCCTCGACGACCCCGCCGCACGGGTCCGGCCGTTCGCGTCCCGCCTCGACGCGCTGCCGGCCGGATCGCGGGTCCTGACCGACTGGCCGGTCGGCGGCGTCCTGCTGTGGCTCGAGCCCCGCCTCGACGTGCCGCTGCACGGCTACGGCGACGTCTACACCGAGGACGAGCTGCAGCGCTACGCCGACCTGGACCATCTCGAGCCCGGCTGGGACGACACCGTGGACCGGCTCGCCCCCCGGGTCGCCCTGCTGCCGGACGACTCGGCCCTGGCCTACGCCCTCGAGCGCGACGGTTGGAGCGTGCAGCAGCGCACGAAGGAGCTGGTCCTGCTCGCTCCCCCGCCCGGCCAGACCCGAACAGACCCGAACAGACCCGACTAGGCCTGGCGGCCCGCGGCCGCGACCCACCGCTCGAGCGTGGCCCGCGCCGCACCCGAGTCGATCGCCTCGGCGGCCCGCGCGATGCCCGCGGCGAGCGCCTCGTCGTACGCCGCGCCCGGGGCGTCGTAGACCGCGAGTGCCGCGCCGGCGTTGAGCAGCACGGCGTCGCGGACCGGCCCGGTCCTGCCCTCGAGCAGGTCGCGGACCACGCCGGCGTTGTGCGCAGCGTCGCCGCCGCGCAGGTCCTCCGCAGTGGCCCGGGCGATGCCGTGCGCGGCCGGGTCGACGGTGACCTCGCTGACCTCGCCGTCGTGCACCGTCCACAGCCGCGAGGTGGTGGTCGTGGTGAGCTCGTCGAGGCCGTCGTCGCCGCGGAAGACCCAGGCGTCGACGCCGCGGCGGGCGAACACGCCGGCCATCACCGGGGCGAGCCGCGCGTCGGCACAGCCGATCGCCTGCGCGGCCGGGCGAGTCGGGTTCGCGAGCGGGCCGAGGGCGTTGAACGCGGTCCCGATGCCGAGCTCCTTGCGCGGCACCGCAGCATGCCGCATCGCGGGATGGAAGGCGGCCGCGAAGCAGAAGGTGATCCCCGCCTCGTCGACGACCTCGGCCACCCGCGTCACCGGCAGGTCGAGCCGCACGCCGAGCGCCTCGAGCACGTCGGCGGTGCCGGCCTGCGAGGAGGCCGAGCGGTTGCCGTGCTTGACCACGCGCGCGCCGGCGCCGGCGGCGACGATCGCGGACATGGTCGAGATGTTGACCGAGAACGAGCGGTCACCGCCGGTGCCGACCACGTCGAGGAGCCGTCCGGGGACGGAGATCGGGGTCATCACGGCGTACATCGCGTCGACGAGCCCGGTCAGCTCGTCGATGGTCTCGCCCTTGGCGCGCAGGGCGACGACGAAGCCCGCGATCTGGGCGGGGGTCGCCTCGCCGGCGAGGATCTCCCCCATCGCCCAGGCGGACTGGGCAGGCGTCAGGTCCTCCCCGGCGACCAGGGTGCCGAGGACGTCGGGCCACGTGCCGTTCATCGCACGACCCGCCGAGGCAGCCGGGGTCCCTGCGGAGCCGTGAGCTGCAGGAGCGGAGCGGGGGAAGCGCAGAACTCGGTGGGATGGCTCATGCGGGGACGCGGGCGCGGAGCAGCGAGACCACGGCCTCCGCGAGCTGGATCGGGTCGAGCGGGTGCGGTACGGCGGCGTCGGCGCGCGACCAGGTCGCCAGCCACGCGTCCTGCGGGCGACCGGTGAGCACGACGAGCGGCGGGCAGTCGCGGATCTCGTCCTTCAGCTGCTTGGCGATGCCCATCCCCCCGGCCGGGACCGCCTCGCCGTCCAGGATCGCGAGGGCCAGGCCACCGGCGTCCATGTTCTGGATGACCACGGGCTCGGTGGCGACCTCGACGTACTCCAGCTCCGGCAGGTCCGGGTGGGGACGGCGCCCCAGCGCCAGGATGACCTGCTCGCGGGTGTGCACGTCGTCGCTGTAGACGAGCACCTTCAGGGTCTTGGGGGACGTCACCCGCGCGATGCTACTCGGACGGCGTCCGGGCCGCGGGCGTGACCTCCGTCGCGGCGTGGTTGCGGTGCGGCCCTCGGGTCCGCTCACGCGCTCGCGTCCGCAGGTCCTACTCAGCCTCATCGCCCGGCGCGGACGGCGCGGACGGCGCAGACGCGCTCTGCTGGGCTCGGAGCTCCTGGCGCTCGAGTCGGTCGAGACGGCGGTCCTCCCGCACGGCCTCCTTCATCGACGAGCGCACCCACTGGGCGAAGAGGACCCCGAAGAACACCAGGCCGACCAGGTCGCCGGCGCCCCAGAGGATCCCGCCGGCCAGCTTCTGGTCGTCGTAGGGGTCGGGCAGCCACGCGCCGAGCGGTCCGTCGTGGAGCGAGGGGTACCAGTCGCCGCCCAGCAGCGTCGTCTGCCCCATGATCGTGACGCCGAGGAAGGCGTGGAACGGCAGGGTCATCACGGTCAGCAGCACCCGGAACGGGTGCGCGACCCGCCCGGGCAGCGGGTCGACCCCGACGATGGGCCAGAAGAACAGGGCACCGACGGCCACGAGGTGCACGTGCATCATCTCGTGGACGTACGTCGAGCGCAGCGAGGCCTCGTACCAGCCGGAGAAGTACAGCGCCCACGGCGAGATGACGTAGAGGCCGAAGGTCAGCGGCGGGAACCCCAGCACCTTGGCCAGGCGGGAGTGCAGCAGGGCGAGCAGCCAGCCCCGGGGCCGGCGCGGCAGGGTACGCAGCGCCAGGGTGACCGGCGCACCCAGTGCGAGCGAGAGCGGCACGAGCATCGACAGCACCATGTGCTGGACCATGTGGACGCTGATCAGCACCGTGTCGTAGGCAGCCAGCCCCGACGAGGTGACGAGGTAGAACGCCAGCATGCCGACGCCCCAGGCGATCGAGCGACCCACCGGCCAGCTGTCGCCCCGCCGGCGCAGGGTGAGCACGCCGACGACGTACAGGCCGGTGGCCCACACGGTGATGACCAGTGGCAGCGGCGCGAGACCCCATTCGGAGAGCAGCGCTCCGGCGTCGAACGGCGGCAGGTTGTCGACCCCCGCGCCACCAGCGGACACCACCAGTCCCACGTGTCACCCCTCCACCTACCGATCCCCGATTTGGGACCCGTTCGAGCGTAGGTCGTGGGTGGTTGACGCCCAGAACGGGGGGTCGGGATGCCGATGGGATCGGATACCGCCATAATGGCGCCCGTGGCGATCTCAGCTTCGGCAACTCTTCCGGCCTCGCGCCTGCACGGCCAGCACGACCGACCCAGCATGGTCGCGGTCGGCACGATCATCTGGCTGTCCAGTGAGCTCATGTTCTTCGCGGCGCTCTTCGCGTCGTACTTCACGATCCGCTCGGTATCCCCCGAGATGTGGGCGGAGAACACCCAGCTGCTGAACGTGCCGTTCGCGTCGATCAACACCACGATCCTCGTGCTGTCGTCGTTCACCTGCCAGCTGGGCGTGTTCGCTGCCGAGCGCGGCCAGGTCTCGCGCGCCGGCTCGCTGCTCCAGGTGGGCAAGTGGGGCCTGCGCGAGTGGTTCATCCTGACCTACGTCATGGGTGCCATCTTCGTCGGCGGCCAGGCGCTCGAGTACGCCGAGCTCATCCACGAGGGTGTCACCATCCCGCACGACGGCTACGGCACGATGTTCTACCTGACCACCGGCTTCCACGGCATCCACGTGACCGGCGGTCTCATCGCTTTCCTCTTCGTCCTCGGCCGCACCTACGTCGCCAAGCGCTTCACCCACGAGCAGGCGGTCAGCGCGATCGTCGTCTCGTACTACTGGCACTTCGTCGACGTGGTGTGGATCGGCCTGTTCGCGACGATCTACCTGATCAAGTGACGCGGCAGACCTCGATGACGAAGAGCAGTTGGATCCTCCGGACTGACAAGGACTGAATGTGCGCCTCTTGAACCGTTCCGCCGGTCGACTCTCGCGGCATCGCCGCGGTCCGATCGCCGGACTCCTGGTGCTCGTCTGCGGCCTCCTGCTGACGGGTGGCCTCTACGCAGCGCTCGCGCCGGCCCAGGCCGACACCAGCCAGGACGAGGCGGCACTGGTCAAGGAGGGGCGCGAGCTCTTCCTGGTCGGCTGCGCCTTCTGCCACGGCCAGAACGGTGAGGGCGTCCTGACCCAGGGCGGCTCCCAGTACGGCCCGGCCCTGACCGACGTGGGCGCCGCTGCCGTCGACTTCCAGGTCGGCACCGGCCGCATGCCGATGGCCCAGCCCGGCGCGCAGGCGCCGCGCAAGGAGGTCGTCTACACCGAGGAGGAGACCGCTGCGCTCGCGGCGTACGTCGCCTCGCTCGGCACCGGCCCGGCCGTCCCCGACAAGGAGCTCTACTCCACCGAGGGGATGAGCCAGAAGGAGATCGAGGCGCTCGTCGTCCGCGGCGGCCAGATCTTCCTCGCCAACTGCACGGCCTGCCACAACTTCGAGGGCTCCGGCGGCGCCATGCCGCGCGGCGGCTACGCACCCAAGATCCGCGGCGTCGACTCCAAGCACATCTACGAGGCGATGCTGACCGGCCCGCAGTCGATGGACACCTTCTCCGACGGCAACATCCCGCCCGAGGACAAGAAGGCGGTCATCGCCTACCTCAACGAGCTGGACAAGGCCCCGAGCTACAGCGGCTTCACGCTGGGCAGCCTCGGTCCGGTCAGTGAGGGCATCATCGCCTGGGTCGGTGGCATCGGCTTCCTGGTCGGCTTCGCCGTCTGGATCGCTGCGCACACCACCCGCTCGAGCAAGAAGAAGGACGAGGCGGCAGCGTGACCGACGCACACGACATCCACTCCGACCCGAGCGGGGGCGAGCTCGCGGTGCCCATCGCGGACCCGGGCCTGCCCGAGCACCAGTGGCGGCCGACCGACGTCGACCCCGCAAAGGAGAAGCGCGCCGAGCGCCAGGTGGCCACGCTGTTCGGCCTCTCCGCGCTCGCGACCCTCGCCTTCCTGGTGTCCTACTTCACCCTCGACATCGGTGACGACTGGACCCTGATCGGCAACATGGGCGCCTCGACGATGGCCCTCGGGTTCTTCCTCGGCCTCGCGCTGCTGTTCATCGGCGTCGGCATCATCCACTGGGCCCGCAAGCTCATGGCCGACCACGAGATGGTCGAGCTGCGGCACCCCGCGAAGTCCTCCGAGGAGGACCGCGAGGTCGCCGTCCAGGCGCTCAACGACGGCATCGCCGAGTCGGGCATCGGCCGTCGGCCGCTGATCCGCAACTCGCTGCTGGGTGCGGTCGGCCTGCTCGGCCTGCCTGCCGTCGTCCTGCTGCGCGACCTGGGTCCGCTGCCGGGCGACAAGCTCTACCACACCATCTGGGGCAAGGGGACCAAGGACAAGCCGATGCGCATCGTGCGCGACGGCATCTGGACCCCGATCCTGGCCTCGGACCTGGAGATCGGCGACCTGGTCAACTGCCAGCCCGACGCTCTCCACAACCCGGAGCGCTACGACATCGACCCGACCGAGGTCGAGGGCGTGAACCTGCAGATCCACAAGTCCAAGGCGTCGCTGATCCTGCTGCGGATGAACCCGGGCGACATCAAGCCGGGCAAGGACGCCAAGGGCGAGAGCCGGGCGAACTGGACGGTCAACGGCATCGTGGCCTACTCCAAGATCTGCACCCACGTCGGCTGCCCGATCTCGCTGAACGAGCGGACGACCCACCACCTGCTGTGCCCTTGCCACCAGTCCACCTTCGACCTCGCCGACTCCGGCAAGGTGGTGTTCGGCCCCGCCGGCCGTCCGCTGCCGCAGCTGCCGATCGCCGTCGACGACGAGGGCTACCTGGTCGCGCAGAGTGACTTCGACGAGCCCGTCGGCCCGAGCTTCTGGGAGCGTGACTACTATGACCGTTGGTGACATGAGCAAGGTCGCCACGACCAACGGCACGACGCCCGCCACCGCCAAGGGTGGCAAGGCTGCCGGAACCATCGCGAACTGGGCCGACGAGCGCCTGGGCCTCGGCTCCGCGATGAAGAAGAACATCCGCAAGGTGTTCCCGGACCACTGGTCGTTCATGCTGGGCGAGATCGCCCTGTGGAGCTTCGTCGTCGTCCTGCTGACCGGTGTCTTCCTGACGCTGTGGTTCGACCCGAGCATGACCGAGGTCCAGTACGACGGCGCGTACGACCCGCTGCGCGGCGTCCACATGTCGTCGGCCTACGCCTCGTCGCTGGACATCTCCTTCGACGTCCGTGGTGGCCTGCTCATGCGGCAGATGCACCACTGGGGCGCGATGATCTTCATCGCCTCGATGATGATCCACATGCTCCGCGTCTACCTGACCGGCGCGTTCCGCAAGCCGCGCGAGCTGAACTGGATCATCGGCTGCCTGCTCCTGCTGCTGGGCACGATCGAGGGCTTCACCGGCTACTCGCTCCCCGACGACCTGCTCTCCGGAACCGGTGTCCGGGCGGCGGACGGCTTCATGAAGGCCTCGCCGATCGTCGGCTCCTACATGTCGTTCTTCCTGTTCGGCGGCGAGTTCCCGGGCGACGCGATCATCCCGCGGTTCTACGCGATGCACATCCTGCTCATCCCGGGCCTGCTGCTCGCCCTGGTGGCCGCGCACATGCTGCTGCTCGTCTACCACAAGCACACGCAGTGGCCTGGCCCCGGCCGGACCGAGCAGAACGTCGTCGGCTACCCGATGCTCCCGGTCTACGCGGCCAAGGCGGGCGGCTTCTTCTTCATCGTGTTCGGCACCATCGCCACGATGGGCGGCCTGTTCTCGATCAACGCGGTGTGGAAGTACGGCCCGTACGACCCGTCCAAGGTGACCGCGGGCTCGCAGCCCGACTGGTACATGGGCTGGCCCGACGGCCTGCTGCGCATCATCCCGGCCTGGGAGACGCACATCTGGGGCATCACCTTGTCCTGGAACGTGATGATCCCGATCCTCGTGATGCCGCCGCTGATGCTGATGATCCTGATGGCGCTGCCGTTCCTCGAGGCGTGGATCACGGGCGACAAGCGGGAGCACCACCTGCTCCAGCGCCCGCGCAACGCGCCGACCCGCACCGCGATCATGGTCGCGCTGATGACCTTCTACGGCCTGTCCTGGGCCGCGGGCGGCAACGACATCATCGCGATCAAGCTCCACCTGAGCATCAACCAGATCACGTACTTCATGCGTGGCGCGGTGTTCATCGGTCCCGTCATCGCCTTCATCATCACGCGTCGCTGGTGCATCTCGCTCCAGCGCCACGACGAGGGCAAGCTGCTCCACGGCTACGAGACCGGTGTCCTGGTCCGCTCCCCCGAGGGTGGGTACGCCGAGAAGCACCTCCCCCTCCCCGAGGGCAAGGCCTACGCGCTCACGGCCCGCGACGACGACCCGACGCCGGAGACGGTCGAGGAGATCGACGCCTCCGGTGCCACCGGACGCAGCGCGCGGCTGCGCAAGCTGCGGGCCAAGCTGGCTGCGCTGTTCTTCGCGGACAACGTCCAGAAGCCGACGGCCGAGGAGCTGCACGAGGCCCAGCACCACGCGGAGCACGAGCTGCACGAGCTCGAGTCGCAGATCGCGGCCGGCCCCAACCGGCACGGTCCGGCAGAGCACTGATCGACCAGCACGACCACGGCCGACCCCGGCACCGCATTCTCGCGGTGTTCGGGGTCGCCGTGTTCCTGCTCTACAGCCTGGGCACGCTGCACCCTCCGATCACCGGTGACGTGTGGTCCGCGGACCTCGGCGCCTGGCGCCTGGCGACCAGCGCGACGCCATGGCTCGACGACGTCGACCCCGACCAGCTGCCTGCGTGGCCCGGCGTCGACGGAGTGTCCAGCAGCGGACTGTGGACCGCTACGAACCCCGACAACGGGCACCTCACGGTGGCTCGCAGCCCGGGCGTGGTGCTCGCCGGCGTGCCGGCGTACGTGGTCGCCGGCTGGTTCGACGGCGCTGCGGGCAGGTTCTCGGACGCGCCCGGGTCGCTCACGGCGGCCCTGCTCGTCTCCGTGGCCGCCACCCTGCTGCTGTCGTGCACGGCTCGCCTCGTCCCGTTCCGAGCCGCGCTCGCTTGCGCCGGAGCGCTCGCCGTCGGGACGCCACTGTGGAGCGTCGCCGGCAACGACCTGTGGCCCCACTCCGTCGGGGTGCTCGGCATCGCCGGCATGGCCTGGGCGGCCTCGCGGGAGCGGTGGTGGCTCGTCGGGGTGTTCGGCGGCGTCGCCCTCGTCGGCCGTCTCCACCTGGCGCTGGTGGTGGCGGCGGTCGGTGTCGGTGTGGCGATCGCGCGGCGGCGGCCCGGCATCGCGATCCGCGTCGCCGGCGGCAGCCTGCCCTTCCTCGTGGCGAGCTCGGCGTGGGGGCACTGGTTGTACGGCAGCTGGAGCCCCACGACGGGCTACGCAGCGAGCACCCTCGGCGCGTGGCCCGCGTCGCGCGACTGGGGCGAGCGCGCTGGCGACCTCGCCGGCGCACTGGTCTCCCCCGGCGTCGGCGTCCTCATCTGGACGCCGTGCCTGCTTCTGGTCCTCCCGTTCCTCGCTCGCGCCTGGAGGGACGCTCCCGACTGGACCCGGTCGCTGGCGCTCGGCGGCATCGTCTACCTGGCGATCCAGGTGTACCTCAACCCCTTCGACGGCGGCACCGGCTTCTGGGGTTACCGGTTGCCGCTCGAGACGCTGTGTGCGTGCTTCCCCCTCCTCGTCCTCGCTGCGGTGCGGATGGGACGGCGGACCCGGATCGCGGCGTCCGTGCTCGTCGGGCTCCAGGTGGGTCTCCTCGCGATCGGCGTGCTCTTCGGCGCTGCGTCCACCGACGCCGACGGCGACGGCGACGCCTGGCGCTACAACCTCGCGCTGGACGCGTACCGCGAGAACCCCCCGGCGTTCTTGCTCATCCTCGGCATGGGCGCCACAGCGGCGTACCTGCTTGCCCGATGGCCGCAGCGACCTCGACTCGGCCACGGCGAGGTAGTCCCAAAGGGCTAGGCCGGCGACGACTGTCGGCCAGACCTGTCCAGGAGGGATGCCGCGAGCAGCTCGCCGTCACTAACCTCGAGACGTGAACCCGTCCGCCGCCCTCGACCGCACCCTCGTCGTCGTGCCCACGTACAACGAGGCAGCCATGGTGGGCTCCGTCGTCACCGGGCTTCGCGAGGTGTTCACGCATGTCGTCTGCGTGGACGACGGGTCGCACGACGACTCCGCTGCCGACGCCCGGGCAGCGGGGGCGACGGTGCTGCGCCACCCGGTCAACCTCGGCCAGGGCGCCGCCCTCCAGACCGGGTTCGACTACGCCCTGCGCCACACCGACGCCAGCCACGTGGTGACCTTCGACGCCGACGGGCAGTACCTCGTCTCGGATGCCGTGGCGATGGTCGAGCTGATCGAGGAGACCGGCGTCGACATCGTGCTCGGCTCCCGCAACCTGGGGCGCACCGAGGGCCAGCCCTTCGCCCGTCGGGTCCTGATGGCGGCGGCTCTGCGCTTCTCGCGCCGGATGACGGGGATCGAACTGACCGACACCCACAACGGCCTGCGCGTGCTCAGCCGGACCGCCGTCGCCGCCATGAACCTGCGCCAGCGCGGGATGGCCCACGCCTCGGAGATCGAGTCCCGGATCGCGTCCGCGGCGCTGACGTGGCGTGAGCACCCGGTGACGATGTGCTACTCGGACTACTCACGCGGCAAGGGACAGTCGAACCTCAACGCCTTGAACATCCTGTTCGACCTCGCCAGCGACCGCATCGGAGCGCCCGCATGATCATCCGGGTCTTCCTGTTGGCCAGCATCGTGCTCGCGGTCGTCTGGCTGCTGCGTACCCGGCCCTCCGGTACCCGGCTCGCGGTCATGCGGGTCGCCGGCTTCCTGGTCGCAGCCGGAGCGGCGGCAAGCGTCATCGCACCGGGACTCGTCACCGACGCCGCCCACCTGGTGGGGGTTCGCGAGGGGCCCAACCTCATCCTCTACGTGCTGGTGGTCGTGTTCGTGTTCACCACCATCGTCCAGAGCCTGCGGATGCGCGACCTCGAGCGTCGCCTCGCACAGGTGGTCCGGGCTCAGGCCCTCGCCGGCGCGAAGCCACCGGCCGCGGTCGACACGGGCCGCTGAGCGCGGCTCAGGACTCCGGCCGGCGTGCCAGGATCCAGACGTTGCGACGCCACCACGGCAACCACGCCAGCAGCGCCAGCACCCGCGGCCGACGCTTGCGCGGGAACCATCCCGACACGATGCCCGTCCCCGGAGCGACGCTCTCGTAGGAGACCCGGAGCACCTCGAACCCGTGGTCGGCGAAGATCCGCCGCATCGCCGTGCGGGTCCACGGTCGCCGGTGGGTGTAGTCGTGCCACGCCCAACGCTGGGCGTCGGGCGACGATGCGAACACCCGCCCCCCGGGCCGCAGGACTCGAAGGGTCTCCCCCACCACGGCAGCAGGATCGAGCAGGTGCTCGAGCACGTCCTTGAGCACGACGCCGTCGAAGCTCGCGTCCGGGAGCGGCAGCGGTTGCTCGAGGTCGACCAGGCGTACGTCGACACCCCGTTCCCGGGCCGCGTCGACCGCAGCCGGCACGTGGTCGAGGCCGACGTAGGCCGGGAAGTCCTCGGAGAGCCAGCCCGTGCCGCAGCCGACGTCGAGCAGTCGGCTGCCCGGTTCGAAGTGGCGTACGACGTCACGGTAGTAGCCGGGCCGCGCATGCCATTCGTGATAGCCCACGGCGGGAGTCTAGTGTCCGGCGGCGCGGCGCAGGGCGGTCAGTGTGCTCCGTGCCGTCCGGTCCCAGGTCAGGCTCCTGACGCGGGCGAGCCCGGCCCGGCGCAGCTGGTCCTGGAGCACCGGATCGCCCACCAGCCGACGCACCGCAGCGGCGATCTCCGCAGCCGACGTCGGGTCGAAGTACGTCATCGCCGTGTCCCCGACCTCGTGGAGGACCTCGATGTCGGAGCCGAGCACCGGGCACCCTGCCGCCATGGCCTCGACCACGGGAAGCCCGAAGCCTTCGAACAGGGTCGGGAAGACGTAGCCGGTGGCAGAGGCGTACAGGTCAGCGAGCTCCGCAGCGTCCACCCAGCCGCGCAGGAGGACGTCGTCGTGCAGACCGTGGCGCTCCACCTCGTCGCGCAGCGGGTCCGCGCCATGACTCCCGGTGAGGACGAGCAGGGGTCGCTCGGCCGCCGGAATCAGGGACCAGGCCTCGATCAGGAGCGCGAAGTTCTTGTGGGGCATCCGGTTGCCACCGGCCAGGAGGAACGGGCGCGCGGAAGGCCGGCGCTCCCCTCGCGCCCCGGCCGGGGCGCCGAGCAACGCGACGTCGACGTCGTCCGGACGACGGCCGGTGAGCGTGGTGATGTCGGCAGCAGTGGCAGCGCTGTCGGCCAGGAGCCGGTCGGCCACCTTGATCGTGCGCAGCTGGAGTCGTCGGACGCCCTCCGAGCGGCCGCCCGGGACCCATTCCGGGTGCTTGAGGGGCAGCAGGTCGTGCACGGTCACCACGGTGGGCAACGCGCGGAAGGCTGGCCCGAAGTTCGCAGGACAGTGCAGGACGTCCGCGCCCAGCAGGCGCGCCCGCGGGCCGACGGCGAAGGCAACCGCTGCTGCCCACTGCACCCGGTTCTCGCCGGAGACCGGCAGGTGCACCAGCTCACCCGGGAACCAGGCGCCCTGCGGCCCGCGGAGCTCTCGCCCGCCGATGCCGACCAGCTCGACCCCCGGATGTGCCGCGAGCGCCGGGAGCAGCCGGCGCGCATAGCTCTCGGTGCCCCCCTTGCGGCCCGTGAAGTAGACCAGCTCGACCGCCACACGCAGCGGCGCACTCGTCATCCCGCCTCCACCCGTGCCTCGATGGCCGCGAGGATGCGTCGCGCCGTGACGGCCACGGAGCCGGTCCGCGCGTGCTCGTCGTACCAGGCCCGAGCGCTGCGTCGGAGCTCCGCGCCCCGCTCGATCACCTCGACGATCGCGGCCGCCAGGTCCTCAGCATCGGTCGTGCGCGCCACCGCGCCGTTGAGCCCCGGATCGACCAGCTCGACCGACGCGTTGTCCGGCCCGTCGACGACCACCACCGGAGTGCCCGCCGCCATCGCCTCGACCACCACGAGCCCGTAGCCCTCCCGACCCGACGGATTGACCAGCACCGAGGCCGTCCGCAGTGCATGGTCGAACTCGGCGCGCTCGACGAAACCCGGGAGAGCGACCACGTCCTCCAGGCCGAGGCGCTCCACCTCCCGGCGGACGTCCTCCCGGCAGGGGCCGTCGCCATAGATGGTCGCGGTCAGGCCCGGGAGATGTCTGCGCGCGGCGGCGATCGCCGCAGGCAGGGCGTCGACGTGCTTGTCCTCGATGTGGCGCCCGACGTAGATGACGTGCGGCCGCCGCGGTGGTTCGAGGAACGCGGGACCGTGGTCCTCGGGAAACACCAGGCCGGGGCTGCGCAACGGCGTCGACCGCAGCCCGCTGTCGACCAGGCGAGCAGCATTCAAGGCCGAGTGACAGGTCGCCACGGGCGAGAGCCGCGCTGCCAGCCGCTGCAGGGCCCACGCCACGCGGCCGAGCACGGGCCCGCTGTAGTCACGCCAGCGCTGGGGCGTCCAGACCTCCAGCCAGTCAGCCGCCACCGCGGTCCGCGACCCGAGCAGCGCGCCGCGCACCGCCGGCACGTTGGTCGCCGGCAGCGCGCTGACAAGAACGGCGTCGTACCGACGGCGGTTGCGCAGCAGGTGCGCGAACAGGCGCACAGCGAACCCCAGAGCGGGTCCCGGCCGGCGAGCGCCGGAGCCGTCGTGCAGGACGGCACGGCCGGCGACCGCGACGACCTCGACCCCACGGACCTCCGGCACCGGGCCGTCCCACTGCCGGCGCGTCAGGTAGCTGACCTCGTGGCCCTGGGCCACGAACTCCTCCGCGAACGCACGGTACTGCCGCTCGCCTCCCCCCAGGGTCCAGGGGTAGAGGCAGTCGTAGGCGATCGCGATCCGCATGGTGCCGACGTTGCGGGCGCTCAGCTGAGCGCGGAGCCGGCGGCGTACTCGTTCCAGGCGATGTTCCAGTCGCCCCAGCCGTTGCCGGGCTCCATGGGGCGGTCGGTGCCGACGTACTCGACGACGTCCCCACGACGGGTCATGGCGTAGAGCCAGGCAGCGTTGTCGGTGCTCATGCCGGTGCAGCCGTGCGAGACGTTGGCGTGGCCCTGGGAGCCGACCGACCACGGAGCGGCGTGGATGAACTCACCGGAGCTGGTCAGGCGCATGGCCCACTTGACGTCGTCGATGTCGTAGGCCTCGGCGGAGCCGCGGGCGATGCCGACGGTCTCGGAGTTCATCCGCTTCTGGGCGTACTTCTCCATGATCACCTTGACGCCCGAGCGGGTGGTGAAGCCCGGCTTGCCGGTGGTGATGGGCAGCGTGCGGACCAGCTTGCCGTTCTCGAACACCTTCATCTGATGGGTGCGGGCGTTGACCTTGTAGACGTGCGCGGCGCCGACCTCGAAGTCGACGTCGCGGTCCTCCTGGCCGTAGATCCCACCGCCGGCGCCGACGCCGTTGACGTCGACGGCGACACTGACCTTGGTACCGGCCTGCCAGTAGGTCTCGGGCCGCCAGTGCGCCTCCGTGCTGCTGACCCAGTACCAGGAGCCGGCCTGGGCCGGCGTGGAGGTGACGGTCATGTGCTTCTCGAAGCTCGCCTGGTCGGTGACGGGGAGGTCGAAGGTGACGATCACCGGCATGCCGACACCGACCGTCTCCCCCTGCAGGGGTGCGATCGAGGCGTAGGTCTGCCGGTCGAGGCCGAGTGCCTCGGTGGTGAAGGTCGAGATGTCCTCCACGTCCTTGCCGTCGCCGTTGCGGGCCACGGCGCGCACCCGGTAGCGGGTGCCGGGCTCGAGCCCGCCGGTGGCCACCCACCGGGTCCCGTCGGCGCGGATCTCGCCCTCGACGCGACCGGCCTTGGACCGGACGACGACCGTGGTGAGCGTGCCCTTGTCGGCCTTCACCTTGACGACCTTGTCGACCGGTACGCCGGTCGCGTCGTCCTTGACGTTGGTCGTGACGACGGCCTCGGTGGCAGCCGCCGGCGTGCTGTCGTCCTCCCCCGGCGAGGCAACGCCGGGCACGAAGCCCGAGCCGTCGCAGGCGGACGCGACGAGAGCCACGGCAGCCAGTGCGGCGGCGGCGCGCAGGGCGCGCGAACGAGGGCGTGTCAGCGGGGAAGGCACTCGACGAGGGTACCTGCCGGTCCCCCGGATTCGGGGTTGGAAGCACGTCGGCGGTGTCACACCGAAAGGTGGGACACCGCCGACGAGAGGCGTTGCGAGGGGCTCAGCCCGATGTTCAGTGGGCGTAGACGCCCCGGTAGTACTCGAAGATCCAGCCGCTGACCGCCACAGCGCCGAGCACGACGGCGATGATGAACAGCCACCAGGCCAGCACGGCGAGCGAGAAGACGATCAGGCCGAGCGTGGCGGCGCACCACAGCGGCCACCAGGAGTAGGGCGGGAAGAAGCCCATCTCGCCGGCACCGTCCGCGATCTCACCGTCCTTGAGGTCCTCCGGGCGGGAGTCCATCCGGTTGGCGTGGAAGCCCAGGTACAGCGCGACCATGGCGCTCAGCAGCGTGGTCATCACCAGGGCCGACGTGCCGGTCCAGTCAGCGCCGTGCTCGCTGCCGTCGGTGATGAACCAGTACGCCGGGCTGACCAGGACCAGGAAGACCGTGGTCACGCCGAAGATCCATGCTTCGACCTTCATCAGGCGTCGACCTCCTTGGCACCGGCGCCCGCGGCGACCGGCTCGTCGTACATCTCGATGGCGGCGATCTCCGGGTGGTGGAGGTCGAACGCCGGCGACTCCGAGCGGATCCGCGGGATGGAGTTGAAGTTGTGGCGCGGCGGCGGGCAACTCGTGGCCCACTCCAGCGACCGGCCCCAGCCCCACGGGTCGTCGGTGTTGACGAGCGGACCCCGGCGGGAGACGTAGACGTTGTAGAAGAACGGCAGCATCGAGGTCGCGAGGATGAACGCGCCGATCGTCGAGACCTGGTTGAGCGTGGTGAAGCCGTCGCTGGGCAGGTAGTCCGCGTAGCGGCGGGCCATGCCCTCCACACCCAGCCAGTGCTGGACCAGGAAGGTGGTGTGGAAGCCGACGAACAGCAGCCAGAAGTGGATCTTGCCGAGGCGCTCGTCGAGCATCCGCCCGGTGAACTTGGGCCACCAGAAGTAGAAGCCGGCGAACATCGCGAAGACGACCGTGCCGAACACCGTGTAGTGGAAGTGCGCCACCACGAAGTAGGAGTCGGAGACGTGGAAGTCGAGCGGCGGGCTCGCCAGGATGACACCGGTCAGACCACCGAAGAGGAAGGTCGTCAGGAAGCCGATCGACCAGAGCATGGGCGTGTCCATGCGGATCGATCCGCCCCACATGGTGCCGATCCAGTTGAAGAACTTCACGCCCGTCGGTACGGCGATCAAGAAGGTCATGCCGGAGAAGAACGGCAGGTTGACCGCCCCTGTGACGAACATGTGGTGGGCCCACACCGCCACCGAGAGGATCGCGATGCCGAGCGTCGCACCGACCAGGCCGATGTAGCCGAAGATCGGCTTGCGGCTGAAGACCGGGAGGATCTCGGAGACGATGCCGAAGAACGGCAGCGCGATGATGTAGACCTCGGGGTGCCCGAAGAACCAGAACAGGTGCTGCCACAGGATCGGGCCGCCGTGGGAGCTGTCGAAGACGTGGGCCCCGAGCTGACGGTCGGCCTCGAGGGACAGCAGCGCGCCGGCGAGGATCGGGAACGCGATGAGCACCAGGATCGAGGTGATCAGCACCGTCCAGGTGAAGATCGACATCCGGAACATGGTCATGCCGGGGGCACGCATGCAGATGATGGTCGTGATGAAGTTGACCGCGCCGAGGATGGTGCCGAGACCACCCATCCACAGGCCCATGATCCACAGGTCGCCGCCGACGCCGGGGCTGTTGACCGAGTCCGAGAGCGGAGCGTAGGCGAACCAGCCGAACGACGCGGCGCCCTGCGGCGTGAGGAACCCGGCCGCCGCGATCAGGCCGCCGAACAGGTACAGCCAGTAGCTGAACATGTTCAGGCGCGGGAACGCGACGTCTGGCGCACCGATCTGCAGCGGCATGATCGCGTTGCCGAACCCGAAGAACAGCGGCGTCGCGAACAGCAGCAGCATCACCGTGCCGTGCATGGTGAAGAGCTGGTTGTAGAGCTCCTCGTTGACGAGCTGGCTGCCCGGGTAGGCGAGCTCGGAACGGATCAGGAGCGCCATGAGGCCGCCGGCCATGAACCAGGCGAGCGCCGTGAAGAAGTACAGGTTGCCGATCAGCTTGTGGTCGGTCGTGGTCAGTGCGCGGACGATCTGCTGGCCGAGCGGCTTGCGCTGGCTGAGGTCCGCGGAACGCGCGAGAGTGGTCACTCGTGCTCTCCCTCGTCGTTGATGGGCTGCTTGGCGTACTTGCCGCCTTCGACGGGCTGCTCCGCGACGTTGTCGGGGTTCTTCGCCAGGTCGGCGAGGTAGGCCTCGTAGTCGGCCTCCGAGACGACCTTCACGTTGAAGAGCATCCGCGAGTGGTAGGCGCCGCACAGCTCGTAGCACTTGCCGGCGTACTTGCCGATCTCGGTGGGCGTCACCTGGTAGGAGTTCTCGTTGCCCGGCACGACGTCCATGCGCATCGCGAAGGCCGGGATGCCGAAGTTGTGGATCACGTCGGGGCTGCGGAGCTGGAACTCGATCGTCTTGTCGACCGGGATCACCAGGTCCGGGATGTCCTCACCGGTGCCGGAGACGAAGACGTACTCGCCCTCGTACGGCTGGTTGAACGTCCACTGCCACTTCTGGCCGACGACCGTGACGACGACGTCCGGGTTGTCATCGTGCTCGAGCGCGAGGTTCTGCACCCGCACGGTCTGCGAGAAGAACGCGATGACCATGATGACCGGGAAGATCGTGTAGAAGATCTCGATCGGCAGGTTGTAGCGCGTCTGCACCGGGACCTCGTCGTCACTGCGACGACGGAACCACAGCGGGACACCGATGATCAGCGCCCAGGTGACGACACCCGTCACCAATGCGGCGATCCAGGCGCCCTGCCACAGGTGCAGGATGTGCTCGCCCTGCTTGGACGTGATCTCCGGCATGCCGAACCGTTCCCACTGGGTATCGGTCGAGCAGCCGGACAACGCCAGCGCGAGTACGACGAATCCGGCGAGCGGGGTCGCGCGACGGAAACGTCGCTGCGCTCCGCGCGTGCGCTCGGGGTGCCACCAGCCCACGAACGAGCCTTCCTCTCGAGGGTCAGAACCACTACGAAGACTAGCGGAGTACGACCCCGGCAGGGGCGGCGGGTGGGTCTTCCGGGACTCGTGGGTCCTCCGGTGAGCGTGGAACGAGCGTACGGACCCCGCTCAACTATGGTCGACGGGTGAGCAGCACCTCCGAGGTCTACCTCGACTCGGCCTCGTCGTCCCCGCTCCACCCGGCGGCCCGGGACACCCTGCTGGCCGCCCTCGACCGGGGGTACGGCGACCCGCGGCGCCTGCATGCCGCCGGGCGCGACGCGCGGCTGCTCCTCGACAACGCACGGGCGGTCGTGGCGCAGTGCCTCGGCGCCCGGCCCGACGAGGTGGGCTTCGCCGCCTCCGGCACCGACGCCGTCCACCGGGGGCTGCTGGGCCTGACCGCCGCCACGGGCCGCGACGGGATCGTCCACGGCGCCGTCGAGCACTCCGCGGTGCTGCACGCCGCCGCGTGGCGTCCTTCCCCTGCCCACCGCCGCATCCCTGTCGACGCGCTCGGCCACGTCGACCTGGCCGCGATGGCCGCGGGAGCACGCGAGGCCGGGGTGGGCGCGGTGGCGCTCCAGGCCGCCAACCAGGAGGTCGGGACGGTGCAGCGCGTCGACGACCTCGACCTGCCGGCCGGCGTACCCCTGCTCGTGGACGCGGCCGCCGCTGCCGGACACGCACCGCTTCCCCGACGCTGGGACGCGCTCACCGCGTCGGCGCACAAGTGGGGCGGGCCGGCCGGCGTCGGCGTGCTGGTGGTGCGCCGCGGCACCCGGTGGACCAACCCGTTCCCGGGCGATGACGGCCTGGACCAGTTGGGCGGGTTCCCGGACGTCCCGGCCGCGCTCGCCGCGGCCGCCGCGCTGCAGGCCGTCCTCGCGGAGCGGGAGGAGGTCGCGGCCCGGCAGCACGCGCTGGTCGACCGGATCCGGGCGGCCGCCGCGAACCTGCCCGACACCGAGGTCGTCGGCGACCCGGTGGCCCGGCTCCCCCACCTGGTGACCTTCTCGTGCCTCTACGTCGGCGGCGACGAGATCGTCTCGGCGCTCGCCCGCCGGGGATTCGGCGTCGCCAGCGGTTCGGCCTGCACCGCCTCCACCCTCGAGCCGAGCCACGTGCTGGCCGCGATGGGAGCACTCACCCACGGCAACGTGCGGGTCTCGCTCGGCCGGGACACCACGGCCGAGGAGGTCGAGGCGTTCTGCGGCGCACTTGCCGACGAGGTCGGCCGGATCCGGGCGGAGGCGGGCCTGTGAGGACGACCGAGATCGACTGCCGCGACCTGCCCTGCCCGCGGCCGATCATCGAGCTGGCGAAGGCGCTGCCGTCGGTGGAGGTCGGCGACCAGCTCGCCGTCGTCGCCCACGACCCGGCGGCGCGGCACGACGTGCCGGCCTGGTGCCGGATGCGCGGGCAGGAGTACGTCGGAGAGGAGCGCGCCGCCGACGGCGCGCCCCGCTACGTGGTCCGACGAGTCAGCTGACCTCGAGGTGCTTGGCGACCTCGTCGGCCGCCTCGGCGCCGTACGAGTCGCGGATCCGGGCCACGAACTGCTCGTGGGTGAAGTCGTACTCCTGGGTGCCGACCGTCTCGACGACGTAGGCGGCGAGCACGCAGCCGACCTGGGCGGCCCGCTCGAGCGAGGTGCCCCACGTCAGAGCGGCCAGGAACCCGCCCCGGAACGCGTCGCCGACGCCGGTGGGCTCGAGTGCGGCGACGTCCTTGGCCGCCGGGACCTCGAACGAGGTGCCGTCGCTGGAGGTGACCCGCACCCCGTCCTTACCGAGCGTGGTGACCTGCAGGCCCACCTTGGAGAGGACCTCCTCGGCGCTCCAGCCGGTCTTCTTCTCGATGACGTGCGACTCGTACTCGTTGGAGAACAGGATCGCGGCGCCGTCGATCAGGTCGCGGATCAGGTCGCCCTCGGCGAACGCGAGCTGCTGGGAGCAGTCGGCGATGAAGGCGTAGCCGCGCTGGCGGCACTCCTCGGTGTGCCGCTTCATGGCGTCGGGGTCGTCGGCGCCGATGAGGACGTAGGTCGGCTCGCCGACGCGCTCGACGATCGGGTGCAGCTCGATCTGGCTGGCCTCGCTCATCGCACCCGGGTAGAAGGACGCGAACTGGGCCATCGTGGTGTCGGTGGTGCACACGAAGCGGGCGGTGTGCTTGTTCTCCGAGATGTGCACGGAGTCGCAGTCGACGCCGTGGCGCTCGAGCCACGAGCGGTAGTCGGCGAAGTCCTCGCCCGCGGCGCCGACGAGCACCGGGCGCAGACCGAGCCGGGCCAGGCCGAAGCACATGTTGGGGGCCACGCCGCCGCGGCGGATCTCGAGGTCGTTGACCAGGAAGGAGACCGACAGCTTGTCGAGCTGCTCGACGACCAGCGAGTCGGCGAACCTGCCGGCGAAGGTCATCAGGTGGTCGGTGGCGATCGAGCCGGCGATCAGGAGGGAGCCCGTGGGTGCAGTCACGATACGAAAGGTTAACCCAGCGGTAGCCGTCGCGACGGCGTTCCCTCTGGGTCTACCCGAAAGTAACGCCTAGCGTCGAGGACATGCCGCCGTACGAAGAGATCGCTGCCCCCGCCGACCTGATCGCCGACTGCCAGGCGGTGAGCCGCCGCCTCCAGGACGCCGCCGTCAAGGCCACCCGTCCTGCCCCCAGCATCCACTTCGACGAGCGCCCCCGCGAGGTGGCCAAGCGCGACATCCAGATCTCCGAGGCCGCCCAGCGCCTCGCGAACGCGCTGCACCTCCACCTCGACTGAACGTTGAGTTGCCACTTTCTCGCGCTTGAAATGCCAGAACCGCACGGGTGACCCGTGCGGTTCTGGCATCTCAACGGTGAGAAAGTGGCAACTCAACCCGTCAGTGGAACGAGTCGCCGCAGGCGCAGGAACCCGTGGCGTTCGGGTTGTCGATCGTGAAGCCCTGCTTCTCGATGGTGTCGACGAAGTCGATCACCGCACCGTTGAGGTAGGGCACGCTCATCCGGTCGACGACGACGGCCACGCCGTCGAAGTCGGTGACGACGTCACCGTCGAGGGTGCGCTCGTCGAAGAAGAGCTGGTAGCGCAGGCCCGAGCAGCCACCCGGCTGCACCGAGATCCGCAGGGAGAGGTCGTCGCGACCTTCCTGCTCGAGCAGGCTCTTCACCTTCGTGGCCGCCACCGGGCTCAGGTTGATCTGGTCCTCACGGCGGTCGAGGTCCACGGGGGCCGCAACCGTCGTGGTGGTGCCGGGGGCCTCGTGGCTGTGGCCGCCTCCGCAGCAGCTGTCGCTCATGCTCACTCCAGGTCTGTCAAGGCTGTCTAGCCGAAGGGTGTTCGACCACCCCAATGGTCGCACAGTCGTGGTTATTCCCCGCAAACCCGCTCAGGACCACACGAGGACCGGCTTGACCACGGTTCCCGCCCGCGAGTCGGCGACGGCGTCGGCGATCTTCTCGAAGGGGTACGTCGTCACGAGGCGGTCGACGTCGAACCTCCCCGCCGCCCGCAGCGCGATCAGCTCGGGGATGGTGACCAGCGGGTCGGCCTCCCCCTCGATCGAGGAGCGGATGATCTTGCCGGACTGGAGCAGGTCGATCGCGTCGATCGTGTACTCCGGCGCGCCCAGGCCCAGTGCGACCAGCACACCGCGGGGCCGCAGCGAGCGTTGCGCCTGCAGCACGACGGCCGGGATGGCGGTCGTGTCGACGGCGTACGTCGCCCCGCCGCCGGTCAGCTCGCGGACCCGGTCCTCGACGGGCGCCGCACCCTCCTCGGTCGGGTCGAGCGCGGTCGCCCCGTAGCCCTCGGCCACCTCGCGCCGGGAGGCGACCGGGTCGACGGCGACCACGCTCTCCACGCCGGCGCCCCGGGCGGCGGCGACGGCGGCGAGGCCGACCGCGCCGGCGCCGTACACGACGATGCTGTCGCCGGGCGCGGGGTCGAGGACATTGAGCACCGTGCCGGCCCCGGTCTGGAAGCCGCAGGCGAAGGGCGCCAGCCGGGTCAGGTCGAGGGACTTGTCGACGACGACGCAGTTGTCGGCGTACGCGAGCGCGTGGCGGGCCAGGCTGGACTGGCCGAAGAAGCTGCCGAAGACCGTCTGGCTGTGCCCGTCGGCGAGGGCCCGCCTCATCGTGGTCGAGCCGTCGGCGCGCATGCCCATGTAGTTGAGCAGCAGGGACTGCTCGCAGTACCCGACGTCGCCGGCGCGGCACGGGGCGCACTGCCGGCAGGAGCGGAAGCTCAGCACGACATGGTCGCCGACCTCGATGCCGGCGACGGCGGCGCCGACCTTCTCGACCACACCGGTGCCCTCGTGACCGACCACCGTCGGCAGCATCTCCTGCGGCAACATGGTCGGGACCGTCAGGTCGGTGTGGCACAGGCCGGTCGCGACGATCCGGACCAGCACCTCGTCGTCACGGGGCTCGTCGAGCTCGACCTCGGCGGCGACGAAGTCGCCCCCGGGCTCCTCGACGAGGTAGGCAGTCGTCCTCATGCGTCACGCTCCAGCCAGAAGTAGTAGAGGTCGTCGATGCCGAAGGTGGACGCGAGCTTGCCGTTCATGATGCCCATGACGGTGTCGTCGTCGACCTTCTTGAAGTGGTCGAAGACGGGCAGCTTGTCGTAGACCATGGTCGCGGTGACCTCCCCGCGGAAGCCGACCGGCCACAGCGACGCCTCGCCGCCGCCACCGGCCGCGAGGTTGGAGTAGAGCTCGCCGTCCTCGCCCCGGCAGACCAGCGGGACCGCCTCGAGCGGGCCCTCGAAGCGCTTGCCGTGCCAGCGCACCTTCTCCAGCACGGTGCTGACGACGTGCCCGGTGGCGAAGTCACCGCCCCGCCAGGCGCCGAGCATCTCCTCCACCTCCACGGTCGCGAGATCCGCCCAGAGGGCGTCGAGGTCGGCGGGATCCGCGTGCCCGGCGGTCCGCAGCGCGTCGAAGCGCGTCCTGATGTCCGTCACCCGGGCAATCTAGAACACGTTCCAGGTCCGAGGCGAGGGGGTCGGTCGGTTCAGCTCGACCAGGTGCGCGCCACCCGGGCGGCGAGCTCGGTCAGCGAGCCCGCCGGGTCGGCGAAGGCCCGCTGCTCCCCCACGGCGTCGACGAGCGAGTACGCCGCGTCCATGCCGAGCGCGCGCATCTCGCGGGAGCCGACCAGGACCTGGCCGGCGAGAGCCACGCACGGGCGCAACGCGTCGGCGGCGATCGCCGCGACGCCGGCCGGGACCTTGCCGGCCCGGCTGCTGAAGTCGAAGGCCCCCTCGCCGGTGATCACCAGGTCGGCGTCGCCGGCCTGCCGGACGAGGCCGACCGCCTCCGCGACCAGCTCGATCCCCGACACCCGGGTGCCGCCGAGCAGCATGAGGGCGAAGCCGAGGCCGCCGGCCGCGCCCGCGCCCGGCTCGAGCGCGGTCCTGCGGTCGGTCGCGGCCGCGAACCTGTCGAGGAAGCCGTCGAGCAGCACCTGGGTCTCCTCGTCGAGACCCTTCTGAGGACCGAACGTCTTGCTCGCCCCGAACAGGCCGGTGAGCGGGTTGTCGACGTCGGTCGCCGCGACGATCTCGACGCCGTCGACCAGGCCCCGGGGGATGCTGAGGTCGACCCGGGTCACGCCGTCGAGGAAGATCCCACCGACGTCGAGGGCGACGTCGGCGTCGGCGCCGAGGGCGGCGAGCAGCCCGGCACCGCCGTCGTTGGTGCCGGACCCGCCGAGCCCGACGACCACCCGGCGTGCGCCGGCGTTGACGGCTTCGAGGAGCAGCCGGCCGACCCCGACCGTCGTACCGAACTCGCCGAGCCGGCCGCCGGTGAGGTGGACCCCACACACCTGCGCGCTCTCGATGTAGACGGTGTCGCCGACCAGGAGGATCGTGGCCGGCACCTCGTGGCCCTGGGGCGCCTCCGCCACGACGGCCAGCAGCTCGCCGCCGAGGGTCGCGTGCAGCACGTCGACGAAGCCGGGCCCGCCGTCCGACATGGGGGCGAGCACCACCTCGTCGTCCGGAGCGTGCCGGTGCCAGCCGGCCGCGATCGCCTCGGCCGCCTCGACCGCCGTCAGGGTGCCCGCGAACTTGTCGGGGGCGACCAGAATCCGCATGCGTCCCATCATGGTGGACGTCTACGGTCGCGGGTGTGCAGGACGTGCTGATCCGACCGATGGCCGACCCCGACGTGCCCCTGGCCGAGCGGATCAGTGACGACGCCTTCTTCGCCCTCGACGCCGCACACCGGCCTCCCTCGGCTCCCGCGCCCCAGCGACGCTCCCCCGAGCACAGCGCGGCCTGGGCGGCCCGCACCCGCGCCTTCCTCGCCTCCGACCCCGGCGGCTCATGGGTCGCCGAGTGCGACGGCGAGGTGGTCGGCT
Source organism: Nocardioides daeguensis (assembly GCF_019192965.1). Classification (GTDB taxonomy): domain Bacteria; phylum Actinomycetota; class Actinomycetes; order Propionibacteriales; family Nocardioidaceae; genus Nocardioides; species Nocardioides daeguensis. The sequence goes on from NZ_JAHTKU010000002.1 coordinate 109,552, forward strand.
TCGCCACCGGCTACCTCCGGGAGCAGGTCTGGTGCCTGGCGACCTTCGCGGTGCAGCCGGGCCGGCAGGGCGCCGGGATCGGCGCCCGGGTCCTCGAGGCAGCGGTGGCGTACGGCGCCGACGCGCCTCGCGGGATGCTCGCCGCCTCCGTCGACCCGCGGGCCCTGCGCCGCTACCACCACGCCGGGTTCCGGCTGCACCCCCAGCTCACCCTGCACGGCGCTGTCGACCGGTCCGCCCTCCCGGCGGTCACCGGCGTGCGCGACGGCGGTCCGGGCGACCTCGGGTGGATGGACGACCTCGACCGCTCCCACCGTGGCGGCCCGCACGGTCCCGACCACGAGCGGCTCATGGCCGCCGGCATGCTGGTCGTCACGACCGACCGTGCCGGCTATGCGTACACCGACGGCCGGGTCCTGGCGCTGCTCGCCGCCAGCGACGACGACACCGCCCGCACCCTGTTGTGGGAGTGCCTCGCCGGTGCCGAGGGGCACTACGAGGTCGCCCACGTGACCTCGGCGAACTACTGGGCGGTCGAGGTCGCGCTGGCCGCACGGATGGACCCGGTCGCCCGCGGGTTCCTCGGCCTGCGCGGCATGAGCCCGCCGGCGCCGTACGTGCACCACGGGGCGCTGCTGTGACGGCGATACGATGGGCCCGTTGGTGCGACCACCGGGTCGCCTCCGATCAGGGAGCCCCATGCCTCGCCGTGCACACGACTTCCGCGGCCTCACCCCGCTGGGCCGGCTGAAGGTGCTGCGGGCCGTCCAACACCGGCCCGGCAGCCGGCTGGCCGACGTCGCCGAGGCGACGGGACTGCACGTCAACACCGCGCGCGACCACCTCCGCGTGCTCGAGGACGAGGGACTGGTCGCCCGTCACACCGTCGCCACCCGTCGGCGCGGACGCCCGCCGATCGCGTTCTTCCCCGTGCGCGACACCCGGCAGAACCCTCGCGCGGCGCAGCGGGCCGCGGAGGCCACCCAGCGGGGCGACCTGCTGCGCAAGGTCGCCCCGCATCCCGATCACGGCTCGACGCTCGGTCCGCGGGCCGCCCACCAGCTCGACGTGCTCTACGAGCACCTCGACGACACCGGCCTGGAGCCCGTGGTCGACGTCGAGGACCTGACGATCGGGCTGACTCCGTGCCACTACGGCGACGTGAGTGCCGAGGAGCGGCCGATGGTGTGCTCGGTCCACACCCGACTGGTCGAGTCGATGCTCGCGCAGGTGCCCGGGCCGCTGGAGCTGGGCACCCTGCAGCCGTTCGTCACCCCGGCGTCCTGCGTGGTCCGGCTCCGCCGCACCGACACCGCCGGCTGAGGGCGGCCGGGTCCGGCCGGGTCAGGCCGGGTCAGGCGGGCTGCTGCGCCCACAGGTCGGGCCCGAACACCTCGTAGTGGATGTTGGCCGACTGCACGCCCTGCCCGATCAGCGTCCGGCGCGCCTCCTGCATGAACGGGATCGGGCCGCACATCACCACCTGGGCCCGCTCCGGGATCTCCACGTCCGAGAGGTCCATGTAGCCCGCCCGTGCCGGGTGCAGGGTGGGCGCGGCCTCGGCACCCTCCTCGTACCAGTTCTGCGCGCGGGCGTCCGTCATCGCCAGCACCTTGCGCCGCAGCTCCCGGTAGAGGGTGTGGTCGTCGTGGGACCGGTCGGCGTGGAACAGCCGCACCGTCCGGGACGGCTGGCGGCGCGACAGGTCCGCCATGATCGCCACCACCGGCGTGATGCCGATGCCGGCGGACACCAGCACCAGGGGGACGTCGGACTCGTCGAGCACGACGTCGCCGCAGGGCTGGGAGACGTCCAGGACGGCGCCGGGGACGGCGTGCTCGTGCAGCCAGCCGGACACCTGGCCGTCGGGGGCGCCGTCGATGCCGCGCATCCGCTTGATCGTCACTCGCAGCGAGTCGTTGCCCGGGCCGGAGGAGATCGTGTACTGGCGCGGTTGCCGGGTGCCGTCGGGCAGGTCGACGGCGATCGCGACGTACTGGCCGGTGCGGTGCGGGAGGACCTCGCCCTCGAGGGGGACGAGCACGAGCGAGAACACGTCCTCGGACTCCTCGACCCGCTCGGCGACCCGGTGCGGACGCCACGGGTGGGCCGGATCGGTGCCCTGGCCGGCGTACAGGCGGGCCTCCTCGGCGATCAGGGCGGTGGCGAAGAGCCAGTACACCTCGTCCCAGGCGGCCGCGACCTCCGGCGTGACCGCGTCACCCAGCACCGTCTTGACCGCCTTGAGCAGGTGGTGCCCCACGATCGTGTACTGGGCGGCGTGGATGCCCAGGGAGACGTGCTTGTGGGCGATGCGGCGCAGCACCGGACCGAAGTCCGGAGCATCCGGGTCGATGAGCTGGACGGCGAAGGCGACGACCGACGCGGCGAGCGCCTTCGGCTGCTCGCCGACCGCCTGGTTCGCCCGGTTGAACACGTCGAGCAGCTCCGGGTGGGCGGCGAACATGTCCGGGTAGAAGACGCGGGTGATCGCCTCGGCGTGCTCGGCGACGGCGCCCGCGGTGGCGGCGACGACGGCTTCGGACTCGGTGGACAGCTTCATGGGGACCCCTTGGTGAGGCTGGGTGGTGGACGAACGCCTGATCCTGTCCACGGGAGCGGTGCGCCGTTCCGGGTTCGACCGTGACTATTCGCCGGTGCTCACGGGGGCTGGCCGGGGAACGTCGGGATCCGCGCCCGACCTAGGATGAGGCCATGACCACCGTGGACCTCCCGCTGCTGCCCCTGGGCCGCGGCACGGACGCGCTCTCCGAACGCGGCGTCGACTGCCCCGGCGACCTGCCGGCGCCCTCGGACCCGGACCTCGTGGCGCGGGCCCGCGCGGCCAAGGAGAAGCTGGGCGACCGGCTGTTCGTGCTCGGGCACCACTACCAGCGCGACGAGGTCATCCAGTTCGCCGACGTCACCGGCGACTCCTTCAAGTTGGCCCGCGACGCGGCGGCGCGTCCGGACGCGGAGTACATCGTCTTCTGCGGCGTGCACTTCATGGCCGAGTCCGCCGACATCCTGACCGGTCCCGAGCAGAAGGTGATCCTCCCGGACCTCGCCGCCGGCTGCTCGATGGCCGACATGGCGCGGATCGCCCAGGTGGAGCGCGCCTGGGAGGCCCTCGCGACCGCCGGCATGCAGGACGTGGTGGTCCCGGTCACCTACATGAACTCCAGCGCCGCCATCAAGGCGTTCTGCGGGCGCAACGGCGGCGTCGTGTGCACCTCCTCCAACGCCGAGGTGGCCCTCGACTGGGCGTTCGCCCAGAAGGGCGAGGACACGAAGGTCCTGTTCCTGCCCGACCAGCACCTCGGCCGCAACACCGCGGTCCTCCAGCTCGGCTACTCCCTCGACGAGTGCGTCGTGTGGAACCCGCTGCTCCCCAACGGCGGGCTCACCGCCGAGGAGCTCGCCGGTGCCCGGATGATCCTGTGGAAGGGCCACTGCTCGGTCCACGGCCGGTTCTCCGCGGAGGTCATCGACGAGCTGCGCGCCAAGGTCGAGGACCTCAACGTCCTGGTCCACCCCGAGTGCCAGCACGAGGTCGTCCTCAAGGCCGACCTGGTCGGGTCCACCGAGTTCATCATCAAGACCATCGAGGCGGCGCCCGCCGGCTCGAGCTGGGCCATCGGCACCGAGCTCAACCTCGTGCAGCGCCTGGCCAACGCGCACCCGGACAAGAACATCATGTTCTTGGACCGCAACGTCTGCTACTGCTCGACGATGAACCGGATCGACCTCCCCCACTTCGTGTGGGCGCTCGAGAACCTGGTCGACGGGGTCGTCGTCAACCAGATCGAGGTCGACCCGCAGACCGAGACCGATGCCCTGACCGCCCTCCAGCGGATGCTGGACCTGCCCGGAAAGTCCCACCGTGACTGACACCCTGCCCGCCTGCCCGGAGTGCTCGAGCGAGTACACCTACGAGATGGGCGACCTGCTCGTCTGCCCGGAGTGCGCCCACGAGTGGTCGCCCTCCGAGGCCGCCGCCGAGGCCGCCGCCGAGGCCGAGGCCAGCCTGGTCAAGGACGTGAACGGCACCCCGCTCGCCGACGGCGACGACGTCATCATCGTCAAGGACCTGCCGGTCAAGGGCGCCCCCAAGCCCATCAAGTCCGGCACCAAGGTGCGAGGCATCCGCCTCGTGCAGGGCGTGGGCGACCACGACATCGACGCGAAGGTCGACGGCTTCGGCCCGATGCAGCTGAAGTCCAGCGTGGTCCGGAAGGCCTGATCGTGTTCAAGCGCACCAAGTCGCCCACCGCACCCGAGCCGACCGCCCCGGTCGCGGCCGAGGGCAAGGCCGGCGGCAAGGGCCGGCCGACGCCCACCCGCAAGGAGGCCGAGGCCGCCGCGAAGGCGCGCGCCAAGGCGCCCGCCGACCGTCGCGAGGCCTCGCGCCGCCAGCGCGAGTTCCGCGCCGAGGAGAGCCGCAAGATCCGCCAGGGCATGAAGAGCGGCGACGAGCGCTACTTCCTACCGCGCGACAAGGGCCGCGTACGCCGGTTCATCCGCGACTACGTCGACCGGCGGTTCTCCATCGTCGAGTTGGTCATCCCGCTGATGATCATCGGCCTGATGCTCGGCTACACCGGCAGCTCGGCGCTCGTGCAGGCCAGCAGCATGGTCCTGCTCGCCACCGTGCTGTTCGTGGTGACCGACATGCTGGTGCTCCGGTTCCGGCTGCGTCGCGAGCTGAAGCAGCGCTTCCCCGACGAGCCCCTCAAGGGCACGACCTACTACGCGCTGACCCGGTCGATGCAGATGAAGTTCATGCGCCTGCCCAAGGCCCGCGTGAAGATCGGCCAGCCGTTGCCCGAGGACTACGACAGGTAGCACTTCTCGCGGACCGGCGACCAAGCATCCGCTAGGTTTCCGCGCATGAAGGTCATCGCCGCCCTGCACGGGGCCGGTCCCGCGCTGATCGAGCCCGCATTCCGTGCGCAGGTCGCCGCGACCGGCGCCTTCCGGCTCCAGGTGAACCTCGACGACGACGCGGTCGCGCCGGCGATGAGGTTCGGCCCCGGCACGCCGATCACGGCCGTGGTGACGGTGTGGACCGAGCAGGACCCCACACCCCTCCTCGCCGTCGTACGGCGGCACGACCCCGACGCGTACGCCTGGTCGGTCGAGGAGCGTGCGCCACTGGCACCGCCCGCGGTGCCGGACGGCGTCCGGGCCGACGCGCTGGCGAACCTGGCGTTCCTGCGCCGCCCGGAGGCGATGTCCCACGCCGCGTGGCGCTCGGACTGGCTGGACCGGCACACGCAGGTCGCGATCGACACCCAGGGCACCTTCGGCTACGTGCAGAACCCGGTCGTCGAGCACCTGACCGACGGCGGGAGGGACGTGAGCGGCATCGTCGAGGAGCTGTTCCCGATGGCGGCGATGGCCGACCCGCACGCGTTCTACGGCAGCCGGGGCGACGAGGAGGAGCTCCAGCGCCGGTTCACCACGCTGATGGACAGCTGCGCCCGGTTCGGCGCCGCCGAGGGCCTCGACCTGGTGCCGACCAGCCGCTACGTGTTCACCCTCTGAGCAGCCGGGAACGGCTCAGCCGAGGACCTCCGAGCGCCGCGGCGAGCGGGTCAGCGCGGGATCGGTGGTGACGACACCGGCGAGGACCCGGTCGATCGCGGCCAGCGTGTCGGCGTCCAGCGTGACGCCCGCGGCCTTGACGTTCTCGGTGACCTGCTCGGGCCGGCTGGCGCCGATGATGGCCGCCGAGACGTTGTCGTTCTGCAGCACCCAGGCGACCGCCAGCTGCGCGAGGGACAGCCCGGCCTGGTCGGCGACGGGGCGCAACAGCTGCACCCGCTCGAGCACGTCGTCGCGCAGCCACCGGCTGATGTCGTCGGCGCCACCCTTCTCGTCGGTCGCGCGGGAGCCGGCCGGCGGCGCCTGGCCCGGCCGGTACTTGCCGGTCAGCACGCCCTGCGCGATCGGCGACCACACGATCTGTCCGATCCCGAGCTCCTTCGACGTCGGGACCACCTCGGCCTCGATGACCCGCCACAGCATGGAGTACTGCGGCTGGTTGGAGACGAGCGGGACCCGCAGCTCGCGGGCCAGCTCGGCGGCCGCGCGGATCTCCTCGGCCCGCCACTCCGAGACGCCGATGTAGAGGGCCTTGCCGGAGCGCACGACGTCCGCGAAGGCGACCATGGTCTCCTCGAGCGGCGTCTCGTGGTCGTAGCGGTGTGCCTGGTAGAGGTCGACGTAGTCGGTGCCGAGCCGGCGCAGCGACCCGTCGATCGACTCCAGGATGTGCTTGCGGGACAGGCCGTGGTCGTTGTGCTTCCCGGGGCCGGTGGGCCAGAAGACCTTGGTGCAGATCTCGAGGCCCTCGCGCCGCTCCCCCGCCAGCGCCCGGCCGAGCACGGTCTCGGCGGCGGTGTTGGCGTAGACGTCGGCGGTGTCGAAGGTGGTGATCCCCTCGTCGAGCGCGCGGCGCACACAGGCCAGCGCGCCGCCCTCCTCGACCTGGGAGCCGTGGGTGATCCAGTTGCCGTAGGCGATGGCCGAGATGCGGAGGCCACTCGCCCCGAGGTTGCGAATCTCCATGCCCACGACCCTAGGGGGTGGCACCAGACCGGCCCCCTGACAAGATGACGGGCATGGTCGTTGCCGACGTCTCCGTCCGGGTCGCCTGGCCCGCCGACGCCCCCGGGATCGCCGCTGTCCAGCTCCGCGCCTGGCAGCTGCGGTACGACGCCGACCCGGCGCTCGACGGCGACACCCTCGCCGCCGCCTGGCGCCAGTCCCTCTCCCGGCCGCCGGAGGCTCGCCACCGTGCTCTCGTGGCGCTCGCGGGCGACCAGGTCGTCGGCTTCGCGCTGACCGGACCGAACACGGATCCCGATGCCGACCCGGCCACCGACGGCGAGATGGCGGAGTTCACGATCGGACCGGACGTCACCCGCGCGGGGCACGGCTCGCGGCTGCTCCAGGCCTGCGCCGACACGCTCCAGGCCGACGGCTTCACCCGTGCGGTGTGCTGGATCGAGGCGACCGACGACGTGCTGCGGGCGTTCCTGACCAGCGCCGGCTGGGACGCGGACGGGGCGAGCCGGGAGCTCGCCGACGAGGCCGGAACGACGCTCAAGCAGGTACGGCTGCACACCGCCCTGGCATAGCCGGCTGTGCACCCGATGGCCCGGGTCGTTCAAGCCGGGGACGAGACCGGATCCGCGACCGGATCTGCACCGCGCTCGGTGCGACCGATCGCCCACGCGTACGGCGGCGGCGTGCCGTTGACGAGGTGGGCGCCGACGACCCGCTGCTTGAGGATCCGCGGGTTGTGGGAGGCGACGGTGCGGGCGTTGCGCCAGTGTCGGTCCAGCGCGAGCGCCGTCGAGGTGCTCGAGGCCCCCAGGGTGTCGAACAGGTCGCTGGCAGCGCTGAGGATCAGGTCCGACACGACGACCTGCGCGGCCGCGGACTCGACCTCCGCAGCCTCGTTGAGCGCATTCTCCTCGGCCGATCCCTGAGCGTCCGCCACCCGCTGGACGGCGGCGGCCACCCGCAGGGTGGCCGCCTCCGCGGCGTACACGCGCGCGGCGATCTCGCCGACCCGGGCGAGCACCTGCGGGTCGTCCCGGACACGCTCCGCGTTGGCGTGGGAGAAGTTGCGGGTGCGCCGCCGTACCTGCTCCACCACGTCGGTGAGCGCCGCCCGGCCGATGCCGGCCAGTGTGGCGAGCAGGTTCAGCTGGTACAGCGCCGTCTGGTAGACGAAGCGCTCACCGAACGGCAGCACGTCCTCACCGGGCACCAGTACGCCGGCGAAGGTCGCGGTGCCGCTGCCCGTGCCGCGCTGGCCGAAACCGTCCCAGTCGTCGACGACCGACACGCCGGGTGAGCGCAGGTCGACCAGGGCGATGGCGAAGTCCTCACCCCCCTCCGGCAGCACGCGGCGCGCGTAGACGTCGGCCCACTCGGCGAAGATCGACCCGGTCGAGTAGTACTTCGTGCCGTCGACCACCCAGTCGCCCGCCGACCGGTCCTCGACAGGCGTCAGGACGGTGCGCTGCGAGTCGATCGACGTCGAACCGACCTCCGACCAGGCGTTGCCGGCGATCTCACCGGCCACGAAGCGCGCGAACCACCGAGCCTGACCGTCCCCGCGGGCGTGCTGCCAGAGCCGGTCCTCGACCAGGGCGGCATGACCACGCAGCGCCTGCGCCAGGTTGTTGTCAGCGGCGGCGAGATCGATCCAGAGCGCGGTCAGGTCGACCACCGACGCGCCGGAACCACCGGCCTCGACGGGGACTCGGACGGCACCGAAGCCGGCCTCCTTGAGCGCCCGCACCTGCTCGTGCGGAAGCTCTCGATCCAGCTCGCGCTGCAACGCGCCCTGGGCGATCGACTCGAGGACGGGGGCGAAGCGATCCCGCAGGCGGCGATAGGTCGGGCTGTCGTGCGCGGGTCCGTGAACACTCATCGTCGCGCCCCTCACGTGTACCAGGTCGGCTCGGGGATCTCGCCGAGCAAGGCGTAGCGACCGACCTCCGCACGCTTGTGGGCGACCGGGTCGTGGAGGCTGTGGGTGCGGATGTTGCGCCAGAAGATGTCCAGCCCGACGCTGCTGGCGGTCGCGCGTGCACCGGTGACGTCGTACACCCGCTGGCCGATCTCCAGGCCGACCTCGATCGCGACCTGCTTGGCCGCGGCGACCACGACCGCGGCCTCGCCGCGCTCGCGCTCGGTGACGGAGTCGGCATGGGCGTTGATCGCCTCGATGTACGTCGCGGCCCGGTCGGTGAGGGCCTCGGCCGCCCAGAGCTTCGAGCGGAGCTCGCCATAGGTCTCGACGACGTAGAACTCGTCGGCGGCGCGGCTCTTCAGGTCAGGCGTGTACGGCCAGGCACGGGTCTTCTCGCGCGTGTAGGTGGCGGCGGTGGCGAGTGCGCCCTCGGCGATGCCGACGTAGATGTTCGCGAAGATGATCTGGATCAGCGGCACGTTGAGCGTGTTGTAGACACGCGGGACGAACACGTGGCGACCGTCCTCCTCGACGTACCCGGCGGCGGCCGCCCAGGGCACCCGCACGCCGTCGATGACGACGCCGCCGCTCTCCGTCAGGCGCTGGCCGAGCGCATCCCAGTCGCCCTTGAAGCGGATGCCGGGCTGCTTGGTGGGCACGATCGCGAAGACATGCTGGTCGGTGCCCTCGATGACGCCCTCGAGCACGGTGGCGTCGGAGATCCGACCGCCGGTCGAGAACGACTTCTCGCCGGAGAACACCAGCTCGTCACCCTCGACGCGAATGGCCAGGTCCGAGTCGCGCGGGTTGACCGCTCCCCCGTAGAACCACTGCTCCGTGGTGGCAGCCTGCTCGACCGCCTCGATCTGCTCGGGCGTGCCGACGAGGCGGGCGGCCCACGACCACAGGTAGTGGTAGCCGAGCAGCTGACCGATCGAGCCGTCCCCGGCCGACACGGCTCGGACCACCTGGAGCGCGGTCGTCCAGTCCTGCTGTGCGCCGCCGTACTGGCTCGGCCCGAGGAGCGTGACGAGGCCGGACCGCTTGAGGAGGGCCACCTCGGCTACCGGCGGCTGGTTGGCCCGGTCGCGCTCGACGGCGTCAACCGCCAGCTGGCTGGCCACCTCCCGGGCGCGGGCGATCCACTCCGAGGGGGTGGTGGGCCGGCCGTCGCGGTCCACGCTGCCCGGGGCGTCGGTTGTGAGCGTCACGAAGAACTCCTTCGGATTAAAGTCGAGTGACTTACTCGATTAAACCGGAAGGACCGTCCGAGCCCGAGCCCCCGAGCCACCGAACTTCCGATGGGGCCATCGGAGAAATCTCTCGACGTCCCGTCCGCCACGCCCGGGCGCCCGGGCGCCGGCTCAACCCAGGTCGAGGAAGTGCTCGAGCCCGACGGTGAGGCCGGGGAACGAGCCGATCCTGCGCACGCCGGTCAGCACGCCGGGCGTGAACGAGACCCGGTCGAGCGAGTCGTGGCGGATGGTGAGGGTCTCCCCCAGGCCGCCCAGGATGACCTCCTGGTGGGCGACCAGGCCACGCACGCGCACGCTGTGGACGCGGACGCCGTCGACGTCGGCGCCGCGGGCGCCCTCGAGACCGGTGCTGGTCGCGTCGGGGATCGGCGCGCTGCCGGCCTCACGGCGGGCGGCCGCGATCAGCTCCGCCGTCCGGCTGGCGGTGCCGCTCGGGGCATCGGCCTTCGTCGGGTGGTGCAGCTCGACGACCTCGACCGACTCGAAGAAGGGCGCGGCGATGGCGGAGAACCGCATCATCAAGATCGCGCCGATGGAGAAGTTGGGGGCGATGAGGACACCGGTGCCGGGGCTCTCGGCCAGCCACCCGCGCAGCGTCTCGAGGCGCGCGTCGTCGAAGCCCGTCGTACCGACGACGGCGTGGATGCCGTTCTCGATGCAGAAGCGCAGGTTGTCCATCACCACGTCGGGATGGGTGAAGTCGACGACGACCTGGGTCCCGCTGTCGACCAGCGAGGCGACCGGGTCGCCCTGGTCGACACCCACGGTGAGGTCCAGGTCGTCGGCGCTCTCGACGGCCTTGACGACCTCGGCCCCGACCTTGCCCCGGGCCCCGAGAACGCCCACCTGGAGGCGCTCGGCGGCACCCTGATCCGCGACACGTGAACTCACGGCACCAAGGTAGTGCGTCACCCCGGCACGCGTTCTGGCAGGCTGACCCCCATGGTGAACAAGATCCCGGCCCGGATCCGATGGGCGGTGGACTTCATGGACGTCCAGCCCAACGACCACGTGCTGGAGATCGGCTGCGGAAATGGCGCGGCCGCGGACCTCATCTGCCGCCGCCTCGAGGGCAAGGGCAAGATGTTCGCGATCGACCGGTCCGAGGCCGGCGTGGACCGCACCAAGGCCCGCTGCGCCGACCACATCGCTGCCGGCAAGCTCACGGTGCGTCAGATCGACCTGGCCACCCTCCGGGTGCCGGTCAAGCGGCTGACGAAGGTCTTCGCGTTCGACGTCAACCTGTTCTGGGTGCGCGACGCGCACGAGGAGATCGCCCTCCTCCACGAGCGGCTGATGCCCGGCGGCTCGGTCAACCTGTTCTTCGACACCTCGCGGCCCGAGCAGGTGCCGGACATCCTCGCCAAGGCCTCCGAGCAGCTGCGCGACGGCGGCTTCCGCGTCTACATCGTCGACTCCAAGATGCCGCCCGTCATCGGCATCATCGGCCGTCGCTGACGCCTCCGGCCGGCGGTTCGACGACCGGAACCGTCCTCAGCGCGCGCTGAGCGCGACGATCCCGGTAGTCGAACCGTTCCCTCAGGCCGGCCCGACCAGCGCCAGCAGCTCGGGGCGCCCGAAGACCTCGGCGGCGATCTCGCGGACGTCGTCGAGCGTGACCGCCTCGATCCGGGCGATCACCTCGTCGATGCCGAGCACCTCGCCGTTGACCAGCTCGTTCTTGCCCAGGCGCATCATCCGTGAGCCGGAGTCCTCCAGGCCCAGGATCATCCCGCCGACCAGCTGCCCCTTGCCGCGGACCAGCTCGTCGTCGCTGATCCCTTCGGAAGCGATCAGGTCGAGCTGCTCGCGGATCACCGTCAACACCTCGTCGGTGCGGTCCGGCAGGCAGCCCACGGCGACCCCCACGAGGCCGGAGTCGGCATAGTGGCTGGCGAAGGAGTAGACCGAGTAGGCCAGCCCGCGCAGCTCGCGGACCTCCTGGAACAGCCGGCTCGACGTGCCGCCGCCCAGCGCGGTGTTGAGCACGCCGAGGGCGTAGCGCCGGTCGTCGTCGCGGGTCAGGCCCTCGCGCCCGAGGACCAGGTTGACCTGCTCGAAGGGCCGGTCGACCCGACCGTCGGCGGCGAGCACCTTCGGGCGGCGCCGGGCGGTCGTCGTCCGGGGGGCGAGGGGGGCGGCCTGCTCGTCGAGCCAGCCGTGGCGCCCGAACGCCTTCTTCACCGCGCGTACGACGGCCGCGTGCTCGAGCGCGCCGGCGACCGAGATGACGGTGTTGGCCGGCACGTAGTGGCGCCGGTAGAAGCGCTTGATCTGCGCCGGGGTCATCGCCTCGATCGAGCCGGTGGTCCCCGCGATCGGGCGGCCCAGCGCCGCGTCGGCACCCCAGGCGAGCTCGGCCAACAGGTTCTGCACGACGTCGTCGGGGTCGTCGTCGTGCATGGCGATCTCGTCGAGGATGACGTCGCGCTCGGCGTCGACGTCGTGGGTCGCGATGAGCGAGCCGGTGATCATGTCGCCGAGCACGTCGACCGCCAGCGGCAGGTCGTCGGAGAGCACCCGCGCGTGGAAGCAGGTGTACTCCTTCGCGGTGAACGCGTTGAACTCACCACCCACCGCATCGAGCTCGATGGAGATGTCGAGTGCGGTGCGCTCGGTGGTGCCCTTGAACAGCAGGTGCTCGAGGAAGTGCGACGCGCCGTGGGTCGCGGCCCGCTCGTCGCGGGACCCGACGCCCACCCAGACGCCGACGGCCGCGGAGCGTGCCCCGGCCATCTGCTCGGTGACGATGCGCAGCCCCGACGGCAGCTGGGTGCGGCGGACCAGGGAGGTGACCTGACCGCCCTGGTCGCGCACGGTCTCGAGGGTCCGGGTCGACGCTCCCGCACGGGAAACGGCCGAGGGGGGGGCCGCCGCCCCCCCGGCGGGCCGGCGGGGGGGGGGGGTGGGGTCACCGGGGGAGAAAACAAA
>NZ_JAHTKU010000003.1 GCF_019192965.1 Nocardioides daeguensis
GCCCCCCCCCCCCCCCCCGTCCCCCGCCCCCGCGCCGCCCGCCGCCGGGGGGCCCGGCCGTCGTGGAGCTGGTGATGCTCACTCGGAGTCAGACTCCTCGCCCTCGGTCGACTCGGCGGCGTCCGCCTCGTCGACCACGGGGATGAGGGACAGCTTGCCGCGGTCGTCGATCTCGGCGATCTCGACCTGCAGCTTCTGGCCCACCGCGACGACGTCCTCGACGTTCTCCACGCGCTTGCCACCGGCGAGGCCACGCAGCTTGCTGATGTGCAGCAGGCCGTCCTTGCCGGGCATGAGAGCGATGAAGGCACCGAAGTTGGTCGTCTTGACGACCGTGCCGAGGTAGCGCTCGCCGACCTCGGGCATGGTCGGGTTCGCGATCGCGTTGATCGCGGCCCGGGCCGCCTCGGCCGCCTCGCCGTTGGTCGCACCGATGTAGACCGTGCCGTCGTCCTCGATCGAGATCGAGGCGCCGGTGTCGTCCTGCAGCTGGTTGATGACCTTGCCCTTGGGCCCGATGACCTCGCCGATCTTGTCGACGGGCACCTTGACGGTGATGATCCGCGGGGCGTGGACCGACATCTCCTCGGGGGCGTCGATCGCCTCGCCCATGACCTCGAGGATCGTCAGGCGGGCGTCGCGGGCCTGGGTCAGCGCCGCGGCGAGGACCTCGGCCGGGATGCCGTCGAGCTTGGTGTCGAGCTGGAGCGCGGTGACGAACTCCTTGGTGCCGGCGACCTTGAAGTCCATGTCGCCGAACGCGTCCTCGGCACCGAGGATGTCGGTCAGCGCGACGTACTCGGTCTTGCCGTCGATCTCGCCCGAGATGAGGCCCATGGCGATGCCGGCGACCGGCGCCTTGAGCGGCACACCGGCCTGCAGCAGCGACAGGGTCGAGGCGCAGACCGAGCCCATCGAGGTGGAGCCGTTGGAGCCCATGGCCTCGGAGAGCTGGCGGATCGCGTAGGGGAACTCCTCGCGGCTCGGGAGCACGGGCAGCAGCGCACGCCGCGCGAGCGCGCCGTGGCCGACCTCGCGGCGCTTCGGAGAGCCGACGCGACCGGTCTCGCCGGTGGAGAACGGCGGGAAGATGTACTTGTGCATGTAGCGCCGGTGGCTCTCCGGCGACAGCGTGTCGATCTGCTGCTCCATCTTGAGCATGTCGAGGGTCGTGACACCCAGGATCTGGGTCTCGCCACGCTCGAACAGCGCGGAGCCGTGGACACGCGGGATCACGTCGACCTCGGCGTGCAGCGGACGGATGTCGGCGAGGCCGCGACCGTCGATGCGGATCTTGTCGCGCAGCACGCGCTCGCGCACGACCTGCTTGTTGACCGAGCGGAAGGCCGCGCCGATCTCCTTCTCGCGACCCTCGAACTGTCCGGCGAGCTTCTCGAGGAGGCCGGCCTTCAGCTCGTCGGTGCGCGCCTCGCGCTCCTGCTTGTCACCGATGGTCATCGCGGCGAGCAGGTCGTCCTTGGTGGCGGCCTCGACGGCGGCGTAGACGTCGTCCTCGTAGTCGAGGAAGATCGGGAACTCCTGGACCGGCTTGGCGGCCACGTTGGCGAGCTCGACCTGGGCCTCGACCAGCTGCTTGATGAACGGCTTGGCGGCCTCGAGACCGCCGGCGACGACCTCCTCGGTCGGGGCCTGGGCGCCGCCGCGGACCAGCTCGATGGTCTCCTCGGTGGCCTCGGCCTCGACCATCATGATCGCGACGTCACCGGTCTCGGTGACCCGGCCGGCGACGACCATGTCGAACACGGCCTTCTCCAGCTGGCTGTGGGTCGGGAACGCGACCCACTGGCCCTCGATGAGGGCGACGCGGGTGGCGCCGACCGGGCCGCTGAAGGGCAGGCCGGAGAGCTGGGTGGACAGCGACGCGGCGTTGATCGCGAGCACGTCGTACGGCGTGTCGGGGTTGAGCGCCATCACGGTGATGACGACCTGGACCTCGTTGCGCAGGCCCTTCTTGAAGGTCGGGCGCAGCGGACGGTCGATGAGGCGGCAGGCGAGGATCGCGTCCTCGCCCGGGCGACCCTCGGAACGGAAGAACGAGCCGGGGATGCGGCCCGCGGCGTACATCCGCTCCTCGACGTCGATGGTCAGCGGGAAGAAGTCGAAGTGGTCCTTCGGGTGCTTGCCGGCGGTCGTGGCCGACAGCAGCATGGTGTCGCCGTCGAGGTAGGCGCTCACCGAACCGGCGGCCTGGCGGGCGAGGACGCCCGTCTCGAACTTGATGGTGCGGGTGCCGAACTTGCCGTTGTCGAGAACGGTCTCGACCTCGGAGATGACGGGTTCAGTCAATGTTTTCTCTTGTTCGTGCGGTGCGGGACGCGCTGCCCCGCGGAATCGGACTTGAATGACGCCTGCCACTTTATCGATCGGCAGGGAAAAAGCAGAACGGGCGACCCGGAGGGGTCACCCGTTCTCGAGTATCTCCGTCGCCCGGCGCGTGCGGCTCCAAGGCGCGGGCCCGAAGGCGGCCTTCAAGCGAAGCGGGCCGTCGAGGGCCCGCAACGCCGGAGACGCTCCGCCGGGCGGCGGAGATCAGCGGCGCAGGCCGAGGCGCTCGACAATCGAGCGGTAGCGCTCGATCTCGGTCTTCTTCAGGTAGTTGAGAAGACGGCGGCGCTGGCCGACGAGCAGGAGCAGGCCACGACGGCTGTGGTGGTCGTGCTTGTGCTTCTTGAGGTGCTCGGTCAGGTGGCTGATGCGGTGCGAGAGCAGCGCGATCTGCACCTCGGGCGAACCGGTGTCACCCTCGGTCGTGGCGTACTCAGCGATGATCTTCTTCTTGGTCTCAGCGTCGGTACCGACTGCCATGGGAACTCCTTGTTCGCTCGTTGCGCGGCGCCCCAGCCTGAAATCCTGGAGCTCTCTTGGTCCGCGGCCGTTCTGACGGCAACCGCACAAGGCTAACAGCGGACGTGACGCCGGTCCGAATCGCTGTGCGACGATGCCGAGGTGGAGACGCGACGGGCCGAACAGCGGGTGGGCGTGTGCAACCTGTGCGAGGCCACCTGTGGCCTGCTGCTGACCATCGAGGACGGGTCCGTGACCGGCGTCCGCGGCAATCCCGACGACCCGCTCTCGCGCGGGCACGTCTGTCCGAAGGGCGTGGCGATCGGTGATGTCCACGCCGACCCGGACCGCCTGCGCCGTCCGGTACGACGCATCGGCCGCGGCGACGACGCGCGCTGGGAGGAGATCGGCTGGGACGAGGCGCTCGACCTGGTCGCCGACGGGCTCGCGCGGGCCGTCAACGAGCACGGCGAGGACGCGCTGGCGATCTACCTCGGCAACCCCAACGTGCACAGCCTCGGCTCGATGACCCATGGCGTCGCGCTGGCGCAGTCGTTCCGCACGCGCAACAAGTTCAGCGCGACCTCGGTCGACCAGCTCCCCCACCAGGTCCTGGGCTACCTGCTCTACGGCCACCAGCTGCTGCTGCCGGTGCCCGACATCGACCGCACGTCCTACTTCCTGGTGCTCGGCGCCAACCCGATGGCGTCCAACGGCTCGCTGATGACGGTCCCGGACTTCCCCGGCCGGCTGCGCGAGCTGCGCGCCCGCGGCGGCCGGATGGTGGTCCTCGACCCGCGGCGCACCGAGACCGCGAAGGTGGCCGACGAGCACCACTTCGTCCGGCCCGGCACCGACGCCTGGGTGCTGCTCGCGCTGCTGCACGTGCTGTTCGCGGAGGGGTTGACCCGGCCGCCGGCGTACGTCGACGGGCTGGCGGGTGTCGAGGAGCTGGTGGCGGGCTTCCCTCCCGAGCTCGCCGAGCAGGCGAGCGGGGTTCCGGCCGGTGAGATCCGCCGGATCGCACGGGACTTCGCCGCCGCGGACGGCGCGGCGGCGTACGGACGGATCGGGGTGTCGACCCAGGAGTTCGGGACGCTCTGCCAGTGGGCGGTCCAGATGATCAACCTGGTCACCGGCAACCTCGACCGCGAGGGCGGCGCGCTGCTGACCAACCCGGCGATCGACGCGGTCGGGCGCGGGCTGATCGGGCGCGGCCATCACGACCGGTACCGCTCGCGGGTCCGGCAGGTGCCCGAGTTCGGCGGCGAGCTGCCGGTCGCGGTGCTGCGCGAGGAGATCGAGACGCCGGGCGAGGGCCAGGTCCGGGCGCTGCTCACCGTCGCCGGCAACCCGGTGCTGTCGACACCCGACGGAGCCTCCCTGGACCGGGCGATCCAGGGGCTCGACTTCTACGCAGCGATCGACATCTACCTCAACGAGACGACCCGGCACGCCGACGTGGTGCTGCCGCCGACGACGCTGCTCGAGCGGGACCACTACGACCTCGTGTTCCACCTGCTGGCGGTGCGCAACACGGCGCGCTTCACGCCGGCCGTGTTCGCGAAGAAGCGCGACCAGCGGCACGACTGGGAGATCTTCCGCGACCTCTACCTGCGGGTGACCCGCCGACGGCGCCGCAAGCCGCCGCTGAAGCGGCGGATCGCGACCGAGGCACGGATGCGGATGAGTCCCACCTTCCTGATCGGGATGCTGCTGCGGTCCGGGCGTTCGCAGACGACGCTGACCGAGCTGCGCCGGCACCCCGAGGGGGTCGACCTCGGTCCGCTGCGGGCGGGCCAGCTGCCGGGCCGCCTGCGCACCCGCAGCGGCCGGATCGACGCGTTGCCCGCGCTGGTGGCCCAGGACGTCGCCCGGCTGCGGCAGCGCGCGCTGCCCCGCGACGGGGAGCTGCTGCTCATCGGCCGCCGCCACCAGCGTGACTGCAACTCGTGGATGCACAACACCGACCGGCTGACCCGTGGCCGGGCCCGGCACCAGCTGCTCATGCACCCGACCGACCTCGCCTCCCGGGGACTGAGCGACGGCGCGCTCGTCACCGTGCGCTCACGCGTCGGTGAGGTGAGGGTCGAGGTGGCAGCCACCGAGGACGTGATGCCGGGCGTGGTCTCGCTCCCCCACGGCTACGGGCACGGCCGCACCGGCGCCCGGCTGGCCGTCGCGGCCGGCGTCGCCGGGGTGTCGATCAACGACCTGACCGACGCCGACCGGCTGGACGTGTCGGGCAACGCGGCCTTGTCCGGCGTGCCGGTCACGGTCACGTGACAGTCCTCGGTCTCGTGTGAGATGGCCCTGAACGATCTCAGCGTTCCGCCCGGCCCGGGCCTGCCGGCCGGGCTGCTCATCCCCGACACCGAGCTGGTCGAGAGGTTCTCGCGCTCCCCCGGTCCGGGCGGGCAGTCGGTCAACACCACCGACAGCCGGGTCGAGCTGGTCTGGGACCCGGCGGCTTCGACCGTCCTCACCGAGGCCCAGCGCACCCGGCTGCTCGCCCGCGTGGCCGGGCCGATCAGCGTCGTCGCCCACGAACACCGCTCGCAGCACCGCAACCGGGTCGCCGCCCGGGAGCGCCTCGCCGCCCGGGTGCGTGAGCTGCTCGCCCCACCTCCGCCGACGCGCCGCGCCACGAAGCCGACCCGGGGCTCGAAGGAGCGGCGGCTCGACGCGAAGCGTCGCCGGGGACAGACCAAGCAGCTGCGCGGACGGATCGACGACTGAGCAGCGCGTCCCAACGGGGTACTGAGGCGCGGGGAGCTCGCGGGGCCGACGTCGACCCCGTGGTCGTGGTCGCGCCCGGTGTCAGGACGGGCCGAGGGCCGCGACGAGAACCTCGACGTAGCGCGCCTTGTCCGCACCGACGGCCACCGACATCCGCCCGCGCCGCTCGTCGACCTCGGCGGCGAACCGGGTGGCGCCGTACGTCGTCGGGTCGGTGCATTCCACCCGGACCGCCGCCCGCAGCGTGGTGAGCAGGCCCGGCTCGCGGACGGCCGCCACCGCGAGCGGGTCGTGGACGCGCGCGCCGCGGTCGAGCCGGGCGGCAGCCAGGTCGGCGGCGGCGCGGGCCGCCGGGGTGCCGAGAGCGCGCAGCCGGGCCAGGTCGGCACCGTCCAGGGCAACGGAGGCGGTCGCGTCGGCAGTCACCAGCAGCACGTCGCGGAAGGGGGCCGCGAGGACGTCGGCCGCGGCCTGCGGGTCGGCCCACACGTTCCGGTCGGCGTACGGCGTGACGCCGGGTTCGCGGTGGGTTCCACCGAGGACGACCAACCGGCGCACCGCACGCGGGAGCGACGGGTCGGCGGCCAGCGCCGCGGCGAGGTTCGTCAGCGGCCCGGTGGTCACCAGCGTGACCGGCTCGGCCGCATCCCGCACGGCGGCGACCAGCCCGTCGACGCCGGCGTGCACGGCGACGTCGACACCACCGCTCGCGACCAACGCCCGGACCTCGGCCGCCTCCTGCCTGCTCGCCGTCGAGACACCGAGCAGGTCGAGGCCGGGGTCCAGCGCGGCGAGCAGGATCGCGATGGCGTCGTCGGTCTCGGCGTCGCAGACGACGACCACCGGGACCGGGGTCATGCCAGGTCCTCGTCGCGCAGCGAGCGGTAGGCCACCCGGGCACTCACCGCCCGCTCCAGCTCGCGGATGACCACGGAGAAGAACTGGCGGCGGTAGAGCTCGTCGGTGACGGCGTACACCGTGAAGTAGAGCCCGCTGAACGCGGCCAGGAAGGTCGAGACCCGGAGCAGCTCGACGCTGAGCCGCTCGCCGAACAGCTGCCCGGCCGGACCGTCCAGGGCGTGCACCGGGTGCGCGAGCCAGAGCTCGAGCACCTCGGGCTCCATCGCGACCAGCCCGAACACGATGAAGAAGGCGAAGACCGCGAGCGCCAGCAGCAGCACCTGCACCGCCTGCGCGACGAGCAGGACGAGCACCAGGTTGGCCTTCTGCAGCCCGCCCACCTCGGCGTGCACGGCACCGACCTTGTCGACCCGCGCGGCGATCCGACGCGCCGCGGGCTCGAGCGGGGTGCCGGTGCAGGCCTCGATCAGCTGCTGCGCCTCGACCTCGTCGTCGACGTCGTCGAGCTCCTCGGGCAGCCGGGTCAGCAAGAACCCGACGGCGATCGCCGCGAAGAGCAGGACCGCGACCCAGAGCACGCCACCGTCGAGGCTCGCCGCGACCTGCCACACCTCGGTGTTGATGAACAAGAAGGTGATGAACAGCAGCAGCAGCGGCAGCGCCCGGGTGACGAGGGGCAGCATCAACCCCATCGAGCGGAAGGTCCGCCGGATCGCCCAGCCCACGATCAGCCAGGCGCGCAGCACCGCGACGGCGTAGACCGCGACGACCACCCCGAACGCCGTCAGTGCGGCGCCCAGCGCGGAGGCCAGGCCCAGCCAGGGACCGGTGACCAGCCCGGCCACGAGGGCGACCACGCCGGCCGCGGTCAGGGCAGGGACGAGACGGGCCCGGCGCAGCCCGCGCGCGACGTCGGCACGGTAGGCATCGACGAAGTAGGGCAGCCCGTGGTCGACGAACCACCGCTCGGCGGCGGCGAGGTCGTCGTGCGCGCCCGTCACGTCCGGCCCGTCAGTCGGCGAGGATCGCCCGGGCCCGGTCGACGTCGTCGGCCATGGCGAGAAGGAGGTCGTCGATCGAGTCGAAGCGGACCATGCCGCGCAGCCGCTCGATGAACGCGACCTCGACCTCACGGCCGTACAGGTCGAGGTCGGTGCGGTCGAGCACGTAGGACTCGACGCGGCGCTCACGCTCGCCGGCGAAGGTCGGGTTGGTGCCCACGCTGATCGCCGCGGGGTACGACGTCTCGGCGTCCGGCCCGTCGAGCATCGTCAGCCGCCCGGCGTAGACGCCGTCGGCCGGCGCCGCCGCTCCCGGGCGGACCGGGACGTTCGCGGTCGGGAAGCCGAGCTCACGGCCGCGCTTGTCGCCCTCGATGACGGTGCCGGTGACCGTGAAGACCCGGCCGAGCGCCTCGGCCGCACCGGTGACGTCGCCGGCGGCGAGGCAGGTCCGGACGTAGGTCGAGGACCACACCTGCGGTCCACCGTCGAGGCTGACCTCCTCGACCCCGAAGTCATGCTCCAGCCCCGCGCTGCGCAGCAGGTTGCAGTCACCGGCCGCGCGGTTGCCGAAGCGGAAGTTCGCGCCGACGACCACGGCCTTCACGTGGAGCGTGTCGACCAGGATCCGGTCGATGAACTCCTCCGGCGTCCAGGCCGCGACGTCGCGGGAGAACGGGATGACCAGAACCTCGTCGACCCCCGCCTGGCCCAGCAGGCGCAGCCGCTGCTCGATCGTGGTCAGCGTCGGCGGGGCGTGCTCGGGGCGCAGCACCGCGATCGGGTGCGGGTCGAAGGTCACCGCGACGACGCCGTCGATCGCCGTGTCGACACCGACCTCGCCCGCCACCTCGCGCGCCCGTCGTACGACGTGCTGGTGGCCCAGGTGCATGCCGTCGAAGTTCCCGATCGTCGCCACGGTGCGACCGAGGTCGCCGGGCACGTCGGAGAGGTCACGCCACACTCGCACGGCGGCAACTCTCCCACATCGTCGATCAGCCGACGAAGACGGCCGCCGGGCGCGCCGCTCCGCCCTCGGGTCGGTAGAGCGCGAGGAACTCGCCGTCGGGGGCGAACACGCCGGTCAGCGTGTCGATCGCGAGCGGGAGCGGACGGCCGTAGCGGACGGCCTGCGCCTGGTCGGCGTCGAGGTCGATCGCCGGGAAGCTCGCCCGGGCCGCGTCGGCGAGCGGGGTGACGCTCACCTGCTCGAGGTCGGTGACCGCGCCGTCGAGGGTGAACGGCCCGACGGCGGTACGCCGCAGCGCGGTGAGGTGTCCGCCCACGCCCAGTGCGGCGCCCACGTCACGCGCGATGGCCCGGATGTAGGTGCCGCTGGAGCAGTGCACGGTGATGTCGACGTCGAGGAAGTCCCCCTCGACCCGCTGGTCGTGGACGGTCAGCGCGTGGACGGTCACGGGCCGGGCCTTGAGCTCGACCTGCTCGCCGTCGCGCACCCGCTGGTAGGCGCGCTTGCCGTCGACCTTGATCGCGCTGACGGCCGTGGGCACCTGGAGGATCTCGCCGACCTGGGTCTCGAACGCGGCCACGACGGCCTCGGGCAGCAGGTGGCCGGCCGGGGTGGCGGCGACGACCTCACCCTCGGCGTCGTCGGTGGTGGTCGACGCGCCGAGGCGCACCGTGGTGTCGTACGCCTTCTCGGTCAGCATCAGGTGGCCGAGCAGCCGGGTGGCGCGCTCGACGCCGAGCACCAGCACCCCGGTCGCCATCGGGTCCAGGGTGCCGGCGTGGCCGACCTTGCGGGTGCCGACGGCCCGGCGTACCCGGGACACGACGGCGTGCGACGTCATGCCGGCGGGCTTGTCGACGACGACCAGGCCCGACGGCACGGCGGGGGTGGCCACTACGCGTCCTCGGCCTCTTCGTCGACGACCTCGCGCGGCTTCTTGTACGGGTCGGCCTCGCCGGCCGGCTGCGCGCCCTCGCGAGCGGCGGCGACGGCGGCGTCGGCCTCCCGGGCCCGGGCCAGCACCTCGTCGAGGTGGCGCGCGGTCTCGGGGACGGCGTCGAGCTCGAAGGCGAGCGAAGGGACGTGCCGCATGCCGAGCTGCTTGCCGACCTCGGAGCGGAGCAGGCCCTTGGCCGACTCCAGCGCCGTAGCGGTGGCCTGCTGGTCGGCGTCCTCGCCCAGCACCGTGTAGTAGATGGTCGCGTTCTGCGCGTCCCCGGTGAGGCGTACCTCGGTGACGGTGACGAAGCCGAGACGCGGGTCCTTGATCCGACGCTCGAGCATCTCGGCGACGATCACCTGGATCCGGTCGGCGATCTTGCGTACCCGCGGGCTGGCCATGGTCTGTTCCTATCAGTTCAGCTCGGTAGAACGGCGGCGCCGCCCGCCCCTCGAGGGGACGGGCGGCACCGCACGGTGATGCTGGTGCGCGTCAGGCGCGCGGGATCTCCCGCATCTCGAAGGCCTCGACGATGTCGCCCTCCTTGATGTCCTGGAAGTTCTTGAGCACGAGACCGCACTCGAAGCCTTCCCGGACCTCGGCCGCATCGTCCTTCTCCCGCTTGAGCGAGGCGAGGTCGAGGTTGTCGGCCACCACGGCGCCGTCGCGCAGGACGCGGACCTTGGCGTTGCGGCGGATGACTCCACCGGTGACCATGCAACCGGCGATGTTGCCGATCTTGGACGAGCGGAAGATCGCCCGGATCTCCGCCTGGCCGAGAGCGTGCTCCTCGTACTCCGGCTTGAGCATGCCCTTGAGGGCCGCCTCGATCTCCTCGATCGCCTGGTAGATGACCGAGTAGTAGCGGATCTCGACGCCTTCCTTCTCGGCCATCTGACCCGCCTTGCCCTGCGGGCGGACGTTGAAGCCGATGATGATCGCGTCGGAGGCGGCAGCGAGGTCGACGTTGGTCTCGGTGATCGCACCGACACCGCGGTCGATGACCCGCAGGCTGACCTCCTCGCCCACGTCGATCTGGGCGAGGGCGTCCTCGAGGGCCTCGACCGAACCGGACACGTCGCCCTTGAGGATGAGGTTGAGCTCCTGGCTCTCGCCCTTCTCCATGGAGGCCATGAAGTCCTCGAGGGTACGACGCACGCGGCGCTTGGCCTGCATGGCCGCCCGCTCGCGCGCCTCACGCTTCTCCGCGATCTGGCGGGCCATCCGGTCGTCCTCGACCACGAGGAAGTTCTGGCCGGCGCCCGGGACGGACGAGAGGCCGAGAACCATCGCGGGCCGGGCCGGGTCGGCCTCGGTCAGCTCGTTGCCGTGCTCGTCGAGCATGGCACGCACGCGACCGTGGGCCGGACCGGCGACGATCGAGTCGCCGACGCGCAGGGTTCCGCGCTGGACGAGGACGGTCGCGACCGGTCCACGGCCACGGTCGAGGTGTGCCTCGATGACCAGACCCTGAGCGTCCTGGACCGGGTTGGCCCGCAGGTCGAGCGACGCGTCGGCGGTGAGCACGATCGCCTCGAGCAGCTTGTCGAGGTTGAGCCCGGCCTTGGCCGAGACGTCGACGAACATCGCGTCGCCGCCGTACTCCTCGGGAACCAGGCCGTACTCGGAGAGCTGGCCGCGGACCTTGG
This sequence comes from Nocardioides daeguensis, assembly GCF_019192965.1. Classification (GTDB taxonomy): domain Bacteria; phylum Actinomycetota; class Actinomycetes; order Propionibacteriales; family Nocardioidaceae; genus Nocardioides; species Nocardioides daeguensis. Next base: position 10,966 of record NZ_JAHTKU010000003.1, read on the forward strand.
TCGGGTCGGCCGCCTCCTTGTCGATCTTGTTGACCGCCACCACGATCGGCACGTTGGCCGCCTTGGCGTGGTTGAGCGCCTCGACCGTCTGCGGCATGACGCCGTCGTCGGCCGCGACCACGAGCACCGCGATGTCGGTCGCCTGGGCACCACGAGCACGCATCGAGGTGAAGGCCTCGTGACCCGGGGTGTCGATGAAGGTGATCCGACGGTCATTGCCGTCGACCTCGGTGTGGACCTGGTAGGCACCGATGTGCTGGGTGATGCCACCGGCCTCGCCGGCCACCACGTTGGCGTCGCGGAGCGCGTCGAGGAGCTTGGTCTTTCCGTGGTCGACGTGACCCATCACGGTCACGACCGGCGGGCGGACGACCAGGTCGTCCTCGCCGCCCTCGTCGGCGCCGAACTCGATGTCGAACGACTCGAGCAGCTCGCGGTCCTCGTCCTCCGGGGAGACGACCTCGACGACGTAGTTGAGCTCGTCGCCGAGCAGCTCCAGCGTCTCGTCGCCCACCGACTGGGTGGCCGTGACCATCTCGCCGAGGTGGAAGAGCATCTGGACGAGCGAGGCGGCGTCGACGCCGATCTTCTCGGCGAAGTCGGTCAGCGAGGAGCCCCGGGCGAGACGGACCGTCTCACCGTTGCCCTTGCGGACCCGCATGCCGCCGATCGTCGGGGCCTCCATGGCCTCGAACTCCTGGCGACGCGCCCGCTTCGACTTGCGACCGCGGCGCGCGGGACCGCCCGGGCGGCCGAAGGCACCCTGGGTCTGGCCACGCTGGCCGGGACGACCGCCGCCACCGGGACGACCGCCGCCACCGGGGCCGAAGCCACCGGGACCGCGACCGCCGGGGGCACCGGCACCTGCGCCGGCGCCGGGACGCCCCGGAGCACCAGCGCGACCGGGACCACCCGGACCACGGCCACCGGGGCCGGGACGGCCCGGACCGCCCGGACCGCGACCGCCGGGGCCGCCCTGCCCGAAGGCACCAGCGGACTTCGGCATCATCGCCGGGTTGGGACGCGGCATGCCGGGACGGCCACCGCCACCGGCGCCGGCCGGCGGACGCGGGCCGGCGGGACCGGCCTCACCCTCGCGCGGCGGCGGAGCGGGACGACGGCCCATGCCCTGGCTGGGCGCGAACGGGTTGTTGCCGGGACGCGGCGTGCCACCGGGCTTGCCGACCGGACGCGGCGCCGGGGCCGGGGCCTTGGGCGTCGGGGGCTTGGGCGCGCCGGGCTTGGCAGCCGGAGCAGCCGGGGCGGCCGGAGCCTCGGGGGCCTCGGGAGCAACCGGAGCCGCGGCGGCGGCGGGCTTCTCCTCGACCACCGGCGCCTCGGGGGCGGCGGGGGCCTTGGGACCGGGACGCGGGCCCGGGCGGGGGCCGCCCGGCTTGGGCGCGGCAGCGGCGGGAGCCTCGGCCACGGGAGCCACGGCGGCCGGAGCCTCGGCGGCGGGAGCCGGCGCGGCAGCGGCGGGCGCCTCGGGCGCGGGCGCGGCAGCAGCCTTCTTCGCCGGCGCCTTGGGAGCGGGCTTGGCAGCCTCGCCCGCAGAGTCGCCGGCGGGCTTCATCTTGGCGAGCAGCTCGGCCCCGTAGGTCGCCTCGAACTTCTTCACGGCGGGGAGCTCGATGCTCGAGGACGCCGTCTTGGCGAACTCTCCAATGTCACTGAGCATCTTGAGCGCGTCGGCGCTCTTGATGCCGTACTGCTTCGCGAGTTCGGAAACTCGGGTCTTGGCCACGGTTCTCCTTCTGGCCCAGACCCGGGGTGGATCTCAGACCGTTGGTGGGTGGTGCAGAACGAACTGGCTCATCGCGAGGTACTCATCGAGTGCTCATGAGCTGTTGCTCCAGTCTCTGTCGGTCGGATCGGTCCGAGCTGTCGCGGCCAGGTCGGCGACGTACTCCCCCACCGGCACGCTGGAGAGCCCACCCGCGCCCGGAGCGATCCGGAGCGCACGGGAGAAGGCCTTCCGTCGTACCGCGAGGTCGTAGCAACCGGTCGTGGGGTGCAGGTGTGCTCCCCGTCCCGGCGCGGTGCCACCAGGATCGGGGACGACGGCCGGCCGGCCGTCGGATCCCGAGCCGGCGGTCACCCGCAACAACTCGCTCTTGGTGGCGCGTGCCCGGCAGCCGATGCAGGTCCGGACGGGCCCGGTCAACGGGACGACGTCTGGGCGTGCAGGGGAATTCGGTCGGTGTGCCACCAGAGATGAACTCTACCGCTTGGATGGCTGGGAAGCCGAACCGGCACCGGCTCCGGGGGCGATCCCAGTCACACCGGACGCACTGGTCGGTCTGTCCGTACGTCGCCACGGCGGGCAGCACGGGCCCGGCCCGCCGGCCCGCCGGCCCGTGCCTGACCTGGCTCAGGCCTCTTCGTCGGAGTGGATGTCGATGCGCCAACCGGTGAGGCGGGCGGCGAGGCGGGCGTTCTGGCCCTCCTTGCCGATCGCGAGGGAGAGCTGGAAGTCGGGCACGACCACCCGCGCCGAGCGGGCAGCGGCGTCGACCACGGTGACCGACTGGACCTGGGCCGGCGAGAGCGCGTTGGCCACCAGCCGGGCGGGGTCGTCGGACCAGTCGACGATGTCGATCTTCTCGCCGCCGAGCTCGGCCATCACGTTGCGGACCCGCTGGCCCATCGGGCCGATGCAGGCACCCTTGGCGTTGACGCCCGAAACGGTCGACTTCACCGCGATCTTGGTGCGGTGACCGGCCTCGCGGGCGATCGCCGCGATCTCGACGGTGCCGTCGGCGATCTCGGGGACCTCGAGCGCGAACAGCTTCTTGACCAGGCTCGGGTGCGAGCGGGACAGGGTGACCTGCGGGCCGCGCATGCCCTTGCGGACCGAGACGACCAGGCACTTGATCCGGGTGCCGTGGCGGTAGTCCTCACCCGGGACGCGCTCGCTGGCGGGCAGCTGCGCCTCGATCCGGCCGAGGTCGACCAGCACGTCGTCGGGGTTGCGGCCCTGCTGGATGACCCCGGAGATGATGTCGCCCTCCTTGCCGGAGAACTCACCGAACTTGATCTCGTCCTCGGCGTCGCGCAGCCGCTGCAGCATGATCTGCTTCGCGGTCGTCGCGGCGATCCGGCCGAAGCCGTCCGGCGTGTCGTCGAACTCGCCGACCTTGTTGCCCTCGGCGTCGATCTCGGCGGCCAGCACGGTGACGTGCCCGGTCTTGCGGTTGAGCTCGACCCGCGCCTGCGGGACCGAGCCCTCGGTCTTGTGGTACGCCGTGAGCAGCGCCTGCTCGATCGCCTCGACGAGGACGTCGAACTTGATCTCCTTCTCGCGCTCCAGCGTCCGGAGGATGCTGAGGTCGATGTCCATCAGTCGGCGTCCTTGTCCATCGGGTCGTCCATCGGGTCGACCATCGTGTCGTTGCTGTCCTTGCGGTTGAACTCGATCTGCACCAGCGCCTTGCGGACCTCCGTGTACGCGACCCGCCGCTGCGCGCCCTCGACCTCGAGGTCCACGCCCTCGTCGTCCGAGGCGCCGATCCGGCCGGTCACGGTCACGTCGTCAGCGAGCGACACCTTCACCAGGCGGCCCTCGTTGCGGCGCCAGTGGCGCGGCAGCGTGAGCGGCCGGTCCACGCCGCGGGAGGTGACCTCCAGCGTGTACGGCAGCGCGCCGAGGGCCTTCGCGCCCCCGTCGGGGCCGTCGTCCTCCAGGACCCGGTCGATCACCTTGGTCGCGGATGCGACGTCGTCGAGCGTGAGCCCGCCGTCGGTGTCGACGGCGATCCGCAGCACGCGGCGCTTCCCGGCCGGGGTGAGCTCCACGGCCTCGAGGTCGAGGCCCAGCGCGGCGAGCGGAGCGACGAGGACGTGCTCGATCCGCTCTACTGTCGCTCCCTGAGCGGAATGAGTACCCATGGCGAGTCTCCCCGTGTCCTGTTGTGGCTGTGCGAGGCACACGATACCCGCCCGCCCCGGCCAGATAGGGTCGCCGGGTGCCCGTCCGCCCCCGCCCCGTCTCACGACGGCTCGTCCTCGGCGGCGGGATCGGCGTCGCCACGCTGGCCCTGAGCGGCTGCGACGTCCTCGACGACGTCCTCGGCTCCGACGACGACCCGGGCGTGTCGGGCGCGGTCACACCGACCGCTCCCCCGGCCGACGCCGACAGCGCCCTCGTCGAGGGCGTGCTCGCCGAGATCTCCACCACCGGCGGGCTCGCTGCCGCGACCGCCGCCGCCGACCCCGGGCACCGGGCCGCCGCCCGGCTGGCCCGGATCCACCGGATCCACGCGACCGAGCTCGGCGGCACCGTGGCGTCCGCCGCACCCGGCGCGGTCGCGCCGGCGGACCCGCAGGCGCTGCTCAGCGCCGAGGGGGCCCTGCAGCAGCAGCTCGTCGACGCCGCCCGGAAGGCCGACAGCGGAGGCCTCGCCCAGGTGCTGGCCTCGATGGCCGCCGCCCTGGGCCAGGCCCTGGTCGGCCGCAACACGTCGGCGCCCGCTTCGCTGCCCGCGGCCGCAGGTGACACCGGGCCCGCCGTCGCCGCCCTGCAGACCACCCTGGCCGCCGAGCACGCCGCCGTCTTCGTCTACGGCGCCCTCGGCGGGCAGACCTCCCGGTCCGGATCACCCGTGCTCTACGACGCCGTCACCTCGGCGTACACCACCCACCGCTCTCGCCGCGACGAGCTCACCGCCCGCCTCACCGCCGCCGGCGCCGATCCGGTCGCCGCCGAGCCCGGCTACGGCCTGCCCGCCGACCTCGGTACGCCCGCCGCCGTCCGGGCGCGCGCCCAGGAGCTCGAGGAGTCGGCGGCCACGACCTACGCCTACCTCGTGGCCAACACGAACGCCGATGCCCGCGCATGGGCGATCGACGCGTGCATCGACGCCGCCGTGCGCGCCGTCGCCTTCGGTGCCCGACCGGACCCGCTGCCCGGTCTGTGACCTCCCGGGCTCGTCGAGCAGCCCGCGCCCCACGTTCGTCGAGCAGCGGCGAGCCGCGTATCGAGAAGCCTCACGATGCTGCCGGGACTCTGCTTCGCGTGCCGCACGAGGTCTCGATACGGCCGTCGCGGCTTCGTCCCTCAGCCGCGGCCCTCCTCGACCTTCCCGGCCGATCCGCTGCAGATCTCGATACGCGCCTCGCGACCTCGTTCCTCGGTCGCGGCGCTACTCGATCTTCCCGGCTGATCCGCTGCACTGCTCGTTCCTCGCAGTGCAGCGGGCCGGTAAAAACGCCAGCGGCTCGCGACCTCCGACATCCGGGGAACTCCCGAGACGTCCCCCGAAGTCGGGGCCGCGAACCGCTGGTGACCGGGGACAACGGTCATCTGACGACTGGGAGAGGTGGGGCTCACCGATCGCCGTGTGCACAATCATGCAGCAGAACGGGTACCAGGGCCCGCCATCGCGATCCTCATAAATGTGCACTGCATAAACCTGCAGACAAGGCCGCCCTCGCCCGGGGTCGCAGCGAGGCCCGTCGAGCGGGTGCACGGCGGGCCGGGACGCGCACCGACGGGTACGTCAGCACCCGTCAGCACCCGTCAGCGCCAGGAGGCGAGCAGGCCGGGGATGTCGGCGAGGCGCCGGGCGACGGCGTCGGGCTCGCCCTCGGTGTGACCGACCTGGTCGGCCGGGATCGTGCTGTGCGGGACGTGGATGGCGCGCAGGCCGGCGTTCTGGGCGCCCCAGACGTCGTCGAAGAGCCGGTCGCCGACGTAGACGCAGCCGGCGGGGTCGGTGACGCCGACGGCCTCCATGGCGACGCGGAAGGCGTCGGGCGAGGGCTTCGTCCAGGGGATCTCGCTGGTGTAGACGTCGCCGTCGATCAGGTCGAGGACCCCGTCGCGCTCGAAGAACCCGCAGTGCCAGGCGCGCGGCCAGATGGTGTTCGACAGCACGCCGACCTTGATCCCCTCGGCCCGCAGCCACCCGAACAGCGGCGCGACCTCCGGATCGGTGAGCGTGTGCGGCTCCCAGAACGCGTAGTAGGCGTCGAGCAGGTCGGGATCGTGGTCGAGCCCGGCCGCGTCGAACAGGTCGCCGATGGTCGCGCTGCGCTGGTGGTCGCGGCTGCGGCCCCAGATCACGCTGCCGGCCTCGTGCAGGCGGGCGGCGTGGGCGTGGTGGTCGTCCGAGGTGTCGGGGGTGGTCAGCACGGCCTGGGCGAGGGCCAGCGACTCCGCATGGAAGTCGATGTCGTGCCAGGCGGTGAGGGTGCCGCCCCAGTCGAAGATCACCGCGTCGACCGCCATGGTCACATCCTGCCGTCGCGCACGTAGTTCGCGTGCCAGCCGAGCGCCTCGTCGAGCAGGTGTGGCGTGTGCTGGGCGTGCGGGCGCGCCGCCCGCGCGCGGGCGACGTAGTCGCGGAGCCGGTCGCGGTAGTCCGGGTGCGCGCAGCGGTCGATGATCCGGGTGGCGCGGTCCGAGGGCGAGAGACCGCGGAGATCGGCGAGCCCCTGCTCGGTCACCAGCACCTGGACGTCGTGCTCGGTGTGGTCGACGTGGCTGACCATCGGCACGATCGACGAGATCGCGCCGTCCTTGGCCAGCGAGTCGGAGACGAAGAAGTTGAGGTAGGCGTTGCGCGCGAAGTCGCCGCTGCCCCCGATGCCGTTCATGATCGAGGAGCCCATGATGTGCGTGGAGTTGACGTTGCCGTAGATGTCGGCCTCGATCATCCCGTTGATCGCGATGACGCCGAGCCGGCGCACCAGCTCGGGGTGGTTGGAGATCTCCTGGCTGCGCAGCAGGATCCGGCCCTTGTAGGACCCCGGGTTGGCGAGGAAGCGTCGCACCCCGTCCGGCGAGAGCCCGAAGGAGGTCGCGGACACCGCGCTCAGCTTGCCGGCGTCGAGCAGGTCGAGAAGCCCGTCCTGGATGACCTCGGTGAACGCGGTCATCTCCTCGAACTCGCTGGTGAGGAGACCCTCCATCACCGCGTTGGCGACGTTGCCGACCCCCGACTGCAGCGGCAGGAGCGACGCCGGCAGCCGGCCCTGCTTGACCTCGTGACGCAGGAAGTCGACGAGCAGGCCGGCCATCCGCTGCGAGGACGCGTCGGGCGGGTCGAAAGGAGCGTTGCGGTCGGGCGCATCGGTCTCGACGATGGCCACGACCTTCGCGGGGTCGACGCGGAGGTAGGGGTCGCCGATCCGCTGCATGGCGTGCGTGAGCTGGATCGGGATCCGGTGCGGCGGCAGCGCGGCGCCGTAGTAGACGTCGTGGAAGCCCTCGAACTCGCGCGGCTGCCAGTGGTTGACCTCGAGGATCACCTTGTTCGCGCGCTCGAGCCAGGTCTTGTTGTTGCCGACCGAGCTGCTCGGGACGAGCAGGCCGTTGGGCAGGACCGCGGCGACCTCGACGACGGCGACGTCGAGGTCGCCGTAGAACCCGAACCATGCCTGTTGCGCGGAGTGGCTCAGGTGGGTGTCGACGTAGTCGACCTTGCCGTCGTTGATCAGGCGACGCAGGGTCGGGTCGCTGTTGTACGGCAGACGCTTGGCGAGGCCGTCCACGCCCGCCAGGGCGCCGTCGAGCTCCGGCGCCGTCGAGGCGCCGGTCCACAGCGAGACCTGGAAGTCCTCGCCGCGCGCGTGTGCCGCGTCGATCCGGGCGGCCAGTGCCCCCGGCACCGCCTTGGGATAGCCGGCACCGGTGAACCCGCTCATCCCGACCGCGTTCCCGGGACGGATGTGCGCCGCCGCCTCCTCCGCCGTCGCGCGCCGGGTGGCGAGGACCGGGCAGGTGATCCGCTCCATGCTCAGGCGAGTCCGACCAGGTGGGCGACCGCGTCGGCGACGGCAACGTCGTTCCGCTCCCCCGTGCGCCGGTCCTTGACCTCGATCACACCGTCGGCGACGCCCCGGCCGACGGTGACGATCGTCGGGACGCCGATCAGCTCGGCGTCCTTGAACTTCACTCCGGGGCTGATCTTGCCCGCGCGGTCGTCGTAGATGACGTCGAGGCCGGCGGCGGTGAGCCCGGCGACGAGCTCCTCGGCCGCGGCGAAGACCGCCTCGTCCTTGCCAGCGGCGACGACGTGGACGTCGGCAGGGGCGACGTGGCGCGGCCAGCACAGGCCGATCTCGTCGAGGGTGTTCTCGGCGATGGCGGCGACGGCGCGGGTCACTCCGATGCCGTAGGAGCCCATCGTGACCGTGACCAGCTTGCCGTTCTCGTCGAGGACCTTGAGGTCGAGGGACTCGGCGTACTTGCGGCCCAGCTGGAACACGTGGCCCATCTCGATGCCGCGCGCGGACTCGAGGGTGCCGGAGTCGCAGTTGGGACAGGCGTCGCCGTCGCGGACCTCGGCGGCCTCGATCGTGCCGTCGGCGGTGAAGTCGCGGCCGGCGACCAGGTCGATCACGTGGGACCCCGCGACGTCGGCGCCGGTGACCCAGCGGGTGCCCTCGGCGACGCGCGGGTCGAGCAGGTAGCGGATGCCGGAGGTGCTCTCCTCGCCGAGCACGCCGGGCCCGATGTAGCCCTTGACCAGCGCCGGGTGTTTGGCGAGCTCGGCCTCGTCCATGGCCTCGACCTCGATCGGCTCGAGCTGGCCCTCGAGCCGCTTCTGATCGACCTCGCGGTCGCCGGGCAGGCCGATGGCGAGCGGCTCGCGGGTGCCGTCGGGGTGCTTGAGCACGACGAGCACGTTCTTGAGCGTGTCGCCGGCGGTCCAGGGCCGGTCCTCGCGGGGGAACGCCGCGTTGAGGTGGCCGACGAGCGTGTCGATGGTCGGGGTGTCGGGGGTCGCCTCGGCGTGGGCGGCCGGCACGGCGTCGTACGACGTGGGCGCGGGCGGGCGGACCTGGACGGCCTCGACGTTGGCGGCGTAGTCGCAGCTGGTGCAACGGACGTAGGTGTCCTCGCCGACCTCGGCCTTGGCGAGGAACTCCTCCGACTTCGAGCCGCCCATCGCGCCGGCGGTCGCCTTGACGATGGCGTAGTCGAAGCCGAGCCGGTCGAAGACCCGGACGTAGGCCTCGCGGTGCTTCTGGTACGACGTCTCCAGGCCCGCGTCGTCGACGTCGAAGGAGTAGGAGTCCTTCATCGTGAACTCGCGACCGCGCAGCAGGCCCGCACGCGGACGCGCCTCGTCGCGGTACTTGGTCTGGATCTGGTAGAGGCTCAGCGGCAGGTCCTTGTAGGAGCTGTACATGTCCTTGACCAGGAGGGTGAACATCTCCTCGTGCGTGGGACCGAGCAGGTAGTCGGCGTCCTTGCGGTCCTTGAGCCGGAAGATGCCGTCGCCGTACTCGGTCCACCGGTTGGTCGCCTCGTAGGGCTCGCGCGGGAGCAGCGCGGGGAAGGACACCTCCTGCGCGCCGATGCCGTTCATCTCGTCGCGGATGATGCCCTCGATCTTGCGCAGCACGGCGAGGCCGAGCGGCAGCCAGGTGTAGATGCCCGGCGCGGCGCGACGGATGTAGCCGGCCCGCAGGAGCAGCCGGTGGCTCGGGACCTCGGCGTCGGAGGGGTCCTCCCGCAGGGTCCGCACGAACAGGGTCGACATCCGCATCAGCACAGCCGAAGACTACGACCGCTCCCGGCGCAGCCGCGAACCAGTGAGGCCAGGACGGCGCTCAGGCGCGGGTGCCGGCCACCCCGGTCGGCCCGGGCCGCACGGTCCGCCCGGTCCTGATCAGCCGAGGTCGAGCAGGTTGCGGCGGCCGAGCCTGTAGAGCAGCTTGTCGGTCTGCTTGAGCAGGGTGAACTCGGGCGGGTCATAGAGCCGGAAGGTCCTCGCCCGGGCCGCCGTCGAGCCGGACTCGTCGAGCAGCGCGTTGACAGCGTGCCGCGCGGACTCGTTGGCGCCCTCCATCGTCGCGAGGTCGATGTCGGTCTGCACGAAGTCGCCGCTCATCACGAGGTTCGGGATCCGGGTGCGGGCCGTCGGCCGGCTGGACCAGGAGTCGACCGTGTTGACCAGCAGCGGGGTCTGGTTGGTGTTGCGGCCGGCGGCGGCGTTCCACTGCACGCCGGGGTCGAGGAACCAGGAGTGGATGATGCCCTCGGGCAGCAGGTCGCCCACGGTGTGGTGCTCGCGGATCTGCGCGAGCACCTCCTCGGCGATCTCCTGCCGGGTGCACTCCTTGGCGGGCTTGCCGTGGAGGATGCCGGGTGCGTCCCAGTTGGAGATGTCGACCGAGAGGATGTCGACCACGTCGCCGTCGCCGTAGTCACGGGTGATGGTGCGGTCCGCCCAGAACTGGCCCTGAGTGAGCGCGGTCAGAGCCCACGGCGAGTCGATGAAGGTGATGTGCCCCCGGGTGATCTCGACCGGGGCGCGCAGGAAGAACTGGATGCCGACCATCCAGTCGGTCTTCAGCGACGACAGCCGCTGCAGGCCGGGGTCGAGCGCCAGGACGTCGGGCGTCAGCGTCGGCACCACCCGCTCGACCGGCATCGCGCTGACGAACCAGTCGGCCTCGACGCGGCTCGTCGTGCCGGCGGCGTCGGCGAGGACCGCGGCCGTGACCCGGCCACCGGCTGTCTCGTAGCGGACCAGGCCCTGGCCGGCGACGAAACGGACCCCACGTCCGCGCAGGTAGGTCAACCAGGGGTCGATCCATGCCTCGTTGGTCGGCAGGTCCAGCACCCGGTCGAGGGCGCCGTCGTTGCCGCGGCCCATCAGGTTGTAGACGAACGCCTCGCCCATGTTGCCGATCGTGCGGGTGCTGGCGATGGTCTCCTTGGCCGCGACCAGGTTGCGGGTCAGGCCGGCGGCGAGGATCTGCTGGTAGGGCTTCGACCGCGTCTGCGCGCCCACGAAGTCCCACCAGCTGACCTTCTCCCACTGCCCGAGACGGCGCTCGTCACAGCTCGTGAGGAAGACGAGGAGCCGCTCGACGAAGTAGGTCAGCTCGTGCGGGGGTACGGCGTGGCCGCCGAGCGTGTCGCACAGGAACCGGCGCAGCCCGTCGACGGTGAGGACCTGCTGCGGGTCGGGGCCGATGCCGAACACGAAGGCGTCGGCGTGGTCGCCGGAGCGCAGGAACTTGCCGCCCGTCGCGGCGACCAGGTTGTCGCCGACCGTGCCGTTGCCGAACGGGATCCGGCGCATCGTCTCCGGGACGTGGTGGTAGAAGCCCGGGAAGAAGCGGAAGCCGTGCTCGCCGGGGAGGTCGGCGCGGCCGCCGCCGCCGGTGCCGGCGACCGGGATGCTGCGCGCCTTGCCGCCCCAGGCCGAGGGCTCGAACACGGTGACCTCGAAGCCCCGCTCGACCAGCTCGTGCGCGGCGGTCAGTCCCGCCATGCCGCCGCCCAGGACGACCACCCGCCTGCCGGGGGTGGCGGCGAACGCGGGCGCGAGGCCGGTGCCGGCGAGGACCGCGCCGGCGCCGACGGCGCCCGCGGACGTGAGCAAGGTACGACGGTCCAGCTGCGCCATCGGCGATCACCCCATGATCTCCAACCGACACCTGTGTCGGTGGTTGGTTGTCCGCAGTATCGTGAGCCAGACCACGTGCGGTCAAGGGATGCTGCGGGACTACCGACACTCCCGTCGGTGACGGCGTCGGACAACGAGGAGGCGGCGTGAGCACCAGCGAGGCGGTCCGCCGCCGGCTCAGCGCCCCGGCCCGCCGCGAGCGGATCGAGGCCGCGGCGGTCGAGGTCTTCGCCGCCCGCGGGTACGACGCCGCGTCGGTCGGCGACATCGCCCGGGCCGCGGGCGTGAGCCGGACCGTGCTCTACGACCACTTCCGCTCCAAGCGCGACCTCTACCTGCACGTCCTCGACACGCAGAACGCCGCGATGCTCGCCGAGGTCGGCGCGGGCATCACCGGCGCCGGGGCGGGCCGCGACCGGATGCGGGCCACCGTGGCGGCGTACCTGTCCTTCGCCCGGCAGCGCCCCTCCGCCCGGCGGATCCTCGTCGACCCGATCCCCACCGGTGACCCCGAGCTGGACCGGGCGCTGCGGACCTTCCGCACCGCCCGCACCCAGGCGGTCGCGACCATGCTGGGCTCCGACCTCGCCCGGTCCGGCCTCCCCCACGGCTCGACCGCCGCCGAGGTGGTCGTCGAGCTCCTCATCACCGGCGTCGACGGGGTCGCCCGCTGGTGGCAGGAGCACCCGGTGGCCACGCTGGACGAGGTCACCGACGTCGCCGCGCGGCTGCTGTGGAACGGGCTGCCGCGCCTGGCGACGCCCTGAGCGCGACGGTCAGAACATGACGGTGGCGAAGCGCGCCGTCTCGGTGAACCCGACCCGCTCGTACGCCGTCCGGGCGGCGTGGTTCCAGTCGTTGACGTAGAGCGAGACGGTGGGCGCGATCCGCGCTCGCACCTGGCGCACGACGGCCGCCATGCCGGCGGTCGCGATCCCCTCGCCGCGCCGGTGGGGCGGCACCCACACCCCCTGGATCTGCGCCGCGTCGGGGGTCGCACACGCCACCTCGGCCTTGAACACGAGCTCGTCGCCGTCGTAGCGGACGAAGGACCAGGCACGGCTCACGAGCTGCGCGACCCGGGCCCGGTAGAGGTCTCCTCCCCCACCGAGCTCGGGCGAGACCCCGACCTCCTCGGTGTACATGGCCACGCAGGCCGGGTAGAGGGTCGCGATGTCCCCGGGTGCGCCCGGACGCACGCCGGGATCCGGCGTGACCAGCGGCTCGGTGTCGATCGCGAGGTGCCGCTGGTCCCAGCGCACGTCTCGCGGCTGGCCCCACTCCGGAGCGACGTGGCCCCAGAACGCGCGGACGGCCTCCTGCGGACCGACGATCGTGGAGGCGGTGCGACGCCGCGCCAGGGCGCGGCCGGCAAACGCCTCGGCATCCTCGGGCGTGGCCTGGACGGGCACCAGGTTGGCCGCGACATGGCAGGCGGCGACGAGACGGCCGCCCTCGAACCGGCCCCACATCTCCCCGCCGAGCCAGCGCGGCTCCAGGTTGGTCGTGTGGGCGCGGTGGATCGCGAACACGTTGACGACCGGGTCACGACCCGCCAGGGCCAAGAACGCGGGGAGATCGGCCTGCGCGAGGACGCGCACGCCGTGCCGGGTGGTCAACACGCGACCACCCTAGGGCCTTCCCGGGCCGCCGGTCCTCAGGAGACCGAGACCGTGGGCTCCGCGCCCTCGACCGGCTCCATCGACTCGGCGATCTTCATCGCCTCCTCGATCAGCGTCTCGACGATCTCGGCCTCGGGGACGGTCTTGATGACCTCGCCCTTGACGAAGATCTGGCCCTTGCCGTTGCCGGACGCGACGCCGAGGTCGGCCTCGCGGGCCTCGCCCGGACCGTTGACGACGCAGCCCATGACGGCCACGCGGAGCGGGACCTCGAGGCCGTCGAGGCCGGCGGTGACCCGCTCGGCGAGGGTGTAGACGTCGACCTGGGCGCGGCCGCAGGACGGGCAGGAGACGATCTCGAGCTTGCGCGGGCGCAGGTTGAGCGACTGCAGGATCTGGATGCCGACCTTGACCTCCTCGACCGGCGGGGCCGAGAGCGAGACCCGGATGGTGTCGCCGATGCCGCGCGAGAGGAGCGCCCCGAAGGCGGTGGCCGACTTGATGGTGCCCTGGAACGCCGGGCCGGCCTCGGTCACACCGAGGTGCAGGGGCCAGTCGCCCTGCTCGGCGAGCAGCTCGTAGGCGCGGACCATCACCACCGGGTCGTTGTGCTTGACCGAGATCTTGAAGTCGCGGAAGCCGTGCTCCTCGAACAGGCTCGCCTCCCACACGGCCGACTCGACGAGCGCCTCCGGGGTGGCCTTGCCGTACTTCTCGAGCAGCCGCTTGTCGAGCGAGCCCGCGTTGACGCCGATCCGGATCGACGTGCCGTGGTCCTGCGCCGCCCGGGCGATCTCCTTGACCTGGTCGTCGAACTTCTTGATGTTGCCCGGGTTCACCCGCACGGCGGCGCAGCCGGCCTCGATCGCCGCGAAGACGTACTTCGGCTGGAAGTGGATGTCGGCGATGACCGGGATCTGGCTGTGCTTGGCGATCTCGGGCAGCGCGTCGGCGTCGTCCTGGCTCGGGCACGCCACGCGGACGATGTCGCAGCCCGCGGCGGTGAGCTCGGCGATCTGCTGGAGCGTGGTGTTGACGTCGGAGGTCAGCGTCGTCGTCATCGACTGCACCGAGATCGGGTGGTCGCTGCCGACCCCGACCTTGCCGACCCGGATCTGGCGGGTCCGGCGGCGGGGAGCGAGCACCGGCGGGGGCGCTTCCGGCATGCCCAGGCTGATCGACGTCATGGTGTCAAGACTACTTTCCGCGCTGTCGCTTTCGGTCATCGAGCAGCCCTCCCGAGGCACGAGCGGGAGCTGCTCGCACGGTCAGGACTCGAGGTGCAGCGGCACGACGAGGTCGCCGACGATGAGCACGATGCCCATCACGAGGATCGCCAGCCCGACGACGTACGCGACGGGGAGGAGCTTGGCGACGTCGACGTACCCGGGGTCGGGACGGCGGCGCAGCCGCGCCCAGCCGCGGCGCACGGCCTCCCAGAGCGCTCCGGCGATGTGGCCGCCATCGAGCGGCAGCAGGGGCACGAAGTTGAACATGCCGATGAAGAAGTTGAACCCGGCGACGAGCAGCAGCAGGGACACGAGCTTGGCCTGCAGCGGGATCTCGTCGTGGGAGGCGGTCTCGCCGGCCAGGCGGCCGCCGCCGACGATGCTGACCGGACCCGTCGGGTCGCGCTCCTCGGCCCCGACGATCGCCTTCGCGACGCCCCAGACCTTGGCCGGCAAGGTGGCCATCGACTTCACGACCTCAACGGTCATCGTGCCCATCTGGTCGACGGTGTAGATCACCCCACCGGTCGTCGGGTGCGAGCGCGGGACGACGCCGAGGAAGCCGACGCTCTCGTCGACCTTGTCGCCGGCCCTCAGCGGCGGCTTGACGACCGTCTGGGTGTGGAACGTGAGCTCCTGGCCCTCGCGCTCGACGACGACCTCCGCCTGCCGGGTGCCGTTGGCCTTGACCAGCTCCTGTACCTGCGCCCAGTCGGTGACCTCGGTTCCGTTGAAGGACACGAACCGGTCCCCGGCCTGGATGCCGGCAGCGTGGGCCGGGGTCGGGCTCTGCGCCAGCTCCTCCGGTGTGCACACCCGGCCCGACTCCTCGGCGGGGAGCACGCAGGCGTTGACCTCGTCGATGGTGGTCTCGATGGTCGGGTCGCCCGGGTTGCCGTAGGTCGCGAACACCCCGGCGAAGAGCAGGAACGCGATCACGAGGTTCACCGTCGGGCCGCCGCCCATGACGATGACCTTCTTCCACCACGGGAAGGTGTAGAAGAGCCGGTCGGCGTCCTCGGGTCGGATCGTCTCCCACTCGGCTGCCCGGGCGTCCGAGATCAGCTGGGTGAACATGCCGGTGTTGGACTTGCGGACCCGCACCACCTGGTTGCCGTCAGTGTCGGTCTCGACCTGGTCGGCGAGCTCGACCGCGCCGGGCGGAAGCATCCCGACGATCTTGACGTAGCCGCCGAGCGGGATCGCCTTGACGCCGTACTCGGTCTCGCCGACCTGCTTGCTCCACACCGTCGGGCCGAAGCCGATGAAGTACTGGGTGACCTTGCCGCCGAACTTCTTCGCCGGGATCATGTGCCCGAGCTCGTGGAGCCCGATGGACGCCAGGATCGCCGCCGCGAAGACGACGACGCCGAGCAGGTAGAGCAGAGCGGTCATGGAGAGTCCGTGCTGTCCTCGATCAGGGGGCCGTGGCCCGGGCGATGGCGGTGCGGGCAGCCTCCCGGGCCCACGCGTCCGCACCGAGGACGTCGTCGAGGGAGAGCTGTCCCTTCGAGGGTACGTCGTGGGCGGCTAGCACGCTCGCCACCACGTCGACGATGCCGGTGAACGACAGCCCCCCGGTCCGGAAGGCGTCGACGGCCACCTCGTTGGCGGCGTTGTAGACGGCGGGCGCGGTGCCGCCCTGCTCCCCCGCCTGCCGGGCCAGCGCCACGGCCGGGAACGCCTCGTCGTCGAGCGGGAAGAACTCCCAGGTCTCGCCCTTCGTCCAGTCCACGGCGGGCGCTGCGTCCGGGACCCGCTCGGGCCAGGCGAGGCCGAGCGCGATCGGGATCAGCATGGTCGGCGGGCTGGCCTGCACGAGCGTGGAGCCGTCGACGAACTCGACCATCGAGTGCACGACGCTCGTCGGGTGCACCACGACCTCGATCCGGTCGTACGGGATGCCGAACAGCAGGTGCGCCTCGATCACCTCGAGGCCCTTGTTGACCAGGGTCGCGGAGTTGATGGTGATGACCGGGCCCATGTCCCAGGTCGGGTGGTTGCCCGCCTGCTCGGGGGTGACGTCGGCGAGCTCGGCGCGGGACCTCCCGCGGAACGGGCCGCCGCTGGCGGTGAGCACCAGCCGTCGTACCTCGTCGGGGGCGCCGCTGCGCAGGCACTGCGCCAGCGCGCTGTGCTCGGAGTCGACCGGCACGATCTGGCCCGGCTCCGCCTTCTCCAGCACGAGCGGACCGCCCATCACGAGCGACTCCTTGTTGGCCAGCGCCAGCGTCGTCCCGGCCTCGAGCGCGGCCAGGGTCGGCAGCAGGCCCACGGCGCCGGTGATGCCGTTGAGGACGACGTCGCACTCCTGCTGGGCGGCCTCGACGCTCGCCTGCTCGCCGAGCCCGTGGAACCGGGGCGCGAACTCGGCCACCTGCTGCGCGAACAGGTCCGGGTTGCTGCCGCCGGCGGTCAGCCCGACGACGCGGAAGCGGCCGGGGTTGGCACGCACCAGGTCGAGCGCCTGGGTGCCGATGGAGCCGGTCGAGCCGAGGATGACGACGTCCTTCACCCCGTCATCCTTGCAGCCACCGGCCGGCCGCACCGCGGCTGCCTCGGGACGCGAGGTTGCTCACGCGCCCAGAAACGCGCGAAATGCCGGTCGGAGACGTGAACACCGTTCATGATGTGCCCGTGCATCGTCCCGCTCCCGCCTTCGTCCGCCGTCTCGTGGCCGTCCTGGTCACCCTGCTGGGCGTGGCGACCGCGTCCCCGGCGCCGGCGCCGGCGATGACGGAGCTGCCCACGCTCCACCGCGACAAGGGCTGCAAGGGGCAGGTGGCGCTGACCTTCGACGACGGCCCGTCCCGGCGTACGACGCACCGGCTGGTGCAGGTGCTGCGCAGGAACAAGGTCCCCGCGACCTTCTTCATGGTGGGCCAGCGCGTCCAGGCCTACCCACGCGTGGCGCTCGAGGTCGAGCGGGCCGGGTTCCTGGTGGCCAACCACAGCTGGGCACACCGCGACATGAGCAAGCAGTCCTACCCCGACGTCCGGAGCTCGTTGCGGGCCACCCGGCGCGCGATGGAGCGCGCCGGCCTGCATCCGACCGGCCTGATGCGCCCGCCGTACGGCGCCCTGGCGAAGCCCGCGCGGCGCGCGATCCGCGACGCCGGCTACGTCCCGGTGCTGTGGACCGACGACTCGCTGGACTGGAAGGACGGCAGCTCCCAGCAGATCGCGGCCCGGATCCTCGCCGGCCTGCGACCGGGCCGCAACATCGTGCTGCAGCACGACGGCGTCAACCGGTCCCCGATCTCGGTCGGCGCCGTGGACCGCGTCATCCGGGTCGCGAAGCGCCGCGGCTTCTGCTTCACCGCGCTCGACGAACGGGGCCGCCCCGGGTTCCCGACGCCGCGTGTCCGGGTGGTCGCGAAGGACGCCGTCGAGGGCACCGACGCGGTCGTGAGCCTCGAGCTCGACCAGCCGGCCGGGCGCGACACCGCCGTGGTCGTCGAGGCCGGGTCCGGTACGGCGAGCGTCGGCTCCGACCTGCCCGCCTTCCGCGCCCGCGTCGCGGTGCCGGCGGGCAGCGTGAAGGTGGAGGTGCGGATCCCGGTCAGCGCCGACGCGGTGCTCGAGCCGAACGAGACCTTCACCGTGCACCTGCGCGACCCCGAGGGCCTCGAACCCGCCCAGGAGGCCACGCCGGTCACCCTCGTCGACGCGGCGTCGGCGCCGCGGATCGACCTGCCCGGGCCGCCCTTCCTGCCGCTCGGCCCGAAGTTCAGCTGACGAGCTCCGCTGCCGCCGTGTGCGGGTCGACCTCGCCGGCGACGACCGCGGCCGCCAGCTCGTCGAGCCGGTCGCCCTCGCCGACGCCGCCCCAGCGCCGCCGCAGCGTGGTCAGGGCCAGGGTCTCTATCTCGTCGCGGGCGCGGCGCACCCGACGGCGCTGGAGCTCGCCGCTGTGCCGCAGCCAGGCCCCATGCTCCTCGATGGCGTCGACGACGTCGACGACGCCGTCACCGGTCGACGCGGTGGTCTTGAGGACCGGCGGTCGCCACGCGCCGTCGCGGCGCTCGGCGAGGCCGAGCATCGAGCGCAGGTCGCGGCGTACCTTGTCGGCACCGTCGCGGTCGGACTTGTTGACGACGTAGAGGTCGCCGATCTCGAGGATGCCGGCCTTCGCTGCCTGGATCCCGTCGCCCATGCCGGGTGCGAGCAGCACGATGGTGGTGTCGGCCTGGCCGGCGACCTCGACCTCGCTCTGGCCGACGCCCACCGTCTCGACGAGGACGACGTCGAAGCCGGCGCCGTCGAGCACCCTCAGTGCCTGCGGCGTGGTCCAGGCCAGCCCGCCGAGGTGGCCGCGCGCGGCCATCGAGCGGATGAAGACGCCGGGGTCGAGAACGTGGTCGCCCATCCGGATCCGGTCGCCCAGCAGGGCGCCCCCGGAGAACGGCGAGGACGGGTCGACCGCGAGCACGGCGACCCGGCGGCCGCGGCGGCGCAGCTCGCCGATCAGCGCGTTGGTGGACGTCGACTTGCCGACGCCCGGGGAGCCGGTGAGGCCGATGACGTGGGCATGCCCGGCGTACGGCGCCAGCGCCCGCATCAACTCCGGCAGCAACGGCGACTCGTCCTCGACGAGCGAGACCAGCCGGCCGACGGACCGGGGGTCACCCTCGCGGGCCTTGTCCACCAAGCCAGGAACGGCCGCCGCGGTGATCCCGCGACGGCCGCCCTGGATGATTCCTTCAGGCAACGCGGTCCGCTCAGGCGGAGGGGACCCGGATGACCAGGGCGTCGCCCTGGCCGCCACCGCCGCAGAGGGCAGCGGCACCCAGGCCGCCACCACGGCGCTTGAGCTCGAGGGCCAGGTGCAGCGTGATGCGCGCACCGGAGGCGCCCAGCGGGTGACCGATGGCGATGGCGCCACCGTTGACGTTGAGCTTGTCCTCGTCGATGCCGAGGGCACGGGCCGACTCGATGCCGACCGCGGCGAACGCCTCGTTGAACTCGACCAGGTCGAGGTCGGCGGCGGAGAGGCCGGCCTTGTCGAGCGCCTTCTTGGTGGCGTTGGCCGGCTGCAACTGCAGGGTCGAGTCCGGGCCGGCGACCTGGCCGTGGCTGACGATCTCGGCGAGGATCGGCAGGCCGAGCTCCTCGGCCTTCTTCTTGCTGGTCACGACGACCGCGGCCGCGCCGTCGGAGATCTGCGAGGAGGAGGCGGCGGTGATGGTGCCGTCCTTGGCGAACGCCGGACGCAGGCCCGCGAGCGACTCGACGGTGGTCTCGCCGCGCACGCCCTCGTCCTGGCTGACCACGATCGGGTCGCCCTTGCGCTGCGGGATGGTGACCGGGACGATCTCGTCGTCGAAGATGCCGTTCTTCTGCGCGGCAGCGGCGAGCTGGTGCGAGCGGGCGGCGACGGCGTCCTGCTCCTCGCGGGTCAGCGGCGTGGTGCGGCACGAGTTGGTCGACTCGGTCAGGTTGCCCATGCCCTGCTGGGTGGCCTGGTCGAAGAGCGCGTCGTAGGCCAGCGAGTCGACCAGGGTGGTGTCGCCGTACTTGAAGCCCTCGCGGCTCTTGGGGAGCAGGTGGGGGGCCTGGGTCATCGACTCCGTGCCGCCGGCGACGACGATGTCGGCCTCGCCCGCACGGATCATCTGGTCGGCCTGGGCGATCGCGTTGATGCCCGACAGGCAGACCTTGTTGACGGTGATCGAGGGGACGCTGGCCGGGAGGCCGGCAGCGAGGCCCGCGGTGCGGGCGGGGTTCTGGCCGGCGCCGGCCTGCAGCACCTGGCCCACGATCAGGTAGTCGACCTGGTCGCCGGAGACACCGGCCTTCTCCAGCGCGCCCTTGATCGCGACACCGGCGAGGTCCGCGGCCGACAGGGTCTTGAGGGCGCCGAGGTGGCGACCGATCGGCGTACGGGCGCCGGCGACGATGACGCTGGGGTTGTCGGACATGTTTCCTCCGTGCAGACGTGTGGTCGGAACTCCTTCGAGCGTACTCGTGGGTAGTCGACGCGGGCGAGGGGTCCATCGTGCGGGCCGTGAGGCACTCGTCACACCCTCGGAGGAGGGCGGCACCGGCACAATGACGCGCATGAGCATCACTGAAGGCGTCCCCACCCACCTGTTCACCGCGATCGACCACGTCGGCATCGCGGTCCCCGACCTCGACGAGGCGATCGCGTTCTACCGCGACAACTTCGGCATGCACGTCGCGCACGAGGAGACCAACGAGGAGCAGGGCGTGCGCGAGGCGATGGTCGCCGTCGGCGACACCGACTCGAAGATCCAGCTGCTCGCCCCGCTGAACGCCGAGTCGACCATCGCGAAGTTCATCGACCGCAGCGGCCCCGGCCTGCAGCAGCTCGCCTACCGGGTCACCGACCTGGACCAGGTCTCCGCGATCCTGCGCGAGCGCGGCCTGCGCCTGCTCTACCCCGAGGCCCGCCGCGGTACGGCGAACAGCCGGATCAACTTCGTGCACCCCAAGGACGCCGGCGGCGTCCTCGTCGAGCTCGTCGAGCCCGCGCAGGGCGCAGCAGCGCACTGAGCGACCAGGCGGGAGGTTGAGGAGGTTCGCACACACCGGAGCACCAGCGACGGGGTGTGCGAACCGTCTCGAAACCTAGAGCCCGCCCAGGGCGCGGCAGCGCACTGAGCGACCAGGCGGGAGGTTGAGGAGGTTCGCACACACCGGAGCGCCAGCGACGGGGTGTGCGAACCGTCTCGAAACCCAGAGCCCGCGGTCGACGGCCGCTGATCCCGCCTCAGACCCAGCGGAACCGGAGCTCCTCGCCCGGACGCAGCTGGGCCAGCCGGTCGGTGTCGGCATCGATGACCACGCCGACCACCGGATAGCCGCCCGTCACCGGGTGGTCCGGACCGAACACAACCGGCCCGCCGCCCGGGGGGACCTGGATGGCACCGCGCAGCGCCCCCTCGCTCGCCAGCTCGCCCTTCCCCGGCGCCGCGGTGAACGGCGCGCCCTCGAGCCGCAGGCCCACCCGGTCACTGGCGGCGCCGACCCGCCAGGCCTGGGCCACCAGCCGGTCGGCGTCGGCCACCCAGTCGGCGCGCGGCCCGCGCACGACGCGCAGCACCGGGCGCTCGTCGTACGTCGCCGGGGGGACGGCGTCGACGAGCATCTCCCCCGCGACCTCGCGCCCGACCGCGAGGCTGTCGCCGGCGCGCACCGGTTCCGGACCGAGGCCGGCCAGCGTGTCGCGGGCGCGGGAGCCCAGCAGGGGCGGGAGGTCGACCCCGCCGCGGACGGCGAGGTAGCTGCGCAGGCCGCTCGCCGGCACCCCCAGACACAACCGCTGGCCGGGGCGCAGCGCCAGCACCGCGCCCGTGGGCTCGGGCCGGCCGTCGACGGCCAACGGAGCGGGGGCACCGGTCACGCAGGCCCAGGCCAGGCCGGTCGCCTCCACCTCCAGCCCGCCGAGGGCGACCTCGAGGACCGCGGCGCCGGGGGCGTTGCCGAGCAGCCGGTTCGCCAGCGCGTACGACGCGCGGTCGGCCGCGCCGCTCACGCCGACGCCGATCGCGGCGTGCGCGGGCCGTCCGGCGTCCTGCACCAGACAGGGCCCGCCGACCGCGTGCACGAGGAGCCGGGTCATCGGACCTCCACGAAGACCACGGTCGCACCGGCGCCCAACAGCGCCGGCGGGTCCCGGTCGAGGTCCCACAACGGCAGGTCGGTGTGCCCGATCAGCTGCCACCCGCCCGGCGAGGGGCGCGGGTAGACCCCGCTGAACTCCCCTGCCAGGCCGACCGAGCCGGACGGGACACGGGTCCGCGGCTCGTCGCGCCGCGGCACCCGCAGCCGCGGGTCACCGCCGACCAGGTAGGCGAAGCCGGGCGCGAAGCCACCGAACGCCACGCGCCACGGCGTCCCCGTGTGTGCCGCGACGACCCCCCGCTCGCTCAGCCCGGTCAGGGCCGCCACCGCCGCCAGGTCCGGGCCGTCGTACCGGACGGGGATCCGGGTCGGGTTCTCGCCTCGCACCTGACGCCTGGGCTGCGCCATCGCCCCGGCCACAGCCCGTTCGTCAGGTGCGACGTCCGAGAGGCGAGCCACGGGCACCCCGGGGCGCGCCACGAGCAGCACGGTCCGCGCGCCCGGGACGACGTCGGCGACCAGCTCGGCCGCGAGCGGGTGGCTCCGGACCAGCTCGGCCACGGCGACCACGGCTGCGGTGTCGGCGACCTCGACCAGCAGCCCGCGGTCGCCGTACCGCAGCAGCCTCATGCGCTCGTGAAGGCGCCGGCGGGGATGCCGGCCTCGGCCAGCGCCGCACGCACCGCCGCGACCAGCCCCGGCGCCCCCGGGGAGTCGCCGTGGACGCACAACGATCGGACCTCGCCGGACCGCGCCAGCTCGACCGCCTGGGCCGCCACCACGACCGGGTCGGTCAGCACGGCGCCGGCCGCCGAGCGCGGCACCAGGGTCCCGTCGCGCTGGTAGGCGCGGTCGACGAAGCCCTCGGCGACGGCCTCCAGCCCGGCTGATCGCACGGCGGCCAGGAAGGGCGAGCCCGCGAGGCCGAGCACCGGCAGGCCGCCGAAGGCGAGCACGGCGTCGAGCACCGCCTGCGCCTGCTCCTCGTAGCGGCTGACGGCGTGGTAGAGCGCACCGTGTGGCTTGAGGTAGGCGACCCGGCCGCCCGCGGCCCGGGCGATCGCGTCGAGGGCGCCGAGCTGGTAGAGCACCTCGGCCGCGAGCTCGTCGGTCGGGACGTCGAGGTACCGGCGCCCGAAGCCGGCGAGGTCGCGGTAGCCCACCTGCGCGCCGATCACCACTCCGTGCGACACGGCCGTCTCGCAGGTACGGCGCAGCGTGAGCGGGTCGCCCGCGTGGAACCCGCAGGCGACGTTGGCGCTGGTGAGGTGCGGCAGCACGGCATCGTCGTCGCCGAGCTGCCAGCGCCCGAAGGACTCCCCCACGTCGGCGTTGAGATCGACCACCCCGGTCGGGTCCGGCGTGGACGCAGAACCCGGATGCAACGTCATGGCCCTATCGTGGCCCATCGATGCGCCGCCGAGCCCAGGACGGTGCAGCTGCCGCAGGCCGCGTCTTTCGGTGAGACGCGTGTCACGAACCCGTCACCCAGAGGTTACCGACGGGTATCTTCGCGGCGGCCGTATTGCCACACGCACGGGGGCTCCGCCCCCGTGGGCCCCCGTCAACACTCAGGTCAGGGAGATAACGACCGTGCAGCACATCCTCGACGCCATCCAGGCGGAGGCCTCCGCGGAGGACTTCGCCAACCTCGAGCTTCCCGAGTCCTACCGGGCCGTGACGGTCCACAAGGACGAGGTCGACATGTTCGAGGGCGTCCCCTCGAAGGAGAAGGACCCCCGCAAGTCGCTGCACCTCGACGAGGTCGCCCTCCCCGAGCTGGGCCCGGGCGAGGCGTTCGTGGCGGTCATGGCCTCCGCGATCAACTACAACACCGTGTGGACCTCGATCTTCGAGCCGGTGTCCACCTTCGGCTTCCTCGAGCGCTACGGCCGCGAGTCCGACCTCGGCAAGCGCCACGACCTGCCGTACCACATCGTCGGCTCGGACCTGTCCGGCGTCGTGCTCGCCGTCGGCGCGGGCGTCACCAAGTGGAAGCCGGGCGACCGCGTGGTCGCGCACTGCCTCTCGGTGGAGCTCGAGGCCCCCGACGGCCACAACGACACGATGATGGACCCCTCCCAGCGCATCTGGGGCTTCGAGACCAACTTCGGCGGCCTCGCCGACGTCGCGATGGTCAAGGCCAACCAGCTCATGCCGAAGCCCGAGCACCTCACGTGGGAGGAGGCCGCGTCCCCGGGCCTGGTGAACTGCACGGCGTACCGCCAGCTCGTCTCCGCCAACGGCGGCAACATGAAGCAGGGCGACAACGTCCTGATCTGGGGCGCCTCCGGCGGCCTCGGCGGCTTCGCCACCCAGTACGCCCTCAACGGCGGCGCGAACCCGATCTGCGTGGTCTCCAACGAGGAGAAGGCCGGCATCGTGCGGGCCATGGGCGCGGACAAGATCATCAACCGCTCCGAGATGGACTTCAAGTTCTGGAACGAGGACGGCACCCAGCAGAACCCGAAGGAGTGGCTGCGCCTCGGCAAGGCCATCCGCGAGCTCACCGGCGGCGAGGACATCGACATCGTCTTCGAGCACCCGGGTCGCGAGACGTTCGGCGCCTCGGTCTTCGTCACCCGCAAGGGCGGCACCATCACCACCTGCGCGTCGACCTCGGGCTACATGCACGAGTACGACAACCGCTACCTGTGGATGAACCTCAAGAAGATCATCTCCAGCCACTTCGCCAACTACCGCGAGTCGTGGGAGGCCAACCGCCTCATCGCGCAGGGCAAGATCCACCCCACCCTGTCGCGGGTCTACACCCTCGACGAGGTCGGCCAGGCCGCGCTCGACGTCCACCACAACCTGCACCAGGGCAAGGTCGGCGTGCTCGCCCTCGCGCCGCAGGAGGGCCTCGGCGTCAAGAACGAGGAGCTGCGCGCCCAGCACCTCGACAAGATCAACCTGTTCCGCGGGATCTGACCTCCCGCTGATCCAGATCCAGCCGTACGACGGACGGGCCGGTGCACTGCGCACCGGCCCGTCCTGCGTCTCACCGAGGCGAGGCTCGTCCGCCCCGGCGAGGCGGGGTGGGAATCGCTGGGGCGATCAGGGATCATGGGGCGGGTTCGTGCGCGAACACCCCCCATGACCGCAGCGAGAGCCAGGGAGGCTCAGTTCCATGAGCGACGAGGGTCTGTCCATCTTCGACGACGAGCCCACCCCGACCGAGGAGTCCAAGACCGTGACGACCAAGGCCACCGACGACCAGCCCACCCAGGTCATCCCGGCGGTGAAGACGGCCGAGACCCCCGCCGCGGCCGCGCCCGCCGCCCACCCGGCGCCCTCGACGCGGCCCGCCAACGCCCCCGCCGGCACGCCCGCCCGCCCGGTCGGCTTCAACGCCCCCGGCGCCACCGGCGGCCTGCCGATCGTCCGCAAGGGCGGCTACGACCGGGACGCGGTCGACGCCCAGATCCGCCAGCTGTCCAGCGAGAAGGCGACGCTCGGCGCCAGCCTGGCCGAGTCGGAGCAGCGCGTCATCGACCTCGAGCAGGAGCTCGCCCGGGCCCGTGCCGAGCTGGCCGAGTCCGACAACCCGTCGTACGCCGGCCTCGGTGGCCGCGCGAGCGCGATGCTGCGCCTCGCCGAGGAGGAGGCCGCGGAGATCCGCGAGACCGCCGAGGCCGATGCCCGCGAGATCCGCGACCAGGCCACCCGCGACGCCAAGGCGATCCGGGCCGAGGCCGCACGCGAGGCCGACGACATGCGCGCCGTCCAGCTGCGCGAGCTCGAGGAGAACCGCACCCGCCTGCTCGCGGACGCCGAGCAGGAGCGCGCCCTGGCCAGGACCGAGGCCGAGGACACCCTCGCGGCCGCCCGTCGCGAGTCCGACCAGCTCCGGCTCGCCACGCAGCAGGAGACGACCGAGCAGCGCAGCCAGGCGCAGCGCGAGGTCGAGCAGGCCAGGGCCGGTGTCGACCGCGAGGTCCAGGAGGCACGGCGCGCTCTCGCCATGGAGAAGGAGCGTCTCGCCCGCGAGGCGACCGAGCACCACAACACCGCGGTCGCGGAGACCCGACGCCTGGTCGAGGAGGCCGAGCAGCGCGCCAACGCCGCCGAGGCCCGCGCCGCCGAGGCCAGCAAGCAGGCGACCGCCAACCGCGCCGCGGCCCAGGCCGAGGCCGAGGGCCTCCTCAGCCGGGCGCGCCGCGAGGCCGAGCAGGTCGTCGCCTCCGCCCGCACCCAGGCCGAGGCGATCGCCGCGAGCGGCGACGCCGAGCTCGAGCGCGAGATCGCCGCTCGCCGCTCCGAGCTCGACCGGCTCACCAAGCGCCGGGCCGCCATCACCGCCCAGCTGTCCTCGCTCGCCGACCTCGTCGCCGGCTTCGGCGAGGACGAGAGTTGAGCGGCGCCCCCGAGCAGCCCCTTGCCGACGGCGTGGCCGAGCACGCCGGAGTCGACCCGGCGGCCGCGGTCGACGGCGAGCCGGCGCCGTACGGCCGCCTCGGCAAGCCGTTCGACCGGCGCTCGCCGTTCTACTACGGCTTCGTGGGCGGCCTCGGCGCGCTGACCGCGTTCTGGATCTTCCAGGCCGTGCTCGGCATCGGCTCGGTGTTGATCCTCGTGGTGGTGGCGTTCTTCCTCGCGGCGGGCCTCAACCCCGCCGTCGAGTTCCTGGAGCGTCGTCGCCTCCGCCGACCGTTCGCGGTCTCCATCGTCCTGGCGGTCGCGTTCGCGGCGCTCGGCCTGTTCCTGGTCGCGATCGTCCCGGTCATCACCGACCAGGTCACGGCGATCACCAAGAACGCGCCGGGATGGCTGGACGAGCTCCAGCGCAACAGGCGGATCCAGGACCTCAACCGCGAGTACGACATCATCGACAAGGCCAAGGCCTACATCGAGGACGGCGACTTCCTCTCCGGGCTGTTCGGCGGAGTGCTCGGCGTCGGCCTCAAGATCATCTCGGCGCTGTTCAACCTGTTCATCATCCTGGTGCTCACGCTGTACTTCCTGTCGTCGCTCAAGACCACCACGGGCGCCCTCTACAAGCTCGCCCCCGAGTCCCGTCGCGAGCGGGTGGCGAGGCTCGGCGACAAGGTCATCGCCAACATCGGCGGCTACGTCTCGGGGGCGTTCGTGGTCGCCCTGTGCGCCGGCCTGTCGTCGCTCGTGTTCCTCTCGCTGACCGAGATCAGCGAGTACGCCGTCGCGCTGGCCTTCGTGGTCGCCGTGCTCGACGTGATCCCGATGATCGGAGCGACCCTGGGCGCCGTGATCGTCTCGGCGATCGCCTTCGCGACCGACGTCAAGTCCGGCATCGCCTGCGTGGTGTTCTACATCATCTACCAGCAGGTCGAGAACTACGTCGTCTACCCGCGCGTGATGAGCAAGTCGGTCGACCTGCCGGGCGCCGTCATCGTGATCGCCGCGCTGATCGGCGCCGGCCTGCTCGGCGTGGTCGGGGCGCTGCTCGCGATCCCGGTCGCGGCGGCGATCCTGCTCATCATGCGCGAGGTCGTGGTCAAGCAGCAGGACCTGCGTTAGCGGGGGCGCTCAGACGAGGACCGGCTCGTCCTGCTCCATCACGACGCTGCTCTCCCCCAGCTTCACACCGACCACGCCGACGAGGATGAGCCCGCCGCCGAGGAACTGCACCGGTGCAGGCAGCTGGTCGAGCAGCAGCCAGGCCCAGACCACGGCTGCGACGACCTCGCTCAACGCGACGAAGGACGCCAGGCGGGAGCCGAGCCGACGGCTGGCGGCGATGCCGGTGGTGTAGGCGAGCGCGGCGGTCACCAGGCCGAGGAGCAGCAGCACGGTCCACGGCGCCAGGTCGAGGCCGGCGTAGGTCACCGCATCGGTCGAGGCGGCCATCGACATCAGGCCGAGCAGGCCCAGGAGGCCGAGCAGCACGCCGCCCACAACCAGCCCACCGGCCGCGAGGGTGATCGGCGGGATCCCGCTGCGCTCGTCGGCGGAGATGACGAAGTACGCCGCCGCACCGACCATCGCGGCCAGCGCCCAGGCGGTGCCGCGCACGTCGACGTCGGCGCCGGCGAAGAGGTCGAGCACGAGGACCAGGCCGAGGGCCGCGACGAGCGCGCCGGCCACGGTGAGCCGGCCGGGACGCTGGCCGTGGGCGAGCCACATCCACAAGACGACCGCGGCGGGTGCGGTGTACTCGATCAGCAGGGCCGGCCCGACCTCCATGGTCCGCACGGCCGAGAAGTAGCAGTACTGGGCGCCGGCGACCGCCAGGCCGCCGTACAGGACGACGGTCGGCGCGGCCTTGCGGAGCAGCGCCCAACGGCCGCGCAGCGCGACGATGCCGAAGGGCAGGACGACGACGGCGCCGATGGTGATCCGCAGGAGCACGATGCTGCCGGCGGTCCAGCCGCTGTCGAGCAGCGGCCGGGCGAGGGCGCCGGAGAGTGCGAACGTGATCGCGGAGGTGAGCGCGAGGGCCAGCCCGGTCCGGGCAGTGTCCCGCGAGATGTCACGAGTCAACGTCGTCATGACTCATGACGGTAGGCCGTCGTGCGGTAACCTGTCAAAGTGGTCTTCGCCCATGACACCTCCCTGTCCCTGCAGGCAGCCGTGGCGCTCGTCAACGGCAGCCTGGAACCAGTGACGATCCGCACGCCCGACGACCTCGACGCGTTCTTCGCCGACCACGGCTACACCGGGCGTCACGACGGCGACCCGGCCGAGGTGGCCGCGGTCCTGGCGATCGCACCCCGGCTGCGCGCCCTGCTCACCGCCGACCGCGACGAGGCAGCGGTCATCGTCAACACGATGCTGCGCGACGCCTCGGCCCTCCCCCAGCTGCGCCGTCACGACGGCCAGGACTGGCACCTGCACGCCGTCGACAACGAGGCGCCGCTCGCGGAGCGGATCGTCGTCGAGACGGCGATGGCGATGATCGACGTGATCCGGGCCGACGAGATGTCGCGCCTGTCGGTCTGTGCCGACGACACCTGCGACGGCGTCGTCCTCGACCTGTCCCGCAACCGGTCCAAGAGGTTCTGCTCGGTCACGTGCGGCAACCGCAACGCCGTCGCGGCCTACCGCGCCCGGCAGGCCGACGCCTGAGGGCCGCTCAGTCGCCCAGGAACCGCCGGAGCACCTCGAGGAACAGCTCCGGCCGCTCGGAGTGCAGCCAGTGGCCGGTGTCCTTGAGCGTCACCTTCCGGTTGCGCGGGAACCAGTGGTCCATCGCCGGCTCGTACTCCGGCAGCACGTACGTCGAGCGGCCGCCGGCGAGCCACAGCACCGGCCCGTCGTACGGCGGCACGTCGGCGAGCTCGGCAGCAGGCCAGTCGCTGATGACCCGCAGGTCGCGGTCGAGCACGTCGAGGTTGACCTGCCAGCTCCAGCCGCCGGGGGCGGCCGGGTCTCGGCGGAGGTTCTGGAGCAGGAACGAGCGCACCGTCGCGTCCGGAACGGCCGGCTCCAGCAGGCGGTCGGCGTCGGAGCGGTGGACCACCTGGGTCAGGTCCATGCCGCGCATCGCCGCGATGAAGCCGGGGAACTCGCGGCTCTCGGCATAGGCCACCGGCGAGATGTCGGCGACGCACAGGCGGGCGACCCGCTCGGGGTGGAGCAGGGCGAGCACCATCGCCACCTTGCCGCCGAGCGAGTGGCCGACCAGGGTCACCGGCTCGTCGTCGGCCCCCGTCCAGTCAGCGACCGTGGTCACGACGTCCGACGCCGCCTCGACGAAGTCGAAACGGCCCGACCACGGCGAGCGGCCGTGGTGGGGCAGGTCCACGAGCAGCACCCGGTGCCTCTCGGCCAGCTGCTTGGCGATGCCGGTCCAGTTCTTGCCCTGGCCGAAGAGACCGTGGAGAAAGACCACACGGCTCCCGGTGGTCCCGAGAGCCGTGTGGTGAAGCGTCACGTCTGAAGGTTACTTGGCGTAGTCGTGGAAGCCCTTGCCGGTCTTGCGGCCGAGCTCGCCGGCGTCGACCTTGGCGACCAGGGTGCCGGCCGGCTCGAAGCCCGGCTCGTCGAACTCGCCGTGCAGCTCCTTCTGGATGGCCAGCGACACGTCGTTGCCGACGACGTCGAGCAGCTCGAAGGGCCCCATCGGGAACCCGGCGGTCTCCTTGATCGCGGCGTCGATGGTCGCGAGCTCCTCGCCGCCCTCCGCGAGCTTGATCGCGTCGTTGAGGTACGGGAACAGCAGCAGGTTGACGATGAAGCCCGCACGGTCGCCGGCGGAGACACCGACCTTGCCGACGTTGGCGGTCAGCGCCCGGACGGTCTCGTCGACGTCGGCGGAGGTGGCGGAGGTCGTGATGATCTCGACCAGCTTCATGACCGGCGCAGGGTTGAAGAAGTGCATGCCGATGACGTCCTGCGGGCGGCCGGTGGCCTCGCCCAGCTTGGTGATCGGCAGGGAGGAGGTGGTGGTCGCGAGGATGGCGCCCGGCTTGCAGATCCGGTCGAGGTCGCGGAAGAGCTCGAGCTTGAGGTCGAGGTCCTCGGCGATGGCCTCGACGACGATGTCCACGCCGCCCAGGGCCTCGCGCTCGGTGGAGCCGGTCAGGCGGCCCAGCAGCGCGTCCTTGTCACCCTCGGTGCCCTTGCCCTTGGCGATGGCCCGGTCGAGGTTCTTGGTGATGTAGCCGACGACGCCGTCGAGCTTCTCCTGGCTGCGGCCGACGTAGATGACCTCGTAGCCCGCCTGGGCGAAGACCTGGACGATGCCCGAGGCCATGGTTCCGGTGCCGACGACACCGACCTTGTTGACGTCGTGCTTGAACTCCGGCGCGGCGGCCTCGCCCGCGGCGGCGGCCTCGTCGGCGAAGGTGCGTCCCTCGGCGACGAGCTTCTCGAGCAGGCCCGCCGGCTCGTGCAGGTGGTCGCCGGTCTCGGCGTAGCGCGCGGCGAGCAGGTCGCGGACCTGGGCGGCGCCGATCTCGTCGACGACGCTCAGCGGGCCCTTCGGGTAGCCACAGCCGAACCGCATGGCGGCGTCGATGTCAGTCACCGAGGCGTAGCCGGACTCGTAGGTGCGCACCGCGTGGTTGAGGTACGGCAGCACCAGCGTGTTGAAGATCTGCTCGCTCGAAGTCATGGCTCGCAGTGTGGCACCCGCCCGGGCCACTGACTACCCGTCGGTAACCATCTGGACAGAGACAGACGTCACACCCGGCGCGACGTCACGTCGATCCGGACCAGCTTGGAACGCGAGGTCTGCCCGCGCACCAGCGTCACCGCCGAGCGGGGGACGCCGAGCGCCTTGGCCAGCCAACGCACCAGCTCGTCGTTGGCCCGTCCGTCCACGGGCGGCGAGGCCAGGCGCACCTTCAGCTCCGTGCCGGCGACGCCCGTCGCCCCGGCCGCACCCGTCCGGGACGCACCCGGCTGCACCCGGACGGCGAGCAGCCAGGTCGTCGTACGCCCCTGTTCGTCGGTCTCCTCGGAGCGCCACCACGGCTGTTCGTCGATCTCCACGCAACAGACTGTAGATTCGTCGCCCGTGAGACTCGTCGTTGCGCGTTGCCAGGTGGACTACGCAGGCCGATTGACCGCCCACCTCCCGATGGCGACCCGGGTCCTCATGATCAAGGCCGACGGATCGGTGCTGGTGCACTCCGATGGCGGCTCCTACAAGCCGCTGAACTGGATGTCGCCCCCGTGCACGGTCCGCGAGGGCGAGGCCGAGGACGGCCGGGTCGAGTGGACGGTCACGGCGAGGGCCGCCAAGGGGCAGACGCCCGACACCCTGCGGATCCTCATCGAGGAGATCCACCACGACACGCTGCACGACCTCGGGATCGACCCCGGCCTGCAGAAGGACGGTGTCGAGAAGCACCTCCAGGAGCTGCTCGCCGAGCACCCGGCCACCCTCGCCACGGGGCTGACCCTGGTCCGCCGCGAGTTCCCGACCGCGATCGGTCCGGTCGACCTCATGTGCCGCGACGGCGAGGGCCTGTCGGTCGCTGTCGAGATCAAGCGCCGCGGCGAGATCGACGGCGTCGAGCAGCTCACCCGCTACCTCGAGCTGCTCAACCGCGACCCGCTGCTGACGGGCAAGGGCGCGGTGCGCGGCATCTTCGCCGCGCAGGAGATCAAGCCCCAGGCACGAGTCCTCGCCGAGGACCGCGGCATCACCTGCGCCGTCGTCGACTACGACGCCCTGCGCGGGCTCGACAACGCCGAGGACCGGCTGTTTTGACGACGCCCGCCGCGATGTCGCCGATCTTCCACCTCGCCCTGCTCAGCGACTGGCAGGCGGCGCAGCGCGCGGGCAGCTACACGATCTCCACGCGCGGCCGGAGCCTCGCCGAGGTGGGCTTCATCCATGCCAGCCGGGCAGACCAGTGGACCGGTGTGCGCGACCGGTTCTACAGCGACGTCACCGCGCCGATGGTGCTGCTGCAGATCGACCCGGCGCTGCTCGACGTACCGGTCCTCGACGAGCCGCCCGCCCCGGGGGCGACCGAGACCTTCCCGCACGTCTACGGACCGCTGCCGGTGTCCGCGGTGGTCAAGGCGATCCCCCTCGACCGCCCGGCCCACGAGGCGGCTGCCCCGAGTGTCCCGAGTGCCCCGAGTGTCCCGACGGTCCGGCCGCCGGAGAGCTTCTCGCGCGCCTACTTCCGAGAGATGTTCTTCAACCTCGCCGTCGGCAGCATCGTGCTGGTCGTGGGGACCTCGGGCATGGCGCTCGGCGCCACGCTGCCCGGTGACGCCGGTCCCGCCGTCGGCGGCATCCTCGGCGTCGCGCTCGGCGCCGTACTCGCGGTGCGCGTGTACCGCTACCGCTTCCCGCGCACCGGGCGCTGACCAGCGCTCAGGCGCCGCCGGCGGCCGGCGGAGCGGTCGGGTCGGCGCCACCGGCACCCTGCTCGCGGGCTACCCAGTCCTCGATCGCGTTGATGTCGTCCTTGCTGCGGGTGACCACGGTGAGCAGGTCGTTCATGGTCGCGACCTCCTCGACCTGCTCCTTGATGAACCACTGCATGAACTGCTCGGATGCGAAGTCGTACTCCTCGCGGGCGGTGCGCAGCAGCCCGTTGATCTGCTCGGTCACCCGCTTCTCCTGCTCTAGGGCCAGCGCGATCGGGCCGACGATGTCGTCGAACTTCGCGACCGGCGCTTCGACGCCCGGGATCTCCACGGGCGCGTCGGTGTCGAGCAGGTACTGCACCATCATCATGGCGTGCTCGCGCTCCTCCATCGCCTGGGCGTAGAAGAACCCGGCCAGCTGCGGCATCGTCAGCCCGTCGTAGTAGACGGCGCACGCGAGGTACTGGTTGTGCGCGG
Organism: Nocardioides daeguensis; assembly: GCF_019192965.1. Lineage (GTDB taxonomy): Bacteria > Actinomycetota > Actinomycetes > Propionibacteriales > Nocardioidaceae > Nocardioides > Nocardioides daeguensis. The sequence continues at coordinate 44,002 of NZ_JAHTKU010000003.1, forward strand.
CGAACTCGTTGCCGATCTGGGCGTTGAGCTGGTCGGTGAAGCGAGGGGCAGCCATGGGCACCAGCCTAGTCGGGGCCGCGGCGAGCGCTCAGGCGGCCTTCTGCAGGCCCTTCTTGGTCACCTTCTTGCCGTCGGCGCGGACGAGCACGCGCTTCTTGACCGTGTAGCCCTCGGGGAGGGTGCCCTCCTTGAGCATGCGCAGGGGACAGCGAGCGCACCGCGACTTCGACACGCAGCACTTCGTCTTGGGGAGCTTGCGCACCTTCCCCTTCGACTTCTTCTTGTCCTTGCCCACGACACGAGGGTACGCGATTGAGGGTAGGCAGACCTAAGCGACGTGAGGCGGCTCACACGTGCGCCGCCACTAGGGTTGGGTTCGTGATCGAGATCTGGCTGAACCCCGCGTGCTCGAAGTGCCGCACCGCCGAGAGCGAGCTGAAGGCCGCCGGTGTCGAGTACACCGTCCGCCGCTACCTCGACGAGCCGCCGACCGTCGCCGAGCTCGAGAACGTGCTCGCCCGCCTCGGGCTCGAGCCGTGGGACATCGCACGTACGGCGGACGCAGGCAGGCTCGGCGTCACCTTGCCCGCCAAGGACACCACGCACCGCAGGGACTGGTTGGAGGCGATGGTCGACCACCCCCGGCTCATCCAGCGCCCGATCCTCACCGCCTCCGACGGTACGACGGTCGTCGGCCGCGACCCCGAGTCGTTGTCCCGGGTGATCGCGGCCAGCGACATGTAACTAAGTGTTACAGCTCGGTTATCCACCACACTGGTCACACCAGCCCCAAATGGCTGCTGTAACACTTAGTTACAAGCGGCGCGCCGTCAGTCCAGGTCGTTGGCCTTCCGGATCACCTCGACGATGCCGCCCATGATCTCGGTGAGGCCGAAGTCCTTCGGCGTGTAGACCGCGGCGACGCCGAGCTCGGCGAGCGCCTTGCCGTCGGACTCGGGGATGATGCCGCCGACGATGACCGGGACCTCGCCCATGCCGGCGGCCTTGAGGCCGTCGAGCACGGCGGGCACGAGCTCCATGTGGGATCCGGAGAGGATGGACAGGCCGACGCAGTGGACGTCCTCGGCCACGGCGGCCGCGACGATCTGCTCCGGGGTGAGCCGGATGCCCTGGTAGATGACCTCGAACCCGGCGTCGCGGGCGCGGACGGCGACCTGCTCGGCGCCGTTCGAGTGGCCGTCGAGCCCGGGCTTGCCCACCAGCAGCCGCAGCCGCCCGCCGAGCTCGTCACCCGTGCGCTGCACCGCCTCACGGACAGCGGTCAGCTCGGCGCCGGCCTCGGCGACGCCCACGGCGCCGGCCACGCCGGTCGGGGCACGGAACTCGCCGAACACCTCGCGCAGCACGCCGGCCCACTCCCCCGTGGTCGCGCCCGCGCGGGCGGCGGCGAGGGTGGCGGCCATCAGGTTGGTGCCGGTCTTGGCGTCCTCGGCCAGACGTGCCAGCGCCGCGTCGACCTCGGCCTGGTCGCGCTGGGCCTTCCAGGCCTCGACGGAGGCGAGGGCGGACTTCTCGGCCTCGGGGTCGGCGACCATGATCGCGGCGTCGAGGTCCGCGGTCAGCGGGCTCTGCTCGGTGGTGTCGAACTTGTTGACTCCGACGATGATCTCCTCGCCGGCCTCGATCGCCGCGCGGCGGCGGGCGTGGGAGGAGACCAGCTCCTGCTTCATGTAGCCGGAGTCGACCGCGGCGATCGCGCCACCCATCGCCTGGACCCGGTCGATCTCGGCCTTGGCGCCGGCGATGAGCTCGTTGACCTTGGCCTCGATGACCGGCGAGCCGTCGAAGATGTCCTCGTACTCGAGCAGGTCGGACTCGAAGGCGAGGACCTGCTGGAGACGCAGCGACCACTGCTGGTCCCACGGACGCGGGAGACCGAGCGCCTCGTTCCATGCCGGCAGCTGGACGGCGCGGGCGCGCGCCTTCTTCGACAGCGTCACGGCGAGCATCTCGAGGACGATGCGCTGGACGTTGTTCTCCGGCTGCGCCTCGGTGAGGCCCAGGCTGTTGACCTGGACGCCGTAGCGGAAGCGGCGCATCTTCTCGTCGGTCACGCCGTAGCGCTCGCGGGTGATCTCGTCCCACAGCTCGACGAAGGCGCGCATCTTGCACATCTCCTCGACGAAACGGACGCCCGCGTTGACGAAGAAGGAGATCCGGCCGACGACCTTCTCGAAGTCGTCGTCGGAGACCTGGCCGGAGTTCTTGACCTGGTCGAGCACCGCGATCGCGGTGCACATGGCGTACGCGATCTCCTGCACGGGCGTCGCGCCGGCCTCCTGCAGGTGGTAGCTGCAGATGTTGATCGGGTTCCACTTCGGGATCTCGTGAACCGTGTAGGCGATCATGTCGCCGATCAGGCGCAGCGAGTGCTCCGGCGGGAACACGTAGGTCCCGCGCGAGAGGTACTCCTTGATGATGTCGTTCTGGGTCGTGCCCGCGAGCTGGTGGGCGACCTCCGACGGCGCCAGGTCGGGGTTCTGCTCCTCCGCGGCGACCTGGTACAGAGCGAGCAGCCACATGGCCGTCGCGTTGATCGTCATCGAGGTGTTCATCTCGGTGAGGGGGATCTGGTCGAAGAGCTTGCGCATCTCACCGAGGTGCGGCACCGGTACGCCGACCTTGCCGACCTCACCGCGCGACAGCGGGCTGTCGGGGTCGTAGCCGGTCTGGGTCGGCAGGTCGAAGGCCACCGACAGGCCGGTCTGGCCCTTGGCGAGGTTGGTCCGGTACAGCGCGTTGGACGCCTCCGCGGTCGAATGACCGGCGTAGGTCCGCATCACCCAGGGGCGGTCCTTGACGTGCGTTGCCTTCCCGGCGGTGCCGGCTGCGTCGGGCGAGGTGCTCATACGCCGAAGCGTAGGCCGATCACTACCTATTGGTAACCGCCGTCCATGTGGGCTTCTCCACAACGTCGCCCCCCGAGCAGGCGACGTTGGGACGGCGACCGTGCCGGCTCAGGCGGGGACGGACTCCCGCTCGAGCTCGATCAGCCGGATCAGGTGGGTGAGGTGCAGCATCCGCCGAACGGCGGGCTGGGCACCGCGCAGCACCACGCGCACGCCGTACCGGTGGGCCTGGCGGCACGCGGCGGCGATCACCTTGAGCGCGGTCGCGTCGACCGAGCGGACCGCGCTGATGTCGAGCACGACCGGGACGACCAGGTCGGTGCCGCAGCTGCGGATGTGGTCGTGGACCGCAGCACGCAGGACTCCGGTGCTGCGGACGTCGAGATCGCCGGCCAGGACCAGGACGGGCTCGCCGAGGACGCGCTCGACGCGGATGGCTGTTGGCTGCCGTGCTCCCATGGTTCCCTCCCGAGACGGTCCGGACAGGCGCCCCACACGCCTGTTACCCACCATGACGCTGCAGCAGTCCGATCGGTTGCATCCCGGGCGGGAGTTTTTCCGCCGCCCGGTCGGACTACCCTCCGAGTCATGGTCAATCTCACCCGCATCTACACGCGCACCGGCGACGCCGGCGAGACCCGCCTCGGCGACATGAGCGTGACGACCAAGACCGACCTGAGGCTGCAGGCCTACGCCGACGTCGACGAGGCGAACGCCGTGATCGGCGTCGCGGTCGCGACCGGCGGGCTCGAGGACGACGTGGTGCAGGTGCTCGTCCGCGTCCAGAACGACCTCTTCGACGTGGGCGCCGACCTGTGCACCCCTGTGGTGCCCGACCCGGAGTACCCGCCGCTGCGCATCGAGCAGGAGTACGTCGACCGCCTCGAGCGGTGGTGCGACCACTACAACGAGGCGCTGCCCGCGCTGCGCTCGTTCATCCTCAACGGCGGCACCCCTGGCGCCGCCCACCTGCACGTCGCCCGCACGGTGATCCGCCGCGCGGAGCGGGCGGCCTGGGCGGCGTACGAGGTCCATGGCGCGGTGATGAACCCGCTGGCGATCACCTACCTCAACCGGCTCTCCGACCTCGTCTTCATCCTCGCCCGGCACGCGAACCGGGAGCAGGGCGACGTGCTCTGGGTGCCGGGCGGCGAGCGGGGCGAGTGAGCGCCGCCCGATAACCCGTTGCGGCCCCCGGGGCACCCCCGGACGATGGGCCTGGTGGACGTGACCTTCACGAAGCTGGCGGGGCGCTACCAGATCGCGGTCGACCGCTCGGTCGGCGCGCCGCTGGCTCCGCGCAACGGGCCGGGCCACAGCGACGCCGTGCCGCACGACGTCGCCCACCTCCTGGTCGAGATCGAGGCCGGGATCCGCGGCGGCGTCTACGGACGCCTGGCTGCGGCGGACGGGGACGACGGCATGTTCTGGCCGGCCGACCCCGCCGCACGGCGCACCTCGCTGAGGAAGCGACGCCCGCCGACGCCGGAGGAGTCGGCCGACATGGCGCGCTCGGAGCGGCTCGCGTCGCTGACCGTGGCGCTGTGGGAGGTGGCGCGGGGCCGGCGGCGGCCGGACCCGGCCTGGCCCGGCGCGGTCGGGAGCAGCGGGGTCGACACCGGGCTGCTGGACCGGTTGTTCGAGCGGTACGACGACTTCGCGGGCCGCTGGGCCGCCCTCGACCCGGGCGGCTCGATCACGCTCGCATGGCCGTTCCCCGAGGGCACCGGGAGGCGCCGCCGGACCACGCGGTGACCGGCGCTGCGTGAGGATCTCCGCTTCGTCGCAGGTGCATGCCACGATGAGGAGACTGTGGACGTCCTCGCCGAGCTGACCGACGACTTCCTGGCGCGCCACTTCGACGCCGGGACGCTGGAGCGCGCCCGTGGGATCGTTGCGGCGGGCGGTGTGCGCCGACCCGAGATCGGGATGCGCTCGGCCGCGTCGGTCACGGCGACGGCGGAGGTGCTCGGGAGCCGCGCGACGCCGTACCAGGTGCAGCTCCACGTGGAGGCGCCCACCGCCAGCTACGCGGGCTGGGTGTTCACGGTGTGCACGTGCCCGGTGCGCTCGGTGTGCAAGCACGGTGCGGCGCTCGCCCTGACGCTGCGGCAGACCTTCACGCAGCCGTCCGGCGAGGCGGCCTGGCGGCGGTCCCTCGAGCGCCTCGTGGGCGAGCTGGAGCGGCAGCAGCCGTCATTGCGCGAGGAGGTGCCGCTGGCGCTGGAGTTCACGCTCGACCGCGGGCGCAGCAGCTACCGCGCGGCCGGACCGACGCTGCGGGTACGGCCGCTGCGCCAGGGCAAGAGCAAGCCGTGGATCAAGAGTGGCGCGGAGTGGAGCGACGTCGGCGGCAGCCCGCTCGGATTCGTGGAGCGCCAGGCCGACGCGCTGGCGGCCCTGCACACGCAATGGGCCGGCCACCGCGGCTACCACGCGGCCGGGGTCTCCCCCGCCCTCGACGAGTTCGGCGACCAGGTCGTCCGCGCGCTGCGCAACGCCCGGGACGCCGGGGTCGTCCTCCTGGCCGCACGGCCGCTCGTGTCGGTCGCCGTGGCCGACGAGCCGGCCGAGGTGGTGGCCGAGCTCGACGACGTCGAGGGCGGCACGACGATGCGCGCGGCCGTCACCCTGGGCGGTCGGACCTGGCGCGACGACTCCGTCGTCCTCGTCGGCTCCCCCGCCTCGGTCGTCGGGCTGCTCGACGACGCCGGTCACCTCGTCGTCGCGGCGACCACCGCCCCGGTGCCGCCCGCGTTGCGCCACCTGGTCGACGGGCCGCCGATCCTGGTGCCGCCCGCCGACCTCGCCGACTTCCGCGAGACGCTGCCCGGCCTGATGCGGCTGGTCCCGGTGCGCGCCGAGACCTCCGCGCTCGACCTGCCCGAGCCGCTGGCGCCGAGCCTGGTGCTGACCGTCTCGTGGCACACCTCGACGAAGGCCGGGCTGTCGTGGCACTGGCAGTACGGCGACGATCCTCAGCGCAGCTGCCCACTCACCAGCCTCGAGTCCCTCGGCGGCGTCCGCGACCGGGCAGCCGAGCAGGCCCTGTTGGCGACCGTCCCGCCCGGGCTGCTGCAGGTCTCGACGCTCACCGACGGCGACGCCCTGACCCTGGCGATCCACGACCTGCCCCGCCTGCGGGAGATCGAGGGCGTGCGGGTCGTCGAGGAGGAACGGCCCGACTTCCGCGAGGCCGACGTGGCGCCCGAGATCCGGTTCGACCTCGTCGAGCCGGAGGCCAGCACCACCGACTGGCTCGACCTTGCGGTGACCGTCCGCGTCGACGGCGAGCAGATCCCGCTGCCCGACGTGCTCGCCGCGCTCACGCTCGACCTCGAGTTCCTGGTGCTGCCGAGCGGCCTCTACGTCACGACCGACCGACCCGAGTTCGACCGGCTGCGCGAGGTGGTGACCGCGGCCGCCGAGCTGCGCGAGCGCGACGGCAACCGGATCGGCATCGGCCACCACGACCTCGGCCTGTGGGCGCAGCTCGCCGAGACCGGGCTGGTCGACGCCCAGGTCGCCGAGTGGGTCGAGCGGGCGCAGGCGCTGCGCGACCTCACCGACATCCCGCGGCCCGAGCCCCGCGGCCTGGTCACCGACCTGCGCAGCTACCAGCGCGAGGGGTTCTGGTGGCTCGCGTTCCTGTGGCAGCACGGCCTCGGTGGGGTCCTCGCCGACGACATGGGCCTCGGCAAGACCCTCCAGGTGCTCGCCCTGATCACCCACGCGCGCGCCGAGCGCCCCGACGACGCCCCGTTCCTCGTCGTCGCGCCGACCAGCGTGGTCACCGCCTGGGCCACCGAGACCGCCCGGCACGCGCCGGGCCTGCGCGTGGCGGTCGCCTCTCGTCGTACCGACGACGTGGCGGCGCTGGCCCGCGACCACGACGTGGTCGTGACGACCTACACGCTGCTGCGGCTGGCCCACGAGGAGTACGGCGCACTTGCCTGGTCCGGGCTGGTGCTCGACGAGGCGCAGCAGGCCAAGAACCACCAGAGCAAGACCTACCAGGCGGTGCGCACGATCAGCGCGCCGTTCCGGCTGGCCGTCACCGGGACGCCGTTCGAGAACCGGCTGATGGAGCTGTGGTCACTGCTGTCGATCACGGTGCCCGGGCTGTACCCGTGGCCGCGGACCTTCGCCGAGAAGGTCGTGCGCCCGGTCGAGCGCGACGCCGACCAGGTGGTCCTCGACCGGTTCCGCGCGAGGATCAAGCCGTTCCTGCTGCGCCGGACCAAGGAGCTGGTCGCCGACGACCTGCCGCCCAAGCAGGAGCAGGTGCTCGAGGTCGACCTCGGGGCCGCACACCGCAAGATCTACGACACCCACCTCGCCAAGGAGCGGCAGCGGATCCTGGGCCTGGTCGAGGACTTCGACCGCAACCGGGTCGCGATCTTCAGCGCCCTCACCAGGCTCCGCCAGCTCGCTCTCGACGCCGCACTCGTCGACGACGAGCACGAGACCGTCGGCTCCGCGAAGCTCGACGTCCTGGTCGAGCACCTCGCCGAGATCACCGCAGAGGGACACCGGGCGCTGGTGTTCAGCCAGTTCACCTCGTTCCTGACCCGGGTCCGGTCCCGCCTCGACGACGCGGGCATCGCGGCGACCTACCTCGACGGCACCACCCGCGACCGCGCCGGCGTCATCGACAGGTTCCGCTCGGGTGTCGCCCCCGTCTTCCTCATCTCACTCAAGGCCGGCGGCACCGGCCTGACGCTGACCGAGGCCGACTACGTGTTCGTCCTCGACCCGTGGTGGAACCCTGCCGCCGAGGCCCAGGCCGTCGACCGCGCCCACCGGATCGGCCAGTCGCGCCACGTGCACGTCTACCGGCTGGTCGCGACCGACACCATCGAGGAGAAGGTGATGGAGCTCAAGGCCCGCAAGGCCGAGCTGTTCGCCCAGGTGATTGACGGTGACGGCGCGATGAGCACGTCGATCGGGGCCGACGACATCCGCGGCCTGTTCGAATGAGCAACCGCGCTGCGACGAAGGAGCAGCGCGGTGTCGCGAGCGAAGGTCGAGTAGCGCCCGCGGGTGAGGAACGAACCCGCGACGACGCGTATCGAGACCCCGCAGCCGTCCTCGCGAAACCGCCGGCCACCGGCGCCGTACCTGGGCCGCCGAAGCTGCTCTGCCCCGACGTCTCGACCCGCCCCCGTCTACCGGCTCGGCCCGCTCGGCGCCTTCACCGGGTTGCGGATGAGCAGCCAGGAGAGCACTCCGCCGGCGAGCAGCAGGCCTGCGCAGCACAGCATCGCGGAACGGTAGCCCGCGTCGAAGGCGTCCGGGCGCCGGTAGTCGGCGCCGGCGAGCCCGACGACCAGCGGTAGCGCGGCGACGGCGAGCAGCGAGCCGGCACGGGCGACGGCGTTGTTGACGCCCGAGGCGACGCCGGCGTGGTGGTCGGGGACGGCGGCCAGCACCGTCGCCGTCAGCGGCGCGACGAGGGAGGCGAGTCCCAGCCCGAAGACCGTGAGGGGCAGGGCGACCCCGGTCCAGTAGCGGACGTCGGCGTCGACCCCGCTGAGCAGCAGCGCGCCGACGGCGCAGAGCACCGGGCCGACGGTCATCGGCAGCCGGGGACCGATCCGGCCGGCGAGGGCGCCGCCGCGCCCGGCGAGCAGCAGCATCACGACCGTGATCGGCAGCGTGGCCAGGCCGGCTTCGAGCGGGTCGTAGCCGGCGACGGTCTGCAGCTGCAGGACGAGGAAGAACAGCACGCCGCCGAGCGCGGCGTAGGTCAGCAGCGTCATCGCGTTGGCGGCGCTGAACTGGCGTGATGCGAACAGCGACGGCGGCAGCATCGGCGCCGGAGTCCGCCGCTCGTGCACCCCGAAGGCGAGTCCGGCGACCAACCCCACCCCGAGCGCGGGTACGGCGAGCGCGGGTTGTGTCGTCCACCCGATCAGCGCGTAGGTGATCGAGCCGAGCCCGAGGGCACCGAGGACCGCGCCGCCCACGTCGAAGCGACGCACGGCCGACGGGTCGCTGGTCTCCGGCACCCGGCGGGCGACCACCAACGTGAGGACCGCAACGGGCAGGTTGATGAGGAAGACCCAGCGCCAGCTGACCGACTGCACCAGCCAGCCGCCGAGGAAGGGACCGATCGCGGTGGAGACGCCGCCGAGACCCGACCAGGTGCCGATCGCACGGGAGCGGTCGGACCGGGCGAAGGAGCCCTGGATCATCGCGAGGCTGCCCGGGACGAGGAGCGCCGCGGCGACGCCTTGGGCGACGCGGGCGAGGATGAGCAGGGCGGCCGTCGGCGCGAGACCGCAGGCGAGCGAGGTGAGGGCGAAGCCGAGCACCCCGGTCATGAAGATACGCCGGCGCCCGAACCGGTCGCCGAGGGAGCCGCCGAGAAGGGTCAGCGAGGCGAGGCTCAGCAGGTACCCGTTGGAGACCCACTGGAGCTCGCCCAGGCTGGCGTCGAGGTCATCGCCGATCCGGTGCAGGGCGACGTTGACGACGGTGCTGTCGAGCAGTGCCAGGGAGGAGCCGAGGATCGCCGCGGCGAGCACCGTGCGCCCGGTGCGCGACCCGACGGTGACCTCGGCGCAGGTCGGCTCCACGGAGCGAGACTAGCGCCGGTCCCAGTCGGTCCCGGGCGGCATGGCCTCGAGCCACGCCTGGAAGCCGGTCAGCGAGGAGACGCTCATCGCAAGCTCGACCAGGCCCTCGGGCGACTGGCAGCGGATCACGAGGTGGTCGGGGTAGAGCGAGGCCTGCTCGGTGCCGACGGGCTCGCGGCGGCCGTCGTACTCGAGCTCGTCACGTCGCCACGCGCGTTTTGGACGCGGCGACAGGGTGAAGACACGGAACCACTCCAGGGTCTCGCCCGAGTAGCGCCCCAGACCCAGGACCCAGCCCCGACCCTCGGCCCCGGTCTGCAACCGGTGGCTCAGTTCGAACGTGCCACCGTTGCGGGAGAGCGTACGGCGCCGGACGATGAGTCCGGCGCCGTACAGCACACACAGGAGCAGGAGCGCGCCACAGATGTCGAGCAGCCACTCCCACCATGCCATCTGCGTATCAGTGACCTTCTAGGAGACCTTCTCCGCGGCGCGGATCCGCGCCTCGGCGTGACGGACACGCTGCTCGGCCTCGTTGCTCGAGTCGAGCAGCCGCTTGGCCTCCTCGAGGTCGATGCGCGCCTGGGACACCTCGATGTCCTCGGCGAGCTCGACCCGCTCGGCCAGGATCGACACGCGGTCGCCCGCCACCGAGAGGAAGCCACCGTCGACGGCGACGACGACCAGCTCGTTGGAGTTCGCGACCTGGATCTCGACCACCGAGGCGGAGAGCAGCGACAGCGTGGGCGCGTGGCCGCGCAGCACGCCGATGTCTCCCTCGAGCGTGCGCGCGATGATCATCGCCGCCTCACCGGACCACACGGTCCGGTCGGCAGCGACGAGCTCGACGTGCAGGTGCTCGACCGTGGTGTCAGCCATGATCAGAGGCTCTTCTGGATCTCGGCCCAGTTGCGCTCGACGTCGTCGAGACCACCGCACATGAAGAAGGCCTGCTCGGCGACGTGGTCGTACTCACCGTCGGCGATCTTGTTGAACGCCTCGATGGTCTCGGCCACGGGAACCGTCGAGCCCTCGATGCCGGTGAACTGCTTGGCGACGTAGGTGTTCTGCGACAGGAACCGCTGGATACGACGCGCGCGGGACACGATGATCTTGTCCTCTTCGGAGAGCTCGTCGACACCGAGGATCGCGATGATGTCCTGGAGCTCCTTGTTGCGCTGCAGGATCTGCTTGATCCGGATCGCGCAGTCGTAGTGCGCCTGACCGATGTACTGCGGGTCGAGGATCCGCGAGGTCGAGGTCAGCGGGTCGACGGCCGGGTAGATACCCAGCGACGCGATCTCACGGGAGAGCTCGGTCGTGGCGTCGAGGTGCGCGAAGGTCGCGGCCGGGGCCGGGTCGGTGTAGTCGTCCGCGGGGACGTAGATCGCCTGCATCGAGGTGATCGAGCGGCCGCGCGTCGAGGTGATCCGCTCCTGCAGGGTGCCCATCTCGTCGGCCAGGTTGGGCTGGTAGCCCACGGCGGACGGCATGCGGCCGAGCAGGGTCGACACCTCGGAACCGGCCTGCGTGAACCGGAAGATGTTGTCGATGAACAGCAGCACGTCCTGGCCCTGGACGTCGCGGAAGTACTCCGCCATCGTCAGCGCGGAGAGCGCGACGCGCAGACGCGTGCCCGGCGGCTCGTCCATCTGGCCGAAGACGAGGGCGACCTTGTCGAAGACACCGGCCTCCTTCATCTCCACGATCAGGTCGTTGCCCTCACGGGTGCGCTCGCCGACACCGGCGAACACCGACACACCGCCGTGGTTCTTGGCGACACGCGCGATCATCTCCTGGATGAGCACGGTCTTGCCGACACCGGCGCCACCGAACAGACCGATCTTTCCACCGGTCACGTACGGCGCGAGCAGGTCGATGACCTTGATGCCGGTCTCGAACATCTGGGTCTTCGACTCGAGCTGGTCGAAGGCCGGCGCCTTGCGGTGGATGCCCCACCGCTCGGTCACCTCGACGGTCTCGCCCTCCTCGAGGTTGAGGAAGTCACCGGTGGCGTTGAAGACCTTGCCGAGGGTGACGTCGCCGACGGGGACGCTGATCGGGCTGCCCGTGTCGGACACGGTCTGGCCGCGGACCAGGCCGTCGGTCGGCTTCAGCGAGATGGCGCGGACCATGCCGTCACCGATGTGCTGGGCCACCTCGAGCGGCAGCACCGAGGTCTCGCCGTCGAGGGTGATCTCGGCCTCGAGCTTGTTGTAGATGTCGGGCATCGCGTCGGTCGGGAACTCGATGTCCACGACCGGGCCGATGACCCGAGCGATCCGACCCACCGAGGCCGCACCGCTGGCGGTGGTCTCTTCAACCGTTGCAGTCATGTCTTACTCCGTTGATGTTTTCTCTGGTGGGTCAGTCGTTCGCAGCCTGGGCGTCGGCGAGCGCGTTCACGCCACCGACGATCTCGCTGATCTCCTGGGTGATGCCCGCCTGGCGCGCCTGGTTGGCGATCCGGGTGAGCTTCTTGATCAGCTCCTCGGCGTTGTCGGTCGCCGACTTCATGGCCTTCTGGCGGGCGGCGAGCTCGGAGGCCGCGGCCTGCAGGAGGGCGTAGAAGATGCGGCTCTGGACGTACTGCGGAAGCAGTCCGTCCAGCACCTGGGCCGCCGACGGCTCGAACTCGTAGAGCGGCAGCAGCTCGTCGGCCGCGGGGGCCTCCTCGCCCTCGACGACCTCGAGCGGCAGCAGCCGGATCGCGGTCGGCTCCTGGGTGAGCATCGAGCGGAACCGGGTGTAGACCACGTGGACCTCGTCCACGTCACCGTCCTCACCCTGCTCCTTGAGGAACGCCTCGATCAGCGCCGCCCCGATCTCCGCCGCCTTGTCGTAGGTCGGCTGGTCGGAGAAGCCGGTCCAGGCCTGGACGTAGGGACGCTGGCGGAACTTGAAGTACGCCTCCGCCTTGCGCCCGGCGAGGTAGAAGTCGAGCTCCTTGCCCTCGGCACGCAGCCGCTCGGTGAGGCGCTCGGTCTCCTTGATGACGCTCGAGGAGTAGGCACCCGCCAGGCCGCGGTCGCTGGTGATGACCAGCACGGCGGCCCGCTTCGGGTTCTCCTGCTCCCGCGTCAGCGGGTGGTCGACGTTGGAGAACGTCGCCACCGCCGACACGGCACGGGTCAGCTCCCGGGCGTACGGCGCTGCCGCCTGCGCCCGCTGCTGCGCCTTGATGATCCGGGACGCAGCGATGAGCTCCATGGCGCGCGTGATCTTCTTCATCGACTCCGTCGACTTGATCCGCGCGCGGTACTCACGCAGCGATACGGCCATGCGTCAGCCCCGCTTCTGCTTGACGATCTGCTCCTGCTCGAGCTCGTCGTCGGCGAGCGCACCGGCCTCGGGCTCGTGCCCGACCTTGATGCTGCCGCCGTCGGAGGTCTCGAACTGGCTCAGGAAGGTGTCGTAGGCCGCGGCGAGGCCGTCCTCGACCTCGAACTTCTGCGTCTCGCGGATCGCGGCCAGCAGGCCGTCGTGCGAGCGACGCAGGTAGTCGAGGAACTCGCTCTCGAAGCGGAGCACGTCGCCGGTGGCGACCACGTCGAGGCGGCCGGAGGTGCCGAGCCACAGCGAGACGGTCATCTCCTCGAGCGGGTACGGCGAGTAGGCCGGCTGCTTGAGCAGCGCCATCAGCCGCTGGCCACGGGCCAGCTGCTGCTTGGACGCGGCGTCGAGGTCGGAGGCGAACATCGCGAAGGCCTCCATGGCGCGGTACTGCGCGAGGTCGACCTTGAGCGAACCGGTGACGGCCTTCATCGCCTTCGTCATCGCCGAGCCACCCACGCGGGAGACGGAGATGCCGACGTCGATGGCCGGGCGCTGGTTGGCCGCGAACAGGTCCGACTGCAAGAAGATCTGGCCGTCGGTGATCGAGATGACGTTGGTCGGGATGAACGCCGAGACGTCGTTGGCCTTGGTCTCGATGATCGGCAGGCCCGTCATCGAGCCCGCGCCGAGCTCGTCGGACAGCTTCGCGCAACGCTCCAGCAGGCGGGAGTGCAGGTAGAAGACGTCACCCGGGTAGGCCTCGCGGCCCGGCGGACGACGCAGCAGCAGCGACACGGCACGGTAGGCCTCGGCCTGCTTGGTCAGGTCGTCGAACACGATGAGGACGTGCTTGCCCTGGTACATCCAGTGCTGGCCGATGGCCGAGCCGGTGTAGGGGGCGAGGTACTTGAAGCCCGCGCTGTCGGACGCCGGAGCCGCCACGATCGTGGTGTACTCCAGGGCGCCGGCCTCCTCGAGGGCGCCACGCACGGAGGCGATGGTCGAGCCCTTCTGGCCGATCGCGACGTAGATGCAGCGGACCTGCTTGCTCGGGTCGCCCGACTCCCAGTTCTGCTTCTGGTTGATGATCGTGTCGATCGCGACCGTGGTCTTGCCGGTGGCGCGGTCGCCGATGATCAGCTGGCGCTGGCCGCGGCCGACCGGGGTCATCGAGTCGATGGCCTTGATGCCGGTGGCGAGCGGCTCGTGGACCGACTTGCGCATCATCACGCCGGGGGCCTGGAGCTCGAGGGCACGGCGACCCTCGGTGGCGATCTCTCCGAGGCCGTCGATCGGCTTGCCGAGCGGGTCGACGACGCGGCCCAGGTAGCCCTCGCCGACGGGGACCGAGAGGATCTCGCCGGTGCGGCGGACCGTCTGGCCCTCCTCGATCTTGTCGAAGTCACCGAGGATGACGACACCGATCTCGCGGTCCTCGAGGTTCAGCGCGAGGCCGAGCGTGCCGTCCTCGAACTCGAGGAGCTCGTTGGCCATGGCCGACGGCAGGCCCGACACGCGGGCGATGCCGTCCGCGGCGGAGGCGACGGCGCCGACCTCTTCCTTGCTCGCGGCCGCGGGCTGGAAGTCAGCGACGTACTTGGCGAGGGCGTCGCGGATCTCGTCCGGACGGATGGAGAGTTCCGTCATCTCTGGTGCCTTCTCTCTTGTCTACAGCTGTGAAGTCGTGGGGTGGTACGGCGATCGCGGCGTCAGCCGGCGATCTTGCGGCGAGCGTCGTCCAGGCGGGCCAGGACGGTTCCGTCGATGACGTCGTCCCCGATCTCCACCTTCATGCCGCCGATCACGCCGGCGTCGACGACGATGTTGAGGTGCACCGGACGGCCGTACTGGCGCGTCAGTGCGGCGGCGAGACGCCGCTGGTCGGCCTCGGCGAGCGGGCGGGCGACGTGCACGGTGGCAACGCCCTCGCCCTGCACCTGCGCCGCGGTGCGCTCGTAGTCCTCGAGCGCGGCGACGACGGTCCGGTAGGAGCCGGACAGCGCCTGCTTGACCAGCTGCACGGTCGTCGGGAGCACCTTGCCGGTGAGCAGGGTCTCGATGAGCGCGCCCTTGTCGGCCGCGGAACGGACCGGGTCGGACAGCGCGTCGCGCAGGCCGTGGTTGCCGATGACCAGCTGGCGCACGGAGAACAGCTCGTCGACCAGAGCGTCGCCCTGCAGGCCGACGGACCGGACGGCGGCGATCACACCGAGCTGCTCGAGCGCGTCGGCGAGGTCGCGGGGGCGGGTCCAGCGCCGGCCGACCGCGTCACGCAGCAGGCCGACCGTGGCCCCGTCGACCTTGCCGCTGAACAGGTCGCCGACGAGGCCCGAGCGGGCCTCGACCGGAACCGACTGGTCGGTGACCACCCGGCGCAGCGCCGCCTCGGCCCGCAGGGTGCGGGCCGCGGAGAAGAGGTCGCCGGCCACCGTGGAGGCCGACGCCTCGGCCACCCCACCGACCTGGTCGGTGAGGGCGGCCATGGCGTCTGCGGAGGCGCCGCGGAAGGACACCATCAGGCGTCCTTGCCCGCGTCGGCGGCCTCGGCCGTCTCGAGCTCGGCGAGGAACCGCTCGACGACCCGCGCCTGACGCGCGTCGTCCTCGAGCGACTCACCCACGATGCGACCGGCGAGACCGGTGGCGAGGGTGCCGACCTCGGCACGGAGCGAGGTGACCGCCTGCTGGCGCTCCGCCTCGATCTGCGCCTTGCCGTGCTCGACGATGCGGGCGGACTCGACCTGAGCCTGCTCCCGCATCTCGGCCACGATCGCGGCACCCTGCTCGCGCGCCTCCTCGCGGATGCGCGCGGCCTCGTGACGGGCGTCGGCCAGCTGCTGCTCGAGCTCGGCCAGCTTGGCGTCCGCCTCGGCCTGCTTGGTCGCAGCCGCGGCGATGCCGCCCTCGATCGCCGCGGAACGCTCGGCGAACGTCTTCTCGAAGTTCGGGACGACGAACTTCTTGATGGCGAAGAAGAGGATCGCGAAAGCGACGAGGGCGAGCACGACCTCGATCCACTCGGGGGCGAGCGGGTTGTGCTCTTCCGCCTCTGTGGCGGCGATCAACAGTGACTTCATGGACCTGACCTAGCTAGATCTCGTGCTGACAGGAGGCGGCCGTACGGCTCAGGTGTTCGAAGCCTTGAGGACGAACGCCAGGGCGATGCCGATGATGGCGAGCGCCTCGGCGAGCGCGAAGCCGAGGATCGCGATCGACTGGAGGCGGCTCTGCGCCTCGGGCTGGCGGGCAACGCCGTTGATGTACGCGGCGAAGATCAGACCGATGCCGATACCCGGGCCGATGGCGGCCAGGCCGTAACCGATCATGTTGAGAGAGCCACCCATGGCTACTTTCCTTTCGGGTTGTTTTCTCGTGCTGAGAACTGTGGGTTGTGGTGCAGTGGTGAGAGCGGGGAGGGTCAGTGCTCGTCGGCGAGCGCGCCCTGGATGTACATCGCGTTGAGCAGGACGAACACGTAGGCCTGCAGGACCTGGACCAGGATCTCCAAGAAGCTGATGGCGATCGCCAGCACCCAGGCGAGCGGACCGGCGACGTAGCCGATCCCGCCCACGTGCTCGATGAGGTAAAGGCCGCCGGTGGCGAAGAGCACCAGCAGGATGTGGCCGGCGAACATGTTGGCGAACAGACGCAGGGCCAGCGTGACCGGGCGGACCAGGATGTTGGAGAAGAACTCCAACGGGACCAGCAGCGGGTACATCACCGGGCTGACACCCGACGGGACGCTCTGCAGCTTGAGGTAGCCGAGGAGGCCGTGCTTGGCGATGCCGACGCCGTTGTAGACCACCCACGACAGACCCGCCAGCGCGTAGGCCATGCCCGCGCGGCTGAACGTCGGGAACTGGATGAACGGGATGCTGGCGAACAGGTTGTTGACCAGGATGAAGAAGAAGATCGTGACCAGGTACGGCACGAACCGCTGGAAGTCGTGGCTGCCGATGATGTCGCGGGCGACGCTGTTGCGGACGAAGCCGTAGGCGCCCTCGCCGGCGAACTGGAGCTTGCCGGGGACGAGCGCGCGCTTGCGGGCGGCCAGGAAGAAGAAGCCGAACACCAAGATCGCCGCGAGGAACAGCTGGACCATCGGCTTGGTGACCTCGGTGCCGGCGATGCCGGGGAGGTCGAAGATGCTCGGGCCGGGCGCGTTGAACGTGTCGCCACCCTCGGCGGCGATGGTGGCGCTGGCTGCGGTGATCACCAGGTCTCCTCTGCGGTCACTGCTCGTCTGAACTGTCGGACTTCGGGCTGTCGGGTGGAGCTGGTGGATCTGGTGGCGCCACGGGCGTCATGCGGAAGCGCCGGGCCGTCATGAAGATCCCCAGCGCGGCACCCGCGAGAATGCCCACCGCCACGAGGAACGTCGTACCCAACCAGCGGTCCGCCAGCCAGCCGAGGAAGCCGTAGAACGCGACCCCGGCCACGACGTAGCCGAACGCGTGCCACGGATCGCCCTGGGGCTTCTCCTCGGGCTGACTCATTGCGCCCCGGACAATAGCAGTCGCTCCGGGTCATCGCGCACCGCCCTCGACCGGGGCCGCGGGCCGCGGCTCGAAGGCCGGGATCCGGGCCGTCGTGGCGAGCACGATCTGCACCGTCATCCACACGAACGCGCCGAGGATGATGGCGATGCCGACCCACGTGCTGTCGAGCTCGTCGTCGAGCAGGCCGGACTCGTTGAGCGCGACGAACACCAGCGCCATGGCCACCACCTGGAAGGTGTAGGTGAGCATCGCGAAGAGCAGCGACGCGGTCGGCATCAGCCGCGAGACCAGCTCGACGGCGAACGATCCGAAGGCGAAGACGCCCACGGCGATCACTCCCCCGACGGCGGCGCCGAGCGCGGCGGACGAGCCGGCGCCGAGCGCGGCGACCACGACGAGGAGCACCGCGGCCGCGGCAGCAACCAAGGCTGCACGCAACACCACGCGGTGTGTCCGGGTCTCGGTCGTCAGCATCGGCGGCCGTTCTGCTCGGGTGCGTCCTGGGCGGTCTCGGAGGTTGCCCTCCGGGAGTTCGTGAAAGTTATCACAAAGTCCCGGAGGGCTCCGAATCGGGGGTCGCCTCCGGCTCCCTGAGCGCCTCCGCGGGATCGTGCACGTGGGGCAGCGCGAAGGTGAGAGCGAGGGTCACGAGCAGGCTCACGCCCAGCCCGGCCCACACCACCGGCCCCGTGAACACGCTGGCCAGGACGACGCCGAACGCGATCAGGCCGGCCCACAGCCACATGATGATCACCGCCCGGCGGTGGGAGTGGCCGATCTCGAGCAGTCGGTGGTGGAGGTGCTGCTTGTCGGGCGCGAACGGCGAGCGCCCGGCCCGCGTGCGTCGTACGACGGCCAGGACCAGGTCGCCCAGGGGCACGATCAGGATCAGGATCGGCAGCGCGAACGGCAGCAGCACCGGGAGCAGGCTCGACCGGGTGCCGTCGGCACCCTGGGCGAGGTCACCGGGGGCGAACTGGGTGGTGATCGTGATCGCCGTTGCGGAGAGGACCAGGCCGATCAGCATCGACCCGCTGTCGCCCATGAACAGGCGGGCCGGGTGGAAGTTGTGGACCAGGAAGCCCACACAGGCGCCGGCCAGGGCCGCGGAGAGCAGGGCTCCGGTGGTGGCCCGGCTGACGTCGTTGAGGACCGACAGGGCGTAGCAGAACAGGAAGAACGCCGACGCGCTGATCCCGATCACCCCGGCCGCCAGGCCGTCGAGCCCGTCGATGAAGTTGACCGCGTTGACGGTCGCCAGCACCACGAAGGCGGTCAGCAGCGCACCCTGGCCGGTGTCGAGCGCGAACACTTCGCCGGTGGCCTGGTAGAAGTACTTGAACTGGATGCCGGCGTAGACCAGCACCCCCACCGCCAGTACCTGGCCGCCGAACTTCGTGAGCGCATCGAGGTCGAAGATGTCGTCGACCACGCCGACCGCGCAGACCAACGTCCCCGCGACGAGCACCGAGAGCGCGTCGTCCGAGAACGGGTTGCGGGTGCTCAGGAACGGCAGCTGCTGGGCCACCAGGTAGGCCGCCCAGAGGCCGCCGAGCATCGCGAGACCACCGAGGTAAGGGATCGGCTCCGCATGGACGTCGCGGTCGCGGACCTTCGCGACGGCCCCCGTGCGCAGTGCGATCTCCCGAGCGACGACCGTCAGCAGGTAGGTGACGATCGCCGCGACGAGGAAGACGACGAGGTACTCACGCATCGGAGGGCGCGGCCTCCTGCTCCCCCGGCTGCTCCCCCGGTTGCTCCCCCGGTTGCTCCCCCGGTTGCTCGTCCGGCTCGACCTGGACGGTGATGCCGAGGTCGGACAGCGCGGCGTCGAGGTCGGCGACCGGGATCGCGCCGAGGCGCAGCAGCCGCGGACGCTCGCCGGTGGCGTCGAGGATCGTCGAGGGAACCGTGCCGGGCGAGGCGCCGGCGTCGACGACGACCGCGACGGACTCCCCCAGCATCTCGATCGCCGCGTCCGCGTCGAGGGCGGCCGGGCGTCCGGAGAGGTTGGCGGAGCTGACCGCGAGCGGCCCGGTGCGGTCGAGCAGCTCACGGGCCACGGCGTGGTCGGGCATCCGGATCGCGACCGTGCCGCGGGTGTCGCCCAGGTCCCACTGCAGCGACGGCTGCTGGTGGCACACGATCGTCAGCGCGCCGGGCCAGAACCTCTCCACCAGCGGCGCGACGTACGACGGCACACGGGTCGCGAGCGCCTCGAGCGTGCCCTTCGTGCCGACGAGCACGGGAGGCGGCATCTCGCGGCCGCGGCCCTTGGCGGCCAGCAGCCGCGCGACCGCGTCGGGGTCGAAGGCGTCGGCACCGACGCCGTAGACGGTGTCGGTGGGAAGCACGACCAGACGGCCCAGCCGGACTGCGCGGCTCGCCGCGTCCAGCGCCGCCTCGCGCTCCTCGTCGGTCTCGGTCGGGAACCGCTCGGCACTCACGCTCGCCATCCTCCCACCGAGTGGTGCTCGAGGTGCGGGCGGCGTGCCGTGGTGAACCGCGGCCGGCCGGCGAGGTCACGGTGGTCGCGGACCTCCTCCCACCGCCCGCCGCTGCTGAACACCGCCGGGGCGGACTCGCCCTGGACGTCGGCGTGCTCCACGCCGACCACGCCCCCGGGCTTGAGCAGGACCAGGCCGCGGGCGGCGATCACCCGGATCGCGTCCAGACCGTCGTCGCCGGAGAACAGGGCCAGGTGCGGGTCGTGGTCCCGGGCCTCGACGGCCACCGACTCCCACGCCTCCAGGGGTACGTAGGGCGGATTGCTGACCACGACGTCGACGCTCCCGGCGAGGTCGTCGAACGCGGTGGCGAGGTCGCCGAGGCGCAGCTCGACGCCGGTGCCGACGAGGTTGCGCTCGGCCCAGGCGTGGGCGGGCGGGTCGAGCTCGACGGCGAACACCTCCGCCTGCGGCACCTCGTCGGCGATGCTCTTCGCGATCACCCCCGAGCCGGTGCACAGGTCGACGACGACCGGGGTCCGCCCCGTCGCCACGATCGCCTGCGCCTGGTCGATCGCCCAACCGGCCAGCAGCTCGGTCTCCGGGCGCGGCACGAAGACGCCGGGGCCGACGGCGACCTCGACGTGCCGGAACCAGGCCGCCCCGAGCAGGTGCTGGAGCGGCTCCCGGGCGGCGCGGCGGGCCAGCAGGTCGTCGTACCGCTGCTGTTGGTCGGGGCCGAGGCCGGGCGCAAGGAACAGCTGGCCCCGGGTCGTGCCGAGGACGTGCGCGAGCAGCTCGCCGGCGTCGTGCTCGGGGCTCGCGACCCCGGCTGCCCGGAGCCGGCCGGCGGCCTCACGGAGCAGGTCGCGGGTCTCCACGCTCACTCCTCGAGGGCGGCGAGGCGGGCGGCCAGGTCGGTCTCGACGCAGGAGTCGAGAACCGGCTGGAGGTCACCGTCGAGCACCTGGTCGAGGTTGTAGGCCTTGTAGCCGGTGCGGTGGTCGGAGATCCGGTTCTCCGGGAAGTTGTAGGTGCGGATCCGCTCGGAGCGGTCGACGGTGCGGACCTGGCTGCGCCGGGCGTCACTGGCCTCGGCGTCGGCCGCCTCCTGCGCGGCCTGGAGCAGCCGGGCCCGCAGGATGCGCATCGCCTGCTCCTTGTTCTGCAGCTGCGACTTCTCGTTCTGGCAGCTGACCACGATGCCGGTCGGCAGGTGCGTGATCCGCACCGCCGAGTCGGTCGTGTTGACGCTCTGACCGCCGGGGCCCGAGGAGCGGAAGACATCGATGCGCAGGTCGTTCTCGTTGACCTCGACGTCGACCTGCTCGGCCTCCGGCATCACGAGCACGCCGGCTGCACTGGTGTGGATCCGGCCCTGCGACTCGGTCACCGGGACCCGCTGCACCCGGTGCACACCACCCTCGTACTTGAGCAGGGCGTACGGCGCCTGGCCGGGCTCGACGCTGCCGGTGCTCTTGACCGCGACCGTGACCGACTTGTAGCCACCGAGGTCGGACTCGGTCGCGTCGAGGACCTCGGTCTTCCAGCCACGACGCTCGGCGTACCGGCTGTACATCCGCAGCAGGTCGCCCGCGAAGAGCGCGCTCTCCTCACCCCCCTCGCCCGACTTCACCTCGAGCAGGACGTCCTTGTCGTCGGCCGGGTCGCGGGGCACGAGCAGCCGGCGCAGCCGCTCGGCCGCATCCTCGCGGGCCACGAGGAGGGTGTCGACCTCCTCGGCGAACGCCGGGTCGTCGGCGGCCAGCTCCCGCGCGGCATCCGCGTCGTCGCCGTAGCGCTGCCACTCGCGCCAGGTGGCGATGACCGCGTTGAGCTCGGCGTAGCGGCGGTTGAGCGTGCGGGCCAGCCGGGCGTCGGCGTGGGTCTCGGGCAACGCCAGCCTCGACTCGAGCTCGGCGTGCTCGGCGAGCATGCCCTCGACGGCTTCGAACACCTGGACTCCTTCAGCTGCATGGATCCCCGGATGTCCGGGGATCCATGCGCTGGTCAGGGGTTGCAACCCCTGACCAGCGCATGAACTCCCTGACAAGGTCGGACAAAGCGAAGCGCCGGCCGTCCGCGGTGGGCGGACGACCGGCGCTCGGAGACGGCTACTTCTTGCCGACGTTGGCGTAGCGGGCCTCGAACCGGGCCACGCGGCCGCCGGTGTCGAGGATCTTCTGCTTGCCGGTGTAGAACGGGTGGCACTGCGAGCACACGTCGGCGTGGATCGAGCCGGAGGTCGCGGTGCTGCGGGTGGTGAACGTGGCGCCACAGGTGCAGGTCACCTGGGTCACGACGTAGTCGGGGTGGATGTCCTTCTTCATGGTGTCCTCTCACGGGGGTCCGGGTCGCACCACGGGTTGTGGGACGTGAACCGGAGCCAACAGTCGATTCTACGGGCGGCGACCACGCCACCCAAATGCGGGGCCGCCGACCCCGCGCGGCGATCAGTCGCGCTGGACCTTGAGCAGGAACTCGTAGTTGGTGCGCGAGTTCCGCAATCGCTGCAGCAGGGCCGCGTGCGCCTCGGCGCGGTCGCCCTCGGCGAGCTCGCGGCGCAGCTTCCAGATGATCTCGAGCTCCTCCTTGCCGAGCAGCAGCTCCTCGCGGCGGGTGCCCGACGCGACCACGTCGATGGCCGGGAACAGCCGCTTCTCGGCGAAGTCGCTGCGCAGCCGCAGTTCGAGGTTCTCGGTGCCGCGCAGCTCCTCGAAGATCACCTCGTCCACGCGGGAGCCCGAGTCGACGACCGCGGTGGCGAGGATGGTCAGCGAGCCGCCGTTCTCGATGTTGCGGGCGGCACCGAAGAACCGCTTCGGCGGGAACAGCGCAGACGAGTCGACGCCACCGGACAGGATCCGGCCGCTGGCGGGCGCCGCCAGGTTGTAAGCGCGGCCCAGGCGGGTCAGCCCGTCGAGCAGGATGACCACGTCGTGGCCGAGCTCGACGAGGCGCTTGGCCCGCTCGACGGCCAGCTCGGCCACCGTCGTGTGGTCGATCGCGGGCCGGTCGAAGGTGCTCGCGATGACCTCGCCCTTGATCGAGCGCTCGAAGTCGGTGACCTCCTCGGGCCGCTCGTCGACGAGGACGACCATGAGGTGGCACTCGGGGTTGTTGGCCGTGATCGCGTTCGCGATCGACTGCAGCAGCGTCGTCTTGCCGGCCCGGGCGGGTGAGACGATGAGACCGCGCTGCCCCTTGCCGACCGGCGCCGCCATGTCGATGAGGCGCCCGGTCAGGTCGTCCGGTCCGGTCTCGAGGCGCAGCCGCTCGGTCGGCGAGACGGGCGTGAGCTGGGTGTACTCGACCCGGCTCTTCGCGTGCTCCGGGTCGACGCCGTTGACCGACTCGATGCGGACCATCGGGTTGAACTTCTCGCGGCGCTCGCCGTCACGCGGCTGACGGACCTGGCCGGTGATCGCGTCACCGCGGCGCAGGCCGTACTTGCGGACCATCGAGAGCGACAGGTAGACGTCGTCGGGCCCGGCGAGGTAGCCGGCGGTGCGGACGAACGCGTAGTTGTCGAGCACGTCGAGGATGCCGGCCGCGGGCACCAGGACGTCGTCCTCGCGCACCTCGGTGTCGGGCTCGCGGCCGGTCCGGCTGGTGCGGTCGCGGTCGCGGTCCCTGCCGCGGCGGCGGCGGTTGCGGCGGCTGCCGCCCTCGCCGTCGCCGTCGTCGTCGATCTCGTCGTGCTCACCGGCCGCCGCGGCGCGGGCCTGGTCCTGCTGGTTCTGCTGCTGGTTCTGCTGCTGGTTCTGCTGCTGGTTCTGCTGCTGGTTCTGCTGCTTGTGCTGGGGCTGGTCCTGCTTGGGCTGACCCCCCTGCTTGTGCTGGGTCTGCTGCTGCGTCTGCTGCTGGTTCTGGCCGCCCTGCTTCTGCTGGCGCTGGCCGCCTTGCTTGTGCTGAGCCTTCGGCTCGTCCGCCTTGGGCTGCTCGGCCTTGGACTGCTCCGCCTTGGACTGCTCGCCCCTCGGCTGGTCGTCCCTGGGCTGGTCGGCCTTGGACCGCTCGGCCCTCGGCTGCTCCGCCTGCGGCTGGGGCTGGGGCTGCTGCTCGGCCTTCTGCTCGGCCTTCCGCTCGGCCTTCCGCTCGGGCTGCTGCTCACGCGCGGGCTGCTCCGCCGTCGACGCGGACTCGGCCGCCTTGGGCCGCTCGGCGGCGGGCGCAGTGCGCTGCGTCGCGGCGCCGGCCTGGGCGGCCTTGATCGCCTCCACGAGGGCGGCCTTCTTCATCGAGCCGGCACCGCGGATGCCCATGCCTGCGGCCATCGCCTTGAGGTCGACGAGCAGCATGGCGTTGAGTCCACCCGTGCGCTTCTTCGGGGCGGCGGCGGTAGCCGCCGGGGCGTCCGAGGCAGGCGCGGTGGATTCGGGAGTTTCGCTCACGTGAGTCCTTCCCACGTATCTCGTGCGCTCCGCGATCGGACGACGGCGGAACACGCACTGGTCTGGTTCTGCGAAGGTCCGGCCGGCCGATGGCCGGGTCGTTCCTGGAAGAGGGGCGAGCCGAGCCCGCCGGGGCGCCGAGAACTGCGGCGCAGCGTCAATGTATCACCACGGTGGTGCGGATCACGGTGGTCAGCGCTCGTCCGGCGCGGCGCCGGTGACGTCGACCGCCAGCGCGTGCGCGCCCCACCCCTCGGGGCAACGGGCGAGGAGCTCCCCGGTCGCCACCGATCCGGGGCCGTCCGTGAATGCCAGCACGGTGGGTCCGGCGCCGGAGATCACGGCCGGGATGCCCTCGGCGCGCAGCCTCTCGACGAGGGCGAGGCTCTCGGGCATGGCCGGGCGGCGGTACTGCTGGTGCAGTCGGTCCTCGGTCGCCCGCAGCAGCTCCTCGGGACGGCCCGAGAGCGCCGCGACGAGCAGGGCCGCGCGGCCGGCGTTGGCCGCCGCGTCCGCATGGGGTACGGCGGCCGGCAGCAGGCTGCGCGCCGCCTCGGTCGCAACCGGGGTGGTGGGCACGAACACGACCGCGCCGACGCGCGGGTCGACGCTGCCGCGAACCGCCCAGAACGAGCCGTCGTCGTCCTGGCCGGAGATGACGAACCCGCCGAGCAGCGCCGGGGCGACGTTGTCCGGGTGGCCCTCGAGCCGGGCGGCGAGGTCGAGCAGCGCGTCGTCGTCGAGGAGGAGGCTGCCGCCGGCGACCAGCTCGCGGGCCAGCCACACGCCGGCGACGATGGCGGCCGACGAGGAACCGAGCCCGCGGGCGTGCGGGATGACATTGACGCAGGACAGGCGCAGCCCGGTCGGCTGCTTGCCGAGGCGCTCGAAGGTCGCGCGCATGGCGCGGACCACGAGGTGCCGCTCGTCGAGCGGGACCTGGCCCTCGCCGTACCCCTGGACCTCGACGACCAGGCCGGCGGGGAGGACCTCGGCCTCGAGCCGGTCGTGCAGGTCGAGCGCGAGGCCGAGGGTGTCGAACCCGGGGCCGAGGTTGGCCGACGTGGCCGGCACCCGGACCCGGACCGGGCCGTCCACGAAGGTCATCGGCTCACAGACCCGCAGCCTGTGCGGCGGCGTCGACGTCGGCCTCCACCACGATGTCGGGCATGACCAGGCCCTCGAGGGCGGTGGCGATGTCCTTGAGGCCGTGGCCGGTGACGGTGATCGCGACGACGGATCCCCGGTAGGACTCCCCCGCCTCGAGCTCGGCGAGCAGACCGGCGATGCCGGCGGCCGATGCGGGCTCGACGAAGACGCCGTCGTTGCTGGCCAGCGCCTTCTGCGCGGCGAGGATCTGGGCGTCGGAGACCGCCGCGAAACGGCCACCGGACTCGTCACGAGCGGCCTCGGCGAGCTTCCAGGAGGCGGGGTTCCCGATCCGGATCGCGGTCGCGAGCGTCTCGGGGTCGGGGAACGGCTCGCCGGTCACCAGCGGCGAGGCGCCCTCGGCCTGGAAGCCCCGCATGACCGGCCTCTTGGTGGCACGACCCAGAGCGGCGTACTGGGTGTAGCCGAGCCAGTAGGCCGAGATGTTGCCGGCGTTGCCGACCGGCAGCAGGTGGAAGTCGGGAGCGTCGCCGAGGAAGTCGACGATCTCGAAGGCCGCGGTCTTCTGGCCCTCGAGGCGGGCCGGGTTGACCGAGTTGACCAGCGCGACGGGGTACTTCCACGCCATCTCACGCGCCATCCGGAGGCAGTCGTCGAAGTTGCCGCGGACCTGGATCACCTTCGAGCCGTGCAGCACCGCCTGCGCCATCTTGCCGGCGGAGATCTTGCCCTCGGGCACCAGCACGATCGGGGTGACGCGGGCCTTGGCGGCGTACGCCGCCATCGACGCGGACGTGTTGCCGGTCGACGCGCACACGACGGCCTGGGCGCCCTCGTGGACGGCGACCGAGAGGGCGGTGGTCATCCCGCGGTCCTTGAACGAACCGGTCGGGTTGTTGCCCTCGACCTTGAGCCACACCTGGGCTCCGGTCAGCCCGGAGAGCCAGTCGGAGTGGACCAGCGGGGTGCCGCCCTCACGCAGCGTGACCGCCGGCGTGTCCTGGGGGATGTCGAGCAGCTCGCGGTACTCCTCGATGACGCCCCGCCACTGGCCGTTCGCGGTAGTGCTCATGCTCACTCTTCAGCTCCCTCGACGCGCATCACCGAGGTGACCTCGCGGACGATGTCCATGTCACGCAGCTGGTCGACGGTCGCGGCCAGGGCCGCATCCGTCGCCTCGTGCGAGACGACGACGAGCTGGGCGTCGTTGCCCCTGCCCTCCTGACGTACGGTCTGGATCGAGACGCCGTGCTCGGCGAAGGCCTGCGCCACCGCCGCCAGCACGCCCGCCTTGTCCTCGACGTCGATGGCGACGTGGTAGCGGGTGCGGGTCTCCCCCATCGGCAGCACCGCCCGGTCGGCGTACGCCGACTCGCCGACGCCGCGCGTGCCCTGGCGGTGGTTGCGCGCGACCGTGACGAGGTCGCCGAGGACGGCGCTCGCGGTCGGGGCACCGCCGGCGCCCGGGCCGTAGAACATGAGCTGCCCAGCGGCCTGGGACTCCACGAAGACCGCGTTGTAGGCCTCGCGGACGCTCGCCAGCGGGTGCGACCTCGGGATCATCGCCGGGTGGACGCGAACGCTGACCGCCTCCTCGCCGCGCTCGTCGACACGCAGCTCGGCGATCGCGAGCAGCTTGACGACGCTGCCCATCTCGCGCGCCGAGCGGACGTCGCCGGCGGTGACCTCGGTGATGCCCTCGCGGTGCACGTCGGCGGCGGTCACCCGGGAGTGGAACGCCAGGCTGGCGAGGATCGCGGCCTTCGCAGCAGCGTCGAAGCCCTCGACGTCGGCGGTCGGGTCGGCCTCGGCGTACCCGAGCGCCTGGGCCTCCTCGAGCGCGTCGCCGAAGCCCGCGCCGGAGGTGTCCATCTTGTCGAGGATGAAGTTGGTGGTGCCGTTGACGATGCCGAGCACCCGGGTCACCTTGTCGCCCGCGAGCGACTCGCGCAGCGGGCGCAGGATCGGGATGGCGCCGGCGACGGCCGCCTCGTAGTAGAGGTCGCGGCCGGCCTTCTCGGCGGCCTCGAACAGGGTCGCGCCGTCCTCGGCGAGCAGCGCTTTGTTGGCCGTGACGACCGACGCGCCGTGCTCGAGCGCGGACAGGATGAGCGACCGGGCAGGCTCGATGCCGCCGATCACCTCGATCACCACGTCCACGTCGTCGCGGGCGACGAGCGCCGCGGCGTCCGTCGTGAGCAGCCCGGCCGGCACCTCCACCTCGCGGGGGCTGTCGAGGCGCCGCACGGCGACCCCGACGAGCTCCACGGGCGCTCCGACCCGGGCGGCCAGGTCGTCGGCCTGCTCGCCGAGCAGCCGCACCACCTGCGACCCCACGGAACCGCAGCCGAGCACGGCAACCTTGAGAGGACTGTTCACGCGCTGATCGTATCGGCGGCACTCGACCCTCCCGCCAGGGACGGCAGAACGCGGACAACCTGCGGCGCGATCCGGTTCCGCCCGGGCGCGCCCGGGCGTGCGTGCCTCAGGGCAGCGTGACGACGACCTTCCCCGTGACCCGGCCGGTCTCCACCCTCTCCTGGGCGGCGACGATCTCGTCGAACGGGAAGGTGGCGTCGACGAGGACGGTGAGTCGTCCGGCATCGGCCAGGGCGGCGACCTCGGCGAGCGCCGGGCCGTCGGCGGTGACCATGATCCGCTCGACGCCGGTCGCCCCGGCGCCCCGCAGCTCCTCGACGGCCCCGTCCGGGAACCCGGTGATGGTGACGATCGCCGTGCCTTCCCGCACCGCCCCCAGCGGCGGGACGCCGTCGCCGACCGTCGACAGCACGACGTCGACCGGTGCGAGAGCCGCCAGGGCGGCGTCGTCGCGGTAGTCGATCGTCTCGTCGGCACCCAGGCCGGCCAGCACGGCGTGCTTGGCCGGGCTCGCGGTGGCGATCACGTGCGCGCCGCGGGCCTTGGCGAGCTGGACCGCCAGGTGACCCACCCCGCCGGCGCCGCCGAGCACCAGCACCCGCTTGCCCGCGGCGTCGCCGACCAGGCCGGCCGCGTCGAACGCGTGCCACGCGGTGAGGACCGCCAGCGGGGCGGCGCCCTGCTGCTCGACCTTCCACGACGTCGGCGCCTTCGCCAGGTCCGCGGCCGGGACGGCGACCAGCTCGGCGAGGGTGTGCGCCGCTCGCGGGAACCGGGCCAGGCCGAACACGGCATCCCCGACCGCCAGGGACGTCACGGCCGACCCCACGGCGGCCACCTCGCCGGCCACGTCCCACCCGGGCAGCGGCGAGTACTCGATCGGCCCGAAGTCGGCGGCTGCCGCCCGGATCTTGACGTCGACCGGGTTGAGGCCGACCGCGGCGACCCGCACCAGCACCTCGTCGTCCGCGGGCACGGGCGCGGCCACCTCTACCCACTCGATGACCTCGGCGGGCGCACCGGGCCCGGTGTAGCGCACTGCACGCATGACTGCTCCTTCTGGGTTCGGCTGTCTCTCGGAGCCTCCAGCCTTCCGGCCGGGCCGGCCCTCAACCAGTGGCCAGATAGACGACATGTGTCATGATCTGGCCATGGCTACACCGCACCGCATCGGGGTCGTCGCGCTTCCCGGCGTCTACGCCTACGAGCTCGGCATCGCCTCCCGGTTCTTCGGGGCCGCCGAGGTGGACGGCCGGCCCGCGTACGAGGTCGTCACGTGCAGCCTGGACGGCCGACCGGTGGCGACCTCCGCCGACTTCTCGATCGCGGTCGCCGCCGACCGCTCGGTCCTCGACGAGGTCGACACGATCGTCGTACCCCCGTGGGGCACGGCCCTCGACGGCGCGGACCCGGTCGGACTGGCGCACCGGTCGGCGCAGCGGGTGGTGTCGTACTGCACCGGCGCCTTCACCGTCGCCGCCTCCGGCCTGCTCGACGGTCGCGCCGCGACGACCCACTGGCGTACGGCGGAGCACTTCCGCGCCACCTTCCCCCAGGTGGACTTCCAGCCCGACGCCCTGTTCGTCGACGAGGGCGACGTGCTGACCGCAGCGGGCGCGTCGGCCGCCATCGACCTCACCTTGCACATCATCGCCAAGGACCTCGGCGCGGCCGTCGCGGCCGACGTGTCGCGGGCGACGCTCGCCCCGCCGCACCGCGGCGGCGGTCAGTCGCAGTTCGTCGCACGTCCCGTGGTCGCCGACGGCCCCGGGACCACCGCGGAGGTCCGTGCCTGGCTCCTGGACCGCCTCGACCAGCCGGTCAGCCTGGACGAGGTCGCCCGGGCCTTCGGCCTGAGCGTGCGGACGCTGACCAGGAGGTTCCGCGACGAGACCGGCCTGACCCTGGGGAACTGGCTGGCCCAGGCCCGGGTCGAGCGGGCCAAGGAGCTGCTGGAGACCACCGACACCGGCATCGACCGGGTCGCCGACCTGTCCGGATTCGGCACGGCGGCCGCACTGCGCAAGCACTTCCGCGACCGCGTCGGGCTGCCTCCGCAGCAGTACCGGTCCCGCTTCTCCGTGCGGGCGTCAGCCTAGGACCCTCCCAGGCGCGCCGCCGGGACCAGGGCCAGAGCACCGACCACGGCGGCGACGACGACGAGCCCGGTGGCGGCGGCGACCGGCGTGGTCGCCGCGAAGCTCGCGAACACCACGCCGCCGAGGGCGAGCCCGGCGCTGTTGGTGAGGTAGTCGTTGACCTGGAGCGCCGACGAGGTGCGTCCTTCCTCTCCCTCCCGGGCCGTGGCGAGGGCGAGGACCGAGAGGGTCGAGAAGGCCATCCCGATGCCGAGGCCGGCGCACGCCCACCCCAGGACCGGTACGACGAGCGGGACTCCCGGCGCCGCCACGAGCGCGAAGCAGCCGATGCCACCGCCGAGGAGCACGGCACCGAGCCGGACCCGGGTCGGCTGGTCGGCGAGCACCCGCCACCGGGCGGCCAGGACGGCGCCGACGGACCAGGTCACGGCGCCGACGGTGAGCACCCAGCCGGCCTCGGCCAGGGAGAGCCCTCGCCGGAGGGTGAGCAGGAGCGGGACGTAGACCTCGGCCGCCGCGAAGGCGGTGCCGATGGCGGCGCGGGAGCCGAGGACCGCCGGGAGACCGGCCCCCATCCGCCAGGCGCCCGGCGGCAGCAGGCGTCGGCCGCCGGCGCCGATCGCGACCAGGCCCAGGGCGACGAGGAGCGGCCAGGCCGGCAGGGTGCGCTGGCCGGCGAGGCTGACCAGCAGGACACCGCCGGCGGCCAGCACCGCAAACGGGAGCCTGCGCGGCTCGGCGCGCTCGACCCCGGGCCGCGACGGTGCGCCGGCGACCAGCAGCCAGGCGGCCACCGCGACCAACGGGACACCGAGGAACACCCAGCGCCAGCCGACCGCCGCCGCGACCTGGGCCGCGAGCACCGGGCCGACCAGGGCCGGGAGCACCCAGGCGGTGGTCAGCACCGCGAACACCCGCGGCCGCAGGTGTTCCGGGTAGGCCTGCGCGATCACGACGTAGAGGGCGACGCCCAGCACGCCACCGCCGTACCCGTGCACGAGGCGCCCCAGCAGGAAGACCGGCATCGACGGCGCGAGCCCGGCGACCACGACGCCCGCGCAGAAGACGAGCAGGCCGCGGCGCAGGGCCGGGCCCGGTCCGCGGCGGTCCACCTCGGCGCCCGCCGCGGCGAGGGCGACGATCGAGGCCGCCAGCGGAGCGGCGAACGCGACGGCGTACCAGCGCAGGCCGTCGAGGTCGTCGGCGACGTCGGGCATCACGGTGGCGACGGCGAGCGCCTCGAAGGCGAAGAGGAAGGCGAGCGAGAAGACGCCGACCGTGGTCCGGCCGTGCCTGCCCCGCCACGGCGAGGTCGCCGTGGGCTCGGCCAGGGCGGTCACCGCGACGACCGCTCGACCAGGAGGACCACCTTGCCCGTGGTCGCGCCGGCCTCGAGCGCACGGTGTGCGGCGGCGGCGTCGGCGAGGGGGAAGACGCTGCCGACGTACGGGACCCGGGAGCCGTCGGCCGCGGCATCGAGGGCCGCGCGCTCGAACTCGGCCAGGCGGCTCATGATCGGCGGGCCGAGCACGTCGACGACGCGACGCTGCGGGTCGTCGTACGCGTTCTGGGTGCCGGACGCCCAGCCGAAGCGGACCAGCCGGCCCCCGGGCGCGAGCCGGTCGTAGAGCACCTGGCCGACCTCGCCGCCGACGCCGTCGAGGACCAGGGTGAGCGGGCCGGGGACGCCGTCGGCCCAGCCCGGGGTACGCCGGTCGAGCGCCGGGTCGGCGCCGTGCCCGGCGGCGATCGCCACCTTGTCGGCCCCGCCGGCGACGCCGACGGCCCTCGCGCCGGCGTTGCGCACCCCCTGCAGGAGGAGCGTGCCCAGCCCGCCGGCGGCGGAGGTCACCGCGACGACGTCGTCGGCCGTGATCCCGGAGAGGTCGAGGATCGCGGCCGCGGTGCGGCCGGTACCGATCGCGGCCACCCCCGTCGCGGCGTCGAGGTGGTCGGGCAGGGGGTAGGCCCTGGTCTCATCGACGACCGCCTGGTCGGCGTACCCACCGCCGGCGAAGCCGAGGTGGGCGACCACCCGTCGGCCGAGCCACGACTCCTCGACACCCACGCCGACCCGGTCGACGGTGCCGGCGACCTCACGGCCCGGAACAGCGGGAAGCTCGGGCGCCGGCCCCGCCCCGAAGGACTCCCCCGCCCGGATCGAGGTGTCGAGCAGGTGGGCCCCGGCGGCCTCGACCGCGATCCGGAGCTGGCCGGGCGCGGGGTCGAGGTCGGGCAGCTGCTCGAGGTGGAGGACGTCGGCGGTCCCGAAGGAGTGGTGGCGGATCGCGTGCATGACGGCATCCGACAACCTGAACTAGGGTTGAGGTCAATGGACCTCAACCGCGCACTGCGCAGCCACGACCTGACGCCCGGCGACGTCGCCCACCGCTCGGGCGTCGCCGTCTCCGCGCTGCACTACTACGAGCGCGAGGGGCTGATCACCAGCATCCGGACCGCCGGCAACCAGCGGCGCTACCACCGCGACGTACTGCGCCGGGTCGCCTTCATCCGGGTCTCGCAGGGCGTCGGGGTCTCGCTCGCCGAGATCCGCGACGCCCTGGCCACCCTTCCCGAGGGCCGGACCCCGACCAAGGCCGACTGGGCGCGCCTGTCCCGGTCCTGGCGCAGCACGCTCGACCAGCGGATCAGCCGGCTCGAGAAGCTGCGCGACACCCTCGACGACTGCATCGGCTGCGGCTGCCTGTCGCTACGGTCGTGCTCGCTGGCCAATCCCGGCGACGTCCTCCAGGAGTACGGCGACGGGCCGATCAGGCTGGCCGATGGCGCCTGAGCGGCTCCGGGTGGGCGCGCGCCCGCTCAGCCGATGTCGGTGGCGAGCAGGTCCTCGACCGTCTCGCGCCGTACGACGACCCGGGCCTGCCCGTCCTTGACCGCGACCACCGGCGGGCGGAGGGCGTGGTTGTAGTTGGACGCCATGGACCGGCCGTAGGCGCCGGTGCCGGGCACCGCGAGCAGGTCGCCGGGGGCGATGTCGCCGGGGAGGAACTCGTCCTTGACCACGATGTCGCCGGACTCGCAGTGCTTGCCGACGACCCGCGCGAGCACCGGGGTCGCGGTCGAGGCACGGGACGCGAGCGTGCAGGAGTAGTCGGCGTCGTACAGGGCCGGGCGGATGTTGTCGCTCATGCCGCCGTCGACGGAGACGTAGGTGCGGGTGGCGCCGCCGTCGAGGGCGACCTCCTTGACCGTGCCGACCGTGTAGACGGTGCACATCGCGGGACCGACGATCGCACGGCCGGGCTCGACGGACAGGTGCGGGACCGCGATGCCGAGCGCCGCGCACTCCCCCGCGACGATCTTCGTGATCTGCTCGGCCAGGTCGGCGGGGGCCGCCGGCGTGTCCTGGGTCGTGTAGGCGATACCGAAGCCGCCGCCCAGGTCGAGCTCCGGCAGCACCACGTCGAGCTCGACGGCGATGCGGGCGTGCAGGGCGAGCACCCGGCGCGCCGCGACCTCCCAGCCGGAGGTGTCGAAGATCTGCGAGCCGATGTGGCTGTGCAGGCCGCGCAGCTCGAGGCCGTCCTGCGCGACGACACGGGAGGCGGCCTCGAAGGCGTCGCCCGAGGAGATCGAGAAGCCGAACTTCTGGTCCTCGTGGGCCGTCGCGATGAACTCGTGGGTGTGTGCCTCGACACCGGCGGTCACCCGGATCATCACGCCCTGGCGTACGCCGAGCTGGCGCGCGACGTCGGCGACCCGCTCGATCTCGTGGAACGAGTCGACGATGATCCGGCCGACCCCGGCGTCGACCGCGCGGCGCAGCTCCATGGCGGTCTTGTTGTTGCCGTGGTAGCCGATCCGCGCCGGGTCGGTGCCGGCCCGCAGCGCGACGGTCAGCTCGCCGTCGCTGCACACGTCGAGGCACAGCCCCTCCTCCGCCACCCACCGGGCGACGGCCGTGCACAGGAACGCCTTGCCGGCGTAGTAGACGTCGTAGCCGGCGAAGCCGTCGCGGAACGCGCGGGCCCGCGACCGGAAGTCGTCCTCGTCGAGGACGTACGCCGGCGTGTTCACGTCGGCCACGAGGTCCGGGACCGCCAGCCCGCCGACGTGGAGCACCCCGTCGTCGTCCTTGCGCGCCGACGCCGGCCACAGGACCGGCACCAGCGCGTTGACGTCGGCCGGCTCGCGCAACCAGTGCGGGGAGGTACCGGCGTAGTCACCGGGCGGGACGCGTCCCATCACATCCGCTCCGGCGCGGAGACGCCGAGCAGGTCGAGACCGTTGGCGATCACCGTCTGCGTGGCGACGACGAGCACCAGGCGGGCCAGGTTGGCCGGGCCGACCGGCTCGTCGCCCTGCGGCAGCATCCGGCACTCCTTGGTGTCGTACCACTTGTTGAAGACCGACGCGGTGTCCTCGAGGTAGCGCGCCACCCGGTGGGGCTCGCGCAGCTCGGCGGCGCTGGCCACGACCCGCGGGTACTCCGCGAGCGCCCGGAGCAGCTCACCGTCGCGCTCGTGGTCGAGCAGGCTCGGGTCGAAGGCGTCGCCGGGCAGAGCCATGCCGAGGTCGGCGGCGTTCGCGAGCATCCGGCAGGTACGGGCGTGGGCGTACTGGACGTAGTAGACCGGGTTGTCGTTGGACGCCTTGGTGATCTCCGCGACGTCGAGGGTCAGCGGCGAGTCGGCCGGGTAGCGCGCCAGCGAGTAGCGCAGGGCGTCGACGCCGATCTCCTCGGCGAGCTCGTTGAGGGTCACGATCGTCCCGGCACGCTTGGAGAGCTTGAGCTCCTGCCCGTCGCGCAGGATCTTGACCAGCTGGCCGATCATCACGTCGAGGGTCTGGTCGGGGTCGTCGCCGACGCAGGCCGCCATCGCCCGCAGCCGGCCGACGTACCCGTGGTGGTCGGCGCCGAGCAGGTAGATGCAGTGCTCGAAGCCGCGGGCCCGCTTGTTGAGGTAGTAGGCGGTGTCGGAGGCGAAGTAGGTGAGCTCGCCGTCGGACTTGATCAGGACCCGGTCCTTGTCGTCGCCGAAGTCGGTGGTGCGCATCCACAGCGCACCGCCCTCCTCGAAGACGTGGCCGAGGTCCTTGAGCCGCTGAAGCGTCTGCGGCACCGAGCCCGAGTCGTGCAGCGAGAGCTCGGAGAACCACACGTCGAAGTGGGTGTTGAAGGAGTCGAGCTGCGCCTGCTGCTCGGCGAGCTGGATCTCGTAGCCCTTCGCGCGTACGGCGGCGCGCCGCTCCTCGCCCTCGAGCTGGAAGATCCCCGGGCTGGCCGCCTCGACTGCCTTCGCGAGGTCGTCGATGTAGGCGCCGGCGTAGCCGTCCTCGGGCTTGGGCTCCCCCAGCGCCGAGGCGATGATCGAGTCGGCGAAGTGGTTCATCTGCACGCCGCGGTCGTTGATGTAGAACTCCCGCGTCACCTCGGCGCCGGCCGCCGCGAGCACCCGCCCGATCGCGTCGCCGAGCACCGCCCACCGGGTGTGGCCCAGGTGCAGCGGCCCGGTCGGGTTGGCGGAGATGAACTCCACGTTGATCTTCTGGCCGTGCAGGGTGTCGGTGCGCCCGTACGACGAGCCGGCGGCGACCACCTCGGCCGCCACCTGGCCCTGCGCCCCGGCCTCGACGGTGATGTTGAGGAACCCCGGCCCGGCCAGCTCGACGTCAGCGATCCCGTCGGCCTCCTTGAGCCGAGCCGCCAGGAGCTCGCCGAGCGCGCGCGGGTTGGTGCCGGCCTTCTTCGCCAGCTGCAGCGCGACGTTGGTCGCGTAGTCGCCGTGCCCCTTCTGCCGGGGTCGCTCCACCGTCACCTCGGTCGGGACGCCGTCGGGCAGGGCGAGGTCACCCTGGTCGACGAGCGTCGAGAGGGCGTCGACGATCGTGGTGGAGAGCTGCGCTGGAGTCACCGGCCAAGGGTATCGAGGGGCACCGGTTTCCTTTGCACGGACGACGCCCGGTAAGGTTCCTCACCGCGCCTCCCGACCTCACGGATCGGGGCGCATGCCTCCGTAGCTCAGGGGATAGAGCACTGGTTTCCGGTACCAGGTGTCGCAGGTTCGAATCCTGCCGGAGGCGCTCACCGGCCCGTGACGGTCCGAGGAACGAGGACCGTCACGGAGCAGACGGGGAGGTCGAGTAGCGCCGCGACCGAGGCACGAGGTCGCGACGCGCGTATCGAGACCATCGTGAGGCGTCTCGATACGCCGCTTCGCTCGTTCCTCGCTCCGCGGCTACTCGACGAACAAGACGTCGCTACGCTCTTCCCCCGTGCCGACCGATTCGACCTCCCGCGTCTCCATCCACACCGACGGCGCCTGCCTGGGCAACCCGGGGCCGGGCGGCTGGGGTGCGCTGCTGAGGTACGGCCGGCACGAGAAGGAGCTGTACGGCGGCGAGCCGGCCACGACCAACAACCGGATGGAGCTGATGGCGGCCATCCAGGCCCTGGAGTTCCTCAACCGGCCCTCCGCCGTCGACCTGCACACCGACAGCAGCTACGTCCGCAACGGGATCTTGTCCTGGGTGGCGAAGTGGAAGGCCAACGGCTGGCGCACGGCCGCGAAGGCACCGGTGAAGAACGAGGACCTGTGGCGGCGCCTCGACGTCGCCGCGGCCGCCCACGAGGTGGCCTGGCACTGGGTCAAGGGGCACGCCGGCGACCCCGGCAACGAGCGCGCGGACGCCCTTGCCGGGCGGGGTGCCCGCGAGGCCCGTGACGGCGTCACGACCGCCTGAGCAGCACAGGACGAGAACACGTTCCACAGGCGGGAATCGCCGCTTGTGTGTCGGTTGCGCAACACCCGGTCGCAAAGGGTGACCACAGGGCGGTATTTGCTTCCCCGGGGGACTAGCCTTGTCGGTCGACAGCCACCCGCTATCGGCGGCGGGTGCGTCCAGCTCATCGGAAGAGGCGAAGCACGTCGTGACGCAGTCGTCAGACCAGTCCACCGGATCTCCCGTTCCCGAGGACTTCGGAGCCAACGAGTGGCTCGTGGAGGAGATGAAGGAACGGTTCGAGGCCGATCCGAACAGCGTCGATCCCGCTTGGGCGACGTTCTTCAGGAACGACAGCAGCAACGGGACGACGACCGCGACTGCCACTGCTCCCGCCCCGGCCGCCGCCGCGGCGCCCGCCGCTCCCGCCGCGGCACCGACCCCGAAGGCCACCCCGGCCCCCCAGGTGAGCCCCGCCTCCTCGACGACGCCGACGCCGCCGAAGGCCGACTCCCCCGCCCCGACGCCGAAGGACGCCCCGCGTCCGGCGCCGGTCACGGCCAGCGACGAGCCCACCCTCACGGTGCTGCGCGGCATCCCGGCCGCCACCGCGAAGAACATGGACATCTCGCTGTCGGTACCGACGGCGACCTCGGTGCGCAACATCCCGGTCAAGCTGCTCTGGGACAACCGGATCGTCATCAACAGCCACCTCAAGCGCGCCCGCGGCGGCAAGGTGTCGTTCACCCACCTGATCGGCTACGCGATCGTCAAGGCGATCAAGGCGCTGCCGGCGATGAACAACACCTACGACGAGATCGACGGCAAGCCGACCATGGTGACGCCGGCCCACATCAACCTGGGCCTGGCCATCGACCAGCAGAAGAAGGACGGCACCCGCCAGCTCGTCGCGCCCAGCATCAAGGCGTGCGAGGCGATGGACTTCGCGCAGTTCTGGACGGCGTACGAGGACATCGTGCGCAAGGCCAAGGACAACAAGCTGACGATGGAGGACTACTCCGGCACGACCGTCAGCCTCACCAACGTCGGCGGCCTCGGCACCAACAACTCGGTGCCCCGCCTCATGCAGGGCCAGGCCGCCATCATCGGCGTGGGCTCGATGGACTACCCGCCGGAGTTCCAGGGCGCGTCCGAGGACACCATCGCGCGCAACGCGATCTCGCGGATCATGACGATGACCTCGACCTACGACCACCGCGTCATCCAGGGCGCGCAGTCGGGCGAGTTCCTCGGCCAGGTGCACAAGTACCTGCTCGGCCAGGACGGCTTCTACGACGAGATCTTCCGCGCGCTGCGGATCCCCTACGAGCCGATCCGCTGGAACGCCGACATCGCGACGTCCCACGACGACCAGATCGACAAGCAGGCCCGGATCCTCGAGCTGATCCACGCCTACCGCGTGCGCGGCCACCTGATGGCCGACACCGACCCGCTGGAGTACAAGCAGCGCAGCCACCCCGACCTGCGCATCGAGTCGCACGGCCTGACCCTGTGGGACCTCGAGCGGGAGTTCCCGACCGGGTCCTTCGGCGGACGCGACCGGCGCTTCATGAAGCTGCGCGACATCCTCGGCATCCTGCGCGACTCGTACTGCCGCACCACCGGCATCGAGTACATGCACATCATGGATCCCGAGCAACGCCGCTGGATCCAGGAGCGGGTCGAGCAGCCCCACACCAAGCCGCCCCGCGAGGAGCAGCTCCGGATCCTGCTGAAGCTCAACCAGGCCGAGGCGTTCGAGACGTTCCTGCAGACCAAGTTCGTCGGCCAGAAGCGGTTCTCGCTCGAGGGCGGCGAGACCACCGTCCCCGTCGTCGACGAGATCGCCGAGGCCGCCGCCCAGGCGGGCCTGGTCGAGGTCGCGATCGGCATGGCCCACCGCGGCCGTCTCAACATGCTGGCCAACATCGTCGGCAAGTCCTACAACCAGATCTTCCGCGAGTTCGAGGGCAACATCGACCCGCGCACCGTGCAGGGGTCGGGCGACGTGAAGTACCACCTGGGTGCCGAGGGCACCTTCGTGGCGGGCACCGGCGAGACCATCGCCGTCTCGATCGCGGCGAACCCGTCGCACCTCGAGACGGTCGACCCGGTGCTCGAGGGCATCGCCCGCGCCAAGCAGGACGTCCTCGACCGTGGCGCCGAGTTCCCGGTGCTGCCGATGCTCATCCACGGCGACGCCGCCTTCGCCGGCCAGGGTGTCGTGGCCGAGACGCTCAACCTCTCCCAGCTGCGCGGCTACCGCACCGGCGGCACGATCCACGTCGTCATCAACAACCAGGTCGGGTTCACCACCTCCCCCGGCTCGTCGCGCTCGACGCTCTACTGCACCGACGTGGCCCGGATGGTGCAGGCGCCGATCTTCCACGTCAACGGCGACGACCCGGAGGCGTGCATCCGCGTGGCGCGGCTCGCGTTCGAGTACCGCCAGGCGTTCAACAGCGACGTCGTCATCGACCTCGTCTGCTACCGCCGCCGCGGGCACAACGAGGGCGACGACCCGTCGTACACCCAGCCGCTGATGTACGACCTGATCGAGCAGAAGCGCTCGGTCCGCAAGCTCTACACGGAGTCCCTCATCGGTCGTGGCGACATCACGATCGAGGAGGCCGAGCAGGTCCTGCGCGACTACCAGCAGCAGCTGGAGCGGGTGTTCACCGAGGTCCGCGAGGCGACCGCCGCGCCGTCCGAGTGGACCACGGTCCCGGACTACCCGGACAAGCCGGTCGGCGAGACCCAGACCGCCGTGACGCCGGAGGTCCTCAAGCGGATCGCCGACGCCTACGTCACGCCGCCGGACGGCTTCACCGTCCACCCGAAGGTGATGCCCCAGCTCCAGCGCCGCGCGGCCGCGATCGCCGACGGCCCGATCGACTGGGGCACCGGCGAGATCCTCGCCTTCGGCTCGCTGCTGATGGACGGCCGCCCGGTGCGCCTGGCCGGCCAGGACTCGCGCCGCGGCACCTTCGTGCAGCGGTTCGCGACGATCATCGACCGGGTCAACGCCGACGAGTGGACGCCGCTGGCCAACCTCACCGAGGACCAGGCCAAGTTCTTCGTCTACGACAGCCTGCTCTCGGAGTACGCCGCCCTCGGCTTCGAGTACGGCTACTCGGTGGCGCGCCCCGACGCGCTGGTCCTGTGGGAGGCCCAGTTCGGCGACTTCGTCAACGGCGCCCAGTCGGTCATCGACGAGTACATCTCGGCCGGCAAGACCAAGTGGGGCCAGGACTCCGGTGTCGTGCTGCTGCTGCCGCACGGCTACGAGGGCCAGGGCGCCGACCACTCGTCGGCCCGCATCGAGCGGTTCCTCGCGCTGTGCGCCGACGACGCCATGGTCGTCGCCCAGCCGTCGACGCCCGCGTCGTACTTCCACCTGCTGCGCCGGCACTCGCTCGGCGGTGAGCACAAGCCGCTCATCGTCTTCACCCCGAAGTCGATGCTCAAGCGCAAGGAGGCCGCGTCGGTCCCCGCCGACTTCACCTCCGGCGAGTTCCGCCCGGTGATCGGCGACGCGACGGCCGACCCGGCGAAGGTGAAGACCGTGCTGCTCGTCTCGGGCCGCCTCACCTGGGACCTCATGGTCGAGCGCCGCAAGTCCGAGCGCGACGACGTGGCGATCCTGCGTGTCGAGCAGCTCTACCCGTGGCCGACCGAGCAGGTGCGGGCCGAGCTCGACAAGTACCCGAACGCCACCGTGAAGTGGGTCCAGGACGAGCCCTACAACCAGGGTCCGTGGCCGTCGTTCTACCTCAACGTGGTCCCGCAGCTGGGCCGGGCGATCCAGCCGGTCACCCGCGCCGCGTCCTCGACCACCGCGGTCGGTACGGCGAAGCGCCACCAGGAGGAGGCCAAGGTCCTCATCGGCGAAGCGTTCGGCGCCTGATGTACTTCACCGACCGCGGGATCGAGGAGCTCGAGCAGCGCCGGGGCGACGAGGAGGTCACCTTGGCCTGGCTCGGCGAGCGGCTGCAGGAGTTCGTCGACACCCACCCGGAGTTCGAGGTCGCCGTCGAGCGGTTCGCCACCTGGCTGGCCCGCCTCGACGACCCCGAGGACTGAACCAGGACCGATCACGTACGACGAGGGCCCGGCGGATCTCCGCCGGGCCCTCGCCCCGTTCCGGCGACCGTGGGAGGTCAGCCGACCGGAACCGGATCCGGACTCGTCTCGGGTGCGGCCTCCGAGAGCCCGACCCGGCGGTGCAGCGCCCGTAGCGGGCCGGGTGCCCACCAGGACCGCTCCCCCAGCAGCCGGATGCTGGCCGGGAGCAGGACGCCGCGGACCAGGGTCGCGTCGATCAGGATGGCCAACCCGGTGCCGAGCCCGAAGAACTGGATGAAGCTGACCGAGCTGACCAGGAAGGCGAAGAAGCTGATCGCGATCAGGGCCGCCGCGGTGCTGACGATCCGGCCGGTGTGGGCCAGTCCGTGCACCAGCGCCTCGTCGTTGGACAGCCCACGCTCGCGCATCTCCTTGATCCGGCTCATCACGAAGACCTCGTAGTCCATCGACAGCCCGAAGGCGACGCAGAACAGCAGCACCATCATCGAGCTGTCCATCGGTTGCGGGGTGAACCCGAGCGCCCCGGACAGGTGGCCGTCCTGGAACACCCAGACCATCGCGCCCAGGGTGGCACCGAGGCCGACGGCGTTGAGCGCCAGGGCCCGCAGCGGCTGGACGACGCTGCCGGTGAACAGGAACAGGATCACCGCCGTCGTGAGCACCAGCCAGGCGGCGACGAGCGGCAGCCGGTCGCCGATCCCGCTCATCTGGTCGTGCAGCTCCGCGCTCGCGCCGCCCACGAGGGCCTCGGTCCCCGCCGGTGCGGGCACGGATCGGACGTCGCCGACCAGAGCGCGCGCGGCGTCGGACATCGGGTCGAGCCCGGTGACCACCGAGACCAGGTCGGCGCCGCGGCCGGGCTGCGTGTCGACCCGGATCACGCCGGGCAGCTCCCGCAGCCTCACGGCGTACGACGCCAGCTCGGCCTCGGGCACCGTCGAGGTCGTGACGACCTGGATCGGGTGGGTGCCGTCACCGGCGAAGGCCGAGCGCAGCACGTCACCGGCCTGGCGGCTGGAGGCGCTGGTGGGCAGCACCCGGTCGTCCGGCGTCCCGAGCTCGATGCCGGCCAGCGGGAACGCCATCACGAGCAGGCCGGCCAGCACGGGCACCGCGGTGAGCAGCGGTCGCCGGGCGACGAGACGGGCGAGCCGCGCCCAGGCCGGCGCCTCCTCGCCCCGGATGCCGCGGACCCACGGGACCGGCCAGGCATCGATCCGGTCGCCGAGCAGGCTGAGCCCGGCGGGGAGCACGACCACGGCGGCGAAGGCGGTGATCAGCATGACGCCGATGCCGGCGTAGGCGAAGGAGCGCAGGAAGTACATCGGGAAGACCAGGAGTGCGGCCAGCGCCACCGCGACCGTGGTCGCGCTGAAGGCGATGGTCCGGCCGGCGGTCTCCACCGCGCGTCGTACGGCGGCCTGGTGGGCGCGTCCGGCGGCGCGTTCCTCGCGGACCCGAGCCACCATCAGCAGGCCGTAGTCGACGGCGAGGCCGAGCCCCAGGCCGGTGGTGAGGTTGACGGCGTAGATCGAGACGTCCGTCGCCGAGCCGAGGATCGACAGCTCGGCGAAGGTGCCGACGATGGCGGCGACGCCGACGGCGAGCGTGACGAGGGCGCCGACGACGTTGCCGAAGGCCAGGACGAGCAGGACCAGGATGAGCGGGATGGCGATGCTCTCGGCGAGGCCGAGGTCCTGGCCGATCTGGGCGCCGATCTCCTCTCCGACCACGTCGGCACCGGCGACGTCGACAAAGACGGGGCCGTCACTGCCGGCGTACGCGTCGAGCACGGCCCCCGGGTCGGCCTCCTGGCCGGGCGCGACGGACGCGGTCACGAGGGCGTAGCGGCCGTCGGTCGAGCGCATCGGGCCCGCCCGGCCGTCGAAGTAGGACACGACATCGCACAGCGCCGGGTCCGAGCGCAACCGCTCGGTCAGCGCGCCGCCCGCCGCGGTCGCGGCCGGGGCGTCCACGTCGCCGTCCGCGGCCTCGACGACGAACACGTAGTCGGCCCCGCCGGCGAACCGCTCCTCGAGCAGCGCCGCGGCGCGGCTGCTCTCCGAGTCGGGGTCGTCGAAGCCGGCCGTCTGCAGCTTGCCGAAGGCGCCGACGCCGACGACCGCGGCGAGCACCACGCCGAGCAGGCCGAGGGCGAGCACCGTGCGCGCCCGCCTGGTCACCCAGCCACCGATCCAGCTGAACATCGCGCCCTCCAATGTGTGCGACCGTAAACTTTGTAGCCGTTAACTTGGCACGGATGTTTGCGGGTGTCAACATGTTCCTCGTGACCACCTCGACCCCGGCCGACGGCAAGCGGGGCTACCACCACGGCGACCTGCGCAACGCGCTCGCCCGCGCTGCCGCGCACCTCGCCGCGACCGGCGGCCCCGACGCGGTCACCATCCGCGGCGCCGCGCGCGAGGTCGGCGTCACCCCGACCGCCGCCTACCGGCACTTCGAGAACCAGGCCGAGCTGCTCGGGGCCGCACGCTCGCTCGCGATGGACGGGATGGTCGCCGCGATGGCCGACTACCTCGAGCAGGTCCCCACCGACGGCGACCCCGTCCAGCGCGCCCTCGAGCGGCTGAGGTCCACCGGACGCGGCTACATCCGGTTCGCGATCGAGGAGCCGGGCGTGTTCCGGACCTGCTTCACCGGCGGCCTGCGCGACGAGGGCGGCGCGGACGGGATGGGCGAACCCGCTCCCTACCTGCTGCTCGGCGAGATGCTCGACCAGCTCGTCGCGGTGGGCTACCTCGCTCCCGAGGACCGCCCCGACGCCGAGGCCGGCCCGTGGGCAGCGGTCCACGGACTGGCGATGCTGCTCATCGACGGCCCGCTGTCCGAGCTGGGCAAGCAGGAGCAGGACGTCGCGATCGCCCGCACCCTCGACATGGTCAGCCGCGGACTGGCGACCGGCCCGCAGGGACGTCGTACCCACTAGTCTCACGCCCGTGAGCGAGGAGCTGATCGACCACGCGGCCTGGGGCGAGCGGTTCTTCGCGACCGCCGTGACCGCCGAACGGGTGCTGGCCGGCGTCAACGTGCTGGCCGGACGCCCGATCGACGTCGGGCCGCTGGGCGTGGGGCCCGGCCGGATCGCCAAGGTGACCGCGACGGGCACGATCGGCACCGCCACCGGCGAGCGGATCGGGGCCGACCCGGTGTCGTTCCAGGTCGACCTGCCGGTCGCCTTGAGGTTCACCGTCGACCTCGGCATGGACAAGCAGCGCTTCGACGCCGAGATCACCGTGCCGCTGGTGATCACCGCCCACGGCCGCGCGGACCTGGCGATCGTGCTGGACGTGACGCCGCCGCGCTCGGCGCAGGTCGTCGTCCGGCTCAGGGCGCAGGGGCTGCGCGCCTCGCTGACCAGCAGGGCCGCCAACGTCGAGGGCGAGCTGCGCCGGTTCGTGGCACGCTACGTCGCCAAGGAGCTCGAGAAGCCCTACGTCCGCAGCGCCACGACCATCGACGTCCGCGCCGCCGTCGAGAAGGCGGCCGCCGGCCTCGGACCGCGCGACGACAGCGCGATGGCCCACGAGCTGACCGACGAGCTGCCGGCCGCGATCGAGGCCGAGCTCGCCCACA
Organism: Nocardioides daeguensis; assembly: GCF_019192965.1. Classification (GTDB taxonomy): domain Bacteria; phylum Actinomycetota; class Actinomycetes; order Propionibacteriales; family Nocardioidaceae; genus Nocardioides; species Nocardioides daeguensis. The sequence continues at coordinate 88,020 of NZ_JAHTKU010000003.1, forward strand.
CCGCCCAGCTGCTCTTGGAGGACGACGAATGAACGCCTATCCCCCGGCCCCGTGGCACATGCACGGATCGCTGTGGCTCTCCGTGTTCCGGCTCGCCCGGGACGTCGACGTCCACCACCCCGCCGGCACGTACGGCGTCGCGCTGGTCTCCTACGAGGAGCCGAGCCCGCTGACCTACCACGAGCTGCTACTCGCCCGGACGGTCAAGAACCGTGCGGGCAAGGGCGCGGTGACCATCACTGACATCTGGGTGGACTCCCCGGCCTCGCAGGCCGGCGGCCGCGCGCTGTGGGCGATCCCCAAGGAGCTGTGCGACTTCGACCTCGACACCAGCTTCCGCGGCCCGGTCACCTCGACCGACTGGTCGGCCAGCGTCGAGCGGCGACCGATCGTCGAGGCCAGCTTCACCGACGTGTCGCGCGCCGCGATCCGGATGCCGTTCACCGGCCTGGTCGAGCAGCCCGGCATCCCCGAGCACCCGGAGACGGCCGATGTGGTGATGAAGGGCAACGCCAAGGCACTGCCGTGCCGCGGCCGGTGGAGCTTCGCCGCCGACGGGCCCCTGGGGTTCATGCGCGAGGCCCGTCAGCTGGGCTCGTTCCGGATGGCGGGCTTCCGGCTCGCGTTCGACTGACCTGGCTCGCCTCCCGACGTCGCACCCGACGAACGGGCTGCGGAACGGGCTAGTCCACAGCCGGTTCGTCAGGTGCATCGATCGAACCGGGCCCCGCGGCCGCCTCACTGTGCTCGGCGAGCGCGCGCTGCGAGGAGTCCTTGATCTCGAAGATCTCGGTGGCGAAGCCGCCGACAGCGGCGGCGACCTCGCCGACAGCGCGGGTCACGATGCTCGCGACCTCGCCGACGGTCTGGGCCGCGGCCTCGGCGCCTGCCTGGAGCGCGTCCTTGGTGATCTCGGCCCTGCTGAGGTGGTCGCGTCCGTCGCTCATGTCCGTCAGTCTCCCCCGCAGGACCTCAGGCTGCCAACGAGTCATCGGTCACGGCATCCGGGCCGCGGACCGGCGCGACCCGGGCCTCCCCGCCCGGCAGCGAGTAGCGGCAGATCTTCTTGAAGACGCTCCACAGCTGCTGGTGCAGGCGACCGGTGTTGTACGGCAGGCCGTAGCGCTCGCAGATCTCCTGGACCTCGACGGCCAGCTCCGGGTAGCGGCGGGCCGGCAGGTCGGGGAACAGGTGGTGCTCGATCTGGTGCGAGAGGTTGCCGCTCATCAGGTGCAGGAGCCTGCTGCCCTTGATGTTGGCCGAGCCGAGCATCTGCCGCAGGTACCAGTGGCCACGGGTCTCGTTCTCGGTCTCCTCCTCGGAGAACGACGCGACGCCGGCCGGGAAGTGCCCGCAGAAGATGATGTTGAACGCCCACACGTTGCGGACCAGGTTGGCCGCGACATTGCCGGCGAAGGTCAGCGGGAACAGGGGGCCGGTGAGCGCCGGGAACAGGACGTAGTCCTTGAGCGCCTGCCGCCGGATCTTCCTGAGCAGGCCCGGGTAGAGCGGCTTGTTGTCGGCGAGCTTCCGCTGACCGGACACGATGTTCTCGACCTCGAGGTCGTGCAGGGCGACGCCCCACTCGAAGAAGGTCATCAGGAGGAACGCGTAGAGCGGGTTGCCGAGGTAGTAGGGGTGCCACTTCTGCTCGGGGTCCATCCGCAGGATGCCGTAGCCCACGTCGCGGTCCTTGCCCACGATGTTCGTGAACGTGTGGTGGATGTAGTTGTGCGAGTACTTCCACTGCTCCCCGGGGCACACCGTGTCCCAGTCGAACATCCGCGAGTTGAACGCCGGGTCGCCCAAGAAGTCGTACTGGCCGTGCATGACGTTGTGCCCGATCTCCATGTTGTCGAGGATCTTCGACACGCTCAGGCAGGCGACGGCGGGCAGCCAGCCGATCACGGGCAGGTAGAACAGGGCACGGCCGGCGACCTCCATGCTGCGCTGGGTCTTGACGACCTTGCGCAGGTACGCCGCGTCCGCCTCGCCGAGGTCGGCGATGACGCGCTGGCGCAGGGCGTCGAGCTCGGTGCCGAGCCGCTCGATCTCCTCGGCGGTCAGGCCGTGGTACTTCTCGTCGGCCGGGGCGGCCGTCGTGTCGATGCTCATGGTGATCTCCTCAGAGGTCGATGTGGCAGTCACCGGCAGCGGCAGTGACGCAGATGCGGATCTCCTCGTCCGGCAGGGAGGACTCCTCGCCGGTGAGGATGTTGCGAACGGTGCCCGCGGTCTTGGTGCGGGTGCAGGAGAAGCAGATGCCCATCCGGCAGCCGAACTCCGGCTGCAGGCCGATCTCCTCGGCCTGCTCCAGCAGGCTCGCGCCGGAGGCGGCGACGGTCGCGCCGGAGCGGGTGAAGGCGATCTCGCCCTCGACCTGCTCCCCGGGCTGGGCCGCCCGGGCGACGGCCGGCTTGAAGAACTCCATCCGCAGGCGCGGGTTGGGCTCGCCGTCGTCGTACGCCGCCTTGACCAGCTCGACCAGGCCCGGCGGACCGCAGAGCCAGGTGTCGGTGTCCCGGTAGTCCGGCACCAGGCGCCGCAGCTCGAACTCGCTGAACAGCTGGTCGCCGTGGCGCAGGTGGACGTCGACGCCGTTGTCGGCGGCGGCGATCTCAGCCAGCTCGGTCGCGAAGATCTGGTCCTCGGGGCTGCGCGCGAAGTGCAGGAAGGTCACCCGGCGACCCGCGTGCCCGTCGTACCCGTCCCGGAGGAGGGTGCGCAGCATCGACATGGCCGGGGTGATGCCGGAGCCGCCGGTGATGAACAGCAGCCGGCTGATCGTCGGCGTGGCCGGGCTCTCGACGAGCGTGAACTCGCCCTGCGCCTGGCTCAGGTGCAGCAGGGTGCCGGGCTGCGCCTCGCGGACGAGGTACGACGACACCTGGCCCTCGTCGTGGGCGCGGATCGTGAGGGTGAACTGCTCCCCCGGCGCCGAGGCGGCCGAGGAGATCGAGAACGCCCGGGTGTGCCGCTTGGCCGAGCCGGGCAGCTCGACTCCGACGAGCACGTGCTGTCCGGCGCGGTGGCCGCGCCAGGTGCTGGTGGGCTGGAGGGTCAGGGTGGCGACGGGCGCGTTGCCGCCCGCGTCGGGAGTCTCGTGGTGGACGGACACGACGCGAGCGCGCACCTCGTGCGCGGCCCACATCGGGTTGAACCGCTCGAGGTACCGGTCGACGCCGTGCGGCGTGGCCAGCGCCGCGGCGAGCCGCGAGCGCAGGAGCCGCTGGACCACGTGACCGGCGCGGCCGGGACCCGGCGGAGAGATGAGCGCGGACATCGCGCCTCCTTCGGTGACGGGAATTTCGGTGTACATCCGTACACCGAAACTCTCTCCCGCTCGCACGGAAGCGGTCAACCGGCCCACCGCGTGACAGTGCACACATGTTCACTCACGTAGACTGTGGCCATGGCACAGACCCGCGTCGAGCAGAAGGAGCGGACGCGCCGCGCCATCCTCGACGCGGCCCTCGCACTGTCCGAGGACTCCACCCTGGTGGCCCTGTCCCTGCGCCAGGTCGCCAAGGAGGTCGGCATCGTGCCGACGGCCTTCTACCGGCACTTCCCGTCGATCGAGGACCTCGGGCTGGCGCTGGTCGCGGAGTCGCTCGACACCCTGCGCACGCTGCTGCGCGAACTGCGTCGTACGGCGGGCGAGGACGCCGGCACCATCATCGACGGCTCGGTCGCCGTGCTCGTCGAGCAGGTCCGCCAGGATCACGCCCACTACGCCTTCATCGCGCGCGAGCGGTTCGCCGGTCCGGCCGGGGTGCGCGAGGCGATCGCCCGCGGCATCGAGCTGGCCGAACGCGAGCTGGCCACCGACATCGCCCACCTGCCCGGCGCCGACACCTGGACCGAGCGCGACCTGCAGGTGCTCTCCGAGCTCATCGTCGGCTCCATGGTCACCACGGCCGAGCGCCTGCTCGGCACCGCCCCCGGCTCCGCAGCCGAGGAGCGGGTCGCCGAGGCCGCCCGCACCCAGCTGCGGATGATGCTCGTCGGCGCCCGCAACTGGCGCTCCCGCACGACCTGAACCACGAGCCGGGGCCGCGCGCCACCGTGCGCTGCGGGCGAGCCCGGCCGCCCGGGCGTCACGCTCGTCACGTTCGGTGGACGCCCGGCGAGCCCGGCAGGGACCATGGCGCGGTGCCGACCGCGACCGACCTCCTGAGCACCGCCGCCCGCAACGCCTGGGCCATCTCGCCCCTCGGCGACGGCGTCGAGCAGTACGACGGCCTGCCGGCCACCGTGCTCTCCGACGCGCCGCACCGACGGCTCGTCCGCTTCGACCGGACCACGGCCGCCCGCGCCCCACGCCCGGTACTGCTCGTCCCACCGCTGGCGGTCTCGGCCCGCTGCTTCGACCTGCGCCCCGGGCAGAGCCTGGCCGCCCACCTGCTCGAGGCCGGCCGGGCGACGTACCTCGTCGACTACGGGCGGATCACCTTCGCCGACCGCGGCATGGGGTTCGAGGCCTGGATCGACGACATCCTCCCGACCGCGATCCACGCGGTGCTCGCCGACCACGCGGCCGGCGGCGACCAGGTCGACGGCGTCGACCTGGTCGGCTGGTCGCTCGGCGGCACGATGAGCCTGCTCACCGCCGCGGCACACCCCGACCTGCCGATCGCGTCGCTGACCGCCTTCGGCACACCGATCGACTACGCGCAGATCCCGGCGATCCAACCGCTCGTCGTGGCCGACCGGCTGCTCGGCACCCGGGCCGTCACCGCACCCACCGCGGCCCTCGGCGGCGTGCCCCGCCACCTGGTGCGGGCCAGCTACCGGGCGATGGCGCCGAAGCGCGAGCTGACCAAGGCCGTGCACCTGGCGAAGAACATCCTGGACACCGAGGCGCTCGCCCGTACCAGCGCCGTCGACGAGTTCATCGGCGAGATGCCGGGCTATCCCGGCCGCGCCTACCACCAGATCCACACCCGGCTGATGGTCCGCAACGAGCTCGCATCCGGCACCGTCCGGCTCAGCCGCAAGCGTGAGGTCCGGCTGGCCGACGTACGCACGCCGGTGCTGTTCGTCGGCAGCGAGACCGACAACATCGCCGACGGCCCGGCCGTGCGGGCCGGCGTCGACGTCGTCCCCGGCGCCCGGTACGCCGCCGCCGACGGCCTCAGTCACCTCGGCCTGGTCGCCGGCCCGAAGGCGGCCGAGGTCAGCTGGCCGCTGCTCGACGCGTTCCTGGACTGAAGCACACGGGCCCCACCGGTCACACGGCAGACGCAGTTCATGCGCTGGTCAGGGGTTGCAACCCCTGACCAGCGCATGGATCCCCGGACATCCGGGGATCCATGCACCTGCGACCGGCCGGTCAGTGCCCGCCGTGCGCACCCGCCGGCAGGTTCGACTTCGACGGCAGCAGCAGCGACATCGCGATCACCACGAGGCCGATCACCGCGCCTGCGAAGAACGCCCACTGCAGGCCGCCCATGAAGGCGTCGGCCGGGGAGCTGCCGGACTCGGCGAGGCTCTCGGTGCGGTTGGTCATGATCACGACCAGCAGCGCCGTACCGATCGCGCCGGCGACCTGCTGGAGCGTGCCGAGTAGGGAGCTGCCGTGCGAGTACAGGTGCGGCGCGAGGTCGCCCAGGCCGATGGTGAAGACCGGCGTGAAGATGGTGGCCAGGCTGGCCATCAGCGCGACGTGCAGGGCGACGAGCAGGAGGTACGGCGTCTCGACGCCGATCCGGCTCAGCGCGAACAGCAGCGCGACCATCACGGCCGAGCCGGGGATGACCAGCGGGCGGGCGCCGATCCGGTCGAAGACCTTGCCGACCTGTGGGCCGAGCAGACCCATGGTCAGGCCACCGGGCATGACCAGCAGGCCGGTCTGCAGCTCGCTGAGGCCGCGCAGGTTCTGGAAGTAGAGCGGCAGCAGCAGCATCGAGCCGAGGAAGGCCATGAAGCCGGCCGACATCAGGATCAGCGACACCGTGAAGTTGCGGACCTTCAGGGTGCGCAGGTCCATCAGCGGGCGGTCCGAGCGCTGCAGGAAGAGCTGGTAGGCGGCGAAGGCGCCGATCAGCACGACACCCGCACCGATGAGCAGCGCCGGCTCGGGCCAGTCCGCCTTGCCGACCTTGCTCAGACCGAACACGAAGGTGCTGAAGCCCGACGCGGCCAGCACGACGCTGAGCCAGCTGATCGGGCTGCGGTTGGTCTCGCCGACGTTCTCGAGCTGACGGAAGCCGAAGAAGCCCACCAGCACGGCGATCGGGAGGACCACCATGAAGATCAGCCGCCACGAGCCGAAGTGGAGCAGCACGCCGGAGACCGCCGGACCGAGCGCCGGGGCGCAGGACATGGCGAGGGTGACCTGACCCATCACGCGACCACGGTCCTCGGCGGCCACGACCGTCATCAGGGTCGTCATGAGCAGCGGCATCATGACCGCCGTACCGCCGGCCTGGACCATCCGGCCGACGAGCAGCAGGCCGAAGGTCGGGGCGGCCGCCGCGATCAGGGTGCCGATGCTGAACGTGATCATCGCGGTGGCGTACGCCGTGCGGGTGGTCACGCGCTGGAGGAACCAGCCCGTCACCGGGATGACCGCGGCCATGGTCAGCATGAACACCGTCAGCGACCACTGGGCGGTCGTCTCGGTGATGCGGAAGTCGGCCATCAGCCGCGGGACCGCGTTGACGAGCGTCGTCTCGTTGAGGATCACGACGAAGGTGGCCGCGACCAGGAGCTTGATGACGAGCGGCGTGCGCCCCGGGGTCGCCGGGGCACGCGTGAGCTCCTGCTCGAGCGCGGCGAGGTCGCCGGTCTCAGCGGGTCCGGAGGGCGCAGTCATGACAGGTCCTATCGGTTGGGTGGCAGGGTCCGGCGGTGGCCGGTCCCATGACGCCGGGCGGCTCGGGCCGGCCGTCGCTTCACAAGTACGACGAACCGGGCCTCACCAGATCGACATGGCGAACCGAGGAGATTCATCGGTCTGCCTCGTCGGGGCGCTGACAGGAGTCAATCGTCCCCCACCGACAGCCATTCCCGCCAATGGTTAAAAAGGTCTCACCAGAGCCTGGGGAGGCCGGTCAGCGGGTGAAGACGACCTTCCCGAAGACGTCGCCGGTCGCCATCGCGGCGAACCCCTCGCGCGCCTCGGTCATCGGCAGCACCCGGTCGATGACCGGCCGCACGCCGGTGCTGTCGAGCAGGTTGACCAGTGCAGCCAGCTCGCCCCGGGTGCCCATGGTGGAGCCGATGACACTGAGCTGGAGGAAGAAGATCCGGGTCAGCTCGGCGTCGTCCAGGTTCGGACCCGAGGTGGTGCCGGAGATGACGATCTTGCCGCCCGGGCGCAGCGCGCGGATGGAGTGCGACCAGGTCGCGCGCCCGACGGTCTCCATCACGGCGTCGACCTTCTCGGGCAGCCGGGCACCGGACTCGAACACCTCGTGCGCGCCGAGCTCGAGCGCCTTGGCCCGCTTGGCCTCGTCGCGGCTGGTGGCGAGCACCCGCAGGCCACCGGCCCGGGCGAGCGCGATCAGGGCCGTGGCGACGCCGCCGCCGGCGCCCTGCACCAGCACGGTGTCACCAGCCTTGAGCCCACCTTGGGTGAACAGCATCCGGTACGCCGTCAGCCAGGCGGTCGGCAGGCAGGCGGCCTCCTCGAAGGACATCGAGGCGGGCTTCGGCACCACGTTGCGCCGCGGCACGACCACCTTGTCGGCGAAGGTGCCCTGATGCCGCTCGGAGAGCAGCGAGCGGCGCGGGTCGAAGGTCTCGTCACCGGACCAGTCGGGGTCGGACACCACGGCGTGCACGACGACCTCGTTGCCGTCCTCGTCGTACCCCGCCGCGTCGCAGCCCAGGATCATCGGCAGCGCCTCGGCCTTGAGGCCCACTCCGCGCAGCGACCACAGGTCGTGGTGGTTGAGCGAGGCCGCCTTGACCGTGACCGTGGTCCAGCCGTCGGGGACGACCGGGTCGGGGCGCTCCCCGACGACGAGGCCCTTCAGCGGGTCTTCGGAGGAGCTGGCGAACGAGTCGGCGTAGACGGCGAACATGCGTCCGACGCTATCCGGCGATCAGATCCGGGCGACACCGTCTCGGCGTGCGGCGTCCGCCACAGCGGCGGCCACCGCCGGGCCGACCCGCGGGTCGAACGGCGACGGGATGACCAGGTCCTCGGACAGGTCCTCGCCCACCAGCGCGGCGAGCGCGTCGGCCGCGGCGACCTTCATCCCCTCGGTGATCGCGCTGGCGTGGACGTCGAACGCACCGCGGAAGATGCCGGGGAAGGCCAGCACGTTGTTGATCTGGTTGGGGAAGTCGGAGCGACCGGTCGCGACCACCCGCGCGTGGCGGTGCGCGACGTCAGGGTGCACCTCCGGGTTGGGGTTGGCCATCGCGAAGATGATCGCGTCGTCGGCCATGGTGGCGACGACCTCCTCGGGCACGGTGCCGCCGGAGACACCGATGTAGACGTCGGCGCCGTCGAAGGCGTCGGCCAGCGTGCCGCGACGACCGCACTGGTCGGCGGTGAGCTCGGCGAGCGCCTTCTTGGCCGAGGTCAGGTCGGTGCGGTCGGAGCTGACGACACCCTTGCGGTCGGTGACCGCGATGTCCTTGATGCCCGCGGCGAGCAGGATCTTCGCGATCGCCACGCCCGCCGCACCGGCACCCGAGATCACCACCCGGGTCGACTCGGGCGTGCGGCCGGTGAGCTTGAGGGCGTTGGACAGGGCCGCGAGGGTCACGACCGCGGTGCCGTGCTGGTCGTCGTGGAAGACGGGGATGTCGAGGGCCTCCTTGAGGCGGTCCTCGATCTCGAAGCAGCGCGGCGCCGAGATGTCCTCGAGGTTGATGCCGCCGAAGCTGGGCGCGAGCCGGACGACGGTCTCGATGATCTCCTCGACGTCGGTGGTCGCCAGGCAGATCGGGATGCCGTCGACGCCGCCGAACTGCTTGAACAGGACCGCCTTGCCCTCCATCACCGGCATGGCCGCTGCCGGGCCGATGTCACCGAGGCCGAGGACCGCGGTGCCGTCGGTGACGATCGCGACGGTGTTGGGGACCCAGGTGTAGTGCCGGGTCATCTCCGGATCGGCGGCGATCGCCTCGCACACCTCGGCAACGCCGGGGGTGTAGGCCAGCGAGAGCTGGTCACGGGTGCTGACATCGGCCGTCGGTACGGTCGCCATCTTCCCGCCGAGGTGCAGATCGAAGACCGGCTCACCCGCGTGCGGGTGGGAGGGAAGAACGTCGTCAGCCACGATTCCCCATCCTTTCACACCGACCGCCCGGGCAACGGAGGTGTCCGCATGGGACAGGTCACAGCGGCCGGCCGGTTCACAGCCGCCGGCTCACCACGCTCGCTTCACAACGGGCGGGGCCACGGCCACAACCGGGCCCGTACGACGCCCGCGACATCAGCGTCCGGCACGACACCCCGGTGCCGCGAGTCCACGCCGACGCCCGCGTTGTCGCTCAGCAGCCACCAGCCGCTCCCCCGCCGCTCGGCAGCCCGCTTCACGGCCAGGGTGCCGTCGGCGAAGCGCGCGACGACGATCCGCCCGGGGCGCGCGCGGGCGCCGTACAGGACGAGCAGGCGCTGCCCGGGGCGCAACGCGGGCCTCATGGAGTCTCCACGCACGACCGCGATGCCGACCCTGCGTCGACCTGTCGTTGCCGCCTGCCCCATGCCGAGTAGTGTCGCAGCCAGCAAGTCCCTGCCCGCCTGAACCTCTGAGAGGACCGACATGTTCTCCCGCATCACCGCGAACATCCGTGCCGCCTTCACGGCCCCCACTGTCGACGTCTCCGCCCACTGCGACCTGCCGTGCGGTGTGTACGACCCCGCCCAGGCCCGCATCGAGGCCGAGTCCATCAAGGCCGTCATCGCCAAGGCGCTCGACAGCGACGACCCGGACTTCCGTACCCGCGCCATCCTGATCAAGGAGCAGCGCTCGGAGCTCGTCAAGCACCACCTGTGGGTGCTGTGGACCGACTACTTCAAGCCCCCGCACTTCGAGGCCTACCCGCAGCTGCACACGCTGGTCAACGAGGCCACCAAGCTGGCCGGCGCCGCCGGCACCAAGGGCACCCTCGACGCGGCCAAGGCCGACGAGCTGCTCGCGAAGATCGACGAGATCGCCGAGATCTTCTGGGCCACGAAGAAGGCCTGATCCGAACGGACTAGTCATCCCGGGCCGATGTGCCCACCCCCCACAGGCCGCACGTCCATTTCGGGCGTGCGGCCTGTGTTTCATGTCCCACGAAACTCGACGGTCCCTTAGCGTGACACCGAGTCGGGCAAGTCGTTGTCTGCACTGAGATATCCATCCCCCCGGCCAGGGAGCACAGGGTCGGCGGGGACCCACACCATCCGGAGGGAGAAGACGCGATGCATCGCGCCCTTTTCAAGATGTTCCTCGGCCTGGCGGTTGCGCTCGGCCTGACCTTCACGACGGCATCCGTCGCGTCGGCCACGCCCGTGGCAGCCGCGGCACAGGCCGCGCCGAACTGCACCACCCAGCAGACGACGTACAACAGCGCCAACGGCAACTACAACGCCGCCAACGCCTACGTCGCGGCCGCTGACGCGAAGGTCAAGAAGCTCAAGAAGAAGCTCAAGAAGGCCAAGAAGCACCACGCGCCGGTCAAGAAGGTCAAGAAGCTCAAGAAGAAGCTCAAGAAGGCCAAGAAGGCCCGCGCCGCCGGCATCGCCTACCGCGACCAGGCCGCCGCCCAGCGCAACAGCGCCACCGTCGCCCTGACGACCTGCTGGCGGCAGTCCGCCCCGACCAGCACGGCCAGCCCGATCCAGTCCCTGTGCGACGCGATCCCGGAGCTGCAGCCGGTCTGTGACGCTCTCGGCAACCTGCCGGGCGTCGGTGGCGCGGGCGCGTCCTTCGACACGCTGTGCACCGCGGTCCCGCAGATGCAGCCGCTGTGCGACGCGATCAGCGGCGGCGGTCTCACCGACCCCGCGCAGCTGGCGGGCCTCGTCGACATCCTCAAGTCGACCCTGACCAGCCTGGGCCTGGGCGCCGTCGTCGACGCGCTCGCGCCGGTGCTCGACCTGGTGGACACGCTCCTCGGCCTGCTGGCCGGCGGCATCCCGTCGGGTGACCTGCCGAGCCTTCCCGGTCTCCCGGGCCTGCCGACCGGCAGCGACAACCCGCTGTGCGCCATCCTCCCGCTTCCGGGCGTGTGCTGATCGCAGCCAGCTGAACAAGCAGTGACCGAGACCCCGGGGGCATCCGCCCCCGGGGTCTTCTGCGTCAGGGCTCACCAAATGCCCTAGGGTGACCCCCGAACCGGGTGTCCCATGCACCCGGCACCACGACCGGTCGTCGCGGAGGGACACGACGACGACCGGCACACCCGAGGGAGGAACCGGCATGCACCGTGCCCTGTTCAAGATGATCATCGGCGTCGCCGTCGCACTCGGCCTGACGCTCGCCGCCGCCCCCGTGGCCTCCGCCGCTCCGGCGGCCCCGGCCGAGCGCGCGGTCAGCTGCAGCGTCCAGTACACCGCCGCCCAGGGTGCCCAGAGCACTCGCGCGGCAGCGGACGCGAAGGCCGCCAAGCTGGCCAAGAAGGTCAAGAAGCTCAAGAAGAAGGCCAAGAAGGCGCACGGCGCCCAGGCCCTGAAGCTGAAGAAGAAGGCCAAGAAGACCCGCAAGCACCTGCGCAAGGCCCGGGCGTTCAGCGCCCAGGCCACCACCGCCGCGACGGCCACCGCTTCGGCGTACGCCGCCTGCCAGCGTGGTACACAGACCCCGATCCCGAGCCAGGTTCCCGAGAACACGAGCCCGCTCGACTTCCTCGGCGACATCTTGGACATGCTCGGGGTCGGTGCCCTCGTCGACCTGCTGGGCCTGGACCTGGTCGTCGACATGCTGGGCCTGCGCCCGCTGCTCGAGGCCCTCGGCCTCGGCGCGATCCTGGACTGACCGCCGGGCGTGCGTCGAGCACGCCGGCTGGACACGCCGAGCAGGGCCCCGGGACATCGTCCCGGGGCCCTGTGCGTTGCCCCACCACCACGTGTTCTAGGGTGACCCCCGAGCCGGGCATCCCATGCGCCCGGCCGCATTCTCGGCCGCCGCCAATGGGGGGCGTGCGGCAGCCGACTTCACCTGAGGGAGAAACCGGCATGAATCGTGCCCTGCTCAAGCTGATCCTCGGCCTCGCCGTGGCGCTCGGCCTCACGCTGTCCACTGCTCCGGTCGCCTCGGCGGCTCCGTCGGCCGCCCCGGTCGAGCGTGCCGTCAGCTGCACCGTCCAGAAGACCGCGGCCGAGAGCGCCAAGGCGAACCACGCCGCCGCGGACGCGCGCGTCGCCAAGCTGAAGAAGAAGATCACCAAGCTCAAGAAGCGGATCAAGAAGGCCCACCGCGCCCACCAGCCTGCCAAGGTCGCGAAGCTGAAGAAGAAGCTGAAGAACAAGCGGGTCAAGATCCGCCAGGCCCGCATCTTCCGGGCCAAGGCGGAGACCGTCGCCACGGCCACGAGTGCCGCGTTCACCTCGTGCCAGCAGGGCCAGGTCGCCCCGATCGTCATCCCGGACAACCAGAACCTGCTGGACCACGTCGGCGAGCTGCTCGCCAGCATCGGGCTCGGCGACCTGGTGCGGGCCCTCGGCCTCGACGCCGTGCTCGACCTGCTCGACCAGATGGGTCTGCTCGACCTGCTGGGCCTGGGTGCCCTGCGCGGCTGATCCCGCACCACCCGTCCGACGGCCGTGTCCTTCGAGGGCACGGCCGTTGGCGTAGGGTCGTGCCGACCTGATTCCCACGCGACCCCGGAGGATTGCGGCATGTCGGAGACGAGCAGCCCTGCTGTCGGCGGTACGACGGCCGACAGCCGACCCGACGAGGTCGAGCTGCGGTTGCCCGCGGACGGCGCCTACGCCTCTGTCCTGCGGACCCTGACCGCCGGGCTCGCCGCCCGCCTCGACTTCACCCTCGACGACATCGAGGACCTGCGGATCGCCGTCTCGGAGGCCGCCGCGATGGTGCTCGACGAGGCGGACGACGACGCCGTCCTCGAGTGCCGTTTCCAGCTGGGCACCAGCGAGCTGGCGCTCACGATCGCCGCCGACGCCCAGGCCCCCACCGCCCCCGACTACGAGAGCTTCGGATGGCAGGTGCTGGCGACCCTCGCCGATGAGGCGGCCATCGACGCCGTCGCCGGCCGCTACTCCGTGCGCCTCCTCGTTCGGTCGTCCCTGGCGTCATGACCACCGACCTCTCTCGGGGCGGCGGCCAGCGTGGGACGCCGACGAACATCGAGCTCACCCGTCAGCGCAGCGCCGAGCTCTTCACGCAGCTGCGCGACGAGCACGCCTCCCAGGCCGCCCGCGACACCGCCCGCGACGCCCTGGTCCACCTCCACCTGCCTCTCGTCGAGCACTGCGCCCGGCGCTTCCGCAACCGCGGGGAGCCCTACGAGGACCTGGTCCAGGTCGGCACGATCGGCCTGATCAAGTCCGTCGACCGGTTCGACACCGAACGCGGGGTCGAGTTCTCGACGTACGCGACGCCGACGATCATCGGCGAGATCAAGCGCTACTTCCGCGACAAGGGGTGGGCGATCCGGGTGCCGCGGCGGCTCCAGGAGCTGCGGATGCAGATCAGCGCCAGCACCGCGGAGCTGACCCAGAGCCTGGGCCGCTCCCCCACACCGCGTGAGCTCGCCGAGGCGATCGGCTGCTCCGTCGAGGAGATCGTCGAGGGCCTCGAGTCGAGCAATGCCTACTCGACGCTCTCGCTGGACGCCACCGACGACGACTCCGACGGCGGCAGCGGCCAGAGCATGCTCGACGCGATGGGCGTCGACGACGAGGCGCTCGAGCACGTCGAGATCCGGGAGTCGGTCAAGCCGCTGCTGGAGAACCTGCCGCCGCGGGAGAAGAAGATCCTGCTGCTGCGGTTCTTCAAGAACATGACGCAGTCGCAGATCGCCGAGGAGATCGGCGTCTCCCAGATGCACGTCTCCCGGCTGCTGAGCCGGACCCTGGCCCAGCTGCGCGAGTCGCTCGAGTCGGAGGCCTGAGCAGCTCCCCGAGCAGGGATGCCCGCGATTCTGGCGAGGACGACGTTTGCCGCGGGAGGGCGCGGGAAGTACCCCATGCGTCTCATCTCTTGACCGATCCCAGAGACCTCGTCATGCGGGTCGGTCTCATCTCGAAGGAGCTCCTCCATGCGCAGGCTCGTCTCCGCTGGCGTCGTCGCGATCACCTCGCTCGCCCTCGCCACGCCGGCCCTGACGTCCACCGCCCACGCCACCCCCGGCACCGCCGACCGCGCGGCCGCCTCCACCACCGTGGCGGCCAAGGCGATGGCGAAGAAGTTCAAGATCAAGAAGTCCGCTCCCGGCGTGCAGCCCGGGATCAGCAAGCTGGTGCTCACCGCCAAGGTCCAGGGCCGCGGCAAGGTGAAGTTCACGATCACCGGCGACAACGGCGCCGTCGTCAGCCAGAAGGCCAAGGTCAAGAAGGGCAAGGCCAAGCTCCTCGTGCCCGCGCTCGGCACCGGCCACTACTCCGTGAAGGCCGGCTTCAAGGGCCGCAAGGGCAAGACCAAGTTCGAGGTCTACGACTCGGCTCTCTCCCTCAGCACCACGTCGTTGACCTGCTCGATCAGCAACTACAAGAACCGCACGGCACTCACCGGCACGGTCAAGTACAAGGGTGCCCCGGCCACCGGCGGGTACGTCGACATCTACCGCAACGGCAACGCGGTCGGCGGCTCGCAGTCGCCGGACTACCTGACGATGGCGAGCGTCCGCGCTCCGTACGGTGCCTTCGACTTCAGCACCGGTGTCTGCAGCCGCGTCATCTCGGGAACTTCGAAGATGGCGCCGGCCACCGCCGGCCAGACGATCACGTTCCAGGCGTACTACACCAAGGACGCGGGCTTCGACGACTACTTCTCGTCGAACGTCATCACGGTGAACGTCGTCGCCTGACCACCCGGCACCGCACGGGCGGCCCGGCTCCCTCTCGGGGGTGCCGGGCCGTCGGCGTTCGACCGCCGAGCCTCGTGAGATCCCAAGGCTAGGCGTCCTCGTCGTCGGGCCGATCCTCCAGAGCGGCGATCGTGTCGCGGTGGACGACCCCGGCCACCACGACGACCGCGACCGCGGCCAGGCCGAGCGCGACGAGCACGTGCTCGCGCAGGTTCCAGGCCAGGCCGAGCACGATCAGCTGGGTGATCAGCACCGGGCCCCGCGCCCAGCCGTGCCGGCGCCACAGCGCCAGGGCGGCGCCGATCAGCACGGCGCCGTACACCGCGAAGAAGACGGCCGTCGACAGCCCGAAACCGAGCCGGTCCGAGGAGACGTTGGCCAGCTCGAGCACCGCCAGGACGAGGAGCACGAACCCCTGGACAGCGGCCACCGAGGCCGCGACGGTCAACGGCGGCGGCACGGTCGAGGCACTCGCGTCCGGCTCGTCCGGGTGGTCGTTCGGCCCTTCGGTCACGGGCGCAGCCTAGGCGGCGGGGTCGACGAGGAGCCGCAGCGGGGGGCCAACCTCCGGTTGTGACCCAACAGACCACCCGAATCCCTTGATTCGTGACGCAATCCTTGGAAACCTTGCACGAGCGATCGTGAAGCCGTTCACTTTTGCGGGTTCACGCGTGCCCATAGGGGGGCACCACCGGCAGTGGAAAGTAGAGGGCATCCTCACCCATGGATTGGCGACACCGTTCCGCATGCCTCGACGAGGATCCGGAGCTGTTCTTCCCGATCGGCAACACCGGCCCGGCGATCCTCCAGATCGAGGAAGCCAAGGCGGTGTGCCGTCGCTGCGACGTGCGCGAGCAGTGCCTCGCCTGGGCGCTCGAGGCGGGGCAGGACCATGGTGTCTGGGGAGGCTTGAGCGAGGACGAGCGTCGCGCGCTCAAGCGCCGCAACGCCCGGGCCCGCGTCCGCACCCCCGTCTGACGCCTCGGCCACTCGGCCGAGGCCCCGGCCCGCGCCGTCGACGGGCAGCGAGCCTCGGTCTCCCTACTCGATCGGGATGCTGAAGCCTGCCCGAGTACCACCGTCCGGGGCGTGCCCCAGCGTCAGGTGTCCACCGAGCTCGGACTCGACCAGCGTACGCACGATCGAGAGCCCCAGGCTGGTCGCGGTGTCGATGTCGAAGTCCTCGGGCAGGCCCCGGCCGTCGTCCTCGACCGCGACCTCGAGCACGGCACCGTGCCGGACGGCGTGGATCAGGATCTGACCGGAGCCGCCGGCGTCGTAGCCGTGCTCGGCGGCGTTCTGCAGCAGCTCCATCACCACCATCGCGAGCGGCGTGGCGATCTCCGAGGGGAGCACCCCGAAGCTGCCCTCGCGGCGCACCCCGACCTGGGCGGTGGTCGAGCCGACGTCGACGACGAGCCGGGCGAGCCGGTCCGCGATGTCGTCGAACTCCACGGTCTCCTCGACGGCCTGGCTCAGCGTCTCGTGGACGATCGCGATCGAGCCGACCCGGCGCACCGCCTCCTCGAGCGCCGACGCGGCCTCGGGTGAGCCGATCCGGCGGGCCTGGAGGCGCAGCAGCGCGGCGACGGTCTGCAGGTTGTTCTTCACCCGGTGGTGGATCTCGCGGATGGTGGCGTCCTTGGTGACCAGCTCGCGGTCGCGGCGACGCAGGTCGGTGACGTCGCGCAGCAGGATGATCGCGCCGATGTGCTCGCCCTTGGGGCGCAACGGGATCGACCGCACGATCAGCGCGGCGCCGTCGCCGGGGCCGCCCGAGGCGCCGAGCTCGGTGTCGCGGTGCGCGCGACCGCCGAGGACGGCGCTGAGCGTCTCCTCGTCGGGGCGCTTCTTCGGCGGGACCAGCTCGCGGGTCAGGTCGGGCAGCCGGTGGCCGGTGAGGTCACCGGTCAGACCGAGCTTGCGGTACGTCGACAGCGCGTTGGGACTCGCATAGATCACCCGGCCGTCGGCGTCGACCCGGAGGAAGCCGTCACCGACCCGTGGGGAGTCGGCGTGGTCGCTGCGCTGCGCGGTGGACGGGAACAGGCCCGCCGCGATCATCTGGGACAGGTCGGTGGCGGCCTGCAGGTAGTTGATCTCCAGCAGGCTGGGGGTCCGTACGCCGAGCAGGTTGGTGTTGCGGCTGATCACCGCGATCACCTTGCCGGCCCGACGCACCGGGATCGCCTCGACCCGGACCGGCACGTCGTCGCGCCACTCGGGGTCGCCCTCGCGCGCGATCCGGCCGAGCTCGAAGGCGGCGTCGACCAGCGCCCGCCGCCCGGTCGGCGCGAAGGTGCCGACGATGTCGTCGACGTACGCCGTCGGGCCGGTGGTGGGACGCATCTGGTCCCCCGCCCAGAACCCGGCTCCGCCCCGGTCGGGCAACCACAGGACCAGGTCGGCGAAGGAGAGGTCGGCGATGACCTGCCAGTCGGCCTGGATCAGCTGGAGCCAGGCGATGTCGGCGTCGTCGAGGTCGGTGTGACGCCGGGCGATCGCGGACAGGGAAGGCACGAGCACAACTTAGGGCACGTCCCCACTTAGGGCGCCTTCAGATTGTTTGGCAGGATAGGGAGCAGGGGGAACAAGGCTCGGCTGCTCCGGAGGGTGTGGGTTGATGGTGTCGGTGGATTGGGCGCGCCTCCAGCAGGCCCTCCGCGACGGTGAACGGCGCCCGCCCGCCGACCACCCGATCGGCGACCTGACCGCCCAGCTGACCCAGATGCTCGGCGACCCGGACCCCCAGGTCCGCGACGGGATGGCGTACTCCTTCCTGGCGACCTGGATCGAGCACGGCGCCTACGACGACCTGCTGGCCGGCCTCGGCGACGGCATGTGCGCCGGGCTCAACACCGGCCTGGGCGAGCGCGACACCGACTCGGTGTTCCGACGCAGCTTCTCGGTGCTGCTGCTGGCCGAGTGCATCCAGCGCGACACCCGGATCCGCCGCCTGCCCCCGAGCAAGGTGTTGCACTGGGGCGACCGGATCGCGGCCTGGTACGTGCGCGAGCGCGACCTGCGCGGGTTCGTGCCCGGCAAGGGCTGGGCGCACGCGGCCGCCCACGGCGCCGACGCACTGGCCGCCCTGGCCGCCTCCCGCCACTTCGGGATGACCGAGCTGACCGTGCTCCTCGACGTCATCGCCGACCGGGTGCTCAACCCCGACACCCCACCGCTGGTGCACGGCGAGCCGGACCGGATCGCGCACGCGGTGATGGAGGTGCTGCGGCGCGACCGGGTCCCGCTGAGCGTCCTGGAGCCGTGGGTGGTCCGCCTCGAGCACGGCGCCCGGGCCAAGACCCGTAGCGGTCGCGACCCCTACCGCACCACCGGCAACGCCCAGCTCGTGCTGCGTGCGCTCTACCTCCAGCTCACCATCTCGCCGCGGCACCCGGCGGTGCGCCCCGACCTGCTGCTCGCCCTCGTCGCCTCGCTGCGCCGGGTGCACCCGTACTTCCTCGACGACGTCGGCTGAGGTGGCTCACCGGGGCCGCGGCGCTGGCTAAGGTGCCGGAGTGACCACCACCCCGGACACCGACCAGCTCACCGGCCACGCCGGCGAGATCGCCACCGCCGTCGCTCGCGCCCACGGCGTGGAGACGATGTTCACCCTCTCGGGCGCCCACGTGTTCCCGATGTACGACGGCGCCGTGAAGTCCCAGCAGGACGGCGGCACGCCGGTGCGGCTGGTCGACGTGCGCCACGAGCAGACCGCGGCCTTCGCGGCCGAGGCGACCGGCAAGCTGACCCGGGTGCCGGGGCTCGCGGTGCTGACCGCCGGCCCGGGCGTCACCAACGGCGTCAGCGCACTGGCCCAGGCCCGGTTCGCCGGCTCCCCCATGGTGGTCGTCGGCGGCCGGGCGCCCAACAACCGTTGGGGCACCGGCGCGCTGCAGGAGATCGACCACCTGCCGATCGTCGCGCCGGTCACCAAGCACGCGGCCACCCTGATGACCGCGAACGACGTGGCCGCGGGGTTCCACACGGCGTTCACCGAGGCCCGCTCCTCGCACCGGGGCCCGACCTACGTCGACGTGCCGATGGACGAGTTCTTCAACACCGGCGTCGGCCCGGTCCCCTCGATCGGCGACCTGCGCGGCGCCGAGCCGGACCCCGACGCCGTGGCCCGGGTCGCCGGGCTGGTCGCCGACGCGCACCGGCCGGTGCTCGTCCTCGGCACGGACGTGTGGGCCGACCACGCGGAGGAGGCGGTCTTGCGCCTGGTCGAGGAGATGCGCCTGCCGGCGATCACCAACGGCATGGGCCGCGGCGTGGTGCCCGGCGGGCACCCGCTGCTCGTGACCAAGGCGCGCGGGGCCGCCTTCAACGGCGCGGACCTGGTGGTCGTGATCGGCACGCCGCTCGACTTCCGGCTCGGCTACGGCGTGTTCGGCGCGCGCGCGTCGGGCAGCGGCGCGCCGGCCACCCCCACACCAGTCGTCCACATCGCCGACTCCCCCGGCCAGGTCTCCGGCCACGCCGCCCTGGCGGCATCGGTCAGCGGCGACCTGACCCGGGTCCTCGACGGCCTGCTCGAGGCGCTGGCCAGGACGAACCAGCCGGACCGCTCGGCCTGGCTCGCCCTGCTCCAGGACACCGTCGCCGCCGCGAGCGCCAAGGACGCCGCGCTGCTCGGCGCCGAGGCGGACCCGGTCCACCCGGCCCGGATCTACGGCGAGCTGGTGCCCCGCCTCGCCGACGACGCCGTCGTGATCGGCGACGGCGGTGACTTCGTCTCCTTCGCCGGCAAGTTCGTCGAGCCGAAGCGGCCCGGCTGCTGGCTCGACCCCGGCCCGTACGGCTGCCTCGGCGCCGGGCTCGGCGCCGCGGTGGCTGCCCGGATCGCCCGCCCCTCGTCGCAGGTCGTGCTGCTCCTCGGCGACGGCGCCGCGGGCTTCTCGCTGATGGACGTCGACACCCTGGTCCGCCACGACCTGCCGGTCGTGATGGTGATGGGCAACAACTCCGCCTGGGGGCTGGAGAAGGGCCCGATGCAGATGCTCTACGGCTACGACGTCGCGGCCGACCTGGCCCCGCGCACGGCGTACGACCAGGTGGTGTCCGCCCTCGGCGGCGCCGGGGAGACGGTCAGCGACCCGCGCCTGATCGGGCCGGCGCTCGACCGGGCGTTCGCGGCGAACGTGCCCTACCTGGTCAACGTGATCACCGACGTCGAGGCCGCCTACCCGCGCGCCACGTTCGGCATCTGATACCCACTGCGATCAGTTGAGGAGGCGGATCATGAATGAGGCGTCCTCGAGGTTCACGGTGACCGACGCCGACACCGCGTTGGCCGTCGGGTCCGGCAGCCTTCCGGTCCTCGGCACCCCACGGCTGCTGGCGTGGTGCGAGGCGGTGACCTGCGCGGCCGTCGAGGACGCGCTGGCCGAGGGCGAGACCAGCGTCGGCACCCGGGTCGACCTCGAGCACCTCGCCGCCACCGCCGTCGGCGGGACGGTCGAGGTCAGCGCCCGGCAGGTGTACGCCGACGGCCGGCTGCGCCACTTCGCCGTCTCCGCCCGCGAGGTCGGCCCCGAGGGCCGGCCGGGCAAGCTGGTCGGGTCGGGCGAGGTGACCCGGGTCGTGGTCGACGCCGAGCGCTTCATGGCCCGGATTTCGGGCTGAGTGCCTCGGCTGAGAGAATGGCGCGATTCACGACTTCAGGAGGAACCATGGGCAAGACCGGCCGCAAGCGCCGCGCGCGCCGCAAGAAGGGCGCGAACCACGGCAAGCGCCCCAACAGCTGAGCGCAGGCACCGACGAACCCCCGAGACCCTCGCGGTCCGGGGGTTCGGCACTTTTCACCGGCCCGCCGCGCCGCGAGGTCGCATCGCTCGTGTCGAGAGCCGCTGGGGCGTCTCGATACATCTTCGCTCGTCCCTCACGACAGCTCGCCAGTTCGCCCAGGGGCTCGGGCTGTCGACGAACTCGGGGCCGCCCGCCCGAGGAGCTCGGGCCGGGCGGCTCAGCCCTCGGTGATCTGGACCTGGATCTGCTGGATCTGGATCCGGACCCGCTCACGCAGGTCGGCCGGCGCGGTCTCGCCGCAGGAACGCGCGACGACGGCCTTGACCGTGCGCTGGAGGTCGTAGCGCTCCAGGCAGGGGCTGCAGGAGTCGATGTGGGCCCGGACGACGGCACAGTCGCCGGCCTCGAGCTCGTTGTCGATGAGCCGCACGATGCGCTCGAGGAAGTCGGCACACTCGGCGTTGCTGGGGTCGTCCGACACGTGCACGTGCTCGTGGCCGGCGGGACCGTGTGTCAGGTCGGACATCACTTGTCCCCCTCGAGCGGAGCGTCGCCGCCGGAGCGGACGTAGTCGGAGAGCATGTCGCGCAGCTGGCGCCGGCCGCGGTGGAGGCGGGACATGACGGTCCCGATCGGGGTTTCCATGATCTCGGCGATCTCCTTGTAGGCGAAGCCCTCGACATCGGCGAGGTAGACCGCGAGACGGAACTCCTCGGGGAGCCGCTGCAGAGCGTCCTTCACCTGGCTGTCGGGGAGGTGCTCCAGCGCCTCCATCTCCGCCGACTTCAGCCCGCTCGACGTGTGCGACTCCGCACGCGCCAGCTGCCAGTCCTCGACGTCCCCCGTGTCGCCCACGAGCGCCTGCTGCGGCTGGCGCTGCTTCTTGCGGTAGGTGTTGATGAAGGTGTTGGTCAGGATCCGGTACAGCCAGGCCTTCAGGTTGGTGCCGGGCTTGAACTGGTGGAACGCGGAGAACGCCTTGGCGAAGGTCTCCTGGACCAGGTCCTCGGCGTCGGACGGGTTGCGCGTCATCCGCATCGCCGCACCGTAGAGCTGGTCGAGGAAGGGCAGGGCGTCACGCTCGAAGCGCGCGGCCCGCTCGTCGGGGGTCTCCGAGGCGACGTCGACGGTGTCCTCGGGGTGGGAGGCGTCGGCGTCCAGGGACGAAAGATCGGAAATCTCGGTCATCGCGTCCCAGACTACGGTGCTCCCCGTTCGGGGGCGCTCCAGCGTCGCGATCATGGAAGCCAGAACGCCTCACCGGCGGGTGGCATTCCCCACGACCTCGCGCACGATCCACTCCAGGGTCGACTCGACGACGACGCCCATCGCCTCCTCCTGGCTCAGCACTCCAGGCTTGGGGACCGCCAGGCCATGGTCCGCTCCGGGAACGACGGCGAGGTCGGTGCGCCCCGGCAGCGGGTCGGGGAACTCCTCGGGGCGGCCGAAGGGGTCCCGCTCCCCCTGCACCACGAGGGTCGGCACGCCGGCGCCGGCGAGCTCGTCGAGCCGGGAGCGCTCCGGCCTGCCCGGCGGGTGCAGCGGGAACGACAGCGCCAGGCAGCCGGCGGCACCGAGCTCGCGCGCGGTGCGGCACGCCGAACGGGCGCCGGCCGAGCGGCCGCCGACGACCAGCGGGGTGCGGGTGCGCAGCGCCTTCGCGGCCGCGCGCAGGCCGACGTCGAGGGTGGCGGGCGGGCTGGCGACCTTGCGCCCGGCGCGGCGCCAGGGCTGCTCGAACCGGGCCACGGTGATGCCCTGCCCCGGCAGCTGGGCGGCCAGCGCCGCCAGGTCGCGGGCGTCGATGCCGCCGCCGGCGCCGTGGCTGACGAGCAGGGTCACCAGCGGCTTGCGGGCGCGGCGGACGACGAGCCGGCCCTCGCCGTACGCGGTCTCGACGATGCGCTCCTCGCTCACAGCAGCGTCCCCTGTCCCTCGTCGGGCTCCTCGGCGTCGGTGAACGGGATCGGCTCGACCAGCTCCGGTCCGTTGTTGGCGACGTTGCCGACCGCCGTCGAGACCGGGTACGCCGTCAGGCCGGTCTGCTGCGCGGGCCGCAGCTGCTGCAGCAGGCCGGGCAGGTCGGCCGCCGGGGTGCGCGGGTCGAGCCAGTCGTGGCGACGCTCGGGCTCGACCAGCAGCGGCATCCGGTCGTGGATCCGGCCCAGGTCGTCGGTGGCCTCGGTGGTGAGGATCGTGCAGGTCCAGCGGAACCGGTCCTCGGCGTCCTCGGGCTTCGACGGGTCGCGCCAGATCTCGTAGAGCCCGGCCATCGCGAGGGACGAGCCGTCGCCGGAGGTGATGAAGAAGGGCTGCTTCCTCGGCTTCCCCTTGGCCGTCTTCTGCTGGGTCTCGTACCACTCGAAGTAGCCGTCGGCCGGCACGATGCAGCGCCGAGCGGCGAACGCCTTGCGGAAGGCGGGCTTCTCGGCCACCGTCTCCATCCGCGCGTTGATCATCCGGCTGCCGATGCTGGCGTCCTTGGCCCACGACGGGACCAGGCCCCAGCGCAGGGCACGCAGCTGACGGGTCGGCTCGTCGGCCTGGTGGCCCTCGGCGTCGCGCGAGGCCCGCTCCATGACGGCGTACACCTCGTCGGTGGGCGCCACGTTCCACGACGGCGCGATGGCCCGCTCGAGGCGCGGGTCGAGCACCTCGAACTCCTCCGCGAGGTCCTCCGGGCTCCGGCTGGAGGCGTAGCGGCCGCACATGCGAGCCAATGTATCGGCCTGGGCATCGGTCTGGCCGGACCGCGACCGGGTACCGACCGGCCATGGCTCTGAGCAGATTGATCGCCCGACCGCTGCTGGCGTCGTACTTCCTCGCGAACGGCGCGCAGGACCTCAAGGACGCCCCCGCCCTGGCGGCGCAGGCCGCACCCGTGACCGAGGCGGTCGCGCCGGTGCTGGACAGCGCGACGCCCGAGGGGCTGCCGGTACCGCGCGACCCCGTGCTGTGGGTGCGGGCCAGCGGCGCGGTCCAGGTCGTCGCCGGACTGGCGCTGGCGACGGGCCACCTCCCCCGTCTGTCGTCCGCACTCCTCGGCGCCACCCTGGTGCCGTCGACGGCGGCCCGGTACCGGTTCTGGGAGGCCACCGACAAGGACCAGCGGCGAGAGCAGCTCACCCACTTCCTGAAGAACACCGCGCTCGCCGGCGGTCTGCTCATCGCCGCGCTCGACACCGCCGGCCGGCCCGGCGTCGCCTGGCGGGCCCGGCACGCCACCCACGACGCACGCCGGGAGGCCGCGCTGGTGGGCGCCCGGGTTCGCGCTCGGGTTCACTAGACTCACGCGGGAGATGACGACTCCCGCCACGTACGCCGATCCCTGGCCCGCGCCCACCACCACCGGGCCGCTCGACGCGACCGTGACGTTGCCCGGCAGCAAGTCGCTCACCAACCGGGCGCTGGTGCTCGCGGCGCTCGCCGACGGGCCGTGCGTCGTACGCCGGGCGCTGCGCTCGCGCGACACGCTGCTGATGGCGCAGGCGCTGACCGCGCTGGGCGCCTCGGTCGACACGTCGCGCGAGGACTGGACGGTGACGCCACTCGACGGCTCGGTGCCCGGCGACCGGGCGGCCGTGGACTGCGGCCTGGCCGGGACCGTGATGAGGTTCGTCCCGCCCGCGGCCGGCCTGGTGCGCGGCGAGGTCGCGTTCGACGGCGACGAGCACATGCGCAAGCGGCCGGTCGGCGAGATCCTCGCGGCGCTGCGCGGGCTCGGCATGGCGATCGACGACAGCGACGGGGCCCTGCCGTTCACCGTCCACGGCACCGGGGCCGTGCCCGGCGGGACGGTCGTGATCGACGCGTCCGCGTCGTCGCAGTTCGTCTCGGCCCTGCTCCTGGCGGGTGCCCGGTTCAAGGCGGGCGTCGACGTCCGCCACGACGGTGAGCCGATCCCCTCGCTCCCCCACATCGAGATGACGATCGCGATGCTGCGCGACCGCGGCGTCACGGTCGACGACAGCGACGCCAACCGCTGGACCGTGGCGCCCGGCCCGATCGCGGCGTACGACGAGGCGATCGAGCCCGACCTCTCCAACGCCGCGCCCTTCCTGGCGCTCGCGGCCGTGTCCGGCGGCTCGGTCGTCGTGCGCGACTGGCCCGAGGCGACCACGCAGGCGGGCGACGCGCTGCGCGACCTGCTCACCCGGATGGGCTGCACCGTGGCCCGGGCGCCCGAGGGGCTGCGGGTGACCGGCCCGACCGACGGGTGGCGGGGGCTGCGGGGGCTGGAGGCCGACCTGCACGACGTCGGCGAGCTGGCCCCGGCGATCGCGGCGTTGTGCGCGCTCGCCCAGACCCCCTCGCGCCTGACCGGCATCGCGCACATCCGCGGCCACGAGACCGACCGGTTGGCAGCGCTCGCGACCGAGCTCGGCGCACTCGGCGCCGACGTCGAGGAGCACCCCGACGGCCTCACCCTGCGTCCGGCCGCACTGACCGGCGGGGTGTTCCACACCTATGCCGACCACCGGATGGCCCACGCCGGCGTGATCGTCGGCGCCGCCGTCCCCGGCGTCCTCGTCGAGAACGTCGCCACCACCAGCAAGACCTTCCCCGACTTCGCCGGCTTCTGGTCCGGGCTGTTCTGATGCCGCGGTACGACGAGCACGACGTCGAGCACTACGAGCGACCGCGCCGTCGTACCCGCCCCCGGACCAAGGACCGCCCCACCCACGACGACGCCGTCGAGGGCCTGGTCGTCACCGTCGACCGCGGCCGGTTCACCCTGCTCATCGAGGGCCGCACCGTGATGGCGATGAAGGCCCGCCCGCTCGGCCGCAAGGGCGTGGTCGTGGGCGACCGGGTGCGCGTGGTCGGCGACGTGACCGGCGCCGACGGCTCGCTCGCGCGGATCGTGGAGGTCCTCGAGCGCAGCAGCACGCTGCGCCGTACCGCCGACGACGACGACCCGGTCGAGCGGGTCATCGTCGCCAACGTCACCCAGCTCGTCATCGTCACCGCCCTCGCCGACCCCGAACCGCGACCGCGCTGGATCGACCGGGCCCTGGTGGCGGCGTACGACGGCGGGATGACGCCGCTGCTGTGCCTGACCAAGGCGGACCTGGAGGACCCCGAGACCCTGCTGGCGACGTACCGTTCCCTGGGGGTGCCGTGGGAGGTCACCCGCCGCGACCGCAACCGCACGATCATCGGCCTGGACGCGCTGCACGACCGGCTGCGCGGCGAGACCAGCGTGCTGATCGGGCACAGCGGGGTCGGCAAGTCGACGCTCGTGAACGCGCTGGTCCCCGATGCCCGCCGCGAGACCGGGCACGTCAACGCGGTGACCGGCCAGGGTCGGCACACCTCGACCTCCGCGCTCATGCTGCCGCTGGCGGACGGCGACGGCTGGATCATCGACACTCCCGGCATCCGGTCGTTCGGGCTCGCGCACGTCCGTCCCGAGCACCTGATCGAGGCGTTCCCCGACCTCGACGAGATGACCGAGGACTGCCCGCGCGGGTGCACCCACGGCGAGGACGAGCCGGAGTGCGGCCTGGACGAGGCGGTCGCGGCCGGCGACGCCGACCCGGAGCGAGTGGCGTCCTTCCGCCGGCTCCTCGCCGCCCGGTCGGTGACCGACTACTGACGCGTTGACCTGCCGGTTCCTCACCGTTGCCCTGCCGGTTCCTCACCGTCGAGTGCGCAGGTCAACGGCGAGGACGCGGCAAGTCAACGGTGAGAAAGTGGCAGGTCAACGGTGAGTAAGTGGCAGGTCAACCGTTGAAGCCGCCCCAGACGGCCCGGGCGCCGGCGTCGCCGGTGAGGGCCACGAGGACGATGACGGCGATCGCGCCGGCGGCGAGGAGGGCGCCGAGCAGCCAGCGGAGCGGGCCGTCCTTGGGGTGGAGCAGGCCGGAGAGCAGGGCGACGGCGCCGAAGCCGACGGTGACCCGCACGGTGGTCAGGGCCAGCGCGTGGTGGTGGTCGATCTTGCGGGTGACCTGCGAGGGCGGGGTGGAGAAGAAGTCGTTGGCGTTGCGGAAGCTGTTGCCGGAGACGAACGCCAGCACCACCGCGCCGATCGCGACCAGCGCACCGACCACGAGCGGCCATCGAAGGCGGTCGCGCCAGGACGGGACGAGGGAGGCCAGGGCGAGGACGCCGACGAGCGGCGCGAGCACCACGGCTGCATGGACGGCGAGCGGGTGCAGCGGAAGGCCGTTGATCTCCATGGTTGAATCCTGCACGAGCGCCGGTCGCTCGGGGCAGACCCGCGCCGTCCCCGCGCCGTCCCCGCTGCGAGCGGCGGCTAGGGTGCCCCTGTGGCAGCCCCCGACTACACCGACGACCTGCGTCTGGCGCACCTCCTCGCCGACGACGCGGACTCGCTCACCCAGGCCCGGTTCCGCGCGCTGGACCTGCACGTGATGAGCAAGCCCGACCTGACGCCGGTGACCGACGCCGACCAGGCCGTCGAGGAGTCGATCCGCCGGACCCTCTCGAAGGCGCGCAGCCGCGACGCGGTGACCGGCGAGGAGCAGGGCACCTCCGGGCACTCGCAGCGACGATGGATCATCGATCCGATCGACGGCACGAAGAACTACGTCCGCGGCGTCCCCGTCTGGGCGACGCTGATCTCGCTGGCCGTCGACGACGAGGTCGTCCTCGGCGTCGTGTCGGCGCCCGCGCTCCAGCGCCGCTGGTGGGCCTCGGCCGGCCAGGGCGCGTGGACCGGCAAGTCGCTGATGAAGGCGACCGAGTGCCGTGTCTCCGACGTACGACGGCTCGAGGACGCGTCGTTCTCGTACTCCTCGATCAGCGGCTGGGAGGACCGCGGCCTCGGCGAGGACCTGCTCGCGCTGATGCGCCGGGTCTGGCGGACCCGGGCGTACGGCGACTTCTGGTCCTACATGCTCCTCGCGGAGGGCGCCGTCGACCTGGCGGCCGAGCCCGAGCTCGAGGTGTACGACATGGCGGCGCTCGACATCATCGTGCGCGAGGCCGGTGGCCGGTTCACCTCGCTCGAGGGCCGCGACGGCCCGTGGGGCGGCAACGCGCTGGCCAGCAACGCACACCTGCACGAGGCCGCGCTGTCGTTCCTCGGCAGCGTCAGCGACCTCGACGAGGACCCCGACTGGCCGCGGACCGGGCCGGGCAGCGTGTCCGACCTGCGCTCGCACCGGCACCGCGTGTCGGACGAGACCAGTGACGAAGGCGACCACGCCGAGTAACCTGCGTCACATGCGCATCGCTGACGTGCTCCACTCCAAGTCGCTTCGCGACGTGATCACCATCAGCCCCGAGGCCGGGGTCCGCGAGCTCCTCGCGGTGCTCTCCGAGCACAACATCGGCGCCGTCGTGGTCAGCACCGACGGCACCTCGCTCGACGGGATCGTCTCCGAGCGCGACGTCGTGCGCCGTCTGCACAGCGACGGCACGGTCATCAACAACGTCGTCTCGGCGATCATGACCACCGAGGTGAGCACCTGCTCCCCCGACGACGGCCTGGACGAGGTCCTCGCCGTGATGACCGAGCGCCGGTTCCGGCACATCCCCGTCGCCGACGGCGAGCAGGTGGTCGGCATCGTCAGCATCGGCGACCTCGTCAAGCACAAGATCGACCAGCTGCAGTTCGAGCGCGACCAGCTCGACAACTACGTGCACCAGAGCTAGTCCCGGGGGTCCCGGCAGCAGCACACCCGGTCTCGACGCGTCACTCGGCCCGGGCGACCTCGGACACGACGTCCTCCACCGCGGAGAGGAACACCGGGCGCCACCGGTGCACGTCGAACACCACCGAGGCGTGCCCACCGGGCGTCTCGTGCACGCTCGCGCCCGGGATCGCGGCTGCCAGCGCGCGCTGCCGAGCGGTCGGGATGGCCCGGTCGCGGCCGGTGACCACGACGGCGGTGGGGACGTCGATCTCCCCCAGCCAGGGCCGGGAGTCGAAGCCGCCGAGGGCGCCGAGGACCTCGAACATCGCCCAGGCGCTGGTGCTGCGGAACTCGCCCCAGGCCCAGGCCGACATCTCCCGTCCGACGTGCCGCTGGTCGCTGAGGCCGGCCCGCACCTCGAGGACCTGGCGGCGGTAGTGGTCGCGCAGCCAGTCGTTGGCCCGGTCCAGGGTCGGGTAGAACAGCGCGTCGCCGCGGCTCTCCCGCCAGCACGCGGCGGTCGAGGCGAGCACCAGGCCCGCGGTCCGCTCGCCGTGCCGCCGCCAGAACAGCTGGGCCAGCGCGCCGCCCATCGAGTAGCCGACCGCGACGACCCTCTCGATGCCCAGCACGTCGAGGACGGCGGCGGCGTCGTCGACGCAGTCCTCGAGGGAGAACCGCTCCGAGACGATGCCGTGGCCGTGCCAGCGTTGGTCGAGCATCACCACCCGGTGGGTCTCGCAGAGCTCGGCGAGGGTGCTGAACCAGGTGAGGTACGACGTGGTGGCGAGCCCGTGGAAGAGCAGCAGGGTCGGTGCGCCGGGGTTGCCCTCGGGGGCGCCGGTGTCGACGACGAACGCCTCGCCGCGACCGGGCAGGTCGACGAGCCGGCCGGCCGGCAGCTCGGGCAGGGCCGGGAAGCGCTGGGTACGGCGGATGCCGGTCCGCAGGCCGTGCACCGCCGCCTTGCCGCCGTAGCCGGCCGCGACGAGCGAGCCCTTGAGGGCATGACGGGACGCGGTCTTCATCACACGGGTGGTCACGCAGGGTTCCTTCGAAGGGTCTGGTCGGGCGCCTGCTCGGGCGTCCGGTCGGCGGCGGGCGGCGCGAGGTCGAGCTCGGTCAGCGCGTCGGGGAGGTACGACGCCAGCACGTGCACGTCGGGCAGCAGGTCGGGGCAGGCGAGCAGCGAGAAGTTCATCCGGTCGACGTAGGACCAGACGGTGATGTTGAGGCCGATGCCGTCGACGAGCGGCCCGACACTGAACAGGTCGGCGAGGCGGGCGCCGCCGACGGTGGCGGGCTCGCGCGGGCCGGGCACGTTGGACACGATCGCGGAGAACGCGGCCGGGTGCCACGAGGCCGCGTTCAGCCGCGAGTAGGCCCGCACCGCCGCCGCGAACGGCCGCGGCGGGGTGAACTGCGACCAGTCGGCGAGGATCGAGGAGCCGAGCTGGGCGTTGATCCGCTTGGCGTGCGCCGTGGTCGCGGCGATGGTCCGCAGCCGTTCGACCGGGTCCTCGACGTCGGTGGCCAGGGTGGTGAACAGGTTGGAGACGCGGTTCCCGCCGAGGCGGGGTACGGCGTCGCGCTCGTCGGCGCTCACCGGGACACCCGCCAGCAGCGAGGACGCCGGTCGCTCGCCGTGGTCGGCCAGCCAGCGTCGCAGCGCGCCGGAGGTGACGGCGAGGACGACGTCGTTGAGGGTGACGTCGAGACCGGCGGCCCGGTGCTGGGCCCGGACCCGCTTGAGCTCGGCGAGCGGCAGCGTCGCGGTGGCGAAGGAGCGCAGCGGACTCAGCGCGCCGTTGAACGAGACCCGGGGCGCGTGCAGCACCGGGACCGGCGACCTCGCACCGGCCCGCCGCTCGCGGAGGACGCCGAGGATGCCGAGCAGGGTGCGCAGCAGCAGCCCCGGGATCGTGGTGATCTGCGCGGCGGCGTCGGCCCAGGCGTGCCGTACCAGGTTCAGCCGGCTGGGCAGGCGGTCGGTCGAGGCGTACTCCTCCTGGACCGCCTCGGGGGTGGCCGCGGTGCGCACGTCGGTGACGTTGGCGAGCAGCGCGTTGGCGGCGGCGCCGTCGGCGAGCGCGTGGTGCAGCTTGCCGACGACGGCGACCCGGCCGCCCTCGAGGCCCTCGCAGTAGTGCAGCTCCCACAGCGGCCGGTCGCGGTGCAGCGGGGTGCTGGCGATCATGCCGATCAGCTGCTCGAGCTCGCGCATGCTGCCCGGGGCGTCGGGGCCGCCGACCCGGTGCCGCCGGATGTGGTGGGGCACGTCGATCCGGGGCTGGGTCACCCACACCGGGTGGTTGATGCCGAACGGCACCTCGACCACCCGGCGGCGCAGGGGTGGGAGCCGCTTGAGCCGGGCGAGCAGGCCGGCCACGAAGGCGTCGTAGGTCAGCGCCTCGTCGGCCTCGAGCACCGCGATCTTGAGCGTGTGCATGTGGACCGACGGCGTCTCCATGTAGAGGAAGCCCGCGTCGATGCCCGTCATCCGCTCGATGGCCGGCCGGACGGGCCGGACCCGCCGGACGGGCCGGTCCGGTCCCTGCTCGCTCACGACGCCACCCCCGGCAGCTCGCGGACCATGATCTTCCCGGAGGCGTTGCGCGGCAGCGCGTCGAGGAGGACGACGTCGCGCGGCACCTTGTAGCCGGCGAGCCGGCCCTTCACGTGGGACCGCAGCTCGTCGGCGTCGGCGCTGGCACCCTCGCCGAGCACGACGTACGCCGCGAGCCGCTGACCGAACGCCTCATCGTCGACGCCGACCACGACCACCTCGCGCACCGCCGGATGGGCGCCGAGGACCTTCTCGACCTCGATCGGGTAGACGTTCTCGCCGCCCGAGACGATCATGTCGTCGTCGCGACCCACGACGTAGAGCCGGCCGGCGGCGTCGAGCCGGCCGACGTCCCCGCTGACCATGTAGCCGTCGATGAACTCCTTCGACGCCCCCGCGGTGTAGCCGTCGAACGGCGAGGCGCCGCGGACCAGGATCCGGCCGACCACGTCGGTGCCGACGTCGCGCCCGGCGTCGTCGACGACCCGGAGCAGGGTGCCGCGCACGGCCCTGCCTGCGGTGTCGGGGGCGTGCCGCAGGTCGGCGGGCCGGGCGACGCTGATCTGCCCGGCCTCGGTGGCGTTGTAGCTGTTGTGGACCAGGTCGCCGAAGCGGTCCATGAACGCGACCACCGACTGCGGCCTCATCCGCGAGCCGCTGGCCGAGACGAACCGCAGCGAGCCCAGGCAGTACCGGTCGAGGGTCGCGGCCGGCAGGTCCATGATCCGCTCGAGCATGACCGGGACGACACTGAGGCCGCTCGCCCGGTGCTCGTCGACCAGCGCGAGGGTGGCCTCGGGGTCGAACCTGCGGCGGGTGACCACGGTGCAGGTCATCGTGGCCGCGACGACCAGCTGCCCGAAACCCCAGGCGTGGAACATCGGCGCAGCGACGACGACGGTCTCCTCGCCGCGCCACGGGATCTTCTCCAGCATCCCCGCCAGCTCGTCCGCGCCGCCCCCACTGCGGCGCGCACCCTTCGGGGAACCGGTCGTGCCGGAGGTCAGCAGCACCACCCGGCCGCGCTGGGCCGGCTTCGGAGGAACCCGCCCGGTGTGCTGCGCGATGAGGCCCTCGATGCTGAGTGTGCCGTCCGGGAGAGGGGCGTCGGTCCACCCGAGGACCTCGACCAGGCCCTCGACGCGGGCGCGGGCGTCGGCGACGACACCGGCGAACTCCTCGTCGTACAGGAGGACGCGGGCGCCCTCGCGCTCCATCACGTCGGCCAGCTGCGGCCCGGAGAAGCCGGTGTTGAGCAGCAGCGCGCTGGCGCCCAGCCGGGAGCTGGCGATCAGCGCGTCCACGAAGCCGCGGTGGTTGCGACACAGGATCGCGACGGTCTCGACCGGGCCGCCGGTCACCTCGACCAGGCCGGCGGCGAGCGCTGCCGAGCGGTCCTGCAGGTCCTGCCAGGTCAGGGTGCCGCGCTCGTCGACGAAGGCCGGGCCGTCGGGGCGTCGTACGGCGGCCAGCGCGAAGCTCGTGGTCGCGTTGGTGCCCTGCTGGCGCAGGACCCGCACCAGCCGGAGGTACTTCGCCGGGCTCATCAGCACCAGCATCCGGCTGGCAACGAGCATCCGGAGGACCCACAGCTGGGTGCGCAGCCGCTGCAGCACGGTCCTCATCGGGGTCCCCTTGAAGTTGTGCGCTGGAGGAGCGAAGCGGGGGAAGCGAAGAACTTCATGGGGTGATTCATCCCAGCACCGGGAAGCGCCGCGTGCGGGCCATCTCGGCGAGCGCCTCCTCCATCCGTCCGCGGACGACCCGGTCGACCTCGGTGAGGTCGGGGTCGGGCCCGAACTCCGCCTCGATGTCGATCGGGTCCAGCACCCGGGTGGTGATCTTGGTCGGCAGCGGCAGGTTGAGCGGCGCCGGGGAGAGCCCGAACGGGAAGCCGACGCCGATCGGGAACAGGTCGGTGCGCATCACCTTGCGCAGCGGCGAGCGCTTGCCGATCCACTCGCCGCGAGTCAGGAACAGCTGCGACTCCTGGCCGCCGATCGAGACCACCGGCACGATCGGGACGCCCGCGCGCAGCGCGGTGCGCAGGTAGCCGGTGCGCCCGTTGAAGTCGACGACCTTCGACTGGAGCGTGGGGCGGAAGGTGTCGTGGTCACCACCCGGGAACACGATCGTGACCCCACCGCTGGTGAGGATCTCGTGGGCCGCCTCGCGGTTCGCGTTGACGAACCCGAACTTCCGCATGACCGGCCCGGCCGCGCCGGTGAAGAGCATGTCGTGGGCCAGGCAGTACAGCGGCCGCTCGGCGCCGAAGGTGTCGGCGAACGCGACGGCGATGATCGGCACGTCCATCGGCGTCAGGCCGCCGGAGTGGTTGCCGACGATGAGCGCGCCGCCGTCGGGGATCTTGTCCATGCCGCTCACGCGGGAGCGGAAGTAGCCCTTCATCGCCAGCTTGAGCAGCGGCAGCACCTTGGCGAGGTACGCCGGGTCGCGGCCCGCGAGCGCGCTCACGACGCCGCCCCCGCGACTCCCCCGAGCCCCGCGACCCCCCCGAGCCCCGGGACGACCCGCGACCAGGCGAACGGCTGCCAGTGGGCCGGGTCCTGGCGGAGCCGGTCGACCACGACGGAGAGCACCAGCGGGTTGGCGACCATGCCGACATGGCTGCTGACCACCTCGACGTTCTCGGCCGGCGCCCGGCCGGCGCCGCCGTCCTGCTGGTCGACCGTGCAGCCGCGCCACGGGACGATGCCGTCGCTCTTCGACCAGACGGCGGTGAGCGGCACCGGCACCGGGCCGCGCAGCCGGTCGACGATCTCGCGGGCGTCGGCGACGATGCCGTGCTTCTCGCGCGACTTCTCGAACAGGCCGGTCGCGCGGGTGCGCTCCCCCTCGGCGCGCCACGGCGAGCCGAGGCAGACGACCTGGCGGACCCGGTCGGGGTGCTCGTGGGCCAGCCAACGGGCCAGCAGGCCACCGAAGCTCCAGCCCACGACGCTGACCGGCTCGTCGTACCGGTCCGCGACCTCGGTGAGACGCCGCGGCAGGCCGGTGACGATCGTCTCGGTGAGCCCGTGGTTGCTGCCGAGGTTCCAGCCGTGGACCTCCCAGCCGCGGCGCACGAGATGGCCGCGCAGCCGCCCGGTGAGCCGGTCGTTGGCCGAGAACCCGGGCAGCACCAGCACCGGCCGGCCGCGGCCGAGGTCCCGCTCGCCCGGCAGCGCCGGACCGCTCGCGGCGTGCAGGAGGTCGACGAGGCGCGAGGCGCCGTACTCCACCGTCCAGCGGGGCAGCTCGAGCAGCAGCAGCCCGCGGTGCGGTCCGCTCCCGCCGGCCGGCGACGCCGCCGCACCGTGGTCGTTGAAGTCGTACACCCTGCTCACCCCATGTAGAACACGTTCTAGTTTCTAGAAGTATCCCCACAGGTACGGCCCCGCGGCAAGACTCCGCCTCCACGCGGGACGGAGATCACAGGACCAGTCCGGACCAGTCCGGACCGGCGCTACGACGCCGGGACGAGCGGCGTAAGCGGGTTGCCGGCCGGGATGGACGCGCACGTGTCCGGCGCCGGGGTGCCGGCGAAACGCGCGTTGAGCCAGGCCATCGCCTCGGGCAGCCAGAACGGCACCGACGTGAAGTGGCTCAGGGGGTACTCGCGGTGGACGACCGGCAGCCCGTCGGCGCAGTACTGGCGGGCGAGCGAGCGCACGTCGCCGGCGATCATCACGCCGTCACCGGGGCCCACGCTCGCCGAGCGCGCCGTGCCCTCGATCTGCCCGGCCGTGCCCTGACCGATGAACATCGGGACGCTCGGCGTGGGCCGGGTGCCGAGGTTGAGCTGGTTGACGGTCTCGACGAAGACGGGGATCCGCGCCGGGTCGGCGTACTCGGGCTTGGTCATCTTCTGCCAGGTCAGGCCCGGGTAGGCGCCGAGCACCTGAGAGATGGAGGCGTGCTGGAGCCGGGCGTAGACCTGCTTGCCGTAGTCGTTGAGGTAGGGCGTGAGGTCGACGCCGAAGGCGCGGGCGACGCCGACCACGGCCATCGGGATCACGCCGGCCCAGACCATCGAGCCGTCGACGTACCCGAGGTTGGCCGAGGGACGCACCAGGACGCCGCCCTCGGCGGCGCCGACCAGGCGCCGGTCGATGTCGGGGGCGTAGCTGGGCGCGAGCACCGAGGCCCAGTTGGTGGCGATCGCGCCGCCGGAGTAGCCGATCAGGCCGACCCGGGCACTCGGCGCGATGCCGGTGCCCGGCGCGTTCAGGGCGGCGCGCAGCGAGTCGAGGGTGACCTGGCCGTACTCGGGTCCGGCGGCGAAGTCGGCCGTCGGCCCCTGGGTGTCGGCGACGACGATCGCGTAGCCCTGGAGCAGGAAGCCGGCGAACAGCGTGGTCTCGACGTGGGCCGCCATGACCCCCGGGCTGAACACGCCGGAGTAGGCGCGCGAGGGGCCGTCCTCGGGGTTGAGCGAGTCATAGAACGACTGGTAGCCGATCACCTTGGCAGTGCGGCCGAGCAGCGGCTTGACCACCGTCGTGACGCCGGCGACCGCCTCGCCGCGCTGGTTGGTCGTGCGGAACAGGATCTGCACGAGCTGCAGCGGCAGCGACAGCTTCGCGATCCGGTACGGCAGCGCTCGGGTCGCCAGCACCGCTCCCGGCGGCAGGTCGGCGAGCGGCGTGCTGCCCGCGTAGGTGAAGAACGGGTCCGGCGCCGAAGTGGCCACCGCCGGTACGACGGCACCCACGCGCGCCTGCGACACCACCTGCGAAACCGCCGACGGCACGGCCGACGAGGTGGCCGACGAGGCGGCCGGAGCCAGCGTCGCCGCGGATGCCGTCACTGCCACCAGTGCGGCAGCGAGCCGCACCCGTCCCCTGGAGATCCCCATGGCGGGCATCGTTGTTGACAGTGTCGTCACTTGTCAACGCTCAGCGGCGGACGACCCTCGTCGTGGCCCGCACGGCACGCCGCACGACGGCCCGACCCCGGACCACCGGACCGAGAGCGGCGAACCAGCGACCGGCGCCCCGCCCGCGCCGCCCGACGGCGGAGCGCAGCCGCTCCACCCCCGCCCGCCACGGCACCGACGCCAGCGAGAACCGGGCCAGCAGCCGGCGCCACCACGGGGTCGCCCTGCGCATCCGGCGCACCGCCGTGTCGACGTCGGCCCAGTAGGCGCCGACCTCCTCGGGAGTGGGCTCGCCCTCGCCGTACACGTGGCGGTCGGCGGTGTGGGCCAGCGTGACCACCGGCACCGCCTCGTAGCGGTCGGCGGCGGCGTACGCACTCTCGCGGCGGGTGGCCCCGGGAGGGGGCCGCACGCCGAGGTCGCGCATCCGGTCGGCGAGCTCGTGCCAGGCACCGGTCAGGCGCAGCGTCGGGTCGTCCGCGCGCCGCCGGCGGCGTCGGCGCCAGAACTTGAACAGCAGCACGCCCCACAGCGGGGAGAGCAGCAGCGCGACCTTGGCGACGTCGAGGGCGATACCGAGGATCGTGCCGAGCACCGCGAGGACGTCGAGCTCGCGACGCTGGCCGTCACCCTGCTGCAGGTTGTCGCTGGCCTCCTTGGGCTCACCGGGCACGCGCGGCGGCTGCAGCACCTGCGGCTGCGGGTCCTCGTCGGGGTCGTCGTTGGGCTTGCGGAGCTTCTGGTCCTCCGGGGGCGTCGGGTCGAACGGCACCCAGCCGACGTCGCGGAGCTTGACCTCGGTCCAGGCGCTGATGTCCTCGCCGCGCACGTCGTCGCCGCCCGGCGGCACCTTGAACCCGAGGACCACGCGGATCGGGAGCCCCAGCCGCTGACCGATCAGCGCCATCGCGGCGGCGTACTGCTCCGCGTTGCCGACCGGGTTCGGAGTCTTGGTGAGCTCGGCCAGCCGGGCTGCGCCGTGGCCTGCGGGGACGTCGTCGTCGATGCCGTCGGAGTAGAAGCCGTGCTCACGGAAGGAGTCGCGCAGGAACTGCGCCAGCTCGCCGCCGGTGCCGCCGCCGAAGCCGTCCTCGGCCTGCCAGCGCTGCACCCGGTCGACCAGCTCCTCGGGCACGACCGCCGGCGCCGGTAGCGAGACGGAGCTGTCGGCCTCCCGGGTCGCGATGTCCTCCTCGACCGGGACCGGTGGCGCGAGGGCCTCGACCTCGAAGGTGGTGCCCGGCTCGACCCCGCCGATCTGCGCGACGGTGCCGGTCTCGCGGTTGACGACGAGCTCGGCCGCCGCCTCGTCGTCGGTCCGCCCGTCCTTGACCGGTGTCATCGCCAAGGTGTCGCCGACGCTGGGCACCCACACGCCGGTGTAGCCGGTGACGGTGACCGCGCCGCGGGTGGTGGCCTTCGCGTTGGCCTCGGGATCGTTGCGCAGCCGCCGGAAGGTGCCGGAGTCGTGGGCCGCCTCGGGCCCGCCGGACACGTTCCACACGATCCCGTCGTAGGTGTCCATCACCGCGAGCCGGACCCGGGTCCCGCTGTCGAGGCCGTCGACGGCGAACAGCGAGGTCTCGGTCCGCAGCGGCTCCTTCTTGTAGGCGCGGAACTTCGCCAGCGGACTGGGGTAGTCGTGGGGGTCGAACGGCGGGTCGACGTGGTCGCGCAGCACGACCCGGTTGGCCTCGGGGTCGGCGAGGGCGCCCAGCCCACTCGCCGCTCCCCCGGCCACCCCGACGACGACGAGCGTCGCGAGCACCCGCCGGCCCCAGCGGGCCCGGACGTGGCGCAGCGAGCGCCAGCGCAGCCAGACCAGGGCGACGACCGCGATCACCAGGCCGCGGGCGAGCGCGGCCTGCGCCGTGACGTCGCCGAACGCGGAGGACACCACGAGGACCAGGGCGAGCACGACGCCGGCCAGACCCGGCCAGCGCGAGCGCCACAGCAGGACGGCGGCCGCCAGCCCCCCGAGCAGGCCGGTGAGGAACGGGACCAGCAGCACCACCCCGGTCTCGCCGAGCGGCACGGGCAGGGTCAGCGACTCGCGCCAGGACTGGACCAGCCCGACGACCAGGTCGTGCAGCGAGTCGGCCGTGGGGACGACGCCGCCGCTCGTGCGGTTCGGGACGGCGACCGCGGAGCCGACCGCGAGGTAGGCGGCGGCCGTGAGCAGCGCGGTCAGCCACGGGCCCAGCCGCCACCGGGCGCCGGCCCAGGCGATCGCCACGCCGAGGGCGAGGCCGACCACGACGGCGATCAGCCAGCGGTGGCCGGTCCAGGCCTGCCCCAGCGGCCAGGCGCCGAGCACGCCGAGCCCGATCACCAGGGCAGCGTCGGTGAGCACCAGCCACCACGGCGGAAGCGCGCCCCGGCCGCGGCGGCGGTCGGGGACGATCAGAACCGGGCCGCTGCGGCTGGCGGATCGCACGGGAGGCGCGAGGGGGACGCCACCCACGGGGTTCGTGGGGGGTGAGGTCATGCCGACACCCGTCGTACGGCGATGCCGAGCTCCTCGAGCCGGCCGACCGTGGCGACGCCCAGGTCGCCGAGCCAGCGCACCGACGGCTCGTTGCCGACCAGGCAGCGCACCGCGATCACCCGGGTGTCGACGGGGAGGTACTGGCGGGCGCGGCGCAGCTCGGTGATCGAGACCCCGGAGCCGACGCAGAGCACCATCACGCTCGCGGCGAGCTCGCCGGCGCTGAGGTGGCGGGCGACGTCGACCAGGCGGCTCGCGTGCCAGTCGTAGGTCAGTCCCGACAGGCCGTCGAGGAAGCGTTGCGCGCTCGCGGACGGCAGCGAGCCGTGGGACGAGGCCGCGCTGAGCTGTTGGCCGTCGGCGAGCGCCTGCGTGCCGAGCGAGCCGGCGACGGAGATGGCAAGCTCGAACTCGTCGTCGCTGGCGTAGTCCTCGAGCCGCGAGCTCACCATCGTCAGCAGGTGGGAGCGCCGGGTCTCCTCGAACTGGCGCACCATGAGGGTGCCGGTCTTGGCGCTCGACTTCCAGTGGATGTGGCGCCGGTCGTCACCGGAGACATAGCCGCGCAGGGCATGGAAGGAGACGTCGTTGTCGGACACCTTCGGCACCGTGCGGCCCTCGAGGTCGCGGACCAGGCCGGCCGCCGAGCCCTCGACGCGCAGGGTCTTGGGGTGGACGTAGAGGGTGTCCATCTCGCTGAGGTGCCGCTCGCGGCGCATCAGGCCGAGCGGGTCGGCGCGCACCGCCGTCACCGGGCCGACGTCGAGCACCGCCCGGTGGGCGGTGGGGACGGCGAACAGCTCCTCGTGCTCGGCACCGGGCGCCAGCCCCGGGAGCTCGAAGGCGGCACGGCCCGCACCCACGGGGAACTCCACGACCAGCGAGCGCGAGCGCCGCTGGCTCGGGTTGGCGACGCTCAGGTAGCCGTTGGCGCGCTCGCCGACGATCACCCGGTCCCGGGCCAGGTCGAGCCGGGCGAGCAGCGGCAGCCGGCCGACCACGAAGACCACCGCGAGGAGCAGCACCAGGGCGAGGAAGGCCCCGCCGACGACCAGCTCGGGCCAGTGCAGCATCGGCCCCGCCACCAGCAGCGCGACCGCCATCACCGCGACCACCCAGCCGGCCGGCGTGACGGTGCCGGCGACCGGCCCGACGACACGACGGACCCGCTGGGTGCGGTCGACGACACCGTCGCGCAGCCGGCCGCCCAGCGCCTGGCGGCGCCGGGACAGGTCGGTGAGCGTACGGCGGGCGCCGGCCGCCCAGGAGCGGGGACCCTTCATGGACGGGCGGGCTCCAGGGGGACGGAGACCCGCTCGAGCACCCGGCGCACGACGTCCTCGGTGGTCGTACCGCGGAAGTCCTCCTCGGGGTCGAGGACCATCCGGTGGGCGAGCACCGGCACGGCGAGGGCCTTCACGTCGTCGGGGACGACATAGCTGCGGCCGTAGGACAGGGCCTGGGCGCGGGCGGCCCGGACCAGGGCCAGGCCGGCCCGGACGCTGGTGCCGAGGACGACCTCGGGGGCCTCGCGGGTGCCCCCGGTGATGCTCGAGACGTACTCGTAGACGGTCGGCTCGACGTGGACCTGCTGGGCGAGCCGGATCAGGTGGAGCACGTTCTCGCCGCTGATGATGGGACGGAGCACCGTCGCCGCCTTGCCCTTCGGCGCGTTGGCGAGGATCTGCACGGTGTGCTCGTGGTCGGGATAGCCGAGCGAGGTCTTGATCAGGAAGCGGTCGAGCTGGGCCTCGGGCAGCCGGTAGGTGCCGGCCTGCTCGATCGGGTTCTGGGTCGCGATCACCATGAACGGCTGACCGACCTCGTGGGTCACGCCGTCGACGGTGACCTGGTTCTCCTCCATCACCTCCAGCAGCGCGGACTGGGTCTTGGGCGAGGCGCGGTTGATCTCGTCGGCCAGCACCACGTTGGAGAAGATCGGGCCCTGGTGGAACTCGAACTGCTGGGAGCGCTGGTCGAAGATCGTGACACCCGTGACGTCGCTCGGCAGCAGGTCCGGCGTGAACTGGATCCGGTGGTGGTCACCCTGGATCGTCTGGGCGATGGCCCGCGCGAGCGAGGTCTTGCCGGTGCCCGGGTAGTCCTCGAGGAGCAGGTGCCCCTCGGCGAGCAGGGAGACGAACGCCAGCCGGACGACCTCGGTCTTGCCGACGATGGCCTGCTCGACGTTGGCGACGAGCTGGGCGAAGGTCTGCGAGAACCACTCGGTCTCTTCGGTGGTGAGCGACATGGTGTCCTTTCGTCGTCCGGGCGGACTAGTAGTTCCTGGCCGGCACGCCGGCGATCGTGATGGCGACCTTGCCGGCGTTGCTGAAGACGCAGGAGCCGTACCAGCGACCGTCGTAGGACATGCCGATGGGCGTGTCGAGGTTGCACCGGTCAGGGTTCTGCAGCGTCGTCTCGCTGTAGGTGGCATGCGCGGCGTTCTGCGCGTCGGGGAAGCCCCCGGCGTGCAGCTCGAGGCCGCAGTTGGCTCCGGCGCTGTTGCAGCTGAAGTCGATGGTGAGCACCTTGGCCCGCGACTTGCCGGTCATCGAGATCTCGTTGCTGTACTTCCGCTCGCCCTCGGCCTGGGACACGGTGCGGACCTTGATGGTCTGCTGGGTGCCGCCCTCGGGGACCTTCACGTAGTAGCTGCCCGTGTTGAGCCGGGCGAAGTCCCCACCCCCGACACTGATCTCGACGCCCGTCACGGGCAGTCCGTTCTCGGCGCCGGGCTTGATCGGCAGGTTGATGGCGTACCAGTCGTTCTCGACCGAACCGGTGGTGGTGGGCTCCCCCGGCTTGCCCCAGGTCAGCACGTTCGAGACGCTCGACGACGCGCCGTCGACCGGGCTGCTGCCGTTCATCGTGACGGCCCAGACCCGGACCTCGTGGTTGCCGTTCTCCGGGAAGGTGATCTGCTGCCCGCCGCCACCCGGAGCCGCGTTGACCTCGGTCGACCAGCTCCCGGACTGGACCACGTAGTGCCGGATCGCGAGACCGCCGTCGTCGGCCGGCGGGTCCCACGCGATGACCGCGGTCTTGTCGGAGGGCGAGGAGCCCACCTCCCCGAGGTTGCGCACCGGGCCGGCCTTGGTC
Source organism: Nocardioides daeguensis (assembly GCF_019192965.1). Taxonomy (GTDB): domain Bacteria; phylum Actinomycetota; class Actinomycetes; order Propionibacteriales; family Nocardioidaceae; genus Nocardioides; species Nocardioides daeguensis. Next base: position 129,356 of record NZ_JAHTKU010000003.1, read on the forward strand.
CACGGCCGCCCGGACACCCCCGGGCTCCGGTCGCTCGTACCGGCGTCGTTGGTCGCCGCGACCGTGAAGGTGACGATCTTCCCCTTCTCGATGCCGTCGCTGGGGTCGAAGGTCCTCGAGGTCGTGGCGGCGTCGACGGTGTAGGTCGACCGGTTGCAGCCGTTGCAGGTGATCTCGTAGCTCGACACGGGGTTGCCGTTGCTCTGCGACTCCGACCACCGGGCCCAGTCGATGCGTACCCAGGGCTCCTGGGTGACCGCCCCGGCCTCGCTGGCCGTCAGCTGCGGCGCGGCACCGGACCGGACCGGCACGCCGAAGGGGGCGACCGCCTTGGACGCCCCGGAGAACTGGCGCCGGGGCTCGACGTCGTTGACCGCCCGGATCTCGAAGGCGTACGGCGTCCCGTTGGTCAGCCCGGGGATGACCAGCGACCGGGCGCTTCCGCTCGCCGTCCAGATGGTCGCTCCGCCGGCCTCCTTGATCTCGTAGGACGTGATCGGCGAGCCCTCGTTGGCGGGCGCGGACCAGCGCACGGTGAGCTGACGGTCCATCCGGCTGCCGGTGGGCTTCGCCTCGGTGACGATGGTCGGCGGCGACATCAGCTCGGGCGCCTTGTTGGGGACGATCTCCTCCGAGGCGGGACTCGGGTCGCTCCACCCCTCGCGGTTCCTGGCCCGCACGACGAAGGAGTAGGCCTCGCCTGGCGTCAGACCGACCAGGCGGCAGGTCGGGTCGGCGCAGCTCTGCTGGTAGCCGGTGCCGGGCGCGGTGACCTCGTACTGCTCGATCGGGGCGCCGTTGGCCGCCGGCTCCTGCCAGGACAAGACGGCGGAGGACGCCTCGACCGAGGAGAGGAGGGGCCGCTGCGGCGCGTCGGGCACCGCGACCACGGTGACGGTGATCCGCGCCGTGCCGTTGCGCTCCGGGTCGCCCGAGGCGTCGGCCACGGTGAGCCGGACGACCGACGTACCGGTCGCGGTGGGGGTGAACCGGACCCGGGAGCCGTCGGTCTCGAGGCCGCGCAGCTGGCCGTCGCCCTCCACCCGCGCGTCGCTCACCTCCAGCGGCTCGCCGGGATAGGGGTTCACGGCGTAGTCGGCGATGTCGACGCTCAGCTCCTCGTCGCGGGTCGCCGTGACGCTGATCGGCGGGACCGTCACGACCGGCCGGTCGGTTCCGACGACGCGGACCGTCACGACCGCCTCGTCACGACCGCCGTGCCCGTCGTCCGCGACGACCTCGACCTGCGGGGTGTCGCCGTTCCTGGCGCCGCCGCCGGCCTCGATGCTGAGCACGCTGCTGTCGGACCCGATGCTGGCGCTGAGCCCGCTGTCAGCGGAGTCGACCGTCCAGGTCATCGTCTTCAGGTCGTCCTCGTTGGCGTCGCGGGTCAGCCCGGCGAGGTCGACCTCGCCCGGGTCGCCGTCGAGGGTGACGTCGAGCGACGCGTCGCGCATCTCGGGCGGGACGTTGCCCGAGGGCCGCACGTCGATCGGGATGGTCAGCAGCGACTCGAGGGCGGCGTCCTCGGCGGCGGTGCGCCCGTCGGACACCTTGACGGTGACCGAGGCGGCCCCGACCCGGTTGCGGCCGGGGGTGAACACCAGCGAGGTGGGCGAGGCGTCGGCGACGTCGACCGAGCCGTTGACGGCCGTCGGGAACGCGTCGGGGACGATCCGCGGCTCCCGACCGGCCCGGGTCACGACGATGTCCTTGAGGTCGAAGACGACCGGCTCCCCCGCCACGGCCTTCACCGGGACCAGGTCCTCGTCGGTGGTCAGCTGCGGCGGGACGTTGTCGGTGCCGGTCACGTAGATGACCCCGAAGGTGCCGGTCGACTCCTCGTCGGCGTCGTCGAGGCTGTAGAGCACGACCTGGTCCTGGGCGGCGAGCCGCACCCGGACGCTCGCCTCGTCCGCGCCGACCTCGCACTCGCCCCTGCTGCCCGCGTCGCAGCCGGTGACCGACAGGTCGGCCTTGGCGCCGTCGAAGTCGAGGTCGTTGTCGAGCACCGGGATCTCCACGGTCTCACCGGGGTCGCGGCCGATGACCTCGCCCAGCTCCGCGACGTCGTCGCGGGCGATCGGCGCGTAGAACGGCGCGTCGTGGCTCGCGGTGACCTTGAGCACCGCGTTGTCCTTCGCGCCCGCCGCATCCTCGATGCTGTAGCCGATGTTGGTGGCCGCCGTACCGGTCTCGGGGGCGTCCCCGACCTCGAGCTCGACGAAGCCGTCGTCGTGCTTGGGCTCCGGTCTCGTGGTGCTGTTGAGCCCCACGATCCGCAGCGCGTCGTCGTCGGGGTCGACGTCGTTGGTGAGGACGTTGTAGGAGATGGTCCGGTTCGGCTGGACCAGGACGCTGTCGTCGAGGGCGACGGGCGGCTGGTTCTCCGTCTCCTCGGGCACGACGCCCACGCGGACCTGGGCGACGCCGGTCGCGCCGTACTTGTCCTGGACCCGGATCTGGAAGAAGTCGGTCCCGGTCTTGTCGTCGAACGCCTCGTAGCGGATCCAGTCGACCCCGGTGTCGATGATCCGGCCGAGCGCCGGGGCGGTGAGGATGCTGCGGAAGGTCACCGAGTCGCCGTCGGGGTCGGCTCCCCCGAGGTCGACGCCGATAACCTTGGGCCGCCCGGCGATCACCCGGTCCGTGATCGGCTGGGGCAGCGGCGGTTGGTTGTTCTTGGCGGAGTCGGGGATCACGAAGATGTCGACGTCCGCGGCTGCGCGCAGCCCCTCGGCGTCGCGCACGCCGTAGATCACCGAGTAGGTACCGGGCTTCTCCGGCGCCCGCAGCCGCAGCGAGTCGCCGGCCACCCAGACGTCGAGGTCCTGGTCGTTGCGGAGGTCGGACTGGAACAGCCGCGGCTTGGCGCCGTCGGGGTCCGAGTCGTTGGCCAGCACGGGGATGGTGGTCACCGCGCCGGCGCGCACCGTCGCCTGGTCCTTGTTGGCGATCGGGTGCCGGTTCTGCTCGGTGGTCCGCCGCTGCGCGATCACCAGCTGGCCGACGACGGTGCTGCGCCCGTCGGAGACCCAGTAGTCGACCGTGGCGGGCTCGCCGACCAGGTCGGCGGCCGAGCTGACGACCGCGAGGCGCTTGTCGACCACGGACACCTTCACGCCCGGCACCGACGGGCGGCCGATCCGCTTGACGACGAGGACGTCGCCATCGGGGTCGAGGTCGTTGAGCAGGAGGTCGACCTGAGCGGTGCCGCCGGGGACGATCGCTGCCTTGTCGCGCACGGCGATCGGCGGACGGTTGTCCTTGGGCGGCGACTCGATGTCGAGGCGGATCATCGAGGTCTTGGTGGCCGAGGAGTTGTAGGCGGCGTAGGAGAGGTAGTAGCTGCGTGCCTTGACCGACCGGAAGGTGAAGGTGCCGGTCTCCAGGTCCGTGGAGATCTCGGTGCCGGCGTCGTCGCCGACCACCTTGACGCTCTTGAGGGTGAGGTCGGTGCCCTCGGGGTTGCGGTCGTTGGTCAGCGGCTGCACGACGACCGCGGTGTCGGCCACGCCCGTGGCCAGGTCGGGCACCAGCTCGGGAGGCGCGGTGTCGCCGAGGATCTCGACCGGCAGCGTGCCGCTGAGGACCGAGGCACCGTCCTCGACGGTGAACTCGATCTCGGAGACCTTCCCGCCCGCGCCGGTGTCGGAGAAGGTGATGGTGCCGTCCGGGCGCCACTCCACCTCACCGCCCCGGACCGTCGCGGAGGTCAACGTGAGGTCGTCGCCGTCCTTGTCGTAGTAGTCGGCCAGCAGGTAGTAGCTGGAGCTGGCTCCGCTGGCGACCGTGAGCCGGGGCTCCCGCTTCGGCATCTTCTCCGGCTTGACGTTCTGCCCGTTCGCCCTGATCTGCAGGGTGACGGTGGCGAAGACCTCGTCGTTCACGCGACCGTCGGTCACGTAGTAGCGGAACGTCGAGGTCCCCGAGGCGTCCGCCGGTACGGCGACCTGCAGCTGGGTGCCGCCGCCGACGATCTTGACCTCGATGTCCGTGCCGCCGAGCGGCTCGACCTTGGAGATGCTGATGATGTCGCCGTCGGGGTCGTGGTCGTTGAGCGCCACGACGGGCAGCACCGTCGACCGGCCCGGACGCGCACCGAGGGCGTCGTCCTGCGGCTCGGGCGGGCGGTTCTCCTGGTCGGGAACCTCCTCGGTGATCTCCTTGAGCTTGGACTTGTTCTGGTTCTGCGGGTCCACGGCGGGCCAGTTGTCGATCTTGGCCTTGCCGGGATCCTGCACGAGCCAGCTGTCGCCGGTGACCGAGTCGTTGAGCACGATCACGTCGCGGTTGACCCGGAACTGGAGGAAGGCGCCGGCCTGCATCCCGGAGATCGGCGAGCTGTCGTCGTGCGTCTCGCCGGCGCAGTCGCGCAGGTAGTTGTGGGGTGACTGGGGGTCGGACCAGGCGGCGTAGACGCAGCCGGTGCCGGTCATCTGCACCGGCGCGGCCGGCCGGCCGGCCACGTCGCCGCGGCTCACCGTCCGCAGCTTGCCGCCGCCGACGGGGGTGGCCAGCAGGCCCTCGCGGGTCGCGACGTAGACGTCGTCGCTGGCGGCGGAGGGTTGCTGGAGCTCGACCTGGGTCGGGTCGGCGGTCTCGACGACGACCGGGTCCGCGTCCGGGCGGGTGAGCTCCAGCGACTGGCGGTTGAACAGCACCGGGGTGTCGCCGACCACGGTGAGCGCCACCATCTCCGGGTCGGACCCGACACCCTCGCCCAGCTCGACCGCGTCGCCGGCGACGGCGTTGCCGCTCTCGTCGAGGGTGAACGGCGTGGCCCTGCCGTCGCGGCCGAGCACCCAGGCCTGGCCGTCGGTGCCGACCGCGGCGCTCAGCGCGTGCTCGAGGTCGGGCGGCGTCGACTTCGCGGCGAAGGCCCGGAACCGCTCCGCGGAGCGGACCCAGGCCTTGCCGCTGACCTTGTCCACGACCGCGAACGTCGTCCCGCCCTGGGCGACGACCGCACCGGCTGGCAGCCCGGTCGGTTCGAGCGCCTTGGCCCGCGCCACGTCGACCGGCTTGACGGCACGCTCGGAGGACTCGTCGTCGACGTACAGGTTCGCGGCGCGCTGGAAGATGTCGAAGTCGGCGCTCGCGGCGTCGACGCCGAGGTCGAGCTCCTTGATCTGGGGGTTGAGCCGCGCGACCAGGCCCAGGTCGCGGTTGGTGACCCACACGCCGCCGTCGTTGAGGTCCACCTCGGTGAACGGCTTGCCGTCGTGCTCGAAGGCGAGCACCACGAGGGTGCCGAGGAGCAGGGTCAGCGCGGAGGCGGACGCGGTACGGCGCCATCGCCGGAGCTTCGTCGTCATCGACCCACCACACAGGTCTGCTCGGACAGGGCGGACGGCTCGCCGCCCTTGCGGGACACGGCCACCCGGACGCACACGGTGGCGCCCGGCGCGACGGTGACCGTCTTGCTCGTGGCCTCGGTGTACTCGGGCGGCGTGGGCTGCACGCCGTTGCCGGAGAGCAGCACCTTGAACTCGTCGTTGGGCTGGGGATCGGCCGGGGCCCAGGCGAACGTCCACCGCGCACCCTTGCCGGAGGCCGTCACGACGGGAGCCGGCGGCGCGTCGGCCAACGCCTCGGGGTCGGGCGGGTCCTCCCCCCGCAGGGTCCCCGCGTCGCCGCGAGCGTCGTCCGGGCTGCCGGCGAGCAGCGCGTAGCCGACCGCACCGGCCAGCACGGCACCGGCCACGCCGATCCCGATCCGGGCCGGTACGCCGAGACGCCGCTGCGTCGCGCGCTGCGGGCCCGGGTGGCGCGGCGCGCTGCCCCCGGTCGCGCTGCGACCGGAGGGGTACCGGGGGCCGGAGTGCCCGACGTGGCCCGAGGCGCCGGTGCTGCCCGAGGAGCCGGGTGCGCCGGGGTGGTCCGGGTGGCGGGTGTCCTCGTCACGGCCCGGTTGCAGCGGGCCGGGACGCTCGTGCACCGCGGCCGGGATGATCACCGAGACCGGCCGGACCAAGGTCCGGGCGTCGTTGGGATGCTCCTCGACCAGCGCCGACGGCGAGGCGTCCATGACCTCGAGCCGGGTCGGTGACTGGCGCAGCTCGATCTGCACGTCCTGGAGCTGGCGACCGAGCACCATGGCCGACACCGGACGCCGGTCGACCTCGACGGACATCGCCCGGCGCAGCACGTCGACCAGCGACGCCGGGACGTCGGGGCGGCGAAGCGGGGTGAGCTGGCCGCGCTCGATCCGGGTCATCAGGCTGGCGTTGTCGTTGGGGGCGTCACGCCGCTCGAAGGGCGGGTGTCCGATGAGCAGGGAGTAGAGAGTGGCGGCCAGCGAGTAGACGTCGCTGCGCACGTCGTGGCTGTCGGCGCTCAGCGCCTCCGGCGGCGACCACGGGATCGACAGGCCCTGGGCGCCGGCACCCGTCTCCCCCACCACCGAGGCGATGCCGAAGTCGGTGAGCAGCGGGACGCCGAAGGTGCTGGTCAAGATGTTGTGGGGCTTGATGTCGCGGTGCAGGATCCCCGCACGGTGGGCCGTCTCGACCGCGCTGGCGATCTTCACCCCGATGTCGAGGACCTCGGCGACGGCCAGCGGCCGGGTCCGGTAGCGCTGGGCCACGTGGGGCGGGGGGCAGTACTCCATGACCAGGAAGGCCCGGCCGTCGGAGCTCACCCCGGCCTGGTAGATCGGCACGATCGAAGGGTGGTTGGACAGCTGGGCCATCACGTTGGCCTCGGCCCGGAACAGCTCGATCGACGCCGCGTCGCCGCTGCTGCGCAGCACCTTGATCGCGACCTGCCGGGTCGGCAGCTCCTGCTGGTAGCGGAACACGTCGGCGAACCCGCCCTCGCCGACGAGGTCGACGAAGGTGAAGCCCGGGATCTGCGGCGGGTGCTGCATGCTCAGACCTCGTCCGGCGCCGGGACGACGGTGGCGGTCAGGCCCTTGGAGAGGGTGAGCACGTCGCCGAGCGCGACCTCGGTCGCGACCCCGCGGTCGAGCGGCACCGGGACCCGACCCTGCCGGGCCAGCAGCGTGCCGTTGGTCGACATGTCGGTGACCGTCACCCGGCTGCCGTCGGCCGCGACCTCGAGGTGGGTGCTCGAGACGTAGGGGTCGTCCACGGTGACCAGGGCCGGGAGGTTCTGGCTGCCGCCGACCTGCTGGATGCGAGGACTGCGGCCGATCAGCACCCGGCGCCGGACCGGGACCACCCGGCCCGTCGACAGCGCGAGCGCGACCGTGGGCCGCACGGGGACGGGCGCCGGGGACGTCGGCGACGGGACGGACACGGCCGCACCCGCCCGCAGGGCCTGGAGCTGGGCCGGGGTGATGGTACGGCCGTCGTGCTCGACCGACTGGTCGCCCGGCGGGAGCGGTTGCCAGCCGGCCGGCGGGGCCGACGGCGGCGGGGACGTCGGTGGCGGGGACGTCGGTGGCGGGGACGTCGGTGGCGGGGACGTCGGTGGCGGGGACGTGGGCGGGGGTACGGCGGCCCGCTGGCTGCCGCGCACGACGGTGTACTCGGACGCGGGCGGGGTCGGCGCCGCCGCCGGGACCGGAGCGGCCGGGACCGGCGTGCTCGTCGCGACGACGACCGGGCGCCAGGTGACACCGGCGCTGCGGACCACGCCGGCGGTGAGCGGGAGGGCGGGCCCGGCGGGCGTCGTACCGGACGGGGCGACCTCGACCACCGCGCCGGGGACCAGCGTCGCCGAGGCCTCGGTCCACATGGTCGCGTCGCGGCCGTCGACGGCGAACCCGTCGACGCGGACCACGAGAGCGCCACGGACCAGGATCCGGGCCTCCGCGCCCTCGAGCCGCACCGCGGCGAAGTCGGGCAGGGCGCGCAGGTCGCCGCGGGAGAGCACCTCGACGACGGTGGGCGCCTCGAGGTCGCGCTCGCGCAGCGCGACCATCTCGGCGAGCCGGTCGGGGGTGGTGACGACGACACCCTCGGCGGTGACGAGGGTGGGCAGGTCGCCCGGGAGGTAGGTCGTCATCCGCGCACCCGAGGGTTGGGGGCGGTGTCCTCACAGGCCGGCGCGACCGCGGCGACGGCGCCGACGGCCTCGACGTCGACCACCACGACGGTGACGTTGTCGTGGCCGCCGGCCGCGACCGCGGCCTCGACGAGGGTCAGCACGGTCCGGTCCGGCGCCATCCCCTCGGACAGGATGTGCAGGATCGCGGTGTCGGAGAGCTCCGAGGTGAGCCCGTCGGAGCACAGCAGCAGCCGCGAGCCCGGCTCGGCCGGGACCAGGGCGAAGTCGGCCTCGGAGCGGGTCAGCGCGCCGATCGCGCGGGTGATGACGTGCCGCTCGGGGTGCCCGAGGGCCTCGTCACGGGTCAGCTGGCCGGCGTCGATCAGCTCCTGGACGACGGAGTGGTCGGTGGAGATCTGCTCGAGCACGCCGCCGGCGTAGGTGTAGGCGCGGGAGTCGCCGATGTTGGCCAGCAGCCAGTAGCCGCGGCCGTCCTCGAGCACGTAGGCCGCGGTGACCAGGGTCGAGCCGGGCGCGGAGCTGAACTCGGCGGCGAGCGAGGCGACGCGGGTCTGGGCGGCGGAGATCGCGGCCTCGACGTCGGCCGGCTGCACCTCGTGGAGGCTGGCGAGGGACTCGAAGGACTCGACGACCAGCCGGCTCGCGACGTCACCGCGGGCGTAGCCGCCCATGCCGTCGGCGACGAGAAAGAGCGGCGGCGCAACCAGCGAGGAGTCCTCGTTGACCTGCCGGACCCGGCCCGGATGGGTGCCGGCGGCGTGCACGAGCCGCGTGGCCTGCCCCGGCGACGACCAGGACTCGGCTCCCGTCGCGTTGACCCGCACCTCTCCCACCCCCGAGACCATCCCCATGCCCCAACCACCCGGCGGCTGGGACGCGCTGCGCGCAGCCTAACCCGCGTCCCGGAGTGGTGAGGCATCGATGGGAAGGCGGGCCGTGCCGCTCCGTCCCCTCCTCTACGCTGGCCCGATGAGCCAGAAGCCCGAGATCGACTTCGTCGACCCCACCCCGCCCACCGACCTCGTCATCACCGACCTCACCGTCGGCGACGGCGACGAGGCCACCTCCGGCAGCACCGTGTCCGTCCACTACGTCGGTGTCGCGCTGTCGAGCGGCGAGGAGTTCGACGCGTCCTACAACCGCGGCACCCCGCTGCAGTTCCGCCTCGGCATCGGCCAGGTCATCCAGGGCTGGGACACCGGCGTGCAGGGCATGAAGGTCGGCGGTCGCCGCCAGCTCGTCATCCCGCCGCACCTGGGGTACGGCGACCGGGGCGCCGGCGGCGTCATCAAGCCGGGCGAGACGCTGATCTTCGTGGTGGACCTGCTGGCCGTCAGCTGAGGCAGCCGCCGCGCGGGGCTCGCGCCCCGTCGTTCACCAGGGCAGGTTGTCCGGGACGTCCTCGTCGGACACCCGGGCGGCCTGCCCTTGCAGCTCCACGACGTCACCGACGACGAGCTGGCGTCCGCGCCGGGTCTCGACCTCGCCGTTGACCTTGACCAGGCCGTCGGCGATCACCGGCTTGGCCTCGGCGCCGGACTCGACCAGGTTGGCGAGCTTGAGGAACTGACCGAGCCGGATCGACTCGTCACGGATCGGGACGTCCATCGGCTCCAGCACGGGGCCAGCCTAGGGCGTGTCTCCCAAGTGAGCGCCGTCGCGAGCGGCGTTTGCGGCCGATCTGGCAAGGCGGCGGAGCGAAGTCGTGCCGGATCGCCCTTCGAGCGACGCCAACGCCGCCAGATCGAGTCGGAAACGTCGCGGAGCAGGCGGGGACTTGGGAGACACGCCCTCGTTGCGGTTCAACTACCGCATATGTCGGGGCCGCGGCCCGATCGCGACCGTTCCGGTCGTTGAACCGCACCAGTCCGGCCCGCGTCAGGGGACCACCACCGACACGCTGTGGATGAGGACGCCGACCAGGCCGCCGACGATGGTGCCGTTGATCCGGATGAACTGCAGGTCGCGCCCGACGTGCAGCTCGATGCGCCGGGCCGCCTCCTTGCCGTCCCACCGCTCGATGGTGTGGGTGATGACGGCGGTCAGCTCGGCGCCGTACCGGTCGACGGCGAAGACGGCCGCGTCGGCCGCCATCGTGTCGATCCGGGCGCGCAACGCAGCGTCGGAGCGCAGCCGCGCAGCAGCGCCGTCGATCTCGACGAGCAGCCGGCGGCGTACGGCGCCGTGCGGGTCGCCGAGCGAGGAGAGCAGTGCCTTGCGCAGGGCCTGCCACAACGAGATGGCGGTGGCGATCACGGCCGGATGGTCGAGGACCCGGTCCTTGAGCCGCTCGGCCCGTGCCTGGGTGTCGGGGTTGGCGAGCAGGTCCTCGGCCAGCTGGCCGAGCATCGAGTCGAGCGCGCGGCGGGCCCGGTGCTCGGGCCTCTCGCGGATCTCGGCGAGCCAACGGACCATCTCCAGGTGCAGCCGGTTGATGACGTAGGTGTTGACCGAGTCGGGCGCCCACCACGGCGCCCGCTCGCCCAGCACGTCGTGGACCGTGTCGGGGTTGGCGAGCAGCCAGCCGTGCATCTCCTCGAGCATCAGGTCGACCAGCCCGTGGTGCAGGTCGTCGCGGATCGCCTCGGCGAGCAGCCCGCCCAGCAGCGGCGCGATCGCCTCCTCGCGGAACCGGGGCACGAGCGCCTCGGTCACCAGCGCCTCGATGTGGTCGTCGCGGACCTTGCCGAGCGCGAGCGCGGCGATCTCGGAGCCCTCGGTGACGACCCGCTCGGCATTGGCCGGGACGGCGAGCCAGTCACCGACCCGCTGCGCGACCTGCACCCCGAGGACCCGCTCGCGGATGATGTCCTCGTGGAGGAAGTTCTCCCCCACGAACTGCTCGAGCCCCTTCCCGAGCTCGTCCTTGCGCTTCGGCACCAGGGCGGTGTGCGGGATCGGCAGGCCCAACGGGTGCTTGAACAGCGCGGTCACCGCGAACCAGTCGGCGATCGCGCCGACCATCGAGGCCTCCGCGCCGGCGTTCACGTAGCCCCAGAAGCCGTCCTCCCCGAGGGTCAGCAGGTAGACCGCGGCGGCGAACAGGAGCAGGGACACCGCCACGGTGCGCATCCGCCGCAGCGCGCTGCGGCGGACGGCATCGGCGGAGGGGTCGGACGGGATCAGCGGGCCGGACACGACACCATCCTCGACCATCCGCGACCGGTCTCGCCCGGGCGCCGGCTCCCGCGGCGCGCCGTCCGACGAGCAGCGGCCCCGGGTCGATGACCCGGGGCCGCTCGCGACAGCTGCGGAACCCCCCAGTCACCGCGCCGTCGTACGTCGGTAACAACGAACGGTGAACGGAGAGGTTCCGGACCTACCCGTGATGGGTCGTCGCGCCGATGTCGCGCTCGTCAGCTCGCGCCGGCGCCCTGACGGCGCGGGACGAAGGCTGCCAGCAGCACGCCCACGAACGCTGCCGCGGCGCCGACCCCGAAGCAGATCGCGAAAGCCCGCTCGGTCGGCAGCGCGTACCCACCCAGGTCGAGGGTCGAGGCGGTCAGGATCGCGGCCATCACGGCCGACGAGACGCTCGTGCCGATCGAGCGCATCAGCCCGTTGACGCCGACCGCCGATCCGGCCTCGGCGAGGGGAACCGACTCCAGGATCAGGGTCGGCATGGCGGCGTACCCGATGCCGACGCCGGCGGAGTTGATGCAGCTGGCGACCATCAGCTGCCACGGCGCGTCCATGAGGAAGAACGCGAACACGTAGCCGAGGCCGAGCACGGTGCCGCCGATCATCAGCGTCACCCGGGCGCCGACGACGCGGATCAGGCGGCCGGAGACCGGCGAGAAGAGCATCATCACCAGGCCGCCGGGCGCCATCCACAGGCCGGTCTCGAGCAGGCTCTGGCCGAGGCCGTAGCCGGTCTGGACCGGCGACTGCAGCAGCCGGGGTACGACGATCGCCTGGGCCATCATCCCGAAGCCGACCGCGATGGCGGCGGCGTTGGTGAGCAGCACCGGGCGGCGGGCGGAGACGCGCAGGTCGCACAGCGGGTCGCTCACGCGCAGCTCGTGGCGTCCCCAGGCGAGGAGCACGAGCCCACCGGCCAGGAGCAGGCCGAGGGTCCGGCCCTGGCCCCAGCCCCACGCGTTGCCCTTGGACACGGCGACCAGGACGGCGACCAGGCCGATGGCGAGGCCGAGCGCGCCGACGGCGTCGAACCGGCCGGGCGTGGCGTCGCGGACGTGGGGCACCAGCAGGACCACCGCGAGGGCGACCGCGACGGCGAGTCCGGTCGACACCCAGAACAGGGTGTGCCAGCTGAAGTCCTCGACGATCCAGGCCGACAGCGGCAGGCCGATCGCGCCGCCGACGCCGAGCGTGGCGCTCATCGCGGCCATCGCGGTCGGCGTGAGGCGCGGCGGGGTGACCTCGCGCAGCAGCGCGATGCCGACGGGGATGAAGCCCATCGCGAAGCCCTGGAGCAGGCGGCCGGCGAGCATCGGGACCAGGCTGCTGCTGAGCGCGCAGACCAGCGAGCCGACCACGAGCAGCGCCGCGCTGACGACGAGCACCCGCTGCTTGCCGTACAGGTCGCCGAGGCGTCCGGAGATCGGCATCGCGACCGCGCCCGCGACCAGGGTCGCGGTGACCACCCAGGAGGCGTTGGCCTCACTGGTGTGGAGCAGCCGTCCGAGCTCGCCCTGGATCGGGATCACCATGGTCTGGCTCACCGAGGCGACCAGGCCGCCGAAGCAGAGCACGGCCACGGTGAGCAAGGCGGAGCGGGAGGCGTGCTGCGGGGTACCGGCGCTGGGAGCGCCGGTCGCCGACGCGGGAGAGGTCGCTGTCACGAGCGCTGAGTCAACGGCGTTGACGTGGTTGTGTCAACACCGTTGACCGTTGCTCCCCATGGCCTACGGTTGCCGTGTGACCCAGACCTCCCCCGGCGCGCAGCGGCCCCGAGCGCTCCGGCCCGCCGGACTCGCCACCCGGACCGCGATCGAGGACGCCGCCCGGAGCCTGTTCGCCGAGCGCGGCTTCGACGGCGCCTCCGTGCGTGCGATCGCCGCGGAGGCCGGCGTCGACCCCGCGCTCGTGATCCGGCACTTCGGGTCCAAGGAGGCGCTGTTCCTGCGCACCGTCGACACCTCGCTCGGCATCGGCACCGTCCTCGACGGCCCGCTGGAGACGCTCGGGCGGCGGCTCGTGGCGTACTTCCTCGACCCGCGCCGGCCCGTGATCCGGCAGCGGTACGTCGCCCTCGCCCAGGCCGCCCACCACGACCAGGTCCGCGAGGAGATGATCCGGCACACCGCCGAGACGTACGTCGGCCCGCTGGCGCCCCGGCTCACCGGCCCGCACCCCGAGCTACGCGTCGCACTCGCCGTCGCCCAGCTCGGCGGCCTGCTCAACCTGCTCTTCCTCCAGCGCGACCCGATCGTCACCGCCGCCGACCCCGAGGTCGTCATCGCGACGTACGGCGACGCGATCCAGCGGCTGCTCACCCCGCCCGACACCCCCTGAGCGCGGACCGGGCTCAGCGGTCCACGGCCGCCAGCTTGGCCGGCGCCCGCAGCAGGTCGACCCGGCACGCCCGGCCGCCGACCACCGTCAGCACCAGCAGCGAGGTCAGCACCCCGTCCTCGCGCAGTGCGAGCGCCGGGGCGCCGTTGGCCTCGACCAGCCCGACCTCCACGTCCCCGACGTACTTGGCGACCAGGCCCACCAGGAACCGCGCCACCCGGTCCGCACCACGGACCGGCCGGCGGGCGGCGCTGACGGCACCGCCGCCGTCGGAGGTGCAGACGACGTCAGGGTCGAGGACCTCCAGGAGCCCGGCGAGGTCGCCGCCGGCGGCCGCGGCGAGGAAACGGCCGAGGACCTCCTCGTGGGTGGTGCGGTCGACCTCGAAGCGCGCGGACTGGGCCGCGAGGTGGGTCCGGGCGCGCGAGGCCAGCTGGCGCACGGCCGCCGGGGTGCGGCCCACGACTCGCGCGACCTCGGGGAAGCCCATGCCGAAGACGTCGTGCAGCACCCAGGCGGTCCGCTCTGCAGGGGACAGCGACTCGAGGACCACGGCCAGCGCGTAGCTCACGGTCTCGTCGAGGGTGACCCGGTCGGCGGGATCCGCGCCCGTCCCGCCCTCGCTCACGAACGGCTCGGGCAGCCAGGGGCCGACGTACTCCTCGCGGCGGACGCGGGCCGAGCGCAGCACGTCGGTGGCGGCGCGGGCGACCGCGACGGTCAACCAGCCGGCGAGGTCGCGGACCGGTTCGCGGGCGTCCGCCTCGACCAGCCGGGTCCAGCAGTCGGCGACCACGTCCTCGGCCTCCGCGCGGCTGCCGAGGATGGCGTAGGCGACGCGGACCATCCGCGGGCGCAGGGCGTCGTACTCCCCCGCGAGCGCCTGGACCCGCGCGAGCGGGTCACCCACGCGCGAGCCAGTCGTCGAAGGTCACGCTGCCCAGCGTGGCACCCTCACCGGGCAGCAGGCCACCGGCCGCGACCTGGCGGCCCGCCCGGCCCGCCATCGGCACCGGTACGACGATCCGGCGGATCCCGCGCGCCCGGACCAGGTCGCGCACCATCCGCCCCATGTCCTCGGCTCGCGGACCGCCCAGGTCGGGCAGCCGCCCGGCGGGCTCGCCGCGCGCGGCCCTCACCAGGGCGGCGGCCACCTCGCGGGCCGCGACCGGCCGGGTCCGCATCCGCGGCGCCAACGCGAACGGGCGCGGGCTGCGGGCGGCCAGCTGCGCGGCGAACTCGTGGAACTGGGTGGCGCGCAACACCGACCACGGCACCGGACCGGCCGCGACCAGCTCCTCCTGGCGACGCTTGCCGAGGTAGTAGGGCAGGTCCACCCGGTCGCAGCCGACGATGGAGAGCGCGACGTGGTGGCGCACGCCGGCCGCGGCGCCCGCGGCCAGCAGGTGGCCGGTCGCCGCCTCGAAGAACGCGACCGACCTCCGCGCGCTCATCGTGTCGACGTTGCTGGCGTCGACCACGGCGTCGACGCCGTCCAGCGCCTGCGCCAGTCCCCCACCGGTGGTGAGGTCGATGCCCTGGGAGCGGGCGATGACGACCGGTGTCGCGCCGGTGCGTCGTACCTCCTCGACCACCATCGCGCCGACCAGTCCCGTTCCGCCTGCCACGGCGATCTTCGTCTCCATGCCAGGAGGACGAGACGGGTCGGCGGGGTGTGACATCAGTCCCCGCGGGCCTCCAGGGCGCCGGTGAGCAGCGCGACCAGGGCCTCGGTCTGCAGGTCGATGGCCCCGCCCCCGACCTCCTCGCCGGCACCGTCGAGGGCGCGGGCCGCGAGCCCGGCCTTCTTGTCGATCAGCTCGGCGATCCGGGTGTCGAGCGTCTGCGTGGCGATGACGCGCCAGGCGGTCACCGGCTCGGCCTGACCGATCCGGTGCACCCGGTCGATGGCCTGGGTCTGCTCGGCGTCGGTCCAGGAGAGCTCGGCGAGCACCAGGTTCGACGCGACCTGCAGGTTGAGGCCGACGCCGGCCGCGGTGAGCGAGCAGACCGCGACCTGGACGTCCGGGTCGTTGACGAAGGCGTCGATCTCCTTCTGCCGGGTGGTCGAGCTCTGGTCGCCACGGACCGAGCTGTACATGATGCCGCGCTCGGTGAAGGTCCGCTCGGCGGTGTCCATGACGTCGATGTGCTTGGCGAAGAACACCACCTTGCCGACGTTGCGGGCCAGCTGGGCGGTGTAGTCGGCCGCGAGACCGGCCTTGGCCTGGCCGATGCGGCGCATCATCGTGAAGACGTTCTCGCCGGTCTTGGTCGAGTTGTCCTCGCGCTCCCAGCCGGCGACCTGGCGGACCAGGCGGTGGTCGATGCCCTCGACCTCGGCCCCGGTACGGCGGGTGGCGATCGCGGCGTCGTACCGCTCGACCATGCGGCGGGCCAGCTCCTGCTCGGCCTTGCGGATGGAGCGGCCGGCCTCGCCCTCGAGCTCGACCGGGATGTCGGCGATCCGGCGGGCCGGGATGTCGGCGGCGACGTCGATCTTGCGGCGCCGGGCGATGCCCTGCTCGATGACGGCGCGGCGGGCGGCCGGGTAGAACGCCGGGTCGGCCGGGGTCAGCCCGGTCTCCTCCAGCGCCTCCATCAGCTCGCCCTGCGGCACGACGTTGTCGATCCAGCCGAGGAACTGCCAGATCGCCCGGAAGTCCTCGATGTCGTTGATCAGCGGGGTGCCGGTCAGGGCCATCATCAACGGCCGGGCGATCCGCGAGCGGATGCGGGAGGCGATCTCCAGCACGTTCTGCGAGCGCTGCGACGACTTGTTCTTGATGTAGTGCGCCTCGTCGACGATCATCCCGCGGAACCCGTGGTTGCCGAGCCAGCCGACGTGACGGTCGAGGATCTCGTAGTTGACGACGAACACGTCGGCGAAGCCGTCGGCATCGTCGCCGTCGCCGTGCAGCACGGTGGCGCGCCGGTTCGGCGTCCAGATCTCGACCTCGCGCGCCCAGTTGGTCTTGACCACGTTGGGCACCACGGCCAGCAGCGGGAACGCGCCCGCGGCCTCGGCGGCGAGCAGCGCCTGGGCGGTCTTGCCGAGACCCGGCTCGTCGGCGAGCAGGTAGGTCCGGTGCCCCTCGGCGGCCGAGGCGATGAGCTGGGCCTGGTGCTCCATCAGCTCGCGGCCCACCGGCGCGTGCCGGCCGGTGAGGGCGGTGAGCTGGTCCGCGTCGGGCAGCGGCATGCACGCCGGAGCGTCGGGCGCGGCGCGCTCGAAGGAGCGGAACAGCGGCTCGAGCAGCTCCCAGCCGGCCAGCCGCCGCGGCGGGACCTTGACCCGGGCGTGGGCGAAGTCGGGCGCGAGGAACGGGTGCGAGAGCTGGTAGGCCTGCACCGACAGCGGCGTGACCCGCTTCTCGGCGAGCGCCGCCAGCTCGGGGTCGACGACCACCGGCATCGGCTCGGGCTCCGGCTCGTCGACCCCGGCCTTGCGCAGCAGCTCGCGGCGCATCGCCTTGGCCGACTCCGACACCTCGGCGTTCTCGTCGAGCAGCGTGAACAGCGTGCTGTCGCGGGCCGCGGTCTGGGCCAGGATCGTCGCGATCCCGTCGAGCCGCTTGAGCTCCTCGCCCCGCCGGCTCTCGGAGAGACCGGGGTCGGACTTGACCCGCGCCCTCTCCTCGCGCGCCAGCAGCGCCACGACCTGGAACTTCGCGCGCACCTCCGGCATGGCCGAGCGCCGCGCGACCGCCGCCTCGACCTCGCGCACCGCGCGGGCGAGCTGGGGGATGATGCCGACTTCGTTGCGGCGCGTGCGCGCCGGCTGCGAGTTGCGGCGCTGCTGCGTCGCTCCCCGCTGGCCTCCTCGAGCCACAGGTGTCCTTCCAAGCGGCCGCCGCGATGCGACGACCCCGGTTCTTCGGCAGGTTCGACCGGCGGCTCGCGCTGCTGCGGGAGGGCGCCGATCGGCGTACGACACCGGGTTCCCGTCGGGAGGACGGCGTCCGGTGGTGGGTCCACCCTACCCCACCACCGGTCGGCCCGTGGGCAGCGTCACCCTGGGCGTGGTGGCACCGCACCCCATGCGGTCTGGTCGGCGATCCAGCCGGATGACGACCAGAACGCATGGGGTGCGGTTCGGACTCACAGGCTCCTCCCAGCATCGCCGCAGCCCGGACCCAGCAGCCGCCGGGAAGGTCGCCGCAGGCCCGCACCGAGCGGGCCACCCGAGAGGAGCACCCGATGAGCAAGTACCGCATCCGTGCCGCCGCCCTGCTGGCCGCCGGCGCCGTCGCCGGCGGCGTCACCGCCACCAGCCTGGCCGCGAACGCCGACGACACGACCGGCACTGCCAGCGCCACCGGCCAGACCACCGACCAGGCCACCGACCAGGCCACCGGCCAGGACGGGCGCCCCGGCCCGGGCGGCCCCGGCGGCCCCGGGCACGGGCCCGGCCTCGACGCCGCCGCTCTGGCCGAGGCCCTCGGGGTCGGCGAGGACCAGGTGCGCGACGCGCTCGTCGCGGTCCGCGACCAGCTCGCGCCCGACGACGCCACGAAGCCGGCCACGGGCGAGCGGCCGACGCCCCCGACCGAGGCCGAGCGGACCGAGCGGGAGGCCGCCCTCGCGAAGGCGCTCGCCGCCGAGCTCGGCCTCGGCGAGGCGAAGGTGAGCGCCGCCCTCGACGAGGTCCGCGCGGCCCACGAGGCCGAGCGCCGCCAGGACCTCTCCGATCGTCTCGACCAGGCGGTGACCGACGGCGACCTCACCGCCGGCGACCGCGCCTCGGTCCTCAAGGCGTACGACGCCGGCGTGCTCGGCGGCCCGCGCTAGGAGCCGGCTGAACAAGACGGGCGAGCGCGAGCGACGCCGGGTGCGTGCGGTCGCCAGAGCGGCGAGGACAGGCGTGGCGGGTCACCTCAACCGAGCCGAACGCAGCGAACGCTCCAGCCGGCGCCGCGCAGCCGCGCGGATCGTTCAGCAGGCTCCGAGGCACCTTCGGGGCGACGGCTCCCGGACAACAGGACGATCGCGCACCCACCCGAGTAGAACTCGTTCTAGTATCTCCGGCGTGGGTACCTACGCAGTCACCGGCGCCGCCTCCGGCATGGGCGCGGCCGTCGTCGACCGGTTGGTCGGCGACGGCCACACCGTCATCGGCGTCGACATCAAGGAGGCCGACGTCGTCGCGGACCTCTCCACCCCCGAGGGCCGGCGTACCGCGGCCACCGCCGTCCTCGACCGGGCCGGCGGCGTGCTCGACGGCGCGGTGCTCGCGGCCGGGCTCGGCCCGGCCCCGGGGCGCGACCGGGCGCGGCTGATCGCCGAGGTGAACTACCTCGGCGTCGTCGAGCTGCTCGAGGCGTGGCGTCCGGCGCTGGCCGCCGCCGAGCGGGCGAAGGTCGTCGTCTTCTCGAGCAACTCGACCACGACGATGCCGATGGTGCCCCGACGCGCCGTGCGCGCACTGCTCGACCGCGACGTCCCGAAGGCGCTCGGCTCGCTGCGGATGTTCGGGAAGATGGCGCCGTCGTTCGCGTACGGCGCCAGCAAGATCGCGGTCAGCCAGTGGGTCCGGCGCCAGGCGGTCACCCGGGAGTGGGCCGGGGCCGGCATCCGGCTCAACGCCATCGCGCCCGGCGCGATCCTCACCCCCCTGCTCGAGCAGCAGCTCGCCACGCCGGCCGAGGCGAAGCGGATCAACGCCTTCCCCGTCCCGATCGGCGGGTTCGGCGACCCCGGACAGCTGGCCGCGTGGGTGGTCTTCATGCTCTCCGACGCCGCCGACTTCCTGTGCGGCAGCGTGGTCTTCGTCGACGGCGGCTCCGACGCGTGGTTCCGCGCCGACGACTGGCCGCGCGCCGTACCGGCCGTGCGGCTGCGCCGCTACCTGGCGCGGATGAGGTCGTTCCGCGCGTACTGATCGACCAGCACCTCCACCAGGCGCACGGCGGCCGCCGGCGGGTCGGGGGGTCCCGCCGCGACGCTCGCGTAGAGCCGGCGCATCGGGCCGCCGGTGAGGCCGACCGCCACGACGTCGCGACGCAGCGCCGGCACCAGCAGACCGGGCACCAGCGCGACGGCGTGCCCCGCCGCGACGAGCGCGACCTTGCCCGCGAGGTCGGCGGCGGCCAGGTCGATCCGCGGCTCGAAGCCGGCCCGGGCGGCGGCGGCTCGCAGCAGCGCCGCCGAGCCGTCGTCGTCCTCGACCCAGGTCTCGGCCGCGAAGACGCCCAGGTCCGCCTCGTCCCGGCCGGCCGCGGGATGGCCCGTGGGGACCACCACGCACATCGGGTCCGCACCGAGCGCGTGGCGGACCAACCGGTCGTCGTCGGAGCGCCCCGGAGGCGCATCGGTGACGACGGCGACGTCGAGGCCGCCGGTCGCGACCAGCTCCTCGAGCTCGTCGGAGGACCCGGTGGCGAGCGACCACGGCGTCGCACCGAGCTCGCGAAGGGCCGTCGGCACCAGCCCGGCGACGGCCGACGGCGTGGCGCCGACGGCCAGCACCCGCTCGGCACCGCCCGCCTCGGCCGCGGCACGCAACGCCCGGTCGGCGGCGGACACCGCGGCCCGAGCGCGCTGGGCGAAGGCCTCCCCCGCTCGCGTCAGCGCGACGCCGCGCGGGCGCCGCTCGAGCAGGGGCTGCCCGACCTCCCGTTCGAGGGCGGCGACCTGGCGCGAGACCGCGGACTGGGTGTAGCCCAGCTCGGCCGCTGCGGCCGACAGCGAGCCGAGCCGGCACACGGCGAGGAAGGTCCGCCACGAGGTCAGCACCACGCCGGCATTCTATGCGTACCAGGCATGGCAGGCATGAGATATCTGCGCTTGTCGCAAGGCACGATCCGGCCGAGCATGAGCACATGGCTCGCCAGATCACCCTTCTCGGACTCGGCCGGATGGGCCGGGCCGTGGGGGGGCGGCGCCCCCCCCCCCCCCCCCCCCCCCCCCCCCGCGGCCCCCCCGCGGGCGGGGCCGCGCGCCCCCCGCGGGGCGCGGTCGCCTCCGCGGACGTCGTCGTGCTCTGCCTGTACGACGCCGCGGCCTGCGCCGCCGTGCTCGACGAGGTGGCCGGACACCTGCCCCCCGGTGCGGTCGTGGTGAACACCGCGACCGTCGGGCCACAGGAGGCCGCCACCCTCGCGCAGCAGGTGGCCACGACCGGCGCCCGGTACCTGCACGCGCCCGTGCTGGGCTCGACCAGCGCGGCCGCGTCGGGCGGGCTCACCGTGCTGGCCGGCGGCGACCCCGGCGGCGCCGCACCGGTGCTCGTCGACCTCGGCGACGTGCTGGCCTGCGGCGACGCCGCGCAGGCGGCGGCCGCCAAGCTGGTCGCCAACGGCGTGCTCGCCGGCGCCGCGCTGACCGTCCGCGACGGCCTCGTCCGGGCCGCGCGCCTCGACCTGCCCACGGACCTGGCCCTCGACGTGCTGGAGCGCACCGCGCTCGGCGCGCTGGTGCGGGCCAAGCGCGATCGGCTGGCGACGGGCTCGGCGGACCCGGGCGAGAGGCCCGGGGCCGACTTCACCGCCGCCGCCCTGGGCAAGGACGTCGCCCTCCTGGCCGCCGCGCTCGCTCCCACCGCCTCGGACGCCGACATCGCCGCCCTGATGACGCCCGCCGAGGCGGACCCCGCCGTGCTCGCGCCACTGCACGACTACGCGGCCGGGCACGCGACCGGAGACTCGTCGTACCACCGCCGGGCCTTCCTGCCCACCGCCCATGTCGAGGGCCTGCGCGAGGGGCGCTTCACGTCGTGGACACTCGAGGAGTACTGCGCCCTGTTCACCGGCTCCCCCGCCCCCGACGAGGCCGCCCGGTGGCGACGAGTCGACCAGGTCAGCGTCACCGGCACCACCGGCACCGCCACCATGACGCTCCACCACGGCCCGGACGTCTTCACCGACTCCTTCGTCCTGCTGCGGGTCGACGGTGCCTGGCGGATCGCGAACAAGACGTACCACCGCGCGTGACCGAGTCCACCTGCAACGAGTTGCGCAACTAGTTGCATAGCCCCGGGTGTTCGGGCATCCTGACGGGCATGGCCCTCGAGCACGCGATCCTCGTGTCGCTGAGCGAACGCGCCGCGTCCGGCTCCGACCTGGTGCGGCGCTTCGACGCGTCGATCGGCTTCTTCTGGTCCGCGACCCACCAGCAGATCTACCGGGTCCTGGGCCGGATGGAGGGCGACGGCTGGATCTCCTCCGAGTCCGTCGCCCAACCCGACCGCCCCACGAAGAAGGTCTACGCCGTCACCGACGCCGGACGCGCCGAGCTGGCCCGCTGGATCGCCGAGCCCACCACGCCCGACGCGATGCGCAGCAGCGTGAGCGTCAAGATGCGCGGGGCGTCGTACGGCGACCGCGCGGCGCTCCTCGACGACCTGCGCCGCCAGCTCGACGAGCACACCAAGCGGCACTCCCTCTACGAGTTCCTGGCCGCCCGCGACTTCCCCGACCCCGGCGCGCTCACCGACGCCGACCTCGACATCTACCTCGTGCTGCGCGGCGGCCTCCTGATGGAGGAGTTCTGGATCCGCTGGCTGACCGAGTACCTCGACGCCCACACCCGCAAGGAGTCCCGATGACCGCCTACCCCCTCCTCACCACCCCCGCCACGGTCGGCGGGCTGGAGCTCCAGTCCCGGGCGGTGATGGGCTCGATGCACACCGGGCTCGAGGACCGGCCGTGGCACATCGACGAGCTGGCGGCGTACTTCGCCGAGCGCGCGGCGGGCGGCGTCGGCCTGATCGTCACCGGCGGCTACTCCCCCAACGTGCGCGGCTGGCTGCTGCCGTTCGGCTCGCAGATGACCACCCGCCTCAACGCGCACCGCCACCAGCGGGTCACCGAGGCGGTCCACGCCAACGGCGGGAAGATCGCGCTGCAGCTGCTGCACGCCGGCCGCTACGGCTACACGCCGTTCAGCGTCTCGGCGAGCGCGACCAAGTCGCCGATCACCCCGTTCAAGGCCTCCGCCCTGTCGGGGCGCGCGGTCGAGAGGACCATCGACGACTTCGTCGCCTCCGCCAAGCTCGCCCGCAAGGCCGGGTACGACGGCATCGAGGTGATGGGCTCCGAGGGGTACCTGATCAACCAGTTCCTGGCGGCACGCACCAACCGTCGTACCGACAAGTGGGGCGGCTCGGCCGAGAACCGGATGCGCTTCCCGGTCGAGATCGTGCGCCGGATCCGGCAGGAGCTGCCGGACTTCTTCGTCATGTACCGGATGTCGCTGCTCGACCTCGTCCCCGACGGCCAGACCTGGGCCGAGACCGTCGAGCTGGCGCACCGGCTCGAGGAGGCCGGCGCCAGCGTCTTCAACACCGGCATCGGCTGGCACGAGGCACGGGTCCCCACCATCGTCACCAGCGTCCCGCGCGGCGCCTGGGTCGACAGCACGCTGCGGCTCAAGGAGGTCGTGTCGATCCCGGTGTGCGCGAGCAACCGGATCAACACCCCCGACGTGGCGGAGTCCGTGCTGGAGCAGGGCGTCGACCTGGTCTCGATGGCCCGTCCGTTCCTCGCCGACGCCGACCTCGTCGCGAAGGCCCGTGACGGTCGCGCCGACGAGATCAACACCTGCATCGGCTGCAACCAGGCGTGCCTCGACCACACCTTCCAGGCCAAGCGGGCCTCCTGCCTGGTCAACCCGCGCGCCTGCCACGAGACCACCCTGGTGCTCAGCCCCACCCGCCGCGCCCAGCGGGTCGCGATCGTCGGCGGCGGCCCCGCCGGCCTGGCGACCGCGGTCAGCGCCGCCGAGCGCGGCCACGACGTCACGCTCTTCGAGGCCGCCGACGAGCTGGGCGGCCAGTTCCGACTGGCCATGCAGATCCCCGGCAAGGAGGAGTTCGCCGAGACCCTGCGCTACTACCGCCGCCGGATGGAGGTGCTCGGCGTCAACGTGAAGCTGGCGACCCGGGCGACCCCCGACCTGCTTGCCGGGTACGACGAGGTCGTGGTCGCCACCGGCGTCGCGCCGCGCACCCCGACCATCCCCGGCATCGACCACGCCAAGGTCGTCTCCTACCCCGACGCGATCACCGGCCGCGTTCCTGTGGGCGCCCGGGTGGCGGTCATCGGGGCGGGCGGCATCGGCTTCGACGTGTCCGAGCTGCTGGCGCACACGCCCGAGACCGTCGAGGAGTGGAAGGCGCACTGGGGGGTGGCCGACCCGGCCGTCGTCCGCGGGGGCGTGACGGACAAGGCGCCCCGCATCCCGGCCCGTGAGGTGTGGCTGCTGCAGCGCAAGGAGTCGGCCCAGGGCAAGGGCCTCGGCAAGACGTCGGGCTGGGTGCACCGCGCCGCCGTCAAGGACCTCGGCGTGCACCAGCTCAGCGGCGTCACCTACGAGCGCATCGACGACCAGGGCCTGCACATCTCGGTCGAGGGGCGCCCGCAGGTGCTCGACGTCGACCACGTCGTGGTGTGCGCCGGACAGGAGTCGGTCCGCGGCCTGTACGACGACCTGCTTGCCTCGTCCTTCCCCGGCCGCGTCCACCTGATCGGCGGCGCCGACGTCGCGGCCGAGCTCGACGCCAAGCGCGCCATCAAGCAGGGCACCGAGCTGGCGGCGGCGCTGTGAGCGCCCCGGCGAGCGACGGATCCGCGTTCCGGGCCGCCGTCGAGGCCCGCGACATCGCGGCGATGCGGGCCTGCCTGGCCGAGGACGTCGTGTTCCGCAGCCCGGTCGCCCACAAGCCCTACGCGGGCAAGGCGATCACCGGCGCCATCCTGGCGAACGTGATCGAGGTCTTCGAGGACTTCCGCTACGTCCGCGAGCTCGAGGACACCACCGGGCACGCCCTCGTCTTCGAGGCGACGGTCGACGGCCTCGAGCTCACCGGCTGCGACTTCCTCGTCCTCGACGACGACGGCCTGATCAGCGACTTCATGGTGATGGTCCGCCCGCTCAGGGCCGCCCAGGCCCTGGCCGAGCAGATGGGCGCCCGGTTCGACCGGATCGTCGCCCTGGCCGAGTCGGACGCGACATAACGCGAGCCTGGACGACAGAACTGGCGCTGGGACGAGGAAGTTTCCTCGTCCCAGCGTGAGTTTCACCGGCCGGCCGGCGAATCTGTCCTCGGCTGCCCTCACAAAGCCGGGTTGTCGGCGTCCCCGGGCCTCACGTCGCCGCGCCAGCCACCGGTCTCGGCGCCGCGGGACTCGATGAAGTCCTTGAAGCGCACCAGGTCGCCCTCGGCGCGGCGGTCGACGATCTGCAACGCGTCGCCCGCCTTCTCGACGATCCCCTCGGGCTCGAACTCCATCCGCAGCGTGACCCGGGTCGAATGACCGAGCTCGCCCGGCGCGAAGGACACGGTGCCGTCGTTCTTCGTCCCACCGAGGGCACGCCAGGTGATCCTCTCGTCGGGGGTCTGGTCGACGATCTCGGCGTCCCACTCGCGGCGCACGCCGGCGATGTCGGCGCGCCAGTGCAGGTGCGTGTCGTCGAGCTGGCGGACCTCCTCGACGCCCTCCATGAAGGACGGGAAGGTCTCGAACTGGGTCCACTGGTCGTAGGCCGTGCGGACGGGAACGTCGACGACGACGGACTTCTCGATCGTGCTCATGCTTCGTGCTCCTCTCGTCGGTTCACCCGGGCAGTACCCGAGTCCGTCCGAGCGGAACCGGGCTGATCGAGAGGACCGAGAAGATCGAGCAGACCGGCGATCCGGCGTGACATAACGCGAACCTGGACGACGAAACTGGCGCTGGGACGAGGAAGTTTCCTCGTCCCAGCGCCAGTTTCACCGGCCGGCCGGTGAAACTCCCTCACCGCCCCGCCTGTCACGGTGCCCCGACCCTGCTGGCGCAAAGCTCGTGCCCCTTGTCCCCGCCGCACCGTAGGGTTCCCCGCATGGGGATCGAGTTCCGGGACGTCGGCAAGACCTACCCCGACGGCACCGTCGCGGTGACCGGCTTCTCGTGCACCGTCCCCTCCCACCGCACCCTCGCCCTCGTCGGCACGTCCGGGTCCGGGAAGACCACGCTGATGCGGATGGTCAACCGGATGGTCGAGCCGACGACGGGTTCGGTGCTCATCGACGGGCGCGACGTGCGCGAGCTCGACAAGGTCGCCCTGCGCCGCTCGATCGGCTACGTGCCCCAGGCCGGCGGACTGCTCCCCCACCGGCGGGTGGTCGACAACGTGGCGACGGTCCCGGTCCTGACCGGTACGCCGAGGCGCGCGGCCCGCGACGCCGCGCTGGCCCTGCTCGAGCGGGTCGGCATCGATCCCGCGCTCGGCAGGCGCTACCCCGCGCAGCTCTCCGGTGGCCAGCAGCAGCGGGTGGCGGTGGCTCGGGCGCTCGCCGCGGAGCCCAACATCCTGCTCATGGACGAGCCGTTCGGGGCGGTGGACCCGATCGTGCGCCGCGGCCTGCAGGACCAGCTGCTGCAGCTGCAGGCCGAGCTGGGCAAGACCATCGTGCTGGTCACCCACGACATCGACGAGGCCTTCCGGCTCGGTGACGAGGTGGTGATCCTGCGCACCGGCGGGATCGTCGCGCAGACCGGGACGCCCAAGGAGATCGTGGCCGCGCCGGCCGACGAGTTCGTGCGCGACTTCATCGGCGCCGACCGCGCCGAGCGGGCGCTGCGCACCGTCGACGTCGACGGCCGCAGCGTCGTGGTCGACGGCGACGGCCGACCGGTCGGGGTGCTGGAGTGATCACCCGGTGAGCTGGCTCGACGCCAACCGCGACTACGTCCTCGACATGCTGCTCCAGCACGTCCGGCTGTCCGTGCCCGCCATCGTGATCAGCGTCCTGGTCGCGGTGGTCCTGGGCCGGGTCGCCTGGCGCTGGCCCCGCGCCGGCACCGTGGTCCTCGGCAGCGCGAGCCTGCTCTACTCGGTGCCCGCGCTGCCGCTGCTCATCGTGATCCCGGTCCTGCTCGGCATCCCGCTGCGCTCCGGCCTCACGCTCGTCGTGGCGTTGGCCGTCTACGGCACCGCCCTGCTCGCCGGTACGGCGGCCGACGCGTTCGGCTCCGTCGACGCGCGGGTGCGGGAGGCGGCCGAGGCGATGGGCTACTCGCGGGCCGGGTTGCTCTGGAAGGTCGACCTGCCGCTCGCCGTCCCCGTGCTGCTCTCGGGGATCCGGGTGGTCACCGTCAGCACCGTCAGCCTGGTCACGATCGGCGCGCTGGTCGGCATCCCGAGCCTCGGCAACCTCCTCACCGACGGCTTCCAGCGCGACATCCGTGCCGAGATCGTGACCGGCGTGCTCGGCACCATGCTGCTCGCCGTCACCCTCGACGCACTGTTGGTCGCGCTCGGACGGGTCGTCACCCCCTGGCGGGCGGCCACCCCGGCGGGAGGCGCGTCGTGAACCTGTTCGGCGACGCCCTGGCCTGGATCACCGACGGCGCCCACTGGGGCGGCCCGGGCGGCATCGACCACCGGGTCGTGCAGCACCTGCTCGTCACCTTCGCCGCGGTCGCCCTCGCGGCCGTGCTGGCACTCCCGCTCGGGATCCTGATCGGCCACACCGGCCGCGGTCGGCTGGTCGTGGTCGCCCTGGCGGGCGCGGTGCGGGCGGTCCCGACCCTCGGCCTGCTCACCCTGCTCGGGCTGGCGCTCGGCATCGGCATCCAGGCGCCGCTGATCGCGCTGGTCGCCCTCGCCTTCCCCTCGCTCCTGGCCGGTGCGTACGCCGGCATCGAGGCCGCCGACCGCGGGGCGGTCGACGCCGCCCGTGCCGTCGGGATGAGCGAGTGGCAGCTGGTCACCCGGGTCGAGATCCCCCTCGGCGCCGACGTCATCCTCGGCGGGATCCGGGCCGCGACGCTGCAGGTCGTCGCGACGGCCACGCTGGCGGCCTACATCTCCGACACGGGGCTGGGCCGCTACCTCTTCTCCGGCCTCAAGTCCCGCCAGTACGACCAGATGCTCGCCGGCGCACTCCTCGTCGCCGCCCTGGCGCTCGTGCTCGACCTCACCATGGCTGCCCTCCAGCGGGCCAGCCGACCCACCACCCGAAAGGTTCCCTCATGACCCGCACCCCGCTCCGGTCCAGGCAGCTCGGTCTCGCCCTGGTCGCGGCCGCCGCGCTCTCCCTCACCGCCTGCGGCAGCGACGACCCGCTCAGCTCCGGCGACGGCGGCAAGGGCGGCGACAAGATCGTGATCGGCTCGCAGGACTACTACTCCAACGAGATCATCGCCGAGGCCTACGCCCAGGCGCTCGAGGCCGCCGACATCGAGGTCGAGCGGGACTTCCGGATCGGCCAGCGCGAGGCCTACCTCCCCGGCATCGAGGACGGCTCGATCGACCTGTTCCCGGAGTACACCGGCCCGTTGCTGCAGGTCTGGCAGCCCGACACCACCGCCCGCCTCGCCGACGACGTGTACGACGAGCTCGAGGACGCCGCCGACGACAAGGGCCTGGAGGTGCTCGACCAGTCCCCCGCCACCGACCAGGACTCCTACGTCGTGACCGCTGCGTTCGCCGAGAAGTACGACCTCGCCACGATCGAGGACCTCGCGAAGGTCACCGAGAAGCTCACCTTCGGCGCGAACTCCGAGGCCGAGAGCCGCCCCAACGGCCCGAAGGGCCTCAAGGACACCTACGGGGTCGACGTGGCCTTCACGCCGATCGAGGACAGCGGCGGCCCGCTCACCGTCAAGGCGCTCAAGGACGGATCGATCCAGCTCGCGATCATCTACACCGGCGACCCCTCGATCAAGAAGAACGACCTGGTGACCCTCGAGGACACCAAGGGACTGTTCCTGGCCTCGCACGTGGTCCCCGTCGCCAGCGACGACCTCAGCGACAAGGCCAAGGGCATCATCAACAAGGTGAGCGCGGCGATGTCGCCGGAGGACCTGGTCGACCTCGACGCCCGCAGCGTCGACGAGGAGCTGCCCGCCGCGACCATCGCGAAGGACTGGCTGCAGAAGGAGGGGTTGCTCTGAGCGCGGACCACGGGGCACGCGAGGATCTCTGACATGACCACCGCCGCGCTGGCGTTCGCCGGCCTCGCCGCCCTGCTCCACGTCTACATCTGGGTGATGGAGTCGTTGACCTGGACCACTCCCCGCACCCGCGCGACGTTCGGCATCAGCCCGGCGGAGGCGGAGGCGACGAAGGAGATGGCCTTCAACCAGGGCTTCTACAACCTCTTCCTCGCCGTCATCACCGCGGGCGGCATCGCCGCGTTCGGCGCCGACGACGACCGCGTCGGCGCCACGCTGGTGTTCTGCGGCGCCGGCTCGATGGTCGCCGCGGGCCTGGTGCTGCTGCTGTCCTCACCCGACAAGGCGCGCGCCGCGATCACCCAGCTCGCCCTCCCGGCGGTCGCGGTCGCGCTGCTGGCGGTCGCGCTGGCCTGAGACGTCAGTCCCGCGCCAGGACGAAGAAGTACGGCGGCGCGTCGCGCAGGTCCATGCAGCCCAGCAGGGTGTCCTCGTCGACCCGCCGGAACAGGTCGATGATCGGCAGGTGGTCGTAGCTCATCCCCGCCGTGACGACGCCGCGGTACTCGACGTTGCGCAGCCGCGCCCGCGCCTTCCTCGTCCGCAGCGCCGGCAGCGCCGCCCCCATGACGGTGCGTCCGCGGGCGACCACGCCGGACGGGATCTTGTCGAGGAGGCCGAACGGGATCCGTCGCGGGTCGACCGAGACGATGTCGCCGGACGGCGCGCGGAACAGCAGCGGGTGCACGTCGTCGACCGAGTCGAACTGCTTGCCGTACCAGCCCGACGCCTCCAGCAGCCCGTCCATCGGGTGGCCGGTGGCGAGCTCCCGGCCGTGCCAGCGACCGGTGATCTCCTCGGCCCGCACCGCCGGGAGGCTGTCGAAGAGGGCGAGGGCGTCGTCGAGCGCGCAGGCGGGCTCGAGCGCAGCGAGGCGGTCGCTGGGAATGACAGTCATGCTGTCATTGTTCCGCACGGGCGGCTCAGCGCCCGCCGGACGCCCGCTTCTTGACATCGGCCCACGCGAACCGTTGCCGCAGTGTCGCTCCGCTCGGCACGCCGTCGTGGCCCTTGGCCCAGGCCGCGTAGTCGGCGAACGAGCCGGTGCTGCCGGGCTCGGCGAGGTAGCGGGCGACGATCGCCACGACGTCGTCGTCGCTCCACCGACGGCTGGTCGACCGGGTCTTGTTGGTGGCGACCCCCGCCTGCGCGCACGCGGCGTTCCACGACCCGAACCGGCGGATCAGCAGCGCGGGCGAGGCGGCGAGACGCTGGCGCTGCCAGCCGTCGTACGCCGCCGCGGTCAGCGGCTCGCCGAGCTCGGCTGCCGCGGCGGCGAGGTCGGCGGCGATCTGCTCGTCGGAGAACTCAGGGACCCGCATGCAGCCCACCGTAGCCATCCGGCCGCCTGTTGTCCGTCGGGGACGAAGGCGCGCGCGATCTTCGGTCGTCGTGGCCGTGACCGTCGACACAGGGGCGAACCTACGGTCGGGACATCCGCTGCGGCGGCCCGTCCTGAAGGAGCCAGACCGATGCCTTTCCTCACCCCCGATGCCCCGCCCGTCGACCCGGCGGAGCTGCTCGCCCGTCCCCGACAGGAGCGGATCCGCCTCCTCGCCACCTTCTGGGCCGAGCACGGCTTCGGCACCCCGAAGATGGTGCACACGATCTACATCGTGAAGCTGCTCGTCCTCTACATCGGCGGCGGTGTGGCGCTCGCGACGCTCACCTCGGACGTCGGGGGCCCGCTCGACGTCGGGCATTGGTGGGACCAGCCGGTCATCTACCAGAAGCTGGTGCTCTGGACGCTCTTCCTCGAGCTGTTCGGCATCGGCGGCACGTGGGGGCCGCTGGCCGCGCACTTCAAGCCGATGACCGGCGGCATCGCCTACTGGGCGCGGCCGGACACCATCCGGCTGCCCCCGTGGCCCGGGAAGGTGCCCTTCACCGCCGGCGACAACCGCAGCCCGTTCGACGTCCTGCTCTACCTCACCACCCTCGCCAGCTTCCTGTTCGCCGTCGTCGCCGGCAGCAGCACGACGATCGAGGGCCTGCGCGGCGTCGAGATGGTCGACCCGCGGCTGATGGCCCTCTCGGCGGGCCTGCTCGTGCTCTGCGGCCTGCGCGACAAGATCCTGTTCCTCGCGGCCCGCGGCGAGCAGTACCTGCCGATCCTGGTCGTCTCCGCGCTCGCCGGCAGCGTGCTCACCCTCACCGACGTCATCGTCGCGGCCAAGCTGATCATCGTCATCGTGTGGGTGGGTGCGGCGATCTCCAAGATGAACGCGCACTTCGAGAACGTCGTCCCGCCGATGGTCTCCAACGCGCCCTTCACCCCGAAGCGCGTCAAGCGTGCTCACTATCGCTCGCTGCCCGACGACCTCAAGCCCTCGAAGGTCGCCTGGTTCATGGCCCACGTCCTCGGCACGACGGCCGAGCTGGTCGTCCCGCTGGTCCTGCTGCTCAGCACCAACTGGACGATCACCCTGCTCGCCGTCGGCTCGATGGTGCTCTTCCACCTGTTCATCACGCAGACGTTCCCGCTCGCCGTACCGCTCGAGTGGAACATCCTGTTCTCCTACATCACGGTCTTCCTGTTCGCGGGCCACTTCGCCGGGGACGGCTACGGCGTGGGCGACCTCAGCGAGCCCTGGATGCTGCCGGTGTTCGTCGCGGCCCTCGTCTTCTTCCCGGTGCTCGGCAACCTGCGCCCCGACCTGGTCTCCTTCCTCCCCTCCATGCGCCAGTACGCCGGCAACTGGGCCTCGGCGACCTGGGCCTTCGCGCCCGGGGCGGAGGCGAAGCTCAACCAGCTCAAGAAGCCCGCGAAGAACCAGATCGACCAGCTCGTCGAGGGCATGGGCTACTCGCCCGAGGTCGCCGAGATGACCATGCAGATGACGCTGAGCTGGCGCGCGATGCACAGCCAGGGCCGGGGCCTGTTCTCGGTGATGCAGGACTACCTGGGTGAGCAGTACGAGACCTACTCGCTGCGCGAGGCCGAGTTCTGCTGCAACGCGATCATCGGCTGGAACTTCGGCGACGGCCACCTGCACGACGACCAGCTCATCGAGGCGATCCAGAGGCGGATCGGTTTCGCTCCCGGTGAGTTCGTCGTGGTCTGGGTCGAGTCGCAGCCGATCCACAAGCCGACCCAGGAGTACTTCGTGATGGACGCGGCCCTCGGCATCGTCGAGCGCGGCACCTGGCTGGTCTCCGACTGCGTCAAGGAGCAGCCGTGGCTGCCCAACGGCCCGGTCCCGACCACCGTCACCTGGCGGCACCCGGAGCACCGGCCGGTCACCGAGGTCTCGGCATGAGCGCGCTGGCCCGGATCCCCTTCGCCCGCGCGGAGCACGACCCGACCGGGTCCTGCGTCCGCGACGGCGAACGGGTCCTCGACAACGCCACGTTCGCGACCGACGTACGCCGCCTCGCGCGGCAGCTCGGTGACCTCGGCGTCGCCCCCGGCGACACGGTCGCGGTGATGCTGCCGAACTGCGCGGAGATCATCACCACGATGTTCGCGGCCTGGCACCGCGGCTCGGCGCTGACCCCCGTCAACGCGGTGCTGACCGACGACGAGGCCCGCTACCAGCTGCAGGACTCGGCGGCCGCGGTGCTGGTGGGCGACGAGCGGGCGCGCGAGCTGGCCGCCTCGGTCGGGATCGCCTGGCTGGACGCGGCGTCGATCCACACCGGTCACAGCGCCCCGGAGCCGGACGACGGACCGGTCGCGACGGCGGAGGACTTCGCGCTGATCATCTACACCAGCGGCACGACCGGGCGGCCCAAGGGCGTGCTGCTCGACCACGCCAACCTGGACGCGATGAGCGCCTCCCTGGTCGAGCACTTCTCGCTGACCTCCGCAGACACCAGCCTGCTGGTCCTCCCGCTGTTCCACGCCAACGGGCTGATCGCCGGCACCCTCGCGCCGCTGCGCGCCGGGGGCGACGTGGTGGTCGCGCCGCGGTTCTCCCCCGACACCTTCTGGGACCTGGTCGAGACCCACCGGCCGACGTACTTCTCGGCGGTGCCGACGATCTACGCCGTGCTCGAGGCCCGCACCGAGCGGGCGGTGGACACCTCGTCACTGCGGTTCCTGGTGTGTGGGGCGGCGCCGATGCCGGCCGAGCTGATCGTGCGGTTCGAGGAACGGTTCGGCGTCCCTGTGGTCGAGGGATACGGCCTGTCGGAGAGCAGCGTCGCCTCGAACATCAACCCGCTCGACGGGCCGCGCAAGCCCGGCACGGTCGGCATCGCACTGCCCGGCCAGGAGGTCGCGGTGGTCTCCTCGTCCGGCGAGCAGCTGCCGCCGGGCGCGCGCGGCGAGGTCGTGATCCGTGGCGCGAACGTGATGCGCGGCTACCTCGGCCGGCCCGAGGAGACCGCGAAGGTGATCCGGGACGGGTGGCTGCACACCGGCGACGTGGGGATCATCGACGAGGACGGGTACCTGAGCATCGTCGACCGGATCAAGGACCTGATCATCCGCGGCGGCGAGAACATCTACCCCAAGGAGATCGAGGAGTGCCTCTACGCGCACCCGGCGGTGCTCGAGGCGGCCGTGGTCGGCCGGCCGGACGCGGTGCTCGGCGAGGTGCCGGTCGCGTACGTCGCCCCGCGGCCCGGTCACGTGGTGACGTCCGAGGAGCTGCACGCCCACTGCGCGGAGCGCCTCGCGCGCTACAAGGTGCCCGCGGAGTTCGAGGTCCGCACGGAGCTGCCGAAGAACTCCGTCGGCAAGCTGGTCAAGGGGTTGCTGCGTGAGCCGAGCCAGGTCTGACTCGACGGCGCGGTCTTCTGCGAGGATGCCGGTCGTGGCTGAGCGATCCGGCGCCGAACTCGTCGAGGCGGTCGCGGCTGCGTTGCAGTCGCGGCTCGCCGACCTCACCGGCGCCCTGCGCGACCGGCTCGCGACCCGGATCGAGGAGCTCCACGGTGACGCGGTCATCATCGACCTGCTCTACGCGAGCATCGAGGGCAACATCGAGAACATCCTCAACGCGTTGCGCCACGACATCGCGCTCGACAAGATCGAGCCGCCGTCGGCGGCCTACGAGTACGCACGACGGCTCGCGCAGCGCGGCGTGGCGGTCAGCGCGCTGGTCCGCGCCTACCGGCTGGGTCAGCAGAACCTGCTGGAGCTGGTGTTCGCCGAGTGCGAGCGGATGGACGTCGCGCCGGCGGACCGCGCGGCGGCGTACGAGAAGGTCGTCGAGGTCACCTTCGACTACATCGACTGGATCTCGCAGCGGGTGATCACGGTCTACGAGGACGAGCGCGAGCGGTGGCTGGCCGAGCGCAACAGCGCACGCTCCGGTCGGGTCGACGAGCTCATCGCCGGCACCGTGACCGATGTCGACGCCGCCGAGAAGGTGCTCGGCTACCGGCTGCGGGTCACGCACCTCGGGGCCGTGCTGTGGGTGCACGAGACCGGGGCACAGCAGGACCAGCTCACCCGGTTCACCAGCGCCGCGGCGGCCATCGCCGAGGTGCTCGGCGCCCGCGGCACGCCGCTGCTGGTGCCACACGACCGCGCCACCGCCTGGGCCTGGTTCGCCGTCCCCGAGGACTCCGCCGACGCCGTGCCCGACCTCGGCGCGCTCGCCGCCCGGCTCACGCAGGCGGGCGAGCCGCCGGTCCCCCGGCTGGCGCTGGGCCGGCCGACGTCGGGCGTCGACGGCTTCCGGCGCACCCACCTCGAGGCGCTGCAGGCCCAGCAGGTCGCAACCGTCGGCGACGACCCGCGTCGCTCGGTGACCAGCTTCGACGAGCCCGGCCTCAAGGTCGCCTCGCTGCTGACCCACGACCTCGACACCACCCGCGCCTGGGTGCACGAGACGCTGGGCGACCTCGCCCGCGACGACGAGCAGCACGAGCGGCTGCGCCACACGCTGCTGTTGTTCTTCCAGAACGACAGCAGCTACACGGCCACCGCGGAGGCGATGCTGATGCACAAGAACTCCGTGAAGTACCGGATCGCGTCCGCCGCGAAGGCGCTGGGCCGCCCCATCGGCTCGGACCGGCAGGCGATCGAGCTCGCGCTGACCGCGTGCCACTGGCTGGGCCGCGCGGTCCTGGTCGAGGCGGGCTGATCGATGGCGGCGGCCGACCTTGTGCGCCGGGACCAAAGCGGGTCCGCGAAGTCAGGCCTCCCGGGACATGGGGCACGAGCCCGCGGCCGCCGTACGGTCGGACCATGACGGACGCGATCGTGATCGGCAGCGGGCCCAACGGCCTGGCCGCGGCGCTGACCCTGGCCCGCGCGGGCGTGGCCGTGACCGTGCTCGAGGCGCACGACGAGATCGGCGGCGGCACCCGGACCACCCAGCCGTTCGGCGAGGGGATCCTGGTCGACCACTGCGCCGCCTTCCACCCGATGGCGGTCGGCTCGCCCGCGTTGAGCGGCCTCGACCGCTACGGGCTGCAGTGGGCGTGGCCCGAGATCGACGCGGCCCACCCCCTCGACGACGCCGCCCCCGCGCTGCTGCACCGCTCGGTCGAGGCCACCGCCGCCGGGCTCGGCGCCGACGCGCGGCGCTGGCGAGCACTGTTCGGCGGCCCGTCACGGGCCTACGGCAAGCTGGCCACCGACATCCTCGGCCCGGTCGTGCACCTGCCCCGGCACCCGTTCCTGCTCGGCCGCTTCGGCGCTCCGACGGTGCTGCCCGCCGCGCTGCTCGCCCGGTTCTTCCGCACCGAGCAGGCCCGCGCCCTCTTCCTCGGTACGACGGCCCACGCGATGCGCCCGCTCACGGAGGTCGTCTCCTCGGCCATCGGCACCGGCATCCTCACCGCCGGCCACCACGACGGCTGGCCGGTCGTCGTCGGCGGCACCCAGGCTCTCACCGAGGCGCTCGCCAAGGCCCTGCTCGACCACGGCGGCCGGATCGAGACCGGCGTCCGGGTCACCTCACTGGACCAGCTGCCACCGGCGGACGCCGTCCTGCTCAACCTGTCCCCCACCGCCGCCCTGGACCTCTACGGCGACCGGCTGCCGGCCGGCACCCGCCGGTCCTACCGCCGCTACCGCTACGGTCCGGCCGCCTTCAAGGTCGACTTCGCCGTCGAGCAGGGCGTGCCCTGGCGCGACGCCGACCTCGGCCGCGCCGGGACCGTGCACCTGGGCGGCGGTCCGGCCGAGATCATCGCCAACGAGCGGGCGGTCGCGGCGGGCCGGATGCCCGCCCGCCCGTTCGTGCTGCTCGGCCAGCAGTACCTCGCCGACCCCTCCCGCTCGCGCGGCGACGTCCACCCGGTCTACAGCTACGCCCACGTCCCCGCCGGGTTCGACGGCGACGCCACCGAGGCGATCACCGCCCAGGTCGAGCGCTTCGCTCCCGGGTTCCGCGAACGGATCGTCGACGTCCACGTCACCGCACCCGGCCGGTTCAGCGCCGAGAACGCCAACTATGTCGGCGGCGACATCCTCACCGGCGCCAAGTCGCCGGGCGCCCTGCTGCTGGGGCCGCGCCCCGGCCGCAACCCGTACCGCACCGGCGCTCGCGGGATCTACCTCTGCTCGGCGGCCGCCCCGCCGGGACCGGGCGCCCACGGCATGGCGGGCTTCCGCGCCGCCCGGCTGGCGCTCAAGGACCTGGGCCTGGACGGCTGACCTCGGCACCGCGGGCCGCCCCGGGTTCGGGGCCGTCTGCCAGCATGGCCGGGTGAGTGCGAGCATCCTGTGGTTCCGCCGCGACCTGCGGCTCCGCGACCACCCGGCCCTGCTCGCCGCGGCCGCGGACGGACCGGTGCTGCCGCTGTTCGTGCTCGACCCGGCCCTGTGGGGGACGTCCGGTGACGTCCGTCGGGCGTTCCTGCTGCGCACGCTCCGCGCGCTGGACGCGGACCTGCGCCGGTTCGGCCCGGGGTTGGTGGTCCGGTCGGGCCGCCCGGAGTCCGTCGTACCGGCGTTGGTGGCCGAGGTCGCAGCGCAGGCGGTGCACGTCAGCGCCGACTTCGGTCCCTACGGTGCCGCCCGGGACGCCCGCGTCGAGGAAGCGCTCGGCGACGTGCCGCTCGTGCGCACCGGGTCGCCGTACGCCGTCGCGCCGGGCCGGGTGCTCACCAACGACGGCA
This sequence comes from Nocardioides daeguensis, assembly GCF_019192965.1. Lineage (GTDB taxonomy): Bacteria > Actinomycetota > Actinomycetes > Propionibacteriales > Nocardioidaceae > Nocardioides > Nocardioides daeguensis. Next base: position 165,772 of record NZ_JAHTKU010000003.1, read on the forward strand.
GGCCCTACCAGGTGTTCACCCCGTTCCATCGCGCGTGGGTCGACCACGGCTGGCGTGCGCCTGCGGAGTCGGACCCGGCGTCGGTCGACTGGGTCGGCGCACCGTCCGAGGACCTGCCCGCGGAGCCGGACGTGTCGGGCGTCGACCTCCCCGAGGCGGGCGAGGCCGCGGCGCTGGCGCGCTGGACGGCGTGGCGCGGGACGCCGTACGACGACGTGCGCGACCGCCCCGACCTCGACGCCACCTCGCGGCTCTCCCCCGACCTGCGCTGGGGAACGATCCACCCGCGCACCGTGCTCGCCGACCTGGATGCCCGCAACCCTCACGCCGCGACCTTCCGCAAGGAGCTGGCCTGGCGGGAGTTCTACGCGCACGTGCTGCACCACTGGCCGAGCTCGGCGCGCGAGTACTTCCGTCCCGAGCTGCGCGGACTGCCGTACGTCACCGGCGCCGAGCTGGAGCACCGCCTCGACGCGTGGACGCAGGGCCGCACCGGCTACCCGATCGTCGACGCGGGGATGCGCCAGCTGCTGGCCGAGGGCTGGATGCACAACCGGGTGCGGATGATCGTCGCGTCCTTCCTGGTCAAGGACCTGCACGTCGAGTGGCAGCACGGCGCCCGGCACTTCATGCGCCACCTCGTCGACGGCGACCTCGCGAGCAACCAGCACAACTGGCAGTGGGTCGCGGGCTGCGGCACCGACGCGGCGCCGTACTTCCGGATCTTCAACCCGACCACGCAGGGCAAGAAGTTCGACCCCGACGGCGGGTACGTGCGGCGCTGGGTGCCCGAGCTCACCGATCCGTCCGTGGGCACCTACCCCGAGCCGATCGTCGACCACGCGGAGCAGCGCGCGGCGACGCTGGAGGCCTACCAGCTGCTACGACGACACGGAGGCTGACCCATCCACGACGCCGACCGCTCCGAAGACCCGGTGATGCCCGAGATGACGACCAGCTCCGCGACACCGGTGTTCACCGACACCTGGGTCCCCGACTCCGCCCGGGCGATCACGCTCGTGCTGCACGGCGGCGCCCAGCACGGCACCGACCCGCTCGACGGCCGGAGCCTGTCGTGGCGGCGCGGCCGCGCGCTGGCCCGGCACGTCGCGGCGGCGGTCGCCGCCGACGACGTCGGCGTGCTGCTGCTGCGCTACCGCGTCCGCGGCTGGAACGCCGGCCACGGCTCGGTTCCCTCCCCCGTCGCGGACGCCCGTTGGGCCCTCGACGAGATCGCCCGCACCCACGACCTCCCGGTCGCCGTCCTCGGCCACTCGATGGGTGCCCGGACCGGCGTCGCCGTCGCCGACCACCCGTCGGTCCGCGGCGTCGTCGCCCTCGCTCCGTGGCTGCCGCCCGACGACCCGGTGGCGCCGCTGGCCGGCAAGATGCTCCGGGCCGCCCACGGCCGCCTCGACCGGATCACCTCCGCCCGCGCCACAAGTGCCTACGTCGCCCGCGCCGCCGAGGTCGCCGACGCGGAGTTCACCGACATGGGCGCCGTCGGGCACTACCTGCTGCGCCGGATCCCGCTGTGGAACGCCTACGCCGCCGCGGGCGTCCGCGAGGTGCTCGGCTGAGTCGGTGGGGCGGGCACCCGGCTCACGCCAGCGCCAGGAACAGCTTCTCCATCTTCTTGGCGTCGACGCTGTCGGGCCCGCCCTCGACCAGGCACTTCTGCAGGCCGCTGGCGACCAGCGCGTAGCCGCCGCGGCCGACGGCCTTGTTGACGGCCGCGAGCTGGGTCAACGCGTCCTCGCACTCGCTGCCCTCCTCGAGCATCCGGATCACCGACGCAAGGTGTCCGTTCGCCCGCTTGAGGCGGGTGATGATCGCCTTGATCTCCTCAGGCTCCAGCTTCATCGGTTGCTCCCGTCGGTCCGGCTCGTCGCGGTCAGGCTCTCCATCATCCCGGTGAGCCGGGCGCGGCCGTCGGCGGCCACCTCGGCGAGTGCCGGATCCGGCGCCAGCGAGGCGAGCAGGCCGGGGTCCATCACGTCGACCCGGGTACGCCCCTCCCCCGCGTCGGCGACCACGACGTTGCAGGGCATCAGCGTCGCGATCCGCGGCTCGACCTGGAGGGCGCGGTACGCGAGCTGCGGCCGGCAGGCGCCGAGGATCAGCTGCGCCGGCACCTCCACGTCGAGCTTCGCCTTCAGCGTGGCCCGGATGTCGATCTCCGTGAGCACCCCGAACCCGGCCTCGGCGAGCAGCTCACGCACCAGCGCCACCGTGTCGTCGTACGACGCCTCGAGGGTCGCGCTCATCGTGAAGTCGGTCAGCTCCATCAGGTCCTCCTTGAGATTGGCCATCCCCCCTAGGGGATCTGCTACCGTTTCCATCGTAACCCCCTGGGGGGATAAAGCGAAAGCGACCCCGGCCGGGTGACGGACCCGATCTTCTCCACGTTGCCACGATGGAGCCCAGCCCACCTGAGAGGAACCACGATGACCGAGCACGACTCTCCCCACGCCAAGCCCGTCCTCGACGAGCTCTCCCCGCTGCACCGCCAGCTCCGCCGCGCGATCCCCGACGTCTACCAGGGATTCGGCGCGCTCTCCCAGGCCGCCTTCGCCGACGGCGCGCTCCCCAAGCGCACCAAGGAGCTGATCGCGCTGGCGATCGGCGTGGTCGAGGGCTGCGACGGGTGCATCGCCTCGCACGGCCAGGCCGCCGCGCGCGCCGGCGCCACGAAGCAGGAGGCGGCGGAGGCCATCGGTGTCACGTTCCTCATGCACGGCGGTCCCGCGACCATCCACGGCGCCCGCGCGTACGACGCGTTCTGCTCGTTCGCCGACGCCCTCGAGCCGGCCGCTGCGCCCTCGACCGAGGCCTGAGCCGTGTGCCGTCCCGTGGACTGCAAGACGTGCGGCAGGACGACCTGGGCCGGCTGCGGCCAGCACGTCGCGTCCGTGCAGGCGCAGGTGCCCGCCGACCAGTGGTGCGCCGGGCACACGACCGACCGCGAGACCGGCGGCGAGAGCCCGTTCCGCCGGCTCTTCGGGCGCTGAGGAGACCCGCCGCGCCACGGCCCACCGCGGCCCGCTGCGGCCCGCTGGGGCTCTCGGTGAGCGGAACCGGCCCGCAGGCCGACGAGGTGGCGCCGACCCCCGGCGTTCAGGCCGCGTCGTGGGCGCGCAGGTACGCCGCCAGCGGGCCCGGCAGCTGGGCCTGTCGGTCTCCCCAGTCGTAGACCACCGCGGTGCGCGCGACCAGGTCGTGCAGCGCGCGGTGGTCACGGCGCAGCACGACGAGTACCAGCCCCAACCCGAACAGCAGCGTGCTCAGCGGGAACGCGCACACCCGCACCACCGCAGCTGCGGGGCGTACCGGTCGTCCCGCGCCGGACACGACCTTGAGTCCCACCATCGCCTTGCCCACGGTGCGGCCGGCGACCGTGGTGCCGACCGCGACGTAGAGCCCCGCCCAGCCGAGCAGCACGACCGACGCGACCACCCCGGGGACGCCGTCGAGCGAGGCGTCGAAGATCGCGTCGAGCAGGAAGCCGGTCAGCCCCACCCCGATCGAGTACGACGCCAGCACGACCCCCACGTCGACGGCGAGCGCCGCGGCCCGGCTCACCGCGCCGGCGTACCGCCCCGTGACCGTCGCCCCGCCCTCCCCGTCCATCAGCAGGTCCGGCCCGAGCGGTGCCGGGCCGCGGCGGCGCAGGACCCGGTCGACGACCCGCGCGGCCACGGTGTCGAGGCCGGTCACCTGACTGCGGGCGACGTCGAGGGTGCGACCGGCGAGGTGGCTCGTGGTCTCGGCGACGACGTCGGGGATCCCGGAACGCTGCACCAGCGCCTCGACGTCCGCTCGCGCGAGGAGGCGGTCGATGTCCACGCGGTCGAGCAGCCGGTCGACGTCGATCCGGTCCAGCAGGTGGTTGACGTCGATCTGGTCGAGGACGGCGTCGATGTCGACGTGCCCGAGGATCTCCTCCACCGGCACGGCGTCGACGACCTTGCCCGTCACCGCACCGGCGACACGGCTGAACAGACCCGGCTCGGAGGGCGTCATGCGGTCAGGATTCCATAGGCTGCGCCCATGGACTGGCTGGTTCCGACCTCGACGCTCGGGTGGATCGTCTTCGGTCTCGACATGGTGCTCCGCCTCGTCGCTCTCGGCGTCATCCCCGGGAACCGCAAGCCGTCGACCGGCATGGCCTGGCTGCTGCTCATCCTGATCGAGCCGGTCATCGGCTTCTCGGTCTTCCTGCTCTTCGGCCGGATCCGCCTCGGCAACCGCCGGATCAGGCGCCAACGCACGGCGATCGACACGATCCGGGAGCGCAGCGCCCGGCTGCCGCTGTCGTTCGACACGACCCGGCTGCCCTCCACGATGGCCGGGGTCACGACCCTCAACCAGAACCTCGGGGCGCTGCCGATCACCGGCGGCAACGAGGTCGAGCTGTGGACCGACTACCGCGCCCTGATGAAGGAGATGGCCCGCGAGATCGACCGCGCGCGCAGCCACGTGCACGTGCAGTTCTACATCACCGCCTGGGACGAGGTGACCGAGCCGGTCTTCAAGGCGATGCTCCGCGCGAGCGAGCGCGGCGTCGACGTACGCCTGCTCTTCGACCACATCGGCTCGCGCCGGATCCCGGGCTACAAGAAGATGGTCAGGCGGCTGCGCGGCACGAAGATCGCCTGGCACCCGATGCTGCCGATCAACCCGCTGCAGGGCCGGTTCCGCCGCCCGGACCTGCGCAACCACCGCAAGATCCTCGTCGTCGACGGCAGCGTCGGCTTCACCGGCTCCCTCAACCTGACCGAGCCCGGCTACAACAAGCCCGCCAACCACCGGCTCGGCCGCGAGTGGGTCGAGCTGATGGTGCGCCTCGAGGGGCCCGTCGTGGGCGCGCTCAACGCCGTCTTCGCCTCCGACTGGTACGTCGAGACCGGCCAGGTCGTCGACCTCGTCGCCGTTCACGGCGAACAGGACCGCCGCCCCGAGGAGGTCTTCGACGTCCCGTGCCAGGTGGTGCCGAGCGGCCCGGGCATCGTCGCGGAGAACAACCTGCGGATGTTCACCACGCTGCTGTACGCCGCCAGGGAGCGGATCTCGCTGACCTCGCCCTACTTCGTCCCCGACGAGTCACTGCTCTACGCGGTCACGACCGCCGCCGAGCGCGGCATCGACGTCGAGCTGTTCGTCAGCGAGGTGTCCGACCAGTTCCTCGTCGGGCACGCGCAGGCGTCGTACTACAAGGCGCTGCTCGAGGCCGGCGTCCGGATCTACCTGTACCCGGCGCCGTACGTCCTGCACTCGAAGCACTTCACGATCGACGACCAGGTCGCCGTGGTCGGATCCAGCAACATGGACATGCGCTCGTTCGCCCTCAACTACGAGGTGTCGCTGATGATGCCGGACCCCGCCGTGGTCGCGAAGATGCGCCGCGTCGAGGACACCTACCGCGCCCTGTCGAAGGAGCTCACCCTCGACGCGTGGCAGGAGCGCTCGCCCGGCGCGAAGTACGTCGACAACGTGGCCCGGCTCACCGCCGCCCTCCAGTGACCGCCCTCGATGACTGCCCTCCGACGACCGGGCGTCGGGCGGGGTGCGCGGGGAGCGTCACGAGGCACCCGGGCCGGTAGGTCCCGGCCGGCTGGCCCGGACGAACCAGCCTCCCGGTGCAACCGTGCCGACCTCGCCGCCAGCCGTTGTCCTTCCCCGCCCGAGCCCCGATCCTCGAAGGAGCGTCTCGGTCGTCGATGTTGGGGAGGGACCATGAGCGCACTCGAAGCCACCTACGCCGAGCCGGACGTCCGGACGGCGGAGTCCGGCGCGCGGATGTCACCCGAGCTCGCGGACGCGATCGTCGAAATCGCCGCGTCCGAGCGTGCCCTGGACGACCTGCTCGCGCGGGCGTCCCGGATGCACGAGAGCCACCTGCAGCACGACCCGCGCTCCTGCCTGGTCTGCTTCAGCCAGCGCTGACCGAGCTGGTCGAGGAGCCCCGAGCCGCGGGTCGAAGGCGTATCGGAACGCCGACAACGGGCACTGGGGGTCCATGTACATCGGACTCGGCATCGTCCTGCTCGTCCTGGGCCTGATCCTCGCTCTCGACGTGATCACGGTCGACATCGACTACGTCAACGACGACCTCCTGGGCACCATCTTGATCGTCGCGGGCGCGCTCGCGATCGTCCTCTCGCTCGTCGTCGCGCCGCCGTGGCGCCGCGACCGGACCGTGCACCACTACGACGACCGGATCTGAGAGGCGCCCGGGCCCGTCACATCCGTCTCCTCCCGTGTGTCGGGTGGAGACGGTGAGCTCACCGGCCCAGCGAATCCAGGTAGAGGTCCCCCAGGTAGCCGGCGCCCAGGATCGCGCTCCACGCCCCCAGCACCATGAACGGGCCGAAGGGCAGCGCCGTCCTCCGCCCCGCCCTGCCCCCGGCCATCAGCAGCAGCCCGGCCACCGCCCCGAGCACGAACCCCAGGAACGCCCCCACCAGGAAGGTCCCCCACGTCAGGTAGGCCGTCATGGCGCCCACGAGGCCCGCGAGCTTCACGTCCCCGAACCCCATCCCCCCGGGCGCGACGTACCAGACGACGAAGAAGAACACCCCCAGGACCGCCGCCCCCTCGGCCGCCCGCAGCAACGCGGGCCCGTCCCCACCGATCGCCAGCAGCACCGCCAGCACCGGGTACGACGGCAGCACGATCACGTCCGGCAACCGGTGCACGTCGAGGTCGATGAGCGCCAGCGCGATCGCCACGGCCGCGAACGTCAGGTACGCCGGCAGCAGCCGCAACCCCTCGGCGTCCGCCCCGAACCGCACCGCCACCAGCGCGAACACGAGACCCGTCCCCGCCTCAACCAGCGGGTACCGCGCACTGATCGGCTCGCCACAGTCGAAGCACCTCCCCCGCAGCACCATCCACCCCAGCACCGGGACGTTGTGCCGGTTGCGGATCAGGTGCCCGCACTTCGGGCACGCCGACGGCGGGCTCACCACCGACTCCCCCGCCGGCACCCGGTGCGCCACCACGTTGAGGAACGACCCGATGTTCAGGCCCAGGAGGCCGGCGAACACGGGGATGAGGACGTCGAGGACCTGCTGCTCGGTCAGTGCTGCTCCGCCCAGCTCAACACCTCGATCCTGCGACGCCCCGGTTCCGGGATGCCGTCGAACGTACCCGACGTGTTGTACGGCGGGTCGGTGATCATCGCGCGAACCGTCAACGCATGCGTGCCGCCCGAGCTGCACGTGGCCGCTGCGACGCAGACGAAGACCTTGAGGTCCACGACAGTGACGCGGCTCCCCAGTCCGGTCCCCGCATCCGGGATGGAGACGAGGGGATAGCCGAACTGCTGGGACGGCTGGGCCTTGAAGTCCACACCCAACGCGACCAGGCCCCAGCGGAAGGCCACCAGGGCGCTGTCGAACGAGCCGGGCACCAGGTGCACGAAGCCGTGGGGTGCCCAGGTCGCTCCCTGGACCACGAACTCGCCGTGGAAGTTGCCGCCGAAGTCGCTGATGAAGTCGACATCGCCTGCCGCCCGGAGCGTCGGCGGGACGTAGGTGAGGGTGAGCGTCACGGCATCGACCTTGAGGGTGTCGTTCCTGGTGCCGTTGAGCAGCCGCAGCTGCACCGTCGGCTTGGTGACGCCGAAAGCACCGCTCTGCAGCGAGGTGCGCAACGGGGCAGCGACGTCGGCGCTCGCCCAACCGGTGTCGTCGGGCGCGACGATCGTCGGTGCCGGCAGGTTGACCGTCGGTGACTGGTCCTTGATCGTCACCGACAGCGGCTGTGCGCTCGACTTCGCGTACTTGACCCGGACCTGGGCGGAGGTGATGTCGGAACCGGCCGGAATGGCGGCGAGCCCTGGAAAGTCCCGGAGGTCGAGACCTGCGTCGTTGTTGTTCTTGGAGAACGTCACCGAAGCCGTTGCTCCGCCCGCCGCGGCGACGGAGTCGCGCAGACTGCCCGCCGAGGGCGCGAGGTTGTCGATCTTCGACCCGGCCATGTTCGTGACCGTGGCGGCCGCGACGTCGGTCAGCGTGGTCGGCGAGGCCGTCGATCCGGTCCCCTGCTGATAGAGCACCATCGGCGGACTGCCGCCGTTGGTCGGTCCGCAGAGCTCGACGTGCGCAGTGTCTTGGACCTGGATCCGGCTGGTGCCGCCGAAGACGAACTGGACGCCTCCACCCGAGTTGCGAGCGATCGGCGTCGCACAACGCCCCGGGATGGTGGTGTCCGAGGTGGTGTCGCCACCGAGCACCGTGGTCGTGATGTTCCAGACGTTCTGGAGTCCGTGCTCCTCGTCGACGAAGTCGAAGTAATAGGCACCGTTGTTGAAGTGGGCGGTTCCGCAGCCGTTGACGGCCGTGGTGAGCGCAGCGGCGTTGTTGTAGAAGCCGGGCTGGAACTCGCAGCTCCCGGCGTAGTCAGCAGCGTTGCGGTAGGTCGGGACGCTGGTCAGCGGCGCGGTCGGCGTTGCGGGGACGGGTACCGACCCGCTCGCGTTGCAGAAGCGCTGCTCGGCACCGTTGTCGTCGACGCCGGCCACGATGTCACCCGCGCATGCGCCCTCGGCCCTGACGTACCCGTCGGTGACCAGCGAGCCGGACTCCACGGTGATGAAGGACTTCGACGCGACGCCGCCCCGGATCGGTAGCGGCGCGTCGCCGCCCGTGCCCAGGGGATTGACCGTGATCCCCTGCCGGGCGCCCGACGTACCGATCGTCGTGAGCGCCCGGGCGTAGGCATCGGTCGGGTCGGGGTCGTTGATACCGACCCCCGCCCCACCGCCGAAGATGCCGGTCCCCGGGACGGGACTGCACTCGACCCGCGCCGACGTGGCGCTGGCTTGCGTGCCGGTCTTCGGGTAGAACGCGCCGTTCAGCTCCAGCGTGTCGTCCGGTACGTCGCCGGTGGCACCGAAGCACCCCGTGCCGTCGGCGTTGTTGGTGTAGACCCAGTTGGTCCACGCCCCCGGGAAGGACGGAGTCGTCCAGCCCGGAGCGGTGGCGCCCAACCGAAGATTGTTGAGAGCGACCTTGGCAGCCGCGTCCGATGCATAGGACGTGCCGGCCACGCCGCGAAGCGTCACCGTGGTGCTGAAGTTGGTGAAGCCGTGCGTGAGCATCGCACCCGTCACCAGGGCGACCGTCGTGATGACCACCAGGGCGATCACCAGCATCGCGCCCGTGTCGTCCCGGTACCTGCGCAGTCGGGATCTCATCCTTGCCTCCGATCCGCCGAGACGGTGGTGGTGTAGCCGACGCTGGCCGCTTCAGAGGCGTCACGGACCGTGAACTCCATGGACACCCGGTTGGGCAGGGTCGACCCGCTGCACGAGGTGTCGCAGGTGACGGTGGGAGTTCTGGTCAGGTTGTGGGCGACGGTGAGCGGAGCACCTTCCACGCCCCCCTTGCACCGAACACGCTGGAGCACGAACGGCGCCGCACTCCCCGCCCGGACATAGGCGACCTCCTGGGAGGTCGGGTTCCAGGCGTTCGCCGGGACGGAGGCTCCCACGGGGTACTCCACCCAGGCGAAGGCCACGACGACCGGGCCGACGGACGCACCGCAGCCGCCCGGTCCCGCGGTACCCACGGACACCGACGGGACGGTCGGCACCGGGTCGGCGTTCCCGGGGTTGAAGTCGCGTCGCCCCAGGCTGCTGACGTCGTTCTGCCAGTACGTCGAGATGAACTGTTGGTCGGTCGACTCTCCCAGGCGAGCACGCGTCGAGCCGGTCACCTTGAGGTACTCGATCACGACCCCGAGCAGCACCACTGCGACGATGCCGAGGATCGCTACCGTCACGACGAGCTCCACGAGCGTGAGACCGTCGTCCTTTCCGCGGGCGAGACGTTGGCGAATCAGGCGCACGGGTTGCTCCCGACCGCCGTCGCCGCCCCGTTGCAGGGGCGGCGCAGGACCACCGTGAGCGTCTCGTCGGCCCGTCGCGTCGCGTCACCCGTGGTCGCGACGGTCAGCTCGACGCGCTGGATGCCATCTGCGGTGCAGCTGCCCCACCCCGACCCGTTCCACGACTGCACCGCGGTGACAGTCTTCGTGTAGCCGCTCGGCAGGTTCGGAACCGCCACTGCCTGGTAGGAGGAGACCGCAGACCCGCACGCCGCGTAGCCGGTGCTGTCGACGTGGTTCTGGATGGCCTCGGCGAAGCTGCGGACGTAGGCGCCGCCCGTCGCTTCGTTCCGGTGCAGGGTCGAGGTCTTCACGCTCAGCATGACCCCGCTCAGGATGGCGACCGCCGCGATCCCGAGGATGGACACGGACACCACCAGCTCGATGAGCGTCTCGCCTCGCTCATCGCTCGTCGCGCGCCGGGGTCGGTGCATCAGATGTCCACCTGCCGGAAGATGCCGTACATCGCCGACACCAGGGCAACGGCGACGAATCCCACGATCAGACCCATCACGATGATCACGATGGGCTCGAAGAGCGCGGTCAGCTTGGCGATCTTGTAGTCGAGCTCGTCCTCGTAGTACTCGGCGGTCACCTCGAGCTGGGTGTCCATCGACCCGGTCTCCTCGCCGACCCGGATCATCGAGGTAGCCGTTCCGGGGAACAGGGCCGTCCGCGCCAGCGGACCGGCAAGTCCCTGGCCTTCGAGCATCTGCTCGGTGACGCCGTTGAGGCGCTTGATGAACACCCGGTTGCGCAGCGAGTCCGTGGCGACCTCGATCGCTTCCGGCAGGTTCACGCCCGCGCTGACCATGGACGCCATCACCCGGCAGAACCGCTCGACCAACGCGTACTGGATGGTCGTCCCGAGGACGGGCACGGCCAGCAGGAACCTGTGCCACGTGTACTTCCCTCGCTCGAACCGCTGCGAGACGAGGAAGAGGGCCGTCCATGCCGCCAACACCGCCAGGATGACCCACCACCACTGGCCGAGGAAGCCGGTGAAGGACATCAGCATCCGCGTCGGCAGCGGAAGCTTCGCATCGAGGTCCTCGAAGAAGTCCGCGAACCGCGGCAGGACCCACAGCGCCAGGACGAGGACGGTGGCCACCGACATCACGGCGACCGCGACGGGATAGATCAGGGCCGACTTGATCTTGCGTCGGGCTTCGATGTCCCGTTCCATGTACCGCGCCAGCCGAGACAGGACCGTGTCGAGCTCGCCGCTGAGCTCGGCTGATCGGACGATGCCGCGGTAGTACTCCGGAAACACCTTCGGGTAGCGCTCCAGCGTGTCCGAGAATCGTTCACCGGTCCGCAGACCGTCCTCGATGTCATGCATCATTCGGCGCACGGACGAGTTGACGTGGTCGGCGCCGATCGAATGCACGGCGTCGAGGATCGGCAGGCCCGCGCGCAGGAAGGCCGCGATCTGCCGGGAGAGGTGCATCACCTCTTCCTTCTTGATCCGCGGGCCGGAGATCTCGTACCGAAGGATGCTCTTCTTCTCGCTGACCCGCAGGTCCCGCAGGTCGCGCTGGTAGAGCGCGACCTCCGCGTCACCGCGGCTCGCGGCCCTCTCGGTGCCCTTGATCTGCCTGCCTTCCAGGTCGATCCCGGCGAATGCGTACTTCGGCATCTTCAGACCCCCGCGACGTAGATCGAGCGCATGACTTCGGCGGCCGTGGTGGTGCCGTCGCTGACCAGGCGGACCGCCTGCTCCTGGAGGGTGCGCATCCCCTGGTTCCGGGCGAGCTTGCGCATCAGGTCCTGCGGGGCCCGGTCGACGATCAGCTCCCGCACCTCGTCGGTGACCACGAGCATCTCGTAGACCCCGATCCGCTCGAGGTACCCGGTGTGGGCGCAGAGGTGGCAGCCGGTCCCGTGCAGCCATCCGTCGATCGGTTCGTCGCTGCCGAAGTGCTGCACGAACGCGAGCTCGTCGGGCGAGGGCTGGTAGGGCGCCAGGCACGAGGTGCAGCTGCGGCGGACCAGGCGCTGGGCCACCACCGCAGTCACCGAGGAGGCGATGAGGAACGCCTCGATGCCCATGTCGAGCAGCCGGTACAGCGCCGAGACGGCCTCGGTGGCATGCAGGGAGGACAGCACGAAGTGGCCCGTGAGGGCGGACTGGACGGCGATCCGCGCTGTGTCGACGTCGCGGATCTCGCCGACCAGGATGACATCGGGGTCCTGGCGCAGGATCGACTTGAGCCCTCCGGCGAAGGTGATGCCGGCCTGCTCGTTGATCTGGATCTGGTTGATCGAGTCGAAGGTGTACTCGACCGGGTCCTCGATCGTCATCAGGTTCTTCTCGGGGCTGTTCAGCTCGCCGAGGGAGGCGTAGAGAGTGGTGGTCTTGCCGCCACCGGTCGGTCCCGCGCAGATGACCATCCCGAAGGGTGAGTGGATCAGCTGGGTGTAGCGGGCGGCCGTGTCGGCCGGCATGCCGAGCTGCTCGAGGTCGTAGAGCGATCGGCTCTTGTCGAGGAGCCGCATCACGACCTTCTCGCCGCCGACGACCGCGGTGGTCGAGACCCGAATGTCGATCTCACGGTCGTCGACGTCCATGCTGATCTGGCCGTCCTGCGGGCGCCTGCGCTCGACGATGTTCATCCCGCCGAGGATCTTGACCCGACTGACGATGGCCGGACCGATCGAGGCCGGCAGGTCGAGCACCTCGGTGAGCGCACCGTCGATGCGATAGCGCACCCGGACCCGCTCTCCCGCCGGCTCGACGTGGATGTCGGAGGCGCGGTCGCGCAGGGCCTGGGTGATGATCGACTGGACCACCCGGACGACCGGCGCCTCCTCGTTGACGCTCACGTCGGCGAGGGCCTCGGCCTCGCGACGCAGCACGTCGCGGGCCTCGAAGGCCTGGACCTGTCCTCCGACGTCCTGGGTCGCTCGGTAGGACGTGGCGAGCCCGCGGTCGAGGTCGCGACGAGTGGTCACGAGCGCACGGACCGGCCTCTCGATCACGGCGACGACGGCGGCGACCCGCTCCGGGGCCGGGTCGAGGACGGCGACGACGACGCCGGCGTCGTCCACCGAGATCGGCAGCGCCTCGAGCGTGACAGCCTGGTCCCGGCTGAGCAACGCGAGCGCCTCGGCCGTCGGCTCGAGCGTACGGAAGTCGGCGACGCCGACCTGGTGGTGCTCGGCGAGCGTGCGAGCGAGCACCTCGTCCGTGATGGCGCCGCTCTCGACGAGCCGGCGGCCCAGCGCACCGCTCCTGCCCCGCACGGCGTCGAGCTGGTAGGGCTGGACCCTCCCGGCCGCGACGAGGATCCGGCCCAGCCGCTCGTCGTCCTCGTCGGTGCGGGGAACGGCGAGCGGTTCCTCGACCTTGCTGTGCTTGCCCTTCAGTCTCATCTGACGTACTTCCGCCTCACTGGTGCGCCCCGACGACTGCGGCGTACCGCGGGCGGGCGTCGATGTCCTGGGGGTAGAGGCTGCGCGCGACCGCCTCGTCCTCGCTGACGACTCCCTGCTGGATCAGCTGCGAGAGCGACTTCTCGAGCGTGAGCATGCCGTCCCGGGCACCCGTGACGAGGGAGTTCCTCAGCTGGTGGGTCTTGCCCTCCTTGATCAGGTTGCGGACCGCGGGCGTGGCCGTGAGCACCTCGTAGGCGGCGACCATCCCACCGCCGATGCGCGGGACGAGTCGCTGGTAGACGACGCACGACAGCGCCGCCGCGAGCTGGACCCGGATCTGGGCCTGTTGCTCGGCCGGGAAGACGTCGATCATGCGGCCCAGCGACTGGGCGGTGTCGTTGGTGTGCAGGGTTGCGAAGACCAGGTGGCCGGTCTCTGCCACGGTGAGGGCGAACTGGATCGACTCCAGGTCGCGCATCTCACCGACCAGCAGGACATCCGGGTCCTCGCGGAGCACCGAGCGCAGCGCGTCGTGGAAGCTCGCGGTGTCGGTGCCGACCTCGCGCTGGTTGACCGCCGCCGTCTTGTGGTCGTGGACGTACTCGATCGGGTCCTCGACGGTGATGATGTGGCAACCGCGGTTGGTGTTGATCAGGTCGATGAGCGAGGCGAGCGTGGTCGACTTGCCCGAGCCGGTCGGCCCGGTCATCAGGATCAGGCCCTGGTGCTTCATCGACAGCTCGCGCAGCACCGGCGGCAGTCCCAGCTCGCCGGGCGTCGGAACGGTGCGCGGGATCATCCGCAGTGCCACGGCAGTCAGCCCACGCTGGGTGAAGGCGTTGCCGCGGACCCGTGCGTGCTCCCGCCAGGAGAAGGAGAAGTCGTACTCGTGGCTGCCTTCCCAGAGGTCACGCTGCTCGGGCGTCAACACCTCGGACACCAGCTCGTCGGCGTCGTCGCTGCTCAGTGCCGCCTCGCCGGGGACGGGCGTGAGCGTGCCGTCCACGCGGATCATCGGCGGCAGACCCACCGTGAGCATGAGGTCGGTCCCCCGGGCGTTCCACAGCGCCTCGAGGAGGCCGTCGACCCGAGCACCGATGCGGTGCAGTTGATGGAACATGTAGCCCCTCCTGTCAGGGGTGCCGATGGCTGCCGCGCAAGGGCCGCCGCCGGAGCGACGGCCCTCGGGCCGGCGCTCTGCGTCAGCAGGTACCGCTGACCTGTCCGGTGGCCCAGGTGATGGTGACGCCCGTCGGCTGCGTCGCGGAGTGGACGTAGTTCGGGTACAGGTCGGACCACGCCGCCGGCTTCGCTCCGGTCGGACTGTTGGCGATGTATGCCTCGTACGCGGTCTCGACGGTCTTCTTGGTGGTGTCGCACGCCGAGGTCTTGCCACGGTCCGTGATGCCCTGGACGGAGAAGACGACGATGGCGGCGAGGACGCCGAGGATGATGATGACGATGAGGAGCTCGATGAGGGTGAAGCCGCGGTCGTCGCGGCGGACCGCCGAAAGGCGGTCAGTGAGTCGACGCATGCCTGAGCCTCCAGTAGGAGAGAGGACGGATGTGAAAGGAGCAGCCCCGAGTGCTGATGACAAGCAAACGTCGACCGCGCCGCGCATTCGTGGGTTTTCCCTCGCCGTTACCGCCGTTTGGGTACACCTCAGGAATCCGGGGACTTCGGCGACGAGTCGTGCTAGCTCGCCGACCTGACCCGGCCCCCGTCAGAGGTGATCGACACCGGCCGGACCCGCGAGCCGCACCGCTCCGGCACGGCGAAGGGCGCGCGCAGCAAGGGGATTCCGGTCCTGCCGGTGCGCCCGTGCAGGACCTCCTCGACGTCGGCTCAGACCGGGCGACGCAGCGCGCGGTCCACCACGAACGGCAGGTGCCGGATCGCGACCGCGGCGAGCCGACTGTCCCGCCCCGGTACGACGAGGAAGCCGCGCCGGCGCCGCAGCGCACGCAGCAGCGTGTCGGCCACGGCCTCGGGGCTGAGGGTGGCGACGTTCTCCTCGGCGGCGAGCACCTCGGCCGGCTTGTGGCGGTTCTCCTCGTCGAAGCCGGGGGTCAGCGTGTTCGGCGGACAGAGCACCAGCACCCGCAGGCCGTAGGGGCGGACCTCGCGGCGCAGTGCCTCGGAGAAGCCGATCACGCCGAACTTCGTCGCGCTGTAGACCGTGTAGCCGAACACGCCCGCCAGGCCGGCCATCGAGGACGTCGTCACGATGGTGCCGCGACCGGAGGACCGCAGGTGCGGCAGCACCGCCCGGCAGACGTTGATCGTGCCGAGCAGGTTGGTGGCGACCATCCCGGTGACGTCCTCGGCGGGCAGGTCCTCGAGGTACCCGGGCCGCGCGTAGCCCGCGGTGTTCACCACCAGGTCCGGTACGCCGACCTCGGCGACGAGCGCGTCGACGACGGCGCCTGTCGCCACGGCGTCGGTCACGTCCACCGTGCGCACCTCGACCCCGGGGCCGAGGCGGTCCACTGTCGTGGCCAGCTTGGCCGCCGAGCGCGACAGCACGACCACCCGCTCCCCGCAGGCGACCAGCCGCTCCGCGACCGCGAGGCCGATCCCCTCCGAGCCGCCGAAGACCAGCGCGAGTCCGGCCATCAGTGACTCGCCAGCCTGCCGGTGAGCCGGCCGATCAGCCGGGTCCGGCCGGGCGCGATGCGCGAGGCGAGGTCGATGACACGGGCGTCGGGACCGACGACGGCCCGGGGCTGGTCCTTCTCGATCGCCTTGACGATGCGCCGCGCCACGAAGGACGGCGGCGGCATCAGCACACCCAGCGGGCCCTGCGACACCTGGGCGATCCGCGCTCCGTCGGCGCCCCGGGCGGACCCGGCGATGCCGGTGCGGTGGGTGCCGGGGAAGACCACGCTGACCCCGACCGTCGTGCCCGCCAGCTCACCGCGCAGCGCCTCGGAGAACGCCTTCACGGCGCCCTTGGTCATCGCGTAGGTCGCCGTGTGCGGCAGCCCCATCAGCCCGGCCATGCTGGACACGTTGACGATGTGCGCCTCGTCCTGCGCGCGCAGCACGGGCAGGAACGCGCGGCAGCCGTGCACGACGCCCCAGATGTTGACGTCGACCAGGCGCCGCATGTCCTCGAGCCGCTCCTCGCTGAACGCGCCCACCGAGGTGATGCCGGCGTTGTTGACCAGGACGTGGACGACGTCGTGGCGCTCCCGCACCTCGTCGGGCAGCGCGGCCATCCGATCGGCGTCGGAGACGTCGGCGAGGTGGGTGGTGGCCCGCCGCCCCTGGGCCGCGACCAGGCGGGCCGTCTCGGCGAGCCCCTCCGGCGCCAGGTCGACCAGCGCCAGGTGGCAGCCGCGGCCCGCCAGGCGCTGGGCCGTCACCCGGCCGATGCCGCTGCCGGCCCCGGTCACCACCGCCACGCGTCCGTCGAGTCGTTGCACGAGAACAGGTTATAGAAACACGGGGGCTCACACGTGCCCGACGTGCTCCTCGAACACCAGCACCGTCTGGGTGGCCACCACTTCGGGCAGGGCCTGGATCCGCTCGAGGACCAGCTCGCGCAGGTGCTCGGCGTCGCGGGCGCGGACCAGGATCACGCAGTCGAAGTCACCGGCGACCAGCGCGACGTGCGCCGCCTCCTCCATGGCCCACACCTTCGAGCGGAACGACTTCCAGGTGTTCTGCTTGATCCGGACGTGGATGTAGGCCGGCAGGCCGAGCCCCAGGGCCGCGTGGTCGACGTCGATGGTGAAGCCGCGGATCACACCGCTGTCGACGAGCCGCTTCACCCGCGCGTAGGCGCTGGTGCGGCTGATCCCGAGGCGCTCGGCGACCTCCCGGATCGAGGTCCGCGAGTCGGCGCGCAGGACGTCCAGGATTCCGCGGTCGACGGGGTCCATGCCGGACAGATTGCCACCGATCGGCGCTGGCGGCCAGCCATTCGTCCGACGCGACTCGCATTCTTGTGGACTGCGTCACAGACTGCAGGCATGTTCGAGGAAGGTCAGTACTTCGCGCCCGTGACCGCCGACGAGGACGGTTCGCTCAAGGTCCATCTCGGTGCGGACCACCCCGGCTTCGCCGATCCGGCCTACCGCGCGCGTCGTGACGCCCTCGCCACCCTCGCCAGCAGCTGGCGTCCCGGCGAGCCCTGCCCCACGGCGGACTACACCGCCGAGGAGCACGAGGTCTGGCGCGTCGTCAGCGAGGCGCTCGTGACCAAGCATCGCGCGTACGCCTGCCGCGAGTTCCTCGACGGCAAGGAGTCCCTCGGCCTCCCCATCGACCGCATCCCCCAGCTCGCCGAGGTCAGTGAGTGGCTCGCGCCGCTGACCGGCTTCAGCTACCGCCCGGCAGCCGGCCTGGTCCCGCTCCGCGAGTTCTACGGAGCCCTGGCCGACAAGGCGTTCTGGTCCACCCAGTACGTCCGCCACCACTCGGTGCCGCTCTACACGCCCGAGCCGGACGTCCTCCACGAGGTCGTCGGCCACGGCAACACCCTCGCCAACCCGCGCTTCACCGCCCTCTACGAGCTCGCCGGCCAGGCGTCGCGCCGCGTCGTGTCGACCGAGGCGCTGGAGTTCGTCAGCAAGGTCTTCTGGTTCACCCTCGAGTTCGGCGTGCTCTGGGAGGCCGGCGAGCTCAAGGCGTACGGCGCCGGCATCCTCTCCTCCCCCGGCGAGATCGAGGCCTTCCGCGGCATGAACATCCGCCCGCTCGACATCGCCGCGATGGGCACCCAGCTCTACGACATCACCGACTACCAGGACGTGCTGTACGTCGCGGAGTCGTTCACGCAGCTCGAGGACGTCGTCGGCACCTTCTGGGCCGAGTGCACCGACGACTCGATCGCCCGGGTCCTGGCCCGCACCCCCGCCCACGCCTGACGGCCCTGGGCTACGACCGGCGCGCCGCCCACGCCACCAGCTCCCGCGCCGGCCCCTCCGGCGGGTGCGGCCCGCCCTTCCACACCGCGTGCAGGCGCCGGGTGAGGTCGAGCCCGGTGACCGTGATCCGCACCAGCCGGCCCGTGGCGAGGTCGTCGCGGACGGCGTGGGCGCCCACGGCCGCCGGACCGGCACCCGCGGCGACAGCGGCCCGCACGGCCGCCGTGCTCGACAGCTCGAGGACGGGCGTCGCGCCGGGCAGGTCGGCGAGGGCGCGCTCGAGGACGGTCCGGGTCCCCGACCCGGCCTCCCGTACGACGAGCGGCGTGGCCGCGAGCGTCTCGGCACTCACCCGCCGGCGGGCGCGCATCGCCCACGGGTGCTGGGGTCCGACGACGACGAGCAGCTCGTCGGTGCCGACCAGGCGGCGCCGCAGTCCGCGCGGGGCCTCCGGCCCCTCGACGAACCCGAGGGCGACGTCGCCGGCCTCGACCAGCTCGGCCACCCGGGCGCTGTTGGTGGCTGTCATCTTGACCTCGGTCGGCTGCTGGCCGCGTTGCACCTGCTGGGCGCGCAGGCCGACCAGCCAGCCGGGCAGCAGGTGCTCGGCGATGGTGAGGCTGGCGGCGATGTCGAGATGGCCGCGCCGGTCGGCCCGCAGGGCGGTGATGCCGGCATCCAGCTCCTGGGCCGCGTCGAGCACGCGATCTGCCCACTGCACGACCAGCTCACCGGTCGGCGTGAGCTCGGACCCCCGCTTGCTGCGGGCCACGAGCGGCTCACCGACGAGCGCCTCCATGGTCCGCACCCGCGACGACGCGGCCTGCTGGGTGATGCCGAGCTCGGCCGCCGCAGCGCCCAGCGATCCGGTCCGCGCGACCACCACGAGCAGCTCCAGCGCCCGGAGGTCGGGGACGTGAGAACCCAGCACACTCACAACCTAACCTTGTGAGCACCCAACCACAACCTCGTTCTGTGAGGGCGCGCCGCCGTCCAGGATCGTCAGCATGACTCTCCGTGTAGCGATCGTGGGCGGTGGCCCGGCCGGCATCTACGCCGCGGACATCCTCACCAGATCGGACGCCGAGGTGTCCGTCGACATCCTCGAGCGGCTCCCCGCACCCTTCGGCCTGGTCCGGTACGGCGTCGCGCCCGACCACCCGCGGATCAAGGAGATCATCAAGGCGCTGCAGCGGGTGATCGCGAAGCCCGAGGTGCGCTTCCTCGGCAACGTCGAGTACGGCGTCGACGTGAAGCTCGAGGACCTGCGGGAGTTCTACGACGCCGTCGTCATCGCGACCGGGGCGATGGCCGACCGCGACCTCGGCATCCCCGGCGAGGAGCACTCGTACGGCGCCGCCGACTTCGTGTCCTGGTACGACGCGCACCCGGACGTGCCGCAGACCTGGCCGCTCGAGGCGACGAGTGTCGCCGTCCTCGGCGTCGGCAACGTGGCCCTCGACGTGGCCCGGGTGCTGGCGAAGACCGGCGACGAGATGCTCGTGACCGACATCCCGCCCCACGTCCACGCGGGCCTCGAGGCCAAGACCATCACCGACGTGCACGTCTTCGCGCGCCGCGGCCCGGCGTACGCGAAGTTCTCGCCGCTGGAGCTGCGCGAGCTCAACCACTCGCCCCACGTCGAGGTGATCGTGCACCCCGAGGGCTTCGACGTCGACGAGCACGGCATGGCGCACATCGCCCAGCACAAGTCACAGAAGATGGTGCTCAACACCCTGACCAGCTGGGTCGGGGCCGACCCGGTCGGCAAGCCGCACCGGATCCACCTGCACTTCGCCGAGGCGCCGCTCGAGATCGTCGCCGACGCCGACGGCAAGGTGACCACGCTGCGCACCGAGCGCACCCACTCCCCCCACGCCGACGGCAACGTCGAGGGCACCGGCGAGGTGACCGACTGGGACGTCCAGCAGGTCTACCGCGCGATCGGGTACCGCAGCAGCGCGCTGCCGGGCCTGCCCTTCGACACCCGCGCGGCTGTGATCCCGAACGACGGCGGCCGGGTGCTCGACCTCGACGGCACCCCGATCCCCGGCACCTACGTGACCGGCTGGATCAAGCGCGGCCCGGTCGGCCTCATCGGCCACACCAAGTCCGACGCGGCCGAGACCGTCGGCCACCTGCTCGCCGAGACGCAGCCGACCGCCACCGCCCGCCGTCCCGAGGACGTCGACGCCTACTTCGCCGAGCGCGAGGTCGAGGTCGTCACCCACGCCTCGTGGGAGCGGCTCGACGCGCACGAGATCGCGCTGGGCGAGGCCGCGGGCCGGGCCCGGGTGAAGGTCGCGACCCGCGCCGACATGCTGGCGGCCGGCCGCGGCTGACCGCCGCGGCGCGGCGCCCGCATGTCGGCCCGCCCGTCCTAGGGTGAACGGGTGAGCCGAGCGACGATCCTCCGCGTGCCCCCACTCAGCCCGCAGCTGCACGACGCCGTCGGCGAGCAGTACGACGCCGTGGACCCCGCCGACCTCCCGGCACGCCGGGACGACGTGGTCGGCATCGTGTGCACGAACACCGGCCGCGTCGACGGTGACCTGATCGCCTCACTGCCTCGGCTGGGCGTGATCGTCAACCACGGCGTCGGCTACGACAACATCGACGTGCCGGCCGCCCTCGCTCGCGGGATCGCGATCAGCAACACCCCCGACGTGCTCGACGACGCGGTCGCGGAGACCGCGATCGCCCTGCTGCTCGCCGTACGACGCGAGGTGGTCGCCGCCGACCGGTTCGTCCGCGACGGCCGCTGGCCCGACGGCCCCTATCCGCTGACGGCGCAGGTCGCCGACAGCAGGGTCGGCATCATCGGGCTGGGCCGGATCGGACGGGCCGTGGCGACCCGGCTGGAGGCGCTCGGCTGCGCGGTGAGCTACCACAACCGGCGGCAGGTGCCCGATGTCGACTACACCTACGCCGCCTCCCCCGCCGCCCTGGCCGCGGCCGTCGACAACCTCGTGGTCGTCGTACCCGGCGGCGCCGGCACCGAGGCACTGATCGACCGCTCAGTGCTCGACGCCCTCGGCCCGGACGGCGTGCTCGTCAACATCGCCCGCGGATCGGTGGTCGACGAGCCCGAGCTCGTCGCCGCGTTGCGGGAGGGCCGACTGGGCGGCGCCGGGCTCGACGTGTACGCCGACGAGCCGCGCGTTCCCGAGGAGCTGACCACGATGGACAACGTCGTCCTGCTCCCCCACGTCGCGTCCGGCACCCACGTCACCCGGGCGGCGATGCGCGCGCTCACCCTCGACAACCTCGCCGCATGGCTGGCCGACGGGACGCTGCGCACACCGATCCCCGAGCTGTCCGCCCGCTAGACCCGTTGTGGAGTCCTTCGCCCGCACCTGGTGCCGGCAGATGACTCCACCGAGCGCGTCACCGCTCCGCCGTGCAACGCGGACACCGGTGCGCCGAGCCCGTCCAGCCGCGTCGCCGCAGGATCGTCGCGATCTGCGCGGCAGTCCGGCACGGCGTGCGGAACACCATGCCGTAGGTGACCCGGACTGTCTCCGCGTCACCGTGCGCCTTCTCGGCAAGGTCGCGGATGGCGTCCGCGTCGTAGGCAGCGGCGGTGTCGTGCGTGCTCCTGCCGTCCATCTCGACCACGAGACCGAAGGGCTCGTACCGCGCGTCCTGCTCGGTCCGGCGGCCCGTTGCCGTGCTCGCTGCCTGGCGTCGCGCCCGGGGCAGCCCGTGCGCCCGCTCGACGAGGTGGAGATAGCCCCGCTCGAGGACCGAGCAGGCGCCGGTCCGCAGGTCCTCGATCATCGTGACGATCACCCGACGCCCAGCGACCCGCGCCCGGGAGCGCAGCACGGTGGCGATCGCGTCCGGCGTCGTACGCCGCGCGAAGCACGCGCGGCCCAGCAGCGCGTAGGCCTCGGCAAGGTCCCCGGACGCGATCAGGCGGGACATCGCGTCGATCACGGCGTGCTCCACCCGCAGCCTCGGCGGCTCGGCTCCCGGGTGGAGACGCTCCGGCAGGTGCCTGACCTGGCGGATCCGCACCCCTGCCGGCACCGTCACCTTCCGCCCGTGCTCGACGACCACGGTGATCGGCGCGCTCGTCTCCCACGCGAGTGCCGCGGCGTCGGCGAGCGCCGCCGGCCAGGCGGCCAGCACCGCGACCCACTCCCGCTGGGCCCGCGCAAGGGCCCCTGAGTGCGCGACGTAGACACCCGGACGGGCCCGGGTCAGCTCGCGCCGACGGATCATCCGGTCGATGTCGGAGTCGCTCGCCCCGGCCGCGACCAGCTGGAAGCGGGCCACGACGCCCGACTGCACGTACTCCAGCAGGTGCGCGATGCCGGGCTCGTCCAGGTCGAACCGGGCAACCATGCACCCGAGGATTCCCGCTGGGCACCGCTGCCGCACCCGCGGCGTCGCCGCCTGTGGAGAACGCTCAGTAGCTGAAGGTCGTCGCGCCCTCGTCGCCGATCCACTGCCACATCGGGATCGTGCCGCCGATCTCCGCGCCCTTGACCAGGTTCTCCGGGTCGAGCGCCTTGGCGTTGAAGCACACCGGACAGACCAGGTAGGTCCCGCCCGCCGCGAGGTAGCGCTCGAGCAGCTCGGGCAGCGACGGGCAGCCCTCACACGCGCGGCCGACCGCGACGCCCGGTACGGCGAGCCGGACGGCCTCCTTGGTCAAGAACATCAGGGTCGGGCGCCCCTGCTCGGCCGCGCCGAGCGCGACCAGGAACGCCACGGTGACCCGCTCAGGGTCCTCCATCCCGGTGGTCAGGCTGACCACTGCCTTGTTCGACATCGTCGTCTCCTCCGTCGGTGCGGCGCGTGTTCGCCGATGTCGCCGACGCTAGGAGTCCCCAGTGGCTGCGGGCATCGGCGCCGACGCGCAGTCGGAGCCCGCCCGGGGTCAGTGGACGCGTACGCGTCAGCCGCGCGGGTCGAGCCCGAGGACGCGGCACACCGCGGCGGCGCGCGCCGTACGCCCGGACAGGCCGAGCTTGAGGTAGACGTTGTGGAAGTGACGCTCGACGGTGCGCACGCTGAGCGTCAGCCGGTCCGCGATCGCCGCGTTGTCGAGCCCCTCGGCGGCCAGCAGCAGGATCTCGCGCTCGCGGGCCGAGAGGTGGTCGGCCGGGACGACGACGCGATCGGCCGCGAGGAACCCGGCGACCTCGTCCCGGAACACCGGCCAGGCCGGCTCGTCGGCGAGCAGCACGTGGTTGCGGGAGTCGAGCATCACCAGACGTGCGCCGGGGATGGCGGCGGCCAGACGCGGCCCCCAACCGGGCGCCACCCGGTCGCCCTCGGCGTGCAGGACCAGCGTGGGTGCGGTGATGCCGGGCAGCAGGTCCCGGACGTCGACGGCGTGGCGCGCGATCCGGCTGCACACGGCGTTCTCGGTGTTGGTCGAGGTGCGCTGCAGCTCGTCCATCCAGGCCATCTGCTGCTCGGTCGCGTCCGGGATGAAGGCGTTGGTGAACACCCGCCGGAACAGCGGGTCGGGCCGCGCCCAGCCGGCCCGGATCATCGCCAGGAACGCCGCCTCGGCCGCCTCGTCCTCCTGCTGGATGCCGCCACCCGCCATGCCGCCGTACAGCACCAGCCGGCTCACCCGCTCCGGGTGAGCGCGGGCGTACGCGACCGCGACAGGCGCGCCACCGGACATCCCCAGCACCGCGAACCGCTCGAGCCCGGTCGCCTCGACCAGCGTCTCCAGGTCGGCCAGCCGCCGCTCGAGGGAGAAGTCGGCGACCTCCCACTCGGACAGCCCGAACCCGCGCTCGTCGTACCGGACGACGGTGGCCACCTCGCCCAGGTCGTCGAGGAAGTGGCGCCACACCGGACTCTGCCAGTCGTGCTGCAGGTGACTGAGCCAGCACGAGACGATGAGCAGCGGCGGACCGGCCCCGTGGCGCGCCCAGGCGAGCCGCACGCCGTCGTCGGTGCGACAGAAGCGGACCTCCTGGGTCACGGCCTTCGCCACGAACCGCAGCGTACGCCGCACCGCGGGTCGACCGTCAGGACTTCCTCACCCCGGGCCGTTGAGTCGCCACTTTCTCCCGTTGAGTTGCCACTTTCTCCCGTTGAGTTGCCACATCCTCAACCCGCCCCCTTGAGTCCGGCAGCTCAACGGTGAGTTTGCGCCGACTCAACAGATCAGGATCAGCCCATGTGGGGGTAGCGGTGGTCCGTCGGGGGGACCAGGGTCTCCTTGATCGAGCGGGGGGAGGTCCAGCGCAGCAGGTTGAGCGCGGAGCCGGCCTTGTCGTTGGTGCCGGAGGCCCGGCCACCGCCGAAGGGCTGCTGGCCGACGACGGCGCCGGTGGGCTTGTCGTTGACGTAGAAGTTGCCAGCCGCGAAGCGCAGGCGGTTGCTCGCCCAGTCGATGGCGGCGCGGTCGGTGGCGAGCACCGACCCCGTGAGGGCGTACGGCGCCGCCGACTCGGCCTGCGTGACGACCTCCTCGAACGCGCCGGGCCGGCTGTCGTCGTACACATGGACGACGAGGATGGGACCGAAGTACTCGGTGGAGAACATCTCGTCGGCCGGGTCCTCGGCGACCACGACGGTGGGGCGGACGAACCAGCCGACGGTGTCGTCGACCGTGCCACCCGCGACGACCTGCAGGCCGGGGGTGGCGGCGGCGCGCTCGAGCGCCGCCTTGTGCTTGGCGAACGCACGGGCGTCGATGACGGCGCCGGTGAAGTTGGTGAAGTCGGTCGGGTCTCCGACGGGCAGGGCATCGGTCTGCGCCGCGAGGTCGGCGCCCATCCGCGACCACAGCGAGGCGGGGACGTAGGCGCGCGAGGCGGCCGAGCACTTCTGGCCGGAGAACTCGAAGGCGCCGCGGATCAAGGCGGTGCGCAGCACGTCCGGGTCGGCCGAGGGGTGCGCGATGACGAAGTCCTTGCCGCCGGTCTCGCCGACGAGCCGCGGATAGGTCCGGTACGACGGCAGGTGGGCGCCGACGGTCGACCACAGCTTCTGGAAGGTCGCGGTGGAGCCGGTGAAGTGGATGCCGGCGAGGTCGGGGTGCGCGAGCGCGACCTCGGAGACCGCGAGCCCGTCACCGGGCAGCATGTTGATCACGCCCGGCGGCAGGCCCGCCTCCTCGAGCAGCTCCATGGTGAGCGACGCCGCGAGCTGCTGGGTGGGCGAGGGCTTCCAGATCACCGTGTTGCCCATGAGGGCGGGCGCGGTCGGCAGGTTGCCGGCGATGGCGGTGAAGTTGAAGGGCGTGACCGCGTAGACGAAGCCCTCGAGCGGGCGGTGGTCGGTCCGGTTCCAGATGCCGGGTGCGTTCACGATCGGCTGCTCGGCCAGGACCTGCCGGGCGAAGTGGACGTTGAACCTCCAGAAGTCGATCAACTCGCACGCGGCGTCGATCTCGGCCTGGAAGGAGGTCTTCGACTGGCCCAGCATCGTGGCGGCGTTGAGCCTCTGGCGCCAGGGACCGGCGAGCAGCTCGGCGGCGCGCAGGAGGACGGCGGCGCGCTCGTCGAACGGCAGCGCCTGCCAGCCGGGGGCGGCCTCGCGGGCCGCGGCGATCGCGGACTTGGCGTCGTCAGCGGTGCTGTTGCGCAGCACGCCGAGCACCTTCTGGTGGGCGTGCGGCTGGACGACGGCGATCTCCTCGCCGCCCCCGACGACCTTCTCGCCCCCGATGTGCGCGTCGAGCTGCCGCGTCGCGCCGCCGAGCGCGTCGAGCTGGACGACGAGCGCCTCGCGCTCCGCGCTGCCGGGGGCGTAGGTCAGGTTGGGCTCGTTGACGGGGGCCGGCGGGGTGGTGATGGCGTCCATGTCAGTCCTCTCGGTGGGGGAAGCGAAACAGGTCAGCGGCGCGCGAGGGCGCGCAGGAAGAAGGCGACGTTGGCGGGGCGCTCGGCCAGCCGCCGCATGAAGTACCCGTACCAGTCGGTGCCGAACGGGACGTAGACGCGCATCCGCACGTCCTGGTCGATCATGCGCTGCTCGAGCTCGGGGCGTACGCCGTACAGCATCTGCGCCTCCCAGCGGTCCGCGTCACGGCCGGCACCCACCGCCGAGGCCACCGCACGCTCGAGCATCGCCGGGTCGTGGGTGGCGATCATCGGGTAGCAGTCGGAGGCCATCAGCGCGTCGATCGCGCGCTCGTAGGCGTGGTCGACCTCGGCCTTGCGCTGCAGCGCGACCGACGCCGGCTCGCGGTAGGCGCCCTTGACCAGCCGGATCCGGGCGCCCGTGCCGTCGAGGTCGGCGATGTCTGCGGGGGTACGGCGCAGGTTGGTCTGCAGCACGTTCCCGACCGACGGGTACGACACACGCAGGGCGGCGCCGATCGCGAGCGTCGAGTCGACGGTCGTGTGGTCCTCCATGTCGAGGGTGAGCGTGCAGCCGAGCGCCGCGGCCGCGTCGGCGATCTCGGCGGCGTGGTCGGTCGCGATCGTCGTACCGCCGGGGAGGGCCTGGCCCATCGCGGACAGCTTGAGCGAGACGTCGGCGCCGGCGGCACAGCCGGACTCGGCGAGGGCGGTGAGCAGGTCGCGGTAGGCGTCGCGCATCGCGCGGGCGCCGGCCAGGTCGAGGACGTCCTCGCCGAGCACGTCGATGGTGACCGAGCGGCCGCCGGCGACCAGCCGGCGGGTGGCGGCGACCGCGTCGGCGGTGGTCTCGCCGGGGACGAACCGGTCGACGACCTTGCGGGTGATCGGGAAGGACTCGACCGCGCGGCGGGCCCGGGCGCTGCGGGAGGCGCGGTTCAGGGTGTGGCTCAGGGCCTGGTCCAGCATGTCTCCACGCTAGGAGCGTGGCGGATCACACGAAACCGACATCTGCCACATCTTTCGACCGCCACGGTGTGACACTTGTCCAGTGACCTCACTCGACGACCTCGTGGAGGACATGGCCCGCCTGACCGACGCGCCCTGCACCCTCGAGGACCCCGACTTCCGGCTGATCGGGTTCTCCGACCACCGCGGTGACGACGTCGTCGACTCCATCCGGCAGCGCTCGATCCTGCAGCGCCGCTCGAGCGACGAGGTGCGCTCGTGGTTCCGCGGCCAGGGCATCGAGCACTCCCCCGGCCCCCTGCGGACGCCGGCCGACCCGGACCTCGGGATCGTGGCGCGGCTCTGCGTCCCGGCCCGGCACCTGGACCGGGTGCACGGGTACTTCTGGCTGATCGACCCCGACGGCCGGATCCCGGAGTCCACCTGGCCGGAGGCGACCCGGATCGCGGAGTCCGCGGCCCGCCTGCTCAGCGTCGCCGAGCGTCGCCAGGCCCACCGCGACGCACTCTTCCGCGAGCTGGTCGACGGTGGTCGTCTGGCTGCCCGGGAGTCGGCCGTCGACCTGGCGCAGGCCGGCGGGCTCGACCTGCAGGAGCCGGTCACGTGCGTGCTGCTCGAACGCCCCGAGCTGCTCGACCAGGTGGCCAGCCGCCCGTCACGCGCCGGCCTGGTCTGGGTCCGGTCCAGCCCCGGCGTGGCCTGCGCGGTGGCCCGCGCTTCCCTCGTCGCCGAGACGGACGGGCTCACCGACCTGCTCGGCGCCCTCGGCCTCGGCCGCCGCGTCGACAGCCTGGACCGGGTCACCCGCGCCGCCACCGGCCCCACCGTGCCCGGGGTCGACGCGTTGGCCGCGGCCCACCGCGGCGCCCGGGTCAGCCTGCGCGTCGCCCGCACCGCCGAGCCCGGCACCGTCGTGCGCTGGGAGTCCCTCGGTCCGCTCGCGCTGCTCGGCGTCTCCCGCGACGACGACCTCGAGGCCGCCGTCATCGACCCCGGGGTGCGCGGCTTCCTCGCCGCCGCGGCCCCCGACGTCCTCCACACCGTCCGGGTCTGGCTCGACGAGGCCGGCAGCGCCGGACGTACGGCGGCCCGGCTCGCCGTGCACCGGCAGACCGTCTACCACCGGATCGGACAGGTGGAGGAGGCCACGGGCTACGACCTGGGCCGCGGCCCGGACCGGCTTCGCCTGCACCTCGCGCTGGAGCTCGCGCCGTACCTCAGCCGATGATCCCCGCAGCCGGTGACCGCCACGAGAAGCCGGCGGCTCACACGACCAGGTCGAGCCGGTGCTCGGCGCCGTTGATCGTGAAGCTGTCGCCGGCCTTCAACCCGGCGATCGCCGCGTGCAGCGGCGCATCGGCGGCGATCCCCTCGAGCGTGGTGCCGTCGACGTCGAACGCCTCGGCCGCCACTCCGACGACGTAGTGGTCGCCGCCGAAGGACACGATCGAGCCGTCCGCCACGACCTGGGTGGGCGTGACGTCGAGCGCCTCGACGAGCGCCAGGTCCGCCTGCCGTCGCGCCACGATCCCGCCGAACAGCCGGACCAGGTCACCCCCGGCGTCGGACTGCGAGAGGCCGTCGGTGTCGTGCACGTCGTCGGGGTCGAGCTCGGCCGCCCCGCGCTGGTCGGCCACCGCTTCCCGGGCGCTGGCCAGGGCCGCCTCGGCCCGGCGGCGCAGCGCATCCTTGACCCGCAGCTTGCGGTCCTCGTCCCAGGTCATGTCGTCCATCTGTGCCGTCCTGTCGATCGCGCCGTTCACCGGAACCATGGAAGCACGGACTCGACGCGACGGCTCGCCGTCCGGCCAATTCGGTGGAGGTCACCGCACGCGCCGACGTACATTCGAGGGGTCGGACCTCGCGCAGAGGTCTCCTGCCCTTCATGCCTTCGTGGCCGAACGGAAATACGGACCCTGGACGATCCCTCCGACAGGCACCGTAGGGCCGAGCGGCGACGGCAGCGAGCAAGAAGGGGTGACGGCAGCCATGGCGAGCGTGATGCTGCTCAACGCCTCCTACGAGCCGCTCGGCACGGTGAGCTTCCAGCACGCCGTGCGGATGCTGTTCCGCGAGGTCGCCACCGTCGAGGAGGCGCACGACGACCGGATGATCGGCCCGCACCCGTGGCCGCGGGTGATCCGGCTGGTGCGCTACGTCGCCGCGAAGTGGATGTATCGCCCCGCGGCGTACTCGCGCAGCAACGTCCTCAAGCGCGACCGTCACCGGTGCGCCTACTGCGGCGACCACGCGACGACGATCGACCACCTGGTCCCGCAGAGCCGTGGCGGTGGCTGGACCTGGCTCAACACCGTCGCGGCGTGCAGCCCGTGCAACGGGCGCAAGGCCAACCGCACGCCGACCGAGGCCGGCATGCGGCTGCGGCTCGACCCGTTCGTGCCGACCCGCGCCCAGCTGGCCCTCGGCTGAGGCGACGCAGCACTACAGTTCGGCGGATGCGCACGTCCACGAAGCTCAAGCTCGCCTACGTCGCCCTCGCAGCGGCCGACACCGCCCTGGCGGGGTCACGCCGCCCCTGGGCGCACCGGGTGCGTCACGTCACCAAGCCGCTGCTGCTGCCGGCCCTCGGCTCCGCGCTGGCGACCGACCCGCGCGCCGCGCGGTCGCCGCTGCGGACCACGACGCTCGCGGCGCAGGTCGGGGGCTGGGGTGGCGACGTGCTGCTGCTCGGCGAGGGCGAGCGGGCGTTCGCGGCGGGGGCGACGTCGTTCGGCGTGGGCCACCTCGCCTACCTCTCCGGCTTCCTGCGCCACCGCGACCGTCGTACGCCGATCACGGCGAGCCGCACCGCCCGCGTCATCGGGGGTCTGTGGGCGGCCAGCGGGCCGGTCGTCGCGGCGAAGGCAGCGGGCAGGGACCCCCGGCTGGGCGCGACCCTGCTCGGCTACTCCGCGCTGCTGGCCGCGATGGCTGCGGCCGCCTCCCACCTCGACCCGGCGCTGCCCCGGGACGCCCGGCTGCTGAGCGCCGCCGGCGGCGCGATGTTCCTGGCCTCCGACGCCGTCCTCGGCGCCCGCACCTTCCTGCTGCCCGACGCGCCCGAGCGGCTGGAGTCGGTCGTGATGGCGACCTACACCGGCGCCCAGCTGCTTCTCGCCGAGGGCGCGGCGCGCGCCGGTCGGTGACCCCTCCCGCTGCCGCGCCGATACCGACCTCGCGCCGCGGTGTCTCATATCCCAGACACCGCGGCGCCCCTCGCGGTTCCGTCGCGGTCCGCGATCCGGTGCACTGGTCACGATGAGCACCGAGCCGAGGACGACGATCAGGCGCGCCACCGACCTCCCGCGGGCCCCGTGGCGCAACGGCCGGGGGATGACCACCGAGATCGCCCTCGGCGGCACCCCCGATGACTTCACCTGGCGGGTGAGCCTCGCGGAGGTCGCGCAGAGCGGTGACTTCTCGGCGTTCCCCGGCATCGACCGGATCATCGTGCTGGTCGAGGGCTCCACGATGACGCTGCGGCTGCCCGACCGGACCCGCGTGCTGCGTCGCGACGAGCCGTTCGCCTTCGACGGCGGCGTGCCCGTGCGGTGCACCGTCGAGCAGCCCACCCGCGACCTCAACGTGATGACCCGACGGGGCGCGGCGCGGGCCACCGTGGACGTGCGGGTGCTGGCGGACGGCGACGCGCCGGTCGTCGTACCGGCGGCGGGGACGGTGGTCCTGGTCGTCCTTGAGGGCACCGTCCGGCTGGGCGCGACCGACGACACCACCTTGGGGGCGGGCGACGTCGCGACCACGGGCGAGCGGGTCGAGCTCACCGGCGCGGCTCGGCTGGCGCTCGCCCGGATCGTGCTCAGTCCAGCGGTGTGATCGTCCAGGTGTAGGCCAGGGTGTCGTCCGCCTCGCCGGACTGGGAGTCCTGGTGCCCGGCCAGCGGGGTGGCGAGGTCGGCGGGGTTCCAGTCCGCCACCACCTCGCCCTGAGTGTCGGCGTGGACCTGGTGCGGCTCCTCGCCCCAGGGACAGGTCGCCGTCGCGGTCAGGTCGGCCAGGCCGCCCCACTGGAAGCGGTAGGCCCGGCCGGGCTCGTCGAGGGCCAGGACGAAGGACAGGTCACCGTCCTCGAGGGGGCCACTGCCGTTGATGGTGCAG
The DNA here is from genome assembly GCF_019192965.1 of Nocardioides daeguensis. Classification (GTDB taxonomy): domain Bacteria; phylum Actinomycetota; class Actinomycetes; order Propionibacteriales; family Nocardioidaceae; genus Nocardioides; species Nocardioides daeguensis. The sequence goes on from NZ_JAHTKU010000003.1 coordinate 196,784, forward strand.
TACTGCGAGTGGCCCTCGGCGTGCCAGGTCCCGCTGAGACCGGCGCCGAGGAAGTACCAGGTGACGCCGTCCTGGGCGAGCGTGCTGACGACCTCGCCCGTGAGCGACCAGACGGTCGTGGTCTGGTCGCTGTCCCCGACCGTGTGCACCGCGGTGCCCTCGAGGTGCACCCGCCATCGGGCGGGCAGGGCGCCCGCGCGGCAGGAGATCTGCTCCTCGGCGTCGCAGCGGTCCGGGTCGCCCGGGGTGTTCTCGGGCCCCTCGGGCGCACCGCCGTGACAGGTGTCCGCGCCGGGGCCGCCGCGGCAGGTGTCAACCCCGTCGTCGGCGTCGAGGACGTCGTCCCCGCCCCCGCCATCGATCTCGTCGTTGCCAGGTCCGCCGTGCACGTCGGCGTCGTCGCCGTCCCCGAGCAGGATCAGGTCGTCGCCGAACCCGCCGTCCGCGGCCCCGGGTGCGTCGGCCCCGTCAAGCTGGTCGTCCCCGTCCCCGCCGAGCAGCAGCACCCCCGCCGCCTGCGCGCGGAGCAGGTCGTCGCCCGCGCCACCGATCAGCTGCGCCCTGGCCGCGTCCGCGACGAGCGCGTCGTTGCCGGCGTCTCCCCACACCTGGTCGCCGACACCCCCGTCCGTCCAGAGCCGGTCCGCGCCGTCGTCGCCGTGCAGGATGTCCGAACCCGCGCCGCCATGGAGGGCGTCGTCGCCGGGGCCGCCGTCGAGGCGGTCGTCGTACGCGCCGCCGGTGAGCCGGTCGTCGCCGGCGCCGCCCGTGATCGTGACGCCGCGCGCGGTCGTCTGGAGGACGTCGTTCCCCACTCCGCCCTCCACGCGGTCGCCGGCGCCGTTGCCTGCGACCCGGTCGGCGCCGCCCTCGCCGAGCAGCCGCGAGCCCCCGGTGGACCCCGAGACGATCACGTCCTTGCCGCCGCCACCGCAGATGACATCCCGGCCGCCGCGGCCCAGGATCCGGTCGTCGCCGCCGCGGCCGACGATGACGTCCTTGCCACGAGTGCCGCGCAGGACGTCGTCGCCGCTGGTGCCGACGATGGTGGCGCGCAGTCCCCCGCAGCGCGGCTTCGCGGCGGCGTCGGCCGCCGGGACCGGGACGGCGAGGGCCGCCACGAGGGCGGCCAGGCCGCCGAGGGCGCGCAGGCGCCGGCTGGTTCGGGGATGCATGGGTTCCTCTGGTGACCGGAGCGGACAGGAGCGTCCCCAGCATCGAGACCCCCGGCGCCGGGCACCATCCCGGAACCCGGGGGTGCTTCGGGACCCAGAAAGCTGGGGGCGCCGCCGGCAGGAATCCGGGCCCGGCGCAGGTTACCGGCCGGTAAGTAGTGACGAACCCTCACCACAACCGGTAGAACACGTTCTGATCCTGCCCCTTGTGATGGAGGTCACATGTCATCCAGCCCCCGTTCCGCGCCGTCCGGCTTCACCCGTCGCGGGTTCCTGACGACCACCGGTGCAGCCGTCGGAGCCGCGTCCCTCGGACTGCCGGCGCTGACCAGCCCGGCCGCCGGCGCGGCCATCGGCAACGGCGCCCAGGTCCCGGCGCTCGTCATCGGCACCGGGTACGGCGGCGCCGTGGCCGCGCTCCGGCTCGCGCAGGCCGGCGTACCGGTCGAGATGGTCGAGATGGGCATGACGTGGGACACCCCCGGCTCGGACGGCAAGATCTTCCCCAAGGTCACCGCGCCCGACAAGCGCGCCTACTGGCTGCGCACGAAGACGAAGGCACCGGTCAGCAACTTCTTCGGCTTCCCGATCGACAGCAACATCGAGCGCTACACCGGCGTCCTCGACGCCGAGGAGTTCGCCGGCATCACGGTCTACCAGGGCCGCGGCGTCGGCGGCGGCTCGCTGGTCAACGGCGGCATGGCGGTGACGCCGAAGCAGTCCCGGTTCAGCTCGATCCTGCCCTCGGTCGACGCCGCCGAGATGTACGACACCTACTACCCGCGAGCCAACGCCGGCCTCGGCGTCGGCGCCATCGACCCCACCTGGTTCGAGACCGCCGCCTGCTACCAGTACGCCCGGGTCGGCCGGAAGCACGCGCAGCGCTCCGGGTTCGCGTGGACCTTCGTGCCCGACGTCTACGACTGGAACTACATGAAGGCCGAGCAGGCCGGCACCGTCACCCGGTCCGCGCTCGACGGCCAGGTCATGTACGGCAACGACCACGGCAAGAAGTCGCTCGTGCAGACCTATCTCGCGCAGGCGCTCGCCACCGGCCGGGTCAACGTCTCCCCGCTGCACAAGGTCACCTCGGTCGCCCCCGTGTCCGGCGGTCCCGGCTACACGGTGACGATCGACCAGATCAACACCACCGGCGACGTCGTCGCGACCAAGACCGTCACCGCCGCGAAGGTGTTCTTCGCCGCCGGCAGCGTCGGCACCAGCAAGCTGCTGGTCAAGCTCAAGGCGACCGGCGTGCTCCCCAACCTCAACGGCGAGATCGGCAAGGGCTGGGGCGACAACGGCAACGTCATGTGCGGGCGCGCCAACCACATGTGGGACCCGACCGGCGAGCTGCAGTCGACGATCCCCTGCTCGGGCATCGACAACTGGGACGCGGGCGGCGCCTTCGCCGAGGTCGCTCCCCTGCCGACCGGCATCGAGACCTACGCCTCGCTGTACCTCTCGATCACCCGCACCACCCGGCGCGCGGAGTTCAGCTGGAACGCCTCGACCGGCAAGGTCGACCTGTCCTGGCAGACCGCGTGGAAGCAGGACTCGATCACCATGGCCAAGACGATCTTCGACAAGATCAACAGCAAGGAGGGGACGATCTACCGCACCGACCTCTTCGGCGGCTACAAGGTCTGGCAGGACGGGCTCACCTACCACCCGCTGGGCGGCGCCGTCCTCAACAAGGCCACCGACAACTACGGCCGCCTCGCCGGGTACGACGGCCTGTACGTCATCGACGGCGCTCTGATCCCCGGCAACACCACGGTCAACCCGTTCGTCACGATCACCGCGCTCGCCGAGCGCAACATCGACAACATCCTGGCCAACGACATCTGAGCGTCGGCCTCCCCGGTCGCCGCGGCCCCACCGCCTTGGGGGGTGGTGGGGCCGCGGTGCGCCCGGTTCAGGGCGTGCCGAGGCCCGCCTGGCGCGCCCGCACCACGGCCTGGGCGCGATCGGCGACCTGCAGCTTGGCGTAGACCGCGCTGACGACGTTCCGCACGGTCTTCGGGCTGAGGAACAGGGTGCGGGCGATGTCGGCGTTGGCGAGACCGTCGGCCAGGAGATCGAGGATCTCCCGCTCGCGCGCCGTCAGCTCCGGGAAGGGGCTCGGGTCGGCCGGCAGGCCACGGTCCAGGCCCTCGGTGAGGAAGCGGCGGATCCGGCCGGCGACGGCGGCGCCGTACACCGCCTCACCGCGCGCCACGCTGCCCACGGCGGCGAGCAGCTCGGAGCCGGAGGCGCCCTTGAGCACGTAGCCCCGTGCTCCGGCCCGCAGCGCGGCGAACACCGAGGCGTCGTCCTCGCTCATGGTCAGCACGAGGACGCCGAGGCCGGGGTCGGCGTCGACCAGCCGGCGGGTCGCCTCGATGCCGGACAGGCCGGGCATCGTCAGGTCCATCACCACGACGTCCGGGCGGGTGTCGCCGACGACGCGGACGGCCTCCTCGCCGTCCCCGGCCTCGCCGACGACCTCGGCGCCACCGAGGTGCTCGAGGACGGCACGCAGCCCCTCCCGCACCATCGGGTGGTCGTCGACCAGCACGACCCGCAGTCCGTTCACCGGTCCTCCTTCCACGGCAGCTCGGCGCGCACGATGGTGCCAGCACCGGGTGCCGCTCCGCGCCAGAACCGGCCACCCACCTCGGCGGCGCGCTCGCGCATGCTGGCGGACCCGACGCCCTCGACCACGGGGTCGGGCATCCCTCGCCCGTGGTCGCGGACCTGCACCCGCAGCCACGCCCCCTGCACGTCGACCGCGATCGTCACCGCGTCCGCCCCCGCGTGCCGGACCGCGTTGGCCAGCGCCTCCTGGGCGATCCGGTACGCCGCCACCTCGACGGCCGCGGGCAGCTCCGGCAGCGTCGTCGCCTCCACCCGTACCCGGGGGCCGGCACCGGGCGTCAGCGCGAGGTCCTCCAGCGCCCCGACCAGGCCCAGCTCGTCGAGCGCCGCGGGCCTCAGCTCGTGCACGATGCGACGCACGTCGCCGATGAGCGTCCCGGCCAGCTCCCGGGCCCGCGCGGTCGCCCGGACGCCGACGTCCTCGCGCTCGCCGGCGAGCGCGATGGCGAGGTCCAGCTCCATCCCGATCGCCGCCAGCCCCGGCCCGAGCCCGTCGTGCAGCTCGCGGCGCAGCCGGCGCCGCTCCTCCTCGCGCGCAGACACGAGGAGCGCGCGCGAGCGTCGTACCTCCGCGTCGAGGCGGGCCGTCGCGAGAGCCAGCGCGAGTGGACGGGCCAGCTCGGCGAGCACGGCCTCGTCGGCGGCGGAGAGCCGCTCGTCGGGCGAGCGCCGCGCCACCCGCAGCTCACCCTCGGCGCGGCCGGCCGCGACGAGCGGCACGGTCAGGCCGTCGGTCGGCACGCTGCCGTGGGCCGAGACGGTCCGGCCGGCGCCATCGAGGACCGTCGCCGCCGGCAGCCGCAGCGTGGTCGCGACGACGTTGGCCGCGCCCCTCAGCGGCGTCTCCGAGGCGTCCTCGAGCCGGCGCCCCAGCAGCGAGAGCGCCGTCGCCGGGTCGCTGCGGTCGCCGAACAACAACCGGGCAAGAGACCGCTGCACCTGGTCACGCACCGGCGCGAACCCGACCGCCACCACCGCGGCGCCCAGGATCGGCACGTCGACGACGGCGACGACGGCGAGGTAGACGCCGAGCAGGACGGCGGAGGCGACGACGTGGACGAGGGTACGGCGGACCACGACCTCGATCTCGAACAGCCGGTGCCGGAACACCGAGAACGCCACCGCCACCGGCAGCGTCGTCAGGGCCAGGGCGACCAGCCACAGCCCGAGCACCGACCCGACCGGCAGCGCCGCGTCGACGACGACCGCGACGGCGACGGCGAGCCCCGCGCCGAGCAGCGGGTACATCTGCCGGCGCTCGGCCTCGCCGCGGTCGCCGCGCAGCCGGCTCACCAGGGCGGCCGAGCCGGCGACGACCGCGGTGACCATGACCGTGGCGAACGCCGGGCCGGCCACGTCGTCGGTCGAGAGCCGGCCGACCGGGTTCTCGACGACGACGCCCCACGCCCAGGCCTCGTCGCGCAGCATGAGGACCACCGTGAGCGCGACGCCGAGGACCACCTCGCCGACCATGACGGGCCGCCACGCGCGAGACGGCAACCGGCCGTCCGGCAGGAGCAGCAGGAGCAGCAGTGCTGGCACCAGGCCGACGACGAAGACCCAGTTGGTGGTCCAGAACGCGAGCGCCTCCAGCGGCCAGCCGCGGGCGTGCGCGGCGACGGCGTACCCGCCGGCCGCGGCCTGCGCGGCCAGCCCCAGGGCGCAGACGCCGAACAGCCAGCCGATCGGCTGGCGCGGCAACCGGGACAGCACCAGCCCACCGACGGCGGCACAGCTCAGGCCGACCGCCACGTCGAGACCGAGGTAGCCCGGCTCGGGCGCCTCGGCGTACCAGGCCAGGGCCACACCGGCGACCAGCAACGCCAGGACCGTCACGGGCACGAGGAGGGCCGACGGTCGAGTCACCGGCACATCCTCGCGGACCCCGCCGGGTGCCGACCAGGGACACCGGTCCCGACTCCACCGGTGACCAGGACGGGACTGCAGCCTCCTGCGCCGGGACGGGTCCGAGCGATGGAGTGCGGCCATGACGACCACGCCCCTCGCGGCACCGCCGCACTCCCCCGACCGCACCCGGCGTCTGCGCCGCGGACTCGCCGCCTTCGCCGCCACCGAGGTGGTCGCCACCGTCGGCCTGGTCCTGGTGGCCCGGGCCAACGGCGCCGACGTCGGGAACCTCGACGACGTGCCGGTCGCCGGCCAGCTGGCGCTGTTCGGCGGCGCCTTCGTCCCGACCGTCTCGATGCTCGTGGCCTGGCTGGTCAGCCGGATCGGCCCCGACTGGGGCTTCCGGCGCGTGCGGCTCCGGCTGCTCGCGGTCGCCTGGCTGGTCCCGGTCCTCTCCGCCGCGTTCGCCTACCTCCCGGCCTGGCTGAGCGACGTCGCCGGCTTCGAGGTCACCGAGCTCGAGGAGCAATTCGGCGGCCTGCCCGCGCCGGTCGCCGTCCTCGTCGCCCTGCTGCCGGGCCTGGTCCCGTGGATCGCCCTGGCCCTCGGAGAGCAGCTCGGCTGGAGCTCCTGGCTGGTCGTGCGGATGGCGGAGGTCGCGGGGCGCGGCACGGTCGCGACGACGTACGGCATCGCGTGGGGGCTCGCCCACGTCCCGCTCATGGTGCTCATCCCGGGTGCCGTCCCCGACGGGATCCCGCTGGCGTACGCCGTCGCCCTGTTCCTCACCCAGACCACCGCGCTCGCCTGGCCGTTGGTGTGGCTGCGCCTGGACAGCCGCAGCATCTGGCCGGTCCTGGTGCTCCACGCCGGCCTGAACGCGAGCATCTACTTCGTCGGCGACCTGCTGACCGTGGCCGGTCCCCGCACGGAGTGGTACCTCGGCGAGGGCGCGCTGCTGACCGCGGTGGGGACCGCACTCGCCGTCGGGGCCACCGCGCGGTGGTGGCGCACGGCGCGCTGAGCGGCGCAGGTCACACGAGGGGCCGGGACTACCCCGGCCCCTCGGGGGTGTTCACCAGACCCGGCCCCTTCCGGCCGGCCGACCTGAGGAGCACGATGTCCGAGCTCGCCGTCCCCGCCCCCTCGCGCCACCAGCTCGCCCTCATGATCTGGCTCGCGGTGTTCCCGACGCTCACCGTGCTCAACCTGCTGCTCGGCGGCTGGCTCGGCGACCTGCCCGTGGTGCTGCGCACCTTCGTGCTCGCGACGATCGCGGTGCCGATCGTGGTCTACGGCATCGTCCCGCGCCTGCACCGCCTACGCGCCCGCGTGCTGCGCGGCCCGCATGGATGAGGCCGGGGCGGGCACCGCTCGCGCATGGGTGAGCTGCTCGAGCGGTACCGGCGCAAGCGGGACTTCACGCGCACGCCCGAGCCCGCGGGCGCCGTGGCGGGCGGTCGCGACGGCGCGCGGTTCGTCGTCCAGCGCCATCGGGCCCGCAGGCTGCACTACGACCTGAGGTTCGAGATCGACGGTGTCCTGGTGAGCTGGGCGGTGCCGAAGGGGCCGACCCTGGACCCCGGGACGCGGCGGCTGGCCGTGCACGTCGAGGACCACCCCATCGAGTATCTGCACTTCGAGGGCGTCATCCCGTCCGGGCAGTACGGCGGCGGCGACGTCATCGTGTGGGACACCGGGACCTGGCAGCCGGTGAAGACCGACGACCCGCGGGCCGCCGTACGCGACGGCGAGCTGCACGCCGAGGTGCACGGCCACAAGCTGCACGGCCGGCTCGTGCTGGTGCGGACCGGCGACGAAGGCGACCGGGAGTCGTGGATGCTCCTGCACAAGCGCGACCAGCACGCAGTCGACGGCTGGGACCCCGAGGAGCACCCGCGCTCCGTGCTGACCGGGCGCACCAACGACGACGTCGCCGCGGACCCGGACCGGGCCTGGCGCTCGGGCGCCCCGGCCTCCGAGGCCGAGGAGGTGCTGCTGCCCGATCCCCTGCCGGACGAGGCCGTCGCCGAGCTCGAGGACCTCGGCGAGCAGGGCACCTGGGAGGTGTTCGACCGCAGGCTGAAGGTCACCAACCTCGACAAGGTGCTCTTCCCCGGCGACCCGCCGGTCACCAAACGGGAGCTGCTCGCCTACACGGCCCGGATCGCTCCCGTCGCGCTCCCCTACCTCCGGGGGCGGCCGCTCAACCTGCACCGCTACCCCGACGGCGCCGACGCGCCGGGGTTCTGGCACAAGCAGCGGCCCGACCACGCGCCGGAGTGGCTCGGCGCCTGGGACAACCCGGACGCCGATCCCGGCGAGACGACGACCTACGTCGTCGCGGACGAGCCCGCCGCGCTGGTGTGGGCCGCCAACTTCGGCGCGCTCGAGTGGCACCCGTGGACGTCTCTGGTGGCCTCACCGCAGGAGCCGACGTACGCCCTCGTCGACATCGACCCGGGCGAGCACACCACGTGGGAGGAGGTGCTGACCCTCGCCCGGCTGCACCGCACCGCGCTGGACCACCTCGGTGTCCTCGCGCGGCCCAAGGTCACCGGGCGCCGCGGCATCCAGGTGTGGATCCCGGTGGTCGCCGGCTACACCTTCGACGACACGCGGGCCTGGGTGGAGCGGCTGTCCCGGACGGTCGGCAAGGTCCTCCCGGACCTGGTCAGCTGGAAGTGGGAGGTCCGAGCCCGGAAGGGACGGGCCCGGCTCGACTACACGCAGAACGCGGTCAACAAGACCCTGGTCGCGCCGTACTCGCCGCGCCCGGCTGCCGGGGCGCCCGTCTCGGTGCCGATCGGGTGGGGCGAGCTCGACGACCCCGAGCTGCGCCCCGACCGCTGGACGATCCGGACGGTCCTCGACCGGCTGGCCGCCCGAGGCGATCCGTTCCGGGCGCTGCTCGGCGCGGGCCAGGAGCTGCCCGAGATCAGCTGAGGGACCTGGCCGAGATCAGCCGCGCCAGCTCCGCTCGATCACCTCGACCACCTTCGGCCGCAGGTCGCTCGCCGCGATCACCTCGTCGACCGAGCCGACCCGCACCGCGCGGTGGATGTCGTGGACGCCGTCGAACTCGGCCGCGACCTCGGCGATCTTGTCGGCCCGCAGCTGTGCCCTCAGCTCGGCGAGCTCGACGACCAGGGCGCCGCGCTCACCGTCCTGGGCGTGGTCGATCCGCTCCTGGAGCTCGGCGACCTTCGGGTCGGAGGCCGCCCGCTTGGCGACCTCGGCGGCGAACACGACGGCCGCGGCCGGGGCACCACCGAGCACCGACGCGTAGGAGCCCTCGATCGCGAGCACCGTCATCCCCGGGTTCAGCTGCTTGGAGAACACGACGAACGCGCCTCCGTGGTAGCGGGAGATCACGCAGAACACGATCGGGCCCTCGAAGTTGACGATCGCGCGGCCGATCTCGGCGCCGTACTCCAGCTGGAGGTTGCGCATCGACTCCGGGGATCCGTCGAAGCCCGACAGGTTCGCCAGCACGACGAGCGGCCGGTTGCCGGAGGCGGCGTTGATCGCGCGCGCCACCTTCTTCGACGACCGCGGGAACAAGGTGCCCGCGGTGTAGGTGTCCGGGCCGTCGGTGGGCGGGAAGCCGGCGCGCGGCACCGGCTTCGACTCGATGCCGACCAGGCTGACCGGATAGCCACCGATCCGGGTGTCGACGACCACCGCCGTGTCGGCGTCGGCCATGCCGGCCCAGCGTTCGAGCATCTCGTGGTCGGCGTCGGCCAGCGCCCGCATCACGGTGCGGATGTCGAACGGCTTCTTGCGGTCGGGGTTGTGCTCGGGCGAGAAGACCTCGCCGACGGTCGAGAAGTCCGCGCCCGGGTGCGGGTACGACGTCACGTCGCGCTCGACCGGGTCGGTCGAGGGCGCGCGCCGCGGCCCGGTCTCGCCGGGAGCGACGTAGGTGTGGTCGTAGTGCGCCATCAGCACGCCGAACGCGCCAGCCAGGTCGGGGACCCAGTACTGCGCCTGGCCGTTGGGCCCCATCACCCGGTCGTAGCCGCCGATGCCGTGGTTGTCCTCGGCCGAGACGCCACCGGAGAAGTCGAGGGACTGCTTGCCGGTGAGCACCATCGCGCTGTCCGGGGTCATCACGAGGATGCCCTTGGTATGCATCAGCATCGTGGCCTCGGCGTTCCAGTACGGCTGGGCCCCGACGTTGATCCCGGCGACCACGATGTTGATCTCGCCGCCGGCCTGGGTGAAGTGGACGATCCGGCGCAGCGCGGCGGCCACCCAGTCCATGTTCTCGGTGCCGCTCTCCATCGAGATCCGGGCACCGGCGGAGACGGCGAACCACTCGACCGGGACACCCATCTGCTCGGCGAGGTCGATCGCCGCGATCACCCGGGCGCACTCGGGCTCCGAGAGCGCGCCGAGGGACATGAGCGGGTCGCCGCAGAGCACGACGCGGGTGACGCCCTCGGGGTGCAGCGACGTCGGGGTGGAGACGACGGCGACGATGATGCCCGCGGTGTTCTGCCCCGGCGCCCGGTCGACGGGCACCAGGACACCGTTCGCGTCGAGGTCGTGCTCGACCACGGTGCCGCCGCCGGCGAGCACCGGCTGCAGCTCGTAGGGGTAGACCAGCCCGCGCCGGCGGGCGCGCAGCACCTTGCCGGCGTAGTCGTCGAGCGGGGCCAGCGGCTCGGTCGGCGGCGCGACCACGTCGGCCACGACGCCCGCGCCGGGCTTGGCATGGAAGCGGATCGCCAGCGGGGTCGGCGCACCGCCGTCGGGGCCCGCGACCCGGCCCTCGGCGAGCACCTCCTCGATGCCCGCGCCTTCGCTGAGCGGCGTGATCTTGCCCTGCAGCGCGGTCAGCTGGTCGAGGTCGGCGTCAACCACCGGCCACACCGTGACCCACACGTGGTTGACGTCGAGCTTGGTGCCCTCGCGGCCACGCGCCGTACGCACCCGGCGGATCGCCTCGAGACAGTTCTCGACGGCGCGCTCGGCGTGCGGGAGCGCGATCACCCGCCCCTCGTCATCGCGGACGACGGCCAGCTGGCGCACCTGCGCCGCGGCGACCAGGCGCCGGTCGGCGGGGTTGGTGCGGGCGACGCACTCGTAGAGCAGCACGTCGTCGGGCGCGGCGAGCCGGGTCACGTCGAACTCCCGCAGCCGCCACAGGTTGAGCCGGCGCCCGACCATCGGGTGCATGCCGCGGATCAGGGTGTCCTCCACCAGCTCGCCACCGTCGCGACGGAACGTGAAGTAGTCGACCGGCTGCGGCGCGCTCGGGCAGATCGCGACCGAGACGCGACGGGCGCGGGCGGCGAAGTCCTGGCCCGCGAGCATCTTGGCGACCTCGGCCGAGGCCCTGTCGGGGTCGGCGGGAGCGTCGGGCCAGCGCAGGTAGATCTCGACGACATCGTCGTGGTCCTCGGTCAGCGCGGCGGTGATCGCCGCGCCGAGGGCACTGGCGGGGTCGGCCAGCTCGGCCACGTCGCCGATCGTGGAGACGACCCGCGTGGCGCCCTTGTCGTCGGTGGCGTACTCGGCGTGCACCACCGGGCGGTCGCCGTGCTCGCCGGCCGAGGTGACGGTCAGGTCGTGCAGGTCGTACTCGAGGTAGTGGCGCCGGATCAGCACCTCCAGCAGGGGCTCCCGCCCGGGCAGGCCGTCGGCGAGCCGGTCGCGGAGGAAGCCGACGAGCGGCTCGGGGATCGCGGTCAGAGCGGCGATCCGGGCGTCGCGGTCGGGAGTGGCGTCGTCGGTGAGGGCGGCGACCTCGGCAGCCACGCCCTCGAGCACCGCGCGCCGCTCGTCGTCGACCAGCGGCTGGTCGAACCAGGCGAACCGGACCGACCGGGCCAGGTCGCCGACCACCGCGAACCGGAGCTGGGTGGCCCGCACGAGGCGCTCGAGCAGCGCCCGCGCCTCGGCCCGCTCCTCGGCCGGGGGCGGCGGCGGCGTGCTCAGCCAGCGCTGCAGCACACCGACGGCGATGTCGACGTCGGAGGGGTGCTGCTGGGCCAGGAACACCCGGAACACCGCCCGCTCCAGCTGGGGCGTGCGCTCGAGGTCGGTGATGCCGTAGTGCCCGAGCACCCGGAGCAGCTTGTCGCGGAAGTGGTCCGGGAACGCGCCACGGTCGGGGTCGAGGCTGCGCAGGTAGGTGTGGAAGTGCTCCCGCGAGCTGTGCACCCGCAGCTCGGTGTGCCCCTCGTCGCCGGCGGGCCGGTTGCGACTGAGCTCGGCGAAGTCGGCGAAGAGGGCGAGCAGGTCCATCTCGGCGCGCAGCGCGCCCGGCTCGCGGGTCGCGAGGTGAGTGGCGAGCAGGGTGCCGCGCTGGTCGGGCGCGACGTCGTAGCCGAGGAGCTGGCCGCTGAGTGCGCCCAGGCAGTCGGTGGCGACGCTCGCCCGGTGCGAGGTCGGCAGGTCGAGGTCGACGGCCGACGCCGCGCCGGCGTCGGCGGCGGCCTCGTCGGCGTCGCCGGTCGGGTCCAGGCGCACCAGCGGCGCGCCGGTCTCGACCTGGCCGCCGACGCGGACCATCAGCTCCTTGATCCGGCCGGCGAACGGCGCGGAGAGGACGGTCTCCATCTTCATCGACTCGAGCACCAGCACCGGCTGCCCGGCGGCGACCTCATCACCGACGGCGACCGGGGTGGCGACCACGAGAGCCGGCGCGGGCGAGCGCACCATGCCGCCCTCGTCGCGGCTGACCCGGTGCATGACGTCGTCGACCTCGACGACGTGGACCGTCCCGTGGGTGGCGGTGACCAGCCGGTAGCGGTGGCCGTCGAGCGTCAGCCGACCGTGCACGTCGTCGATCCGGTCGAGCACGGCGGTCACGGTGCGCTCGGCACCTCCGCCGGCGACGGTCACGTCGTACTGCGCCGGTCCGGTCTGCCGCACCGTGAGGGCGTAGGTCGTCCCGCGCAGCTTGAGCTCGATGGTGCGGGACGGGTCGTGCTGGACCTGCGGGCGCCCGCCCTGCGCAGCCTGCAGGAAGCGGGCGATCTCGGCGCGCTCCTCCTCGTCGTAGGCCTCGATGGCGGCCGCGACGAGCGCGACGCCGGAGTGCCGGGCCGACTGCAGCCGGCCCTCGCCGCGGACCCGGTCGATCCAGCCGGTGTCGGCCCACCGCACGGGGGGCTTCGCCCCCCGTGTGCCCCCCGACGAGGCATCGTGGTCGCTTCGCTCCCCGCTCCCTGCCTCCCGCCGGGCCAGGCTCGCTTCGCTCGCGGGCCCGACGACCTCGGGCTGGTCGAGCAGGTCGAGGATGAAGCTCTTGTTGGTGGCGCCGCCTTCGATGACGACGGTGGTCTCCCCCATCGCGCGGCGCAGGCGGGCCAGCGCCTGCTCGCGGTCGGCGCCCCACGCGATGACCTTGGCGATCATCGAGTCGAAGTCGGCGGGGATGACGTCGCCCTCGGCGACGCCGGTGTCGACCCGGATGCCCGGTCCGGCGGGCAGCTCGAGCCGGCTGATCCGGCCCGGGGCGGGCGCGAAGTCGCGGTCGGGGTCCTCGGCGTTGAGTCGGGCCTCGACGGCGTGGCCCCGCTCGACCGGCCGCTCGCCGGACAGGGGGATGCCCCGCGCCACCTGGATCTGCAGGGCGACCAGGTCGGTGCCGGTCACCTCCTCGGTGATCGGGTGCTCGACCTGGAGCCGGGTGTTGACCTCGAGGAACGCGAAGGTGCGCTCGCCGGGGTGGTAGAGGAACTCGACGGTGCCGGCGCCGGCGTAGCCGACCGCGTTGGCGAGTCGCTCGGCCGCCGCCTTGAGGTCGGCGGTCTGGGCGTCCTCGAGCAGCGGCGAGGCCGACTCCTCGATGACCTTCTGGTTGCGGCGCTGCACGGAGCAGTCGCGCACGCCGATCGCCCACGCGGTGCCCTGGCCGTCGGCGATCACCTGGACCTCGACGTGGCGGGCGTCGGTGACCAGCTTCTCCAGGAAGACCACGCCGCTGCCGAACGCGCGCTCGGCCTCGTCGCGGGTGCGCTGGTAGGCGTCGGTGAGCTCCTCGGCGGACGTGACCTTCCGGATGCCCCGACCGCCGCCACCGGCGGTGGCCTTGAGCATCAGCGGGTAGCCGATCCGCTCGGCGCTGGCGAGCGCCGCCTCGAGGCTGTCGACGCCGCCGCGGCTCCACGGCGCCACGGGTACGCCGACCTCCTCGGCGATCAGCTTCGAGCCGATCTTGTCGCCGAGCCGGCGCATCGCCTCGGCGCCGGGGCCGATGAAGGTGACCCCGAGCCGCGCACACAGCTCGGCGAACGCCGGGTCCTCGGCCACGAAGCCCCACCCGACCCAGGCCGCGTCCGCCCCGCTCGCGGTCAGCGCCCGCTCGAGGACGGCGAGGTCGAGATAGGGCCGGTCCGCGGCCGCGCCGAGCAGGTAGGCCTCGTCGGCCTCCCGCACGAAGGCCGAGCCGGCATCGACGTCCGTGTGCAGCGCGATGGTGCGGATCTGCTCGTTCCCGGACGTGGGCCGGGCGTTGATGTCCCGCACGGCGTGGATCAGACGCATCGCGGCTTCACCGCGGTTGACGATGGCGATTCGCGAGACCGTTGGCACGTTCTCGACCCTTCCATCTCGCGACGCGCACGGGACAGCGCGGATCCCACAGGCTTGGTGGCGAATCGTTGTGGGATCCGTCCAGCGGCGAGCGGTCGAGGCGCCGACCGGTCAGCTCGCCCGGCTCCGGTCGGGCCCGGGCGGGCGCCAGCCCACCCGGGCGGCGGCGCCCACGGCCGCCACCTGCGAGCGCACGTCCAGCTTCGCCAGGATCGACTTGACCTGCGTGCGCACCGTCGCCTCGGCGACGACACAGGTACGCGCGATGTCACGCACCTGCGCACCGTCCATCAGGGCCCCGAGGATCTCCCTCTCGCGCGGGGTGAGGTGCTCCAGCCGGGCCCGTAGCCTCCGGGCCTCCTCGCGATCGCGCAGCGCGGCTTCGACCAGCTCCGCGCGCTCGGCGGCGGCCATCGCCGGGAGCCCGTCCCGGACGCGGCCGACGGCGGCCAGGACCTCCTCGAGACAGCCCGTCGTCGGTACGACGGCCTTCGCCCCCCGCCGCAGGCACTCTCCCCCGCGGCGCCGACCATCGGTGAGGGCGACGACCGACACCCCCGCGCCGGCCAACGGGGCGACCAGACGGATGCCGTCGCCGATCCGGCCCAGGTCCAGGTCGAGCAGCACCACGCGGGGCACCGAGCGCAGCACGCACGCCAGCACGGACGCGAGCGTCGCCCGCGAGTCGGCGAGGTTGATGCGCTTGACCAGGTAGCCCTCGTGAGCCAGGGTCGCGGCGACCGACTCCGCGAAGAGCACGTGGTCCTCGACGATCGTCAACCGGGTCGGCCGCGCGCCCGCCGTCATGCGTGCTTCCCGTCATCCACCGCAGGCGCTCCCGTTCGACGCTCCTACCGGTGGCCTACTGCCAGACCCGCCGTGGGGGTGAGTATGCGCGCATCACCCTCACGGCGCCAGCACCTCGGGTGCGGCGTACCCCATTCTTGCCGGCCGGTCAGCTCCGTCGGCGGGAGTCGGTGGGCGCTCCGCCCCGACCCGGCTCACCCTGCCGTCGCGGTGGTTCCGCGCGGTCCGGTACCCGCTCGCCGGGGAGGGTGTCCGCCTTGACCGCATGCCGCTCCCCGAGGGGTCGCGGCGGCCCGACAGTGGTGTCCGTGACGGTCTGCTGCTCGGCCTCGGCGTTGACCTCGGCTCCGAGGAGGACGACGAACATGGTGAGCCACAGCCACAGCAGGAGGATGACGACACCAGCCAACGCGCCGTAGGTCTCGTTGTAGGAACCGAAGGAGTTGACGTAGAGCGAGAACCCGAGGCTCGCGACGACCCAGATCACGGTGGCGACGCTCGCGCCGACCGAGACCCACGACAGGCGGGGGTCGTCGCGGTCGGGTGCGAGCCGGTACAGGAGTGCGAGCATCACCGTCATGACCGCGACGAGCCCGAGCCACCGGAGGCCCTCGAGCAGCCACCGCTGCGGCCCGGAGCCGATGAGGTCGTCGAGCACGGCGGGCGCCGCGGCGACCAGGGTCAACGCGACCACCACGAACACGATGGCACCGAGGGTCAGCCCGAGCGAGAGGAGCTTGCGCTTGACGAACCCCCGGGTCTCCTCCTCGTCGTAGGCCACGTTGATGGCCGTCACCATGTTGCCGACACCGCCCGACGCGCTCCACAGGGCGAGAACGAGGCTCACGATCAGCCCCAGCCCGAGCGACTGCTGGGGCGTGGAGGCGATGGCTCTCAGCTGGTCGGTCAGCAGGGAGGTCGCATCCGCCGGCAGTGCTCGGCCCAGGTCGCGCACCTGGGCCTCGACGTCCTGCGGGTCGCGGACCAGCCCGTAGAGCAGGACCCCGGCGATCATCGCGGGGAACAGGGCGAGGAAGGAGTAGAAGGCCACGCCGGCCGCCATGAGCGGCACCTGGTCCGCCTTCGCCTCCCGCCACGCACGCCGGGTGATCTGCCACCACCCGCGGGGCGGGATCTCCACGGGAGTCTCCGCTCCCGCCCCCGGGTAGTCGGCGTCGCGGTCGTGGTTCGTCATGTTCCCGGGGCGTCGTCGCGGACGTGTTCGGCCGAGGTGCGTCCTTCCTCCTTGATGCTCTGGGCCGAGTCCTGGACCGACGCCTTCAGCTGGTCGGCCGCCTCGGCGGCACTCTCCTTGAGGTCCTCGCCGACCTGTTGCCCCATGGCCTTGGCCTCGTCGACGAGGCCGTGCTCCTGGGCGGCCTCGGTCAGCCGTCGGGCTGCTGCGGTCTCGGCCTCGGAGGCCGGAACGAGCGCGGACACGACCATGCCGGCCCCGAACGCGATGAGTCCCGCCGCCAGCGGTGCGCCCTGGGTTCGGGTCTCGACGGCGTGCACGGCGCTCTGGGCAGTCCCCTCGACGCCGTGGACGGCACCGGACGCGGTGTCGGAGAGGGTGCTGACCGCACTCCTTCCCGTGCCCGCCGCGCTTTGCGCACCGCTCTCGGCCGTACCCATCACGCGGTCCTTCACCGAGGTCACTCGTCCACGCAACGACGCCTTGCGGCGCTCGATGAGTCGGCTCGGCGCCACCTTGTCGTAGAGCTCGTCGACATCGCGGGAGAGCTCTCGACGGGTGCCGGCGATCTCCGCGCTCATTCGGGCTTCATCTGCTTCGCCCATTGCACGTCCTCCTTCAGGGTCCGCTGGGTGGTCTCCAGCGTCGGGTTCATGGTCATGAGCTCTCGGCGTCCGGTCTGGGCGAGCAGCGCGGCCGCGACGGCCCACAGGACGCCGACGATGAGGGCTGCCCAGCCGAGGTCCATCCAGCTGCCGAGCAGGAACATCAGTGCCAACGACACGAACAGGAGCATGAGGTGAGCGGCGACGCCGGCACCGGCGAGGAAGCCGGCGCCCTTGCCGGCCTTGGCCGCCTCGGTCTTCGCCTCGGCCTTGGCGAGGTCGAGCTGCTGCTTGACCAGCGTGGTGAGGTCGCCGGCGATGTCGCCGACGATGTCACCGAGCGACCGGGTCTCCCCGGGACCGGCAGGCAGGTCGGGGCGCTCCTCCAGATGGGCCCCGCCCCGGGGGACGCCGGGTGGGGCAGCGTCCCGTGCTCCGGACAGGTCGGCCGTCGGTGGCGGCGGCATCGCGGCGTCCGGGGCGCTGGACGGCATCCCTGCCAGCCGGTCGCCCAGCCGCTCGCCCCGCCCGCCCGGGGCATCGGTGGGCGGCTGCATGCTCACGGCATCCCCCCGGTCGGGCCGGTGCCCGTCGCCGGCGGCGGCGTGCCCGCGGGCGGGGTGGCGCCGGGTGAGAGCGGGTCCAGGGGGGCGCCCGTGCCCGCGACCGGACTGGCCGTCCCTGCCAGCGGCCCTGCGGAACCGGACCCGGGCGCACCGGCCGACGCGGTCCCTGCCGGCGCCCCGGTGTGCGTGTCGCTGTCGTCGCTGCTGGCCTGCTGAGCGCCTCGCGTCAGCCGGCCGGCGACGACGCCGGCGACGAGCGAGCCCAGCAGGAACGTCCCGGGGCGCCGCCGGGCGAAGCCGCGCACCTGGTCGAGGAGCTCCGCCGGCTGGCGCCCTTCGAGCTGGGAGCGCAGGGCTCGTGCCCTGTCGGCAACCTCACCGACCAGCTCCCGCGCGGGACCTCCGTGGCTGGGCTCGCCGCGCACCATGCGGTCGAGATCGTCGCCGAGCTCGCGGAGGACGCCGACGAGCCGGTCGAGCTGGGTACTGGACTGCTCCTCGAGCTGGAGGCGGGCGTCGTCGAGCAGCTGGCTCGCCTGGGTCCTCGCCTCCCCCACGACGCTCTGCGCCTCACCCTTCGCCACCTCGGCGACGTGCTGCGCCTCCTGTCTCGCGGTGCCCGCCGCGGCCTGCGTCTGTTCCTTGACGCCACCGCCGCCACCGCTGTCACCACCACGCTGCGTTCCGCTCGTGGCGCCGCTGCTGTCGCTCTGCGTGCCGCTGCCGCTGCCGGTCCCGGCGTAGGCGCCTGCCTGGGCATCGCCCGGGTTGTCCGGGTCGAGCGCCGAGGCTCCCAAGTCGTACGTGCTCATGCGCGGTTCCTCCCTTCGATCGTCGAGTGCATCGGAGGTACCCGCGACGGGCGAAACATGCGCACTGCAACCAAAGGTGCCCCCACGTGGGGGACGACCGAGGCCTGTCGGCGCCGGGTCTCCGGCTCGTCTCCTCGATCCCGGCGGGGCCATCGGCTGTCACGACGCGTGGACCCCGACCCGGTCCGCGCCGAGCCGGCCCGCTCAGCGCTTGAGCGTCTGGGACGGGAGCTCCTGGTAGGCCGCGCGATAGGCCTGGGCGAACCTGCCGAGGTGGAAGAAGCCCCACTGCGCCGCGACGTCGGTGACCGACACCGTCGCGGGGTCCGCGGCGAGCAGGTCGGCGCGCGCCCGGGCGATCCGTGCGCTCCGCAGCCGCTCGAGCGGCGTCATGCCGAGCTCGCGCTGGAACGCCTCCTGCAGGGTGCGGGCCGAGACGCCCGCGTGCCGGGCCAGCTCGGCCAGGCGCCAGGCGCGCTCGGGCTCGGCCTCGATCAGGTCGACCACCGTGCGGACCACGCGGGGACAGGAGGTCTCGGGCGCGGCCACGGGCCGCCGGTTGTTGGGCTGGGCCGAGAGCAGCCCGGCGATGAGGGTCTGCTCGAAGTGGGTCGAGGCGAGGGGCGAGCGGAACAGGGCGCCGCCGGCCTCGATGTCGTCGAGGGCGAGGTGGACCAGGCGCAGCCAGGCGCGGGTGGCCGGCGTCTCCAGGTCCATCGCCGGGGTGAAGACCACGGGGGTCGGCTCGTCGCCGTCGGCGCCGAGCTCCTCGACGGCGCGGCGCCGGAGGTAGACGAGCAGCTGCTCGCACCCGTCGCTCCACACCATGTCGACGGCCTCGGTCGGCGAGCCCACCGACGCGCGGCTTCGGGAGGAGGCCACGACCTGGTCCCCGACGCGGACCCGCGCGGTGCCCCGCAGCGGGACCTGGACCAGGAAGAAGTCGTCGAAGGTGCCGGGCGTGATCCGGACCTCGTCGCCGTAGCGGAGGTAGTTGAGGCTGACGTCGGCGCCGATCGAGGCCGAGCTGTGCACCATGTCGAGCCGGCCGTCACGGCGGGTCAGCTCGAGCCGGTGGGCGCAGAAGCGCTCGCCGACCTCGCGGCGCGCCTCATCGACGTCCGCCGTCTCGATCTGGCGGTGCTCGGCGAGCAGCGTCCGGGTCACCTCTGCTCCTTCGGTCGGCTGGCCCATTGGCGCACCTCTCCGGCGTGCATGTCAATGCCCGCACGATCGTCACGGGCAAGCCACACCGCCCGGCGGGGGCGGATCTGCGATCCGTCGCGGTTCGCGGACGCCGGCCGCGCTTTCCGGATAGTGCGCGCTCGCCGGCATGTCTACGTTCCCGGCAACGCGATGTGACCTGCATCGCACAGCTCTGAGGCGGAGGTATCCCACCATGACCGATCTGACCGGTCGGACCGCGATCGTCACCGGCGGCGCAACGCTGCTGGCCCACGGGGTCGTGAGCGCGCTCGCTCGGGCCGGGGCGCGTGTCGTCGTCGCCGACATCGACGAGGAGGGCGGCCGGGCCGCCGAGAAGCTCGGCGACGAGGTGGTCTTCCTCCGCGCCGATGTCACCGACGACGGCTCGGTCGCCGACCTGGTCGCCGGGACCGTCGACCGCTTCGGCGGCATCGACATCGTCGTGAACCTGGCGGCGACCTACCTGGACGACGGCTTCGCCACGCCCCGCGGCGACTGGCTCAAGGCCCTCGACGTCAACGTGGTGTCGATGGTGGAGGTCGTCCGAGCCGCCCATCCGCACCTGCGGGCCAGCGAGCACGCGGCGGTCGTGAACTTCACCTCGATCTCCAGCAAGGTCGCGCAGACCGGCCGCTGGGTCTACCCCGCCTCCAAGGCCGCGATCGTCTCGCTGACCCGCTCGATGGCCATGGACCTCGCGCCCGACGGCATCCGGGTGAACTCGGTCAGCCCCGGCTGGACCTGGTCGAAGATCATGGACGAGCTCTCCGGCGGCAACCGTGAGAAGACCGACGCCGTCGCCGCGCCGTTCCACCTGACCGGCCGCGTCGGCGACGGAGCCGAGGTGGGCGCGGTCGTCGCCTTCCTCGTCTCCGACGCCGCCTCCGTCGTCACCGGCGCCGACTGGGCCGCCGACGGCGGCTACTCCGCCCTCGGCCCCGAAGGGGCCGTTCCCGCCATCCCGCAGCTCTCCGAGTGAGGACACCGTCATGAAGATCGCGATCGTCGGAGCCGGGTTCGCCGGCATCTCCTCCGCCAAGGTCCTGCGCCAGCTCGGTCACGACGTGACCGTCCTCGAGAAGACCCCCGACATCGGCGGCGTGTGGAGCCGCACCCGCCGCTACCCGGGCCTGAAGACCCAGAACAACAAGGGCACCTACTGCCTCTCCGACAAAAAGATGCCGCGCGACTACCCCGAGTGGCCCAGCGGCGAGCAGGTGGCGGCGTACCTCTCGTCCTACGCCGACGAGTTCGGCGTCACGCCGTACGTCCGGCTCGACACCGAGGTGCAGCACGCCGCCCCCACGCCCGGCGGCGGTTGGGACGTCACCACGGCCCAGGGCACCGAGCACTTCGACCACCTCGTGCTGGCGAGCGGGATCTTCTCGCGGCCCTTCGTGCCGCCGGTCGAGGGCCTCGAGGACTTCGAGCAGGCCGGCGGGCAGTACCTCCCCTCCAGCGAGTTCCACAGCATGGACCAGGTCCGCGGCAAGCACACCGTGGTCCTCGGCTACGGCAAGTCGGCCTGCGACATCACCGTCGAGATCGCCAAGGAGGCGGCCGCCACCTCCGTCGTCGCCCGCGAGCTGCTCTGGAAGATGCCGCGCAAGGTCAGCGGCGTCGTGAACTACAAGTACCTGATGCTCACCCGCCTCGGCGAGGGCCTGTTCCGCTACCGCTCGGTCAACGGCGCGGAGCGGCTGCTCCACGCCAAGGACTCGATGATGGCCAACAACATGCTCGGCACGGTCGAGAGCGTCACGACCAAGCAGCTCAAGCTCGACAAGCTCGGCCTCATCCCCCAGGGCACCTTCGCCGACATCGCGAAGTCGACGGTCTCCCTCGCCACCGAGGGCTTCTTCGAGGGCGTCTCGACCGGAGCGATCCGGGTCCACCGCGACACGGTGATCAGCCGCTTCCTCGAGAAGGACGGCAAGCCCCACGCCGAGCTCGCCAACGGACAGGTGCTCCGCGCCGACGTCGTGATCGCGGCCACCGGCTGGACGCAGGACATCCCGTTCCTGCCGCGGGAGGTGCTCGACCAGCTCCTCGACGAGAACGGCGACTTCCTGCTCTACCGGCAGATCCACCCGATCAACGTTGCGGACCTGAGCTTCGCGGGCTACAACTCGTCCTTCTTCTCGCCGCTGTCAGCCGAGGTCTCGGCGATCTGGATCGGCTCCCACCTCGGCGGGCACCACCAGGTGCCGTCGCGGGAGGAGATGCTGGAGCAGACCCGCGCCCGGCTCGCCTGGATGCGCGAGCGCACCGGAGGGATGCACGCACGGGGCACCAACATCATCCCGTTCTCGATGCACAACGTGGACGAGGTGCTCTCCGACGTCGGCCTCGACGTGCCGCGGCGGACCAAGGCGAAGCAGTGGCTGATGCCGGTCAAGCCCGCCGACTACCGCCGGATCACGCCGCGGCTCGCGCGCCGGATGGGTGTCGACAGCCGATGAGGGACAGCTACGACGTCGTGGTGATCGGCTCGGGGATCAACGGGCTGGTCGCCGCGGCCGAGCTCGCCGGCGCCGGCCGGTCGGTGGCGCTGCTCGAGGAGCGCGACCGCCTCGGCGGCTTCATCGCCTCCGACGAGCTCACCGTGCCCGGGTTCGTGCACGACACCTTCAGCTCCTGGCACCCGCTGTTCCAGGCCGGCGGCGCCTACGCCGACCTCGGCGCCGACCTCCACCGGCACGGGCTCAGCTACCGCAACGCCGAGGGCCCCGTCACCGCCTCGGTCTCCGAACGTGGAGCCGTGGTGGCGCACCGCGATCCCGAGGAGACGGCGGCCGGCTTCGCCCGCGCCGCCGACCGGGCGTCGTACGGCGCGATGCTGGCGGAACTGGGGCGCTGGGCGCCGCACGTCTTCGGCGCGCTCGGCTCGGAGCTGCGCGCCCGCGACCTGGCCCGGCTCGGGCTCGGCGCGGTGCGCGGCCTCGGCCGCGACGGCCTGACCGAGCTGGCCAGGGTCGCGACGCAGAGCGGCCGCGGCCTGACCCGGGAGCGCTTCGCCGGGACCGAGGTCGACCAGCTGTGGGCGCCCTGGCTGCTGCACGCCGGCCTCGCCCCCGACCAGGCCACGGGCGGCCTGATGCTGCCCGTGATGGCCTTCACCATGCACGAGATCGGGCTGCCGGTCGTCGAGGGCGGGGCGGCGAGCTTCGTCGCGGCCTTCGAGGCGCTGCTCATGGAGCGCGGGGTCGAGATCCTGCGGGGGACGCCGGCGAAGGCGATCGCCGTCCGGTCCGGCCGCGCGGTCGGTGTCGACACCGGCGCCGGCCACCTGCGGGCCGGAGCGGTGCTGGCATCGACCTCGACCGGTCGCCTGTACGACGGGCTCCTCCCCCCGGACGCCGTGGGCCCGGCGGGCCGCGCCGCGGTCGCGCGTCACCGCCCCGGCCGCGCGGCCGCGCAGATCCACCTCGCGCTCGAGGCTCCGCTCCGCTGGAGCGACAGCCGGCTCGACACGGTCCCGCTGGTCCACGTCAGCAACGGCTCGGACAGCACCGCCATCGCCTGCGCGCAGGCCGAGGCGGGCCTGCTGCCCGCCGAGCCGACCGTCGTGGTCGGCCAGCAGTGCGTGCTCGACCCGACGCGCGCCCCGGAGGGCGGGGCGACCCTGTGGATCCAGCTGCAGGAGCTCCCGTGGCGGCCGGTCGGCGACGCCGCGGGGCGGCTCGACACGAGCGAGGGCTGGACACCCGCCCTCGCCGACGCGTACGCCGAGCGCGTGATCGACCGGATCGAGCAGTTCGCTCCCGGGCTGGCGGACAGCGTGATCGCGCGTCACGTCATCGACCCGACCGGGCTGGCCGCGGCCAATGCCAACGCGGTGCACGGCGACCCGTACGGCGGCGCGGCGGAGCTGGACCAGTCGCTGCTGTGGCGTCCCGGAACGGCCACCGGGCACCGCACCGGCGTACCGAACGTCTTCCACATCGGGGCGTTCACGCACCCGGGTCCGGGCCTCGGCGGCGGCTCCGGCCACCTCGTCGCCCAGCAGCTGATCAGGCGCCGGGCAGCAGGACGACGTCGCCGGAGCTGAGCGACCACTGCCACGAGGCCTCGCTGACGATGTCGGCGAGGCCTCGTTCGGCGTTGTGGAGGAGGTCGAGGTCCCCCGTCTCGTCGCGACTGACGACCCAGGGGCCGAGCGCGAGGCGGTCGTTGCCGAGGACGGCGTCGGCGGCGCCGAGCAGGTGCTCGACGGCGCGCTCCACCGCGACCTGCCGGGTCGGGCTGCCGATGACCACGGCGAGCATCCGGAGGCCGTCGGGGACCTCGCTGCCGGCGGCGTGCACGACCGGCTGCGGGAGGTGCGTGATCCGCCCACCGTCGGCGAGGAGCACCCGGCCCGGCGCCGGGAGGGGCGCGAGGAGGGTGACCTCCTCGAGCCGGTGCTGGGGCGCCAGCCCGCAGGCCGACATCGCGAGGTCGAGGACGGTCTCGCTCCGCAGCGCCTCCGACGCGTCGGCGTACGGCAACGAAGGGTCGGCGCTGAGGTCGACGATGCCGTCGCCCTCGACGAGGCCCCAGCCGATCCCGCCGACGTGCCGGAAGGTCGTGATCCTCACGTCACTCGAGGGTGGTGCCGGCCTCGGCGCCCTCGAGGAAGACGTTCGGCTTGAGGAAGAAGGCGATCAGCAGCGCACCGTTGGGTGCGTGCGCGCGGTGCTGGTTGCCCTTGGGACGCCACGAGAAGTTGCCGGGCGTGGTCTCGCCCTCCTCGTCGACGATGCTCCCCTCGAGCACGTAGGTCTGCTCGATCTCGACGTGCTCGTGCAGCGGGAGGACGGCGCCCGGCTCCCAGCGGAACAGGGCGGTCAGCAGGCCGGTCTCCGGCTCGCGGAGCAGGACCTTCATGTCGATGCCCGGGAAGCCGGTCGGCTTCCAGGGCAGCTCGTCGACCTGCACGTAGCGGGAGGCGAGCGGCGGAAGGGCGTTGAGCTCGTCCGCGTACGGGGTCATGGCGGGCATGGCGTTCTCCTTCGGGTTCAGTTGGCGGGGCGGACGAGCCGCTCGTCGGGGATGACCGCGACGCCGAGGATCTCGATGAGGGCCTCGGGCTGCCACAGGCCGGTGGTGCCGATCCCGGCCATGGCCGGGTAGACCGGACCGGCGAGCTCGCGCCAGGCGGCGCCGATCTCGCGGCCGTGGGCCTGATAGTCGGGGATGTCGGTCAGGTAGATCGTGATCGAGACGAGGTCCTCCGGCACGCCACCGGCGGCGCGCAGCGTGGCGAGCACGTTGCCGAAGGCCTGGCGGAACTGCTCGACGATGCCGCCGGGAACGATCCGCATGTCGGCGTCGAGAGCGGTCTGCCCCCCGAGGTAGAGCGTGTTGCCGCTCAACGTGCCGTGCGAGTAGCCGCTCGGGGCGGCGAGCTCGGCGGGATTCACCGCGACAGGCGTGAGGTCCTTCGCGAGCGGGGCTGTCAGGTCGGTGGTCATGGGGACAACCATAGGTTGCGTATTGACATCAGCGCAACGTTCGTGTCAAAAATGTCATATGCGAATGGCGACCGTCACCCTGCCCGACACCGTCGGCACCACCGCCGCGATCGAGATCGAGGGCCGGTGGCACGCCCTGCCGGCCGCGGACCTGAGCGAGCTGCTGGCAGCCGGCATCGCCCCCGTCCCCGGCGACGAGCTGGCGGGCGCCCGGCCGACCCTGCCGTTGCCGCGACCGGGCAAGGTGATCTGCTGCGGGCTCAACTACGGCGACCACATCGCCGAGACCGGTCGCGAGAAGCCGTCGTACCCGACGCTGTTCGCCAAGTACGCCGACACGCTGCTCGCGCCCGGGGCCGACATCGTCCTGCCCGCCCACGACGGCCTCGAGCTCGACTGGGAGGCCGAGCTCGCCGTCGTGGTGGGCGCGGAGCTGCGCCACGCCACGCCCGCGGAGGCCGAGGCAGCGATCGCGGGCTACACGGTCGCCAACGACATCTCGGTGCGCGACTGGCAGCGCCGCACCCTGCAGTGGTTCCAGGGCAAGGCCTGGGACGCGACCACCCCCCTGGGCCCGGTCGTCGTCACGCCCGACGAGCTCGACCCGACGTCCGGCGTCGAGGTGGTCTGCCGGGTCAACGGCGTCGAGCGACAGCGGGGCAACACCAAGACGCTGGTCTTCGACAGCGCGGCGCTCCTGTCCTACATCTCGACCTTCACCGTGCTGCGCCCGGGCGACGTCGTGCTGACCGGCACGCCCGGCGGCGTCGGCATGGGCATGGAGCCGCCCACCTACCTCCGCGACGGCGATGTCGTCGAGACCGAGATCCCCGGCATCGGCCTGCTGTCCAACACCGTCCGCATCGCCTGATCCCCCACCCGACCGAAGGACACTCCCATGGCACCGACCAGCTCGATCCTCACCGACGCCATCACCCTCAAGGAGAGCCAGGCCGAGGTCTTCGACGTGGCGTTCACGGCGACCACCCAGCCGTGCCCGTGGCCCAAGGCCTACGGCGGCGACATGGTCGCGCAGGCGGTCGTGGCCGCGGTCCGCACCGTGCCCTCGGCCGGGCCGGACGCCAAGTCGCTGCACTCGATGCACTCCTACTTCATGCGGCCCGTCGACATCGGCGCGGAGGTCCGCTACGAGGTCGAGCTGCTCCGCGACGGGCGCGGCTACAGCACCCGCCAGGTGCGGGCCTTCCAGAACGGCAAGGTCGTCTACGTCTGCCTGGCGAGCTTCGCCGCCGGCGAGCCGGGCGGCTCGTTCCAGGCCAGCCTCCCCACCGGGTTCCCGGCCCCGGAGGACCTGCCGACCTCCGCGGCCTACCTCGCGGACCGGGCGGGCGGCACCATGACCGAGGCGTCGAAGGCGTACTGGTCCGGCGGCCGCAGCTTCGACATGCGCCACACGCCCGGCCCCGTCTACCTGACCGTCGACGGCGAGCGGACGCCGCACCAGGCCGTCTGGGTCAAGCCGTACGACGCGCTGCGGCCCGTCGAGGGCCTCACCGACGAGCAGCGGGACCTCGCCGCGCTCGCCTACGTCTGCGACTACACGATCCTCGAGCCCGCTCTGCGGGTGCTCGGCCTGGCCTGGGCCGACGAGGGACTCGTGACGGCCAGCCTGGACCACGCGATGTGGTTCCACCGGCCGGTCCGGATGGACGGCTGGCTGCTCTACGCGCAGGAGGCCGTGTCCGTCGAGAACGGCCGCGGCTCGGCGATCGGCCGCTTCTTCACACCCGAGGGCGAGCTCGTCGCCACCGTGGTGCAGGAGGGCTTGATCCGCGCGGCCGGCCCGGTGTCGTGAGCGCACCGCGTCCCACGGTCGGGGCGGACTCCTTCGCCCGCGACCACCGACCGCCGACGCAGCCGGGGCCGCCCACGGAGCCCACCACGCCGCTCCTGCGACACCCCGAGCCTCTCGACGCGGCGGTCGAGACCAACGACCTGCGCCAGGTGCGGTGCGTCACCGCCCTGCCGCACACCACCAGTGGAAAGCCGCAGCACCTCAAGCTGCCCCAGCTCAGCGAATCGGAGAACCGAGCATGAAGATCGCGATCGTCGGTGGCGGGCCCGGTGGGCTCTACTTCGCCACCCTGATGAAGACCCTCGACCCCAGCCACGACATCACTGTCTGGGAGCGCAACGCGCCCGACGACACCTTCGGGTTCGGCGTCGTGTTCTCCGACGAGACCCTCGGCAGCATCGAGGGCGCCGACCAGGTCATCCACGACCGGATGGAGACCCGGTTCGCGCGCTGGACCGACATCGACGTCGAGTTCAACGGCACCCCCTTCACCGTGGGCGGCCAGGGCTTCGCCGCGATGTCGCGCAAGGAGCTGCTGCAGATCATGCAGGAGCGGGTCGCCGAGCTCGGCGTGAGCGTGCACTACCGCACCGAGGCCCCGGACCCCGACCAGCTGCGCGCGGAGTACGACCTCGTGCTCGCCGCCGACGGCCTCCACTCCGCCGTCCGCACCAAGTACGCCGACATCTTCCGGCCGACACTGGACCGGCGGGACAACAAGTACATCTGGTTCGGCACCGACCTCGTCTTCGAGGCCTTCCAGTTCTTCGTCAAGCAGACCGAGTTCGGCACCATGCAGATCCACGGCTACCCGTACTCGGCCGAGGGCTCGACGTTCATCGTGGAGATGCACGACGACGTGTGGCGCCGCGCCGGGCTGGACCGCACCGAGCACGAGCTCTTCGGGCCGGGCGTCTCCGACGAGTACGCCGTCGAGCGGATCGCCGAGATCTTCGCCGACGAGCTGCAGGGCCACCGGATCCTCACCAACAACTCCAAGTGGCTCAACTTCCACACCGTCCGCAACGAGCGCTGGTACCACGACAACGTCGTGCTGCTCGGCGACGCCGCCCACACCGCGCACTTCTCGATCGGCTCGGGCACCAAGCTCGCCATGGAGGACGCGCTCGCGCTGGCCGCCTGCCTGCACGAGCACCCGAGCGTCGAGGCCGCCCTGGCGGCGTACCAGACCGAGCGGAAGCCGGTGGTCGAGTCGACCCAGCGCGCGGCCCAGGCCTCGCTGGAGTGGTTCGAGAACATCGGCATGTACGCCGCCCAGGACCCCGCGCAGTTCGTCTTCAACCTGCTCACCCGCTCGCGCCGGATCACCTTCGAGAACCTCAAGGACCGCGACGCCGTCTTCGCCGGCCTGATGGAGAGCGAGTTCGCCCGCAACCAGGGCGGCGACGAGGCCGCACCGGCCATGTTCCAGCCCGTCCGGATCGGCGAGCTGGAGCTGAAGAACCGGGTCATGCTCTCGCCCATGGACCAGTACTGCGCCGTCGAGGGCGTGCCGACGGACTTCCACCTGGTGCACCTCGGCAGCAAGGCGCTCGGCGGCGCCGGGCTGGTGATGACCGAGATGACCTGCGTCTCCCCCGAGGGCCGGATCACGCCGGGCTGCCCGGGCCTGTGGACCGACGAGCAGGCCGCGGCATGGCGCCGGGTGACCGAGTTCGTGCACGCGAACAGCACCGCGAAGATCGGCACCCAGCTCGGCCACTCCGGCCGCAAGGGTTCGACGAAGCTGATGTGGGACGGCATGGACGAGCCGCTCGAGGACGGCAACTGGGAGGTCGTCGGGCCCTCGCCGCTGCCGTACGGCCCCGGCTGCCACGTCCCGCGCGAGGCGACCCGGGCCGACCTGGACCGGGTCGTCGCCGACTTCGTGTCCGCGGCCCGGCGAGCCGTCGAGGCGGGCTTCGACCTCGTCGAGGTGCACGCGGCTCACGGCTACCTGCTCTCCTCCTTCCTCTCCCCCGTCGCGAACCACCGCACCGACGAGTACGGCGGCTCGCTGGAGAACCGGCTGCGCTTCCCGATCGAGGTCTTCACCGCGGTCCGCGACGCGGTGCCCGCCGCGATCCCGGTGACCGTGCGCATCTCCGCCACCGACTGGATCCCGGACGGCAACACCGAGGACGACGCCGTCGAGATCGCCCGCGCCTTCATCGCCGCCGGAGCGGCCGCGATCGACGTCTCCTCCGGTCAGGTCGGCAAGGAGGAGCGGCCGGCGTTCGGCCGGTCCTACCAGACCCCCTTCGCCGACAAGATCCGTCACCGGGTGGCCGAGCCCGCGGGCGTCAAGGTGATCGCGGTGGGCGCCATCTCGTCGTACGACGACGTCAACTCGATCCTGCTCGCCGGTCGTGCCGACATCTGCGCACTGGGCCGCACCCACCTCTACGACCCGAGCTGGGCGCTGCACGCAGCCGCGGAGCAGGAGTACGTCGGCGCGGCCGCCGACTGGCCCGTGCAGTGGGCCGCCGGCCGCCGCCGGCCGCCGACGTCGCGCACCGACAAGGTCCCGCCCCGCCTGCAGCTGCTGCGCGAGGGCGAGACCGGCGCGGTGCACCTGCGGTGGACCCCGGCCCGGGCGCAGGCGACTTCCTGACATCACCGAGAATGCCGGTCATGGACGACTCCGCCCGCGCCGCCGGCGTGTTCCGCACCCGTGTCGAGTGGATCGACACCGACGCGTCCGGGATCTACCACAACAGCACCGTGACCCGCTTCGTCGAGGCGGCCGAGGCCACGCTCATGCGCGAGCGTGGCCTCGGCGACTACTTCGCCAGCGCCCCGCGGGTGCGCTACGAGGCGGACTTCCTCGCTCCCCTGTTCTTCGGCCAGGAGGCGACGACCACGGTCTCGCTCGTCTCGATCGGCAGCTCCTCGATGACCTGGGAGTTCGAGGTCTGGGGCGAGGAGTTCGCGGGCCGTCCGCGCGCCGCGGCGGCACGAGGGCGCTACGTCACGGTGCACATGGGCACCGGCCGGGTGGCCGCGACGTCCGCGGACGGCACCCGGCGCAGCCGGCCCTGGCCGTCGGACTGGGTCGCGGCGCTCACCGCGACTCCCGGCTCCTGAGGGCAGAATGCCGTCCGTGAGCAGCAAGGCACCGCAGTCCCGGACCACCGTCGTCACCTTCCTCGGCGCGGTGGTGCGTCCGCTCGGCGGCTGGATGCCGATCGCCGGTGCCGTCGACCTGCTGGCCGAGGTCGGCCTGGACGCGCCGGGGGTGCGCACGGCCGTCTTCCGGCTGAAGAAGAACGGCTGGCTCGACTCGGTGGCCCGCGACGGAGCGCGGGGCTACGCGCTGACCGACGAGGCCGATGCGACCCTGGCTGCCGGCGACGAGGTGATCTGGCACGCCCGGCGCCCCGCCGACCTCGCCGACGGCTGGTGCATCGTGCACTTCGGCGTCCCCGAGGCCAAGCGCGCCCAGCGCCACCAGCTGCGCGCCCACCTGGCACACCTCGGCTTCGGCAACGCGGGCACCGCGCTGTGGATCGCGCCGGCACGGATGCGGCCGGCGGCCGAGCGGGCGATCGCGGAGCTCGACCTGGCCGAGCACGCCGCGATCTTCGTCGGTGGCTACCACGGGCCGCAGGACCTGACCGAGCTGCTGTACGGCTCCTGGGACCTCGAGGCGATCGACCAGGGCTACCGCGACTTCGTCGACGCCTACGGGCCGCGGGTCGACGAGCTCCGCGGGCTGCGGGGAGCGGCGGCGTTCGCCGCGTACCTCTCCGTCGTCGACACCTGGCGCAAGCTGCCCTTCCGCGATCCGGGCCTGCCCAGCGAGGTCCTCGACCCGAAGTGGTCGGCCCCCGAGGCCACCGAGCTCTTCGAGCGGCTCGTCGCGCTGCTGGAGAAGCCGGCGCTCAAGCACGCGAAGACGCACTGGCCCCAGCCCTGAAGCAGGGCTGGGGCCGGTGCGGGCTCGCGACGGGTCAGAGGGCCTCGGGCCGCAGGCCCTTCTTCACCAGGCGCGGCATGACCTCCTCGGCGAAGTACTCGAGCTCGCCGACGTAGTCCACGAAGGCCATGGTGATGCCACCGAACCCGGCCTTCGCGAAGCGCTCGATCTCGTCGGCGACGTCGTCGGGCGAGCCGATCAGCGGGCAGGTGCCGTGTCCGGCGGCGAAGCGACTGCGGAAGTTCTCCAGCAGGTCCTTCGAGAACGACTGCGCGTGCAGGCCCTGCAGCCGCATCAGGTTGTCGACGGCGTCCCAGTCGGCGTTCTCGACCGCGTAGTAGTGCAGGTACTCCTCCGCCTCCTTGCGGGTCGGGCGGCACACGACATGGGTCGGCGTGAGGACGCCCGCCTGGCGTCCGAGCGCGGCCGAGTTGGCCTGCAGCTCGGTGACGACGTCCGCCCCGTCCTCGGGACCGCCGACGATCGTGAAGACGAAGTCGGCGTTGCGGGCGGCGTACGCCTTGCCCTGCGCGGACGAGCCGGCGTTGAGGATCGGGAGCCGGCCGGCGGCCGGCTTGGGCACCGACTCGATGCCCTCGAGGTTCCAGAAGCGGCCCTTGATGTCGTACCGGCCCTCCCTGCTCCACAGCGTGTTCATCACGTCGATCCACTCCTGCGCCAGCTGGTAGCGCGAGTCGTGGTCCTGCGGCAGGTCGGCACCCATCGCGACGTACTCGGGCTGGTTCCACCCCGCGACGACGTTGACACCGATGCGGCCCGGCGCCATCTGGTCGATCGTCGCGAGCTGCTTGGCGACCACGGCCGGGTGGTTGAAGGCGGTGTGGATCGTCGCGAAGACGTTGAGCCGCTCGGTGTGGGCCAGGATCGCCGTCGCCCACGGGATGGGCTCGAGGACGCCCTCGTGGAAGTTGGTGTCACCGCCGTAGCCGATCCAGCGGGCGATCGGCAGCATGAAGTCGATGCCCGTCTCGTCGGCGAGCCGGGCCAGCCTGAGGTTGTCCTCCCAGGAGGCCGACCAGCGCTCGGGGATCGTGGTGACGGCGAGGCCGCCGGAGCAGTTGGCCGAGAACAGGCCGAGACGGAAGTGGTCGTTGTCGAGGATCGGGATGCTCATGGTTTCTCCTGGGGTGGGTGGACGGGTCAGCGCTGGAGGGTCATGGGGACGACGTCGGCGGCGGCGGTCATGGCGTGGACCTCGCCGATCAGGTAGGTGTGGTCACCCACCGCGAACCGGTGCGCGACGCGGCACTCGAGTCGCAGCGGGACGTCGACCGGGAGGATCGGCATGCCGTCGAGCCCCGGCGTCCAGTCCAGGCCGGCGAACCGGTCGGAGGCCGAGGTCGCGAACCGGGTGATGAGGTCCGTCTGGTCGGCGGCGGCCACGTGGACGACGTAGCCGTCGGCCGCCAGCCACTCGTCGAGCTGGCTCGAGCGGTGGTCGATGCACCACCCGACCAGCGCCGGCTCGAGCGAGGTGGCGTGGAAGCTGTTGACGGTCTTGCCCACCGGTCCGTCGGGACCGAGCGCGGTGACGATGGCGACGCCGGTGGGCCAGCGAGCCAGCTGTCCGCGCAGCGCTGAGGGCGTCACATCGAGTGTGGTCGGGCTCACACAGGTCATGCCAGAATCGTGGGACCGAGGTACGGGTCGTCGCTATCCG
The DNA here is from genome assembly GCF_019192965.1 of Nocardioides daeguensis. Classification (GTDB taxonomy): domain Bacteria; phylum Actinomycetota; class Actinomycetes; order Propionibacteriales; family Nocardioidaceae; genus Nocardioides; species Nocardioides daeguensis. Next base: position 229,060 of record NZ_JAHTKU010000003.1, read on the forward strand.
GTGGACGACAGCACTGTCCATTCCGCGCAGACATGTCATGCTGTTGACGTTCGTTGGAGAGTTGCAATTTACCGACAGCAGGAGGGGCCATGGCACGTGTCTCCACGCCACTCGGCTCGCACGGCGTGCTGCGCACCACCAACATCGACGACGCGCGGGCGTCCGTGGCCGCCTCGCTCGCCCCGCACGAGCTCACCCCCATGCGCGAGAGCGAGCGGTTCCGGGCGCTGCACAACGCCGCCGAGCTGCACCGGCTGAGCTTCCACTACATCGACTACGGCACCGAGGTCGAGGTCAGCGCCGACCGCCTGGACTTCCACCTGATCCAGATCCCCCTCGGCGGACTCAGCCACATCGTCGCCGGCGCGGAGTCGTTCACCGCCACCGCTCGGCGGGCCGCGATCACCGCCCCCGGAGAGCCGGTGCGGATGCGCTACTCGGCCGGCAACCCCCGGCTGATGGTCCGGATCACGCCCGACCTCCTGCGCGAGCGCCTCGACGTCGCGACGGCCGGCGGCCTCGTCGTACCCGAGCAGTCCGGCACCACCTTCGACATCACCCGCGGCGCCGGGCGCAGCTGGCGCGGCCTCGTCGACACCGTGCTGACCGACCTCGAGCGCGAGGACGGGCTCGCCGCCTCCCCGCTGGCCGCGGCGGCGCTGCAGCTCGCCGTCGTGGACGGGCTCATCGTCTCGCTCGCCGCCACGCCCGAGGAGGCCGTGGCCGAGCGCGCCGCCCCCGACCGGGTGATCCGCCGCGCCGCGCGGCTGATCGAGGAGCACTGTGCCGAGCCGCTCGGGACCCTCGACATCGCCGAGGCGGTCGGCCTCTCGATCCGTGCGCTCCAGGCGGGGTTCAAGGCCCACCTCGACACGACACCGATGGCCTACGTGCGCCAGGCGCGACTCGAGCGGGTCCGCCAGTCGCTCTCCGACGGCTCCGTCCAGTCGGTCACCGAGGCCGCCTCGAAGTGGGGCATCGCCCACCTGGGCCGGCTCTCCGGCGACTACCGTGCCGCGTTCGGGGAGACGCCGAGCGAGACGCTGCAGCGCAACCGCTGACCCGCGACGAGGCGGCCCACGCGATGTCAGCGCTTTCCGGCTGACCCACGCGTTTTCCGGATAGATGCGCTCCCCGAGCAGCGCCTACCGTCCTGCGACGACCGCGTGTGATGTGACCACGCTCACCCTTCGAAAGGTTGCCGCCATGACCGCAGTTGACGCCCTCCTCGCCGGACTCGCCGCGGGCGAGGTCGAGATCGTCGATCTCACCGCCCCGCTCTCGCCCGAGACCCCGATCCTGCAGCTGCCCGCGCCGTTCGCGAACACCATCCCGCTCTCGCTCGAGGTCGTCTCGGACTTCGACGACGCCGGCCCGGCCTGGGGGTGGAACAACATCCACACCGGCGAGCACACCGGCACCCACCTCGACGCCCCGGTGCACTGGGCGACGGGTCGCGACGGCTACTCCGTCGACGCCATTCCGCCGCAGCGCCTGATCGGTCCCGCGGTCGTCCTCGACTTCACCGCGGAGGCCACGCAGAACCCGGACTTCCTGCTCGAGCCCGAGCACCTCGAGAAGCACGTCGCCAACAACGGCCCGCTCCCCGACGGCGCCTGGCTGGTCTTCCGCACCGGCTGGAGCCGCTTCAACAAGGACGCCGCCGCGTTCGCGAACGCCGACCAGGACGGGCCGCACACGCCCGGCGTCTCCGCCGCCGCCGCGCAGTGGCTGTCGCAATCGGCGATCACCGGCTTCGCCGTCGAGACGGTCGGCGTCGACGCGGGCCAGGCCGGTGGCATGGAGCCGCCGTTCCCGGTGCACCACTTCCTGCTCGGCGCCAACAAGTTCGGCCTGACCCAGCTGCAGAACCTGGACCGGCTGCCGGCGACCGGCGCGGTGATCGTCGCCGCGCCGCTGCCGATCGTCGGAGGAACGGGCTCTCCGGCCCGGGTCCTCGCGATCGTCCCGGCCTGACCTCCCCCACCCGATCTCCCCCACCTGCAGGAAGGACCACGATGGCCGAGCGGTCGTTCGCCCACGAGGTGAAGAAGCTCCGCATGGGCGAGGGCAGCCGGTTCTCCGGCGAGGGCATCCTCGCCGTGACCAAGGCCCTGCTGCAGTCCGGCGTCGCCTACGTCGGCGGCTACCAGGGCGCCCCCATCTCGCACCTGATGGACGTCCTCGGTGACGCACACGAGATCCTCGACGAGCTCGACGTCTACTTCGAGAACAGCGCGTCGGAGGCGACGGCCGCCGCGATGCTCGCCGCATCCGTGAACTACCCGCTGCGCGGCGCGATCACCTTCAAGTCGACCGTCGGGACCAACGTCGCCTCGGACGCACTCGCCAACCTGGCCAGCGGCGGCGTCCGCGGTGGCGCGCTGATCATCGTGGGCGAGGACTACGGCGAGGGCTCCAGCATCATGCAGGAGCGCTCCCACGCCTTCGCGATGAAGTCCCAGATGTGGCTGCTCGATCCGCGGCCGAACATCGAGGCGATCGTCAACGCGGTCGAGGCGGGCTTCGAGCTCTCGGAGGCCAGCAACACCCCGGTGATGCTGCAGCTGCGCCTGCGTTCGTGCCACCTCTACGGCAGCTTCACCGCCAAGGACAACGTGCGCCCGCCGATGACCGTGAAGGACGCCGTCGAGAACCCCTCGCGACAGCTCGACCGGATCGTGCTGCCCCCGGCGAGCTTCCTGCACGAGAAGGAGAAGCTCGAGGACCGCTGGCCGGCTGCCGTGGACTACATCCGCAGCCGCGGCCTCAACGAGGTCCTCGGCGCGGACGGCCCGAACGACGACATCGGCATCATCGTCCAGGGCGGTGTCTACAACACGCTCAACCGGGCGATGGAGCTGCTCGGCTGCTCCGACGCGTTCGGCAACACGCAGGTGCCGACCTACGTCATGAACGTGACCTACCCGGTCGTGGACTCGGAGATCCTGGAGTTCTGCGAGGGCAAGCGGGCGGTGCTCCTGGTCGAGGAGGGCCAGCCCGACTACATCGAGCAGAACCTGAACGCGATCCTGCGGCGAGCCGGCTCGTCCGTCGCGCTGCACGGCAAGGACCTGCTCCCCGTCGGCGGCGAGTACACGGCGGCCGCCGTCACCAAGGGCGTGCACGCCTTCCTCAGCAAGTACGCCCCCGGCGCCGCCCCGGGCAGCCCGACCCTGCTGCTGCCGCAGTCCGACCCCGCCAGCCCGTTCGCCCCCCGGGTCGACGCGTCCGTGGTCCGCACCCGGCCGCCCGGCCTCTGCACCGGTTGCCCCGAGCGGCCCATCTTCTCCGCACTCAAGCTGGCGGAGAAGGAGACCGGCAAGAAGCACCACGTCAGCGCCGACATCGGTTGCCACCTGTTCGCGATCAACGAGCCGTTCAACCTCGGCGCGACCACGATGGGCTACGGCCTCGGCTCCGCCGGTGCCGCGGCGCTCAACTCCAAGGACGCCGACCGGCGCACCGTCGCGGTCATGGGCGACGGTGGCTTCTGGCACAACGGGTTGACCAGTGGCGTCGGCAACGCGGTGTTCAACCAGAGCGACCAGCTCCTGCTCGTGGTCGACAACGCCTACAGCGCCGCCACCGGCGGCCAGGACGTGCTGTCGTCGAAGGCCGACAACGTGCTGCGCTCGACCAAGCACCCGATCGAGAAGGCGGTCCGCGGTGTCGGCGTCACCTGGGCGCGGACGGTCAGCGACACCTACCAGATCGGCAGGCTGCGTGACCTCTTCGTCAAGGCGCTGACCACCCGCACCGAGGGCCCGAAGGTCGTCGTCGCGCAGAGCGAGTGCATGCTCAACAAGCAGCGCCGCGAGAAGCCGGTGCGTGCCAAGGCGATGAAGGAGGGCAAGCGGGTCGTCAAGGAGCGCTTCGGCGTCGACGCCGACACCTGCACGGGCGACCACGCCTGCATCCGGGTCTCCGGCTGCCCCTCGCTGAGCATCAAGACCAATCCCGACCCGATGCGTACCGACCCGGTCGCAACGGTGCTCGACTCGTGCGTCGGCTGCGGCGTGTGCGGCGCGAACGCCCACGCGGCGTCGCTGTGCCCGTCGTTCTACCGCAGCGACCTGGTCTACAACCCGACCCGGCGCGACAAGGTCCTCGCCGCCCTGCGTGGCGGCTGGATCGGCCTCCTTTCGGGAGGCGTCGAGCGCCGGGCCGCCCGCTACGAAGTCCTCGAGGTGAACTGATGTCTAGCTGGAACGAGGGCCGTCGGCCCATCACGATCGCGATCCTGGCGATGGGCGGCGAAGGTGGCGGGGTGCTCGCCGACTGGATCGTCGACGTGGGCGAGCGGTCCGGCTACTACGCCCAGAACACCTCGGTGGCCGGTGTCGCCCAGCGCACCGGGGCCACCGTGTACTACGTCGAGATGTACCCGGGCGGAGAGCCTCACGAGGCCGACGTACGGCGTGAGCCCGTGCTCTCGCTCTTCCCGACCCCCGGCGAGGTGGACGTGGTCATCGCGTCCGAGCTGATGGAGGCGGGTCGCGCGATCCAGCGCGGCTTCAGCACGCCCGACCGGACGACGCTGATCGCGTCCACCAACCGGGTGTACTCGATGGACGAGAAGCTCGCCCTCGGCGACGGCCGGGTCGACAGCAACACCCTGCTCGAGGCAGCCCACGCGGGGGCCAGGAAGTTCATCGGCGCGGACTTCATGCAGCTCGCCCTCGACGCGCACAGCGTCATCAGCGCCGCGCTCTTCGGGGCGCTGGCCGGGTCCGGGGCGCTTCCCTTCGCGCGGGAGACCTTCGAGGAGGCGATCCGCGCGGCCGGCAAGGGGGTGGACGCCTCCCTGGCCGCCTTCGCGCTCGGCGTCGAGGCCGCGCAGCGCCCCGCGCCGGAGCCGATCGCCGCCACCCCCGCGGGCAGCGGCCCGGTGCCGATCACGATCGGGAAGCGGCCGATCGACCCGGCCGAGGAGGCGGCAGCGGTGGCCGAGCGGCGCCGCGTGGAGGTCGCTGCGACCGATCCCGCCTCGCTCGTCGGTCCCCGGCTGCAGGCCCAGGCGGCGCGCATCGCCGCTGACTTCCCGGCCCCCGCTCGCTCGATGCTGCTGCACGGAGCGGTCCGGACCGCGGTGTTCCAGAACCCCGCCTACAGCGACCGCTACCTCGACCGCGTGGCCCGGCTGGCCGCCGTGGAGTCCGGCGACACCGCCCGCCTCACGACCGAGGCAGCCCGGCACGTCGCGCTGTGGATGTGCTACCAGGACACGATCCAGGTCGCGCAGCAGAAGATCCGCCGGCGTCGGATCGAGGGCGTCCGTGCCGAGGCCAAGGCGGCGCCCGGCCAGCTGATGAACGTGCGCGAGTACCTCCACCCGCAGGTCGAGGAGATCGCCGACACCCTCCCCACCCCGTTGGGCCGCTGGGTGGCGCGCTCCGCCTGGTTCGGCAGGGTCGTCGGGCGGCTGACCCGCAACGGCATCGTGGTCAACACGACGGGGATCATCGGCTTCACGTTGCTGTGGGCGATGGCGATGTTCCGCCCGATCCGGCCTCGCTCGCTGCGCTTCGGACGCGAGCAGACCGCGATCGACCAGTGGCTCGGGCAGGCCCTGGCCGCCGCACCGATCGACTACGACCTGGCCTGCGAGATCGTCGAGTGCCAGCGGGTGCTCAAGGGGTACGGCGAGACGCACCACCACAGCGTCGAGAGCTTCACCCGCCTGATGACGGCCGCCGACAGCCTGGTCGGTCGCGCCGACGCCGCGGGCACGCTCGCCGGACTCCGGTCGGCGGCGCTGGCCGACGAGGACGGCGTCGCCCTGGAGCAGGCCCTGCTCGCGATCTCCACCGCGCCGGAGCCGGCACCCGCCGCCTGAGCGGGCGTCCTCCCTGACGACGGTCGTCGAGTCGTCGGTCGCCATGTCGTGCAGTCGGTTGTCCACCGCGGCGCGCAGGCTGCGGTCGGTGAGGGCGTCGAGCCGGTCGCAGACGCTGAACGGCTCCCCCGTGGTCGCCGCCCGGGAGCGGACAGAGCCCCGTGGGGTGGTGGGCTTGAGGTGATCCTCGGTGCCTACGTGTCGCTGCTCTCGATGGCGGCGACGGGGTCAGTATCGCTGGTCTCGTAGAGCTTCGCCATGGATCCTTCGGACAGGTAGCGGCGGTCGCCCGCGATCCACTCATCGTGCAT
>NZ_JAHTKU010000031.1 GCF_019192965.1 Nocardioides daeguensis
ACTGGGGCAAGGCCATCGGTGGGTACCTCTTTCAGTGCGTGGATTTCGCCGTTCACACCGAAGATCCCGCCGATGGCCGTCTACGTGCTGACGCCCCGCCGTTGGTCCCTCAAACCCCACCACTCCCGGGGACTCTTACCTCAGCAACGAGCAGGCCAGCAGATCGCCGGCGGCTTCATGGACCGCATGGGCTTCACCGAGGCGTCGGGAAAGGCACCGTGCCGGTGGGTCACCGGGCCGGACGAGGACCGGACGAGGGCCGGCTCCGTGGCGGGGTCGTCCTAAGACCCGGCACGACGGCAGCGCGTTGCGCATAGTTCAGCCCACAGGGCCCCTCGTGGCGGCATCTTCAAGAGCGCGACCGATGACGGGTACGTCGGCGCATCCTCCGTCAACGAACACCACTAGGTGCTCGTTCGTGAAGTAGACGTCCATGACCCGTGTCTCGGGATTCCAGTTGAAGTCGGGGTGTTCCTCCGGCGGCGGCTTCCAGCCTTGGTCAAGGAGTTCGCTGCAGGTGGTCGTTCCAGGCGGACGGGTGGGTGTCGGCATGGCTGTCGATGTGGCTGTTGGCGTGGCCGACGAGGCGAGGGGTGGCGAGGTGGACGGTGCAGGTGTCGGATGGGTAGAACCGTCCGATTCCGTCGAACAGGCGCTGAGAAGCGCAACTGCGGCGGCTAACCCTGCCATCGCTCGCATGGCTGCGGCCGCTGAGGTCACTTGCCGGCAGCTTCGAGCTGGGTGAGGAATCCGGGCGGGCAGTAGCTCGCGACGTGCGCACGAAGCGCGTCCAGGTCGCCGACGATGTCTCCGTGCTGCGGGGCGACGCCCTCAATGATCTGATTCACCGAGGACGCGCATTCGTCCGCGCGCCGGTTCTCGTGGTCCATTGTGGCGCGGCGGAGCGCGTTGCCGATGCCGGGGAGCGACGCACACTTTGCCGATCGCATGTCCTCGATGGCGACGTAGGTGCCGTCGGTGAACTCGACCTCTGCGGCGCCTGTGGACGGGTCCCAGTTGAGGTTGAAGCCTTCGATCGACTTGGGGCCGCGCCACCCCGCCCCGAGCAGCTCGGAGCATGACCCTCTGGCCCCGGCCGGGTTCAGGTGCGTTGAGTTGTCACCAGAGCTGGATCCCGCCAACGCGGTCGCCAGGGTCAGTCCAGCAGCTCCGGCCGCCACTGAAGTCGCAACGATTCGCACCGATCGCTTCATCTTCAGTACCTCCAGCTCGGGTAGATCCCATGGATTCCGTCACGATCGGTTTGCTGATATCCGTTGATGTTTGTCCAGGCCCCGCCATTACAGCCCGAGGTTCCATCGTTCATGATGGCATTCGAGCTGCAGTGATGCGCCAAGCCGAACGAATGTCCAGTTGTCACCGACGACACCGTCGTCGGTGTCAGTCTGGTTGAGAGCAGTGCGCCGCACGAGGACCGCGTCGCGATCACCGGCCGCCCCTTGGTCGACCATCCCCTCATCGGGCAGCGCGATCCCTGCACAACACCTCGCGCAACCCGATCACCTACGGCGCGATCACCAAGGTGCTGCCGACGTCGACGCCGGCCGGTCCGTACGACAGCGTCCTGACGGACGCCGTCGCGATCCTCACCGAAGCCGGCCGGCTGCGTCGCTCGACGATGCGACCGGTCGAGGTGCCCCCCGACGGCAACCTGAGCAACGTCCGCTGGGAAGTCGACCCCGACCGGACCGAACCGGCCGACTGGGCCGAGTCGTCACCCTCGCCCTGGCCGGCGCTGCGGCCAACCTAGGCGGCATCGACACCGCTCTCGCCGGCCGCCCTGGCTCCTGGGAGGCCGCCGGCGTCCGCAGCGTCCTCGTTACCACCCCCGTCTCAACCGCTGCATTCGGGGTCGAGGCTGCAAAGGGACCGTCCGTCAATCGTGATCTCTACGGCCCTGACGCCGGGTAGCTCATTGAAGGTGGTCTTTAGCGACTTGACTGCGAAGTTCGCGCCGGCGAGGAACCGTTCGACCTTCAGGGTGGACTCGTCCAGGTCGATGGTCACCGTGCCCTCAGATTGAGTAATCGTGGCCCGGATCTTGGGGTCGATGGAGCCTTCGTACCCACGGTCGAGTTCGTCGGGCGTCGGACCGGCGGAGATAGCCGCGAAGGTGGAGTCGAACAGGTCCGCGTCGTCGACGTGACGGACAACCGGGGCGAGGTGGGCGTCGCACCAGAAATAGACGAGGACCTCGCCCTTGGGGGGTGCCGGTACGGGGCCGCAGGCCGCAGCGGGCTCGCCCGTGGTCGGGCCTGTGGTCTGGGTCGATCCTGGGGACGGAGCGGGGTCTGGGTCGTCGCCTGCAGCCAGGACGGCCCACATGACCGCAGCGGCAACCAGTGCAATCACCGCGGCGAGGCCGACAAACTGGCCACCGCTTGGCCTCTTACGATGGGGGGGGAGCATCCCCAACGTTCGTCATGGCGGCCATCATGCAGGGGAGCTGCGTTCGGCGCGGCGGTTTTCGCTGCGCCAGTTACGCGAGCCGCGAAACGGAGCCGTTCACGTTTGACCACCGTGGCCGCCTGACGTGCCATTGGGTTCTTCCGGCCGGATGGCTACGAGTACCCGAACGGTTCTTCAACTTCTCGGGGCCGCGGCGGTGGAGGCCGAGCCGGGGGTCCACCCCCCTGCGGGTGGACCCCCGTTGGGTGGAGCGCAGGGCGAGCCCTGCTCGTGGTCGCTTAACTGACGTCCGTGCAGGGTTCTATCTCGGTGCCCGAGTCCTGGATTGATCCCGCAAAGTCCACGCTCCAGCTGGCTGGTGTGGCCAGGATTTCTGACGGCAAGCGCGCGCCCGTGATGGCGTCACAGAGCTGTGGATCCTCGGTCGACCCTTTCGACACCTGCGTCAAGTACACGTGGACGTCTCCGACGCTTTCATCGCAGATGGCGGGAGGGTGAGCTCCGCCGAGGGGTCCTCGAGCGTTGCATAGCTCGTCGCTGTCGCGACGAATCACGACCGCAACATCCTTGCCTTCTGGGGATTGCTTCGCGAACACCACAGAAGTACCGAGAGCGCCGATCCGTGTGTAGCCGGCTGGCCCGGCGTCCTGGCGTTGATGCTCGATGACAAGCAGAGCCGCGACGAGCCCCACGAGCAAGGCCGCGATCGCGGCCGACACCAACTTGGTGCGTGCAGACACACCAGTCAGCATACGGTGGCGGTTCCGCCAGGCTGGCTGGCCGCGGTCCACTTGTTCGAGGTGGTTGACCACTGGAATGAGATCGAGTACGGCCCGACGCCGACGCCGTTCACGGCCGTGCTGCTCCAGGTGTGCCCGTATGAAGCGAAGCCGTAGACCGACTTGCACGTGCCCGACTTCTTGAAGCTGATCACCTCTTGGCCGGACCGGACGTTCGTCCTGAAGTTGTCACCGGTCCCGGCCATGTCATAGACATTCCGGCCCTTGTCCTGGAACGAATATCCGGCGCCATAGGAGTTCGCCGCCGACGCGTTCGCGACATTCGCGCTCGACGCGAACGGCGGATCACCGTAGTAGGTCAGCGCGTAGCCGGTCAGCAGAAGGCTGGCGTTGAAGGAGGTCGCGAATCCGTCGTGGCCACCGATGTTCTTGGTGACGTTCAGGCCAGTGGCCGGCATGTCATTCTTGATGGCGTTGGACAACTTCCAACCGCTGATCGCGTAGTACCGCGCAGCCTGGTTGTCCCAGTAGATCCTGGGCGGCGTGACCGTCACGGCTGAGCCTGCCGACGAAGCCACGACGCTGGTGGTGGCCCCGCCATTGTCGATGCGCACCAGGCACAGGTTCTGGGCGAGGTCCGAGTCGATCTGGTCCTGCGGCCGGCCCTTCTGGCGAAGGCCAGCCACGTAGTTGCTCACGTAGTTGTTCGTCTGCTGCTCGGTTCGTCCGGTACTGGCGGACGAGCACTTCGATGGTGCAGCAGTCGCAGCCGACGTGCCGGGGGCGGTAGAGACGATCAGGGCGCTCGCCGAGCAGGCCAGCGTTGCTGCCACGAGTCCAATGCGGTGCCGTTTTGTCATGTGAGTCCTCCGTCTGGGAGCTGAGGGAGGGTTTCACCATGAACCAGGTCATGCGACGAGCGACACGTAATTCGAGAATTGCTGAGATATTTAACCCGCGCCCTGCAGGCACCGCCCCAATCGGGACGGCCCGACTCCACTTCTTTAGTTGATGCTCTGACGCCTCCGGCCCGAGCTGGAGTAGAGCATTCCTACAGCCGCCGCTGCAGCGGCCGCCACCAGAACGATGAAATTGGTGATGCCTTTTTGCCCAGCGTCCCGGCAGGCTGCGGCCGCGGACTGACCCTCAAGCGCACGGGCTGCATTCACATCAAGTTCCTCTTGGACGGCGGCGTCCACCATGGTCAGGTCGCAGGTCGTTCCATCGCTCGTGGTGGCCGGGGCGACGAGGTAGATCCCCGCTCCAAGACCGATCAGGCCGACGAGCGAGATCGCAGCGATCTTGACCCCTGAGGGAGCGCGGCGGCGGCCCGCGAACCAGACAAGGCCGACGATCACGGTGCTCGGAAGGAGAACAATGGCGATCCAGATTACGAGAGCGGTGCCTGAGGGCATTGAGAAGAGCACCTTTCGTGTGGCCACCGGGATGGTGGCGTCGGAGGAGACCAACGAGACCACTCTGTCGACGTCACCGCCGGCGGGTGTTCGATGCGACCGCGGCGGCGCCGCGACCTCCTGCGTGGTCCCACGCGTGATCGGCGCCCAAAGCAGCCCGGCGAGCGCCGTGGAGGAGGGAGGAGCCGACGTAGTTCGGCGCCCTCGCGGCCACGGCCACCCCCCGCCGAGGCGTCGGGGACCGCGGTACGCCGCACGTAGGCGGTCATCTTGCGGCGCCCGCCAGCACGCGCTTGCCGTGGGCGTTGCTGGTCCAGGCGATGTCACGGACCGCGTCGACGACGACAGCATCTGTGACCGTGCGGGCTGCGACGGACCGGTTCGCCCAGACTCCAGGCCCGCGGTAGGTGCGCGCGGCGACCTGCAGGCCCTGCTCACGCAGGACCCGCACGATCGACTCGACCGCGTGTCCCTGGGACCGCTGCTCGTCGACGAACGCGACGATCAACGGTTGCGCGGGTCGAGCTCCCCGGCGAAGATCGATGCCTCCTTCAAGATCTCGTTGTCCTCACGCAGCCGCCTGTTCTCGGCCTTCAACCGCTTGATCTCGGCTTCGGAGGCTTGTCAGAGCCCGAAGGCTGCGGCCAGGTCCGGGGCGTGTTCACCTTCGCCGAGCGGTTCTGCGCCGACGACTTGGGCGAGGTAACGGGTGAGTGAGTAGTGGGTGAGTGGTGTGTCGACGACCTTGCCCGACAGGGCTGGGGTCAGTACCGAGGTCAGGACGGTGTTGTCGGCTGAGCGGTCGTCTTCGTCGGCGGTTACCACGACCACCAGGTGGCCGGTGCGGAAGTCGTCGCTGGCGAGGACGGGGGTGAGCTGTTGCTCGAGCCACGCGTCGGCGGCGGCCAAGGAACCGTCGTGGGCGTCGTGGGTGATGTCGGGGATGAGGAACCCGACATTCGGCAGCTGGTTGCTCTCCGCGTCGTGGGCGAAGTTGTCGAGGCTGACGTCGTGGGCCAGGCAGTCGTCGTGGCCGGCACCGTAGTACGTCCAGGGGTTGTGCCGGACGGCGTACGTCGGTGTCCCGTCGGCGCGGTCGGGGTAGTCGTAGACGTGGCAGTTCTGGGGCATGGATTCGGCGTAGGTGAGGGCTGTCTTTCCGGCGGTGATCGCTTGGTCGAAGACCGAGGGTGCGTTGGCGATGTCGTCGACGTGCGCGGCCGGTGACCGGTCGTCGGTGATCCCGTAGGTCGTACCGCCGGCGATGGCGAGGTAGTTGGGAAGGCTGGGGTGGGTGATCGCGGTCCAGTGGGTGGCGTAGCCATAGGTGGTGGAGAGCTGCGCGAGGTAGGGCATGCCGTCGCGCATCTGTTCGAGGGTGTGGTTCTCCTCGATCACGACGAGCACCTTCGTGGCGTCGACCCCGGCGCCGGCCCGTGCGTCGGCTTCAGGGCGGTTTCTGTCGGGTTGCCGTCGGCTGGCCGGTTCGCCGGCCTGGCACGCTGCGCTGATGGCGAGCAGCATGACCAGGCCGACGGCACCGGAGAGTCGGACTCGATGGTCCATGGCTCAGGCTAGGTCCGGCTCGAGCACGGCGTCGCTCGTCGTCTGGTCGGCGCCGGAGAGGGTTAGGTAGCCCACCAGGGCGAGGATCGCGGTCAGGAAGATGAAACTGGTTCCGGTCGTGCCGAGCCCGAGGCCTCCGTTCGAGGTGGACTGGGAGGTCAGGTCGCCGATCGAGGCACCGAGTGGGCGGGTGAGGATGTAGGCCGCCCAGAAGGCCGTGATGGCGTTGAGGCCGAGCTTGGACCAGGCGATGGTGACGGCGGCGATCATGGCGCCGAAGATGAGGACGGATGGGCCGTAGCCGAAGTTGAGCTTTTCGCCGAACAGGTCGCCGGCGGCGGTGCCGAGGGCGAAGGTGAACAGCACGGCCAGCCAGTAGAAGGCTTCGCGTCGGAGGCTGGTGATGCTGTGGATCGACAGGGTCCGCTCAAGGCTGTACCAGCCGGCGAAGGTGGCGGCGAGTGCTAGGGAGAAGGCCCCGGTGGAGATCCACAGGGACATCCCGAGGTTGTCGGTGAGGTTGTCGGTGATCAGGGTTCCGACGACGGAGATGAGGACGACCGCGATCCAGTAGACCGACGGGACGTAGCGCCGGACCTTGAACTGGACGACCAGCGCGGCAGCCAGCAGACCGGCCATCAGCAGCGAGGTGTTGGTCAGGCCGAAGCCGAGGGTGTCGTTGAGGTAGTCGGCCGCGGTCTCGCCGACGGTCGTGCAGAGGATCTTGATCAGCCAGAAGTAGAGGGTCACCTCGGGGACCTTGTTGAGCATCGTGCGGGCGGCACGGCGGTCCGTGGTCCGGAGTCCGGTGGTTGGGGTGGGTGTCTTTGTCATGCGCGGCAGCGTGTCGGCTGTTCCTGACAAGGCGCTGACACCGGAGGATGACGGCGGCCGAGGAGTTGGTGACCGGCCGCCATGCCTGTCAGGTTGCTGTCAGCAGGCACGAGGACGCTCGAGGCCATGATGACGAGCAGTCCTGCTTTGGTGGTTATCCCGACGTACGACGAGCGGGCGAACGTCTCGACGGTGCTCGACCGGGCGCTGGCCCTGTCGGTCGTCGCGCGGTTCGATGTGCCCGTTCACGTACTGGTGGTCGATGACAGCAGCCCCGACGGCACCGCCGAGGCGGTGGCCGCGCACCCGGAGTTCGGGCGCCGGGTACACCTTCTCGTTCGTGCGGAGAAGGAGGGGCTGGGCGCGGCGTACCGTGCCGGGTTCGCCTGGGCGCTGGATCGTGGCTACGCCCGGGTGGTTCAGATGGACGCCGATCTGTCCCATCCTCCTGAGCGGATCCCTGCACTTCTGGGCGCGCTCGACAGGCACGACCTGGCCGTCGGCTCGCGGTACGTCGCCGGAGGCGGGGTGCGGAACTGGCCGCTGCGCCGTCGGTTCCTGTCGTGGGCCGGGAACCTGTACGTCCGTCTGGTCCTCGGCCTGCCGGTGCACGACGTCACCGCGGGGTTCAAGGCCTTCCGCGCCGAGGCCCTCGTCGAGCTGGGCGCGGTGGATTCGCAGTCCGACGGCTACTGCTTCCAGATCGAGACCACCTGGCAGGCCTGCCGACACGGGCTGTCGGTGACCGAGGTCCCGATCACCTTCGTCGACCGGCAGCACGGTCACTCGAAGATGTCCGGCTCGATCGTCGCCGAGGCGCTGGTCCGGGTGCTGGGCTGGCGATTGTCCGAGGCTCGACACGTCGCGGTGCGGCCTGCCGCGCAGCCCGTGACATGAGTGTCCTGAGCACTCCGTGCCCCGCGGTCGTACCGGCCAGCCACGGCGCCGCGGGCTGGGCGCCGGCCTGGTTGGCCGCCGCGCTGGTGTGTCTGGCGCGCGCGCCGTACCTCACCGCGCCGGCCACGCCCGACGAGGGCGGCTTCCTGCTCGTCGCCTCGCAATGGCGTCCCGGGACCTCGCTGTACGGCGACTACTGGGTCGACCGGCCACCCTTGCTGCTCGTCGTGCACGGCGTCGCCGCTGGTCTGGGTGGTGTGGTCGCGCTGCGGGCCATCGGCCTGGTCGCCGTCACCGCGTCGGTGTTCCTGGCCGTGAGCATCGCGCGCCAGGCAGGTGTTCGCTCGACGGCGCCGGTGGTGATCGCGGCGGCCTTCCTGACCACGCCGCTCTTCGGTGCCCTGGAGATCGACGGCGAGCTGTTGGCGGTGCCGCTGGTCCTCGCGGGCGTGCTCGCCCTCGTCCGTGCCTGCACTGCAGACACCCAGGAGACCACCGCGGCCGACGTGGCGCGGTGGGCCGCCGCGGCCGGGGCCGCGGCGGCGGGTGCCGCGATGATCAAGCAGAACGCTGTCGATGTCTTCGTCGTCGCGGTGGTCCTCCTGGCCACTGCACGGACGCGGTCGCGGGTGCGGGCCGGTCGCCTCGGCGTGCTCTTCCTGAGCGGCGCGGCGGCGACCACCCTGGCCGTCCTGGGGTACGCCGCCCTGCGCGGCACCGGACCGTCTGGGCTGTGGGACGCGGTCGTGTCGTTCCGCTTGCAGGCCGCCTCGGTCATCAGGTCCTCTGCGAGCGACGCCACCCCGCGGCGTCTGGTGACCCTGACCCAGGCCGCCGTGCTGAGTGCGGCTCCCCTGGTCATCGGCGTCATGACGCTGCGGGCCGCGGGTGCGTGTGAAGCGGCAGGCGCCGACGTCGGGGGTGTCGGGGGCATCGGCCGGGTCCCCGACCTGCGCTGGCCGGCCTTGGCGCTGCTGGGCTGGGAGGTGGCGTCGATCGCGGGCGGCGGCAGCTTCTGGCTGCACTACCTCGTGGTGCTGGTCCCGGGGATGGTGTTGGCGGCGGTCGCGGCCGGGCAGCGACCAGCGCGGCTTCGGCGTACGACGATCGTCGCGCTGACCGTGGCCGTCGTGTCGGGGGCGGTGTCGCTGATGACGGTCTCGTACCTGCCATCGGCGAACGGCTCCGACGCGAAGGTGGCGCGCTATCTGACGGCGCACGCCACACGGGGCGACACCGCGGTCGTGGCCTTCGGGCACCCGGACATCTTGTGGGACGCCGGGCTCAGCAGTCCGTACCCCGAGCTGTGGAGTCTGCCCGTGCGGGTCCGCGACCCGCGGCTCGCTGAGTTCGGTGCGGTCCTGGCCTCGCCCCGGGCCCCCACCTGGGTGGTCGTCAACGGCACCGGACTGGCCACGTGGGGCGTCGACGCCACCTCGGCCCAGCAGACCCTGGACGCCCGCTACCACCCGGTCGCGGCCGAGGGTTCCTACGTCATCTGGCGGCGCTGAGCGTCACGACAAAGCGCGCGCCGCCGAGCTCGGCTCTCGTGACCGTGACGGTGCCGCCGAGGGCGGCGACGGCCTTCTGCACGATGGCCAAGCCGAGGCCCGCTCCCCCGACGTCGCGCGCTCGCGCCTCGTCGAGCCGGGCGAAGCGCTCGAAGACCCGCTCGCGGTCCGCCGGCGCGATGCCGTGGCCGTCGTCCTCGACGCTGAGGACCACGTGGTCGTTCTTCTCGTCGAGGGTGATCCGCACGGTGGCCGTCGCGTGCCGGACGGCGTTCTCCAGCAGGTTGACCACGATCTGGGCGAGCAGGGCCGGGTCGCCGACCGTCTGGCCCGCGCTGACCCGGTTGATGTCTAGGCGTACGTCGTCGGTGTGGCCGCTCGCCCGTTGGCTGGCACGCAGCCGGTCGACCTCGGCCAGGACGAGGTCGTCGAGGTCCACCACCTCCAGCGTGGCCGGGTCCTGGTCGTCGAGGCGGGCCAGGACCAGCAACGCCCGCACCAGGCCCTCCATTCGGGTCTCCTCCACCGCGACCTCGTCGGCCAGCCGGGCCACGGTGGTGCTGTCCGGGTGCCGGCGGGCGACTTCGACGGTCTGGCGCAGCACCGCCAGCGGGGAGCGGAGTTCGTGGGACGCGTCGGAGACGAACTGTCGCTGCTGCCCGTGCGCACCCCCGATGCGGTCGAGCAGGTCGTTGAAGGTCGCGGCCAGTCGGGGGATCTCATCGTGCCCCGCAGGAATCGCCAGCCGCTGGCCCGGCAGCTGGTGGAGGCGCTCGGCGGAGATCGCCGCCGCCTCGCGGCGCATCACCTCGACCGGCCGCAGCGCTCGCCCGATCGCGAGCCAGACCACGCCGGCCACCAGCAGCACCCCGAGGGGGATGCTCACGACCAGCAGCAGCACGGTGGTGGCCGTCGCCCGATCGACCTGCTCCTCGGACAGAGCGACGACGACTAGCCGGCCGTCGGCCGCGCGCTCCGCATGGACCGCGTACGAGCCGGCAAGTCCGCGGACGCGGACCCCTTTGGCAGTACCTGGTCGGGTGCGCAGCGGAACCGACACCGCGCGGTGGTCGCTGGCCTTGACCCGTCCGTCGGTCCCGATGACCTGGGCGATCAGGTCGCGCTTGTCGGTGACGGTCGCCTGTTCCGGGGAGCGACCGGATGCGAGCTGTGCGACGATCGTGTCGGCCTGCTGCTCGGCAGAACCGACCAGGGCGTCCTCGAGGTTCTTGTGGAGCACGGCGACGAACAGGACGCCTGCGATCGCGGCCCCGAGGGCGGTCACCGCGACGGCCGCGAGGGTGACCCGGCGCCGGACCCCGCCTCGCCTCATCGTTCGGCCCTCGCCCGGTATCCGCCGCCGCGCACCGTTTCGATGGTCTCGGTGTCGAAGGGCTTGTCGACCTTGCGACGCAGGCGCCCGACGTACACCTCGACGATGTTCGGGTCGCCGTCGAAGTCGAAGCCCCAGACCGCGCCCATCAGCTGTGCCTTCGTGACCACCCTCCCGCAGTTGCGCATCAGGTGCTCGAGGACGGCGAACTCCCGCGCGGTCACGTCGAGGGCCTGGCCGCGGCGGGTGACCTGACGGGTCGCCGGGTCGAGCTCGAGGTCGCCTACCACCACCGTGGTCGGGCGTTCGGCGACCTGGCGCCGGGCCAGTGACCGTAGTCGCGCCAGGAGCACCTCGAAGCTGAACGGCTTGGTCACGTAGTCGTCAGCCCCCGCGTCCAGGCCCGTGACCATGTCACGGTCGGCGTCGCGTGCAGTCAGCATGAGCACGGGGGTCCAGTTCCGCTGCTCGCGCAGCCGGCGGCACACCTCGTAGCCGTCGATGACGGGCAGCATCAGGTCGAGGACTATCACGTCGTAGGTGTTCTCCTCGGCGAACCAGACGCCCTCCGCACCATCCGCGGCGACATCGACGGAGTGACCCTCGCGCCGCAGGCCGTCGGCTAGCGCGGCCGCGAGGCGGGTCTCGTCCTCGACCACCAGGACTCTCATCGGGCTCCTCTCGACACGACGTCGGCGCTCCGGTCGTGCTCCCCCATTCAAGCGCTCCGTGCTGTCAGGTTCCTGACAGGTCGCTGCGTCAGGCTCGGGATCTCCACCACCGAGGAGACATCATGAATGCCCTGTTGCTGCCGCTGCTGGCCGCGATCGGTCCGTGGGCCGTGCTGGTCATGGCCGTGATCGTCTTCGCCGAGACCGGCCTCCTGGCAGCCTTCCTTCCTGGAGACTCCCTGCTCTTCACTGCCGGCATCCTCGTCACCACCGGCCTTGTTCACCTCCCACTGGCCCTCGTCGTCGCCCTGGTCGCTCTTGCCGCGTTCTTGGGCGACCAGACCGGCTACACCCTCGGCCACCGCTTCGGGCCGCGCCTGCTGAATCGGTCGCGCTCGCGGTTCCTCTCACCGCACCACGTCACCCGGGCCGAGACCTTCTTCGCGCGGCACGGCTCGCGCGCCGTGGTGCTGGCGCGGTTCGTGCCGGTGGCCCGCACCTTCACACCCGTGATCGCCGGGATCGGCAGCATGGAGCGCCGCACCTTCGTCTTCTTCAACGCCCTCGGAGCCCTCGGCTGGGCAGCGACCTTCCTCGTAGCCGGGGCACTCCTCGGCGGCGTACCGCTGATCGCCGACCACGTCGAGCTGGTCGCCATCGCCCTGGTGGCACTGTCCCTCGTCCCGGTCGCGATCGGGGCCCGGTCCCGCAGGCGCCGCGGCAGCGATATCAGCACCGCGCGCGCAGTCTGACCACGCCGGTACGCAGAGTGAGGGCAGAGCAGAGATCTCAACCCGCCGCGGCCGCCGCGTCCCCTTTTGGTGAGATATCTCGACGAGTCTCGGGTCCATAGGTCCTGGATCGAGGCGGATCCCAACCGGCGCAGACCACCGCTAGACGGTATGACGTGACCGGCTCGTCCTGAGGCGGTTGCGGGCCGGGGCCTCGCTCACGAGATTCGTGGGTTACCGAGCAGGGGCTGCCTGCTCGGCCTATCCGACATTCGTGGGAGGCCCCGGT
>NZ_JAHTKU010000032.1 GCF_019192965.1 Nocardioides daeguensis
ATGCACGATGAGTGGATCGCGGGCGACCGCCGCTACCTGTCCGAAGGATCCATGGCGAAGCTCTACGAGACCAGCGATACTGACCCCGTCGCCGCCATCGAGAGCAGCGACACGTAGGCACCGAGGACCACCTCAAGCCCACCACCCCACGGGGCTCTGTCTTGCTGAGCGGCCCGTCCTCGGCCGGCAGGCTCAGCGAGCAGTGCCACACGTGAGCGTCCCGGTACCCCGTGACGACAGTCTCGGCGGTCTGCGGATCCTGCTCGGTGACCTGCGCGAACTGCGCCGCCTGGCGATGGCCGTCGCGAAGGTCCGCTCGACCCGATCGGCGTTCGGACCACCGGCAGCGGCGGAGCACACTCCATCGCCGGCGCCGCCGCGGCCTCACTCGTCCGGCCGCGATGCGCCAGACTCCGGCCGCGGCCTGGAGCGATGCCGACGACCGTGCCGGCGGGATTCTCCACGCAGGTTCGGCGTTTTCCGCACGCCCTCACCAGTTTTGCCGCGATAGTTCCAGGGTCATGGCTGGGGACCGTCGATGGCCCTTTGGCTCCGATTCGAGAATTCGAGGGACTTGATGAAGTAGGTACGGATCATCCTTGCGCTCTGCCTGGTGCCGCTGGTCTTCAGCTGGGCAGCTGCGAGTGCCAGCGCCGAGCCAGCTGAGCCGACTCCGACCGCGCAGGCAACCGAGGAACCCACGCCGACCGAAGAACCCACGCCGACCGAGCCCGTTGAGGAAGACACCGCAGGATGGTTCGGCTATGCCGGCAGCAGTGTCACTGCGAATGCTCTCGCCAGCTTCCTGCTGGGAGAGGGCAACACCGTCGGTGGCGCAATCGACCTGCTGATGAAGATCATCGCGCTGCCCGACGCGGTCTTGGCGCCGGCGACGCCGACAAAGATCCTGGGCATCCTCACGTCTGCGGTCACGCAGATCGACCTCGACCTTTCTGAGATTGTCACTGACCTCACCCACGCCGTCGCGGCCAATCCCGAGGATATGGTCACTCCGGCCGCGGGCGACGACAACACCGCGGATTCGTTCGCGACTCCGCTGGCGACCGCACCCGACCGCGCGGCGCAGTCCAAGAACGGCGAGCCTAAGGCGAGCGGCCTCTACGCCTGGGAACTCCACGGCACTCGGCCGACCAACATCTACTACGGCCACATCAACAAGAAGGGCGGATTCGTGACCGACGGCCACTTCAAGGAGGAGTACGCCGTCAACACCTACTTCAGTGACGACATGTCGCTCTACATCGCCATGTGGCCCGGCAGCGGTCCACTTGTGTACTTCAGCGGCCACAAGGCGAAGCTCATGCAAGACATCAACAACTTGCCCGACAGCAACGTGGGCACCTTCGATTGCACGACGGGGGGCGGCTCCACGATGCTCGGCTGCAGCGCGCAGAAGAACATCCCGAACACAATTGGCGCCTGGTACTACGTCGAGCAGGTCTACAGCGGGCGGTGGGGTGCCCACACTGCCTCGTGGAAGATTCAGACCCGTCGCGCCAGGAAGGTCGCTATCAACAACAACCAGTTCGATGCGTTCTACTACGGAGGATAGGTCGATGAACGTCAGCCAAGATGACGTGAGAAGCGCGCTTCAAGCGGTCTACGAACGGCCGCGAGACGTGGTCGACCTGGCCATCGAAGCCGTCGACCAAGAGGACTTCATGGAGCTCCTCATCGAGCGCCTCGGCCTGACCGCGGCCCAGGCTACAGTGGTCATCGACGTTCCGTTTCGTCGCTTGAACGCTGACGTCCGAGCGAGGTACGGACCGTGAAGTTCGCGCGCCGTTGACTGCGCGCCGCGGGAGCGGAACGGCCAAGTGGGTCTGCTGCACGGATAGGTGACATCTGATCTGCGTCGATGTGTGTCGACGCTGGAAGGATGTGCATCATGCCGAAGGCGTTCCCCAAGGAGTTTCGCGAGGACGTGATCCGGGTCTACCGCGACTCCGATGCCTCCCTCGCGCAGGTCGCGAAGGACTTCGGCATCTCGCCGTCGTGCCTCAAGCGCTGGATCACCATCGACGACCGCAAGTCGGCAAACCCCTCGACGGCAGCCCAGGCCGCGAACGAGTCCGAAGCGCTGCGTGAGGCGAACAAGCGGATCAAGCTCCTCGAGCTAGAGAACGAGGTCCTCCGCCGCGCAGCGGCGTATCTCTCCCAGGCACACCTGCCGGGAAGATGATGTACCCGCTCGTCCGCGAGCTCGCCGCCGGCGGCATCCCCGTCGCGGTGAGGTGCCGGGTCCTCAAGATCGCCCGCCAGCCCTACTACCGCTGGCTCGCGGCCCCGGTCACCGACGCCGAACTCACGGCGGCCTACCGGGCCAACGCGTTGTTCGACGCCCACCGCGACGACCCCGAGTTCGGCTACCGGTTCCTCCTCGACGAAGCCCGCGAAGCCGGTGAGCCGATGGCGGAGCGGACCGCATGGCGCATCTGCTCCGACCTCGGCTGGTGGTCGGTGTTCGGGAAGAAGCGCGGCCGCAACGGCAAGAAGCCGGGCCCGCCTGTCCACGACGACCTGGTGGAACGGGACTTCACCGCCGATGCTCCGAACACGTTGTGGCTCAGCGACATCACCGAGCACTGGACCCGCGAAGGCAAGCTCTATCTCTGCGCGATCAAGGACGTCTACTCCAACCGGATCGTCGGCTACTCGATCGACTCACGGATGAAGTCGAGGATCGCGGTCGCTGCGCTCGACAACGCCGTCGCGCGCCGCAACGCCGAAGGCGTGGACGTGGCCGGCTGCGTGCTGCACACCGACCGTGGGTCGCAATTTCGATCCAGGAAGCTGGTCCACCAGCTCAACCGTCACGACATGGTCGGCTCGATGGGTCGAGTCGGCGCGGCCGGCGACAACGCCGCGATGGAGTCGTTCTTCTCGCTGCTGCAGAAGAACGTCCTCGACCGGCGGACCTGGAACACCCGCGAGGAGCTGCGGATAGCGATCGTGACCTGGATCGAGAGGACCTACCACCGACGCCGCAGGCAGGCCGCTCTCGGCCGGTTGACCCCCGTCGAATACGAGCTGATCATGACACCGGCCGCCACCCAGGCGGCCTAACCGAGACTGTCACCAGTCCGTGCAGCAGACCCCCTTTGGTCCGGCTCAACATCGGCTCATTCAAGTCGGCCCCGAAGAGCATGTACGGCTCGGCGCGACCGGCTCCGACTGAAGGCGACAGGCCGGTGAACGGCGCTCTGACCTGCTACTTTGAGGATATCGAGGTGTCGGCCGTGGGCGCGCCGGGTCGGCGCCGGTCACCCCATCTGATACGGATCAGAAGGTTTGGGGTTCGAATCCCTACAGGCGCGCAACAGTTTGCGCAGGTCAACGCCGGGTTGGCCTGCACCGGATCGGGACAGTCGTCCCGTTGTCCCATTGCGGATCCCATTAACGATCTCGTCGTCAGCGACACCTGATCCGGTTGATCCACCGAGGACGCGGGCGCATCGTGGCCAGATGACCACCGATCTCGCTTCTCCATCAGGTCCTGATGCTTCGCCGTTGGCCGTCGCGGGCGCTCTTGGCCCGCATCGACGCCGGCGTGGGGACGGCACCCAACGCGAACGCCGGCCCGGGACGTGGGAGGTCCGGGTCCCCGCCGACGTCGACCCGACCACCGGAAGGACCCGACACCTCTCGGTCACCGTGCACGGCACCGAGGCCGACGCCACCGCCACCCGAATCCGGCTCCTGGCCGCCGGCCGCCCAGTGGTGCCGCCACCCGACCGGGTCACCGTCGACTACCTGCTCCAAGCCTGGCTGGCCGCCGACCATCCCTGGAAACCCTCGACCTACGTCGGCTACATCTCGAATGCCCGCGCCCTGTCCCGCGACCCCCTCGCGCAACGGCCCGCCGCAGCCCTGTCGCCCCACGAGATCCGGCAGCGGCTCGCGGCGTGGCAGACCGCCGGCTCATCCGACGCCGTCCTGGCCGCCCGGTTCCGTGCCCTGCGGGCCTGCCTGACCTGGGCCTACAACGAACGGCTCCTCGACACCCACCCGCTGCGGCTGATGCGCGGACCACACCGCGCCTCACCCCGCCAAGCCCTGAGCGGCGACGAAGTCCGAGCCCTGCTGCTGACCGCCGAGATCCGGGTCCTCGAAGCCCAGGCCAACCTCCCACGAAGCACAACCACGGCAGCGCCCGCCGACCCTGCCAGCGCCGCGGCACGCACGGCCGCTGCCGTCGCGAGCTCCGCGGCCTGGCGCCGCCTCCGGGTTGCCGAACAGGACCTCCTCCTGGTGCGCCTGGCAGCCGACAGCGGCGCGCGTCGCGGCGAGCTGGCCGCGCTGCGGTTCGGCGACCTGACCGGACGAGTGCTGCACATTCAACGCGCCGTGTCCGCCGGACAGCTCACGACTCCGAAGTCCGGGCGCGGCCGGAGCCTCGCCCTGGGCGCCGACACCGCCGCGTTGTGGCATCGCCTCCACGACGACTGGAGCCGTCGCTACGCCGACGTCGGTGGCTTCGCGCGGGAAGTGATGCGCGACGGCCGTGCGGCGGTGCGTCTGGGACCGTGGCTATTCAGCGCTGACGCGAGCCACCAGCGTCGTCTCGGCACGGAGGCGCTGGGTCATCGCTTTGAAGACCTCCGTGACGCCGCCGGTGTCCCGACCGCGACACTGCACCGGCTGCGGCATACGGTCGCGACGTTCCTAGTCTCCCAGGGCAAGATCCTCGAGGCCCAGGACCGCCTCGGCCACGGCGACGCCTCCACCACCCTTCGGGAGTACTCCCACGCTCTCCCCGGCCGTCACGAGGTCGTCGCTGACGCCATCAACATGTTCCTCGACCTCGCGAAGGATTCCAGCGGTGACCTCGGGGCGCGAACAACTTCGCACCTTGATCCAGAAGATTAGGACGTCGGTTCGATACGGACAGGCGGCTCTAGAAAGGCATCAGAGCTGTGGAAACGCAGGACGGAGGCCTTCCTGCTCCTCGTGGGGTGCAACGGTCGTGACGCGTTTCACCGATGTGAGTCGATTGAAATGCTCGGTCGTTTGAGCCGGTCGGATGCGGGAGTAGTTGGTCGGGGCTTGCTCGGAGGGAGGGTGGAAGCTCCCGCCGGAAGTTGCCGAGTGACGAACTGCTCGGTCGCCTACAACACCAGCCGCCTGGGCGCCGCCGCGCTCGGCAGGTTCTTCTCGAAGTCATCCAAGATCTTCACGAGCCGCTCGATGCTCGCCTCGTGCTTCACCTGCCGGGCGTAGGCCAGAACAAGGTCGCGGTCGTATGCGCCAGCCTTCGACAAGTCCTCCAGGTAGCTCTTCGTCAGCTTGACGTCGATGCTTTTGGTCCAGCCGTTGTAGCCCTCGGTGACGATGCCTTCCAGCAGCTTGGTGGTTTCCTCATCGAGTCCTGACTCCATGACCTCGCCGGTCAGGATGTTGTACGCCTCGTTGGGGGGTGTCAGATGGTCTGTGTAAGGGGTCGGTCTCAGCAAAGGAACGATGATGACTGCTGTGACCGAAGGGACCGGGCGACCGGACTACAAGAAGGCCGCTGCTGCTCGGCGTGCTGACCGCGCGG
>NZ_JAHTKU010000033.1:2500-5368 GCF_019192965.1 Nocardioides daeguensis
GTTAAGCCTAAATACTCCTCGATGACCGATAGCGGACCAGTACCGTGAGGGAAAGGTGAAAAGTACCCCTGGCGGGGAGTGAAATAGTACCTGAAACCATGTGCCTACAATCCGTTGGAGCCTGTGAGGGTGACAGCGTGCCTTTTGAAGAATGAGCCTGCGAGTTAGCGATACGTGGCAAGGTTAACCCGTGTGGGGTAGCCGTAGCGAAAGCGAGTCCGAATAGGGCGTTTGAGTCGCGTGTTCTAGACCCGAAGCGGAGTGATCTATCCATGGGCAGGTTGAAGCGCCGGTAAGACGGCGTGGAGGACCGAACCCACTTCAGTTGAAAATGGAGGGGATGACCTGTGGATAGGGGTGAAAGGCCAATCAAACTCCGTGATAGCTGGTTCTCCCCGAAATGCATTTAGGTGCAGCGTTGCGTGTTTCTTGCCGGAGGTAGAGCACTGGATAGCCGATGGGCCCTACCAGGTTACTGACGTTAGCCAAACTCCGAATGCCGGTAAGTGAGAGCGTGGCAGTGAGACTGTGGGGGATAAGCTTCATAGTCGAGAGGGAAACAGCCCAGACCATCGGCTAAGGCCCCTAAGAGGTGGCTAAGTGGAAAAGGATGTGGAGTCGCAGTGACAACCAGGAGGTTGGCTTGGAAGCAGCCACCCTTGAAAGAGTGCGTAATAGCTCACTGGTCAAGTGATTCCGCGCCGACAATGTAGCGGGGCTCAAGCCACCCGCCGAAGCCATGGCAATCGCATTTAACCCAGGCCATCACTTGATGGTGGTCCAGGGGTGCGGTTGGGTAGGGGAGCGTCGTGTCACGGGTGAAGCGCCGGAGTGATCCAGGTGTGGATGTGACACGAGTGAGAATGCAGGCATGAGTAGCGAATCACGGGTGAGAAACCCGTGCGCCGATTGATCAAGGGTTCCAGGGTCAAGCTAATCTGCCCTGGGTAAGTCGGGACCTAAGGCGAGGCCGACAGGCGTAGTCGATGGACAACGGGTTGATATTCCCGTACCGGCGAAATGGCGCCCATGACGAGCCCGGTGATGCTAACCACCCAAAGCACCTCGTATCGATGTCTTCGGACAAAGAGCTTGGTGTGGAGCGTGGGATCCTATCCGGTAGTAGTCAAGCGATGGGGTGACACAGGAAGGTAGCCCAACCGCCGCGATGGTAGACGGCGGGTAAGCATGTAGGACGGGGCTTAGGCAAATCCGGGTCCCAGCCCTTTGGTGGGTGAGTCTGAGATGTGATGCCGAGGCCGTATGGCCGAAGTGGGTGATCCTATGCTGTCTAGAAAAACCTCTAGCGAGCCATGAGCCGCCCGTACCCGAAACCGACTCAGGTGATCAGGTAGAGAATACCGAGGCGATCGAGACAACCATGGTTAAGGAACTCGGCAAAATGCCCCCGTAACTTAGGGATAAGGGGGGCCCGATGTGTGAACCCACTTGCTGGGGGAAGCACAGGAGGCCGCAGAGACCAGGGGAAAGCGACTGTTTACTAAAAACACAGGTCCGTGCGAAGTTGTAAGACGATGTATACGGACTGACTCCTGCCCGGTGCTGGAAGGTTAAGAGGACGGGTTAGACGCAAGTCGAAGCTCAGAATTTAAGCCCCAGTAAACGGCGGTGGTAACTATAACCATCCTAAGGTAGCGAAATTCCTTGTCGGGTAAGTTCCGACCTGCACGAATGGAGTAACGACTTTCCTACTGTCTCAACCATGGACTCGGCGAAATTGCACTACGAGTAAAGATGCTCGTTACGCGCGGCAGGACGGAAAGACCCCGGGACCTTTACTATAGTTTGGCATTGGTGTTTGGTTCGGCTTGTGTAGGATAGGTGGGAGACTGTGAAGCCTCGACGCCAGTTGGGGTGGAGTCATCGTTGAAATACCACTCTGGTCGTACTAGATGTCTAACCTAGGGCCATGATCTGGTTCAGGGACAGTGCCTGATGGGTAGTTTAACTGGGGCGGTTGCCTCCCAAAATGTAACGGAGGCGCTCAAAGGTTCCCTCAGCCTGGTTGGCAATCAGGTGTTGAGTGTAAGTGCACAAGGGAGCTTGACTGTGAGACAGACATGTCGAGCAGGGACGAAAGTCGGAACTAGTGATCCGGCAACTGCGAGTGGAAGCGTTGTCGCTCAACGGATAAAAGGTACCCCGGGGATAACAGGCTGATCTTCCCCAAGAGTCCATATCGACGGGATGGTTTGGCACCTCGATGTCGGCTCGTCGCATCCTGGGGCTGGAGTAGGTCCCAAGGGTTGGGCTGTTCGCCCATTAAAGCGGCACGCGAGCTGGGTTTAGAACGTCGTGAGACAGTTCGGTCCCTATCCGCCGCGCGCGTAGGAAACTTGAGAAAGGCTGTCCCTAGTACGAGAGGACCGGGATGGACGAACCTCTGGTGTGCCAGTTGTACCGCCAGGTGCATGGCTGGTTGGCTACGTTCGGAAGTGATAACCGCTGAACGCATCTAAGCGGGAAGCACGTTTCAAGATGAGGTTTCCCACCCCTTGTGGGTTAAGGCCCCCAGCAGAACACTGGGTTGATAGGCCGGAGGTGTACAGCAGTAATGCCCAGCCGACCGGTACTAATAGGCCGAAGACTTGCCACAACAAACCCCCAACACACTCAACAACACCAAAACAAACACTGTGTTGGTGCCGCGTCCACGATGAAGATCCAACCCCGACCACGCCATGCGTGGGAGCCCAGCAATGGGCCACAGGGGTTCATAGAGT
Source organism: Nocardioides daeguensis (assembly GCF_019192965.1). Taxonomy (GTDB): domain Bacteria; phylum Actinomycetota; class Actinomycetes; order Propionibacteriales; family Nocardioidaceae; genus Nocardioides; species Nocardioides daeguensis. Next base: position 5,245 of record NZ_JAHTKU010000033.1, read on the forward strand.
TACGGCGGCCATAGCGGCAGGGAAACACCCGGTCCCATCCCGAACCCGGAAGTTAAGCCTGCCAGCGCCGATGGTACTGCAACCGAGAGGATGTGGGAGAGTAGGACGCCGCCGGACAAACATT
>NZ_JAHTKU010000034.1 GCF_019192965.1 Nocardioides daeguensis
AGTCTGACCGCGCGTCGCCAACGACACGCTCACCATCGACAACGTCAACGAAACCAGAGGCGCCCGCCCCCACCATCGGGGACGGGCGCCTCACCCTGCCTCTTGACAGGAAGCCGCTACATATCAGTTGTATGAGGCCAGGACGTTGTTGACGCGTTGCGGGGTAGTGGATGCGGGCGGGTCCACGACTCGTGCGCCGTGGGGCCTGTGGTAGTTGTAGTGCAGGTTCCAAGTCTTGAGCGCTTGCTCGCGCTGGTGCTCGGCACCGCCCAGGGCGGCGACGAGGGCGCTGGAGCGGTAGCAGGCGCCGTTGTCGGTGATGATCCGCTCGATCTTCACGATCCCGTGCTGGGCGAACCAGTCCCGGGCGCGGTTCAGGAACGCGACGGCGGTCGGGCACTGTTCGTTCTCCAGCGACTCGGTGTAGGCGAGACGCGTGTGCCCGTCGATCGCGGAGTTCAGGTATGCGTACCCGGCTCGCGGCCCCGCGGGTCTTCGCGCGGGCAGCCGCCCGGGCTTCGGGGCTGTCTTTGCCGCGTACCCGCCAGCCGCCGCCGTCGGGGATACGTCCGACCTTCTTCGCGTCCAGGTGCACCAGGTGCCCGGGATGCTTGGCGGTGATCGTCTTGACCTCTCGGTTGTTCTCGCCGTTCGGGTCGATGAACCGGCGGCGGTTCAGCCCGAGCTGTGCCAGGTGCTGGGTGATCGTGCGCCGGCTGACGGCAACGCCGTCCGCGCGCAGCTCGAAGGCGATTCGAGATGCCGGCCACTTCTGCTCCCGACGCAGCTCCTCGATCCGCGCCACCGTCTCGCCGGGTGTTGCGGTCGCTGCCCGATCGGAGCAGAGGAACGGTCGTAGACGCCGTGTTCGCCGAACTGCTTGTAGTGGGTCACCCACTTCGACGCAGTCGCCCGCGAGATCCCCATCTCGGCGGCCAAATGCGCGATCGGGCGGGCGCGGCAGCGTTCGACGAGTCGCTTGCGGCCTTCTGGGGTCAGCGGCACGTTCTTGTGTGTCATCGTGTCCGCCCTGCTCCTGGGCACTCGAGTGTGGGCAGTAGAGAAGCGGCTCAGATGTTGCCCGGGGTGGCTCAGTCGCGCGGCAGGCCTGTGGCGCGGGTGATCAGCGCGTCGAACTGGCGATCGGTGAGGATGTTGCGGGCCGCGATGAGGGGCTTTGCGCCGAATCCCACGGCGTAGCGGGTCTTGGGGCGCATTGCGGTGACGGCTTTGCCGATGGCGTTGGAGATCACGGTGGGCGGTGAGTTGCGGTTCGCGTTCGCCTCGGACCGCAGGGATTTCGCGACTGCCGTCGCCTGCTTCTTGTACGCGCTGGAGCCGATGGTGTTGTCGAGGTGGTCGGCGGCGATGCCGCCCCATTCGGTGGCGATTCCGCCGGGCTCGATGACGACGACGTTGATGCCGAACGGGGCGACCTCGATTCGCAGGCAGTCGCTGAGCGCCTCGAGGGCGAACTTCGTGCCGTGATACCACCCGCCGAGCGGGGTATAGATCTTGCCTCCCATGGAGGTGATGTTCACGATCGTCCCGGCGCGCTGCGCGCGCATGTGAGGGAGCGCCAGCTGAGCGAGCCGGTACCAGTGCCGCTTGGTGGCGCCGATCGCGGACAGCGGCGAGAAGTCGCATTTCGGCAGCCGTGAGCAGCGCACTGACGGCACCGTCGGGCAGCGGCCGGCGTGGCGCGGGGCGGCCGGGACCGCGCATCCCTCGCAGCGGGTGCAGGGGCAGGATCCGTTCGTTCCACGCCCAAGTCAGTGAGGCGCGCAGCACCCGGAGCCGACCGCCGATCACGGCGATGCCAGCGCCGTCGCGTTCCCACCCCGCAGTGGCGGTGCGGACGACCTGCGGAGTCAGCCCAGCCGCGCGGTGTCGGCCGATCGGATCGGCGGTCAGGAACCGGACCACGGACCGGTACCCGACACGGGTCGAGGGCTTCCAGTCCTGCTCCGCTTCGAGCCACGCGTGCAGCAACCGGGCAAGGTCGAGGTGCGGGCTGAGGGCAGTCGCGCAGCAGCGGCCTCGGCCAGGATCCGGTCACGGTACGCCTCGGCGTTGGCCTGCGTGCCGTGGACGGTGAAGGACCGCTGACGCGGTGTCCCGGCGACCGGGTCGCGGCCGACCGCGATCCGGATCTCCCACACGCCAGGGCGGCGCAGGCGCAGCGAGCCCGCCGAGCGCTCCGCCCTACTCGATTCTGTTTGCTCTGTTCTCTGCGGTGCTTCCGACGGCTCGCATCTGTCTGGTGAATCGGCTCGTCGCTGCGCCGGGGACGACGGTCCGGCACTGGACCGGACGGATGCGATCAGAGGCGAGGCAGCGGGATGTGCATTGGGGCGTGGTCAGTGCATCACCCATAGTGCGTGAATTCCGCGGCCCCGGCGAGGGCCGGCGCCCGCTCCAGGTTCGGGGATAGATAGGACTCCCCTATCCTCGAGATGAGGGCGAGAGCGCTCAGAGCGAGGTGGCGTCTACGCCGCTTTCAGAGCCGTCTGGGTGCGCTTGGTCGCCAGGTCGAGGTACGTCACATAGTCGTCGGTCGTGAGCGAGCCCACGCTGATCCGGTAGCCGGTGAGCTGGACCAGCGCTCGATCGACGCGGACGATCGCGAAGTCGAGCGCCGCCGTGGCCTCGAAACCGTTGAGCTCGAAGGGAATCTCGACGCGGAACGCGGTGACCTCGTCGCCGTGTTGACCGACCGACACCTCGTTGAGCGAGATCTCGCCGACCGAGGCGCCCTCCCCCTTGATGGACTCTTCCACCGACGTCGCCACCTCGCCCGAGATGCACGTCCGGTAGGTCTCGCTCGCCACGATGCCCAACCCGTCGGATGCCTCGTCGGCCGACGCCATCACCACCACCTTCGACGAGATAGTCTCCTCGTCCTCGTTGGTGAACTCGGGCGACTCCGCAGAGGGCTCGTCGCCGTACAGGTCGCCATGGTCGACACCCACGCACTCGGCGATCCGCTTCTCGGTCGCCTCGTCGTCGTCCTCGTCGTCCTTCGGGACCGCTTGCCAACCTGCCGGGAAGTCGGCCAACTTCAACAACGACGCCTCGGCGATGGCGACGTCGGCCGGGTCAGCCGACGACTCCGGAGACGGCGTCGGTGACGATGCGTCAGTAGTCGAGTCTGCGGTCGATTCGGTGGAGCTGGCTGTCGCGGTCGGTTGCTTGTCCGAAGCGTCACCGGGGTCTCCACCGCAACCTGAGAGCAGGAGAGTGGCTGAGGTCGCAATCGAGGCCATGCCCGCGAGGGTGCTTCGGTTCACTGGTTCAACCTAGGGGTTGCGCGGGAGCGGCAGGACTACGTTGGCGAAGGTTCTTGTGTTTCAGGGCGGTTCATTGCACGTGTTGAACTATCCGGCGTAGCCTGATGTGGTCGGAGCAGCAGTCGTCGCGGCCGGCCGAGACCCACACGAGGCTCACAGATCCCGAGCAGTTACTAGTCAGTAGCAACCTGTTCAGTGGGCTACTGAACCCTGATCCACCGCCGTTGATTCTTGATCGGTGATTTCACTAGATCGTTGTGGGAGCCAGGCCGTTGGCGTGGCTGACCTGCCGGCCTGCACCGGCTCTTCCACTTCGGTCCTTGGTTGCGCCGCCG
>NZ_JAHTKU010000035.1 GCF_019192965.1 Nocardioides daeguensis
CGTGGCGTAGAACGAGAAATGCCCCTTGAGCAGGGACGATGTTGATTGCGACGTCAGCATCTGACCTACCCAAAGGGGCACCTCGTAAGTGAAACCTTCTCACACGATCCGACCTGTCTTCGATGACCCGAACCTGGTGTCGGCTGCGGGTCTGGTTCCAGCGTTGCGGCTGGCCGAAGCGGCCGGCTTGTACGACCTCCTCGAGGGGCTCTCGGTGCCCTCGCCCAACGCGGCAGCGAAGACCACAGGAGTGGTCGCAGGAATGCTGGCCGGCGCCGACTCGATCGATGACCTCGATCTGCTCCGGCACGGCGCGATGGGCCGGCTGTTCGCCGGGGTGCGCGCGCCCTCGACGCTGGGCACGTTCTTGCGCTCGTTCACCCACGGGCATGTGCAGCAGCTCGACAAGGCCGGCGGCGGGCTGCTGGCCGGACTCTCGGCTCGCGTGCCGGGGCTGCTGACAGGCGGTGACGTGGACGGGATCGCGTTCGTCGATGTCGACGACACCGTCCGCGAGGTTCACGGCTACGCCAAGCAAGGTGCAGCGTTCGGCTACAGCAAGGTCCGCGGGCTCAACATCCAGCTCGCCACGATCTCGACCCCGACTGCGGCGCCGGTCATTGCCCGCGCCCGACTCCGCAAGGGCAACACCGCCTCGGCAACCGGGGCCGGCAGGCTGCTGGCCCAGGCCATCACGACCGCCCGGGCCGCCGGCGTCACTGGACGGATCCTGACCCGGGCGGACTCGGCGTACTACGGGTGGGCCTTCGTCGGCACCGCGCTGCGTCACAAGGCCTGGTTCTCGGTCACCGCACGGATGACCCCGAGCGTGACAGCAGCGATCGCCAGCATCGAAGCGAGTGCGTGGAAGGCGATCGAGTACCCGAACGCGGTCTACGACGAGGCCGAGAACCGCTGGGTCTCCGACGCGGAGGTCGCCGAGGTGCCGTTCACCGCCTTCACTGGCCGCCGCAAGGCCGAGCACGTTTCGTGCCGGCTGGTCGTGCGTCGCGTGAAGCGACTCCAACCGCTCGCATCCGACGGCAGCGAACAGGGCGAGCTGTTCGCGACCTACCGCCACCACGCCTTCATCACCAACAGCACCCTGTCCGTGGTCGAGGCCGATCAGCGTCACCGCGACCACGCCTTGGTCGAGCAGGTCATCGCCGAACTCAAGGACGGTCCGCTGGCGCACCTGCCGTCGGGGAAGTACCCGGCGAACGCAGCCTGGGTCGCCTGCGCGGTGATCGCGTTCAACATCGCCCGCACCACCGCCGTCGCCGCGTCGATGCGCACCGCCCGCTGGGCCACCCTGCGGACCCGGATCATCAACATCCCTGCCCGGATCGCGGCCACCGGCCGACGGCTTGTCCTGCACCTGCCGACCCACTGGCCCTGGACATCGGGCTGGAAGTCGCTGTGGGCCACAGCGACCGGACCACCAACCCCCGCCACGACCTGACCACCCGAGCCGGCGGCGGCGCAACCAAGGACCGAAGTGGAAGAGCCGGTGCAGGCCGGCAGGTCAGCCACGCCAACGGCCTGGCTCCCACAACGATCTAGTGAAATCACCGATCAAGAATCAACGGCGGTGGATCAGGG
>NZ_JAHTKU010000036.1 GCF_019192965.1 Nocardioides daeguensis
CTGATATGTAGCGGCTTCCTGTCAAGAGGCAGGGTGAGGCGCCCGTCCCCGATGGTGGGGGCGGGCGCCTCTGGTTTCGTTGACGTTGTCGATGGTGAGCGTGTCGTTGGCGACGCGCGGTCAGACTGATATGCGCGGGTTGGTTACCGCAGGACGGGGTGTTCGGCAGGAGCGGACCGCTTGTCTAGGGTCGAGCATCACCCAGCCGGAGCCAGGCTGCTCATAGCTGTATCGCGGGTCGCTCCACGCGCTGCTTCCACCACGTTGGTCGACGAAACCGGATTGTGGGACCTACCCCTCGGGCTCCTCGAGCACGGCCAGGGACCAACACCAGCCGGCCAGCTCGCGGGCGATCGCGACGTTGGCGACCACGTGCCGCTTGCGACGCTCACGGAAGGTGTTCCATCTGGCGTTCAGTCGCCGGTTCCCGGCATCGCCACGAGCACGAGCTGCTGGCGATGCCAGTTCCCAGCGGTCGCGCATGGTCTTGCCGACCACGTAACGGGCGCGGTGGTGCCAGGCAGCCTCGACCAGCAGGCGCCGCACGTGCGTGTTGCCGGTCTTGGTGATCGAGCCCTGAACCCGCGATTGCCCAGAGGAGTACTCCGACGGCACCAGCCCGACGAAGGAACCTATGGTGCTGCCACTGAACCGATGCCAGTCGCCGATCTCGACCGCGAGTGCCAGAGCCGTCAGGTTGCTGACACCACGCAGGCACCCCAGCCTGCGCACGAGCGGGGTGAACTCACTGTCCGCGGCCATGACTGCGATCGCGTCATCGAGCCGGTCGCGGCGCGCTTTGACGGTGAGCACGGCGTCGAAGTCGGACTCGAAGGTCATCTGCAGCGCCGGTGAGTCGAACCGCTGGCGCCGCAACCATGCCTCGTGGGCTGCGGTCCATGCTTGGCCCTCGGAGTAGACGATGCCTTGACGCAGCAAGAGCTTCGACAATCGGTGCCGGGCTCGCATCAGATCGCCGCGGGCGTCCTCGCGCGCTCGGACCAGGTCGCGGGCGTTCTCCTGCGCCACCGATGGCACCGACACGGCGGTGAACTCGTCCAACCTGAGCAGCCGGGCCAAGTGGACGGCGTCCTTCGCGTCGGTCTTGACCCGATCACCACTGGGTCGCTGGAGCTTCGACGGTGCGACGACCTCGCAGCGGATCCCGGCTGCCCTCAGTGCGCGGGACAGTCCGAACCCGGTCGGGCCTGCTTCGTAAGCTACCGCGACCGGGCCGGGCAGACCGGACAGCCAGGATCGGACATGCTCGTGTGACGGGGTCAGTCTGGTCTGGATGAGCTCGCCCGTGACGCCGTCGATCGCTGCTGCGACGACCGATCGTGCGTGCACGTCGAGCCCCACGCTCGTACGCTCGGTGAACACCGGGGCCTCCCACGAATGTCGGATAGGCCGAGCAGGCAGCCCCTGCTCGGTAACCCACGAATCTCGTGAGCGAGGCCCCGGCCCGCAACCGCCTCAGGACGAGCCGGTCACGTCATACCGTCTAG
>NZ_JAHTKU010000037.1 GCF_019192965.1 Nocardioides daeguensis
GGGGGTGTCAGATGGTCTGTGTAAGGGGTCGGTCTCAGCAAAGGAACGATGATGACTGCTGTGACCGAAGGGACCGGGCGACCGGACTACAAGAAGGCCGCTGCTGCTCGGCGTGCTGACCGCGCGGACATGCCGGGCGCGAAGGCCGCTGCAGCGTTCGCTGCATCGGGTGCGATGGACGAGTTGTTCGCCAAGATCGATGCTGGTGAGATCGAGCTGACCGGCGATGGCGGGTTCATCCCGGGCCTGATCAAGGCCACCCTCGAGCGGGGCCTACGAGCCGAGCTCACCTCCCATCTGGGCTACGAGAAGGGCGCTCCCGAGGCGTCCGCGGTAGCGAACTCGCGCAACGGCACGAGCCCGAAGAAGGTCGCCACGACGACCGGTGAGGTCGAGCTGTCGATCCCGCGCGACCGCGACGGCACGTTCACCCCGGTCCTGGTCCCGAAGGGCTCGCGGCGGCTGTCGGGGCTCGACGAGATGATCATCAGCCTCTACGCGGGCGGGATGACCGTGCGGGACATCGCCCACCACCTCGCCTCGACGATCGGGACCGAGCTGTCCCACGAGACGATCAGCAACATCACCGACGCGATCGCTGAGGAGATCCTCGAGTGGCAGGCCCGGCCGCTCGATGCGTTCTACCCGGTGGTCTACCTCGACGCGATTGTCGTCAAGGTCCGCGACGGCGCGCACGTGATCAACAAGGCGGCCCACATCGCGGTCGGGGTCGACATGGACGGCGTGAAGCGGGTTCTGGGGATCTGGATCCAGACGTCCGAGGGCGCGAAGTTCTGGGCCGGGGTGTGTGCCGAGCTCGCCAACCGCGGCGTCCGCGACGTGCTCATCGTGTGCTGCGACGGCCTCACCGGCCTGCCCGAAGCGATCGAGGCGACCTGGGCGCAGGCGACCGTGCAGACCTGCGTGGTGCACCTGATCCGCGCGTCGATGCGGTTCGTGAACTACAAGGACCGCAAGGCCGTCGCGGCCGCGTTGAAGCCGATCTACACCGCCTCGTCGGACAAGTCGGCCAGGGACGCGTTCGCGGCGTTCCAGGACTCTGTGTGGGGCAAGAAGTACACCCACGCCGTGGCGACCTGGGAGAACGCGTGGGAGCGGTTCATCCCGTTCCTGGCATTCCCGCCCGAGCTGCGTCGGGTGATCTACACGACCAACAGCATCGAGTCGTTGAACTACCAGCTGCGGAAGGTCACCAAGAACCGCGGGCACTTCCCCAACGACGAGGCCGTGGTGAAGCTGCTGTGGCTGGCGATCTGCAACATCGAGGACAAGAGGGCCCGCGAACGAGCCGAGGAACGCGGCAAGCCCGCGACCGAGCGCAAGGCGGCGGGCCGGCTGGTCGAGGGCCAGGTCGTGACGAACTGGAAGCAGGCCCTGGGCCAGCTCGCGATCGCCTATCCCGACCGCATCAACCCCTACCTGTAAGCAAGAAACCAACCACGAGGGACCGATCGCTTACACAGGAATCTTGACAAGCTC
>NZ_JAHTKU010000038.1 GCF_019192965.1 Nocardioides daeguensis
GGCGAAATCAACCGGTCGTCGCAACACCTCGATCATGGAGGTGTTGAACGATGGCGACGAAGGACTGGAGCAGGAAGACCAGCGATGTGCCCGAGAGCGGGCGTCGGCAGTGGCGTGCTGATCGGGCGCTGAGGCCGGCAATGCGCTCGCCCGGACGGCCTGATCCGTCGCGTGTGGTGCAGCGGCAGTTCTGGCGGTTGATCGCCACGGGCATCACGACGGTGGAGGCTTCGATGGCCGTTGGCGTGTCGTGGCCGGTCGGGGCCCGCTGGTTTCGTCACGCTGGCGGCATGCCGCCGATCTCGCTGGCCGAACCCACCGGCCGTTACCTGACTTTCGAGGAACGCGAGGAGATCGCGATCCTGCGAGCCCAGGACAAGGGCGTGCGCGAGATCGCCCGCGCGATCGGGCGTGATCCGGGAACGATTTCACGCGAACTGCGTCGCAACGCCGCGACCCGTAGCGGGAAGCAGGAGTACCGCGCCACCGTCGCGCAGTGGAAGGCACAGCAGGCTGCCAAGCGTCCGAAGGCCGCGAAGCTCGTAGAGAACCCGAGGCTGCGCGAGTACGTCCAGGACCGGCTCGCCGGGAACGTCCGCCGGCCCGACGGAACGATCGTGCCCGGTCCGAAGCCGCCGCCATGGAAGGGACTGAACAAACCCCATCGCCAAGACCGACGGTGGTCGACGGCGTGGAGCCCAGAGCAGATCGCTCAGCGGCTGAAGGTCGAGTTCCCTGATGATGAGTCCATGCGCATCAGCCACGAGGCGATCTATCAGTCGCTGTTCATCGAGGGGCGTGGTGCACTCAAGCGCGAGCTCGTCACGTGCCTTCGTACAGGGCGCGCGTTGCGGGCACCCCGCGAGCGGTCGAGGAACAAGGCGCAGGGGCACGTGACCGCCGACGTCGTCCTCAGCGAACGCCCAGCGGAGGCCGATGACCGGGCCGTCCCTGGCCATTGGGAGGGAGATCTAATCATCGGGACCGGCCGGTCAGCGATCGGCACTCTTGTCGAGCGCAGCAGCCGCTCGACGTTGCTGGTGCACCTGCCGCGCATGGAGGGCTGGGGCGAGAAGGCGTATGTCAAGAACGGGCCGTCGTTGGGAGGCTACGGGGCCGTCGCGATGAACGCCGCACTGGCTGCGTCGATGACGAAGCTGCCCGAGCAGTTGCGCAAGACGCTGACCTGGGATCGCGGCAAGGAGCTCTCTGGGCACGCGCTGTTCGCGATGGAGACCGGGACGCGGGTGTTCTTCGCTGACCCGCACTCCCCGTGGCAGCGGCCGACCAACGAGAACACCAACGGCCTGCTGCGCCAGTACTTCCCCAAAGGGACCGACCTGTCGCGCTGGTCCGCCGAAGACCTCGAGGCCGTCGCTCACACGCTCAACAACCGGCCCCGCAAGACCCTCGGATGGAAGACACCTGCTGAGGTCTTCGAGGAGCAACTACGCTCCCTACTACAGAACGGTGTTGCATCGACTGGTTGAACCTGCC
>NZ_JAHTKU010000039.1 GCF_019192965.1 Nocardioides daeguensis
GGGAGTGGTGGGGTTTGAGGGACCAACGGCGGGGCGTCAGCACGTAGACGGCCATCGGCGGGATCTTCGGTGTGAACGGCGAAATCCACGCACTGAAAGAGGTACCCACCGATGGCCTTGCCCCAGTCTGCCCTGTCCGAGATCCTCGACGCGTTCCGTGCCGGTGATGGCGTCGATCTGATCCGCGAATCGGTCCGTGTCGCGCTGCAGGAGTTGATCGAGCTCGAAGCCACCGAACGCATCGGCGCCGCACCCTATGAGCGGTCTGAGGACCGCACGGCCGAGCGCAACGGCCACCGGACCCGGCCGCTGACCACGAAGGCTGGCGATGTCGAGCTGCGGATCCCCAAGCTCCGCAAGGGATCGTTCTTCCCGATCATCCTCGAGCCCCGCCGGCGGATCGACCAGGCCCTGTACGCGGTCGTGATGGAGTGCTACGTCCACGGCATCTCCACCAGGAGCGTCGACGACCTGGTCGAAGCGATGGGCGGCTCGGGCATCTCGAAGTCGGAGGTCTCGAGGATCTGCGCCAACCTGGACGAGACCGTCGGCGCGTTCCGGACCCGGCCCCTGGACCACGTCGAGTTCCCCTACATCTACCTCGACGCGACCTATCTCCACGTCCGCAACAAGCCCGGCAAGGGCGGACAAGTCGTTTCCATGGCAGTGGTCGTCGCTACCGGCGTGACCGCCCGTGGGGACAGGGAGATCCTCGGCCTCGATGTCGGTGACAGTGAGGACGAGACCTTCTGGCGTGCGTTCCTGCTCAGCCTCAAGCAACGCGGTCTGGGCGGGGTGCAGCTGGTGATCAGCGACCAGCACGCCGGGCTCGTGGCGGCTCTGTCCCGGGCCTTCCAGGGCGTCGCGCACCAACGCTGCCGGGTTCACTTCGCCCGCAACCTGCTGGCCCACGTCCCCAAGGGCCAGGCCGAACTCGTGGCGTCGTCGTTCCGGATGATCTTCGCCCAGCCCACTCCCGCGGACGTGG
>NZ_JAHTKU010000040.1 GCF_019192965.1 Nocardioides daeguensis
CGTGACGAACTGGAAGCAGGCCCTGGGCCAGCTCGCGATCGCCTATCCCGACCGCATCAACCCCTACCTGTAAGCAAGAAACCAACCACGAGGGACCGATCGCTTACACAGGAATCTTGACAAGCTCTCGCCCGATGTCACCTCCACAACCGCGCGCGGCGCAGTTCGACCCTTGATCTCGAGGAACGGACGACGAGGCTTCATGGGAGCAAGGGTGAGACTCTGCGCACCTCGCACCTTCACCCAACGCCGTTCGTAGCCCCTCTTGCCAGCAACCACCACCGAGTAGCGGCCCGGTGAAACACCTGTGTAGGTCACCGTTCCATCGCCGTCGTAGCGCATCGCTTGCAGAGTCTTCCCGCCCACGCCACGCAGCTCGTCGCGGACTTCGCCTGTGCCGACTCCCACGACAGGAACGACGACGGTCGCGCCGCGAAGGACAGGCACCCGAACCTTGATGTTTTGCTGCGCGGAGGTGATCGATACATCCGCTGGGCCTTACCCCCGGATCTTGGACACGGGGTGTGATTACGCAGCCGTGGGCAGCGTAGCGGTGTAGCCGGTCTCGTAGGCGACCGGCGAGGTGTAGCGGCACCAGGAGTGGCGTCGCTTGGTGTTGTAGCGGACGAGCCACCTGAAGACCTGCCTGCGGCACGTCAGTTCGTCGTTCCAGCAGGCGGCGTCTTGGAGGACCTCGCGTTTCATCGTGGCGTTGAACGACTCTGCTAGGGCGTTGTCGGCCGACGACCCGACCGCCCCCATCGACTGGGTGACGCCGAGCTTCCTGCAGAGCTTGGCGTACGCCTTGGAGCAGTAGACGGCAGGTTCAACCAGTCGATGCAACACCGTTCTGTAGTAGGGAGCGTAGTTGCTCCTCGAAGACCTCAGCAGGTGTCTTCCATCCGAGGGTCTTGCGGGGCCGGTTGTTGAGCGTGTGAGCGACGGC
>NZ_JAHTKU010000004.1 GCF_019192965.1 Nocardioides daeguensis
GCGGCTCACCCCGCCACAGGCACCGGGTTCGGTGGCGACCGGAGCCGCGAGGGGGTGCAGGGTGGCCTTGATCCTCTCCGCGTCTTCGACGGTGCCGTAGCCCTTGAGGCGCACTCCGCCGTGGCCGTCCTCGGCGAAGGACAGGTGCCGGGCGTGGTGGGCAGCGCGTTCGGCCTTCGCCTTCTCCTTCTCGGCGTCGACGATCGCGCTGTCGGGGTCGAGGTCGCGCACCACGTCGCTGAACGCGGTCTGCAGGCCGGACGCGTCGTGGCCGTGGGTGTCGACCAGGTCCAGCATCGCGCCGGCGACCGCGGTTCGGAACTGCGGCACCCGCGGCAGGGTGTGCACCTTGGACGCGATCGCGCGGGCCTGGGGCAGGGTGACCCGACCAGTCTCGAGCGCGGCCTGGACCTCGGGCAGGTCCCGCAGCTGCTCCACCGCCCGGACCAGCCCACCACCGCTGCCCTTGTGGCCGCCGGTGAGGTGGGTCAAGAAGTCCTTGACCGTCGCCCACCCGAGGCCACGCACCGCGTCGGTGGCCTCGACACGTGCGATGCCCCGCAACAGGGCGGCATCGAGAAACGAACGGGCGGCGGTGATCGCCTCCACGCCCGCCACCGCGTCCGGACCGGCGAGCACGTCCCAGTCCTCACCGGCCAGCTCCGCGGCACGCTCGGCCACGGCTGTGGCCTGGTCGAGCGCCCCGAGAGAAGACATGCGCTCAGTCTAGTCGAACACATGTTCGAGTCAAGAGTCTCGGGGGGCGAGTTCCTTGTGATGTCTCAGGACATCGGTGACAGTTCTGCATCAGGACATCGGTGACATAGGGAGGGGTGTCGGTGGTGCCGCTCCTGCCCCGAAGGTCGGGCCGTGGCCGCCCAAGAACCCATCGATCCCCGTGTCCGGCTCGCGATCTCACAGTGGCCTGACGACGCACCCCGAACCCGACGCCCGAAGGCGAGTCCGTCGAGGCTGGGCGACGAGACCAGGGGCAAGCCGCCCGGGTCCGAGCCGCGCTGGAGTCTCGGGTCTACGCTGCGGACCGATGAGCGTGCACGACGAGATGCACGCGACGGGCCTTCGCGCCGTGCCCTCGACGGCAGCACCGTTCCGCTACCTCGACGACCAGCTCCTCGATGGCTTGCCCCTGTTCGACCAACCCACCGCGGGCAGGCGCCAGCAGGCACGAGTGACGCCACCGGCCCGAACCCGACGTGCGCCAGGTCGGCAACGGCAGACCCCGCGGCCCACGCACCCCAACGACCGAAGTGTCACGGAGGCGCGGGCCGATATCGCAGGACGAGCGCCCCCGACCGGAACTCATGGCGATCCACCAGCTCGAGCTCGATGCGTTCGCGCAGACCGGCGAGCAACGTCGGACCGCGTCCGGCAAGGACCGGATGCACGACGAACTCGTACTCATCGATCAGTCCCAGATCCGCCAATGCCAGCGGCAGCGTCACCCCGCCCAGCCACAGGCCCTCACCTGGCGCCTGCTTGAGCCGCCGAACCGCCTGACCCAGGTCGCCTTGCACCAGCTCGGCATTCCAGTCGACCGCGCTCAGCGTGCTCGACACGACGTACTTCTTGGCCCGGTCGATGGACTCGGCGAACGGGACATCCCACTCGTCCATCCAGTCCGGCCAGGTGCCCGACGTCGGCCTCCGCCAGGCCGACTCCATCATCTCGTAGGTCACCCGGCCGTAGAGCAGCGCATCGGCCCGCGCCATCTCGGCGGTCCAGTAGCGCATCGACTCCGCGTCCGGCGCGAGACCGGCCTCGTGATGGCAGCAGCCGTCGAGGGTGAGGTTGATCGAGTATCGAAGTGGTCTCATCTCGCCACGCTCCTTGATGCGCCCCGCGTTCACCGGTCGATACCTCCGACTCCCGACCGCACCCATTCTCATCGGTGCCCGGGGGTTTCGAGGCTCGTCGCTAGCGCTCCTCGCACCTCAACCACCGGGCGGCGCATCGCTAGCGCTCCTCGCACCTCAACCACCGGGCCGGCTCGTCGCTAGCGCTCCTCGCACCTCAACCACCGGGCGGCGCTTCGCTGGCGCTCCTCGCACCTCAACCACCGGGCGGCGCATCGCTGGCGCTCCTCGCACCTCAACCACCGGGCAGGCCCGGCCGCAGGAACGCCGACGGCCCGGCCCCTCCGAGGAGGGACCGGGCCGTCGTACGTCGCCGTCGTCTCGCGACGACCTCAGATCAGCTGCAGCCGGAGGTGCTGCCGCAGCCCTCGCAGACGTAGCAGGACCCGGCCGGCCGCATCTTCGTGCCACACGTCATGCACAGCGGGCTGTCGACGGCATGGCCGGTGATCTGCTCGAGGAGTTCGGCGGTGGTCTTGGCGACCTTCACCTCGGGGGCGCCGGCGAGGGGGTCCTCGTCGGCGACCTCGACGACCTCGGCCTCGACCGGGGCCGCCTTGGCGGGGGCACTCTCGACGAGCTCGGAGGCGTTGCCGGTCTCCTCGATCGGCTCGTAGGAGCCGGTCTCGAGGTGGCGCTGGCGCTCGTCGGCGGAGTAGATGCCGAGGGCCGAGCGCTCATCGAAGGACAGGTAGTCGAGCGCCAGGCGGCGGAAGACGTAGTCCATGATCGACTGGGCCATCCGCACGTCCGGGTCGTCGGTGAGGCCGGCGGGCTCGAAGCGCAGGTTGGTGAACTTCGAGACGTAGGTCTCGAGCGGGACGCCGTACTGCAGGCCGATGGACACGGCGATCGAGAAGGCGTCCATCACGCCGGCGAGGGTCGAGCCCTGCTTGCCGAGCTTGAGGAAGATCTCGCCGAGGGTGTTGTCGTCGTGGGCGCCCGAGGTCATGTAGCCCTCGGCGCCGGCCACCGTGAAGGAGGTGGTGCGGGCCTGGCGGGACTTCGGGAGGCGCTTGCGGGTCGGCGCGTAGACGACCTTCTCGACGACCTTCTCCACGACCTTGGCGTCCGCGTCGGCCGCCGCGGCGGCGTCCTTCTTGGCCTTGCCGCCGCCGTCGGCCAGCGGCTGGCCGACCTTGCAGTTGTCGCGGTAGATCGCGGTGGCCTTGAGGCCGAGCTTCCACGACTCCATGTAGATCTGCTCGATCTCCTCGACCGACGCCGACTCGGGCAGGTTGACGGTCTTGGAGATGGCGCCGGACAGGAACGGCTGGCAGGCGGCCATCATCAAGACGTGGCCCATGGGCTTGAGCGCACGCTCGCCCATGGCGGTGTCGAAGACCTCGTAGTGCTCCGGCTTGAGGCCGGGAGCGTCGACGACGTGGCCGTGCTCGCCGATGTAGGCGACAATCGCCTCGATCAGCTCCGGCTCGTAGCCGAGCTTCTTCAGGGCCCGCGGGATGGTCTGGTTGACGATCTGCAGCGAACCGCCGCCGACGAGCTTCTTGAACTTCACCAGGGAGAAGTCGGGCTCGATGCCGGTGGTGTCGCAGTCCATCATGAAGCCGATGGTGCCGGTGGGCGCGAGCACCGAGGCCTGCGCGTTGCGGAAGCCGTTGGTCTTGCCGAGGTCGACGACCTTGGCCCACTCCTCGGTGGCCAGCTTGTGGACCTCGGCGTCGGCGATGTGCAGGGTGCGCACGTCGTCGTTGGCGGCCTGGTGCTTGCGCATCACGCGCTGGTGGGCCTCGGCGTTGCGGGCGTAGCCGTTGTAGGGGCCGACGATCGCGGCGAGCTCGGCCGAGCGGCGGTACGACGTACCGGTCATCAGCGACGTGACGGTGGCCGCCATCGCGCGACCGCCCTCGGAGTCGTAGCCGAGACCCATCGCCATGAGCAGCGCGCCGAGGTTGGCGTAGCCGATGCCGAGCTGGCGGTAGTTGCGGGTGGTCTCGCCGATCGGCTCGGTCGGGAAGTCGGCGAAGCAGATCGAGATGTCCATCGCGGTGATGATCAGCTCGACGGCCTTCGCGAACAGCGGGGCGTCGAAGGTGTCGTCGTCGCGCAGGAACTTGAGCAGGTTCAGCGAGGCCAGGTTGCACGAGGAGTTGTCGAGCGACATGTACTCCGAGCACGGGTTGGACGCGGTGATCCGGCCGGTCTCGGGGTTGGTGTGCCAGTCGTTGATCGTGTCGTCGTACTGCAGGCCCGGGTCGGCGCAGGCCCAGGCGGCCTCGCTGATCTTGCGGAACAGGGTGCGCGCGTCGACGGTCTCGATGACCTCGCCGGTCATCCGGGCGCGCAAGCCGAACTCGGTGCCGTTCTCGACGGCGCGCATGAACTCGTCGTTGACGCGCACGGAGTTGTTGGCGTTCTGGTACTGGACCGAGGTGATGTCCTTGCCGCCGAGGTCCATGTCGAACCCGGCGTCGCGCAGGGCGCGGATCTTGTCCTCCTCGCGCCACTTCGTCTCGACGAACTCCTCGATGTCGGGGTGGTCGACGTCGAGGACGACCATCTTGGCCGCGCGACGCGTCGCGCCGCCCGACTTGATGGTGCCGGCCGACGCGTCGGCGCCGCGCATGAAGGAGACCGGGCCGGACGCCGTGCCGCCGCTGCTGAGGAGCTCCTTGGAAGAGCGGATCCGGGAGAGGTTCAGGCCGGCACCGGAGCCGCCCTTGAAGATGAAGCCCTCCTCCTTGTACCAGTTGAGGATCGAGTCCATGGAGTCGTCGACGGAGAGGATGAAGCAGGCCGAGACCTGCTGCGGAGCGGTGGTGCCGACGTTGAACCAGACCGGGGAGTTGAAGGAGAAGTACTGGTTGGCCAGCAGCCAGGTCAGCTCGTGCTCGAAGACCTCCGCGTCCGCCGCGCTCGCGAAGTAGCCGTTCTCCTTGCCCGCCTTGACGTAGGTCGACACGACCCGGTCGATGAGCTGCTTGAGGCCGCGCTCCCGCTCCGGCGTGCCGACGGCGCCGCGGAAGTACTTGGTGGTGACGATGGTGGAGGCGTTGAGCGACCAGAACTCGGGGAACTCGACACCGAGCTGCTCGAAGACGGTCTCGCCGGTCCTCCAGTTGGTCTGGACGACGTCGCGCCGCTCCCAGGTGATCTCGTCGTACGGGTGCACCCCCTCGGTGCTGAAGACCCGCTGGATCTTCAGTCCCTTCTTGGGGTAGCGCGCCGTCTCGCTGGGCGTGTGGCTGCGGGCCGTCTCGGTCATGGCTCTCCTGGTCTCCTCTGTGCGGCGGGTCTGTGCGGCGTGCGGTCGTCGGCGATGCAGCAGGAGCAACAGGCTCCTGCCCGGAAGGGGAAGATGGTGGCCCGGCAGGCAGCTTCCCCACTACCTGCCGGGCGTTTGTGGTCAGCCCGTCGTGGCGGGCTGAGGTCCCTCGGACTGGAGCTGGCGCTCGGCCCGCATCAGGGAGATCTCGTTCTCGAAGTCGGCGGCCGAGTCGAAGCCGCGGTAGACGGAGGCGAAGCGGAGGTAGGCGACCTCGTCGAGGCGACGCAGCGGCGGGAGGATCGCCAGGCCCACCTCGTGGGCGGCGATCTCGGGGCTGCCGGCCAGCCGGAGCTGGTCCTCGACCTCCTGGCCCAGCCGGGCCAGGTCGTCCTCGTCCACCGGGCGACCCTTGCAGGCCTTGCGGACGCCGGCGACGGCCTTCTCGCGGGTGAACGGCTCGGTGGCGCCGGAGCGCTTGAGCACGGTCAGCTGCATGGCCTCGACGGTCGTGAACCGCTTCTCACAGCTCGGCGACTGGCAGACCCGGCGGCGCCGGATCGAGCAGCCGTCGTCGGCGACGCGGGAGTCGAGGACCTTGGTGTCGTGGTGCTTGCAGTACGGACAGTGCATGGTTCCCCTCCTCCCGAGGCGGCGAGCTGTGAACAAGGTCCCCAGCCTGTGGAAAAGGTGGGGCGATCTGTGGGTTTCCACTCCGGCCCTGTGAGTGACGGGACGTCACTCTGTGGACTAGATGTGGAGAACTACATAGTTGTAACTACTAGATGTAGTGGTAACCGTACGCCCCGGCCACCACTGATGCAAGCGCGGGTCGCCACGAGTTCGGCGCCGGGCCGATCACCGGCGAGTTTGTGCAGGTCACCCCGCACGAGACCCGCGCAGCGGTAGGTTTCCGAGCGGCGTTGCGCACCCGTACGCCGACCCCCGCATCCCCCTGGAGAGGCCATGTCCGTCCGCACCCGCACCTCCCGCACCCGCCGGGCCGCGATCGCCGTCGCGGCCGCCGCCCTCCTCCCCCTGGGCCTGGCCGCCTGCGGCGACGACGCCGCCGAGAACGCCGCCGAGAAGGCCATCGAGGACGCCAACGGCGGCGACGTGGACGTCGACATCGACGGCGACAACGTCAAGATCGAGGGCAGCGACGGCGCCGTGCAGTACGGCTCCGAGCTTCCCGACGACTTCCCGCGCGACGAGGTCCCGCTCGTCGGCGAGGTGACGATCGGCACCTCCTCCACCACCGACGGCACGAAGGGGTGGACGGTCGCCACCACGACCGACGCCAGCCCGGACGACGCTTTCGAGGAGGCGAAGGCCGCGCTCGAGGACGCCGGGTTCGCGATCGACGGGATCGAGTCCGGCAACTACGCCCAGCTGAAGAGCGACGCGTACCGCCTGGTGCTGACCGCGTCCGAGGGCGCAGACGGCGCCCAGATCTCCTACATCGTCTCCACCGCGGACTGACCGGGCCGACCCCGATGGCGCGTTGGCTGAGCAATCCAGCCACCCATCAGCAACAATGACCGCCGTGACGGGTGGCAAGCGGGCTGGCGATCGGACGAAGGCGAGGTTCCGCCCCGCGCTGGCGCTGATCGCCGTCGGCGTGACCGCGTCCATCGTGGCGTGGGGATACCTCGTGGTGGCCGCCATCGACTTCGGCGCCACGGCCCGCCACGACGGCAAGACCAGCGCGTGGGCGCTGCTCGTCGTGGCCTCCCTGGGCGCCATGCTCTGCCTCTTCCTCACCTTCATGCTGGCCATCCGGCTCTCCCACGCCCTCGGCTTCAGCGCCGACCACCACGCGCCGCGCCCCAAGCGCGACCCCGCCGCCCCCAAGGGCGGCAAGCGCGCCGCCCGCTGAGTCGCGCACCCGAGGGCACCCGAGCCCGCGAGACGCGCGAGGGGCGGGATCCGGTTCGGTCGGATCCCGCCCCTCGTCTTCCCCATCTCCGCTGGGGTCGAGGCAGCGGAGAAGTCGTGGCCCAGCGCCTAGCGCGTGGGGACCCGCAGCTCCTGACCGACGTAGACGACACTGCCGTCGATCGTGTTGAGCTGCTGGATGGTGTCCATCATGTCGCGCACGTCGTCGCCCGAGGTCGCCGCGGCGTCGCTGGCGATGTCCCACAGGGTGTCGCCGGGGGCGACCGTCACCAACCGCACCTGCGGGTCGCCGCCGTCGACGCGGGTCGCCGCCGAGCCGGCCGCCAGCCAGATCGCGGCGAGCGCGACGGCGGCGAGGGCCAGCAGGAAGACGAGCGCGCGGCCGCGCCGGGTCAGCCGGACCTGCCCGCGGGCAGCGGGGCGGCGTACGGCGACGCTCGTCGGACGACGGACGGGGGCGACGCGCGGGGCGAGGGTGACGGTGCTCATGGTGACCTCCGGGGGAAGGGACGGGGCTGACTGCGACCAGGGAGGTTGTAGCCAGGGGGTCCGACGGAAGGTGTTCGACCAGACGTTCGATCGAACATGTGTACGAGACTAGATCAGGTGTTCGAACATTTCCAGCACCGTTCGAAAGTTCGTTCGACCGGCGTGTCGCGACACGCGCTTCGAACAGATGTTTGAAACCGCCGGGCCGGTTCGTTACCGTCGTGCCACGGGCCCGGTCGATCCGGGCCGCACCACCCGACCCGATCTGGAGGGCGATCCATGGCTGACCGCAAGGGCACTGAGCGCACGGGCGGCGGGCGGGCGAGCAGCGTCACGGAGCTGCCCGACGGACCCGCCGACGCGACCGGCCTGACCCCGCGCCAGCAGCGGGTCCTGGCCCACATCAAGGACAGCATCGAGAAGCGGGGCTACCCGCCGAGCATGCGCGAGATCGGCCAGGCGGTCGGGCTCACCAGCACCTCCAGCGTCGCCCACCAGCTGCGCACCCTCGAGGAGAAGGGCTACCTCAAGCGCGACCCCAACCGGCCGCGCGCCCTCGAGGTCTTCCTGCCCGAGGTGATGGCCGCCCGCCGCGCCATCGGCAACGTCGAGGACCCCGACCGCGCGACGTACGACGAGACCGGGATCGGCGACGCCGCGCCGGTGCCCGCCAACGTGCCCGTCGTCGGCCGGATCGCCGCCGGTGGCCCGATCCTCGCCGAGGAGCGCATCGAGGACGTCTTCCCGCTCCCGCGCCAGCTCGTCGGGGACGGCCAGCTGTTCCTTCTCGAGGTCAGCGGAGAGTCGATGATCGAGGCCGCCATCTGCGACGGCGACTACGTCGTGATCCGCCAGCAGCCGACCGCCGAGAACGGCGAGATCGTCGCCGCGATGATCGACGGCGAGGCCACCGTCAAGACCTTCCAGCGCAAGGGCGGCCAGGTCTGGCTGCTCCCCCACAACCCGGCGTTCGAGCCGATCGACGGCACCAACGCGACCATCCTCGGCAAGGTCACGGCGGTGTTGCGGAGGGTTTGAGGTCCGCCTCCATCAGGAGTGGCATAGGGTCGGACCGTCCTATCGCCATACCGAAGGCCGGTCCTGATGCCTCGTCGCAGCCACTTCCCCCTCCTCGGGCTGCCCTTCTCGCTGTTGGTCAGCGCGCTGCTCGCTGCCCTGCTGGCGGTGCCCTTCCTGGGCACCGCCGCCCAGGCCGACACCCCGGTCCCGATCGACGTCGACGACGTCGTCGCGCGGGCCGCGGCCGAGCAGGCGCTGGAGACGGTGCAGGACATCGTCGACCCGACGGCGGGCACCACCGGTCCGGCCGTGGCCGACGCCATCTCCGACGCCGAGCTGACCGTGGCGCTGCGCGACCTCGCGGTCACCCGCGACGACCTGCCCACCAGCCTGCAGGACGACGCCGCCCGGCTGCTCGCCCGCCCGCGGCGCGACGACCCGGTCAACGGCATCGAGTGCACGCCGGGCTCGCCCCTGCCGTGCTACGCCGACGGCACCACGGAGACCGCCACCTGCGGCGACGGGATCTGCGTGCACTACGTGACCTCGAGCGCCGACGCGCCGAGGGAGCCCGGCTACCCCGGCACGGTCCTCGACGTGATGAAGAACGTGCGCAACCGCTACGTCGACGCGGGCTACCGGCTGCCCCAGGGCGACGGCCTCAACGGCACCAAGACCGCCGTCCCCAACAACGGCGTCAACGTCTTCGACGTCTACCTCGCCAACCTCGGCGAGCGTGGCCTGTACGGCTACTGCACCACGGACACCCGCGTGTCCGGGCACATCACCGCTCCGGCCTACTGCGTGCTCGACAACGACTACGCCGAGTACGGCCCGGTGCCCGGACCGCTCGGCAACCTCCAGGTGACGGCGGCGCACGAGTACTTCCACGCCGTGCAGTTCGCCTACGACGTCAACGAGGAGGGCTGGCTGCTCGAGGCCACCGCGACGTGGGCCGAGGACGAGGTCTACGACGACATCAACGACAACCGCCAGTACCTCAAGGGCGGCCCGCTGCGGAAGCCCGCACAGTCGATGGACCACCGGCGCGGGATCGCGCCGTACGGGGCCTGGATCTTCTTCAAGTACCTCAGCGAGCGCTTCCCCGCCCTCAACGGTCCGGCCGGCATGCCGGTGATCGTGCGCGACATCTGGGAGACCGCGGCAGGCGCCCCGGACGCGCGCCAGGCCATCGGTGCCGCCCTCAGCGCGCGCGGCACCGACCTGCGCACCCAGTTCGCCTGGTTCTCGGCGGCCAACCGCCGCCCCGCCGCGAACTACTCCGAGGGCGCGGCCTACCCGCGCGCCCGCCTGTGGCGCGGCGTGAAGCTGAGCGGCTCCCGGCGCTCGTTCTCGGCCAGCACCGACCTCGACAACCTCGCCTCGCAGACCGTCCGGTTCCGCTCCAAGGTCGCCGGGCGGGCGCACCTGCGGGTCCATGTCGACGGGCCCTCGCGCAAGCGGGGCGGCTACGTCCTGGTGACGATCAGGCGCAAGGGCCACCCGCCGGTGACCCAGCGGGTCAAGATCAACGGCAAGGGCGACAAGACCAAGCGGTTCGCCTTCGGCAAGAAGATCAAGTGGGTCGAGATCACCTTCGCCAACTCGGGCAAGCGCGACGGCACCGCCACGGTCAGCGCGTCGGTCGTCCGCTGAGCCGGCCGAGCGCCTGGCGGACGACCTCCGGGTCGGTCGTCGTCCACATGGGCGGCAGGCTGGCCTTGAGGAACGAGCCGTAGCGGGCGGTGACCAGCCGGGGATCGAGCACCGCGACCACGCCGCGGTCGTCGGTCGTGCGGATCAGGCGCCCGGCGCCCTGCGCGAGCAGGAGCGCGGCGTGGGTGGCGGCGACCTGCATGAAGCCGTTGCCGCCGGCCTGGTCGGCGGCCTTCTGGCGCGCGCTCATCAGCGGGTCGTCGGGGCGCGGGAACGGGATCCGGTCGATGATCACCAGCTGGCAGGTGTCGCCGGGGACGTCGAGCCCCTGCCACAGGCCGAGGGTGCCGAACAGGCAGGTGTGAGGGTCCGCGACGAACTGGCGAGCCAGCTCGGGCAGCTGGGCCTCCCCCTGCGCGAGGGTGGTCAGGTGGGGCAGCGCCTTGCGGACGTGCTCGGCGGCGGCCTCGGCGGCCCGCCGGCTGGAGAACAGCCCGAGGGTGCGCCCGTCGGCCCGGTCGACGAGCTCGGTGATCTCGTCGAGCTGGGCCGGGCCGAGCCCGTCGCGCCCCGGCGGCGGCAGGTGGCGGGCGACGTAGAGGATGCCCTGCCTGGCGTAGTCGAACGGGCTGCCGACGTCGAGCCCACGCCAGGGCTGGGCGTCGGCGAGCCGGGAGCCGTCGCCGTCTCGTGACGGTCGCGGCGCGACCTCCTCCACCTCCGGGCGGTCGTGGACGCGTTCGGAGGGCTTGAGACCGACCGAGCCCGCGACGGTGGCGAAGTCACCGCCGAGCATCAAGGTGGCCGAGGTCAGCACGACCGTGTTGTCGGCCAGCAGCTTGTCGCGCATCTGGGCCCAGACCTGCAGCGGCGCGACGCAGAGCATCGGCGGGATCCGATCGGTCCCCTCGGTACGCCACAGCACGTCGGCCTCGGAGTTGGCAGCCATCCGCTCGGCGGTCGCGAAGACCTCCTGGACCATGCCCTTGGCCTGGGTCATGGCGGCGTCCGGGTCGCTGCCGGCCTCGGCCTTGGGGAACGCACCGGCACACGCGCGGGCCGCGTCGCGGACCAGCACGAGCGCGTCGGCCACCGCCTCCGGCACGGTCTCGAACCGGCCCGCCGGCGCCTCGCTCACCGCGGCACGCAGGGCGTCGGCGGCGTCGGCGAGCTCGTCGGCCTCGTCGCCCTCGACGTGGCGGATGCTGCGCCGGGCGGCCCGCTCGACCTCGGCGGCCCACAGCTCGTCGGTGGCGGCCTGGGTGACCCGCGCGGCGAGCTCGTGGGCCTCGTCGATGACCACGGCGTCGTACTCCGGGATCATCGGGATCCCCTCGATCGCGTCGATGGCGAGCAGCGAGTGGTTGGTGACGATGAGGTGGGACTTCTGCGCCTTCTCCTTGGCGCGCTCGGCGAAGCACTCCTCGCCGAACGGACACTTCGTCGCGCCCACGCACTCGCGGGCGGAGACGCTGACCTGGCGCCACTCCTTGTCGGTGTGCCGCGGGGCGTCGTCGCGCTCCCCGGTCTGCCGCTCCTCGGCCGCCTTCTCCGCCCAGGCGCGCAGCTCGAGGACCTTGCGCCCCATCGCGCCCATCGCGTCCTCGGCCTGGATCAGCTGGCCCTGGTCGTCGGGCGCTCCCTCACGGACCCGGTGGAGGCAGGCGTAGTTGGAGCGCCCCTTGAGCACGGCGTACGACGCGTCGACGCCGGGCACCGTCCCGACGGCCTTCACCAGCCGCGGCAGGTCGCGCTCGACCAGCTGGTGCTGGAGCGCGAGGGTCGCGGTCGCGATGACGACGCGCTGGTCGTGGAGCAGGGCGGGGACGAGGTAGCCGAGGGACTTTCCGGTGCCGGTGCCGGCCTGGACGAGGAGGTGCTCCTTGTCGGCGAAGGCCTCGGCGACCGCCTCGGCCATCGCGACCTGGCCGTCACGCTGCTGGCCGCCGAGCGCGGCCACCGCCGTCGCGAGCAGGTCACGAACCGGCGCGGTCCGGTCGGCAGCGGTGGTGGTCACCGGGAAACCCTAGAGGGTGGCACCGACGCTCTCGCGCGCCCCTCCACAGCTCAGCGCAGGAGCTCGCGCACCCGCTCCGCGACCCGGTCGCCGAACACCCGGTGGCCGGCGGCGTCGGGGTGCAGCAGATCGGGCAGGTAGCTCAGCTCGACGTCGAGCATGGACAGGTACGGCGTCCCCCGGGCCGCCGCGAGTCGGGCCAGCGTCGCGTCGACGGCCGCCACGTCGTCGTACGGCAGCAGGGGCGCGGGCGGCGGGCCGACGACGAGCACCGGCCGGTCGCCGAGCGCCCGGACGAGCCGCTCGTAGCCGGCCTCGAGGTCGGCCAGCGGCTGGTCGGCGTCGTTGAGCCCGCCCTCGACGACGACCAGGTCGACGCCGGCGAGCCGGGCGCGGGCGGCCCGGGTGGCGTACGAGACGTCGCCGCACGGGCTCGCGCCCACGGTGAACCCGCTGCCGGAGAACCCGTCGACGCGGACCCGGCCGGGCAGCCGCAGCGGCCAGGACTGGTCGGGCAGCACGCCGCCGCCGACCGCGTAGGAGTCGCCGATCACCAGCACCCGTGCACCCGATCCGCTCACCAGCACTCCCCTCTCCTCGGCCTGCTCCCCCTTCACCGCGCACGACTCCGAGCCCGCGCCGGCGCGGGCCAGCAGCGTCGTGCTCGCCGCGACGGCGAGGACGAGCGCGAGCAGCCCCAGGAGGAGTCGGCGCCGAGTCACTCCTGGATCATCGCCTCGTACCGGAGGTCGGGGTGGGCGAATCGGGGAAGTCGGCGCCGAAGCGTCACACGGCGTACGCCGCCAGCTCGCCGGCGAGCGCCTCGGTGGCGCGACCGGTGACCCGGGTCCCCTCGGCGGTGTGCTCGAGGGCGCCGATCTCGCCGTCCTTGTGGATGCGGTCGATCAGGTCGCCGCGGGCGTAGGGAACCAGCGCGGTGAACTCGACGCGCGGGCGCGGGAGCTCGGCCTCGACGGCGGCGATCGCGGCGGCGATGCCCTCGCCCGTGCGGGCGGAGACCGCGACCGCGTGGGGCTCGCGGCGCAGCACCCGGTCGACCACGACCGGGTCGGCGGCGTCGATCTTGTTGACCACGACCAGCTCGGGGACCTCGGTCGCGCCGATCTCGGCCAGCACCTCGCGCACCGCGGCCAGCTGGCCCTCGGGGTCGGGGTGCGAGCCGTCGACGACGTGCACGATCAGGTCGGCGTCGGCGACCTCCTCCAGCGTCGAGCGGAACGCCTCGACCAGCTGGTGCGGGAGGTGCCGGACGAAGCCGACCGTGTCGCTCATCGTGTAGACCCGGCCGTCGGCGGTCGCCGTACGACGGGTGGTCGGGTCGAGCGTCGCGAACAGGGCGTCCTCGACGAGCACGCCGGCGCCGGTGAGGCGGTTGAGCAGCGAGGACTTGCCGGCGTTGGTGTAGCCGGCGATCGCGACCGACGGGATCTCGTTGCGACGGCGCTCCTGGCGCTTGGTGTCGCGGGTCCCCTTCATCACCTTCAGGTCGCGGCGTAGCTTGGCGATCTTGTCGTTGATGCGACGGCGGTCGGTCTCGATCTTGGTCTCACCGGGACCACGGCCACCGATGCCCTCACCGCCGGCGGCGCGGCCACCGGCCTGGCGCGACAGGTTGCCACCCCAACCACGCAGCCGCTGCTTCATGTAGTTGAGCTGCGCGAGCTCGACCTGGGCCTGGCCCTCCCGGGACTTCGCGTGCTGGGCGAAGATGTCGAGGATCAGCGCCGTCCGGTCGACGACCTTGACCTTGACCCGGTCCTCCAGGTTGCGCAGCTGGGACGGGGCGAGCTCGCCGTCGCAGATCACCGTGTCGGCGCCGGTGGCCTGCACGATCTCGCGCAGGGCGTCGACCTTGCCGCGACCGATGTAGGTCGCGGGGTCGGGCGACTGCCGGCGCTGGTAGATCGCGTCGAGCACCTCCGAGCCCGCCGTCTCGGCGAGCAGCGCGAGCTCGGCCATCGCGTTCTCGATCTCCGCGATCGCACCGCCGGTCCACACACCGACGAGGACCACGCGCTCGAGGCGCAGCTGGCGGTACTCGACCTCGGTGATGTCCTCGAGCTCGGTGCGCAGGCCGGCGACCCGGCGCAGCTCGTGGCGCTCGACCAGGTCGAGAGCGCCGGTCGTCAGGTCCTCGGGATCGGGCTGGTCGGCGTAGCCGGACTCGAAGTCGTCGAATTCGGCGTCGGGGTCGTCCCAGCCCTCGGTGGCACGCAGCGCGGCGTCGAGGGAGAAGTCTTCAGCATGGTTCGTCATAGGCGTATCCAGCGTAACGACGAGGGTGCCGAGATGCTTCCCGATTACGGCTCCGGAGGTTTCGAGGCTCGCTGCGCTCGCACCTCAACCACCGGTGACGCTCGCTGCGCTCGCACCTCAACCACCGGTGACGCTCGCTGCGCTCGCACCTCAACCACCGGTGACGCTCGCTGCGCTCGCACCTCAACCACCGGAGGGCTCCGGCTCCAGCGCCCGCTCCCACAGCACGCTGCCCGCGCCGTCGTAGAGCCGCACGGTGAGCAGGCCGGAGGCGGCCAGGTCGAGCTGTCCGAAGTACTGGTTGGTGGGGTGCGGGGCGACGTCGAGCCTGCCGACCTCGGCCTCGCCCTGGGAGAAGACGACCTCGGGGCCGAAGGTCGAGTCGAGCTCGTCGTCCTTGAGCCAGAACGGCGAGGACGCGACCGGGCCGGAGATGAACTCCCAGAACGGGTCGAAGTCGGTGAAGCTCGCCCTCTCCGGGGTGTAGCGGTAGGCGGCGGTGTAGTGGACGTCGCCGGTGAGCCAGATGACGTTGCGGATGCCGTGCCGCTTGATGGCCGAGAGGATCCGGGCCAGCTCGGGCTCGCGGCCGAGCGGACGGCCGCCGTCCTTGTTGGCGTACCCGTCGAGGTCGGTGACCCGGTTGGTGGGCGCCGAGAGGGGCATGTCGGTGCAGATCGCCTTCCAGGTCGCCGTCGAGGAGCGCAGGCTGCGGACCAGCCACTCCTCCTGGTCGGCGCCGAGCAGGCCGGCCTGGGGCCGGTCGGCGGCGACCGCCGGGTCGGTGTCCGGGTTGGGACCGCGCCAGCTGCGCATGTCGAGGCAGAACAGGTCGAGGTGCTGGCCGCGCGGGACCCTGCGGTAGAGCCGCCGGCCGACGAACCCGTCGCCACCGGTGGCCACCAGCCGCCTGACCGGGACCGGCTGGTACTCCTGCCAGGCCCGGCGCCCCCGGGTCGCGAGCACGTCGGCCCGGCGCTCGCCGTACCGCTCGTCGTCGATGGTCTCGCCGGGCCACCAGTTGTTGCAGGTCTCGTGGTCGTCCCACATCGCCACGGTCGGGACGGAGGCGTGGAAGGCGCGGACGTGGTCGTCGCGCAGCGGGTAGCGGTGCCGGCCGCGGAGCTGGTCGAGGGTCTCCGAGACGACCATCACGTCCTCGGTGAGCTCGTTGCGCCAGGTGGAGCCGTCGGGGAGCAGGACCGTCTCGTCCATCGGCTCGTCGGCGTAGATGGTGTCGCCGACGTGGACGAAGAGGTCGGGGCGCAGCCCGAGCATGGTGCGGTACGTCGTCAGGCCGCCCCGGGCCCGGTCGATCCCCCACCCCTGGCCGCAGGTGTCGCCCGACCACACGATCGACTGCGCGGCGGCGTGGATGGGTGCGGTCGCGAAGGTGAGCGACTGGGGGGCGCTGCGCTCGCCGTCGGGGCTCTCGAACCACACCTCGGCGTCGTAGGCGCGGCCCGGCGCGAGGTCGGTGAGGTGCACGCGGGCGGTGAAGTCGGCTCGCTCGTCGGTCCACGGGCCGCGGACGACCCGCCGGTGTCGGCCGTTGCTCTGCATCCGGACCATCAGCCGGCTCGGTGCGAGGCCGCGCGACCAGATCACGGCGGAGCTGGTGGTCACCTCGCCACTGCGCACGCCCGAGGTCAGGTCGGGCCGCCGCTCGACGAAGGCGGGTGAGCGGCCGAGCAGCCCGAGGGCGGGGACCGAGGCCCCGGACAGGCCGGCCACGATCGTCGTACGACGGCCGACCCGGAGCTCTCCCAGGCGGTCGGTCAGGCGGGTCTGGTCGTCCCAGAGCAGCGTCACGTTGCGTCAGGGAACCGCCTCGCGACGACCGCCTCCTGATCAGGATGCTGCGCGTCGGTGAACACGGGAGGGACACCGTGGGACGGAACACGTCGAATGGGGGGCTCGCGGCCATAGCGACCGAGGGCGGTGGCTCGTTGCCGTGGTGTGCGTGCTCTTCGGCCGGGGGGCGAGAGCAGGACGTTCGTACTGATCGCCATCGCCTCCGTCATCGTCATCGTCGGCAGCTTCCTCTTCCTGCGACCTGGGTCGCCGGAGAGTGCGATCGACCCCGGTTCCCGGGCCCGGGACGACCGGAGCCTGCCCACCGGCGTGCCCTCCGCAGGTGAGCCGAGCGGGTCGTCGTCGGCGACCGTGCCGGCCACCGACGACGGGTCGGGGCTGTTCGGGGGCCACACCGGCGGGCTCGGCGTACCACCGGGGCTGCAGGGGGCCGGTGACTACTCACAGCTGCCCAAGCACCACCTGACCGTGACGATGTCGACGGCGGGCGTGCTGGGCACGGTCGCGTGGATCATCCCCACCAGCGTGGAGAACCACGAGGGCACCGCGGTCGTGCGCGGCGGCACCTGGTCGCTGAGCACCACCGTCTACGGGAACCCGGACTACGCGGTGGTGTTCGCCCAGCAGGGGCGGGTCGACCAGCCGGTGACCTGCACGATCACGGTCGACGGCCGGGTCACCGAGCGGCGCTCGACCAAGGGGGCCTACAGCGCGATGTGGTGCGAGGGCTAGGTCGGAGCCTGCGCGCCCCCGCACCCCATCGATCGTGCGTGGTGTCCTCGAGGACTACTTCGGGGGCATCCGGATGCCGCCGTCGACGCGGATGACCTCGCCGTTCATGTAGGAGTTGGTCAGGCACTCGATGACCATGCTCGCCAGCTCGTCGCCGGTGCCGAGGCGCTTGGGGAACAGCACGTTCTGGCCGAGGTTGGCCTTGAACGCCTCGGAGGCCTCGCCCTCGCCGTAGATCGGGGTGTCGATCAGCCCGGGGGCCACGGTGTTGAGCCGGATGCCGGCGGCCGAGAGGTCGCGGGCGACCGGGAGGGTCATGCCGACGACGCCGCCCTTGGACGCGGAGTACGACGCCTGGCCGATCTGGCCGTCGAACGCCGCCACGCTGGCGAGGTTGACGATCGCACCGCGGCAGCCGTCCTCGTCGGGCTCGTTCTGGCTCATCACGGTGGCGGCCTGGCGGACCATGTCGAAGGTGCCGATCAGGTTGATCGCGACGACCTTGGTGAAGGCCTCCAGCGAGTGGGCCGACTCCAGCTGGCCGTCTCGGCCGATGGTGCGCTGCGCCCAGCCGATGCCGGCCGAGTTGACCACGGCGCGGAGCGGGGCGATCTCGGCGGCGGCCTTGACGGCGCCGGCGATCTGCTCGGTGTTGGTGACGTCGACCTGGGCGAAGACGCCGTTGATCTCGGCGGCAAGGGCCTCGCCCTTGTCCGCCTGCAGGTCGGCGACGACGACGGTGGCGCCCTGGGCGGCGAGCGCGCGGGCGGTGGCCGCGCCGATGCCCGAGGCGGCGCCGGTGACGATGGCAGAGGATCCGGTGAGTTCCATGGTCGGGAGCATAGGTCCCGGCGCCGATCGTGACACCGTGGGTGTCAGGGTCAGAGACGCCGGGCTACAACCCGGTCGAGCCCTCGGCAACGACCACCGCGGGACCGGTCATCAGGATCCGGTCGTCGGCGGTCCAGGTGATCCGCAGCGTGCCGCCGGGCAGGTCGACGCGGTACGCCGTGCCGCGGGCGGCGCCGTCGGCGAGGGCGGTGGCGACCATCACCGCGCAGGCGCCGGTGCCACACGACCGGGTCTCCCCCGAGCCGCGCTCGTGGACCCTCATCGCGACGTGGCCGGGCGCGCGTCGTACGACGAACTCCACGTTGACCCCCGCCGGGTAGACCGCCCCGTCGTGCACGGGGGCGTCGAGCAGCGGGCCGGCGTCGCCGAGGTCGTCGACGAACGCGACAGCGTGCGGGTTGCCCATGTCGACGTGGAGGGCCGGCCAGGACCGCTCGCCCACGGAGACCGACGTCTCCTCGAGGACCTTCGCGATGCCCATGTCGACGGTGATCTCACCGTCGGCGGCACCACCGGCGAAGGTGAGCACCTTGACGCCGGCGCGGGTCGCGACCGGGACGGGCGTCGTCGGGTCGACCAGGCCCTGCTCGGCGAGGTGACGGCCGAAGACGCGCACGCCGTTGCCGCACATCTCCGAGACCGAGCCGTCGGAGTTGCGGTAGTCCATGAACCACTCGGCGTCCTGGCCCGCGCCGGCCTCACCGATCGCGGCGGTGCGGATCACCCGCAGCACGCCGTCACCGCCGATGCCGGCGTGCCGGTCACAGAGCGCGCGGACGCGCGCGGCGCTCAGCTCACCATGGACGGTGCCATCGGGGTCGGGCAGCAGGACGAAGTCGTTCTCGGTGCCGTGGCCCTTGAGGAAGGGGTACACGCCCCCAAGGATAGGGGGACCACGGGCGGATGCCGTCCGGCGCGGGATCCACCCACGGACCGACGCGGAGCAGGGTGGCCGGCTCCTAGCGTCGCCGTCATGACCCGCGCCCTCGCCCTGACCACCGTGGCCCTGGTGGCTGCCGTCGTCCTCGCCCCCGAGCTGCTCGCCACCCTGCTCGTCGGAGACGTCGCCAGCGTCGGGGCGCTCCGGGACTCGCTGCCGGCCGCGTTCGCCGACCACTGGCGGGCCGGCGACGGCGCGGTCTCCGGTGCGTTGGCCGACGCCGTGCGCTACTGGACGGCCTTCCACGTCGTGAAGGCGCTGGCCGCCGGCGCCTTGCTGGCGGTGCTGGTCGTCGCCCTGGACCGGCTACGACGCGGGCCGGGCCGGGTCGCCCTGCTGGCCCTCGCGGCCCTGGCCGCCGTGGTCCTGGTCGCGAACGTCCAGGGTGCCGTCGCTCCCCTGTCGTCACTGCTCTCGATGCTGCCGGCCGGTGCCGCCGACCTGGCCCTCGCGTCGTCCGGGACAGCCGCGTTCTCCGCGCTGGTCCGGGACTTCGCGTCCTACCACCTCGCGATGGTCGGGCTGGCCGGCGCTGCCGCGGTCGTCGTCGGCCGGCTCGGCGTGCGCGCCGCGCGGCACGGGCGCCGGGCGGCGGCGGGTGGAGCGGTCGTGCCCGTCGTACTGCTGGGAGTGGTGACGCTCGCCAACGCCAGCACCGTCGCCGCTCCCGAGCCCGCGCTGCGCGGGTTCCTCCAGGCCGCGGCGGCTCAGCGGTAGAGCCGCTCCTCGTAGCTCGGCCCGTAGTAGGCGTCGAGGTCCTCGAGACTGTCGTCCGGGCGCTCGAGCCGCTGGGAGAGCACCGCCCGACGCGGCACTCTCGCCTCCGGGTCCCAGGTCTCCGGGCGCCACAGCTGCGCGCGGAGCAACGCCTTGGCGCAGTGGAAGAAGACGGTCTCGATGTCGACGATCACCGCCAGCAGCGGGCGGTGGTCCTTGACCACCATCGCGTCGAAGAACGGCGCCTCGCTGACCAGCCGGGCCCGGCCGTTGATCCGCAACGTGTCACCGCGGCCCGGGATGAGGAAGTTCAGGCCCACCTGAGGGTTGGCGAGGATGTTGCGGTACCCGTCGGCCCGCCGGTTGCCCGGCCGCTCCGCGATCGCGAGGGTGGTGTCGTCGAGCACGTGGACGAGCCGGCCGGCCGGGTCGCCCTTCGGCGAGACGTCGCAGCGGCCCTGGGCGTCGGCGGTCGCGACCATGCAGAACGGCGACGACGCCAGCCAGTCGCGGTCGACGTCGGTGAGCGCGGACCGCTCCTTGTCGCGCGCCGCGTCGGTGGGGACGCCGAGCAGGGCGGTCAGGGCGGCGTCGTCGGTGATCTCGGTCCAGGTCACCGGTCCACACTAGGCCGGTCGTCGGGCCGGTCCTCGCGGAGCGGCCCGTCCACGGCGTAGCGCGCGGTCACGAACGCCCCGTTGCGAGCGGTCTCCTCGAGCCTCAGGTCGAGGCGGCGCGGCAGCAGCGGCCGGCCGGCGCCCAGCACGACCGGGGCGATCGACACGATGACGCGGTCGAGCAGGCCGGCGTCGGCGAGCTGGCCGGCGAGGTCGCCGCCGCCGACCACCCACACGTCCCGCTCCGCCGCGGCGGCCCGCAGGTCGTCGTACACGGGGGCGATGTCGCCGCGCGCGAACCGGACGTCGGCGCCCTCGAGGACGGGCAGCTCACGGGTGGTCATCACCCAGGTCGGCTGGCTGTAGAACCACGGCTCACCGGACTCGGCGAGGTGCGCGAGCACCCACTCGTAGGTCGTCGAACCCATCACGAGCGCACCGACGGTGGCGATGAAGTCCCCGTAGTTCTGGGGTCCTGACTCGTCGAGGTCCTGGCGCAGCAGCCAGGCGAGCGAGTCGTCGGGGTCGGCGAGGAACCCGTCGAGCGTGGTGGCGGTGTAGTAGACGGTGCTCATCGGTCCTCCCCGAGGTCGCGGCGCAGCCAGTTGATCGGGTCGCCCTCGTCGGCCTCGACGCCGGCGGCGCGCAGCCAGACCCGGACCAGCTGACGACGGTAGGCCGAGAAGGTCAGCACGTGCGCCACGACGCTGCTCAGCACGAACGACTCGGGCGGCTCGCACAGCGCGTCGACGATCCGGTCGTCCCAGGCGCCGCGCCGGTCGATGTCACGGACCGCGGACAGCCAGCGGGCGGCAGCCGCGTCGTGCCGCTCCAGCAGGCCGGCCGGGCTCGGCTGCCGGTCGACGTCGGGGAAGTCGGTGCCCTCGACCGCCGCCAGCCAGACCTCCTTGGCGAAGACGGTCCGTTCCAGCACGGCCGCGAGGGACTCCTCCGGCCCCTCCCACGACGCGACCTGGTGGCCGGGGCTGCGGACCTCGCGCCAGGCGGCGTCGTCGAGTCCCTTCGCGCGCTCGATCAGCTCACGGGTGTCGTCCAGGTCGTGGCGCACCATCTGGTCGGTGACCGGGTTCATCGTCTGCTCTCCTGCGCTGACCCACAGGCTCGTGGGCGGATGGAAGTGGATGCCGTTGGCCGCGGGCAGCCAGACGCTGCCCGCGTCCGCCCCGGCCTCGCTCGGCGGGTGGCCGTAGGCCCGGGCGAACGCGCGGCTGAATCCCTCCAGCGACTCGTAGCCCGCCTCCCACGCGGCCTCCGTGACCCTGCCCCCCTGCCGGATCCGCCAGGCCGCGCGCTCGAGCATCACCCGCCGCCGCATCGCCACCGGCGCCTCACCGGCGTCGCGGGACAGCACCCTGCTGAAGTGGTACGGCGACGCGAACGCCCCGTCCGCCATGTCGCCCAGCGTGCGGTTGTCCTCGTCGAGGACCGCGTCGAGGAGCTCGCGGAGGCGGTCACGGCCGGTCATGGGTCCAGTGTGGTGCCTGTGGCGGGAGTCGTGCTTGACCGTTCTTGCGCACCGGTGGTTGAGGTGCGAGCGCCAGCGAACCGCCGCCGGTGGTTGAGGTGCGAGCGCCAGCGAGCCTCGAAACCTCCGGCCGTGCTGCCGGAACCGTCCGGGCACAGTTCACGTCCGGAGGCCCGGAGGTTTCGAGGCTCCTCGCTAGCGCTCGTCGCACCTCAACCACCGGAGCACGAGCCCCTCCTGTCGCCGATCGTGAGGTCGATTCTCCCCACCCCGTCGATCGGGTTTCGCCAGTCCACAAGCGGGTTTCCGACCTCGGGTTGTGTCGAGGGCGGGTGGGAACATCCAGTCATGGATCTCGGAACCCAGCCCCGCTCGACGACAGCCTTGCTGTCGCGCGTGGGTGAGCGGATCCGCTCCCGCAACACCTTGGTCATCGAGGAATGGGAAGACATCGCCGCCTGGGCCGGCGACCACATCGTCACCGGACCCGAAGGCGCCGCCACCATCACCGAGGGCTACCTCGACACCGGCATCCCCATCGCCGGACCCAGTGCACCGCTGGTGTCCGAGTTCGCGGTCATGGAGCTCATCGCCGTCCTCGGCCGCACCCCCGACGGCGGGAAGGCCTATGTCGGGCGGGTCGTCGAGTGCGCCTGGCGCCTCCCGAACGTCTACGCCGCCGTGACCGCCGGGAAGCTGGCGCCGTGGCGGGCCGAACGCATCGCCGACCTCCCCCACGGCTTGTGTGCCGAAGCGGCGGCGTTCGTGGACCGGCAGCTGTTCCACGCCTCCGGCGTCGGATGGGCCCAACTCGAGAGGCTCGTCACCGAAGCGGTGCTGCGCTTCGACCCCGAGACCGCCGAGACCGACCGCAACAACGCAGCCGATCACCGGCACTTCGACATCGGTCAGGTTGACGAGCACGGCCTGGTCCACCTCGACGGGCTGCTCGATGCCGCCGACGGGCACGACCTCAACCTCGCGGTGGCACGGCGTGCCGAGGTCCTCGGGAAGCTGGGCGACGACTCGTCGCTGGATGTGCGGCGCTCGAAGGCTGCTGCCGAACTGGCCCGACAGGACCTCGCGCTCGACTTGCTCATCCCGGAGGACCTGGAGGGTCCGGGGGGCCCGGGGGTTTCGAGGCTCGCTGGCGCTCGCACCTCAACCACCGGGACTGGCGCTCGCACCTCAACCACCGGGCACACCGTGCCGGGCCGCAAGGTTGTATTGAACGTCCACCTCACCGACACCAGCCGCCTCGACGACCCGAACCCGTTCGCGAATCCCGTGGGCCGGTGGGAGGAAGGGCGTTGCCCGGTCAGCACCGCCCAGATCCGCGAGTGGCTGCGCGCGAAGGACACCACGATCATCGTGCGCCCGGTCATCGACCTGGCCGACCACGTCCCCGTCGGCTCCTACGAGATCCCCGACCGGCACCGGACCCGGGTGATCCTGCGCGACCACAGCTGCCGGTTCCCGCACTGCACCCGAC
Source organism: Nocardioides daeguensis (assembly GCF_019192965.1). Taxonomy (GTDB): domain Bacteria; phylum Actinomycetota; class Actinomycetes; order Propionibacteriales; family Nocardioidaceae; genus Nocardioides; species Nocardioides daeguensis. The sequence goes on from NZ_JAHTKU010000004.1 coordinate 23,110, forward strand.
CCGCGCAACGTTGCGACATCGACCACCATCACCCCTACGGCGAGGGTGGCGTGACCTGTCCGTGCAACCTTGCAAGTTGCAAAGGAGCCCCCTACAACCGTCAAATGCTGCTACGGCTCCGAGGGACACCTCGGCGGGTTAGAGTCGCCGCAGAAACTGGCGCAGCTCGCGTGACGCCGAGCCAGACCCTTAAGGACCGCGCATGACGGGCAACGCCTCCCATGGCGCAGCGACGTGGGCCCGGGAACCTGACGGAACCGTCTTTATCTTTCTTGACGAGAGTTACTCGCCGTTCGTGGCTTTCGCTGGCGTCGTTGTGGAGGAAAGCGATGCCCAGCGGCTTGAGAGTGGGATTGACAAGAATTTTCGGCGCATGCGCGCTTGGCATCAGTTGAGCGGACTGGACAGCTTTGACGACTTTCGAAAGCGAGGTTTCCACGCTTCGGCAAATCCACCTGAAGTCCGCTTCGCATTCGTGGCCTATTTGGCTGAGGTACTTAACTTCAAGTCGATGATCGTATACAGCGATCGATCTGAACGCCCAGACCTCAGCGACAAGAAGCGCTCTATCATCGTTCTTGATCGCCTGGCGAGAGATATTCTAAGAAAGTACCGAGATCGCCCCAAGTTGGTGTTCTACTTCGAATCCGCGCAAGCAATGGACCCGTTTGTTGAGCGGGTTGTGAGGCGCGCGGCGCGGGCAGTGGGCAAACGGAGGCAAGTAGTCGACGTGCGCTTTGGAACGAAACGGAACCCAGACCTCCTGGCGATCCCGGATTACGTGCTGCACATCTTCGGCAAGTGGAGGGTTTCCGCAGATGAATTGCCATTGTCCCTGGATGTATACGACAATCGCGTCCGGTCACTAGCGACGATCGCCGGTTCCATCTCCATGGCAAAACTTCTTGACCGACACGAAGTGATTCGGCGGACGTCACTTTGAGTGCCGCAGTGCTAGCATCGGCGTGCGCCGAGGGTGGAGCCATGTGGTGTGCGAGTTCGCACGCGTTCGGATCTGGTATCAGGCGCGGGGCCCACCCTCGGTCGCACTGGACGAGTCGATGATCGACGCGGACAAGCTGGCGGAGTCAAGCGGCATGACCGCCGACCACCTCAGGTATGTAGGCCAGCTGATCCAGGGCGGATCGGGATACTCACGAGTGGCCATTCCTCAGAGACGGCGTCGTCCCAGGCAAGTGCTTATGCCGTCTGTAGGCGTAGATCGAGCTCTCAAACAGTTGCGCATGGGCTTAGGATTCGTGTCGTCCTACGAGCCGCCGGACGCTGTTCACGGCTTCGTATCTGGGCGGGACATTGTGACCAACGCTTCCAAGCACCTAGGCCGGGACGTCGTACTAAAAGTAGACCTCACAGACTTTTTTGGATCCATCAACCGCGCGAGGGCAATATCGTCTCTTTCTCGCTTTGACCTCGACCCCGAATGCGCGAAGATGGTCGCGGACGTCAGCCTGGTCGACGACTCGGTGGCTCAAGGATTCAGCACCAGTCCATTGATCTCTAACATGGCTTTCCATTCGACTGACGAGATTCTGGAAGGTCTCGCCGAGGCGAATTCAGTGACCTACACGCGCTATGTTGACGACCTGGTCTTCTCTGGGGCCGTCAACCGGGTCAACGATGATCTGTTGACTGGCATTGAATTGAGCCTTCGGAATGAAGGGTGGTCAGTTAACCCCCGAAAGACCCGGTTTATGAGGCGGGGAAAGGCGCAGTATGTAACGGGGCTGTATGTGGGAGATGCGGACGGGACGCACATCCCTCGCGGCATGAAGAAGTTGTTGCGCCGCGAGGTCTACTTCGCCTCGCGGTATGGATTATCGAACGCGCGAGATCGCTCGCCGACGCCGATTGACGCGAAGCGTCTCGGCGGGTGGGTGCACTTCGCAGCTCATGCAGACCCGGCCTTTGGGCTGCCCCTTCGCGATGTCTGGAGAGAAGTGGTGCAGAGCGAGCCTCCGCCGGAGAGTTGGAGTTGGGACTCCGTGCTCGACGACGTTGGGTTCCCCGAGAATTGGTGACCATGGCGCCCGGGGCTTGAGCGGCGGGCGTCACGCCCTTGACTTGAATCAGCAACACAACTCGTCGGCGTCAGGGCCCGGGGTCGGACATGTGTCTTGCATGGTTGTAGTTCGTGTCGCATGATGGTGGGGCTTGGTTCGAAGGGACCGGGGAGAGCCCGGCATGATGACAAGAGATTGCGCGTCCCGCATCTGACAAGAGCGCGCGGGACGACCGGTTGGACTCGAGTACGCGAAGGGTCGAGGGTCCTGTAGTTCCGGTCAGCGGATGAGGCCTTCGCACGGAACCAGCAACTTCTGTTGCTGCGTCGTGCGAGGTCTTCTTGTCTGGTCCGTCTGGTCGTTCTGTCCGCGAACCCGCTGTTCGTGCGGGTTGGTTCTTGTCGTTGTATCCCGCTGCGGGTGAGGGCGGGGGTTGCTTCGTACCGAAGCGCGCGCGTCGGCCGTCGTTCGGCACTGGTGGTGGTGATCCTGAGCGGGCTCGGATGGAGGCCGCTCGGCGGGCTCGCGCCCGGTTGCGGCGCTACTGCGTGGCCAACGAGCTGAACCGTCTGGGGACGTTGACCTACGGGCCGCCGTTCTGCACCGACCCGGGTCAGGCCCGTGCTGACGTCGGGGTCTTCTTCCGTCGCCTGCGCGGCGCGCTGGGTGGGGAGGCGTTTCCGTATGCGTGGGTGCCGGAGTTCCACAAGGACCAGCAGCGGCTGCATCTGCACTTCGCGGCTGGGCGTTACATCAAGCGTTCGGTGATCGAAGAGGCCTGGGGGCACGGGTTCGTCCACATCAAGCGTCTCAGTGACGTTCCGGCGGGCAGCGGCACCCGTGGGGAGGCGCGGCGCGCGGCGGGGTATCTGTCGAAGTACGTGTCGAAGTCGTTCGCGGACCAGCGGATCAAGGGCCGCCACCGCTACGACGTGGCGCAGGGGTTTCGCCCGGAGCGGATGACGGTGTGGGGCCGTTCGGCTGGTGAGGTCATCGGCCTGGCCTCAGACCTACTCGGCCAGCGTGGGCCGCTGCACCTGTGGCACTCCGATGAGCAGCCGGGCTGGCAGGGCCCGCCGGCGGTGTGGGCGCAGTGGTCATGAGCGCACCGACGCCGGAGCAGATCGCTGCCTGGGTCGAGCACACGTGTGCGGTCCAGGGAGTTCCTGCACGGGTGGGTGATCGACGGGTCGTGACGCGGGTCGTGGCTCTCCTGACTGGCGGGGTCGGGGACCCGCCCGGCAAGCGAAGCGCGGACGGGGCCCCGACCCTGCCCGTTCGGCAGACAAGGAAGGCATCATGAGCAGACGACACAAGCCCCGCCAGCAGGCCCAGGGATCGCGCTATCAGCAGGCCCGGCGCAACGCAGCACGGTCGAAGCCAACGCGGGAACCCGAGGACGGTCCCGGCTTCGGCGGCGGCGACGGGGGCCTTGATCCGGCGGTGGATCTGGCGTTGGCGCAGTTGTTCCGCCGTGAGTGCAGCGACTGCGGCTCACAGCGGCTGCGCTGGTTCGTCGGCGCGGATGCGGACAGTGTGCTCGGTTCGGCACCCCGAGCGCCGGGGCGCCGGGGAAGAGCGAGGCGACGTGGCCGTCGGGCCCGACCCCGAGCATCAGCACGTCGAAGTCACCCGAACCCTGGGAGCGGATCGTGTCGGCGTACGCCGTCGCGGGCTGAGGCAATGCTGGTGCAGATGCCGGACGAGTGGCGGGCGGCTGCTGACTGCTGGGTCTGCCTGCGTTGCGGCGAGTCCGGCGCGTTCGGCCCCTCGGAGTGGGAGCCGTTCTAGCGGCCGCACCCCAGGTGGACCGGGCCAGGTGACCGGGCAGGGCGACCGGGCGGAGTGACCGGGCGGGGTGACCGGCCTGGTCTGCGGTGGTGGGGGGGGGGGGGGGGGGGGGGGGGGGGGGGGGGGGGGTCCCGCCCCCCCCCCCCCCCCCCCCCCCCCCACCCCGACCCAACGGAGCAGCAGGGGCCAGCGCCAGGACGGTGCCGGTCTTTCAACTGCGCCAGATGGGCTGCACGCGATCGAGCTCGACGGTGTGTACCCCGGCGCGTCCCGGGGCGATGACGGCGTGGTCGAGCACTGCTTTGACGATGGCGTGTTGGCGGTCGAGGTTCAGCGTGGCCCACGAGGCGCGTAGCTGGTGGCCGTTGCCGACCAGGCCGGTCAGTGCGGTGGTGCGGGTCAGGCGGGCCAGCGCACGGGTGTGCTGTTCGATGCTGGCTTCGATCGGGCGTCGGGCGGTGAGCCATTCGCTCATCGAGATCGCGCCGTCGCCGTAGGCCTTTGCCAGTTCGTCGCGGCGCTCGGTTGCGGCCTCGAGTTCGGCGGTGAGGTCACGGGTTCGGGTGTCGCTGCTGTTCCGGCCGGTCATGGCATCGGCGAGTTCGGGGCTGTCGAGGCGGTAGAGCACGGCCTGCGCGATCAGGTCCTCCAACGGTTCGGCGGTCACGGTCAGGCGACCACATCCGCCGTGGTCGGGACCGGACAGGCACACGTAGCGGCGGCGGCTCGCTCGGGGGCTGGAGAACAACCGGTTCTCGCATCGTCCGCACCGCAGCAGCCCGGAGAGCAGGTAGCGCTGCGGGGCACGTCGCCCCGAGGACGCGCGTTCGGCGAACGCGGCCAGGATCTTGCGGTGGGTCTCCTCGCTGATGATCGGCTCCCACTGCCCGGCACCGACGATCTGCCCACGATGGACACGCAGCCCGGCATAGCGGGGATTGATGAGCATCCCGCGCAGCGTGCTGGTGCGCCACTCCGAGCCCTTGACCGTCGGATACTGCTCCTCGTTGAGCCAAGCAGCGATCGAACGCGTGGACTCCCCGGCCAGGACCCGCTCGATGATCGCGCGGAACATGGCCGCTTCGTCGGGGTCGATCGTGACGAAGTCTGACCGGTACCCGTACGGGCGTGTGGAGCCACGGTGCGGGATGCCCTCGATCGCGTCCTGCTCATGCTTGCGCGCCACGCGCCGCGACTTCGATGCCGACTCGTTCGCTGCGACCGCCGCGAGCATCCGCACCACCAACAGCCCGTCGCCGGTGGTGATGTCGCTGTGCCCGGTCACGAACCGGACGTGTCGGACCTTGGCAGCGTCGAGCACGGCAAGGAACTGCTCCAGCTCGATCGGACGGCGGGTCAGACGGTCGAGGTGATAGACCAGCACCGCATCGACCGTCCCGTCGGCCAGGTCGTCGAGCAGTCGTTGGTACTCGGGGCGACGGCGACCGGAGTAGGCCGAGATGTCGTTGTCGACATACTCATCGACCACCGCCCAGCCCAGGGACGCGGCCAGCTTGCGGCAGTCGTCGAGCTGACGACCCACACCGGCGGCGTTGCCGTCACTGTCGTGGCTGATCCGGGCATAGATCGCGGCACACTGCGGGGTCGAGGTCATGGGGTCACATTACGGACGCAGCAGGAACGAAGTTCCGCTCTGTCGGCGCCACCACCGGGCGAAGACCCACTCGGCCTGGCGCTACGACATCGTGATGCCCGGCTCCTACGAGTGGACCAGCCCGAACGGCTTCCGGTTCCGCGTCGACCACCGCGGCACCCACCCGGTCCACCCGCCCGACGAGTAGCCGCCCCGCCCCGAACCCCGCAGGACCGACACCCTGCGGGGACATCGGCACGTCCGGGTGCAGCCGACGCCGGGTCAGCCGCCCGCCCGGACCAGCACCTCCGGGGCCAGCCACTTGCAGGCGATCAGGGCCAGCTCGAGATCGAGCCGCTCCTCGCCGAGCGCCTTGCCGCGGGCCTCGATCGCCCGGTCGACCCGGTACTTCACGGTGTTCTTGTGCAGGTGCACCCGGGCGGCGGTGGCGACGTAGCTCTCGCGCTCCTCGACGAAGGCCAGCAGGGTCTCGCGCAGCCGGGCCGCGCCGTCGGTGTCCTCCGCGAGGTCGCCGAGGGCGCCGCGGACCAGGAGGCGGGTGGCGGGCAGGTCGCGGGCGAGGAGCGCGGCGGCCCGGACGGTGGGGTCGTCGTACCTGACGACGTGGCCGGCCGGGTGCTGCCCGAGCTGGGCGACCTCCTGGGCCGCCGCCGCGCCCAGGTGACTGACCCGGAAGCCCGGCTCCCCGGCGCCGACCGGTCCCAGCGCGACCGACACCTCACCACCTCCGGCGACGAGGTCGTCGATCGCGGTCAGGTCGGGCTCGCCCGCCCGGCCGATGGGCACCCAGGCCCAGGCGGTCTCGCGGTCGCGCGGGACGAAGAGGGCGTGACCGGCGCCGACCCGATCGGCGATCAGGCCGACGGTCCGCTCGACCGCGGCCAGGTCGCCGGCGCCCGGCGCCGTCCAGAGCACGAGCCCGAGGTGGTGCTGACGCAGCCGGTAGCCGAGCGACGCCTCGGCGGCGGCGACGTCCAGCCGCTCGTCGCGCAACAGCGCCTCGACGGTCTCCCGCTGGACGGCGCTGCGGTTCGCCAGCCACCGCTCGCGCTCGGACTGGTAGGCGCCGATCACGTCCTCGGAGACGGCGTCGACGTACTCGAAGGAGGTCTGGGTCAGCAGGTTGCTGGTCTGCAGGGCGAGCAGGGGGTCGGGGACGCGCACCGCGATCTCCTCGACCGCCCAGGCGAGGATGAGCTGCTGGCCGAGCCGGTAGGCCCGCAGCAGCGCGCTCGGGGAGGTACCGCGTTGGGCCAGGCGCCGGGCGTACTCGACGGCCGCCGACGGCGCCCGGATCTGCTGCGCGGGCACGTGGCCGCGCAGCAGGTGGGCGAGGTTCTCGAGGTTGGACCCGGCGCTGCCGTGCAGCAAGGCCACCAGGGCCGGGTCCTTCGGCAGCTCGGGGATCCGCTCCCCGAAGGCCCGGACGAGCTCGTCGGTGAGCTCCGCGTGCCGCCCGGCAAGCAACGCGGCGATGCCCTGGAGCTCGGTCTCCGGGTCCGACATGGAACCTCCTGTTTGGGCCGTCGCACCAACGGTGACGGCGGTCACGCCATCGTGCCAGAGCGGTACGGCGGCCCGCCTTGGCCGCGTAACCCCGAATCAGCGCGCGGAGTTTGGTTCCTCGAACCAAGAGGGATCCGGTACGGCGGACCTACCGTTCCCGCATGACCCTGGACCACCTGCCCTGGCACCGCCCGGCGGCGTACGACGACCGCCCCTGTGTCCGCGACGAGCGGACCGAGCTCACCTACCGTGCGTTCGCCGAGCGCGTGGACGCCGCGGCCGGGCAGCTCGCCGGCCTCGGCGTCGGTCCCGGCTCGGTGGTGGCGGTGATGCTGCCCAACCGGGTCGAGCTGCTCGTCGCGATCATGGCGGCCTGGCGACTGGGCGCTGCCGCGACGCCGGTCAACCCGACCTTCACCGCGACCGAGGCCGGCCACCAGGTCGAGGACTCGGGTGCGGTCGTCGTGCTCACCGGCGATCCGGCCGCCCGGTTCGGGAGCGCGACGACCCTCGACGTCGCCGACCTCGCCACCGTCCCCAGCGGGGTCCCGCTCCCTGCGGCCCACACCGAGAGCGGCGACCTCGCGCTGCTCGTCTACACGAGCGGCTCGACCGGCCGTCCCAAGGGTGTGATGCTCGACCACGGCAACGTGGACGCGATGATCGCCAGCATGGGCGAGGCGATCGCGATCGGCCCCGACGACCACTGCCTGCTGGTGCTGCCGCTGTTCCACGTCAACGCGATCTGCGTCAGCTTCCTGACCCCGATGTCGGTGGGCGCCCAGCTGTCGGTGCTGCAGCGCTTCCACCCGGTCGAGTTCCTGCAGGCGGTCGAGACCCTGCGGCCGACGTACTTCTCGGCGGTGCCGACCATCTACTCCCACCTGGTCGCGCTGCCGGCCGAGGTCCGGCCCGACACGAGCTCGGTGCGGTTCGCGATCTGCGGTGCCGCACCGGCGCCGCCGGAGCTGTTCGCGGCGGTCGAGAGGAGGTTCGGGTTCCCGCTGGTGGAGGGCTACGGCCTCTCGGAGGGCACCTGCGCCTCGACGTGCAACCCGGTCGAGGGGCTGCGCAAGCCCGGCACCGTGGGACCCGCACTGCCCGGCCAGCTGGTCGCGATCATGGCGCCGGACGGCACCCTGGTCCCGACCGGCGAGCGCGGCGAGGTCGTGGTCAAGGGCGCCAACGTGATGCGCGGCTACCTCAACCGGCCCGAGGCCACCGCCGAGACCCTGGGCGACGGCTGGCTGCACACCGGTGACGTCGGGATCCTCGACGAGGACGGCTACCTGCGCATCGTCGACCGGATCAAGGACATGATCATCCGGGGTGGGGAGAACATCTATCCCAAGGAGATCGAGAACGTCCTGCACGGCGACCCCGCTGTGTTGGAGGCAGCGGTGGTCGGCGGCCCCGACCCGGTGTACGGCGAGGTGGTGGTCGCCTTCGTCTCCGCTCGCCCCGACCACGCCGTCGACGTCGACGTCGACGCGCTGCTCGCGCGCTGCCGTGCCGAGCTGACGAAGATCAAGGTTCCGGTGGCACTGCACGTGCTGGATGCACTCCCCAAGAACCCCGTCGGCAAGATCGACAAGCCCGCGCTGCGGGCTCGGCTGGCCCCGACGACCACGGCAGGGCGGGCCTGAGATGGGATTCGTCAACGGATCGCCGCAGCCGGTGCCGCCGGCACAGTTCCTCGCCCTGCCGCTGCGGGAGCGGTTGCGGATCCTGACCACGCACTGGGTCGACGACGGCTTCGGGACGCCGCGGATGCTGCACGTCGTCTACATCCTCAAGATGCTCGGTCTCTACTTCGCGATCGGCCTGGCGATCACCTCGTGGACCACCGACCACGTCCACTTCACCGACCCGGGCACGTGGTTCGACAACGTGGTCGTCTACCAGAAGCTCGCCGTGTGGCTGATGCTGTTGGAGGTGCTCGGGCTGGGCGGCACCTTCGGCCCGCTGTGCGGCCACTTCGTCCCGATGGTCGGCAACATCCGGTACTGGCTGCGCCCGGGCACGCTCCGGATGGCTCCGTGGGGGCGGCACGTGCCGTTCACCGGTGGTGACGAGCGAACCCTCTTCGACGTCGCCCTGTACGTCGCGGTACTGGCCAGTCTGGTGGTGCCGCTCGTCGCGCCCGCCGAACCGGTGGCGCTGCTTCCGGCCGGAACCGGGCCGCAGGAGCTGGTCGCGCCGGCGGCGTTCCTGCCGATCCTGGTGACGATGCCGCTGATGGGGCTGCGGGACAAGGTGATCTTCCTGGCCGCGCGCTCGGAGCAGTACCTGCCGATCATGGCCCTGTCCGCCGCGCTGGGGGCGATCGCGCTCGCCGAGGACGCCTCGCCGGCCGACTTCGTCAACCTCGTCGTGGCGTTCAAGATCGTGATCTGCGTGGTGTGGATCGGCGCCGGGGTCTCCAAGCTCGGCGAGCACTTCAGCAACGTCGTGCCGCCGATGATCTCCAACTCCCCCGGCCAGCTGAACCTCGTCAAGCGCCTGCACTACCGCGACGCGCCCCGCGACCTGCGTCCGAGCCGGTTGGCCACGTTCCTGGCCCACGTCGGCGGCACCACCGTGGAGATCCTGATCCCGGTGGCGCTGCTGCTGACCGCGAACAACACGGTCGCGATGCTCGGCGCGATCGCGATGCTCGTCTTCCACCTCTTCATCACCTCCACCTTCCCGCTCGCGGTGCCGCTGGAGTGGAACGTCTACTTCGGCTACGTCGCCGTCGTCCTGTGGGGCGGCACGGATCTCGGTGCCGGGTTCGACGCGTCGGTCTACAACATCGGGGAGTTCTCCAAGCCCTGGCTGCTGGTCCCGATCTTCGCTGTGCTGCTCTTCGGCCCCGTGCTGGGCAACCTGCGCCCGGACCTGGTGTCGTTCCTGCCCTCGATGCGGCAGTACGCCGGCAACTGGGCCTCCGCGGTGTGGGCGATGAAGCCAGGGGTGGAGGATCGGATCGCCACCCTCCCGCTCGCCGAGACCCAGGTCGCGCAGCTGCAGCGCATGCAGCCGATGCCCTACGAGGCCGGCGAGGCGGAGATGATGATCCAGAAGGCGCTGGCCTGGCGGGCGATGCACAGCCAGGGCCGTGGCCTGTTCTCGGTGCTCTACGAGCACCTCGACGACATCGAGTCCCGCACCGTGCGCGAGGCCGAGTTCGTCTGCACCACACTGCTCGGCTGGAACTTCGGCGACGGCCACCTGCACGACGAACGACTGATCGCCGCCGTGCAGAAGCGGCTCGGGCTCGAGCCCGGCGATCTCGTCGTCGCCTACTGCGAGTCGCAGCCGACGCCGTGGCGCAGGTCGCGGCCGCAGGAGTACCGGGTGATCGACGCCGCCCTCGGCGTCGTCGAACGCGGCAGCTGGGACGTGCGTGACTGCGTCCGGGAGCAGCCGTGGCTGCCCAACGGACCGATCCCGCTGCAGGTCGGATGGAGTGCCGACGGCTACCGTCGTCAGCACACCCTGACCAGCGGTAAGGACCCCGTCTCTTGACCAGTGCAGTCGTCGTGGGCAGCGGCCCCAACGGTCTCGCCGCCGCCATCCGCCTGGCCCAGGCCGGACTCGCCGTCACCGTGGTGGAGGCGCACGACCGGCCGGGCGGCGGGACCCGCACCAGCGAGCTCACACTGCCGGGACTGCTCCACGACGACTGCGCCGCCTTCCACCCCACCGGCGTCGCCTCCCCGTTCTTCGCCTCGCTCGACCTGGCGCGGCACGGCCTGCGCTGGCTGTGGCCCGAGATCGACCTTGCGCACCCGCTCGACGACGGCCGGGCCGGGGTCGCTGCTCGCGACATGGCGCTCTCGGTGGCCTCGCTCGGCGAGGACGGCGCCCGGTGGCGCCGGATCTTCGAGCCGATCGTGCGCCACTTCGACGACCTGATCGGCGAGGTCTTCCAGCCGCTGCTCCATGTGCCCCGACACCCGCTCACCCTGGGCCGGTTCGGCGCGAAGGCGTTGCTGCCGGCCACCTGGACCACCGCCCGGTTCCGCGACGCCCCCGCTCGGGCGCTGTTCACGGGCGTCGCCGCCCATGCGTTCGGCCGGCTCGACACCCCGCTGAGCGGGTCGGTCGGGCTGATGCTGACGGGTACGGCGCACGCGGTCGGATGGCCGGTCGCCGAGGGCGGCACGGAGGCGATCACGCGGGCGCTGCTGGCCGAGCTCGCGTCGTACGGCGGGCGCGTGGTGAGCGGTGTCCGGGTCACCTCGCTCGACCAGCTGCGCGAGGTCGTCGGGACGGTGCCCGAGGTGGTCGTGCTCGACACGGCACCGGCCGGCGTGCTCGACATCCTGGGCGACCGGCTGCCCGCACGGGTGCGCCGCTCGCTGACGCGCTACTCCTACGGGCCCGCGGCGTTCAAGGTCGACCTCGCGATCGAGGGCGACATCCCGTGGACCAACGAGGCCTGCCGCCGGGCCGGCACCCTCCACCTCGGGGGTACGGCGGAGCAGGTCGCCGCGATCGAGAAGGGCACCGTGCGCGGACGGATGGCCGACCAGCCGTTCGTGCTGCTCGGCCAGCAGTACCTGATCGATCCCACCCGGTCGAACGGCACCGCCAACCCGGTCTACGCCTACGCGCACGTCCCGCACGGCTACACCGGTGACGCGACCGAGGCGGTGCTCGGACAGATCGAGCGGTTCGCGCCCGGCTTCCGGGAGCGGGTGCTGGCCGTGTCGACCCGCAGCCCGGCGGACTGGGAGGCGTACAACCCCAACTACGTCGGAGGCGACATCTCCGCCGGCGCCAACACGGCCCGTCAGATCGCGTTCCGGCCGCGTCCGGCGCTGGATCCGTACGCGCTGGGCGTCCCCGGGGTCTACCTGTGCTCGTCGGCCACCCCGCCCGGCGCCGGGGTGCACGGGATGGGCGGGTTCCATGCGGCGGAGGCGGCGCTGCGGCGGCTGTGCTGAACCTGTTCCGCACCCCATGCGAATCGGTCGCGAAAGCGCCAAGATCACGACCATCACGCATGGGGTGCGGTAGGTCAGACCGCCCGGATCACCTCCAGCGCGCGGGTGACACGCTCCGGGTCGTCGTACGGCAGCCAGGTGATCCGCGGGTCGTTGCGCCACCACGCCAGCTGGCGGCGGGCGAACTGCCGGGTGGCGACGGAGGTCTTCTCGATCGCCTCCTCGACGCTCATCTCGCCGGCGAGGACGGCGATCGCCTGGCGGTAGCCGATGGCGAGCGCGGCGGTGCGGCCCTCGGCAAGGCCCTCGTCGAGGAGGCGGGAGACCTCCTCGAGCAGGCCGTCGTCGAACATCCGCCGCACCCGTACGGCGATCCGCTGGTCGAGGGTCTCCCGGTCGATCGAGACCCCGAGCTGGACGGTGCGCGGGTCGACGTACTCCTGCACGGGGAGGTTGGCGCTGAACGGGGCGCCGGTGATCTCGATGACCTCGAGGGCACGGACGACGCGACGGCCGTTCTCGACCTCGATCCGCTCGGCAGCCGGCGGGTCCAGCTCGCGCAGGCGCGCGTGGAGGGCGGGGCTGCCGACGACGGCGAGCTCGGACTCGAGCCGGGCGCGGACGGCGGGGTCGGTGCCGGGGAACTCGAACCGGTCGAGGATCGCTCGCGTGTAGAGGGCGGAGCCGCCCACGAGGACCGGTGTCGCGCCACGACCGCGGATGTCGGCGATCGCGGCCCGTGCCCAGCCCTGGAACTCCGCGACGGTGGCCGGGTCGCGCACGTCGAGGGTGTCGAGGACGTGGTGCGGGATCCCGCGACGCTCGGCGGGCGGCAGCTTCGCCGTACCGATGTCCATGCCGCGGTAGACCTGCATCGCGTCGGTGTTGACCACCTCGCCGTCCAGCGCCTGCGCGAGGTCGAGGGACAGCGCCGTCTTGCCGCTGGCCGTCGGGCCGACGATCGCGACGATCGGAGGCGTGGTGGGCGTGCTCGGCATGGGATTAGTGTGGCAATGACCCGCATCCAGCGGCCGACGCGGGGCCGGAGCAGCAGGCCGGAACGCAAGGAGGCAACGATGGGATTCCTGGACAAGCTGAAGGGCGCCAAGGACACGGTCGCCGACAAGGTCGGCGAGGCGGTCGACAAGCACGGCGACAAGATCGAGTCCGGTCTGGACAAGGCCGCGGGCTTCGTCGACGACAAGACCGGCGGGAAGTACCACGCCAAGATCGAGGGTGCGGCGGGCAAGGCCAAGGACGCGCTCGGCAAGCTGGAGGGCGACCACCCCGGCGACGAGCAGCCGCCCGGCGGCACCCCGCCGGCACCGTGATCCTCTAGGGTGACCGCGGCGGCTCAAGGCGGGCCGTCGCACTCACTGCGCTGGGGGACTCTCGTGGGCTTTCTCGATGACGCCAAGGACAAGCTGACCGACGCCGTCAACAGCCAGGGCGACAAGATCGGCGACGCGCTCGACAAGGCCGCCGACCTCGCCTCCGACAAGACCGGCGGCAAGTTCGATGCCAAGCTCGAGCTCGGCGCCGAGAAGGCCAAGGACGCCCTCGACTCGCTCGACGGCAAGAACGACGACATCAGCTGAGCGCCCACCGCCGGCAGAAGCGAGCACCTCGGTGACCGTCACGGACCCAGCAACCGGGAAGACCCGGTTCGCCGTGGTCCCCGCCTCCTACGTCTTCCTCCTGCGAGAGACCGGCCCCGGAGGCGGCGCCGGCACCGAGGTGCTCCTGCAGCTGCGGCAGAACACCGGCTACATGGACGGCTTCTGGGCCGCAGCTGCGGCCGGTCACGTCGAGCGCGGCGAGACCGCCGAGGTCGCGGCCCGGCGCGAGGCGCTCGAGGAGGTCGGCGTCGACGACCTCGACCTCACGTTCGTGACGGCGATGCAGCGCACCGCCCACGACCTGCCGATCGACGAGCGGATCGACTTCTTCTTCACCGCCCGGTCCTGGACCGGGGAGCCCCGCATCGTCGAGCCCGCCAAGTGCGCGGACCTGCGCTGGTTCCCGCTGTCCGCGCTCCCCGAGCCCCTGGTGCCGCACGAGGCGGTCGTCCTCGCGGGTCTGCGCGCCGGCGGGCTGCCGGCGCTGAGCCACCACGGCTTCGAAGAGGTCTGACCGGCCGGCCAGCGGTTACCACGTGTTCGGGTGCTCCCTGATCGAGAGGAGAGCCATGAACCAGGAACTGTCACCTCAGCCGAAGCCGGTCGCCGAGCCGCCGGCACCGCCGCCGGGCGGTCCGAACCGGATCGAGGGGGTCGGTGGGGACGGCGCCTACAGCACCGAGCCGCGCGACCCGAGCCCGTGGCGCAACCCCGCCACCGACGACGAGCTGCCCGCCGAGACGCTCACGTCCGAGGACACCGACACCGAGGCCACCAAGGGCAACCCCGACGTGCCTCCGGAGACGGAGTCACCCGCGTAGCAGCCGCGTCTCCAGCCGGGTCTCGACGGCCGTGCCGTCGGCGCCGCGCTCCACGAAGTACGCCGCCTTGCCGTCCTCCTCGCTCAGCGCCTCGACCAGCTCGGTGCCGCGGTAGTGGAGGCCGACGCCGTCGTCGGTGGCGTAGCCCGCCGGCAGCGCGCCGTCGGCGATCAGCTGCTGGAAGAGCGGGCGCCGCTGCTCCTCGGAGTCGTAGTGCACGCCGTTGGAGAACGGGACCAGGCCCAACCCGTTGGTGATCGGGCGCAGGTCCGGCCCGAACGAGTCGGTGGTGCCGCCGCTGTGCCAGCAGATCGAGCCGGCCGAGACGCCGGTCAGCACGACGCCGGCCTCCCACGCCTCGCGCATCACGTCACCGACGCCGTGCAGCTGCCACATCGCCAACAGACCCGCGACGCTGCCGCCCCAGACCCAGATCACGTCCTGCGACAGCAGGTGCTCGCGGATGTCGGCGACGTTGGGCATCGCGAACAGCGACAGGTGGTTGCCGTGGAAGCCGGCCTCCTGCGCCATGTCGTAGAAGTCCCGGACCACCGCGGGTTGGTCGCCGCAGGCGGTCGCGAGGAAGCAGACGCGAGGCGCGCGGCCCTCGACGCCGGCCAGGTCGACGGCGTACCTCGTCAGCGGGCCGACCGACCACCGGTTGCGCGGGCTCGGCACGACCCCGCCCGAGGTCGCGACGATCGTCGGTGCGTCGGCTGCCACGCGCTCAGCCGCAGACCGGTGCGTCCGGCAGCGGAGCCGGGACGCCGACCGACGGCATGCCGAGACCCACACCGGTCGACGGCGCGGGCGCGGCGGTCCGGCGCTCCCACGCATCCCCCGAGCGGGTACGACGCAGCGCGCGGACCGGCCCGTCGGCGACGAGGTGGTGCGGGGCGGCGTAGGTGACCTCGACGGTGACCATGTCGCCGGGGCGCGGCTCGCCGTCGACCGCCGAGAAGTCGGCCTCGAAGTGCACGAGACGGTTGTCGGGCGCGCGACCGGACAGCCGGTGCGTCTCGGCGTCCTTGCGGCCCTCGCCCTCGGCGACCATCAGCTCGAGCTCGCGACCGACCAGCCGCTTGTTCTCCTCCCAGGTGATCTCGTTGACCAGCTCGACGAGGCGGTTGTAGCGGTCGGTGACCTCGGCCTGCGGCACCTGGTTCTCGAGCTCGGCCGCCGGCGTACCGGGGCGCTTGGAGTACTGGAACGTGAAGGCCCCGGCGAACCGGGCCTCCCGGACGACCTTGAGGGTCTCCTGGAAGTCCTCCTCGGTCTCGCCGGGGAAGCCCACGATGATGTCGGTGGTGATCGCGGCGTCGGGCAGCGCGGCACGGACCCGCTCGATGATCCCGAGGAACCGCTCCTGCCGGTAGGACCGGCGCATGTCCTTGAGGACCTTCGAGGAGCCGGACTGCAGCGGCATGTGCAGGCTCGGCATCACGTTCGGGGTCTGGGCCATCGCCTCGATGACGTCGTCGGTGAACTCGGCCGGGTGCGGGCTGGTGAACCGGACCCGCTCCAGGCCCTCGATGTCGCCGCAGGCCCGCAGCAGCTTGGAGAAGGCCTGCCGGTCGCCGAACTCGACGCCGTACGCGTTGACGTTCTGGCCCAGCAGCGTGATCTCGGAGACGCCCTCGGCGACCAGCGCCTCGACCTCGGCGAGGATCTCGCCCGGACGGCGGTCCTTCTCCTTGCCGCGCAGGCTCGGCACGATGCAGAACGTGCAGGTGTTGTTGCAGCCGACGCTGACCGACACCCAGGCGGCGTACGCCGACTCGCGCTTGGTCGGCAGCGTCGAGGGGAAGACGTCGAGCGACTCGAGGATCTCGACCTGCGCCTCCTGCTGGACACGCGCGCGGTCGAGCAGTGCCGGCAGCGAGCCGATGTTGTGGGTGCCGAACACCACGTCGACCCACGGCGCCTTCTTCACGACGGTGTCGCGGTCCTTCTGCGCCATGCAGCCGCCGACGGCGATCTGCATGCCGGGCCGCTTCGCCTTGACTGGCGCCAGGTGGCCGAGGTTGCCGTAGAGCCGGTTGTCGGCGTTCTCGCGCACCGCGCAGGTGTTGAACACGACGATGTCGGCACACTCGGCCTGCTCGCCCTCGGCGTCCTTGTCGAACGGGAGGTAGCCGGCGTCCTCGAGGAGACCCGAGAGGCGCTCGGAGTCGTGGACGTTCATCTGGCACCCGTAGGTGCGGACCTCGTAGGTCCTCGGCTGTTCTGCGGTGGCGCTCATGACCGCTCAAGGGTACGAGCGTCACGCCGCATCCGGGAAACCCGAGGAGACGGACCGTGACGCAGCCGACTCCCCTTCCGGGCTCCGTTACACGGCAGCGCCGTCGGGCGACCCCGGGGCGTAACAAGCGCTCCCTACTCTCCGACGTCCGGGGACACCGGACGATGATCGAGAGGACCTTCGTGAGCACACGCAAGCACCTGACCTGGTGGGCGGTCGGGGCGACCACCGTGACGGCACTGGCCATCGGGACCACCGCCGCACCCACGCGCGCCGAGGCCCCCACCGGGACCACCGGCGCGGGTGGCTACCTGGCGCCGTACTACACCGCGGGCGACGTCACCGGCGACGACGAGATCACGAAGGCCGATCTCGACGTCCTGGTCCCGGCGGTCGGCACCGGCGAGGGCGACAGCGGCTGGGCCGACGTCTCCCCCGCCGACTACGACGACGACGGAGAGATCACCCTCGCCGACGTCGCAGCGCTCTCCGCCCGCATCCTGTACGACGACGGGTCGTTCGAGCTGGTCGAGGCCTCTGCCCTGGACATGCAGAAGGCGATGAACGCCGGCGTCGTGACGTCGGTCGAGCTGACCCAGGCCTACCTCGACCGGATCGCGGCCTACGACGGCCTGGTCGACGACGAGCACGTCCGCGCGCTCAACTCGATCATCAGCACCAGCGACGTGGCGCTGGCAGCAGCCGCCGCCAGCGACGCGGCCCGGGCCGAGAACGGCGGCCCGCGCAGCATGCTCGACGGCATCCCGATCGTGCTGAAGGACAACTACGACACCGCGGACATGCCGACCACGGGCGGCTGCGGCTGTTGGGACGACAACCAGACCACCGACGACGCCTTCATGGTCGAGGGCCTGCGCGATGCCGGCGCGATCATCCTGGCCAAGGCCACGCTCGACGAGTTCGCCTTCGGCTTCGCCTCCGAGTACTCGGCGTTCCTCCCGACCGGGACCTCCAAGCTCGTGGCCAGCCCGTACTCCCTCAGCCGCACCGCCGGCGGGTCGAGCGGCGGCACCGGCGCCTCCATCTCGGCCAGCCTCGGCGCGATCGGCTTCGGCACCGACACCGGCGGCTCGATCCGGGTGCCGTCGTCGTACAACCAGCTCGTCGGCGTCCGGCCCACGGTCGGCCTGACCAGCCGGGACGGGATCATCCCGCTCGCGCTGTCGCAGGACACGGGCGGTCCGATGGCCCGCAGCGTGTCGGACGCGGCGATCGCGCTGGACGCCGTGGTCGGGGTCGACCCGATGGACCCCATCACCTCGGAGCAGGCCGCCGGCGACGTCCCGACGTCGTACACCCGGTTCCTCGACCCCACCGCGCTGCAGGGCCGGAAGGTCGGCTATCTCGCCTCGATGCGAGGCTCCAACCCGACCACGACGCGGCTCTTCGACCAGGCGATCGCCGACCTGGTGGCCCAGGGCGCGACCGTGGAGGCCATCACGATCGACGGCATCAGCCCGGTCCTCGGCGAGGGCAGCGGCAGCACCAACGAGATGAAGCACGACCTCGACGGCTACATCGCGGCACACCTCTCCGACGACGTCACGGCCGACTCCCTGTCCGGCATCATCGACTCCGGCCGGTTCGTGCCGTCGCGGGCGAGCACCTACAGCACCCGCAACAGCATCACGCCGGCCCAGTACGCCGACTGGATGTCGACGCACACGGCGGCGATCGCGAACGGCGAGACGGTGCTGACCGGCGCCCTCGACGCCAACGGTCTCGACGCGCTCATCTACCCGAGCACCAACCCCTACTCCACCCTCAGCACCAACCTGCGGCTCAGCCCCAACACGGGCATGCCGTCGGTGACGGTCCCGATGGGCCAGGGGGTCGAGGGAGAGGCCATCCCGGGCGCGGGCGTGAACCTGGAGTTCATCGGACGCAACTACTCCGAGGGCGACCTGCTCGGCATGGCCTACGCCTACGAACAGGCCACGGCGCACCGCACCGCGCCTGCCGCCTACCCGGCCCTGGAGGGTGACGTGTTCCCGGGCCTCGGCAGCGACGAGACCGCCGAGGCGGGCACCGGCCTGGTCACCATCGGCGCGACCCCGGCCGATCTCGCGATCGGCGACGAGTTCACCGTGACCGTGTCGCAGTCGGCGGCCGACCTCTACGCCTATGGGCTGACGCTCGGCTACGACCCGACCCGGATCGCGTACGTCGACGGGAGCGCCACCACCGCCACCACCGGCAGCATCTACGAGAAGACGGGCGAAGGCTCGGTGTCGCTCACGCACACCAAGCTCGGCACGTCGCCGACCAGCTCGGGTGACACGGAGCTGGTGACGCTGACCTTCCGTGCGCTGGCCTCCGGCCCGGCGACGATCACCGGTTCCGCGCTGACCACGGTCGATGGCAGCGGTGCGACGACCGACGTCGGGGCCTTCGGCTCCGCGACCGTCGAGGTGGACCTGGACCCGGCCCCCAAGGCGGTCACGGCGCCCAGCATCAGCGGGACGCCGCAGGTCGGACAGACCCTGTCCGCCGCGCCGGCCGTCTGGGACCTCGACGCCGTCGTGACCAGCCGGCAGTGGCTCGCGGGTGGCACGCCGATCGCCGGGGCCACGGGAGCGACGTACCGGCTGCGGCCGGGCGACGTCGGCCGGCCGATCAGCGTCGTGGAGACCGCGACGCTCGACCAGCACGCCGACGGTCAGTCGACGTCGGCGCCGACCGCCGCGGTGACCCCGGCCGCCACCACGACCACGGCGAAGCTCAAGAAGAAGACGGTCGCGAAGGGAGGCAAGGCCCGGATCGCGGTCACGGTCTCCGCCGATCCCGCCACCGGCCTGGTGCCGGCCGGGTCGGTCCAGGTCGTCTACGGCGGCGAGGTCGTCGCGACGCAGGCGCTCCTCGCCGACGGGACGGCCACGGTGGCCTTCAAGGCCAAGCTCACCAAGAGGATCAAGAAGGGCGAGTCGGTCCTGCGCAAGGTGAAGGTCGTCTACCTGCCGGCGCCGGGCTACCAGACCAGTACGACGGTCCTCACGCTGAAGATCAGACGCTGACCTGCTGACCTGCTGTGCCCCGGTGCGCCACGCGCCGGGGCACAGCGCTTTCCACGTTGCCCGCATCCGGACGACATCACGACCGAGCCGCCGAGGATCGCCCGGTCCTCGGGGGGGGCTCGGTGGTGGGTTCTAGAGTCGGGCCATGCCCCAGAGCACGTCCCCCGGCTTCGTCGCCCGCAACAACGAGGTCATCGGCAGCGTCCTCAGCATCGTGGCCCTGCTCGTCTCGGTCGGCATGGGTGCCGGCCTGATGTTCGGCACCGGCACGCGTGGCGTCTCGGCCATCCTGACCGTGCTGACGGTCGCGGGCGGCATGTTCACGCTGCTCCTGCTCGGGATCGGCGCGGTGCTGCGAGGCATGACGCCGGCCGAGCAGTGGGATCGCGAGGAGACCGCCTGGCGGACCGAGCGCGGCCTGGACCCGCTCACCGCCGCCGACGAGGCCGCCTCCGCGAAGGCTCGGCGCAGGGCCGGGCTGCTCGCCGTCGCGGCACTGCTCGTCGGCCTGGCGCTCAGCGTGCTGCCCGACATCTTCTAGGGCGAATGCCGGCGGCGCGGCGCCGGCGGGGAGTCACAACTTGGTCTCGCGAGCATCTTCGCTCTAGCCGGGAGCCCGTCGGCGGGACTAGCGTCCACGCGTATGACCGTCACCGACGACGTTCCAGTTGACAACACTGCGCGCCGCTCGGGCGACCCTCTGGTCGAGCTCGTCGACGTGCAGAAGTGGTACGGCGGGCTGCACGTCCTGCAGGACATCAACCTCACCGTGGGCCGCGGCGAGGTCGTCGTGGTGATCGGGCCGTCGGGCTCCGGCAAGTCGACCCTGTGCCGCACCATCAACCGGCTGGAGCCGATCGACTCCGGGCAGATCCTGGTCGACGGCGCCGCGCTGCCGCAGGAGGGCAAGGCCCTCGCCCGGCACCGCGCCGACGTGGGCATGGTGTTCCAGAGCTTCAACCTGTTCGCCCACAAGACGATCCTGGAGAACGTCACGCTCGGGCCGATCAAGGTCCGCAAGCAGTCGAAGGCGCAAGCCGAGGACCGGGCCCGCGACCTGCTCGACCGGGTGGGCGTCGCGCACCAGGCGGACAAGTACCCCGCCCAGCTCTCCGGCGGTCAGCAGCAGCGCGTCGCCATCGCCCGAGCGCTCGCGATGGAGCCCAAGGTGATGCTATTCGACGAGCCCACCTCGGCCCTCGACCCGGAGATGATCAAGGAGGTCCTCGACGTCATGGTCGACCTCGCCGAGCGCGGGATGACGATGATCGTCGTCACCCACGAGATGGGCTTCGCCCGGACGGCGGCCAACCGCGTGGTGTTCATGGCCGACGGCCGGATCCTCGAGACGGCCGATCCCCACACGTTCTTCACCAACCCGCAGAGCGATCGGGCCAAGGACTTCCTCGGCAAGATCCTCAAGCACTGAGCGCCCGTCTTCTCGGGCAGACAAGGAGCAACAGATGCGATGGAGGAAAGCCTTCGCGGCGACCGCGGCCACCCTGGTCGTGGCCGGATCCCTCGCCGCGTGCGGGGACGCCGGGAACGACAAGGAGGGGCGCGACGTCAAGGCCAAGAGCGACTGCGACGGCAAGTTCGAGGACGGCTCGCGCATGGCCGAGCTCGCCGACGCCGGCAAGATCAACGTCGGCGTGAAGTACGACCAGCCGGGCCTCGGCTTCAAGGGCGCGACCGACGACGTCCCGAGCGGGTTCGACATCGAGATCGCCAAGCTCCTCGTGGCCGACCTGTGCATCGATCCCGCCGACACCAGCAAGGTGAACTGGGAGGAGACGATCTCCGACAACCGTGAGCCGTTCCTCGAGTCCGGCAAGGTCGACATCGTCCTGGCGTCGTACTCGATCACCGAGGACCGCCAGAAGGTCGTCGGCCAGGCGGGTCCCTACATGGTCACCGGCCAGCAGGTGCTGGTGAAGGCCGACAGCGACATCACCGGCATCGACGACCTCAAGGGCAAGGAGGTGTGCTCGGTGACCGGGTCCACCTCGCTGGAGAACGTCAAGGCGAAGGGCGCCAAGGGCGTCGGCGCCGACTCCTACTCCGAGTGCGCCGAGAAGGTCCTCGACGGCACCTATCGCGCCATGTCGACCGACGGCACCATCCTCGCGGGTCTCGCAGCCCAGAACGAGGGCCAGCTCAAGGTGGTGGGTGACCAGTTCTCCGAGGAGAACATCGGCGTGGGCTTCAGCAAGGACCGCCCCGAGATGTGCGAGTGGATCGACGGCGTGCTGTCCAAGTCGTTCGAGGACGGCTCGTGGGCCGACGCGTTCGAGCTGACGCTGGGCCCCTCGGGTGTGGACACGCCCGAGCCGCCGACGCTGCAGCCCTGCAAGTGACCCACGCATGACCCCGGAGCCGGGGCGCCGTCGTACCGGCGGGCCCCGGCTCCCCGACGGAGAGGGACGCGCTTGAACGCAGTGCTCGACAACCTCGACGAGTTATTCAAGGGGTTCGGCTACACGCTCTTCCTGTTCCTGGTGAGCGCCGTCGCCTCCCTGGTCCTCGGCACCGTCCTGGTCGCCATGCGCGTCGGGCCGATCGGCGTGCTCCGCGCCGTGGGGGCGATCTACGTGTCGGTGGTGCGCAACACTCCGCTCGTCCTCATCTTCATCTTCTTCCACTTCGCGGCGCCGATCCTCGGCATCAACTTCCGGTGGGTGCAGGTGCATGTCGGCGGCTTCGACTTCACCTCCGCGTTCGCGACGGCCTTCGTGGCCCTGAGCCTCTACACCGCCTGCTTCGTCTGCGAGGCGCTGCGCTCGGGGGTCAACGCGGTGCCGATGGGCCAGGCCGAGGCGGCGCGGGCGATCGGTCTGCCGTTTGGGGGCGTGATGACCCAGGTCGTGCTTCCCCAGGCCGTGCGGGCCTCGGTGCCACCGCTCGCCAGCGCGCTGATCGCCATGCTGAAGAACACCTCGGTCGCGGGTGTCTTCTTCCTCGCCGAGGCCCTGGCCACGATGCGCGGTCTCACCAACGACTACAGCAGCGAGCGGATCGGCATCTTCGCCTGCTTCGCGGTCGGCTACATCCTCCTGGTCGAGATCGTCTCGATGATCTCGTTGGGCTTCGAACGACGATGGAGGATCGCCTGATGACCGCCAGTGTCCTCTTCGACGCACCCGGTCCGGCCACCCGGGTGCGGCACCGCATCTACACGGTCGTGGCCTCCGCGGCGATCGCGGCACTCGTCGTGTACGCGGTGTGGAAGCTCGGCGACGACGGCCAGTTCGAGTACAGCCTCTGGGAGCCGTTCCTCACGCCCGACTACATCTCGGCGCTCCTCGTCGACGGCCTGGTCGTGACGGTCACGATGGCGGTCTTCGCCATCGTCGGCGCCGTGGTGTTCGGGTTCCTGTTCGGCGTCGCGAAGATGTCCGAGCACGCCTTCGTCCGGTGGCCGGCCTGGCTGGTCGTGGAGTTCTTCCGGGCGATGCCCGTGCTGCTGCTGATGATCTTCGTCTACTACGCGTGGTTCATCGGGACCCACGGCAGCTTCTTGTGGGTCGACGAGCGCGGCGGCTTCCTCGCCGTCGTCATCGCGCTCACCTGCTACAACGGCGCCGTCCTCGCCGAGGTGGTCCGCGCCGGCGTGGGCGCGATCCCGAAGGGGCAGGCCGAGGCGGCGTACGCCGTCGGCATGCGCAAGACCCAGGTGATGACGCTGATCCTGCTGCCCCAGGCGGTGAAGGTGATGCTGCCGGCGATCATCAGCCAGATGGTCGTCGCGCTGAAGGACACCAGCCTCGGCTATGCCGTGGCCGCACCTGGCCTGACCAAGATCGGGCAGCAGATCTACAAGGAGTTCCACAACCAGGTGCCGACGGCGATCGTCCTCGGCGTGCTCTACGTCGGGCTCAACCTGCTGCTCACCCTGCTGGCCACGTGGATCCAGAAGCGCTTCGTGGGCGAGAGGAGGATCGACGTCGTCGCCGCGGCCGCCGGCATCGACCAGGACCGCGCCTGAGCGCGGCGGCCCCGGCGCGCCTCACTTCTTGCTGGTCACCCACAGGTCGATGGTGCCCTCGATGACGACGGTGCCGTCGGCGAGTTCGCCGCGGACCCGCACGGGCAGGTCGCCCTCGGCGGCGTCCCACTGCTCCTGGTCGGTCTCGGCGATGCAGGTGACGTCGCCGGTCGCCTTGGCCGTGTAGGACACGGTCATGCCCTTGGGGATCCACCGCTTGGCGCTGGGGATGGTGGCCTCGGCCAGACCGCCCATCGCCATCTCGAGGCCGTTGCACAGCGCGATCGCGTGGACCGTTCCGATGTGGTTCTGCACGCTGCGGCGCTTCGGGATCACGACCGAGGCGTAGTTGGGGCGCAGCTCGGTCACCCGGGGGTGGATCGAGGCGAAGTACGGCGCCTTCTGGCTGAACGCGATCGAGAACGCGCGCTTGCCGAGGGTGCCGCCGACCACGGGGAGGCTCGTGGCGGTCTTCCAGAGGCTGTGGACCTGAGTCATGGACCTCACATTACTCGCCGGTAACCTTCGCGGCGAGTGCCGGTCACCGCTTCGTGCCGGCGATCACACCGTCGGGGCCGGCCCCGACCCCGACCGACGGACCCGGCCCCGGCAGGTCGAGCTCGATCGTGACGCCCTGCCGGCCCCCACCCGGCAGCGTGATCGTGAGCGGGCCCGCGCAGATTCGGCGATCACCGCACCCGGGCGGCTTCGGCTGGCCCGGGGGCGGCACGACGACCGGCGGAGCCCCCGGGGGGCCGGCAGGAGCCGCGGGTGCCGCCGGTGCCGCTGAGTGCGCCGGGGCCGCCGCAGGTGCTGCCTTCTGCGGCGAGGAGGGCGCCGGCGCAGCCGGCTGCCGGGCCGACGGGCTGGGAACGGGGACCGCGGACACGTCGGCCGGCTGCGTGGCGGCCGGGGCCGGCTCGACGGGGGCCGGGTCGGGGGTGCGCGGGTCGGCGAGCACGGCGCCCGGTGTCGCCTTCGCCACCGGCCGCGAGGCCGCTGGCGTGCGGTCGGGATGGTCCTCGCCCCCGAGGGTCGCGAAGGCGCCGGCCGCGACGGCAGCCACGGCCACGGCGGCCGCGACCGCCACGGCGGCACCGCCCGAGGCACCGCCCGAGGCGCCGCCCGAGGCACCGCTCGAGGCACCGCCCGAGGCACCGCTCGAGGCAGCGGCGCCGCCGGCCGCCGTAGCTCCCCAGATCACGCCCTTGCCGCCGAGAGGCAGGGACAGGAGCACGATCGGGAGGACGTGGACGGCGAGCTTCTGGTTGACCTCGTCGACGACCAGGAAGGCGCGCTGGCACGAGCCGCAGGCGTCGAGGTGCGCGCCGAACCGCTGCTCGGCGCGGGTGCCGAGCTCGCCACGGGCGTACTGGCTCATCCGGTGGTGGACCCAGCGGCACTGCTCGCGAGCCGGCTCGGGGCCGGCGTGCAGGTCGAGGTAGGCGCGCTTGAGGCCCTCGCGCGCACGGTGGGCGAGGGAGGAGACGGCGCGCGGCTTGAGGTCCATCAAGGTCGCGACCTCGGCAGGCTTGCGCCCCTCGACCTCGACGTGCCACAACACCGTGCGCCAGCTCTCGGGGAGGGTGGCGAGCGCGTCGACCGCGACGGTCTCGTCGAGCATCTCGACGGCCTGCTCGGGGGTGACCTCGGCCGTCTCGGCCTGATCGAAGAGCCACGGCTGGTCGGAGGCGACGGACTCGCGCTGGGAGCGCAGGCCGTCGCGGTACCCGTTGCGGATGGTGACGTGGAGGTAGGAGCGGAAGCTCGAGGTGGGACCGCCACCGGAGCTCAGCTGCCCCAGCACCCGCGAGAACGACTCGGCGACGAGCTCCTCGGCCGCGTCGGTGCCGACCAGGATCCGGGCGAGGTGCCGAGCCCCGTCGACCTGGTCGCGGTACAGCTCCTCGAACGCACCGGTGTCGCCGGCACGCACGCGCGCGAGGAGCTCCTCCTCGTGGGTGCGGGACGCGTCCTCGCCCATCCGATCCTCCGCCCTTCCCGGCTGGTGTGTCGCGCGCCGCTCGACGGTCCGCGGCACCCTGCCCAACGACCGAGTGCGCCCGATGATGCACCGATTCGGGAAAACTCTCGAACTCGTCGACAAAACCGCGTGATGTTCTGCTCCGCACTTCGTCCAGTTCGGTGACAGCCCCGCCCGGGGGCGCCACCGACCGATCGGAGACAGATGAGCACCACGCGCTCCACCACCGCGCGCGACGCCCGTCCGCTGCCCCCGGTCGTCGCGCTGCGGCCCCGCTCGCTGTCCCGCCGGGCCGGGATCTTGCAGGGGCGCCTCCGCGACCGGCGCGAGGCCGGCCTCCCCCACGAGGAGATGCTCCTCGACGTCGTCGACGGCGTCCTGGCCCGCACCGGCGGCGTGGGCGCCGACGACCTCGACGTCTGGGCACGGCTGGTCGCGCTCGTCGAGGAGCACGACGACCTCTCCCACACGCTGCCCGCGTGCGCCGCCACGGCCAACCTGGTCGGGCTCGCGCTGTTCGGCGACATCGAGGACCACGCCGCTGTGTGCGGACTCGCCGACGAGCTGGGACACCGACGCCTCGCAGGCCTGCAGCACCGCTACGGCAGCGCGCTCGAGACCGACTCCCGGCTCCCCCTCACCACCGCCGCGATGCGCCGACTGCTCGTCCCCGGCCTCGGCCGGCGGCTTGCGACGCACCCACGGACCGCGGCCCGTAGCGAGGCCGTCGACGACGCGAGCCTGCGCGCCGCCCACGCCCTGCTCGTGCAGGGCATCGACCGCGCCTGGACCGTCCCGCCGCTCGACTCCGTCGAGGAGTTCGTCGACATCGCGGTCCACGGCACCGTCAACGAGTGGCGGCACCACGTCGCGATGATCGTCACGGACCCCTGGTCGCCGTACGCGGCCCGGGTCATCGAGCTCGCCCGGCAGGTCGGTACGTCGCACCCCGCCTTCGTGGTCACCGCCCTCGTCGCCCTGTGCCGCGAGCAGACCCTCGACGGGCTCCCGGGCCGGGCCCGACCCGCGCCCCGCCGGACCCGGTACCCGAGCGGCCGGGCGGCCCCCTGAGCTGCCGAGGCGACTGCAGCGTCGTTCCCGTCCGTCGGGGGGCGGGCCGGAACGGCGGGGGCCCGAAGCATCTGGGGGGTGCTGCGGGCTCGGCGTCCTGGGAGCAGGAACTGCAGTCGCCTCGGCGCGATGCCCACCACCACGGGTGGGAGCAGCGGCCGCCGGGGTTCCCCGGAGGGAGGGGAATCCCGGCGGCTGCACCTGGAGCAGCCTCAGGGCGTGCGGGCCACCACGAAGATGCGACGGAACGGCAGCACGACGCCGTGCCCCTCGTCGGGATAGGCCGCACGCAGCCGCGCCTTGAGCTCGTCCTCGAATCCGGTCCGCAGGTCGTCGGGCAGCGCCTGCAGCGTCGGCCGGGCACCGGTGCAGGACACCCACGCGAAGACCGGGTCCTGCCCGTGCAGCACGTGCAGGTAGGTCGTCTCCCACGCATCCACCTCGCAGCCGAGCGCCTGGAGCGCGCGCAGGTAGACCGCCGCGCCGTGGGCGTGCGGGGCAGCGGCGCCGGCGGTGTGGGCGGCGTACGGCGGCTCGGCGGCGAGCTCCGCGCGCAGCGTGTGGCTGGGCTGGTCGTGGTTGCCCGGGACCTGGAACGCGAGCCAGCCGCCGGGCCGCACGGCACGTACGAGCGCAGGCATCAGGTCGAGGTGCTCGGGCAGCCACTGCAGCGTCGCGTTGGAGACGAGGACGTCCACGCCTGCCCGCGGAGCGGCGCCGAGCCACTCGCGCAGGTCGGCCCTGTGGAAGGCGACGCGTTCCGCCGCCGAACTGTCGGAGGCTGCGCGGATCATGGCGTCGCTGGAGTCGACACCGGTGATCGTCGCGGCCGGCCAGCGATCAGCGAGAAGGGAGGTGAGATTGCCGGGTCCACAACCGAGGTCGACCACGACCTGGGGATCGACGGCAGCGACCCGGCCGACGAGGTCGACGAAGGGGCGCCCCCGCTCGTCCGCGTAGGCCAGGTAGCGGTCGGGATCCCAGGCCAGGGTCATCGGCGCGCACCTTCGCGCAGGTGGTCGAGGATGCGGGCGTTCACGACGTCCGGACGCTCGAGCTGCAGGAAGTGCCCCGCGTCGTCGACGACGCCCACGCGACTGCCGGCCGGCAGGCGGTCGCCGATCCGTCCGGCCCATCGCACGTCCAGGCAGCCGTCATCGGCACCGTGCAGGTACAGCAGCGGCACCCGGGGTTCGCGGGTCCAGTCGTGCGCCAGCGACTGGTACCGCGCCGGGAGCCGGCGCAGCCGCGGCTGTGCCCGGTAGTAGCCGATCACGGCCGACCGGTGGGCCTCGTCGGGCACGGCGGCCGCGAGGTGCGCGAGGTCCTCGGCGGCGTCATAGCCCGGCGACCAGCGCCGCCACAGGTGCGCGACGAGGACGTCGAAGCGCCGCTCGGGCAGCCGCGGCAGCTGGTTGAAGAGCGTGTACCAGCTCAGGCCGGCCTGGCGCGGCACGATCCGCAACCAGCGACCGAGGTCGTCGCGGCGCGGGTTCATCACGGAGAAGGGAGGAACGGACAGCGACACGATCGCGCCGAACGGGTTCGCCGCGCAGGCCGCGACGCCGTTGGCGGTGATCGCGCCCCAGTCGTGCCCGACGAGGACGGCCCGTCCGTCGCCACCGAAGGCGCGGTGCAGGCCCAGCACGTCGTGCATGAGTGCCGGCACGTGGTAGCTGCCGTCGGCGGGAATGCCGCTGGGGGCGTAGCCGCGGGTGAAGGGAGCCACGACGCGGTAGCCCGCGTCGGCCAGGGCGGGGCCGAGGTGGCGCCAGGTGTGGGCGGTGTCGGGGAAGCCGTGCAGGAGCACGGCCAGCGGCCGGTCCCGGTCGTCGGGGTCGCCCCAGACGAGGCTGGTCAGGGCGACCGGGCCGAGGTCAGCAGTACGGGTGTCCACGGGGCCGACCCTACGCTCGACTTATCTTGATATAAAGATTCTCGATCGTTCGGATAGAGTGGGTCCATGCGGGACGAGGTGGACGAGCTGATCGAGGCGTGGGCGCGCGAGCGCAGCGACCTCGACCTCGCTCCGGTGTCGGTGTTCAGCCGGATCTCCCGGCTGGCGCACCACGTCGACCGGGCCCGCCGGCAGGCCTTCACCACCCACGACATCGAGTCGTGGGAGTTCGACGTGATGGCCGCGCTGCGGCGGGCGGGCGAACCGTACGAGCTCTCCCCCGGCCGGCTGCTGCGCGAGACCCTGGTGACCAGCGGGACGATGACCAACCGCGTCGACCGACTCACCACCCGCGGCCTGGTCGAGCGACACCCCGACCCGACCGACCGCCGTGGCGTGCTGGTCCGGCTCACCCCGGACGGCAAGGACGCCGTCGACGGCGCCTTCGCCGCGCTGCTCGAGGCCGAGCGCGAGCTGCTGAGCGGCCTGTCGGCCGAGGACCAGGCGGTGCTGGCCGGCCTGCTCCGGCGCCTGCTCGTGCCGTTCTCCGGCTGAGCGCCCCGGCTCGGGCGCTACTCGAGGACCTCGGCGGCCTCGAGCCACTCCAGCTCGGCCGCCTCCTTCTCCTCCTGCAGAGCGGTGAGCTCGCTCCCGATCGCGGTCAGCTTCTCCGGATCGCTGGCGTGGGCGGCGAGGTCGGCCGTCAGCTCGGCCTCCCGGGCGGAGAGCCGCTCGAGGACCTTGTCGAGGCGGGCGACCGTCTTCTTCGCCGCGCGCTCCTCGGCCGAGCCGGCCTTGGCCTTGGCGGTGTCGGTGGCGGCGGCGGGTCCCTCAGATCGTTCGATCGAACGATCTGAGGGCGTCGCCGCCAGCGCCGCGGCCCGGCGCTCGAGGTACTCGTCGACGCCCCGGGGCAGCATCGAGATCTGGCCGTCGCCGAGCAGGGCCCACACGGAGTCGGTGACCCGCTCGAGGAAGTACCGGTCGTGGGACACGACGACGAGGGTGCCGGGCCAGCCGTCGAGGAAGTCCTCGAGGACGTTGAGGGTCTCGATGTCGAGGTCGTTGGTGGGCTCGTCGAGGAGCAGCACGTTGGGCTCGGTGAGCAGCAGCCGGAGCAGCTGGAAGCGGCGGCGCTCGCCGCCGGAGAGGTCGCCGATCCGGGCGGTCAGCCGGTCCCCGGTGAAGCCGAAGCGCTCGAGCATCGAGGTCGCGGTGATCTCGCCGTCCGCGGTCTTGGTGACCCGCCGGATCGACTCGACGGTGGCGAGCACCCGGGCCTCGGGGTCGTCGACCTCCACGTCCTGGGTGAGGTGCTGGAGGGCGACGGTGCGCCCGTGGCGGACCCGGCCGGCCGACGGGGCCGCCTCGCCGGAGAGCAGCGAGAGGACCGAGGTCTTGCCGGCGCCGTTGACGCCGACCAGGCCGATCCGGTCGCCGGGGCCGAGCCGCCAGGTGGCGTGGGACAGCAGCTGGCGGGTGCCGCGGGAGAAGTCGACGCCCTCCACGTCGATGACGTCCTTGCCTAGCCGCTGGGCGGCGAACCGCTGGAGCTCGAGGCGGTCGCGCGGCGGGGGGACGTCCTCGATGAGGGCGTTGGCGGCGTCGATCCGGAACTTGGGCTTGGAGGTACGGGCAGGCGCCCCGCGGCGCAGCCAGGCGAGCTCCTTGCGGACCAGGTTCTGGCGACGCTGCTCGGAGGCAGCGGCCTGGCGCTGGCGCTCGGCCTTGGCGAGCACGAAGGCGGCGTACCCGCCCTCGTACAGGTCGACGACCCCGTCGTGGACCTCCCAGGTCTGCTGGCACACGGCGTCGAGGAACCAGCGGTCGTGGGTGACGACGACGAGAGCCGAGGACCGAGCGGCGAGGTGGGCGGCGAGCCAGGCGACGGCCTCGACGTCGAGGTGGTTGGTGGGCTCGTCGAGGACGATCAGGTCGTGGTCGCCGAGCAGCAGGCCGGCCAGGGCACAACGCCGGCGCTCGCCGCCGGACAGCCCGTGGACGGCTCGGTCGAGGTCGACCCCGGCGAGGAGGACCTCGACGATCTCGCGCAGCCGGGAGTCGGCGGCCCACTCGTGGTCGGCCTTGCCCTGGAGCACGACCTGGCGCACGGTGTGGGCGTCGTCGAAGTCGTCCTGCTGGGAGAGGACACCGACGAGCAGACCGCGCTGGCGCGAGACCCGGCCCTCGTCGGGCTCCTCGGCGCCGGTCATGATCCGCAGCAGCGTGGTCTTGCCGTCGCCGTTGCGCCCGACGATGCCGATCCGCTCGCCGGCGCCGACGCCGAGCGAGACGTCGGTGAGGAGCGGGCGCACGCCGTACGACTTGGAGACCCGCTCGAGGTTGAGGAGGGACCCGGCGCTCATCGGTGGATCTCCTGCTCAGGCATAGGTCACCACGTGGGCGCCCGCGACGGGACCGGGGGCGAGGGTGCAGCGGTAGCCCTGGGCGGTGAGCTCCGCGACGGTGGTGCGGGCCTCGTCGACGTCCTCGTGCAGCACGAGCAGGGTCGGGCCGGACCCGGACAGCAGGACGCCGTCGGGGGCCATGCTGCGCAGCGTGACCTCGACGTCGACCAGGTCGGGACGCAGGTCGCGGGCGGCCGGCCAGAGGTCGTTGGCGAGCAGGTCGCCGATCTCCTCGGGGCAGCCGCCGGCGAGGGCGGCGATCAGCGCGTCCGGGACGGGCGGCTCGGCAGGAGCGTCGGGCGAGAGTTCGTCGAAGTGGCCGTAGACCGCGGGCGTGGACAGGCCCTCGTCGGAGAGGACGACCACCCACCACACCGAGCTGGTGTCCTCGACCGGCGTGACGATCTCGCCGTGGCCGGTGCCGAGCGCGGTCCCGCCGAGCAGCGCGAACGGCACGTCGCTGCCGAGGGTGCCCGCGATCCGGAGCAGGTCGTCGTCGGAGGTCTGCAGGTCCCACAGCCGGTCGAGGGCGAGCAGGGTCGCGGCGGCGTCGGCCGATCCGCCGGCCATGCCGCCCATCACGGGGATGCCCTTGGCGATGGTGATCCGGGCGGCGCGGTCCAGGCCGTGGTGGGCGGCCAGCGCCCGTCCGGCACGCAGGGCGATGTTGTCGTCGTCGAGGGGTACGCCGTCGACCGGCTCCGTCAGCCCGACCGACCAGCTCTCGGCCTCGACGGCCGTGACGTCGTCGTAGAGCCCGACGGCCTGGTAGACCGTCGCGAGGGCATGCTTGCCGTCCGGCCGCAGCCCGCCGACTCCGAGGTGGAGGTTGATCTTGGCGGGTGCCCGGACCGTCACCTGTGTCATGAATCGCCCTTCGGGCCGTCGGCCGTCGCATGGAGGGCGACCGTGATCGCCACGAACTCGTCGATCCCGAGTGCCTCGCCGCGGGTCAGCGGGTCGATGCCCGCCGCCTGCAACGCGGCTTCCGCCTGCTCGGCGCCGCCGGCGAGGGTGCGCAGCGCGCCGCGCAGCGCCTTGCGCCGGTGCGCGAACGCTGCGTCGATCACCGCGAACACCTGCTCCCGCGTCACCTCGTCGGTCGGCGGGGCGTGGTGGGTCCAGGCGACCAGCCCGGAGTCGACGTTGGGCGCGGGCCAGAAGACGTTGCGTCCGATCGCACCGGCCCGGCGTACGTCGGCGTACCAGGCCGCCTTCGCGGACGGGACACCGTAGGTCTTCGATCCGGGGGGCGCGGCCAGGCGGTCGGCGACCTCGGACTGCACCATGACCAGGCCGTGCTCGAGCGACGGCAGCAGCGCCATCAGGTGGAGCAGGACCGGCACGGAGACGTTGTAGGGCAGGTTGGCCACCAGCGCCCGGGGCGGCGGACCGGGGATCTCCGTGACGCTCAACGCGTCGGCGAGCACCACCCGGAACCGCGCGGCCTGGTCGGGGGCGAAGGTCGCGATGGTGGCCGGCAGCTCCGCGGCGAGCAGCGGGTCGATCTCGATCGCGGTGACCTCGGCGCCGACCTCGAGCAGCGCGAGGGTCAGCGAGCCGAGGCCGGGACCGACCTCGAGCACGGTCTCGCCCGCGGTGACACCGGACTCGCGGACGATCCGGCGCACCGTGTTGGCGTCGATGACGAAGTTCTGGCCACGCTGCTTGGTCGGGCGCACGCCCAGCCGTGCTGCGAGCTCCCGAACCTCCGCCGGGCCCAGCAGCCGCGGCGCGGAGGTTTCAGGCATGGGGTCAGGCTATCGGTCTATCGGGGCAGGCCGAGCTTCGCGGCGCAGCCCGGCCAGGCGCCGTACCCGCCCGAGGCGTCGCGAACCCGGGTGGCGATCCGGATCTGCTCCTCCCGGGAGGCCTGGTGCGGGTAGCCGGTGCCGCCGTTGGCGCGCCAGGTCCCGATGTTGAACTGGAGGCCGCCGTAGTAGCCGTTGCCGGTGTTGATGTGCCAGTTGCCGCCGGCCTCGCACTGGGCGAGCCGGTCCCACACGGTGTTGCCGGACTCGATGACCGGCTTGGTGCCGACCTTGACGACCTCTGCGGTCGGCTGGCTGGTGACGGTGGCGGTCAGCACGACGCGGCGCACGACCTCGCCGTTGCGCACCGTCACCTTGTAGGTGACGTCGCGGGTGCCGGGGACGCCCTCGGTGACGACCTTGGTCTGTCCCTGGTACAGCGTGTCGTCGGAGACCTTGCGCACCGGCGCGGGAACGGCCTCGCCGCTCACGGAGCGCTCGCGCTTCTCGATGTCGGTGAACACGATCTTGTCGCCGTCGGCGAGCTCGGTGTCGCGGGCGGGGCGCACCTTGTCGTGCTCGTCGAGCTCGACGCCGACCTCGGCCAACGCGTCCTCGACGGTCAGCGCGGTCACCTCGCGGGTGACGGGCGCCTGGCCGGCGAGGGCGAAGGTGAGCTCCTTCGGGGTGACGACGTCGATCTGTGCGCCACCGCGGCTGATGTCGGCGCCCCGGCTGGTGGAGAGCCGGCTGTCGGCGTACGCCGAGTCGAAGCCCGTGCCGATCGCTGCGCCGATCTCTCGCAGCGCACCGTCGACGTCGGTCGCGGTCACCCAGTGCGTGCTGGTCACGCCGTCGACGGTCAGCTCGACCGGGCGGCTGTACCGGACGGCGATCCGGTCACCGGCCTCCAGCTTCGAGTCGGTGCTGGGCTGCACGATGTCGCGCGCGGACACCTCGAGGCCCTCCTCACGCAGCACGTCGCCGACGGTGTCCCCCATCGTGGAGACGGTGCGCTCCTTGCCGTCGACCGACAGCCGGACCTCGGTGGTCATCGAGGAGTAGCCCCAGGTCACCGCGGAGACCGCCACCAGGACGGCGGCGACGGTGACGACGAGGGCCTTGCGGCTGTGGACCAGCCCGAGGAAGGTCGTCTTCAGGGCCTGGCCCTTGGCGGGCTGGGCGAGGGTGGGGTGCGCAGGTCGCACGATTCTCCGAACGTCGTACTGCCCGGGCCTCGAGCGACCAGCTCGGATCCAACCCCCCTCGCATCGCCGGGTGAGCGGCGGTGCGTCGGCGGTCGGATCGGTGGTGAGCTGGTCGAGGAACTGCTTCCCGATCCCGGCCGTCAGTCGTCCACGAGAACAGGGTTCCTGCGTGGATCGCAACTTGGCGAGGGTCCTCACCTCTCGGACCCGTGACCCGTCTCACGCCGGAGATGTCCCACCCGTCCCATCAGTCACACGGCGGTCGCCCCCTGCCGCGCCGGTCCTTCAGGTCGCGCCCTCGCGGGCCGAAGGGGTCCCCGAGGACTGCACACCGACAGGCACGGAGAAGGAACGATGACGACCAGCGCCCGCTCCTCCGCCCGTGCTCCCGACCCGGACCCACCCACGCACCAGCAGCCGCACCAGCAGCCCCACCAGCAGCCCCGCGAGGTCGTCGCGGCCGTGCTGCACGCCGTGGCGGCCGATGTCGGCCGGGCGACGCTCGTCGCCGAGCTGACCGACACCGGGGAGCCCGTCATCCGCTGGAGCAACCGGGGCGCGAGCGAGCTGCTGGGCTGGGCCGGCTCCGACGTCCAGGGCGTCCGGCTGGACCGGTTCGTCATCGGCTCCGACGGCGCCTCGTTGCGCCCCCTGTTCCGCCGCGAGCGGCCGACCACGACCGCGGTGAGCCTGCGGACCGCGGTCGGCGAGACCGTGGCCTGCCGGGTGAGCACCATCCCCGCGCCCGGCGGGCTGCTCTGGGCGGTGCAGGTGGATCCGGCCCACTCCGAGCGGGAGCTCGCGCTGCGCGCCTCGGCCGACGCCCTCGAGCACCGGTTCAAGGTGATGGCGGAGCGCTCCCCCGTACCGACCATGATGTCCGAGCAGGGGATGCGGCTGGGCCACGTCAACGACGCGCTGTGCGTCCTTCTGGGCGTCACCGCCGACAAGCTCCTCGGCACCGGGTGGATCGCCTATGCGCACCGGGACGACGAGGAGCGGATCGCCGAGACCGTGGTCGCCGTGCTCGCCGGGCAGGAACGCGAGCTGCAGGCCCGGTTCCTCGACAGCCAGCGGCGGGTACGGCACACCGACATGCGGTTCACGCCGCTGCTGACCCCGGGGGTGGGCGACGGCTTCGTGGCCACCTTGGAGGACATCACCGAGCGGCGCGAGTTCGAGGAGCGGCTGAACTACCAGGCGACGCACGACTCGCTGACCGGGCTGCCCCGCCGCGCGCGGCTGTGGGAGCACGTCGGCGCCACGATGGCCGACCCCGACGCCGGCCTGGCCTGCATGTTCCTCGACCTCGACAACTTCAAGGTCGTCAACGACAGCCTCGGGCACACCGCCGGCGACGCCCTGCTCGTCGAGGTCGCCCACCGGCTCACGGCGGCGGTGCGGCCCGGCGACCTCGTCGCGCGGTTCGGCGGCGACGAGTTCGTGGTGGCCTGTGCCACCGGGTCGCTGGACGGCGCGCTCGAGGTGGCCGACCGGATCCTGCGGGTGCTGTCGGCCCCGGTGGTGCTCGACGGCGTCGAGATCCATCCCCGCGGCTCGATCGGCGTCGTGCTGCGCGGTCCCGACCACCACTCGGCCGACGACCTCATCCGTGACTGCGACATCGCGATGTACCAGGCCAAGTCGCGCGGCAAGGGCCGGATCATGGTGCTCGACGAGAGCGCCCGCAGCGCGGCCTACGACACCCTGAGCCTGGTCGCCGACCTGCGCCAGGCGATCGAGCAGCGCCGGATCACGCTGTCCTACCAGCCGGTCGTGCGGGCTCAGGACGGTCGGGCGGAGCTGGTCTCGGTCGAGGCCCTGGCGCGCTGGCGGCACCCCGAGCGGGGCAGCATCCCCGCGGACGTCTTCGTGGGGCTGGCCGAGGAGCACGGGCTGGTGCACGAGCTGGGCGAGCTCGTCCTCGAGACGGCGTGCACGGCGCTGGCGGCGTGGCAGTCCCAGCTGGGAGCGCTGGCACCGCCGTCCGTCAGCGTCAACCTCTCGGCGCTGCAGATGAACGACCACCTGCTGGCCCAGGCGGTGAAGCGGACCCTGCGGCGCAGCGGTCTGCGACCCGAGCAGCTGTGCCTGGAGATCACCGAGTCGGCACTGATGAACGACCCCGACACCGCCTCGACGATCCTGCGCCAGCTGCGCGACCACGGCGTCCAGGTCGCCATCGACGACTTCGGCACCGGGTACTCCTCACTCGCCTACCTGCGCCGCCTCCCCGTCAACTTCCTCAAGGTCGACCGCTCGTTCGTCGCCGAGCTGCAGGACGGGCACACCGCGGTCGTCCAGGCCGTCATCAGCCTCGCCCACAACCTGGGCATCGGCGTGGTCGCCGAGGGGGTGGAGACGACCTCGCAGATCCGGATGCTCGGCCAGATGAGCTGCACCGTCATGCAGGGATTCGTGATCAGCCCGGCCCTGGAGGAGCCCGACTTCGTCGACTGGTGCCGGGCCGGCCGGCTGCTCCCCGCCGGGACGACGCCGTGAGCACGGCGCTGGACGTCGACGCCATCCTCGACGGCCTCGACCAGATGGCCGCGGCACGTCCCGTGGCCGCCCAGGTGGTGGCGACCTGCAACGACGAGGGCACGGGTGCGGGCGAGCTCGCCGCCATCCTCGGCGCGGACATGGCCCTCGCGGCCCGGGTGATGAAGCTGGCCAACTCCGCCTACTTCGGCCTGTCCGGGCGGGTGCGCAGCCTGCAGCTCGCCGTCACCGTGGTCGGGTTCAACACGGTGCGTTCGATCGCGACCGTGGCGCTGTCCGGCATCGACAGCGCCAAGGACCTGCCCGAGGACTTCTGGGACACCTCGGTGCACCTGGCCGCGGCCGCCGGCGCGCTCGGCCCGCGGTTCCGCCTGACCACCGCCGACGCCCTGTGCCTCGGCCTGCTCGCCCAGCTGGGAGCAGCCCTGCTGCACCAGGCCGACCCGGACGGGTACGACGTGGTGCGCGCCACGACCGACCTGGGCACGGAGCGGTTCTCGGCCGAGACCCTGCGCTACGGGATCTGTGGCCCCCGGCTGACCGCCGAGGCCCTGCAGCAGTGGCGCTTCCCCATCGAGATGGTGGACACCCTGCGCGCCGTGCCGTCCGGTGCCGACGGCGTCCTGCTGCGCACGGCGTACGAGCTCGCGGCTCGGCTGCTGGACCCCGCGCACCGTCGGACCGGGCTCGAGCAGGTCTCGCACCGCCGGGTCACCGAGTCCGACGCACCGCGGGTGCTGACCGCGATCCGCGCGGACGTCGCCGCACTCCAGACGTCGTTGGGCCTGTGACCGCCGGGCCGGATGGTCGGGCGCTACCAGCTGCCGCCGAAGGCCAACTCGGTGTTCGCGTCGATCGCGGCGCACAGCTCGGCGAGGTCGTCCCCCCGCTCGGCGGCCATCGCCCGCACCGTCAGCGGGACGAGGTACGACGCGTTGGCGCGGCCGCGGTAGGGCACCGGCGTGAGGTAGGGCGCGTCCGTCTCGACGAGCACCCGGTCCCTGGGCGTGATCCGCAGCGCCTCGCGCAGCGCCTCGGCGTTCTTGAACGTGACCGTCCCGGCGAAGGAGAGGTGGGCGCCGCGGTCCAGGCAGGCCCGGGCGAAGGCGGCGTCGCCGGAGAAGCAGTGCATCACCCAGCGCTCGGGGGCGCCCTCGCTGTCGATCACCGCGAGCACCTCGTCGTGGGTCTCCCGGTCGTGGATGACGAGGGTCTTGTCGAGGCGCTTGGCGATGTCGACGTGGCGGCGGAACGACTCGACCTGCACCGCCCGGCCCTCGTCGCCGGTCCGGAACGCGTCGAGACCGGTCTCCCCCACCGCCCGCACCTTCGCGTGGGCGCCGGCGAGCTGCTCGATCTCGTCCCAGGCGGCCTCGAGCGCGGCGCGTCCCTCCTGCTCGAGGATCCGGGGCGCCTCGTTGGGGTGCAGGGCGACGCCCGCGACCAGCTCGGGGTGCTCGGCCGCGGCAGCCACCGCCCAGCGGGCACCGGGCAGGTCGCAGCCGATCTGCACGATCCGTCGTACGCCGACCGCGGCGGCGGCGTCGATCGCCTCCCGGGCGTCCCACGGCTGCGCGCCGCGGCCCTCCCGGCTGATGTCGAGGTGACAGTGGTTGTCGACGACCGGGTGCGGCAGCGGTTCGGGGACCGGCGGGCGCTGGTCGCTCACGAGGCGGGGTCGGTCGAGCGGACCCGGTGCAGGATCGCGTCGGCCAGCGCCTCGGGCGCCTGGGTCGGGATCCAGTGGGAGACGCCACCCAGCTCGACGAAGCGGTACGGCCCGTCGACCCAGTCGCCGGCGTGCTCCGCACCCCAGCGGCTCAGCGCGACGTCCTGGTCGCTCCACACCATGGTGGTCGGCACGCTGACCCGGCGCCGCATCAGGCGCGGGTCGCCCAGGGGCAGGGCGCGGTACCAGTTGAGCGCGGTCGGCAGCGCGCCGTCCTCGACGATCTCGGTGCGGAACCGGGCCACGTCCTCGGCGGTGAAGCCGGCCGCGCGCAGCTGCCGCGCGGCGAGGTCGTCGGTCCGGCCGAGCACCAGCTCGGGGAGGCGCGGGAGCTGGAAGGCCAGCATGTACCAGGACTTCAGCAGCTGCTCGGAGCGGACCATGGCGGTCAGGAAGGCCTGCGGGTGCGGCACGGACACCGCCGTCAGCGAGGCCACCCGGTCGGCGTGGTGGGCCGCCAGGAGCCAGGCGGGGATCGCACCCCAGTCGTGGCCGACGACGTGGGCGCGCCCCTGCGGGCCGACCAGGGCGTCCACGACGGTGAGGGCGTCGGCCATCAGCTCGCTCGCCCGGTAGTCGCGTCGGCGCCGCGGCCGGGCGCCCCGGGAGTAGCCCCGCTGGTCCATGGCCAGGGTGCGGTAGCCCGCCTCGTGCAGCAGCGGTGCGACCAGGCGCCAGGACGTGGCCCGCTCCGGGAACCCGTGCAGGAGCAGGATCGGCTCACCGTCGGGCGGACCGTCGACGAGGACGTCGAAGACGAGGCCGTCGCGCTCGACGGTCGTGACGGACTTCGGCTCAGCCATCGATGTGCACCACCTGGTAGACGTCGCGTTTGGGGAGTCCAGCCTGCCCGGCCACCACGGCGATCGCCTCCTTGCGTCGCATCCCGGACTCCTCGAGTCCGGCGACGGCGGCCCGCAGGCTGTCCGGGTCGGTCGCGATCCCCGCGCCCGGGGTCGCGCCGGTGACGACGATGGTGACCTCGCCCCGCACCCCCGCGGCGGCCCAGTCGACGAGGGCGGCGAGGCCGTCGCGGCGTACCTCCTCGTGGGTCTTGGTCAGCTCGCGACACACTGCGGCGGCGCGGTCGGCGCCGAAGGCGTCGCGCATCGCCTCCAGCGCCGCCTGGGTGCGGTGCGGCGCCTCGAAGAAGACCATCGTGCGCTGCTCGCTCGCCAGGTCCGCCAGCCGGCGGGAGCGCTCCCCCGCCTTGCGCGGCAAGAAGCCCTCGAAGCAGAACCGGTCGACAGGCAGGCCCGAGACGGCGAGAGCGGTCAGCACCGCCGACGGGCCGGGGACGGCGGTCACCCGGATGCCGGCCTCGACGGCGGCCGCCACCAGGCGGTAGCCCGGGTCGGACACGCTCGGCATGCCGGCGTCGGTCACGAGCACCACCCGCTCGCCGGCTTCGAGGGCCTCGACCAGGGCGGGGGTCCGCGCCGCCTCGTTGCCCTCGAAGTAGGACACGACGCGCCCCGACAGCTCGATGCCGAGGTCGGTCACCAGCCGCCGCAGCCGGCGGGTGTCCTCGGCGGCGACGACGTCGGCGGCGGCCAGCTCCTCGGCCAGCCGGGGCGGCGCGTCGCCGA
This sequence comes from Nocardioides daeguensis, assembly GCF_019192965.1. Classification (GTDB taxonomy): domain Bacteria; phylum Actinomycetota; class Actinomycetes; order Propionibacteriales; family Nocardioidaceae; genus Nocardioides; species Nocardioides daeguensis. The sequence continues at coordinate 62,818 of NZ_JAHTKU010000004.1, forward strand.
CCTGGCCGATCGGCGTACCCGCCAGCACCAGGACTCCACTCACGTCACGATCCTTGCAGATGGGGCACGTAGGGTTGCCCTCCGTGACCGTCGTCGGCCTGTCCCGCACCGCCCTCGGGCGACGGGTGCCGTTGGCGGTCGAGCGGGCGGTCAGCCCGATCCGGCGGTTGTCCGCGCGGCAGCGGCTGGTCGGCTGGCTCGGCCCGATCGGGCTCACCCTGCTGGCCTTCGCGCTGCGCCTGGTCGGCCTCGGCAACCCGCACCGGTTCGCCTTCGACGAGACGTACTACGCCAAGGACGCGTGGTCGCTGCTCAACAACGGCTACATCGAGACCTACCTGACCGATGTCGACGGCAACACCAAGACCGACATCAACGCCGACATCCTCGCCGGGCACACGCAGGGCGTGTGGACCGGCGAGCCGTCGCTCGCCGTGCACCCGGACGTCGGCAAGTGGCTGATCGCGCTCGGCGAGAAGGCGTTCGGGATGGACCCGTTCGGCTGGCGGATCGCGTCGGCCGTCGCCGGTGCGCTGATGGTGCTCGTCATGTGCCGGCTGGTACGACGGATGACCGGCTCCACGATGCTCGGCTGCGTCGCCGGCACCTTGCTGATGCTGGACGGCCTGCACTTCGTGCTGTCCCGGCTGGCGCTGCTCGACATCTTCTTGGCGCTGTTCCTGCTCTGCGCCGTCTCCTGCCTGGTGGCCGACCGCGACTGGCACCGGGAGCGGTTGGCGAGGCGCGCGCGTCGTACGGATGACGGCGTCGCGCTCACCGGCTGGGGCCCGCGGATCCTGTTCCGCCCCTGGCTGATCGCCGCCGGCGTCTGCTTCGGCCTCGCGGCCGGCACCAAGTGGACCGCCCTCTACCCGCTCGCCGCGCTGGGCGTGCTGTGCTGGATCTGGAGCGCCGGCGCCCGCCGCTCCCTCGGCATCCGGTGGCCGCTGGCGAAGGGCGCGCTCGTCGACGGGATCCCGGCGTTCCTCTCCCTCGTCGTGGTGGCGCTGCTGGTCTACATCGCGACCTGGGGCGGCTGGCTGACGCACGCGAAGGAGTACGAGGAGCACCTCAGCTCCACGCAGTACCGGCAGTACACCGGGCAGGGGCACTGCGCGAAGGACGACGACTCCTACGTCGCCACCGACCTCGACGCCACGAAGAAGTGGCCGACGGCGACCGAGAAGGACGCGAGCGGCCTCGGCGAGGCCTGGCAGTCGCTGCGCTCGCTCTGGTACTACCACCAGGACGTCTACACCTTCCACACGCACTTCCTGGACTGCTCCACCCACTTCTACGAGTCCAAGCCGTCGAGCTGGCTGCTCATCAACCGGCCCGTGGGCGTCGCGGTCACCAACGACATCTCACCCGACGCCCCCGGCTGCGACGCCCCCGCGGACAGCCACTGCATCAAGCAGGTGCTGCTGCTGCCGACGCCCGTGCTGTGGTGGGGCGGCGTCCTGGCGCTGATGTTCGCGGTGGTGATGTGGGTCGGCGCCCGCGACTGGCGCTTCGGGCTGGCCGTCGTCGGGGCCCTGTCGGCCTGGCTGCCCTGGATGATGTACGACGACCGGCCGATCTTCCTGTTCTACGCGATCGCCATCCTGCCCTTCACGATCATCGCGATCACGCTCGCCATCGGGACCTTGATCGGGTCCTCGCGCGCGCCCTCCGCCCGGCGCACCGCCGGGGTGATCGTCGGCGGGGCGTTCGTGGTGCTGACCCTGGTGAACTTCGCGTGGTTCTGGCCGATCTGGACCAACCAGATGCTGACCCACAGCGAGTGGCTGGACCGGATCTGGTTCTCCCGCTGGGTCTGACCCGGGCGGTCTGCCGGTGGTTGAGGAGCGAGGCCGCCCGCGGCCGAGCCTCGAAACCACTGGCCGTGCCGCCGGAACCCGCTCCGGACACAGTTCGCGAGAGCACGTCCGGAGGTTTCGAGGCTCCTCGCTGGCGCTCGTCGCACCTCAACCACCGGAGCACGCTCCTCGCTGGCGCTCGTCGCACCTCGACCACCGGGCGAACCGGCCGGTCAGTGGTGCCGCAGGGCGTCGATCAGCTCGCTCTTCCTCATCGACGAGCGGCCCTCGATGTCGAGCTCGCCGGCGCGCTTGCGCAGCTTGTCGACGGTCCAGTCGTCGTAGTCGCCGGCCTTGCCGCCGCGACGGCCGACCGTGCTGGCGCCCTCGGAGGCCATCGCGTTGGAGATCCGGGCGGCCTTCTCCTTGCTGGCGCCGCCCTTGCGGATCTCCTCGTAGGCGTCCGGGTTCTTGATGCCGGGGCCGTGCTTCTTGCCGGGCATGTCTCCTCCTTCTCGCTCGCGAGGGGTTCCACGTACCTCCCGGCGTTACCCGCGCAGCGGCGCGAGAGACGTGCCGGCGACGATGCGCACCTCGCCGGCCTCATGGTCGATCTCGACCCCCTCGCCGAGCTCGACGATGCGGGCGTGGCGGTGCAGCCAGTGGACGACGGCGGCGACGGCGAGCGGGCCGGGCTCGCTGCGGCGGTCGTAGCCGAAGAGCGCGCCGGGTCGGCCGGGGCCGACGATGAGGGATTCCACGCGATGCTCGCCGGGCCCGTCCGGCGAGCCGACCATGCGCAGGTCGAGGACCTTGGAGCGCCGGGGGAGGTCGGGACACCGGACCGGGATGCCGAGCAGGTCGCCGACGCGGCAGCGGCGGGGATCCGCGGCACGGTCGTGGGCCATCCGGTGCAACAGCCCATGCCCCGGCTCGGAGAGGCGGACGTCGCTGGAGACGTCCTCGACGAGGTCGAAGTCGACGACCAGGGGCAGGTCCTGGTCTGCTGCCGCCTCCCTGACCAGCCGGTGGGCGCGGGCCAGCGCGCCGCCGAGGCGCGGGCCGAAGCGCGGCAACAGGGCGGGCAGGCCCATCAGCAGGGCGGTCGGTACCAGCGCGCCGTCGTCGTCGATGACGAGCTCGATGTCGTCGACCTTGCCGATGAGCCGGTCGTCGGCGCCGATCACCTGCCGGTCCAGCAGGTGCAGCCCGACGTCGTACCCGTTGCGCTCGGCCAGCGATCCCATCAGCCCACCCCTCTCAGCCCTGCCCCATCGACGTGACCGCCATGAGCGGGATCGCGGCGAGGGCCGCGACCGCGATGACGACGAGGTAGAACACCCCGAGCGCGTTCGCGACCGGCCCGTTCACGTGCTCACCGAGGTAGTCGGGGTCGTTGGCGACCACGAGGATCGGGAAGTACGTCAACGGCAGCGCGATCGCCGAGAAGACCACTGAGATCTCGGTGACCATGATCGGGTCGACGCCGGTGAGCAGCACGCCGGCGGCGACGACGGTCGCGAGCAGCAGGATGATGTGGAAGCCGGCCGCCTCCTTCGGGCGTACGAACTTGCCCCACGGGAAGCCGAAGTACTGCGCCAGGCTGTAGCCGGTCGACAGCCCCGTCTCGCAGGCGGCGCCGAAGGTGGCGGCGAAGAAGCCGAGCACCACGACGGCGAGCCCGATCTTCCCGATCCCGACGGCCACCGGCAGGCCCACCTGGCCGAGGGTCTCGACCGCGACGCCGGCAGGCAGGAACACGGTCGCCGCGCACCCCGCGATCGCCACCGAGAGCAGGCCGCCCAGCGGGAAGCCGATGAAGACGTTGGCCCGCATCACCCCGATGTCCTTGCTCGTCCAGCGCTCCTCGACGCCGCCGCTGGAGAAGAAGAACACCTCGTAGGGCGTCATCGCGGCGCCGAACAGCGCGACGGCGAAGTAGGCGTAGGTCGCCCAACCCTCGCCCTCCGGCTTCTCCGCAGGCGACACCCCGGCGACGAGCTGGCCCCAGTCCGGACCGAGCTGCCACAGCGCCACCGCGAAGCCGATGAGCGCGAGGCCCATCAGGCCGAGCACGTTCTCGATCGAGGAGAACTTCGCGCGCCACAGCACCAGCCACACCGCCGCGGCCACGAAGGGCACGATCAGCAGGTGGTGCAGCGAGCTGACCAGCTGCAGCGCGAGGGCCACACCACCGATCTCCGCGATGAAGGTCAGCAGGGTCACCAGCATCGACCCGACCAGGTTGAGGAAGCCCATCCGGGGTCCGAGCCGCTCGCGGACCAGGTCGAAGGTGGCCCGCCGGCTGACCGCGGCGATCCGGCCGGACATCTCGGCGAACACGCAGATGCCGACCACGCCGAGCGCGACGACCCCCACCAGGGAGGTCCCGAACCGCGCGCCGACCTGAGCGTTGGTGACCAGGTCACCGATGTCGACGAAGCCGCCGATAGCGGTCAGGATGCCCAGCAGGACGGCGAAGTAGCGCTTCACGGCGCCGCCTGCTGCAGCTCGTCGGACAGGCGGTCGAGCTGATCGAGGAGCGCCTGGTCGTCGTACTTCCCGGAGACGGCGTGCGCGCGGGCCTCGCCGACGAGGTCGACGGCCCGGCCGAGCAGGTCGAGCACGTGCGCAGCGGCGTCGGCGCGGCCGGCGGGCACCTGCAGGCGCGACAGGTCCTCCTCGACCTTGCCCGCGGCCTCCTCGGCCTCGGCCAGGAGCACCGTGGTGTACGACGACCAGGTGCGCCCCTTGCGCGCCGACTCCAACGCGAGCCGGGCGGTGGCGACCTCGCTGCCGGCGTCGGTGAGGGCCTGGGCAGCCCGGTCGTCCCAGGCCGCCGGGCCGGGCCTGCTCACCACCCCGCACCCGGCGAGAAGGAGGGCGAGGGCGAGCAGGACCGCGACGACGGCCGGACGCTGCGAGCGCTTCACCTCGTGCGGCCCCGCCAGGGGACCACAGCCCACATCACGGTGAACGCGAGCGCGACCGCCGCCGCGGCGATCAGTGCGGCGCGGGTCCCGAGCACCACGTCGAACACCAGGAGCACGACCGCCGCGGACACCACCGCCAGTCCTGCCAGCCCGACCAGCGCGCAGCGCTGGGCCGCGGCCACGATCCAGTCGCGGCGCCCCTGCCGGAACAGGAGACGGTGGTAGCAGACGGGAGCGACGATGACGAGCGTGGTCAGCACGGCGGTCACCAGGATGCCGAGGTAGAGCCGCTGCTGCCCGGCGCTGAGGTCCCCGAACCGGTCCGTGAACGGGACCGTCAGCAAGAAGCCGGTGAGGATCTGCACGCCGGTCTGCATCACCCGGAGCTCCTGCAGCAGCTCGTTGAGGTTGCGGGTGATCTGCTGGGGTGGCCGTCGCCTTTGCCGGGTGCCGGCCGGCGCGGTGGTCACGCCCGGTCCTCCTCCGCCTCCTCGGCATGCGGGTAGTCCTGCTCCGGATCCACCTCCTCGACCGGCTCGTCGAGGGGTGCCTCGGGATCGGTGGGGACGTCGGGATCGTCGGGGATCGGTGGCTCGTCCGGTGCCACCGGCCGCTCGGGGTCGGGAATCGTCATCGTCGCTCCTCCTGGTCCTGGTTGCCGGTGCGGGCATCCGGCCCGGCCTTCCCCTCCTGCACGTCACGGTCCGTCGGGTGCCCCGCGACGGCGTCCGCCGGGGACTCGACCTCGCCGGCGTCGTCGAGGTTGCCCACCTCGGACACCTGGCCCTCGCCAGCGTGCTCGGCCTCTCGGGGATCCGGTCGGTTCTCCATGGCCGAGAGGTACCCCGCGGTCCGGTCAGAACACGGGTTTCCCACCGGTGACGCCCAGGACCGTGCCGGACACGTACGACGCGTCGCCGGGCGAGGCGAGGAAGACGAACGCCGGCGCGACCTCCGCCGGCTGCCCGGCCCGGCCGAGCGGCGTGTCGACGCCGAACTTCTCCACCTTCTCCGGCTCCTGGGTGGCCGGCTGCAGCGGCGTCCAGATCGGTCCGGGCGCGACCGCGTTGACGCGCACCCCGTCGCTGCCGAGCGAGGCGGCGAGGTTGACGGTCAGGTTGTTGATCGCGGCCTTGGTGGCGGCGTAGTCCAGGAGCGTCTCGGAGGGTTCGAAGGCCTGGATGGAGCCGTTGTTGACGATGCAGCCGGGCCGCTTGCGCAGGTACGGTGCAGCGGCCCGGACCAGCCACATCAGCGCGTAGAGGTTGACCTTGAAGGTGCGGTCGATCCGCTCGTCGCTCAGGTCGTCGACGGCGTGGTCGCGGGCCATCTGGTAGCCGGCGTTGTTGACCAGCACGTCGAGGCCGCCGAGCTCGTCGACGGTGCGCCGCACGGCCTCGTCGCAGGCTTCGCTGGTCCGCAGGTCCAGCGCCATGGCCAGGACCCGGCGACCGGCGCCGGTGACCAGCTCGGAGGTCGCGTCGGCATCGACCTGCTCCTCGGGCAGGTAGGTGAAGGCCACGTCCGCACCCTCGCGGGCATAGGCGATCGCGACGGCGCGGCCGATCCCGGAGTCGCCACCGGTGATCAGCGCGACCTGTCCCTCGAGGCGGCCGTGGCCGACGTACGACTCCTCGCCGTGGTCCGGCTCGGGCGTCATCTCCCCGGTGAGTCCCGGGGGCGTCTGCTGCTGGGCGGGGAAGGCGGTTTCTGTCATGTCGAGCCGTTACCCGGGTGTATCCCGAGGAGTCGGGTACGGCGGGGGCCGAGTCGACGAGAACCGACGTCGGACTAGTCGGGTCGGTCTCCCCGAGCCGCCCGGCTGGCGGTGAGGTCGTCGAGCAGCGCGTCCAGCAACCGGCGCAGTCCAGGGTGGCTCACATGCCCCTCCCGGGCCACCTGGATCAAGCGCTCGGCGACCTCCCGCACCTTCACGTTGCGGTTGCGCGACCACCACTTCAGCATCGCGAACGCGGCCTCGGCGTCGAGTCCGTAGCCCAGCATCAAGATGCCCTTGGCCTGCTCGATCGTGTCGCGGGAGGCCGCGGAGGCGGCCACCGCGGCGTCGGCCGCGGCCGACGTCTCCGCCTCGAGCTCGGGGGTCAGGTCGAGGTAGTAGCCGACCAGGCGGTCGACCTTGCCGCTGGTGCGGCCGGCGTCGTACTGGCCCTCGCCGCACAGCACGACGTTGCGCACCTCGTCGCCGACCAGGATCCGGTAGTAGACGTTGAACGGCGCTCCGTCGCTGATCGCCTCCTGCAGCGTCTGCTCGACGAGCGCGCGGTCGAGCTCGTGCTTGTGCTGCATGATCAGCTCGGTGGTCGGCTCGACCTCGCCCGGCCGGTAGCCGTGGATCGCGAAGACGTCGTCGTCCCACTCCCACTGCTCGTCGACCACGTGGAAGACGAAGCGCCCTGTCTGCCGTGCCCCCTCGGCCGGAACCAGCCCGGCCAGCGACGCCGGCTCCCCCCCTGGGACTGCTCGACCCATCTCTCCCCCCGTGCGTGCACTCGGCGACTGCGTATGCGGCCCGACGGCCGGGGTACCCCGCAACCACCCGGAGGAGGTCGGCATGGGACGACGGACCGTCTGCGATGAGAACTATCCCGAACGACGTGCGGCGCGCACAACAGGGGGCCAGCTCCCCGCGCTGCTGACGGTACGACGGGTCCTGCTGCGCCTGATCCTGGGCGAGCTGTGGGAGGGAAGGACGAGGACCGGATGAGGCTGCCCCAACCGTGCGGCCCGCTCAGCGAGGGCGTGGTCGAGACCCTGCGTGCCCGGCCGCAGGGCCTGCACGCCGTGCCCGAGCCGCGGGCCATGGGAGACGTCACCTACCCGCTGACCGACCGCGACCTCCAGCTCGCGCTGTGGGTCCTCTACGAACTGCACTACCGGGGCTTCGACGACGTCGATGACCCGCGGGCCGAGTGGGACCCGCTGCTCATGGTGAGCCGGGCCGCGCTGGAGCGGACCTTCGAGCACGCCGTGCGAGAGCTGGTGGGCGCGACCCCGCAGGACGCGCCCGCGCTCGAGGACCTCGGCGACACCCCGGCCGAGCAGGTCACCGCGGCGCTGGTGCGGATGACCGCCCGCTCCGGTCCCTCGGAGGTCGCCCAGTTCCTGCACCGGCGTGCCACCCGGCAGGAGTTCTGCTCCTACCTGGCCGAACGGGCCGTCCACCACCTGCGCGAGTCCGACCCGCAGAGCTTCGTGCTGCCGCGCATCGGCGGCGCCGCGAAGGTGGCGCTCGCAGAGCTGCAGTACGACGAGTACGGCGGCGGCCGCCCCGACCGGCTGCACCAGGCGCTGTTCGCCCGCGGGCTCGCCTCGCTGGACCTGCCGACCGACCTCGCGTCGTACGTCGAGCAGGCGACGGGCGCGACCCTCGCCTCGGTCAACCTGATGTCGCTCTTCGCCCTCAACCGTCGCCTCCGCGGTGCGGCGATGGGACACCTGGCTGCCTTCGAGGCGACCAGCTCGCTGCCGTGCGACCGCATCCTGCGCGGGGCCCGGCGTCTGCGACTCCCGGAGGAGGTCGCCGACTACTACGACGAGCACGTCGAGGCCGACGCGGTCCACGAGCAGCTGGCGATCCGCGGGATCTGCGCGGCGCTGGTCGCCGACGAGCCGGAGCTGGCTCCCGACGTCGTGTTCGGCGCGACCGCGTGCCTGGCCGTCGACGGCCTGGCCGGCCAGGTGCTGCTCGACGGGTGGCGGGCACGCCGCGAGGACCGGGCGGCGGGGTGAGCTGCTGATGAGCAAGCGACGCGTCGTCGTCACGGAGTGCCCCGGCGGACCGCTGCTGGTGCGCGGCGCCGACGAGGTGGTCGGCGTCGACGGCACCGCCGCACCGGTGGAGCGCGCCGTCGTGGCGGTGTGCCGCTGCGGCCGTTCCGACCGGCTGCCCTGGTGCGACGACAGCCACCGCGACCGACGGAGGAAGAGGAGCCCATGAGAGCCGTGACCTGGCAGGGCAGGAACCGGATGAGCGTCGAGGACGTCCCGGACCCGCGGATCCAGGAGCCTGACGACATCGTGATCCGGGTGACGTCGAGCGGACTGTGCGGATCAGACCTGCACCTCTACGAGCCCCTCGCCCCCTTCATGGAGGTCGGGGACGTCGTCGGCCACGAGCCGATCGGCGTCGTGGAGGAGGTCGGCCCCGACGTCTCGTCGTTGCGCCGCGGCGACCGCGTCGTCGTACCGTTCAACCTCAGCTGCGGCCGGTGCTGGATGTGCGCCCGCGGGCTGCAGAGCCAGTGCGAGACGACGCAGAACGTCGAGCAGGGCACCGGTGCGAGCCTGTTCGGCTACAGCAAGCTGTACGGCCAGGTGCCGGGCGCCCAGGCGGAGTACCTGCGGGTGCCGTTCGCCGACCGGCTGCCGATCAAGGTCCCCGAGGGGCCGCCCGACGACCGCTTCGTCTTCCTCTCCGACGTGCTGCCGACCGCCTGGCAGGCCGTCGACTACGCCGGACTGCGGCCCGGGGACACGCTCCTGGTGCTGGGCGCCGGCCCGATCGGTGACATGTGTGCCCGGATCGCGTTGATGCGCGGCATCCGGGTGTTCGTCGTCGACCCGGTGCCGGAGCGGCTGCAGCGGGTCTCGGCGTACGGCGCCGAGGCGCTCGTCACCGACAGCGACGCCGACACCGTCACCACGATCCTCGAGGTGACCAGCGGGCGCGGCGCCGACGCCGTGATCGACGCCGTCGGCATGGAGGCGCACGGTTCCCCCGTGGCCGAGTCGATGGCCAAGGTGGTCGGCCTGCTGCCGGACCGTCTCGCCCAGCCGCTGATGCGCACGGCCGGTGTCGACCGGTTGGCCGCTCTGCACCTGGCCATCGACGCGGTCCGCCGCGGCGGCACCGTGTCAGTCGTCGGCGTCTACGGCGGGCCGATGGACCCGATGCCGCTGATGGAGATGTTCGACAAGCAGGTCCAGCTGCGCATGGGGCAGGCGAACGTGCGCCGGTGGAGCGACGAGATCCTCGCCCTGCTGCTGGAGCCGACCGACCATCTCGGGGTGGAGACGTTCGCGACCCATCACCTGCCGCTCGAGGCCGCCCCGGCGGCGTACCGCGACTTCCGCGACAAGAACGACGGCATGGTGAAGGTGCTGTTCCAGCCCTGAGCCGACGACCGCGCCCCATGCGATTCGGTGGGGGAATGCGTGATTCCCTGGCCAATTCGCATGGGGCGCGGTGGCATCAGGCTGCGTGCGGCTTCCCGCCCGGTTCTGCGCCGACGGCACGGCGCAGGTCGGTGAAGATGCGCTGGAGCAGCCGGGAGACCTGGACCTGGGTCACGCCGAGCTCGTCGGCGATCTCCTGCTGGGTCCGCTGCTCGTAGAACCTCATCCGCAGGATGCGTCGGTCACGCGGCTTGAGCCGGCGGCAGGCCGGGCCGAGGATGGCGACGGCCTCGCTGTGGTCGAAGCCGGCGTCGACCGTCGGCAGCAGGTCGCCGAGCGAGGTTCCGGTGGCGACGACCGGCTCGTCGAGGGAGGCGGCATGCACGAGGTCGCCGCAGGCGAGGGCCTCCTCGATCTCGGCGGGCGGGCAGTCGAGCTCGTCCGCGAGCTCGCACGGCGTCGGCGGACGGCCGAGGCGCTGGGCCAGATCCTCCTCCGCGGCGACCACGCGCGGCCGGATCTCCTGGATCCGACGCGGCGGGCGCACCGCCCACGCGGCCGAGCGGAAGTGCCGCTTCAGCTCGCCCAGGATGCTCGGAACGGCGAAGACCAACAGGTCGTCACCGCGCTCCGGGTCGAAGGACTGCACGGCGCGGGTCAACGCCAGGCAGGCGACCTGCTCGAGCTCGTCGGCGGACTGGCCGCGGTTGCGGTAACGGGCGGCGAGGGTGCGGGCCACGGGGATGTTGAGCACGATGACCTCCTCGAGGAGGTCGGCGCGCTCCCCCGGTGGACACTCCCGCGCCTTCGCGAGGAGCTCTGCGGTCCGGGACTTTCGCTCGGCGGAGCTCACCTGGCTGGCGGATGAAGCGGTGGAACGGTGGGGAATGGTGGGGATCGATGCGGTGGACACTGTTACTCCCGAAGATCGAGAGGTGTGGCGGTGGGCTTGGCCACAGTTGTCTGCTGCTTCGCTACCCAACATAGCGCGTCGGTATACCCCGCGCCATCCGACGGGATCATCGTTCCTAGTCATTCGGGACTAGAGACAAGAGGACCGCGCCCGGCGTAACGGCGGACCCCGGCGCTGCGTTCTACAAGTGTGAGGGCGCAACCGGCGCCCGGTCCCGACGGAGGTCGCGGTGGAGCAGATCGTGGTGGCACTCAGCCCCTTCACCCGCCGCAGCCGTTCCCTCGGGGTCAGCCACAGCGCCGCCGGCCTGGACCGCGGCCTCGAGCCCGGCGAGCACCTGGTGCTCCACGACCCGGTGGCCGACGAGCACTTCACCGCGGTCGTCGCCGACATCGCGTTCGAGCTCGACGACACGTCGTACCGGCTCGAGATCGGCACCCGGATCACCGCCGCCGAGGCCGACGAGTGCCTGGCCCCGCCCACCGAGGACGAGCGGCTCACCACCCAGGACATCGTGGCGCTGCTGGCCGAGCTGCGCCGCAGCGAGCGGCACGTGTCGGCCGCGCTGGCCGACCTCCAGGCCCGCTGACGCCTCGCCGCGCCGACGTTCGACCAGGACGCCGTAGTCCTTCCGGGCCACCGAAACACATCCTCCGGCCCGACCTGTTCGGAAAGGATTCAACTACGGCGCGTGGCGTCGGAGAATCGTCCTCGTGCCAGCCGAGACTCCGATCCGCGTCTACATCGTCGACGACCACGAGGTCGTGCGCCGGGGTGTTGCGAGCCTGCTCGAGACCGACCCGGAGCTCGAGGTGGTCGGACAGTCGGGCAGCGCCACCGTCGCGCTGCAGGAGATCCTCGAGCTGCGGCCCGACATCGCCGTCCTCGACGCGAACCTCGCCGACGGCACCGGCGTCGACATCTGCCGCGAGATGCGCTCCGTCGACCCCAACATCAAGGCGCTGATCCTCACGTCGTACGACGACCCCGACGCCATCTCCGCGGCGATCCTCGCGGGCGCGTCGGGCTACGTGCTGAAGAAGATCGAAGGCAACTCGCTGCTCAACGGCATCAAGCTGGTCGCCGGCGGCCACTCGCTCATCGACCCCGCCGTCGCCAACCGCGTCGTCGAGCAGATGGAGATGCAGCGCAAGTCGCTCGACGTCATCTGCGAGCTCACCCCGCAGCAGCGCAGGATCTTCTTCCTCATCGCCGAGGGCATGACCAACCGGCAGATCGCCGAGAAGCTCTACCTGGCCGAGAAGACGGTCAAGAACCACGTCACCGGGCTGCTCGCCCGGCTCGGGCTCCAGCACCGCACCCAGGCCGCGCTGCTCGCCGTACGGCTCCGGGGAGCGGAGAGCGCCGCCCCGGCCGCACCGACCGCCCCGGCCGCGGACCGCATGGACCGCATGGACCGCCGCGTCGGCTGAGGCGCCGCCTGCTCGACGTACGAGACCCCCGCCCCTTGCATCACCGGGGCGGGGGTCTTCGCATGCTTGCGTCGAACGGTCCTCAGAGCTGGAAGCGGCCCACCATGTCCCGCAGCTCGGAGGCGACTCCGGTGAGCTCGGTGGCGGAGGTGAGCGTGTTCTGCGCGCCTTCCCGGGTGTCGGCGGCCGCCGTGGCGACCTGGGTGACGTCCTCGGCGATGCCGTTGGCGCCGGCGGCGGCCTCGGTGACCGAGCGGGCGATCTCGTTGGTGGTGGCGGTCTGCTCCTCCACCGCGGAGGCGATCGTCGACTGGATGTCGTTGATCCGTGCGATGACGTCGGCGATCCGGCTGATCGCGGAGACGGCGCCCTGGGTGTCGCTCTGGATGGCCTCGATCTTCTGGCCGATCTCCTCGGTCGCCTTGGCGGTCTCCTTGGCCAGCTCCTTGACCTCGTTGGCCACCACCGCGAAACCCTTGCCGGCGTCGCCGGCGCGGGCGGCCTCGATGGTGGCGTTGAGGGCGAGCAGGTTGGTCTGCTGGGCGATCGAGGTGATCACCTTGATGACCTGGCCGATCTCGGCGGACGACTCCCCCAGCGACGCGACGGTGCCCTGCGCCTCGGAGGCGACGGTGACGGCGTCGGTGGCGACGGTCGCGGCCTCGGTGGCGTTCTTGGCGATCTCACGGATGGAGGCGGTCATCTCCTCGGCCGCCGTGGCGACGGTCTGGATCGAGGCGGACACCTCGACCGACGCGCTCGACGCGGACGCCGCCCGGTCGGACGTCATCGAGGCGCCCTCGCCCATCCCCTCCGCCAGCGAGGTGAGCTGGCTGGCGGCAGCGCCGAGGGTCTCGGCAGCCCCGCTGATGTTGCCCATGCTGGCCCGCAGGGTGCTCATCAGGGCGCGCAGGCCGTCGGCGACCCGGCCGACGGCGTCGTCACCCTCGACGTCGAGCTCGCGGGTCAGGTCGCCCGTCGCCGCCGCGGAGACGACGTCGAGGATCTGAGCCACCTTGCCCGACAGTACGGCGGCCGCCTCGCGCTCGGCGACCTCGCGGTCGATCCGCGCGATGGTCTCCGAGACCAGGCGGCCGACGTTCCGCAGCGCGTCGAGGCGCTGCACGCTCGGCTGCAGGGTCTCGGTGGCGAAGAAGTCCATCGTGCCGACGACCTCGCCGTCGACGATGACCGGGAAGCAGACGCCGGACTTCACGCCGACCCGCTGGGCGACGGGCGCCCGCACGCAGTCGGTCATCTCGCCGATGTCCGGGGTGAAGTACAGGTCGCGCCGCGCCCAGGCCCGACCGGACAGGCCGATGCCCTCGGCGAACGACGCCTGCAGCGTCACCTGCCGGAACTCCGGACCGGCGTCACCGGACTCCCGGTCGAACTTCAGCAGCCGGTCGGCGGGGTCGACGGTCCAGTAGGAGCCGTACGCCCAGCCGAACTCGCCGCGCACGGTGTCGAGCACGATCTGGACGGCGGTGTCCACGTCGGTGGCCGCGCCGAGGCCGGAGAGGATCTTGTTGACGGCCGAGGTGTCGGCGGCGGCCTCGGCGCTCTCGCGCTCGATCCGCAGCCGGTCGGTGATCACCTCCCAGGTCGCCATCGCGCCGACGTACTCACCGCTGGCGTCGGTGATCGCGCTGACCAGGAGGTCGAGCGTCTGGTCGCCCACCTTGATGTCGGCGCGCCGCGGCAGGTGCTCGGCACTCGCCAGCAGGCCGCGCTGGTAGGCGGGGCTCTTGTGGAAGATGTCGAGGCTGGAGCCGACGACCTCGTCGGCCTTCACCGGCAGCACCGCCTCCAGGCTGCGCAGCGTGTTGAGCGACGCCGGGTTCATGTACTGGATCACGAAGTCGCGGTCCGCGAACATCATGTTCGTCGGGCTGTTCTCCATCATCGAGCTGGCGATCGCCGTCTGCTGCTCGACGCGCAGCTTCTGGGTGACGTCCTCGACCACGACCAGCGCGCCGACGTACCTGCCGGCGGCGTCGTGGATCGCGGTGAACGACAGGTCGCGCGTGGCGAACTCCGAGGCGACCCGGTCGGCCAACGGGAGGTTGTCGGCGGTGGCGGTCACCCGGCTGCCGAGCTCGGGGTGCGCGTAGATCAGCTCGAACGACGCGCCGACCAGCGTCTCCGGGTCGACGTCGGGGACGTCCGGGCCGCCCGCGGCCAGCTCGGCCCGGGCCTGGCGGTTGACGTACTGGACCCGGTAGTCGGGTCCGACGACGAACGCGCCGGTCGGGAGGGCGTCGTACAGCGCGAAGTCGACGGCAGAGGCGGCTGCGGAGGCGGGTGCGGATGCGGACGCGGTGGCGTTCACCGGCGGGTCGAGGGTCTCGGTCACGGGGTTCCTCCGGTGGTGTCGGGGGTGCTCGTGACGTCGACCGCGCGGTCGGCGTCGAGGACGAGCAGGATGGAGTCGGGCAGGGGCCGGACGCCGCGGACGACGTCCTGGACGGCGCGCGGCATTGTCGACGGTGCCGGCTGCAGGTCGACGCCGGCGGTGTCGATCACGTCGCCGATGTCGTCGACGAGGAGGCTCACCACCTCGCCACGGCTGCGGACGATGACGTTCATGGGCAGCTCGTCGCCCTCCCGGTCGGGCAGCCCCAGGCGCACCCGCAGGTCGAGCGCGGTGACGATCTGGCCGCGCAGGTTGATCAGGCCGGTGACGGCGCGGTCCGCGCGGGGCACCGGCGTCATCGGCTGGCGCCGCAGCACCTCCTGCACCTCGTCGACGGCGACGCCGAAGAACAGGCCCGCCACCCAGAAGGTGCAGTACTGCTCGGCGGTGCGGGTCGCCGTGCTCGGGGCGGTGGTCATGCCGACGCCCCCGATCGTGCGACGACGGCCTCGAGGTCCACCAGGTCGGTCACCCGGTCCTGGACGACGGCGCTGCCGGTGACACCGGCACGGCGACCGACCTCGCTCGAGGTGATCGCGACCTCGACGACGTCGAGCACCTTGTCGATCACGATGCCCACGGCACCCCCCGCTCCCCCGGCACCGCCGGTCTCGTGGACCACGACGCTGATCTGGTCGCCCTGGTCGCTGGTGTCGGGCAGGCCGATCGCCGAGGCGAGCCGCACGAGCGGGAGGATGCCGTCGCGGTACTGCACCACCTCCGACGTCCCGCTGCGCTCCACCCGGTCGCGCCCGAACTCCTCGAGCCGGGCGACCGCGGCCAGCGGCAGCGCGGCCCGGCGGCCGTCGGCGACCTCGAGCACGAGCAGCGCCGTCCGGTCGTCGGCAACGACCGCGCGGGGGTCGCCCGTCTCCTGCTGCGTGGCACCGACGCCGACCGTCCCGGCGATCCCGGCGACGTCGAGGATGAGAGCCACCCGGCCGTCGCCCATGATCGTCGCGCCGGCGTACATCGCGAGCGCCTTGAGCTGGCGCCCGATCGGCTTCACGACGATCTCCTGGGTGTCGTGCACCGCGGAGACGCACAGGCCGAAGCGGACGTCGTCGGACTGCAGGACGACCACCGTGAGTGCCTCGTCCTCGGGGGCGCTGCCGCCGAGCGTCTCGGCGAGGGAGACCAGCGGCAGCAGCTTTCCGCGCAGCCGGAGCACCGGTGCCCCGGCGAGGTTCTCGACCTGGCGACGCAGGTCGTCGCCCTCGATCCGGACCAGCTCGACCAGGTTGGCCTGCGGGATGGCGTACCGCTCGCCCCCCTCCCCGACCACGAGTGCCGGGATGATGGCGAGCGTGAGCGGGATCCGGACGCGGGTGGTCGTACCCCGTCCGGGCTCGGAGGAGACGTCGACGCTCCCGCCGATCCGCTCGATGTTGGTGCGCACGACGTCCATCCCGACGCCGCGGCCGGAGATGTTGGAGACTGCGGCGGCGGTCGAGAAGCCGGGCCGGAAGATGAGGCCGAGCACGTCGCGGCCGTCCATCCGGGCCAGCTGGTCGCGGGTGACGACGCCGCGCTCGACGGCGACCGCGCCGATCGTCGCGGGGTCGATGCCCTTGCCGTCGTCGGCGATCTCGACGACCACCTGGCCGGACTCGTGGTAGGCCCGCAGACTCAGCGTGCCCTTCGCGTCCTTGCCCGCCGCACGGCGTACGTCGGGAGGCTCGATGCCGTGGTCGAGGGAGTTGCGGACCAGGTGGGTCAGCGGGTCCTTGACCGCCTCGAGGAGGCTGCGGTCGAGCTCGGTCTCGTGGCCCTCCATCACCAGCTCGACCTCACGGCCGAGCTGGTGGGACAGGTCGCGCACGACCCGCGGCATCTTCGACCAGACCTGGCCGATCGGCTGCATGCGGGTCTTCATGATCGACTCCTGCAGCTCGCTGGCCACCAGGTCCAGGCGCTGACTGGCGCGGACCAGCTCCGCGTCGGCGGAGCCCAGGCTGCGCTGCACCAGCTGGTTGCGGGTCAGCACGAGCTCGCCGACCAGGTCGACCAGGTCGTCGAGCAGGTCCACGTCGACCCGGACCGAGGCGTCCACGACCGCACGGCGCTCAACGCCGTCCCACGACTCGTCGGCGGGGGCGGGGGCGGCGGGGGCCTCCACGACAGGCGCGACGGGCTGGGCGACGGGCTGGGCGACGGG
Source organism: Nocardioides daeguensis (assembly GCF_019192965.1). Lineage (GTDB taxonomy): Bacteria > Actinomycetota > Actinomycetes > Propionibacteriales > Nocardioidaceae > Nocardioides > Nocardioides daeguensis. The sequence goes on from NZ_JAHTKU010000004.1 coordinate 79,606, forward strand.
CTGGGCGACGGGCTCGGCGACGGGCTCGACCGGCGGCGCCGGCTCGGTCACGGACGGAGCCGCCGGGGACACGTCCGGCTCCTCCGTGACCGAGTCGGCCGCCAGCAGGCCCTCGATGACCGCGACGACGGGGGCGACGTCGACGGCCGGGTCGGTGTCACGGCCGGTGCGCTCGATGCCCTCGAGCAGCGCGCGGACCGTGTCGACCATCGAGAGCAGTCCCTCGGCGATCGGAGGCGTCATCACGACCTCGCCGTCGCGCAGGCGCGAGAGCAGGGTCTCCCCGACGTGGGTCAGCTGCTCCAGCCGGTTGAAGGCCAGGAACCCGCTGGTGCCCTTGATGGTGTGGATCGTGCGGAAGATGCTTGAGAGCCGCTCCCGTGAGTCGGGCTGCTGCTCGAGCTCGACCAGGTCACGGTCGAGCTGGTCCAGGTTCTCGTGGGACTCCACGAGGAACTCGGCGATGATCTCGGCGTCGTCGTCCATCCGCCCTCCCTCCAGGCTCGCTCCCCCCGATCGGCCCGGACCCGGGCGGGGTGAGACGAGTCAAGAGACTTGGGACCTAGTCCCGGCCCCACGGTGGGACCAGGGGCGGAGCCGGCAGGCCGGATCAGCGGGCGGGATCGCGCGAGCGGAGGGCCTCGCTGAGCGAGGCGACGGCGGCCTCCGGCGGCGAGGCGGCGTCGGCGTTGGCGTCGGCCAGCTCGGCGAGGAGCTCGGCGCGGTGGACGGCGACGGAACGGGGGGCGTCGATGCCGATCCGGACGACGTCGCCGCGCACCTCGAGGATGGTGACGGTGACGGCCTCGGGAGAGCCGCCGCCGATGACGACGCTTTCGCCGATGCGACGCGAGAGAACCAGCACGGGAGCGAGGTTAGCGGGTCAGGCGACCAGCGGCGCAGCGAGCGGGAGGTCCGCGTCGTCGAGGATCACCTGGCTGGCGCGGCGGGTTGCGGGGTTGACGACCAGCGGCGCGCGCAGGTTGACGGTGGTGTCGGCGAGGCTGCTGCCGGCGCGGACCACCAGGAGCACGAGTACGTCGTCCGCGGAGTCCTCGTCGATGCCGAGCTCGGTCGCGGTCTCGTCGTCGAGGTCGAGCGTGTAGTCCGGGTAGAACGGCGCGGGCGGGACGACGACGAACTGCAGGTCCTGGCTGTCGAGCGAGCGGAAGCCGTGGAGCACGCCGTCGTCGTCGAGGCGCACGAGCGCGAACCGCGCGTCGTCGGGAAACCCGGGCATCGGGTGGGCCAGCTCGATGACGGGGAGGTCCATGTGCGCGATCATCGCAGGAAGTCCAACAGGCTCGGCTGCATGACCCGCGAGGTGGCCGCGAGCGCCGCCTGGTAGGCGACCTCCTGCAGCTTGAGGTGCACGGTGGTCTCGGCGAGGTCGGCGTTCTCGATCGAGCTGAGGTTGTTCTTGAGCGACATCGTCGCGTCGTCGGCGGCCTGCGCCGACTGCTCGATCCGCTGGTACCGGGTGCCGGCCACGGCGCGGACCCCGGTGACGGTGTTCTCCCGCGCCTGGAGCACCCCGATCGAGGCGGTGATGGTCGCGGTGTCACCGGCGCGCAGCGCGGTCGCGAGGGCGTCGAGCTCGGCGAACACCGAGCTGGCGCCGTCGCCGAACACGGTCCGGCCGTCGACGTCGACCTGCACCACCACGTCGTCGGCGACGCGACGGTTGACCGAGCCCGCGATCCCGGTCCAGTTGCCGCTGCTGTCGTAGGCCTGGCCGCCGGCGGTGACGCCGCCGAAGACCGGACGCTCGAGGTAGGACGCATTGGCCTGGCCGAGCAGCTGCTGGCGGACACCGTCGACCTCGATCGCCAGCGCGTCACGCGCCTGCTGACCCATCGCGCCGGTGTTGGCGCCCTGCAGCGCGAGGTCCCGCGCCCGCCGGACCGACGTGGTGACGGAGTCGAGGGTGCTGTCGATCTGGGTCAGCCAGCCGATGCCGTCCTGCGCGTTGCGGGCGTACTGTCCCTGGTCGGAGACCGAGGTCCGGATCCGCATCGCGGCGGTGGTGCCGGTCGGGTTGTCGGAGGGCCGGTTGATGAGCCGGCCGGTCGAGAGCTGCTCCTGAAGCGACGCCAGCTGGCCGAGGTTGCGCTGCAGGTTCGTGAGCGAGCCCTCGGTGAGCATCCGCTGCGTCACGCGTCCGATGGTCATTTCAGTGTCCCCTAGCGCCCGACCAGGCCGGTGCGGTTGATGAGCGTGTCGAGAACCTCGTCGAGCGTGGTCATCAGCCGGGCCGCGGCCTCGTAGGCGCGCTGCGCGGCGACCATGTTGACGGTCTCCTCGTCGAGGTTGACGCCGGCCTGCTGCTCGCGGGCGTCGTCGAGGGCGCCGGACAGCGACGCCTGGTTGGCCGTACGGCGATCGAGCGCCGCCACGTCCGTCCCGAGGCCGTTGACCAGTCGCTGGTAGGCATCCGGGTAGGTGCCGGCCCGGCTGAGCAGGTCGGCGTTGGCGCCGTCGAGCGCGCCCCCGCCCACGCTGGACGCAGCCAGCTTCGACGGGTCGGTGATCGCGACCTGCAGGCTGGCCGCGCCGACGAGCGGGTCATAGCTGAACAGCGGCGCGCCGGCGGCCCCGCTGGCGTCGTACCCGGCCGCCTGCTGGGCGTTCACGGTCGCGGCCAGGTCCGCGGCGACCGCGTCCAGCCCGGCCCGGTACGCCGGCAGCCTGGTCGTGAGGACCTCGGTGACGGCGCCCAGCTCACCGCCGGGTCCGGCCGCCCCGGCCGGGAGGACGGTGCTCCCCCACGACGCGTCGACGCGGTAGCTGAGGGGCGAGCCGTCAGCGGCGCCGGCCGGGGTGATGCCGGAGGCGAGCACGAAGGCTCCCGCCTCCTTGCCCTGGACCAGGTTGGTGCCTGCCACGGTGACGGTGAACTGGCCGTCGGCCTGGACGGTGGTGACCGCGCCGGTGAGCTCGGACAGGCGCAGCGCCAGCAGGTCGCGGCGGTCGCGCAGCACGCCGGCGTCCGTGCCGTTCTGCTCGGTGACGAGGATGTCGTGGTTGAGCGCCGCCAGCCCGGACGCGGCGGTGTTGACCTCGCTGACCAGGTTGAGGGCGTGGACCCGCTGGTCGGCCTCCTCGCCGGCGACGTTGGCGGCCTGGCTGCGCAGGGCCTGGGCGAGGCTCTCGGCGCGGCCGAGGACCTGCTGCCGGGCGGCGGTGCCGCCGGGGTTCAGCGAGAGGTCCTGCCAGGCGTTGCGCAGGTCGAGCATCGCGGCGTGCACGCCGTTGGGGCCGGGCTCGCCGACACCGTCCTCGACCCGGGCCAGGATCGTGCGGCTGGTCGAGAGGTAGGAGAGCAGGCCGTGCTCCCGGCGTACCCGGGAATCGAGCAGGGGGTCGGTCATCCGGCGCACCTCCCCGACGGTGACGCCCTCGCCGTGACCGTCGTACCGCGACCAGAGCGCGGCCTGCGCGCTGCTGACCGACTCGCCGACGACCCGGCGACGGACGTAGCCGTCGGTGCTGGCGTTGGCGATGTTGTTGCCCGCGACGTCGAGCGCGACCTGGTTGTAGCGCAGGCCCGAGAGAGCGGTGTTGATCGAACCGAAGGAGCCGGCCATCACAGGCTCCGGTCGAGGAGGTGGTGGCGCGGGGCGTCGGCGACGACGGTCCCGGCGTGGGTGTAGCTCGCGGTCGTCGCGCCGCCGATGGCGAGCAGGGTCTCGCGGGCCGAGCGGTAGCCGGCGGTGAGCAGGCCCTTGGCGTCCTCGGAGGTCTCCGCGATGTCGCGGGCGATCGCGACCAGGGCGTCGCGGTGATCACGCAGGATTCCGCGCCACGGGTCGGGTGCGGCGTCGGCCAGCGCGGCCAGTGACGGGTTCGGCGTCAGCCCGAGGACGGCGGCCGCCTCGTCGGCGGCCGTGGCGCGCAGCACCTCGGTGGCGCGCAGGTCGTCGAGCAGCTCCTCGATGTCGCGGGTGGCGTTGACCAGCCACCGGGTACGACCGCTGGCGAGGACGAGCCGCTCCACCTCGAGCCGGTAGGCCAGGGCTTCGAGCATCTCCCGCTCCCGCCACAGGACCTGTGACAGGTTGTCCATGTCTGCTGTGTCGACCACGACGATTCCGATCTCTCCGTCCACCCCGAGCTGCGGGGACACTCGTGCCGTTCCATCGCCAGCAAGGCAGCAGACCTGAGGCATTCGGGGAACGTTCCTCACCGATCGGTCAACGGACGGTTTCCGGCGTGACCAGGCGGACCCGGGACCTGGGTCCCCATTTGCCCGACCGAGCGGCCCTTAGCGGCGCATTGCCCTGCGCGCCGCCTGCGAAAGGCCGGAACCTCATGCACGTGAACGCGAACGAGGCCACCGTCGCCACCTCGGGTACGGACGAGCTGATCACCAGCCACATGCCCCTGGTGGGGCACATCGTGCGGGAGACCATGGGGCGGGTCCCGTCCCACGTCAACCGCGACGACCTCACCTCGGCGGGCCTGACCGCCCTCGTCCTCGCGGCGCGCGCCTTCGACGCGACGCGCGGCGTCCCCTTCGACCGGTACGCCGCCACCCGGATCCGCGGCGCCCTGCTCGACGAGCTGCGTTCGGTCGACTGGGCCTCCCGGTCCGTACGACGCCGGGCCCGCGACCTGGCGGAGACGCGCAACCAGCTGGCCGTCGTCCTCGGCCGCACGCCCTCCCTGTCCGAGGTCGCCCGCGCGGCCGGGTTGAGCGAGGACGAGGTCGTCGCCAACGACGACGACGTCTCCCGTGCCCAGGTGCTCTCCCTGCAGGGCTCCAGCACCACCCCGATCGAGGAGCTGGTGCCGACCCGCGCCCCCTCCCCCGAGGACCTGCTCGAGCACGGTGAGCGGCTCACCTACCTCCGCGAGGCGATCGCCGAGCTGCCCGACCGGCTGCGCGTGGTCGTCGAGGACTACTTCTTCGCCGAGCGGCCGATGGCCGACATCGCCGCGGACCTGGGCGTCACCGACTCCCGGATCTCCCAGATGCGGGCCGAGGCCCTCTCGCTGCTGCGCGACGCCCTCAACCACGAGCTCGAGCCGTCGCTCCTGCACCAGACCGGCAAGGCCGGCGGGGTCGCCCAGCGCCGCCGCGAGTCCTACTTCGCCGCCGTTGCCGCCCGGCACGCCGCCGGCATGCGTCGCGGTGTCAGCCCGCTCGACGCGGTCGGCTGAGGGCCGCTCCACCAGTTTCCGGGAAAACCTCTCAACCCGGCGATCGGCGTACCGATCACCACCCCGACGGGCGACCACGGACGGTCACCCGAACAGCAACTGACCTGATTCCAGGAGGGAAACATCATGGGTCTTCGCATCAACCAGAACATCGAGGCCACCAACGCCTACCGCAACCTGTCGGTGACGCAGGGTCAGCTCTCGAAGTCCATGGAGAAGCTGTCGTCCGGCTTCCGGATCAACCGCGCCGCCGACGACGCGGCCGGCCTGGCGATCTCCGAGGGCCTGCGCTCGCAGGTCGGTGGCCTCAAGACCGCCGTCCGCAACGCCCAGGACGGCATCTCGGTCGTCCAGACCGCTGAGGGCGCGATGACCGAGGTCCACGCGATCCTCCAGCGCGTCCGCGACCTGGCCGTCCAGGGTGCGAACGACAGCAACAACGCGGCCGCCCGCGGCAACATCAACACCGAGATCGACCAGCTGGGCGACGAGCTCACCCGGATCGCCGCGTCGACCAACTTCAACGGCACCAAGCTGCTCAACGGCTCCACGGCGTCGCTGAACTTCCAGGTCGGCGCGGGCAGCACCGCGGCCGAGGACGTCATCGCGGTCAACCTGACCGACCTGTCCGCCCTCGGCGCGACGATCAAGGGCCTCAACGTCACCGACAACGCCAGCGGCCTGGCGGCCATCACGGCCGTCGACACCGAGATCGGCAACGTCTCCACCGCTCGCGCCAACCTGGGTGCCTACCAGAACCGGCTCGAGCACACGATCGCCAACGTCAACGTGGCGATCGAGAACCTGTCGGCGTCGGAGTCGCGCATCCGCGACACCGACATGGCCTCGGAGATGATGAGCTTCACCAAGTCGCAGATCCTGTCCCAGGCCGGTACGGCGATGCTCGCGCAGGCGAACTCGGCCCCGAACGGCGTGCTCCAGCTGCTCCGCGGCTGATCCGTCCGCTGATTGCCCAGGTGCCGGGTGAGGCTTTCCGGCCTCACCCGGCACCTGGTCGTTTCTGCCTTCCCCTCACCTGACGACTGACCTGACGACTGACCTGACGAGCGACGGAGGACCCGATGGCGACTGCGAGCATCGGCGGCCTGGCCAGCGGCCTGAACACGGCCGACATCATCAGCCAGCTGATCACGCTGGAGTCCGCACCCCAGCTCAAGCTCAAGAGCCGGCTCGCCACCGAGCAGAACCGGCTCTCCTCTCTGCAACAGCTCAACGCCCGCCTCGCCGCCCTGGCCGACTCGGCGAAGGCGCTCGCCGGCGCCGACACCACGACCGGGACCTGGGCCGCCCTCAAGGCGACCTCGTCGAACACCGCCGTCAGTGTCACCGCGTCCACCGCGGCCGTACCCGGCGCCTTCACCGTGACCGTCGGCCAGACCGCGCTGAGCCACCAGCTCGCCTTCACCGACGCACACGCGAAGACCGACGTCGTCACCGGCGCCGGCACCGACGTGGTGCTCAAGCGGGCCGGACAGGCCGACGTCTCCATCAGCACCACCGGCGGCACCCTCGACGAGGTCGCCGCCGCGATCAACGCCGCCGACCAGGGCGTCCGCGCGACCCTCGTCAAGGTCGGCACGGTCGGCGGCACCGACCAGTTCCGGCTGCTCGTCGAGTCCACCGCGACCGGCGCCGCCCAGGACTTCGACCTCACCGCGGCCGACGGGTCCCCGCTCCTCGGAGGCGCCACGGTCCGCGCCGGGCGGGACGCCTCGATCGAGATCGGCGGCATCACCGCCACGTCGAGCACCAACACCTTCACCGACATCACCCCCGGCGTCACGATCACGCTGGGCACCGCCGCGACCGGGACCGCCGACATCGCCGTCACCCGGGACGCCGCCACCCGCTCGGCCGCCGTGAAGACCCTGGTCACCGACCTCAACAGCATCCTCGACGCCATCTCCACCGCGACCGCCAACAACGCCGACACCAAGAAGGCGGGCGTCCTGTCCGGCGACAGCACCCTGCGCGGGGTCGTCGGTGACCTGACCGAGACGGTCTACCCGACCGACGGGACCTCGCTCGCGTCGTACGGCATCGAGCTGGACCGCAAGGGTCGCTTCACCTTCGACGAGGCGAAGTTCGCCGCGGCGTACGCCGCCGATCCCGATGGAGTGACGGCGGCGATCACCGGCACGTCCGGGCTGGCCGCCCGGGTCCAGTCCGCCGCCGGCGCCGCCAGCGACAAGTACGACGGCACCGTGACCAGCGCCGTCAACGGGAAGAACACCTCGATCCGCCGCCTCACCGAGAGCATCGAGTCCTGGGACGACCGGCTCGCCCTGCGCCGTACCACCCTGGAGCGCCAGTACACCGCGCTCGAGACCGTCCTGTCCAAGCTCCAGGGGCAGTCCGCCTGGCTCGCCGGCCAGCTGTCGTCCCTGACCTCATCGCAGGAGTGAGCACCTGATGAACGCCATGAACGCCCACGCGGCCTACCGTTCCAACGCGGTCGCCACGGCCTCCCCCGCCCGCCTCCTCGTCATGCTCCTGGAGCGTCTCGTCCTCGACGTCGAGCGCGCCTACGTCGCCCAGCAGCGCGGCGCGTGGGCCGACGCCCACCGGGAGCTGCTGCACGCCCAGGACATCGTGATCGAGCTCGAGTCCAGCCTGGACGTCGACCGGATGCCCGCCGGCAAGCAGCTGGCCAGCCTCTACGAGTACCTGCGCAACCGACTGGTGCTCGCGAACGTCCGTCGCGACCCTCGGGTCACCACCGAGTGCCTGACCCTCAGCCGCCAGCTCTGCGACACCTGGCGGCAGGCGGCCATGACCGCCGCCGTCGGCGCCGCCGCCTCGTGACCGCCCCGGCAACGCCGGACCGCCCGGCCACCTGGACCGAGGCGCTCGACCGCCTCGAGGCGCACGCCGACCACACCGAGCAGATGCTGCAGGGCGTGCCCGCCGGCGCGACCGGGTCGACGCCCGAGCCGTGGCTGCCCCCCTCGGACCTCGGTCCGCTCCCCAACGAGCTGGTCCCCCGCGCCCGGCTGCTCCTGGCCCGCCAGCAGCAGCTGATGGCCGCCATCCCCGGCGCGCTCACCGACAACCGGCGCCAGCAGCAGGTCGCCGACCGCGTGGGACGCGCGACGACCACCCCGCCGACGCCGATCTACCTCGACGTCACCGCCTAGGGCGTGTCTCCCAAGTCCCCGCCTGCTCCGCGACGTTTCCGACTCGATCTGGCGGCGTTGGCGTCGCTCGAAGGGCGATCCGGCACGACTTCGCTCCGCCGCCTTGCCAGATCGGCCGCAAACGCCGCTCGCGACGGCGCTCACTTGGGAGACACGCCCTAGCCGTAGTCCGGCAGCGAAGCCGTCGGTCCGGGTCGGCACACCCTTGCGGGACCCGGCCATCGCAGGGGTGATGTGAGCTTGGGTCCAGCCGGCGCGGTGGCGCTGGTCGATCAGGCGGGGCCCATGGACAGTCAGCCTGCAGCCGCGGCCACGAAAGCCGTTCCGGACGTGCCGATGATCCCGCCAACTGCTGGTGCTCGCGGGGTTCGGGGCGGGGTGGCTACTCGTCGGGCGGGCTGGGGTCGCTCTGGTCGCCGGTGTCAGCGACGGGGTGGGTGCCGCGGTGGTCGACGCGGAACCGGAACCCGTTCGGGCTGGTCCACACGTAGGAGCCGGGCATCACGATGTCGTAGCGCCAGGCCGAGTGGGTCTTCGCCCGGTGGTGGCGCCGACAGAGCGGAACTTCGTTGCACGGACAGGTCACGCCACCCTCGCCGTAAGGGTGATGGTGGTCGATGTCGCAACGTTGCGCGGGTCGGGTGCAGTGCGGGAACCGGCAGCTGTGGTCGCGCAGGGCGACGCGGGTCTTGTGTCGGTCGGGGATCTCGTAGGAGTCGACGGGACGTGGTCGGCCAGGTCGATGACCGGGCGCACGATGATCGTGGTGTCCTTCGCGCGCAGCCACTCGCGGATCTGGGCGGTGCTGATCGGGCAGCGGCCCTCTTCCCACCGGCCCACGGGATTCGCGAACGGGTTCGGGTCGTCGAGGCGGCTGGTGTCGGTGAGGTGGACGTTCAACACAACCTTGCGGCCCGGCACGGTGTGCCCGGTGGTTGAGGTGCGAGCGCCAGTCCCGGTGGTTGAGGTGCGAGCGCCAGCGAGCCTCGAAACCCCCGGGCCCCCCGGACCCTCCAGGTCCTCCGGGATGAGCAAGTCGAGCGCGAGGTCCTGTCGGGCCAGTTCGGCAGCAGCCTTCGAGCGCCGCACATCCAGCGACGAGTCGTCGCCCAGCTTCCCGAGGACCTCGGCACGCCGTGCCACCGCGAGGTTGAGGTCGTGCCCGTCGGCGGCATCGAGCAGCCCGTCGAGGTGGACCAGGCCGTGCTCGTCAACCTGACCGATGTCGAAGTGCCGGTGATCGGCCGCGTTCTTGCGGTCGGTCTCTGCCCGCTCGGGGTCGAACCGCAGCACCGCTTCGGTGACGAGCCTCTCGAGTTGGGCCCATCCGACGCCGGAGGCGTTGAAGAGCTGCCGGTCCACGAACGCCGCCGCTTCGGCACACAAGCCGTGGGTGAGGTCGGCGATGCGTTCGGCCCGCCACGGCGCCAGCTTCCCGGCGGTCACGGCGGCGTAGACGTTCGGGAGGCGCCAGGCGCACTCGACGACCCGCCCGACATAGGCCTTCCCGCCGTCGGGTGACCTGCCGAGGACGGCGATGAGCTCCATGACCGCGAACTCGGACACCAGCGGTGCACCGGGTCCGGCGATGGGGATGCCGGTGTCGAGGTGGCCCTCGGTGATGGTGGCGGCTCCTTCGGGTCCGGTGACGATGTGGTCGCCGGCCCAGGCGGCGATGTCTTCCCATTCCTCGATGACCAAGGTGTTGCGGGAGCGGATCCGCTCACCCACGCGCGACAGCAAGGCTGTCGTCGAGCGGGGCTGGGTTCCGAGATCCATGACTGGATGTTCCCACCCACCCCCGACACAACCCGAGGTCGGAAACCCGCTTGTGGACTGGCGAAACCCGATCGCCGGGGTGGGGAGAATCGACCTCACGATCGGCGACAGGAGGGGCTCGTGCTCCGGTGGTTGAGGCGCGACGAGCGCCAGCGAGGAACCAGCTCCGGTGGTTGAGGCGCGACGAGCGCTAGCGAGGAGCCTCGAAACCTCCGGGCCTCCGGACGCGAACTGTGCCGGACAGTTCCGGCAGCACGGCCAGTGGTTTCGAGGCTCGCTGGCGCTCGCACCTCAACCACCGACGGACCTCCCGGCAGCACGGCCGGGGGTTTCGAGGCTCGCTGGCGCTCGCACCTCAACCACCGACGGACCTCCCGGCAGCACGGCCGGAGGTTTCGAGGCTCGCTGGCGCTCGCACCTCAACCACCGGCGGGGGCTCGCTGGCGCTCACACCTCACCGGCGGGAGGGGGCAGGCGGCGCGGGAGCGGCGGACGGTGGCAATGATCCGGTCGGCGAGCTGCTCGAGCGGCAGCACGTCGTCGGCGAGGCCGGCGCCGGCGACGGCGCCGGGCATCCCCCACACCACGGAGCTCTCCTCGTCCTGGACGACGATCCGGGCGCCGGTGGCGGCAAGCTCCTTCGCGCCGGCGAGGCCGTCTTGGCCCATGCCGGTCAGCACGGTGGCGAGCGCGCCGGAGCCGTACACCTCGACGGCGGAGCGGAACAGCACGTCGACCGCGGGGCGGCAGAAGTTCTCCTGCGGGCCCTGGTCGAGGGCCACCCGGGCACCGGCCGCCGAGCGCCGCACCCGCAGGTGGAAGTCGCCGGGCGCGAGCAGCACCTCGCCCGGGTGGACCGGTTCGCCGTCGACGGCCTCGCGGACCGTCAGCGCGGAGACCTTGTCGAGGCGCTGGGCGAGCATGGTGGTGAAGACCGGCGGCATGTGCTGCACGACGAGCACCGGCACACCGAGGTCGGCCGGCAGCCTCGGCAGGAGGCGGGCCAGCGCGTCGGGGCCGCCGGTGGAGCAGCCGATCAGCAGCGCCGAGACCGGCGCCAGCGGGGGGCGGGTCCGCTCGCGTCGTACGACGGGGACGGAGGTGCCCGGCGTGAGCTTCCGGATCCCCGCGAGCGCGCGGATCCGGGGCACGAGCTGGTCGCGGATCGCCGCGATCCCGTCGGCGATCTGGCCGGTGTTGGACGGCTTCGTCACGTAGTCCGAGGCGCCCCGGGAGAGGGCGTCGAGGGTCGCGGTCGCGCCGCGCTCGGTCAGCGTCGAGAACATGATGACCGGCAGCCGCGCATGCTTCTCGCGGATCTGGGTGAGCGCGCCGAGCCCGTCGAGGTGCGGCATCTCGATGTCGAGGGTGACGACGTCGGGCCGGAGCTCCTCGACCATGCGCACGGCCTCCAGGCCGTCGCGGGCCACTCCGGCGACCTCGATGTCCGGTGCCTGCCGGAGGGCGGTGGTCACCAGTCGTCGTACCAGTGCCGAGTCGTCGACGACGAGAACCCTGATCGCTGTCACGGCTGCTCCATCGGCTCGCTCCAGCACGGTCTGAGGGCTCAGGTCGTCCCGGACACCGCCGATGGAGCGAGCATGACCACGTCCACCGCCTTCGCCTCTGTCTCGGCGCTCGTACGACGGGAGACGTCGATGGTCTACGACGAGGGCAAGGAGTACCTCGTCGAGGCACGGCTCAACCCGCTCGCCGCCGCCCGCGGCCTCGGCCTCGAGGAGTACGTCGCCCGGCTGGCGTTCGACGCCGACGAGCGCCGCAAGGTCGTCGACGCGCTCACCATCAACGAGACGAGCTGGTTCCGCGACCACACGCCGTACCAGGCCTTCACCGACGCGATGCTGCCCGCGCTGCTGGAGCGGCGGCAGATCACCCGGCGGCTGCGGATCTGGAGCGCCGCCTGCTCGAGCGGGCAGGAGGCGTACTCGATCGCCATGCTGCTCGACCAGCACCTGCCGCCGGGCTGGAGCTACGAGATCGTCGCGACCGACATCTCCACGGCGATGCTCGAACGGGTCCGGGCCGGGCGCTACAGCCAGGTCGAGGTCAACCGCGGCCTGCCCGCCACCAGCCTGGTCCGGTACTTCACGCGCGTGGGCCGCGACTGGGAGATCACCGAGCGGCTCCGCGAGCGGGTCACCGTCAAGCACCTCAACCTGGCGGCGCCGTACGTCGGCCTGGGGAGCTTCGACGTGATCTGGCTGCGCAACGTCCTCATCTACTTCGAGGCCGCGACCAAGCAGGACATCCTGCGCCGGATGCTGCCGATGCTCGCCGACGACGGCTACCTGCTCCTCGGCTCGTCGGAGACGACCCTCGACATGCCGGCCGACCTCGCTGCCGCCTGGCAGCGCGAGCAGATCGGGCGGGTGCCGACCTACCGTCGCGCCTCCGCCGCCCGTTCCCTGACCCCGTCCCTCACCAGCACAGGAGCCTGACCGTGCGCGCGATGATCATCGACGACTCCCGGGCGATGCGCAGCATCCTGCGCCGCATCGTCACGGACCTCGACTTCGAGACCAGTGAGGCCGAGCACGGCCAGGCGGCGCTCGACCAGATGTACGCGGGCGTCGTGCCCGACGTGTGCCTGGTGGACTGGAACATGCCGGTGATGGACGGCTACACGTTCATCACCGAGGTGCGCGCCAACCCGGAGTGGCGTGACGTCACCTTGATGATGGTGACCACGGAGAGCGAGCAGCGGCAGATCGTGCGCGCGCTCGCCGCCGGCGCCCATGAGTACGTCATCAAGCCGTTCACGCCCGACGCGATCGTCGACAAGCTCTCGCTGCTCGGGCTGGTGCCCGCATGAGCGCCGTCGTGCCGGAGGTCGAGGTCCCCGCGTCCGAGGACGTCCTGGCCGTCACCGAGGACGTGTGGATGGCGCTGCTCGGCGACGACGCGCCCCTGCTGCCGCGCACGGTGGCGCCGGGTGCGCCGTTCGACGTGGCCGCCTGGTCGGCCGCGACCACGATCAGCGGCGGCTGGCAGGGCGTCGTGACCGTCGAGCTCGACGAGGCGCTCGCCCGCCGGCTGACCATGCGGATGCTGGCGCTGCCCGCCGACGAGCAGGCCAGCGACAGTGACGTCGCGGACGCCGTCGGCGAGCTGGTCAACATGGTCGGCGGCAACGTGAAGAGCCTGATGCCGGGCCCCAGCGTGCTCTCGCTGCCCGCCGTCGCCGCCGGCCGCGCCGCCTTCTCCAGCGACTCCGCCCTCGCCTGCCGCGTCGACCTCGTGTGGCAGGACGCCCCCGTCCGTGTCTCCGTGCACGTTCCCCAGGAAGGACCCCGATGAAGATCCTGATCGCCGACGACAGCCGCGTGATGCGGCAGATCGTGATCCGCACCCTGCGCCAGGCCGGGCACGGCGGGCACGACATCGTCGAGGCCGAGAACGGCCGGCAGGCGCTGGAGATGGTGCAGACCGAGGCGCCCGACCTGGTCCTCTCGGACTGGAACATGCCCGAGATGAACGGCATCGACTGCCTCTCCGCGCTGCGTGCCTCGGGCTCCCAGGTCGCCTTCGGGTTCGTCACCTCGGAGGGCTCGGAGGAGATGCGCGAGCGCGCGGCGTCCGCCGGTGCGGCCTTCCTCATCGCCAAGCCGTTCACCCCGGAGGCGTTCGACGACGCCCTCCGCAGCGTCATCTGAGGTCCCCGATGCCCGTCCACCTCCCCCAGCCCAAGCAGCTGCGCGACCTGCTCGCCGACCTCCTGGGCCGCGACGTCACGCTCAGCCCGTCGGCGCCGTTCGCCCCCGGCCCGGACACCCCCGCCTCGGTCGCCGTGTACGTCGACGACAGCCTGCGGATCAGCGCCCTGATCGCCTGCGACCTGGCCTTCTCGGCGTACGCCGGCGCGGCACTCGGCCTGATCCCGGTCGGTGACGCCGCCGCCGCGGTCGGCGACGGCAAGGTCACCGACGCGATCGCGGAGAACCTCTACGAGGTCCTCAACATCGCCGCCTCGACGTTCAACGTCGCCGGCGCCGACCACCTGCGCCTCCACGCCCTCCACCCCGCCGGCCCGCCGCTCGACCCGCAGGTGCGGATCAGCACGATGACGCTGGGGCGGCGCGAGGACCTCGCGGTCGAGATCGCGGGGTACGGGTCGGGGTTGTTGTCCGTCGTGCTGCTCTGACGGGGCGCTCGCCCCGGACCACCGGCCGGAGGGACAACGCCGGGACAGGGTGAGGGACAAACCGGGGACCTCGGCCCTCCGGAGCGGGACGAACCGCCTCCTACCGTCCCCGGCATGACCCCCCAGAACCGCAAGCGAAAGTCCCTCCTCGCCCTCGGCGCGAGCCTCCTGACGGCCTCCCTGCTGGCCCTCGCCTCCCCCGCCCAGGCGGCCGGCGAGTGGCAGGACGGCAGCAGCGAGTCCGACACGATCCTCGACTGCTGGACCGGCCAGCCCTCGACCGGTGTCACCGCGAACGTCGGCTGGTGGTCGCCGACCGGTGAGGTGCCGAAGGTGGGCGAGCCGTTCCTGCTGCACGGCTACATCGGCCTGGTCGGGCTGCCCTGCAGCAGCGGCGTGGCCGTCGTCCCCGAGATGGTCTTCGACGAGACGGCGTTCGGCTACCCCGACGAGCCCGTCAAGTGGGGCATCAACGCCATCGACGACCCGACCCCGACGTTCTCGACCGATCCGGTCGAGCTGACGCGCGGCCCGAACAACGGCATCGCGATCGCCTCGGTCAACGGGCAGGCCATCACCCTCAAGCGTGGCCAGATCTTCGAGTTCCAGGTCCCGGTGGTCGCCAAGCGCGCCCTGAAGGGTACGGCGACGCCCGCCCCGTCCTGCTACGAGCGGACCGCCGGCATCGCCCCCTGCCCGGTCGCCACGTCGGGCGACCACCTGCAGGTCGCGTTCCAGGTGGCCGGCCACGGCGGCAACAAGACCTTCGTGACGCCGTACGTCCCGCTCTTCGCAGCCGGTGCCGACGGTGGAGCCGGTGGCGGCGGTGGCGGCGGCCAGCTGGGGAAGGTCCCCTCGACCACCGGCGCGACGTACAAGGTCTCGGCGCGCAAGGCGGGCCGAGCGACCGTCACGGTCCGGGCCGCCTCGGCGCCCACCGGCCAGGTGGTCGTTCGTGACCTCGCCCGCAACGGCCGGGTCGTCGCCCGGGGCACGCTGACGGCGGGCCACCACGGCGTCCTGCGGCTGAAGGTGGCCAAGCTCGGGAAGGGCAAGCACCGCCTGGTGGCCGAGTACACCGGCTCGACGGGCGTGCAGCCGTCGAGCGCGGCGGTCCAGAAGCTCCGCCTGAAGTGATCACGCGCGACGCCCGGCTCCTCGGTCCCGGGGCCGGGCGTCGCCTCTTGACCCGGTTCTCCGCCCGGGGTTACGTTGCGCCCGACCAATCTGAACACATCCGTTGACAGATATTGAGGACCGCTCGTGCCCCGGACCGCTCCGACCACGCTGCTCGACACCGTCTCCAGCCTCGGCACGACCAGCGGCGTCGCCAACATCATCCAGCAGCTGTCCCTGCCACCGGTGGGTGAAGGCGTGAGCGAGAGCCGGGTGGTGTCGGGGAGCCCCCGGCGCCGCCCGATCAAGCGGGCACGCACCACGGGCCAGTACCTCGCGCTCGCGGTGGCCGGTTCCGACGAGGACCGGGCCGCGATGCGCTCGGCCGTCGCGCAGGTGCACCGGCACGTGCGCTCCGGGGACCACAGCCCGGTCGCCTACAACGCCAACGCCGCCGACCTGCAGCTGTGGGTGGCGGCCTGCCTGTTCCGCTTCTTCCTCGACCAGCACGTCCTCCTGTACGGCGACCTCGACCGCGCCGAGCTCGACACCCTGGTGCGGGCGGCCAGCCCCCTCGCCACCGGCGTCAACGTCCGCCCCGAGCGGTGGCCGGGCGACTGGGCTGCCTTCGAGGACTACTGGGCGAGCATGCTGCCGCGGCTGGCGATCTCGCAGGAGGTGCGCCGCGACTTCGAGTCGCTGGCCGACCTCGGGTTCCTCGGCGAGGCCTGGGGCCTTCCGGGTCGCCTGCTCGCGCGCCTGCTCGGACCGGCCTACCACTTCTTCACCCGCGCCAACCTGCCGCCGTACTTCCGCGAGCTGATGGGCTGGACCTGGACCGCGGAGGACCAGCGCAGGTTCGACCGCGCGCTCGTCGCGCTGCGCTGGGCCGACCGGCTCGGCAACCGCGCGGTGCTGCGGCTGGTGTACCGCCTCTACGTCGCCGACTTCCGGCTGCGTCGCCGGCTGGGCCTGCCCGTCCTGGGCCGGCTCCGGGTCTCCGACGTGATGGTGCGCGACGGCGGCCGGCGGCCAGGGCAGAGAGGGACCGCCGCCCGCAAGTCCGATCGGTCGAGATAGTCAGGACCTAGTCCCAGACGCCAGGGCTCAGGTCCCCTGCGGGCGGACCGATCAGGCACGGTGAGCGACGGATTGCTCAGCCCTCGCCGACGGACCGGCACCCACCGTCGCGCCAGCTCCCACGACTGGCGCGCCCCCGCAGGAGATCGACCGTGTCCTTCGCAGCGTCCGACGCCGTCGGCTTCGTGTTGCACTCCGCGATCAACGGGCTGTCCCAGCGACAGCAGGTGATCGCGGACAACATCGCCAACGTCGACACCCCCGGCTTCCGCGCCCGCAGCGTCGAGTTCGAGTCCGCGCTCTCCAGCGCGATCGAGCGCGGCCGGGCCACCACGAGCGACCTCACCGCGACGGTCGCCGCCACGGGGACCCCGGTCGGTGCCAACGACAACAACGTCGACCTCCGCAAGGAGTCGATCGCCGCGATCCAGACCCAGTACCAGTACCAGATCATGGGCCGGGCGATCAGCGACCGCGACTCGCGGCTCAACATGATGGCCGGCGGTGCTGCCTGATGGGCGCCTTCGAGACGCTGCGCATCGCGAACACCGCGCTCGGCGCGCACCAGGTCTGGCTCGACGCCCTGGCCGGCAACATCGCGAACGCCAACACGGTCAAGCGGACCAGCGAGGACGCCTTCCAGGCGACCTACGTCGAGTTCGACCCGCGCGGGGACGGCGGTGTCGACGTCGCCGGCTTCGCCGCAGGCGACCCCGAGGGCCGGATGGTCCACTCGCCCGGCCACCCGCTGGCCGACGAGGACGGCTACGTCCGGCTGCCCGACATCGACATGGCGGCCCAGATGAGCCAGCTGGTCATGGCCCAGCGCGGCTACCAGGCCTCGGTGCAGGTCACCAAGACCGCCCAGGACACTTACGGCGCGGCCCTCCAGATCGGTGCCCGCTGATGGACATCACGCCCCTGCAGTTCCCGTCGGTGTCGGCCGCCGACGCCCTCGGCTCGATCGCCGCGCCCAGCACCGCCGCGAAGGTCGCGCCGTCGGCCGGCCCGGACACCGAGTTCGGCTCGCTCGTGCTCGACGGCCTCGACCGGCTGGAGGGCCTCACCGACAAGGCCGACAACCTGGCGGTCCAGGCAGCCACCGGCAAGCTCGAGAACATCCACGACTACACGATCGCGGCCAGCGAGGCGTCCGTCGCCAGCCAGCTGACGGTCTCCCTGCGCAACCGTGCGGTCGAGGCGTTCAACGAGATCATGCGGATGCAGGTCTGAGGGCCGGTCGACGATGCAACAGCGCCTCACGCGGTACGTCACGCGCGCCCGCGACACCTTCGGCGGCTTCACGGCCGGGCAGAAGGCCGTCGCCGTCATCGGTACGGCGGCCCTGCTGATCGCCGTGTTCATGGTGTTCCGCTGGGTGTCCACGCCCAGCTACGCCCCGCTGTACTCCAACCTCTCCGGCACCGACGCGAGCGCCGTGATCGAGGAGCTCGACGCGCAGGGCGTCCCGTACAAGATCACCGGCGGCGGCGGCACGATCATGGTGCCGCGCTCGGACGTCTACGGCACCCGGATCACCCTGTCCGGCAAGGGCCTGCCCGCCAGCAGCGACGGCGGCTACAGCCTGCTCGACAAGCAGAGCCTGTCGACCTCGGAGTCGCAGGAGCAGACCAACTTCAAGCGCGCCATGGAGGGTGAGCTCGCCAAGACCGTCGAGGCCATCCACGGCGTCGACACCGCGGTCGTGCACCTCGCCATCCCGAAGAAGGAGGTCTTCACCGACGAGCAGGACCCGCCGACGGCGTCGGTCCTCATCGACACCGAGCCGGGCACCGCGCTCGACGACGGCCAGGTGCAGGCGATCGTCCACCTGGTCGCCTCCAGCATCGACGGCCTCGAGCCGAAGAACGTCACCCTCACCGACGCGACCGGCAAGCTGCTCACCACCGACGACAGCGCCGACGGCGGTGTCGGCGCGGCCTCCGCGCGCACCAAGCAGGTCGAGGCCTTCCAGGACTCGATGCAGGGCAAGATCCAGTCCCTGCTCGACACCATCGTCGGCCCCGGCAACGCCAAGGCCACGGTGACCGCCGACCTCGACTTCGACAAGTCGGTCACCGACAGCCGGACCTACGGCGCGCAGGAGAACGTCCCGCCGCTCTCGGAGTCCTCGACCAACGAGACGTACGCCGGCCCGGCCGGCTCGCTGACCAACTCCTCGGGCGGCATCGTCGGCCCCGACGGGCAGATGGACCCGGCCGCGGCCACCGGCGGCGACTCGTCGTACAAGAACTCCTCGAGGACCCGCGACAACGCGCTCGACCAGACCGTCGAGCACCGCGAGAAGGCGCCGGGCTCGATCAACAGCATCCACGTGGGTGTCGTGCTCGACTCGACGGCGGCCGCTGCCCTGCAGCCACAGGTGGTCAAGGACCAGATCAGCAGCGCCGTCGGCATCAAGGCCGACCGTGGCGACACGATCGACGTCTCCACGATGGCCTTCGACCGCAGCGCCGAGAAGGCGGCCGCGGCCGACCTCGAGGCCGCCCAGGCCGCCGACGCCGCAGCGCGGCGCAACGACCTGCTGCGCAACATCGGCATCGCCGGCGGCATCGCGCTGATGGTCCTGCTCGCCTGGCTGCAGGCGCGGCGCCGGGCCAAGGTCCGCGACGACGCCCGGGCCTACCTGGTCGAGCAGCTGCGCACCGACGCGGCGAACCGCTCCGCCGAGCTGGAGGCCCCGGCCCTGGCCGCCCTCGAGTCGTCCGAGAAGGACGAGGAGGAGTCGATGCGTGACGAGCTGATCGCACTAGTCGACCGCCAGCCCGACGACGTCGCCGCCCTGCTGCGCGGCTGGCTCGTGGAGCCGCGCCCGTGACCCTCATGACGACGTCCATGGCGGGGGCCGGCTCCGCGCTCGCCACGCTGGGGGTCCGCAAGGCCGCGGTCCTCCTCATCCAGATGGGCAAGGAGCGCGCCGCGCAGGTGATGGCGCACCTCAGCGACGCCGAGGTCGAGGCGATCTCCGGCGAGATCGCCCGGCTGGACGCGGTGTCGGCCAGCGAGACCGCGCAGGTGCTCACCGAGTTCCACGACCTCGCGACCGCGCACGCCCACGTCACCCAGGGCGGCTTCGGCTTCGCCCAGCAGCTGCTCGAGCAGTCGCTGGGGCCCGAGCGGGCCAAGGAGATCATGGAGCGGCTGCACGCGGCCGCCGTCCAGATGCCCTTCCAGTTCCTGCACCGCGCGGATCCCGCGCAGCTGCGCGGGTTCATCGCCGACGAGCACCCGCAGGTGATCGCGCTCGTGCTCGCCCACATGGCCGCCGACAAGGCGTCCCTGCTGCTCAGCGGCCTGCCGGCCCACCAGCAGGCCCTGGTCGCGCACCGGATCGCCGTGATGGACCGGACCTCGCCCGAGATCGTGCGCACCGTCGAGGCCGTCCTCGAGCGGAAGCTGTCGTCGATGCTGCAACCCACCGAGGTCTCGCGGGTCGGCGGCGTGGACCCGCTGGTCAACATCATCAACCGGTCCGACCGGCCGACCGAGCGGCAGATCGTCGAGGGCCTCGAGGGCCTCGACCCGGCCCTCGCCGACGAGGTCAAGAGCCGGATGTTCATGTTCGAGGACATCACCGGGCTCGACGACCGCTCGGTGCAGCAGGTGCTGCGGCAGGTCGACACCGCCGAGCTCGCGCTCGCCCTCAAGGGCGTCAGCGACGCGGTCCGCACCAAGATCACCGCGAACCTGTCCGAGCGCGCGGCCGAGAACCTGCTCGAGGAGGTCGAGCTGCTCGGCGCCGTCCGGCTCGCGCAGGTCGAGGAGGCCCAGCAGGGCGTCATCCGCACCATCCGCCAGCTCGAGGAGCAGGGCCAGATCATGGTCCGGCGAGGGAGCGACGATGAGTTCGTCGTCTGAGGCCAGCCTCCCGCGAGCTCGCTCGCGGGAGGCGTCGGCCGAAGAGATCGAGGGCGCGTCCGTCCGAGGGACGAGGACGGAACCGCGTGTCTCGAGATCTCAGTCGATGTCGATGAGCGCCCCGCTGCTTCCCGAGCTGCGGGTCGGCACCTGGACCCGGCTGGGCAGCGACAGCGTGCTCGGCGACCAGGTCACCGAGTCGCTGCTCGACGGTATCGCAACCCAGGCCCGGGACGCCGCGCGCGCCCAGGGGTACGCCGTCGGTTGGGCCCAGGGCCGTCGTACGGCCGACCAGCAGGCGGCGGTCGAGGAGGCCAAGCGCGCGGTCATCCACGCTGAGGCGGAGGCCCGGCGTGAGGCCGAGCACCGCGCGGCGCTCGACGCGCTGGGCCAGGCTGCCGAGCAGGTCAGGGGGCTGCTCGACGACCTGGCCCGTTCGGTCGAGGCGCAGGCGACCGACCTCGCCTGGGCCCTGACCACGGCCGTGGTCGGCGCCCAGGTAGCGCACCTGGGCCCCCAGGACGTCGTCACCCGGGTGCTGCAGGTGCTGCCGCCGACCCCGGTCGGCCGGCTGCGGCTGCACCCGTCGGCCGCCGCGTCACCGGCCGCGCAGGACCTGGCCGAGCGCGGCCTGGAGGTCGTCGCCGACGCGAGCCTCGGCCCGATCGACGCGATGGTCGAGGGCACCGACGGCTCGGTCGTCGACCTGCGGATCGACGAGGCGATGTCCCGGGTCCGGGAGGTGCTGTACCCGTGACCACCACCCTCGTCGCCGCGGACGTCCGCGAGGCGGCCGTCGCCGCCGCCGCTCCCCTGCACCTCGGCACCGTCGCCGAGCTGGTCGGCCTCCACCTCGAGGTGCGCGGCCTGCCCGACGCCGCGGTCGGCGACCTGCTCGAGGTCCGGACCGCGACCGGCCCGCTCCTCGCCGAGGTCGCCGCGCTGCGCACCGGCAGCGCCATCTGTCTCCCACTCGGCACCACGACCGGCGTCCGCGCCGGCGACGTGGTCCGCGCGACCGGCGGCCCGCTGCGGATCCAGGTCGGCGCCGCCCTGCTCGGCCGGGTGCTCGACGGCCTCGGCCGCCCCGTCGACGGCGGACCCGCCCTGGCGTCGCTGCCGGCGCTGGAGACCGTGTCGACCGAGCTCGCCACCCCCGACGCCCTCAGCCGGCCCCGGATCACCGAGCCCCTCGGCTCCGGCGTCCGCGCCCTCGACGCGCTGGTGCCCGTCGGCCGCGGCCAACGGATCGGCATCATGGCCGGCTCCGGCGTCGGCAAGTCGTCCCTGCTCTCGATGATCGCCCGCGGCACCGACGCCGCCGTCAACGTGATCGCTCTGGTGGGCGAGCGCGGCCGCGAGGTCCGCGAGTTCATCGACGGCGACCTCGGCCCCGAGGGCCTGGCCCGCTCGGTCGTCGTGGTCGCGACCTCCGACGCCCCGGCCGTCGAGCGGCTGCGCGCGGCGTTCACCGCCACCCGGATCGCGGAGTGGTTCCGCGACGGCGGCCGCGACGTCGTGCTGATGATGGACTCGCTCACCCGGGTCGCCATGGCCCAGCGCGAGATCGGCCTGTCCGCGGGCGAGCCGCCCGCCACCCGCGGCTACCCGCCCAGCGTCTTCGGCCTGCTGCCGCGCCTCCTCGAGCGCGCCGGCACCTCGGCCACCGGCTCGATCACCGGCATCTACACCGTCCTCGTCGAGGGCGACGACCTCCAGGACCCGATCGGCGACACCGCCCGCTCGATCCTCGACGGCCACGTCGTGCTCTCCCGCGACCTCGCCACCGCCGGCCACTTCCCCGCCATCGACGTGCTGGAGTCGATCTCCCGCGTGCACCGGGCCGTCACCACGCCGGAGCAGCAGCAGGACGCCGGCCGGCTGCGGCGGATGCTCGCCGCGCACCGTTCGGTCCGCGAGCTGGTCGAGATCGGCGCGTACGTCGCCGGCGCGGACTCCGACGCCGACGCCGCCCTCGCCCGGCTGCCGCAGATCGAGGCGTTCCTGCGCCAGTCGATGGACGACATCACGCCGCGCGCCGAGGCGTGGGACCAGCTGAGCCGGGTGGTGGCGTCGTGAGCCGCACCCAGCGTCAGGTGCACGGCGACGACCGCGGTCTGGCCGCCGTCGCCCGGGTCCGCGAGGTCCGCGAGACCGACAGCCGGATCGGCCTGCAGCGCGTGCTCGCCGAGGAGGTGGCGGTGCGCGCCCGGCTCGGGAGTCTCGAGGCCGGCATCGCCTCCGCGCCGGTGCCCGCCGTCACGACGGCGGCCGAGCTGGTCTCCGCGCGCACCCGGCTCGCCCACGTCGGCATCCTCGTCGGCGAGACCCGCAAGCAGGCCGCGACCGCCGAGGTCGTCACCGCCGACACCCGCGCCCGCTGGGGCGCCGACCGCGCCCGGCTGGCCGCGGTCGAGCATCTCCTCGAGCGGCGCGCCGCCCGTCGTCGTACCGAGGCCGAGCGGCGGGCCGCCCGCGACGCCGACGACCTCGCCGCTCAGCGCTGGGCACGGGGTGCGCGATGAGCATCGACCACGTGACCGCCCGGATCGGCGAGATCCAGGCCCGCCTGGCGCAGTTCGCGACCGTGCGAACCACGGGCACGACCGGCACGAACGGCAGCTTCGCCACCGAGCTGGCCGGCGCCCGGGTCGCCACCACCGCGGCCGCGGGCTCCGTCACCGGCGACCAGGTCGTCGCCGAGGCCCGCAAGTACGTGGGCCTGCCCTACGTGTGGGGCGGCACCGACCCGACCAAGGGGATGGACTGCTCCGGCCTCGTGCAGGTGGTCTACAAGAACCTCGGGTACGACCTGCCGCGCGTCTCCAACCAGCAGGCGCGGGTCGGCACTCCCGTCGCCAGCCTCGCGCAGGCGCAGCCCGGCGACCTGCTGGCCTGGGACAACTCCAGCCGCAACAACGGCGTCGACCACATCGCGATCTACATCGGCGGCGGCAAGATGATCGAGGCCCCGCGCACCGGCCTCGACATCCGCGTCGTCGACGTCCCGTCCACGCCCGACGTGATCCGCCGGATCATCGACCAGCCCGCGACCGGCGCCGCCGCGGCCTCCCCCGCCGCGGCGCGCGCGGCCACCGGGACGCCGTACGCCGACCTGATCGATGCCGCCGCCGCCCGGACCGGCGTCCCGGCGAACCTGATCGCCGCCGTCGCGAAGCAGGAGTCCGGCTTCGACGCCCGCGCCGTCAGCCCCGCCGGAGCCCAGGGCCTGATGCAGCTGATGCCCGGCACCGCGAAGGGGCTCGGTGTCACCAACCCGTTCGACCCGGCCCAGGCCATCGACGGCGGCGCCCGGCTGCTGCGCTCCCTGCTCGACCGGTTCGGGCGCACCGACCTCGCGCTGGCGGCGTACAACGCCGGAGCCGGCGCGGTCTCCCGGTACGGCGGCATCCCGCCCTACCAGGAGACGCAGAACTACGTCCGCAACGTGATGGCGATGGTGAGCTGACATGAGCATCACTCCGTTCCGGGCGGGCCTGCCCACCCCGGTCCCCACCGACGGCGCCCCCGCCGCCACCGACCAGTCGGGCGAGCCGGGTGTGGTCTTCGGCGACGCGCTCGCCGCGGCGCTGCTCGCGACGGTCCCGCTGCCGACGACGCCCGCCCCGGCGCCGAGCCTCGAGACCACCGGGCCCGATGCCGGGGCCGGGCTGCTCGCGAGCCTCCCGGCAGCATCCCCGGAGGTTTCGAGGCTCATCGCTGGCGCCGCCGCGCCGGTGGTTGAGGTGCGAGGCGCCCCGGCGCCGAGCCTCGAAACCACCGGACCCGAGGCCGGAAGCCAGCCCCTCGCGAACCTCCCGGCAGCATCCCCGGAGGTTTCGAGGCTCGTCGCTGGCGCTCCTCACACCTCAACCACCGAAGAGCTCGTCGCTGGCATCCTTCACGCCTCCGCCACCGCAGGGCTCGTCGCCGGCGCTTCGCACACCGCGACCGCCGGAGCCCCCACCGTCGAGCGGGCCGTGGTCCAGCAGGTGTTCCCCGAGGTCACCCGCCTGGTCACGAGCACGCCGACCGACCGGCCCGGCACCCACCGGATCACCCTCACCCTGCAGCCCGAGCAGCTCGGCGAGGTGCGGGTGACCCTGGTGGTCAAGGACGGCGCCGTCCAGGTGCGTCTGGCCGGCAACGCCAACGACCTGGCCGGCAGCGCGGCGGTCCACCGGGCGCTGAGCAGCGGCGTTCTCGAGCTGCAGCGGCTGCTGGAGCGCGCCGGCGCCACCGAGGCCCGGGTGCTGGTCCGCGACCCGTTCAGCCCCACGGCGCCGCAGCCCACCGCGCCGAACGCACCGGTCGCCGCGACCAGCCAGCCCGGCGGCAGCACCGTCTCCGCCGACGCCGGCCGCGAGGGGGCGTCCGCCCAGAACCGCTGGTCGGGCGACTCCGACCAGCGCCGGCAGCGGCGCGACGTACCCGAAACCCCGCTCCTGGCACCGGTCGGCACCCCGACCACCGCCCCGACCACCACCCCGTCCGGTCAGCTCGACCGGACCCTGTGAGGAGGAAGAGATGTCCGTCTCCAGCACCGAAGGCGTCGGCTACGGCGTGACCGGTACGGCGACCACGGGCGCCACCGGCACGTCCGGGACGTCGAAGACCGCCGACAAGGACATGTTCCTGCAGCTGATGGTCGCGCAGATGAAGTACCAGGACCCACTCAACCCCACCGACTCCTCGCAGTTCCTCGCCCAGACGGCCCAGTTCACCGCGCTGGAGAAGATGCAGGACGTCGCCGACCAGACCGCGATGATGCTGAGCACCCAGCTCGCCTTCGGAGCGAGCTCGCTGATCGGGCAGACAGTGCGCTGGTACGACGCGACGGGGGCCGAGCAGTCCGGCGTCGTGCAGGGCACGACCTACCTGGCCTCCGGCCCGGTCCTCAGCGTCGACGGCACGACCGTGCCGGTCACCGACGTGATCAGCGTCGGCGACGCACCCACCATCAAGGCGCCCACCACCAGCGGTGGTGGCACCTACGTGCCGCCGAGCGGCACCCCGTCCACCACCGCCTGACCCACCCGCCTGAAGGAGAACCACCATGCTTCGCTCGCTCTTCGCCGGCATCTCCGGCCTCCGCGTGAACCAGACCATGCTCGACGTCACCGGCAACAACATCGCCAACGCCAACACCACCGGCTTCAAGTCGTCGACCACCGTCTTCTCCGACACCCTCAGCCAGATGCTCACCGCGGCCTCGGGCGGCAACGCCGAGCGCGGCGGCACCAACCCGATCCAGGTCGGCCTCGGCGTCCAGCTGGCCGCGACGATGGCCAACTTCGGCCAGGGCTCGGCGCAGCTCACCGGCCGCCCGACCGACGTGATGCTGCAGGGCGACGGCTTCTTCGTGCTGCGCGACGGCCTGGAGAACGTCTACACCCGGGCCGGCGCGTTCACCTTCGACCAGGCCGGCCTCCTGGTCGCGCCCAGCGGCATGCGGGTCCAGGGCTACGCCCTCGACGCGGCCGGCCTGCCGGCCGGCGCACCGGGAGACGTCGACCTGCACATGATCGACGCCACGCTGCCGGCCGGCGTGGAGCTGACGTCGTACTCGATCTCCGCGGACGGCAAGGTCCGGGGCGTGTTCTCCGACGGCGTGCAGCGCGACATCTGCCAGCTCGCCGTCGCGGACTTCACCAACCCGATGGGCCTGGAGAAGATCGGCGACACCGCCTTCCGCGAGTCCGCCAACTCCGGCGCCGTCCAGCTCGGTGTCGCGGGCCAGGGCCAGCGCGGCCAGATCATGGCGGGTGCCCTGGAGATGTCGAACGTCGACCTGTCGGCCGAGTTCACGAACCTGATCCTCGCCCAGCGCGGCTTCCAGGCCAGCTCCCGGGTGATCACGACCAGCGACCAGGTGCTCGAGGAGCTCGTCAACATCAAGCGCTAGCGCCGATCCGGGTGCGGGAGCGCACGCGGGCCCGTCGACGGCTCATCAAAGGCTCACCGAAGGCTCAGGGTCCCGGGGACCTGGCCGATGGGACCTGCGGAACGCCACGGAGGGCGCTCCCCACCCGATCCACGCACACGGAGGTGCCGCGGTGATCTCGCTGACCCGACTCTCGGGAACCACGTTCGTGATGAATGCGGACCTGATCGAGCGCGTCGACTGCACCCCGGACACCGTGGTGACCCTGGTCGACGGCACCAAGTACATCGTGGCCGAGTCCCTCGACGAGGTGCGCGACGCCGTCATCGACTACCGCTCGGCCATCGTGGCCCGGGCGGCACTGCCGGAGGCGTCCACCGTCGCACCGGTACGAGCGCGGCAGAACCGGCTGACCGCCGTACCCCCGCGAGGAGTGACCCCGTGAAGGACATCGCAACCCCGGTCGGCATCGTCGCCGGCCTGGTGATCATCGTCGTGGCCAACGTCCTCGAGGGCGGCAACCCGATGAGCCTGCTGCTGCTCCCGCCGATGCTCCTGGTGCTGGGGACGACGATCACCGTCACCATCGCCGGCGGCACGATGAGCGACGCCAAGGCCGCGGTGAAGGACGCGAAGCGGGCGTTCACCGGTTCGGTCGAGCCGGCCGAGGCGCTCGTCCCGCAGGTCGTCTCGCTCGCCGAGCGGGCCCGCCGCGAGGGCCTGCTGGCCCTGGAGGACAGCCTGCGCGACATCGACGACCCCTTCCTGGTCAAGGGCGTCACCATGGCCATCGACGGCACCGACCCCGAGGACGTCCGCGAGATCCTCGAGGCCGAGCTGCGCGCCAAGAAGCGCGACGACAAGCAGGCCGCGAAGTTCTTCGGCGACGCCGGCGCCTACGCCCCGACCATCGGCATCATCGGCACCGTCATGGGCCTGGTCCACGTGCTCGAGAACCTCGCGACCCCCGACGAGCTCGGTCACCTCATCGCCGGCGCCTTCGTCGCCACCCTGTGGGGCGTCCTGTCGGCCAACGTCATCTGGCTGCCCATCTCGAGCCGGCTCAAGCGGCTCGGCGAGCTGGAGTGCGCCCGGATGGAGGTCGCCATCGAGGGCGTCGCCGCCATCCAGGCCGGCGCCAACCCCCGCCTGGTGGCGGAGAAGCTGCGCTCCCTGCTGCCGACCGGCACCGTCGAGCGCGAGGCGGCCTGATGTCCTCCGGCAAGGCAGGTCGCGGCACCAGCCCGCCCCGCCGCCGCCACCACGAGGAGGAGCACGAGGACCACGGCGCCGGGCACGAGCGCTGGCTCGTGACCTACGCCGACATGGTGACCCTGCTGATGGTGCTGTTCATCGTCATGTTCGCGATGTCGAACGTGGACGAGAAGAAGTACGAGGAGCTCAAGGAGGGCCTCGCCGTCGGCTTCGGCCGGGAGCAGTCGATCCTCAACGGCGCCAGTCCGGTCAGCAACGCCAAGGGCGTCACCGCCGAGAACGCGTCCTTCGAGATGCTGCTCGCCCAGGTTCCGGAGAACCAGCGCGAGACCGTCACGAAGATCCTGCAGGAGTCGGACCGGCTCAAGAGCGAGCGCACCCAGGGCGCCGCCCGCGCCGAGGTCGACCGCCTGCTCAAGGTCTGGAAGAAGATCGACAAGGCGTTGCGCGACCAGGGCCTGCGCGACGACGTGCGCGCGACCATCGACGAGCGCGGCCTGGTGGTCAGCCTGGTGTCGCAGCACGTCGTGTTCGACCCCGACATCGCCGAGCTGACCGAGCGCGGACGGCGCGTGGTCGACGCCATCGCGCCGGTGCTGGCCGAGCTGCACGAGCCGATCGAGCTCGACGGCCACACCAACCAGGAGCCCGTGAAGCCGCGCTACTACCCCTCCGACTGGGAGCTGTCGCTGGCCCGCGCAGCCAACGTGCTGCACCGCCTCGAGGACACCCACGGCATCCCCGCCCGCCGGCTGCGCGCCACCGGCTTCGGCCACACCAAGCCGCTCGTCGACCCGGCCCGCACCGGCTCGCAACGGGTCAACAAGCGCGTCGACGTCCTGGTCCTCAGCCAGCAGCCGGCCGAGACCCGCGCCCTCATGGGACAGGCGTACGACGAGCTGCGCCGCGAGGCCGGACTCGAGGGCCTCCCCATCGACCCCGCCGGCGACGGCACGGCCTCCGGACCGGACGCCGCCGCCCGCCCCGCCCCCGCAGACAGCCGAGAGGAACGACCGTGAGCACCACCGTCGCCGCACCCGCGGCCACCGCAGAGGCCGCCGCCAAGGGCGGCAAGGGCCGGACGATCGGCATCGCCATCCTGCTCCTCGCCCTGGTCGGCGGCGGCGCCTGGTTCTTCGTGCTCAAGCCCAGCGGCGACGCCGGACCCAAGCCGGGCGAGGTGGTCACCCTCGAGGCGATCCAGGTCAACCTCGCCGGCGGCCACTACCTGCGCCTCGGCATGGCCCTCCAGCTCACCGAGGGCACCCAGGAGGCCGACGGCAGCAAGGCCCTCGACGCCGCGATCACCGTGTTCAGCGGGCTCCCGGTCGGCGAGGTCAACAAGCCGGACGTGCGTGAGGCCCTGCGCAAGCAGCTGCTCGACCGGCTCAAGGAGCGCTACCACCACGAGGTGATGGAGGTGTACTTCACCGAGTACGTCACCCAATAGCTCGCTTCGCTCGCGAAAGGCATTGCGCTCGCTTCGCTCGCCGCCTTGCCGTTCCGGTCAACCAGGCTCGCTGCGCTCGCGGCCGACCGGGACCCTCCCGGGGACCCTGCATAGCCCGAAGTGACCACGGGACCCTGACCGCCCGGTGCCCTGGCGACCCCTCAGGTCCGGCACCGCGGCGACGATGGGCTCGTCGTGACCCTCCAGCGGCCGCGCCGCCGGCCTCGCACGGCCGAACCCACGCCGTACGACTTCCGGCGACCGATCCAGCTCTCGCGCGAGCACCAGCGCACCCTGCAGCTCGGCTTCGACAGCTTCGCGCGCCAGGCGACGACAGTGTTCACGAGCTCGCTGCGCACCGTGTGCACGGTCGCGCTCACCGGCATCGAGCAGCGCACCTACGCCGAGTACGTCGACAGCCTCGGCCCGTCGACGTACATGACCCTGTTCACGGCCGACCCCATCCCCGGCACCGGCGTGCTGGAGATCCCGCTGTTCGCGACGATGTCGTGCCTCGACCACATGCTCGGCGGGCCCGGCTCCGACGAGCAGCCGGACCGGCCGCTGACCGAGATCGAGGACGGCGTGATCCGCGGGCTGGTCGAGCGGCTGCTCGGTGAGATGCGCTACGCCCTCGACGGGATCGTGACGCTGGAGCCGAACGTCACCGGCATCGAGTACAGCCCCCAGTTCGCCCAGGTCGCCAGCGCCGCCGACGTGATGGTGGTGGTGACCCTCGAGCTCAAGATCGGCGAGCGCGCGCACCGGATGTCGGTGTGCCTGCCGTTCAGCGGCCTGCTCCCCCACCTCACCAACGCCACCGGCAACGGTGCGGTCTCCGACCGTGAGCGCGCCCAGCGCGCGCGCTCCGCACACCTGCTGCAGGAGCAGTTCCAACGGGTTCCCGTGTCGGTCTCGGTCCGGTTCCGGCCGATCCCGGTCGACCCGGCGACGCTGGCCGACCTGCGTCCCGGATCGGTGCTGCGGCTCAACCACCCAGCGTCCGCGCCGCTGGACGTGACCGTCGCCGGCAACACCTTCGCCCATGCCACCCCCGGCGCCCGTGGCCAGCGCCTCGCCGCCCTCATCGTCACCACGCCCGAGGAGTCCTGATCCCATGACCGACGTACTCGACCCCGCCCTGCTCGCCGAGGCCGTCGCGGTCGCCGCGGCCGGGTCCCTGCCGGCCGTCACGCCGCTGACGCCCGGCCCGGCCCAGCCCGGCTCGCCGCACGTCACCGCGGCCTTCGCGGGCGGCGCCATCGCCGAGCTCGACGGCGGGGTGCCCGGCGCGGTCGTCGTCCTTGTCGGCACCGAACTGGTCGAGGCCCTCGCCAGCAGCCCGATCGGAGCGCTCGACGTCGCCTCCGCCGTCCAGCCGGCCCTCGACGCCGCGGCCCGCCAGCTCGGCGCGCACGCCCGCAGCGCCCGCACCCTCGACCTCGACGCGGCGGGGTACGACGTCACCGCCGAGCTCGGTGGCCCGTTCAGCACCGTCCCGCTCATCGGCGCCGGCATCGCGGCCGCCGTCCTCGTCCCCGAGGCCACCCTCGCCGGGGCCCGCGAGCCGATCACCGAGGACGCGGCGCCCGCCGCGTCCGTGCTGGCCGACGCCGTCGAGGACGCTGCCTCCGAGCCGTTCGTGCCCGCGTTCGGCGCCCCGGCCGCACCGCCGCGCGGCCTGGAGCTGCTCCAGGGCGTCGACATGGAGGTCACCGTCGAGCTCGGTCGCACCCGGATGACCGTGCGCGACCTGCTCGCCCTGACCCCGGGCGCCGTCCTCGAGTTGGACCGCGCCGCCGGCAGCCCCGCCGACCTCCTCGTCAACGGCCGTCTCGTCGCCCGCGGCGAGGTCGTCGTCGTCGACGAGGACTTCGGCCTGCGGGTCACCGAGATCCTCGACGCGAACGCCGCGGTCTGACCCCGATGTCCGACAGCGTGAGCCTGGGCGAGCTGGCCGTTCGCCTGGTCGGCTCGCTGGCGCTCGTCGTCGGGCTGCTGCTGCTCATCGCCCGCTTCGCCAACCGCCGGTTCAAGGCGCCCGCCGGCGCCGCGATCCAGGTCGTCCAGCGCCAGGCGCTCGGCCGCGGTCAGGGGGTCGCCGTGGTCTCGGTCGGCACCCGCATCCTGGTGCTCGGCACCACCGAGCAGCAGATCACCCTGCTCGCCGAGGTCGAGCCGGACGAGATCGGGCTGGACCTGAGCCCGACCGATCCGGTCGCCGCGGACGCCGACGTCGATGTCGATGCCGCTGTCGACGTCGACGCCGCCGTCGACGGGT
The DNA here is from genome assembly GCF_019192965.1 of Nocardioides daeguensis. Taxonomy (GTDB): domain Bacteria; phylum Actinomycetota; class Actinomycetes; order Propionibacteriales; family Nocardioidaceae; genus Nocardioides; species Nocardioides daeguensis. The sequence goes on from NZ_JAHTKU010000004.1 coordinate 110,773, forward strand.
ACGGCCGCCCGGCGGGGCCGCGCCACGCACGCGTCGTTCCCGCCTCGAGCCCCCTCTCCGGCTCGGTGCTCTCGCCCCAGACGTGGAAGGACGCGATGGCGGCCGTCACCAGGAAGCGGGCGTCGTGACGACGCTGTCCCTGACGCTGAGCAGGGTGGCCTTGGTGCTGGCCGAGCCCAGCGGCCCGAACGGCCCCGACGGGCCCGGCAAGGGCGGCGGCACCGTGCAGATCGACCTGTCGGGGATGACCGACAAGCCGAGCAACAGCCTGCTGGTCTTCTTGGCGCTGACCCTGCTCAGCCTGCTGCCAGCGATCGTGCTGACCTGTACCAGCTTCACCAAGATCCTCGTCGTGCTCGGCCTGACCCGCAACGCGCTCGGCCTGCAGCAGACCCCGAACAACCAGGTGCTCGCCGGCCTCGCCCTGTTCCTGAGCCTGTTCATCATGTCGCCGGTCCTCTCCCAGGTGAACGACGACGGCGTGCAGCCCTACCTCGACGGCGACAAGACGACGCAGGCCGCCTTCCACGACGGCATGGAGCCGTTGCGCGCGTTCATGCTCGACAACACCGACGACGGCGAGCTGCAGCTGCTCACCAGCGTCGCCGACCGCAAGCTGCCCGAGAACCGCGACGACGTCTCGACCGCCACCCTGATCCCGGCGTTCGTGCTCTCCGAGCTCAAGGACGCCTTCGTCATCGGGTTCATCATCTTCATCCCGTTCCTCGTCATCGACATCGTCGTGAGCGGGGCGCTGATGAGCCTCGGCATGATGATGATGCCGCCGGTGATGGTGTCCTTGCCGTTCAAGCTGTTGCTGTTCGTGATGGTCGACGGATGGGCCCTGATCATCAAGGCGCTCGTCGCGTCGTACGGGACCGGTTAGCGAGGGACGACGATGACCGACACCGCGATCATCGAGATCGCCCTCAAGACCATGCTGGTGGCGCTCAAGCTGTCGGCGCCGATCCTCGCGACCTCGCTGGTCATCGGCTTCGCCATCTCGCTGTTCCAGTCGATGACGCAGATCCAGGAGTTCACCCTCTCCTTCGTCCCCAAGCTGGTGGGCGTCGGGCTGGCCATGCTGTTCTGCGGCAACTGGATGCTGCACACCCTGATGGCGTTCACCCGCGAGCTGTTCGACCTGCTCCCCGGCCTGCTCGCCTAGGCGACGTCATGGTCCTCTCCGTCGACGGAGCCGCGCTCAGCGCCCTGCTGCTCGCCTCGGTGCGGGTGGTGGCGTGGCTGGTCGTCGTACCCCCGTTCGCGACGCGGGGCATCCCCACCATGGCCAAGGTGGTCCTCGCGCTCGGCCTGTCGCTGGCGATGGCGCCGACCCTGGCCACCCAGGACCTGCCCGGTACGACGCCCGCGCTCGTGATGGCCACCGCGGCGCAGGCGCTGATCGGCGTGGGCATGGGCTACGTGACGATGCTGCTGTTCTCGGCGGTCGGCGCCGCGGGTTCGCTGGTCGACGTGTTCGGCGGCTTCGCGCTGGCCGCAGCGTGGGACCCGCTCGCGATGAACTCCAACACCGTCTTCGGCCGCTTCCACCAGCTGCTCGCGACCGCACTGCTCGTCGTGTCCGGCGGGCACCTGATCGTGATCGGTGGCCTGCTCAGCACCTTCCGGTACCTCCCGCTCACCGGCATGCCCGACCTCTCGAGCTGGGACGGCGTGCTGCTGACGGCGTTCTCGATGTTCTTCACGGTGGCGGTGCAGATGGCGCTGCCGATGATCGCGGTGCTCTTCGTCGCCGACCTGGCGCTCGCACTGCTCACCAAGGTGGCGCCGCAGCTCAACGCGCTCAGCATGATGTTCCCCGCCAAGGTCGGGCTCACCCTGCTCCTGCTCGGCCTGTCCTTCCCGATGATCCCGGATGCGCTCGACCGTCTCGTGACCTACGCCAACCAGGCGATGGCGACGATGGCAGGAGCGGGGTGATCGTCGGTGGCCGGTAGCGAGGAGAAGACCGAGAAGCCCACTCCCAAGCGGAAGAAGCAGGCCCGCAAGGACGGCCAGGTCCCGCGCACCCCCGAGCTCGGCGGCTGGCTGGGCCTGCTCGTCGTGTCGCTCGCGATGGGCCCGCTGCTCGACCACGAGCTCGGCGCGCTGCGCACGATGATGGCGACCTCGCTGCGCTCGGCCTCGGACCCGTCGGTGTCGCTGGCCCTGACCCTGCTCGGCGACGCCGGACGCCACGTCTTCCTCACCCTGCTGGTCCTGGGCTCGATGATCCTCGTGATCGGCGTCGTCTCGGCGCTCGCCCAGGGCGGCTTCTACCTCTCCCCGAAGCTCGCCAAGCCCGACCCCAAGAAGCTCGACCCGTTCAAGGGCGCCAAGCGCCTCTTCGGTCCGCACGCCCTGTGGGAGGGCGCGAAGGTGCTCGGCAAGAGCACGGTCGTCGGCTTCCTCGCCTGGGGCGCGGTGAAGTCGATGATGCCGCTGGTCGGTGGCCTGCTCCCGATCGGCGTGGTCATCCACCAGGTGAGCACCGAGGTCTCCCACCTCATCCTCACCGTTGCCCTCGCGGGGCTCGTGATGGCCGCGGCCGACTACGCGATGATGCGCCGCCGGATCGGCAAGCAGCTGCGGATGAGCCACAGCGAGATCAAGCAGGAGCACAAGCAGGCCGAGGGCGACCCGCTGGTCAAGAGCGCCATCCGCGCCCGACAGATGGCCGCCGCCCGCAACCGGATGATCGCCGACGTCGCCACCGCCGACGTGCTGCTGGTCAACCCCACCCACGTCGCCGTCGCCCTGCGCTACGACCCCGAGCAGGGCGCCCCCCGCGTCGTCGCCCGCGGCGCCGGCGCCATCGCCGCCCGGATCCGCGAGGTCGCCGCCGAGGAGCGGGTGCCGCTCGTGCAGGACGTCCCCCTCGCCCGGGCGCTCTACCGGCACTGCCAGGTCGGTCAGGAGATCCCCCGCGAGCTGTGGGCCGCCGTCGCGCAGGTGCTGGCCTTCGTGCTCAGCCGCCGCAACGCCGGCCAGTACGGCGGCGAGCACCGCACCCCCCGCCGTACCGACGAGCTGCCGGAGGTGCTCGCGCTCTCCCGGCGCCGGCGGGCGGCGGAGGGTGCATGAATCCCCGGATGTCCGGGGATCCCTACGGTTGTCAGGGGTTGCAACACCTGACAAGCGCATGAATCCCCGGATGTCCGGGGATTCATGCAGCACGTCAACCCCTCATCCACAGCCCTGACCTGCCGATGGAGCCTGCGACGCCAGGACGGCGACACCCCGCAGTGCCACGGACGGCGCGACCTGGTCGAGAGGCTGTACCCGCCGCATGTCCGTGAAGTCGCTGACCCGGCTCGGTGTCCCCCTGGGCATCGTGCTGATCGTCGTCATGCTCGTCGTGCCGCTGCCGGCGGTCGTGCTCGACCTGATGATCGCGCTCAACATCACCGGGGCCCTGCTCGTGCTGATGGTCGCGATGTTCATCCACAAGCCGTTGGAGTTCTCGGCGTTCCCGTCGGTCATCCTCGTGATGACGCTGTTCCGGCTGGCCCTCAACGTGAGCGCGACCCGGCTGGTCCTCCTCGACGGGTACGCCGGCAAGGTGATCGACACCTTCGGCCACTTCGTCGTCGGGGGCTCGCTGATCGTCGGGTTGATCGTGTTCGCGATCCTGCTCGTCATCCAGTTCGTCGTGATCACCAACGGTGCCGGCCGGGTGGCCGAGGTGGGCGCGCGGTTCACGCTCGACGCGATGCCGGGCAAGCAGATGGCGATCGACGCCGACCTCAACTCGGGCCTCATCGACGAGGAGGAGGCCCGGCGCCGGCGGGCGGAGGTGCACGCGGAGGCCGACTTCCACGGCGCGATGGACGGTGCGTCGAAGTTCGTGAAGGGCGACGCGATCGCGGCCATCGTGATCACCCTGGTCAACCTGCTCGGCGGCTTCGCGATCGGCGTGGCCCAGTACGGCATGCCGTTCGGCGAGGCGATCAACACCTATTCGCTGCTCTCCATCGGCGACGGCCTGGTCTCCCAGATCCCCGCGCTGCTGCTGTCCGTCGCGACCGGCCTGATCGTGACCCGCGCGGTCGCCGACTCCGACATGGGCTCCGACATCGTCGGCCAGATCTTCCAGCGCAAGATGCCGCTGCGGGTGGCCGGCTTCGGCGCGCTGGCCCTGTGCGCGATCCCGGGTCTGCCGAAGCTGCCCTTCCTGGTCGCGGGCGGCCTGATGCTGCTCGGCGCGAGCCGGATCGACGAGTCCGCCGCCGGTACGACGACCGCCGACGCCGACGCCACTGCGGGCGACCTGGCGCAGGTCCCCGACACCCCCGAGGCGCTGGTGGCCGAGATCCGGGTCGACCCGCTGGGCCTGGAGCTCTCGGCCGACCTGATCGACCTCGTCGACAGCCGGTCCGGTGGCGACCTGCTCGACCGGGTCAAGGCGTTGCGCCGCAAGGTGGCCGGCGAGCTGGGCATCGTGATCCCCCCGGTGCGCACCCGCGACAACCTCGAGCTGCCCGCCAACACCTACGCCATCACGCTCTACGGCGCCGAGGTCGCCCGGGGCGAGGCGCCGCGCGGCACCGTGCTGGCGATCGGCGAGTTCCTCGGTTCGCTGCCCGGCACCCCGACCCGCGAGCCGGTCTTCGGCCTGGACGCCAAGTGGATCCCGGCCGAGCTGCGGCACCAGGCCGAGATCGGTGGCGCCACCGTCGTCGACCGGGCCTCCGTCGTCACCACCCATCTCGCCGAGGTCGTGCACCAGCACGCCAGCCGCCTGCTGGGCCGCGAGGACGTCCGGCTGCTCACCGACGTCGTCAAGCGCACCCATCCGGTGGTCATCGAGGAGCTCACCCCGACCCAGCTCTCGCTCGGCGAGGTGCAGCGGGTGCTGCGTGGCCTGTTGGAGGAGCGGATCCCGATCCGCGACCTGGTGCGGATCTTCGAGGCGCTCTCGGTCCGCGCCGCGATCAGCAAGGACCTCGACGGCCTCGTCGAGGCTGCCCGCGCCGCGCTCGAGCCCGCCCTCGCCGCCCCCTTCGTCACCGACGGGGTGCTGCACGCGATCAGCTTCGAGCCGCGCCTCGAGCAGCAGATGCTCGAGGGCCTGCGCCCGACCGAGCAGGGCGCCGTCGTGGTCCTCGACCCCGACGTGGCCCAGCACGTACTGCTGGGCCTGGTCCAGGCGGCGCAGGCAGCGGAGAACACCGACGTGCAACCGGTGCTCGTCTGTGCGCCGGCCCTGCGGGCCGCCGTACGCCGCCTCGTGGCGCCGACGGTCGAGCGCCTCCCCGTCTTCTCGTACGCCGAGCTCGGCGCGGCCCGCGAGGTCCGCTCGGTCGCGGTGGTGTCGGCAGCCGGGGCCCGCCCGGCCCTCGGAGCAGGGGTCTAGGAGGACCACCCATGTTGCTCGACCTGCGCGTGTTCGTGCTCGCTGCCCTCGTGGCCTCCCCCGCCGGCTTCCTCCTCGCCCAGGGCGAGCTCACCCTGGACGAGGCGCTCACCCGGCTGCTCGTGGTGATGGTCGGCGCCACCGCGGCGGCGATGGCGGCACGCACGCTGTGGCCGCTGCTCGCGGGGACGACGCCCGAGCTGCGCGACGCCGTCCCGGACGACGTGGCGCGCGACGACCTGGCGTTCGACGGCCCGGCGTTCGACGGCCCGGCGTTCGACGGCCTGGCCGACCCGTCGGCGCTGCCGGAGGCGGAGCTGGTCGACGACCTGTTCGGGTTCGAGGACCTCGGGTCGTTCGGGAGCGTCGAGGAGCTCAGCCCACTGCCGGAATGACCCACTCCAAGGTGGTCCCCTGACCGGGCGCCGAGGTCACCAGCAGGTGGCCGCCCAGGCTCTCGGCCCGGGAGCGCAGGTTGCCGGTCCCGCTGCCGGACGTCACGGTGGTCGGGTCGAACCCGGCGCCGTCGTCGATGACCCGCAGCCGGAACCACGCCGACGACGCGGTCACCTCGACGGTGACCGTGGACGCCCCGGCGTGCCGGGCGACGTTGGAGAGCGCCTCGCGCAGTGTGCCCAGCACGTGCGCGCCGGCCTCGGGGACCAGGGCCCGGTCGACCGGTCCCTGGATCCGCAGCAGCGGCTGGAAGCCCAGCACCGGCGCGTACTCGGCCAGCAGCGTACGGACGTCGTCGAGCAGGGGACGGCCCGACTCGGTGCCGAGCTCGAAGATCACCGAGCGCAGCTCCCCGATCGCTCCGTCGAGCTCGGCGATGGCGCCGTCGACGCGGGTGCGGAGCTCGGTGGCGTCGAGGCCGCGCGCACCCTGCAGCTGCATCCCGGTCGCGAAGAGGCGCTGGATGACCAGGTCGTGCAGGTCGCGCGCGATCCGGTCACGGTCACGGGCCACGAGCAGCTGCGCCCGTTCCCGCAGCGCCTGCCCCCGGTCGAGGATCAGGCCCAGCTGGGTTGCCGTGACGGACACCAGGTCGAGCATGATGTCGCGCAGCGACGGGGTCTCCTCCGCGTGCTCGACGAGGATCGCGCCGGGCCCGGCGAGCCGGGTGGGCACCGGTACGACGAGGGTCGTGCGGTGGTGGTCGTGGGGAACCCGCTCCGGCATCCGGGAGGACGTCGCCTCGCGGATCTGCTCGCCGTACCGCTCGACGACGCGCGGCGCGGCCTCGGCGTCCCCGGCGACCTGCTGGACCTCGAGCAGCCCCGCGTCGACCCGGACGTAGGCGACGAGCCGGGCGTCGCACAGCTCACGCAGCGACTCCACGAGCTCGTCGACGGCGTCCTCGACGCTGGCGGTGCCGGTGAGGTCGCGGCCCACCTCCTGGGTGCCGGCGAGCCACCGGCGGCGCCACTCGACCTGCTCGTAGGTGCGGGCGTTGTCGATCATGGTGCCCGCGGCGCGGGCCAGGGCCTCGACCAGCGCCTGGTCGGTCGCGGTGAACTCCACGCCGCCGCGCTTGTTGCCGAGGTAGAGGTGACCGAATGCCGTGTCCCGCACCAGGACCGGCGCGCCGAGGAAGCGGTCGATCACCGGGTGGCTCTTCGGGAAGGAGCCGGACGACACCGGGTGCTCGGCGACGTGGTCGACCCGGATGGTGCGCCGCTCCCGCGGCACCAGCCCCAGCAGGCCGTGCCCCTTCGGCATCATCCCGATCTTGTCGAACTGCTCGCCGACGGCGGCGTTGGGCACCAGGTCGATGAAGTCGCCCTCGTCGTCGACGATGCCCAGGACGCCGTACTCGGCGTCGGTGAGTCGGCACGACGCCTCGACGATGCGGGTGAGCAGACCGCGCAGGTCCAGGCCGGAACCGATCGCGACCACGGCGTCGAGGAGCGCGCGCGCCTCCGCCGGCAGCTCGAGCTCCTGGTCCAGGTCCATCAGGCCTCGATCCCCTCCCACAGCGATCGCTGACCTTTCGAAGGCTATCCCTCTGGCACTCGCGCGACCACCCGCGCAGTGCGGTCATCGGCAGGGAGGTCGGGATCCTGAGGGGTCGGGCGACGATTCCCGCTCCACCTGTCACGGCGAACCGTCACCAAGCCGGGGCCCCGGCCGTGCCGGGAACCCTCACCCCCGCACGGGGCGGGCCGCAGGCTCAGAACCGGCGCAGCTGGTAGAGCCCCCGGGTCCGCGCGACGACCGTGCCCTCCTCGTCGGTGACCTCGGCGACCAGCTCGAAGTCGGACTTCCCGCGCTCGGCGTACTCCGCCAGGATCCGCTCGATCTCGTCGTCCTCGATCCGCGCGCGCGAGACCACGGCGGTGGTGGCGGGGCGCAGGAAGTCGATGGTCATCGACTTGAGCAGCGGGACGCCGCCCTCGGCGCTCAGCGACGTGCTCGCGTAGAGGCCGCCCAGCACCTCCGCGACGGTGAACAACGAGCCGGCGTACGCCGTACCGAAGTGGTTGACGTTGGGGCCGGCGGGCAGCCGGGCCGCGACCGCGTTGCGCCCGGCCTCGACCACCTCGACGCCCATGGCGTCCATGATCGGGATCATCGAGCGGACGTAGGTCGTGAGGTCAGCGGGCGTGGTCACAGCGTCACCGTATCGGCGCGCACTCTCCGCAGGGCGGCCGACGACCATGACCTCGGGCACCGCGCTGCGGGTGTCGCGCTGCAGGTGTCCCGCTGCGACCGGTCAGGCGACGTCGTAGGTCGCCTGGCCGAGTCGCGGGTGGGCGGAGCCCCGCAGCAGCACGTCGGCCACCAGGTCGACGTCGTCGACCATCGGGACGTGGCCGCACTTCGGCAGTGTCACGTGCTCGGCGTCCGGGAGGGCCCGCCGCGCGCGGCCGGCCTGGTAGGGCAGCAGGACGAGGTCGCGGGTGCCCCAGGCGACGGTGACGGGGATGGCCGGGTCGATCGGGCGGTCGAAGGGGAAGCCGCCGTCGATGATGGTCTCCAGCGCGGGCCGGGCGTGGACCAGCCCCCGCACGTCGCCGAGGGCGGCCACCGGGTCGAGCCGGTGGCCCTTGGTCATCAGCAGGCCGAAGGCAGCGGCCCGGCCGGGGGCCGTCTTGAGAAGGGCGGGGGCGAGCGGCTGGGCGAGCGCGGCGGCGCCCGTGAGCAGGGTGAAGACCCCCCGGATGTAGGCGAAGTCGACCTGGTTGCGCCAGAACCCAGCCGGGGCGAGCGTGGTCGCACTGCTGACCAGGCCGTCGGCCGCCGCCTCGAGCGCGATCCGGCCGCCGAGCGAGTTGCCCGCGATGTGGGGCCGGTCGAGGCCCTCGGCCGCGAAGAAGTCCTCGAGGATGTCGCGCAGGATGTCACGCACCGGCCGGCCGTCGGGCACCAGCGCCGGGGACTCTCCGTGCCCCGGCAGGTCGACGAGGATGACTTCGCGCTCCTGCGCCAGCCGGTCGACGAGCGGGTACCACGCCTGTCGTCGATGTCCGATCCCGTGGACCAGGACGAGAGGCTCTCCGGAGCCGATCCGTTCGTGGGCAAGCATGGCGGCCTCGCTCTCCCCGCACCGACGCTGGTGCGACAGATAGGTGCAACTGATAGTTGCGGATACCGAGGGTAGGCGAGGTGCTTGCTGGGTGCAAGCACCTGTTCGCACCTGTTCGCACCGGGCGCCCGGCCCGAGTCTTTACCTTGCATTCCTCCCGCGAGCGGCTCGGCGTCAGTAGGGTCGATGGCCGACGCGGCGGTCCGGGGGGAACGGTCGCGGTCTGGACCCCTCGGACAAGGAGACGCTCTTGATGACGCACACCCGTACCCGCCTGCTCGGCGCCGGCCTCACCGCCGCCCTCACGGCGGGCGCCCTGCTCGCCACTCCGCCCGCGGCCCACGCCGCACCGGTCTTCACCACGGTCGAGGTGGACCCTGCCGTCCAGTCGGCGCTCTCGGCCGGCGCGTGCACGGCCACCACGCCTCCCCCGGGCACGCCGGCCACCGTCCCGCTGACGGAGAACGGCCCCGCCGTCGCCACCAACCTCACCGCGACGCGCAGCTACGTCGCCAACGGGGACCCAGCCGACACCCTCACCACCACCGCGACGCTCGCGGCGTCGTCGCGAGCCACGACGGCCGGCGGCCTCCCGCAGTCGATCACGACCTCCTTCACGGGCTCCTTCCAGTCCGTCGCGGCCAAGCCCGGTGGCTCCACCTGCACGGCCAACGCCCTCGCCCAGATCCAGGTCGCCTTCGAGTTCACCCTGGCCCAGCCGATGTGGCTGAGCTGGACGCAGCACCACAAGGGCCCGGCCTACACCGACGTGTACATCTACGACGACAACGGTGACCCGTACGAGGACCACTACGGCCTCGGTTGGGACAGCTCCTCGGCCGGCACGATCTACCTGGTGCCGGGCACCTACCGTGGCTACCTCGAGAGCGAGATCTCCCGCACCTCCTCGACGAGCACGTCGCTGCCGATGTCCGGTAGCGCGGCGCTGAACTTCGCGCCCATCGGCTCGGCGTCCAAGGCCCCGTCTGGCAAGGCCGGCAAGTATGTCGCCCTCCCCGGCGCCCGCAGCTGCGCCACCCACAACGCCACCGCCACGCTGACCGCCAAGAAGAAGCAGGTCAAGCAGATCGAGAAGGTCACCTTCTCCGTCAACGGCAAGAAGGCCGCCACCCTCAAGGGCAAGAAGGTCAAGAAGGGCAAGGCCGTCGTCCTGCCCCTCGCCGACAACGCCGCCGCTGACATCACCGCCACCGTCGTCCTCGACAACGGCAAGAAGAAGACCGTCAGCGCCGGCTACCTCGCCTGCACCAGCTGACCCGACGCGACGAGGGCAGGTCCGGCGCGGCCGGGCCTGCCCTCGTCGCGTCCCCGCGTCAGCCGCGGAGCACCTTGTCCATCGCCTTGCCCCGAGCGAGCGCGGCGACCAGCTTGTCGAGGTAGCGGATCTTCTGCATCAGCGGGTCCTCGACGTCCTCGACCCGCACCCCGCAGACGACGCCGGTGATCAGGCCGGCCGCGGGGTTGAGCCGGGCAGCGGCGAAGAGCTCCTCGAACGTGGTCTCCGCGTCGAGGTGGGCCCGCAGCTCGGCCTCGGAGAACCCGGTCAGCCAGCCGATCACCTCGTCGAGCTCGGCCTGGCTCCGGCCCTTGCGCTCCACCTTGGCCAGGTAGAGCGGGTAGACCGACGCGAGGCTCGTCGAGAAGATGCGGTGCACGCCGTCGAGCCTAGTCGGATGTCACTCCGGTCACACCCGGCGCAGACCGGCGGGCACCGCGTCCGCCTTCCCCGCACCCCATGCGTTCTGGTCGCCAGAACGGCCTTTCCGCCGCCAAAACGCATGGGGTGCGGGGGTCGGGGCGCCTGAGGCGAGGGCTAGCCTCGGGCCATGAGCGACGTCTCCTCCGCCCGGCAGCACACCCTCGGCGACCTCCCCCGCCGCACCGCCCAGCGCGTCCCCGACAAGGTCGCGATCATCGACGGCGCGAAGCGACTCACGTTCGCCGAGCTCGAGGGGTACGTCGAGCGGACGGCCGCCGCGCTCGCGGAGGCCGGGCTCGCCAAGGGCGACCGGCTGGCCCTGCTCAGCCACAACTGCTGGCAGTTCGCGGTCCTCGACTTCGCCGCCGCCCGGGCCGGCGTGGTGCTGGTGCCGATCAACTTCATGCTCGGCGCCGACGAGATCGCGTTCATCCTCGACCACAGCGGCGCGGCCGGGTTCGTCGCCGAGGACGCGCTGGTCCCGGTGGCCGACGCCGCCCTCGCCGCGGCCGCCGAGCCGCAGGTCCGGGTACGGCGGGTGATCCGGCTCCTCGACGCGGAGGTGCCCGAGGGCTGGGACGACCTGACCGGCTGGCTGGAGCACGACGGCCCGGCGGCCGTCGTACCGATGGCCGACGACGACCCGGTCCGGATGATGTTCACCTCGGGCACCGAGTCCCGGCCGAAGGGGGCGCTGCTGAGCAGCCGGTCGCTGCTGTGGCAGTACGTGTCGTGCGCGGTGGACGGGTCGATGAGCGCCGACGACGTCGAGCTGCACACGCTGCCGCTCTACCACTGCGCCCAGCTGGACTGCTTCCTCGGCACCGACGTCTACCTCGGCGCGACGAGCATCATCCTGCCCGCCCCCGACCCGGCCACCGTGCTGCGGACGATCGCCGAGCACCGGGTCACCAAGTTCTTCGCGCCGCCGACGGTGTGGATCGGGCTGCTGCGGCACCCGGACTTCGACAGCACCGACCTGTCCAGCCTGCGCAAGGGCTACTACGGCGCCTCGCCGATGCCGATCGAGGTGCTGCGCGAGCTGCAGCAGCGGCTGCCGGACGTGTCGCTGTGGAACTTCTACGGCCAGACCGAGATGTCGCCGCTGGCCACCATCCTCGGCCCCGACGAGCAGCTGGCGTACGCCGGCTCGGCCGGTCGCGCGTCGATCAACGTGGAGACCCGGATCGTCGACGACGAGGACCGGCCGGTCCCCTCCGGCACCGTCGGGGAGATCGTGCACCGCAGCCCGCACGCGACGCTCGGCTACTACCGCGACGAGGCGAAGACGGCCGAGGCCTTCCGCGGCGGCTGGTTCCACTCCGGCGACCTCGGCTACCTCGACGACACCGGTCACCTCTACGTCGTCGACCGCAAGAAGGACATGATCAAGACCGGCGGCGAGAACGTCGCGAGCCGCGAGGTCGAGGAGGCGATCTACACACACCCCGACGTCGCGGAGGTCGCGGTCTTCGGCGTCAGCCACCCGCGCTGGGTCGAAGCGGTCGCGGCGGTCGTCGTACCCCGCGTGGGGGCGACGCTCACCGCGGACGACGTGCTCACGCACGCACGCACCAAGCTCGCCGGCTACAAGGCGCCGAAGTACGTCGTGATCGCCGAGGCCCTGCCGAAGAACCCGAGCGGCAAGATCCTCAAGCGCGAGCTGCGCGACGCGCACGCCGACCTCGGCTCCAGCGACGGCGCCTGATCCCGGTTCGGATGCGCAGCACGGGCCCGTCCGCTTGGATGGGCCCGTGCTCCTCGACCTGCAACTGGACGCCCGGCCGGACGCCGTACGCGAGCGCGCCCGCGAGCTCGCCGACGCCGGTGCCGCCGGCCTGTTCACCTTCGAGGGCCCGCACGACGTCTTCCTCCCTCTCGCCGCCGTGGCCGGCCAGGTCGACGCGGACCTGATGACCAACGTCGCGATCGCGATGCCGCGCTCGCCGATGCACCTGGCTCACACGGCGTGGGACCTGCAGCTGATGTCGGGCGGCCGGTTCCGCCTGGGCCTGGGCTCGCAGATCCAGCCCCACATCGAGAAGAGGTACGGCGCCCGCTGGTCGCCGCCCGCCGCGCGGATGCGCGAGATCGTCGGCGCCGTGAAGGCGATCCTGCACTCCTGGCAGTCCGGCGAGCGCCTGGACTTCCGCGGCGAGCACACCACGCACACGTTGATGCCGCCGACCTTCGTGCCCGGCCCCAACCCGTACGGCCCGCCGCCCGTCCTCCTCGGCGCCCTCGGTCCGCTGATGACCCGGACCGCCGCCGAGGTGGCCGACGGCCTGCTGGTCATGCCCTTCCACAGCCACCGCCACTTCCGCGAGCGCACCCTGCCGGCCGTCGCCGAGGGCCTCGCGCTCGCCGGCCGGTCCGCCGACGACTTCGCCGTCCACCCCCAGGCGATCGTGGCGATGGGCCGCACCGAGGCGGAGGTCGCGGCCGCCCGGGCGGGCGTCCGGGCGCTGCTCGCGTTCTACGGCTCCACGCCGGCGTACCGCCCGGTCCTCGAGGTCGAGGACTGGGCCGAGCTCCAGCCCGAGCTCAACCGCCTCTCCAAGACCGGCGACGTCGCCGCCATGACCGCCCTCGTCGACGACACGATGCTCACCACCCTCGCCGTCGCCGGCACCCCCGAGGAGTGCGCCGCCGAGATCCACCGCCGCTTCGGTGACGTCCCCGGCGTCGAGCGGGTCTGCTGCTACTTCCCGGGGTACGACCCGCCGCTGGAGCAGGTGGCTGCGCTGGCCTCCCGCCTCCGTTGACCGCACCCCATGCGAATTGGTCGCTGAAACGCCGGTTCGGGAGCCGATCCGCATGGGGTGCGGACCTCAGCCGGCGCCGCGACCCAGCCACCGTCGGCGATCGGCCTCCGTCAGGGCCCGGCGCGCGGCCACCGTCGAGGTGTCGACCCAGCCCTCGGGCAGGTCGGTGGTCCATGCGCGGCGCCGGGGCCGTTGGCCGGCCCGACGGTACGCCGACGCGAGTCGCCGCCCGAACGAGCGCAGGTCGCGCAGGTCGTCGGACACCATGGTCACCACCTCGATGTCGAGGTCGCGACAGCGATCGTCGCGGTCGACGTCACTGCGCTGGACCCTGAGCCTGCCGTGGACGGCGCCGTTGTACTCACCCGCGACGCCCGCCACCGGGTCGAACAGGTCGGGCGTCAGCACGTGGGTGCCGGAGCTGTCGAAGATCGGCGGGTTGCACCGCGGTCGCCGGAAGCCGCACGCGACCCAGTACACGAGCATGGTCGCCTCGAGCGGCGACCAGAGGTTCTCGTCGGACATCGCGACCGCGGCGGCGAACCGTCTCGTGAACTGCCGGCTGCCCAGCAGCCGGCGATAGGCGAGCAGCTCGTCGAGGCTGACCAGGTCGGCGCGGCAGGCCATCGAGATCGTCTGCACGGCGTGCTCGAGGCCGCGCGCTCGGCACACCTCGTCGAAGACGGAGCGCTCGGGCCGGGTCACCGGCAGACCGTCGACCGTGACGACGTCGTTCTCGAGGAGCCAGCCGTACCGCAGCTCGGTGCCCTCCCGCGCCCGGATCGGCTTGCGATCACCCAGCGCGACCGGCACCGGGCGTGGCCGCATCCGCGCGTCGTACCCGTCGAAGTAGTCGGCGCCCCGCCACCTCAGGCCCGCCCACCCGGTCGCCGCCGCCCGTTCCGGTGCTCCCGCGACCGCCTCGACGATGCGCTGGTCGACCAGGCTCGAGTCGACCTCGGCCGGCACGAAGCGGTTGGTCGAGGTCGCCCGCCATCGGGGGCCGCGGGCCTGCCCGCGGGTGGGTCCGGTCACGCCCAGCGGATCGACGGGCACCGGCACCACGAGGCCGGGCCGGGTGAGGTGGAGAGCCATCGCCGCAGCATGCGCCTTCTCCCGGCGTCGCGTCGGGCGCTCTCCACAGGCTCCGCGCCCCATGCGTTCTGGTCGTGAAATCCAGAGGATCGCGACCAGAACGCATGGGGTGCGCCAAACACCTCAGCCGCGAAAAGCCGGCTTCTCCTTGGCCAGGAACGCCCGGACACCCTCGGCGAAGTCCGGTCCGCCGTACACCTCGCGCAGCAGCGGCTCCTCGTCGGCCGGCGCCGTCTCGGTGATCGCGGCACGCCGGGCCAGCTGCTGCTTGGTGACGCGGAGCGTGACGGGCGAGGCCTGCAGGATCCCGTCGACCAGCCCGGCGACCTCGGCGTCGAGCGCGGCCCGGTCGGCGACCTCGGCCAGGATCGCCCCCGCGGCGTACGCACGGTCGGCGGTCACGAGGCGGGAGGCGAGCAGCATCTCGCGGGTGAGGGACTCGCCGAAGACCTCGGCGCAGCGGTACAGGACCGGCGAGGAGAGGGCGTTGCCGAGGGTGCGCGCGATCGGGTACCCGAAGCGCGAGGAGGCGGTCGCCACCCGCAGGTCGCAGTTCGTGGCGACGGCGAGGCCGCCGCCGACGCAGACGCCGTCGATCGCGGCGATGGTGACCTGCGGGAGCGCGAACAGGCCGTCGAGCATCTCGCGGATCCAGGTCTCGTAGTCGACCGCGTCGGCCTCGAGGAAGTCGGAGATCTCGTTGCCCGCGGCGAACGCCTTGCCGCCCTCGCCCCGGAGTACGACGACCCGCACCGACCGGTCCTCGGCGAGCTCGAGCCACAGCTCGCGCATCGCGGCGTACATCGCCTTCGTGAAGGCGTTGCGCCGCTCCGGACGGTTGAAGGTCACCTCGACCACGGCGGGACGGTCACGGTCGATCAGCAGGTCAGCACTCACGACCGCGAGGGTACGGCGGCCAGCAGTGCGTCGCGCAGCCGCGTCCGGCTGGTGAGGAGTCCCAGCCCCACGCCGAGCGCGTTGGCGACGGCGTCGCGCCAGTCCATCATCCGGTCGGCGGTGAGCGTGCCCTGCGCGACCTCGAGTCCGACGCCGAGCAGCACCAGCGCGGCGGCCACGGCGAGCAGGGGGCGGCCGGGACGGAACAGCTGGACGGCACCGACTGACAGCAGCCCGTAGACGAGCAGGTGCTGCCACTTGTCGCTGGCCGGCACGTCCGGGGCCGGGGGCGGTGAGCCGAGCGAGAGGACGACGACGGCGAGGACGAGCAGCAGCCACAGCGCCAGCCACAGCAGGGGCAGGCGCAGCGCCTTCACCTGGCCCGCTCCCGCACCGCGAAGGCGGCCACGACGCCGGCGAGGGCGCCGAACAGGTGCCCCTGCCACGACACCCCGGGGGTGCCGGGCAGCACGCCCCACAGCACGCCGCCGTAGACGACCAGCACCCCGAGCCCGACGACGATCTCGAGCGGCTCGCGGTCCACGAAGCCCTGGACGACCAGGTAGGTCAGCCAGCCGAAGATCAGTCCGGACGCGCCGAGGTGGATCGAGCCGCTGCCCGCGACCAGCCAGACGCCGAGGCCGCCGAGCAGCCAGATGATCGCGGTGGCCGCGAGCCCGCGGCCGATGCCGGTGGCGAGGGCGAGGAAGCCGAGCACCAGGGCGGGCACGGTGTTGGCGCCGAGGTGTCCCCACCCGCCGTGCAGCAGCGGTGCCGCGAGGATCCCGAGCAGGCCCTCGCCCGACCGCGGCCGGATCCCCCAGCCGTCGAGCCGGTGCGAGGCGGCGACGTCGACGACCTCGATCCCCCAGAGCAGGACGACGAAGCCGGCCACGCCGATCGCGGACAGCTGCCAACCGGGGCGAGCCCGCAGGTCGCTCACGCGGCGCGCCAGGTCGCGACCCAGTACTGCACGCCGAACGGCGCGTCGTCGTAGGTCACCTCGGCCTCGGCCAGCGGTGGCAACGCGCCGAGGCACGCCGTGTCCGCCCACAGCTCGGCGGCCAGCGCGGCGTCGATCCCGGCGAAGGACTCCCGCAGCGCCGCGTCGAAGGCCTCCGCCCGCGCGTCGAAGTGGCCGGGCGCCTTCTCGGTGCGCTTGGCCGAGCCGTTGCCGACGACGAGCACGCCGGTCTCGTCTTCGTCGACGACGCAGCCGCCGGCCGCCGACACCAGCGCCTCGGCCACCCGCACGCCGGACGGTCCGGACGCGAGCACCCGCACCCGCGGTCCCAGCGCAGCCACCGCGGCCAGACAGGCCGCCCGCAACCCGGCGACCGGGTCCTCCAGGGAGGCGTACGACGGCAGCAGGGCCAGCACGCCCGGCACCAGCGCCACGGGGCGGGTCGTCACTGGAGCCCCCGGATCGCCCGCAACGGCGGTCGTCGCCCGGCGATCGACCACACCATGTCGACACTCTGACGGGTCTCGACGACCTGGTGGACCCGGTAGATCCGGGCGCCGGCGAGGGCGCAGACCGAGGTGGCGGCGAGCGTGCCGAGCAGCCGCTCGCCCACGTCGAGGCCGAGGGTCTCGCCGACGAAGTCCTTGTTGGACAGGGAGACGAGCACCGGCCAGCCGGTTGCGACCATCTCCCCCAGCCGGCGGGTGACCTCGAGGGAGTGGAAGGTGTTCTTGCCGAAGTCGTGGGCCGGGTCGATCACGATCGACTCGCGGGCGACACCGGCGTCCAGCGCCCGCTCGGCGTAGGCGACGGTGTCGGCGATCGCGGAGGCGACCACGTCGTCGTACTCGATCCGGTAGGGCCGGGTCCGCGGCGTCACGCCACCGGTGTGGGTGCACACGATCGCGGCGTCGTACTGGGCCGCGACGTCGACCAGCTCGGGGTCCGCGCCACCCCAGGCGTCGTTGAGGAGGTCGGCGCCCGCCTCGCACACCGCGGCGCCGACCTCGGCGCGCCAGGTGTCGACCGAGATCACGAGCTCGGGATAGGTCTCGCGGACCCGGGCGACGAAGTCGACGACCCGGTCCTTCTCCTCGGCCGCCGAGATCTCGACGCCGGGCGCGGCCTTGATGCCGCCGATGTCGACGATCTCGGCGCCCTGGGCGACCACCTCCGCGACCCGCGCGAACGCGGCGTCCTCGGCCCACGTGGCGCCCTTGTCGAAGAAGGAGTCGGGCGTCCGGTTGACGATGGCCATCATCAGCGCCTCGTCGTCACCGAACGTATGCCGTCCGAGCCTCACAGGTACGCCTCCGCCGCCGGTCGTTCGAGGGTCGGTACGACGCGCTCCACCGGCTCGAGCCCGCGCAGGTACTGTCGCAGCACCGCCTCCCCGTCCGCCGCACCCCATCCGTTCTGGTCGTCAGATGCCGCATCTCCCGACCATTCCGGATGGGGCGCGCTCACACCGGAGCGCCGCAGCGCCGCCGCCAGGATCTGGGTCGCCATGCCGCCGAGGTCCCGCAGCGCCTGGTGCCGGTGGGCGCGGACGCCGAGGTCCACCTGGGCGATCGCCGAGGGTCCGGCGGCCCGCACCGTGTCGACGAGCGCCGCCAGCTCGACGGCGTACCCGGTCGGGACGGACAGCCCCGCGAACCAGGTACGACGCACCGCCCACTCCCCGGCCAGCGGCTGCACCAGCTCAGCCAGGGAGGGGAACAGCAGGGCGATCAGCGGCCGGGCGACGAGCTCGGTGACCCGGCCGCCCTCGAGGGGGCCCTCCGCGCCGGGCCGGTCGTAGAAGCCCTTGACCAGCTGGACCTCGGGGTGGTGCAGCAGCGGGCCGAGCAGCCCGGGCACGAAGTGGGTGTCCCAGTCGTGGAGGTCGGCGTCCATGAACACGACCAGGTCGCCGGAGGTGACGAACAGCGACTTCCACATCGCCTCGCCCTTGCCGGGGTGGGTGCCGAGGTCGGGGCGGATCTCCGCGGAGCGGTGCACCCGGGCGCCGGCGGACTCGGCGACGGCGTAGGTGTCGTCGTCGGAGTCGCTGTCGATGACGACCACCTCGTCGACGAGGGAGACGGTGTCCATCAGGGCCTCGCGGACCCGCGACACGACGGCGCCGACCGTGGCGGCCTCGTTGCGGGCGGGGACGACGAGGCTGACCCGCTGGCCGGTCTCCACCTTCTGCCCCAGCAGCCCCTCGAGGGCCCAGTCGTCCCAGTGGCCGGCCCGGATCCCCATGCCGGTCAACCTACCTCCCGGGCCTCGCCCTTCCGATCGCCTCCCCAACCCCGGAACCGGTGTTACTGTCGAAGGGTCTCGGGAAATTAGTGGGTGCTCCCTCACTCCTGGAGTTGGTCATGTCCTTCCGCCGCTTCCGACGCAAGGTGCGCTGCGTGCTCAAGCACGGGCCGCGCGGCTGTCCGCACATCGAGCGGCACACCCGCCGCCCGCGGCGAGCGGCCACCGAACCGCCGTCCGCCGCCCCCGTACGGGCGCAGGGTCAACCGTCGCCGGTGCCCCCACTCGGGAGACACGCCCGCGACTGAGCGGGTCGGAACGCCGGTCGTGGTGCTCAGCCGGGCGTGCGCTCGTCCCAGCGCAGCAACGCGACGACGCCCGCGGCCAGCGCGAGCTCGCGCGGCAACGGTAGGCTCGCCGGCACCACGGACACCTCCGCGTCGGTGAGGGCGGCCGCCGCCAGGAGCACCTGGTCGGCGGGCAGCTCACGTGCGTCGAGTGCGGCCCGCGGCAGCGCGAGGCCGGGGTGGTCGCCGGGCGCGATCCCGACGGCACGGGCGCCGTCGAGCTCGAGGAGCAGATGGCCGACCGCGCCGCGGGCCATCGCCTCGGCCACCGCGTCGGGCCCGCCGACGACTCGGTCCCCGACCGCGACACCGCGCGCGACCCGCTGCGCGAGGTCGTCGAGCGTGCCGGCCCGGATCGCGGCGAGGTGAGGGTGCAGCTCCGCCCAGAGGGCTTCGTCGGAGGTGCCGGCAGCGCGTCCGCCCGACTCGAGCTGGGTCACGCTCAGCCCGACGCGCTCGCTCAACATCCCCGCGACATCGGTGCGCGCCCGGACGTCGCCGGCGACGAACGCCACCCGCACGTCGTGGCGCCGGCGCCCGGTCGGCCGCGAGGTAGAGCTCGAGGTCGGCTCCGACCCGGTCGGCGCGGACCAGCAGGAACGGGACCTGGCCGTCGGCGGTGGCCAGCCACCCGGCCAGGTCGGGCAACGGACCGGCGGTGACCACCTCGGACCGTGCCCCGGTGCCCGCGCGTACGTCGTCGAAGAGCACGTCGTCGCCCATGGCGACCAGGGTGCGTCGGGCGCGTCCGGGCACATGGGTCGGGGTGCGCAGCCGTTCCTCGAGCTCCGCGCGCAGCCGCTCGGAGGCGCCGAGCCGCTCGAGCTCGTGCCGGGCGGTGGTCCACCGGCTGGCGATCTCCTGCCGCGCGTGCTCGCTGTCGCGGCTGACGTCGAGGTGCAACGTGACGAACGGTCCCGCCGCCTCGTAGAGGGGGCGCAGGGAGTCGAGCCTCATACGGGCGCCGTACCCCGGCTCCTCGCGGGCATACCGGTGCTCAGGGCACGAGGTAGGTGCGCACGGCGGCGACCACGGCCCGCGCGTAGCGACGTCGTCCGGCATCGCTCTCCATCACCGCGGCGTCGCCGGCGTCGCGCATGTTCCCCAGCTCGGCCATCACCACCGGGACGTCGGAGTGGTTGAGCGTGCCCAGGTCCGTACGGACGTCGATCCCGTCGTCGCCGAGGTACGTCGACGGCGTGAACCCCGCGCCGACCAGGGCGTCGCGCAAAGCGACCGCCAGCCGCTCGGAGGCAGCGAGCACGTCGTCGGTCCAGCCGGCCCGCTCACCGGGCCGGATCACGTGGAACCCGTGCGCCCGCCCGGGCCCGGTCGAGCCGGTCGCGACCCCGTCGGCGTGCAGGCTGACCCGTACGTCGGCGGTCGGGCCGGGCTCCCCGGGGTTGCCGATCCGGCCGCGCTCGTCGATGCACGGCCCCCAGGAGGCGGCGGAGTTGTCGTCGCGGGTCAGCACCACGCGCGCGCCCAGCGCACGCAGGCGGCGGCGGACCTCCACCGCGACCTGCCAGGTGAAGGTCGCCTCCGGGTAGCCGTCGTCGGTCGAGGTACCCGTCGTGTTGCAGGCCTTCTCGAAGCCACCCGCGTCCACCAGCCGGTTGACCTCGGCGGGGAACCGTGCGTTGCCGAGCCGGTGCCCCGGGTCGAGGACGACGACCCGGCCGGCGAGCGGAGCGGGCGCGGACGGAGTGCTCGGCGCGGTCGTGGGCGGGCTGGCCGGGACCGACTGCGTCGGCGAGGGCACCGGGGAGGGACCCGGCGTCCCGTCCCGGTCGCCCGTCGCACACCCCGCCGCGAGCAGCGCGACGGCGAGCAGGAGACCGGGCCGGGGACTCACGCGTACCCGAGCACGTCCTTGCGCTTCTCGCCCCACGCCAGCGCGGAGGAGATCGCCTCGTCGAGCGACAGCTCGGTGCGCCACCCGAGCAGCTGGAGGGCCTTGTCGGCGTTGGCGTACGCACCGGCCGCGTCGCCGGGGCGCGCCGGCGCCTCCACGACGGGCACCGGCTTGCCGACCACCCGCTCGACGGCGGCGAGCAGCTCGCGCACCGTCACGCCGTCGCCGGAGCCGAGGTTGATGTAGGTGTACGGCGCCGCGACCTTCTCCAGCACGGCGTCGAACTCCTCGATCGCGCGCACGTGCGCCCGGGCCAGGTCCCACACGTGGATGTAGTCGCGGATGCCCGTGCCGTCGCGGGTCGGGTGGTCGGTGCCGGTCAGCGTGAAGCTCTCGCGGAAGCCGAGCGCGGTCTGCGCCATCAGCGGCACCACGTGGGTCGCGTCGCGCAGGTGGTAGCCGGTGGTGAGGTCCGGGTCGGCGCCGATCGGGTTGAAGTAGCGCAGGATGATCGCGCGCAGGTCCGTGGCCTTCGCGAGGTCCTCGAGGACCTGTTCCATCATCCGCTTGGTGCGGGCGTACGGCGAGGTCGGGTCGACCGGGTCCTCCTCGGTCACCTCGAACTGCGGCGTGAGCGCGTACAGCGACGCCGTCGAGGAGAACAGGATCCGCGACTTGCCCAAGGCGGTGAGCTCGTCGAACATCTCCAGCGACTTCGCGACGTTGTCGCGGTAGTACTCGTAGGGCAGCGCGACCGACTCCGGTACGACGATCCGCGCGGCCATGTGCACGGTAGCGTCGAGGTCGGGGTGCTCGGCGACGATGCGGCGCAGCAGCGCGCGGTCGGCGATGTCGCCCTCGTAGAAGATCCGGTCGCCGACGTAGGCCCGCGGCCCGGTGAGCAGCGAGTCGAGGACGACCGGCGTGTGCCCGGCCTGTTCCAAGGCGCGGGCGGTGATCGATCCGAGGTAGCCGGCGCCGCCGGTCACGAGAACCTTCATGCCCCGACCCTACTGAGGCAGCCCGCGACCCCCGCCTGCCAGGCTTTACCGCGATTTCATCAAATCTGGGTATGCGGCGGCCGATCCGCTCCTATCCTCGTGACCGAGTCTGTTCGAGCCGGCTCGGCTTCCATGGGGGGAGCCGGGGACGCGCGGACGCAAACCAATCGGGTGGGGACAGGACGCGCATGACCGCGGTGGATCAATCCGGGCGAACCGCCCTGGTGCCCTACCGTCCGCGCCATCCTCTCGCCGGCTACACCCTCGGGGTGCTGGCCCTCGACGTCGCGATCATGGGCGCGGTCGGAGCGCTGGCCGTGTTCGGCCGCGAGACGCTCTCGGTGTTCGAGCGGTCCCTGGGTGTCAGCGGTCAGCTCGGCGTCGTGGGACCGGCCAGCATCGTCGCTTGGCTCCTGGTCACGGCGCTGATGGGCGGCTACCGCTCCGAGCTCCTCGGCGCGGGCGCCGAGGAGTTCAAGCGGGTGCTCCAGGCGACCATGATCACCGCGGGACTGCTCGGCGTCGGCTGCTACCTCGCCAAGTACCAGCTGTCGCGAGGCTTCTTCGTGCTCGCCTTCACCATCGGCCCGATCGCCCTGCTCCTGGGTCGCTGGGCGGCCCGCCAGGCGCTGCACGCGCTGCGTCGACGCGGTCGGCTGCAGGTCCACGTGCTCGTCGCCGGCTCCCCCCAGGGGATCGACGCGATGGCCAGGACGCTGGGCCGGGAGACCTGGCTCGGCTACTCGGTGATCGGCGGCGTCGTGCCGGAGGAGCAGGACCTCCGCGACGAGACCGACGGCGGGGTGCCGGTGCTGGGGCGGGTGGGTGCGCTCACCTCGCTCGCCGAGCAGCAGGGCGCCCACCTCGTCATCTTCGCCGACGGGAGCATCGCCGACGCCGCGGAGATGAAGGAGGCGATCTGGGCGCTCGAGCGGCACCGCGTCAAGGTCGCCCTCGCCCCGCGCCTCGACAACATCTCGCTGGAGCGGATCACCATCCGCCCGGTGAGCGGCGTACCGCTCATCCAGGTCGACTCGCCGACCTGGAGCGACGCGGGCGCCCTCGGGAAGCGCACCTTCGACATCCTCGGCGCCGCGTTCCTCCTCGCCGTGCTCGCGCCGCTGTTCGCGCTGGTGAGCGCCGTGATCTGGCTGCACGACCGCGGACCGGTCACCTTCCGGCACCGCCGGATCGGTCGCAACGGTGAGCCCTTCGACTGCCTCAAGTTCCGCACGATGTGCGTGGACGCCGAGTCGCTGGTCCAGGAGCTGCAGGACCAGGCCAGCGAGAGCGCGCTGTTGTTCAAGATGACCGATGACCCGCGCATCACCCGGCCGGGGCGGTGGCTGCGCCGCTACTCCTTCGACGAGCTCCCCCAGCTCGTCAACGTGCTGCGCGGCGACATGAGCCTGGTCGGCCCGCGCCCGCAGGTCGACCGCGAGGTGGCCCTCTACGAGGGCGCGATGTCGCGCCGGCTCCTGGTGCGCCCCGGCATGACGGGCCTGTGGCAGGTCTCGGGCCGCAACGACCTCGACGTCGCGGAGGCGATGCGCCTCGACCTCTACTACGTCGACAACTGGTCGATGCTGCAGGACCTCGCGATCCTGGGCCGGACGGTCCGAGCGGTCGCGTCGTCCGACGGCGCCTACTGAACCGCTTTCCGGCCCGCGCGGCGGTGGGGCGGATTAGGGTTCACCCCGCCCGCTCTCTCCCTGGAGGTTCCCTTTGTTCGCGCTCGAGTGCGCCACCCGGTCCTACGACTGGGGCTCGCCCGTCGCCATCCCGGACTTCCTGCGCCGTGACGCCGACGGCCGACGGGTCGCGGAGCTCTGGGTGGGCACCCACCCGCTCGGCACCGCCGAGGTGGTCGACGCCGCCGGGGAGAGGCGTGCCCTGACCGAGGTCGCCGGCGAGCTCGGGTTCATGCTCAAGGTCCTCGCCGCGGACCGGCCGTTGTCGATCCAGGTGCACCCCGACGCGGCCCGGGCCGCCGCGGGCTTCGCGGCCGAGGAGGAGGCCGGGATCCCGATCGACGCGCCCCAGCGGGTGTTCAAGGACCCGTACCCGAAGCCGGAGATGGTCTACGCACTGTCGACCTTCGACACCCTGGTCGGCCTGCGCCGCACCTCGGAGATCATGCGGGTCCTGCACGCGCTGGAGCACCCCCTGGCCGAGAGCCTGATGACCGAGCTGGTCGCCCACACCGGCTTCGCCGGCATCGTGCGGCTGGTCGAGGGCCTGCTCGCGGCGCCGCCCTCCCCCGAGGTCGTCACCGAGGTGGCCCAGGCCTGCCAGAAGGCGCTCGACGCCGGACGGGACGTCAAGCGCGCCTTCGAGACCGCCGTCGAGCTCGCCGAGGCCTACCCCGGCGACGTGGGCGTGCTCGTCTCGCTGCTGATGAACCGGCTCACGCTGCAGGCCGGCGAGGCGGCGTACCTGGCCACCGGCATCATCCACGCCCACCTGCGCGGGATGTGCCTGGAGGTGATGGTGTCCTCCGACAACGTGCTGCGCGCGGGTCTGACCCACAAGCACGTCGACCCGCGCGGCCTGGTCCGCTGCCTGGAGGAGGGCACCTCGCGGGCGGCCCGCGTGGAGCCGATCGTCTTCAACCACTCGACCGACGTGTTCAGCCCCGGCGGTGACTTCGGGCTCTCGGTCACGCAGAGCTCGCCGGCCGACCCCGCCGGCGTCGTGCTGCCCGCCTCCGGTCCGCGGCTGCTGATCTGCACCGGCGGCTCGGTCGCGCTGGTCAACCGGCGTGACGAGGTGCTCCGCCTCGGGCGGGGCGAGGTGGCGTACG
Organism: Nocardioides daeguensis; assembly: GCF_019192965.1. Classification (GTDB taxonomy): domain Bacteria; phylum Actinomycetota; class Actinomycetes; order Propionibacteriales; family Nocardioidaceae; genus Nocardioides; species Nocardioides daeguensis. The sequence goes on from NZ_JAHTKU010000004.1 coordinate 135,355, forward strand.
CCGACGACAGCGACGGCGAGCTGCGCGTCGCCGGCACGGGCGAGATCGCCCAGGCGTTCGTCCCGGCCACGGACGCCCGCGGCCAGCTGTTCGACCTGCTCTGACCTCGGCGGCGGGTCAGCTCGGGTCAGCGCCGGGTCAGCGCCGGCGCAGCCCCGCGAGGGCCGGGCGGACGTCGGCGAGGTAGACCAGCGCGGCCACGGTCAGCGCCAGGTTCACGATCGACAGGTTGATCGGCACGACCTGCAGCAGGACGCCGACGCCGAGGATCGCGGTCCAGGACGCCTTGTTGAGCTTGTCGGCGGCGACGTAGGACTCGCTGGAGTAGAGCAGCGAGCTGACCAGCGCGAAGATCTTGATCACGAGCAGCGCGAAGGCGATGCCGACGTTGATCCACAGCTCGACGTCACTCACCGCACCCACGAAGCCACCGCTCATGGCCCCAGCGTAGTTGGCACCCGTCGGACCGGCGCGCCCAGCGGACCCCACCGGAGGCAGAACGGCCCCGAGGCGTCTGCCTCGGGGCCGTTCGAGCGGGCTGTGCCGGTTCAGCTGGCGGGCGTGGCCTTGGCGGCGGGCGCCTTCTTGGCGGCGGGGGCCTTCTTGGCCGGCGCCTTCTTGGCGGCGGGGGCCTTCTTGGCCGGCGCCTTCTTGGCGGGGGCGGCCTTCTTGGCGGCCGGCACCGGGGCGGCCGGGGCAGCCGGGGCAGCCGGGGCGGCCGGGGCGGCCTTGGCGGCGACCGGAGCGGCCTTGGGGGCCTCGCCGGTGCGCAGCTTCACGACGACGCCCTCACCGCGCTTGGCGAGGTCGGCGTACAGCGCGGTGGCGGTGGCGACGTTCTCGTCGTACGCGCCCTTGACGGTGCTCTGGACCTTGGCCGGGAGGGCCTTGGCGTCGGCCTGCAGGTCGGCGATGCGCGCCTCGGCCTGGGTACGACGCTCGGCGAACGTGGCGACGGCCTTGCCCTGGAGGGTCTTCGGCTCGGGGAACTCGAAGCCCTTCACGGTGTTCTGCACGCCGGCGACGCGAGCGGTGACGTCCTTCTGCACGTCGGTGACATAGGCGACCGCCTTGGCCTGCACGTCGGCCACGTAGGACTTGACCTCCTCGACGGCGAGGTCGATCACGCCGACGCCGGCGTAGATCGGCTTCGCGGCAGCCGCGGGGATCTCGGGAAGGTCGACCAACTTGCGGTCGAGGGTCGGGATGTCGATCTTCGGGATGTCGATCTTGGGGATCTCGATCTTGGGGAGCTCGAGCTTCGGCATTGGTTTCACCCTTCGTCGGTGACGGCGTCAGAGTCCGTCTCGGTGTTGGTTGGCGCGTCCTCCTGCGCCGCGACGGCCGCCGTGGAGCGATCCGTGTCGGCCGCGTTGAGCGCGAGGAACGATGCGTAGACATCGAGGAGCGACTGCTTCTGTCGCTCGGTGAGGCCGGTGTCGCTCACGATCGCGAGCTCGACCGATCCCCCCACGCCGTCATCAGGGCTGAGGATCCCGGCCCTGATGTAGAGCTGCTCGGCGGAGATCCGCAGGGCCTTGGCGATCTGTTGCAGCACCTCGGCCGACGGCTTGCGGAGCCCCCGCTCGATCTGGCTCAGGTACGGGTTGGAGACGCCCGCCTGGTCGGCGAGCTGCCGCAGGGAGAGACGGGCGGACACCCGCTGCTCCTTGAGGTAGTCGCCGAGCGACCCGACGGTCTTTCCCACCTTGCCCTTGGCCATAGGACCATGGTGCTAGCAATAGTTAGCAAAGTGCAAGCAGGCGCTGCGTGAACTCCTTCACAAGCGCTCCGCGACGCCGCCGTCGGTGATCGGCGTCCGCTTTCACTGTTCAAATCGGATCAACTCACTCGACTCTGTACGATCACCCGTGTGTCACGCCCGCCCCTGCCCCAGCACTGCCCGACGCAGCGCGAGCTCGACGACCTCGAGCTGCTGACGTCGGGCGCGGCCGACCCGATCCGCGGGTTCAACGAGCCGGGCAGCCCGCTCACGCTCTCCCTGCCCACCGAGCTCCTCACGCACCTCGACGAGGGCGACGAGGTCGAGCTGGTCGACCCCGAGGGACTGCCCCTCGCGCGGGTCTCCAGCGCGCTGCGCGGCCTGGCCGTCACCCCGCTGACCCACGCGCAGTTCGGCCCGTTCCGCCGGCTCTACCTGTCCCCCGCCGCGGTCCGGGAGCAGTACGCCGGGCGCACCTTCGTCCCCGTCACCGACCTGATGACCGACGTCCAGGTCGAGCAGCTGCGCGGCCTCGGCCCGGTCGTGCTGGTCGCCCTCGTCGGTGCCGGCACCCCGGCGATCAGCCCGGTCGGCCTGCTGCGCGCGACCCAGCGGGTCGCCGACGCGATCGGCGCCGCCGTGGTCGCGGTCCCGCTCGCCGACCACGCCTCGCTGGCCGACCCGGCGCTGCGCATCTCCGTGCTGACGTCGTACGCCGACACCGATCCGGTCGTCGAGCTCGCGTACGGCGGCCACCTGCTCCCCGCCCTCGCCGACATCAACGAGGCGGAGCGCCCTCGGCGCGACCAGCAGGGTCTGGTCCTGTTCTTCACCGGCCTGTCCGGCAGCGGGAAGTCGACGCTCGCGCAGGCCTTGATGGACCGCCTGCTCGAGCACGGCGGCCGGAGCCTGACCAGCCTCGACGGCGACGTCGTCCGCCGCAACCTGTCCGCGGGCCTCACCTTCTCCAAGGAGGACCGCGAGACCAACATCCGTCGGATCGGCTGGGTGGCCGCGGAGATCTCGCGCCACGGCGGGCTCGCGGTCTGCAGCCCGATCGCACCCTTCGACGACACCCGCCGGCAGGTCCGGGCGATGGTCGAGCAGGCCGGCGGCGCGTTCTTCCTCATCCACGTCGCGACCCCGCTCGAGGAGTGCGAGCGGCGTGACCGCAAGGGCCTGTACGCCAAGGCGCGGCGCGGCGAGATCCCCGAGTTCACCGGCATCTCCTCGCCCTACGAGGAGCCGCTCGACGCCGACGTCCGGGTCGACACGACCGGGCGCACCATCGAGGACGCCCTCGGCGACGTCGTGGCCGCCCTGCGCGACGCCGGCTACCTCGACCTGACGACCCCCGAGCCCGCTCCGGCGACCGGAGGCGCTCCGGCGCCGAGCCTCGAGACCACCGAGCTCTCCGGACGCGTCGCCTCGGGGCTCGCCGCGCTCCCCGCCGACGACAGCCGCGACGTCCCCGCCCCGAGCCCCGGGACCCGCGCCGCGGCCGACGGCGCCCGCCCGCTGCGGGTGCTCTTCGTCTGCACCGCGAACATCTGCCGCTCGCCGTACATGGAGCTGCGCTCGCGCGCCCTCGCCGGCGCCGACGGCGGCATCGAGTTCGCCAGCGCCGGCACCCACGGCTTCGACGCGCACCGGGTCGACCGGACCATGGCCGAGGTCCTCGCCGAGCGTGGCGTGGGCAGCGACCTGCTGAGCGGGTTCGCCAGCCGGCCGTTGACCGAGGACCTGATCGAGGCCGCCGACCTGGTGCTCACCGCCGAGGCGGCGCACCGGCAGTTCGTGCTCGAGGAGGTGCCGAGCGCCTTCCGCAAGGCGTTCACGCTCGGCCAGTTCGCCGAGTCCGTGGAGCGGGTCGACCCCGGCCTCCACGGCGCCGAGCTGGTCACCGCCGTCGGCCACCGCCGCGCGGGCACGGCCGAGCACCACGACATCCGGGACCCGTACCGCCGGGGCAAGGCTGCGGCCGAGGTCTCGGCCGACCAGATCGACGCGCTCCTCCAGGCCGTGCTGCGCCGCCTCACGCAGCCCAGCGCTCCCAGCACCGCACAGACAGGCGAGCAGTAGTGGACGACATCCTCACCCTGACCGCGCTCTCCATCGCGGCCGCCGGCTTCTTGGTCGGCATCGTCGTCGGCCTCACCGGGATGGGCGGCGGGGCGCTGATGACGCCCGCGCTGATCTTCCTCGGCGTGGGCCACACCGCCTCGATCGTCACCGCCGACCTGACCGCCGCGGCGATCTACAAGACGGGCGGCGCGATCACCCACGCCCGGGAGGGCTCGCCCAACCTGCGCCTCGCGGGCTGGCTGATCCTCGGCTCGGTGCCAATGGCCTTCCTGGGCCCGTGGCTGGTCAAGGCCGTCACCGACGACCCGACCGAGCTGGAGAAGACCCTCAAGCTCTGCATCGGCGTCGCGCTGCTGTTCGCCGCGTCGACGTACGCCCTGCGGCTCTACATCAACCTCAAGCGGGTACGCCGGGGCGGCTCGCGGCCCGACGACGACCCGCGCATCCGGCCGATCCCGACCCTGCTCGTCGGGATGCTCGGCGGCCTGCTCGTCGGCGTGACGAGCGTCGGCTCCGGCTCGGTCATCATGATCGCGCTGCTCATGCTCTACCCCGGCCTGTCGGCCGTCCGGCTGGTCGGCACCGACCTGGTCCAGGCCGTGCCGCTCGTGCTCAGCGCCGCGCTGGCCAACATCGCCATCCACGGCCTCGACTGGGACCTGCTGATCCCGCTGGTCGTCGGCTCCGTGCCCGGCACGCTGCTCGGCTCCCGGCTCGCGCCGCGGGTGCCGCAGTCGTTCATCCGCCGCGGCATCGTGATCGTGCTGACCATGTCCGGCGTGGCCCTGCTGTTCAAGGCCGGCCTGCACCCGTTCGGCGAGGGCCACGACACGCTCGAGGCCATGCTCGTCGCCGGCGTCGGGATCGCGATGCTCGTGCTGGTGCCGCTGGTGTGGGGCCTGCTGCGCAAGCAGGCCGGGCTCCCCGCCTTCGGCGCGCCGACGGTGGCCGAGATCGAGTCGTTGGGCAGCCCGGAGCGCAAGCGCACCCACACCTGACCGAACCGGTGGTTGAGGTGCGAGCGAAGCGAGCCTGACCGGTGGTTGAGGTGCGAGCGAAGCGAGCCTCGAAACCCTCAGCCGACCCGATGGAGCTCGCGCTGTCCCTCGGCGAAGAACGGACGCTCGGCGGCAGCGGCACGCGCCAGCCCGAACGTGAACAGAGCGGCGGCAGCGACCCACGTCGTACCCGCGGCGGCGATCAGCATCTCCATGGCAGTCCCCCTTGACTGCCATCCACGGTACCCCCGCCAGCCGGCTCGAGCCCTCGTCTGATCGGCGCGCACCCGCATGGTCATTTCGGGTGGGGTGCGCGGATCTACCGCGCAACGACCGGATTCGTCGCCCGAGGCGCTCCGCCACATCTCCGGTCGGCGCGACGCCACGACCGGCCCCGCCGGGTCAGCCGTGCCGGTCAGTCCCGGCCGTACAGGTCGCGGGTGTAGACCTTGTCCGCCACGTCGTCGAGGACGTCGGTGCGCCGGTTGGCGATGATCACGTCCGCCTTCTCCTTGAACGTGGCGAGGTCGTTGACCACCTTCGAGCCGAAGAACCGCTTCTGGTCCAGCTCGGGCTCGAACACGACGACCTTCACGCCCTTGGCCTTGATCCGCTTCATCACGCCCTGGACGGCCGACTCCCGGAAGTTGTCCGAGCCCGCCTTCATGGTGAGCCGGTAGATGCCGACCACCTTCGGGTTGCGGCGCAGCACGTCGTCGGCGATGAAGTCCTTGCGGGTGGTGTTGGCGTCGACGATGGCGCTGATCAGGTTCTGCGGGACGTCGCGGTAGTTGGCCTGCAACTGGCGAGTGTCCTTCGGCAGGCAGTAGCCGCCGTACCCGAAGGACGGGTTGTTGTAGTGCCCGCCGATGCGCGGGTCGAGGCCGACGCCCTCGATGATCTGGCGGGTCGCGAGACCGTGGGTGGCGGCGTAGGTGTCCAGCTCGTTGAAGTACGCCACCCGCAGCGCCAGGTAGGTGTTGGCGAACAGCTTGATCGCCTCGGCCTCCGTGGACCCGGTGAACAGCACGGGAACGTCGTCGTCGACCGCGCCCTGGAGCAGCAGCTTGGCGAACAGCCGGCCCGGCTCGGTGTCGGAGCCGACCACGATCCGCGAGGGGTGCAGGTTGTCGTACAGCGCCCGGCCCTCGCGCAAGAACTCCGGGCTGAACAGGATCGACGCGCCGGGGTGCGCCTCGCGCAGCGTGTTGGTGTAGCCGACGGGCACCGTCGACTTGATGACCACGGTGGCGGCGGGGTTCGCGGCCAGCGCCGCCTTGGTCACCCGCTCGACCGTCGAGGTGTCGAACCGGTCGGTCTCGGGGTCGTAGTTCGTCGGCGTCGCGACGATGACGTACGACGCGTCGGCGTACGCCGCCTTGGCGCTCCGGGTCGCCTGCAGGGACAGCCCGGGCCGGCGCAGGTGCTCCTCGAGCTCGGGGTCGACGATCGGCGACCGGCGCTCGTTGACCGCCTCGATCCGAGCGGCATCGACGTCGAGCACCCACACGTCGTTGTGCTGCGCGAGCAGCACGGCGTTGGACAGGCCGACGTAACCGGCCCCCACCACGGTGATCTTCATGCTTCCGAGGCTGAGCGCGGCGCCTGAACGGCCCCGGGAGGCGGGATGGCCGCCCGGTGACCGTCAGGAGACCAGTCACTGGTCCCAGATGGTCGCGATCGGCAGGCTCCAGCGACGCGGGCCGTAGACGTGGCCGCGGCCGGCGGTGTTGAGCACCACCCCGCCCCGGAACCGCCCGCCCGCGCGGCGCGCCAGCGCGTCCAGGCCGGCGAACTGGTGCGGCCGCAGGCTCGCCGCCGTGCGCACCTCGATGCCGTACAGGCTGTCGTCGGGCAGCTCGACGACCAGGTCGACCTCGAGGCCGTTGCGCTCGCGCAGGTAGGCCACCCGGTGCTCGACCGCGCTGGTCGCCTGCTGCCGGAGCAGCTCGGCGGCCACGAGCCCCCGCAGCAGCGGGGCGAGCCGGCTGCGTCCGGACAGGTCGGCCAGGTCCGCGGCCGGAGCACCGCTCAGGTGTCGCGCCACGGCGGGGTCGGCGAACACGGCCTGCGGGCGGCCGATCGCGCGCTTGGCGACCGCCGCCCGGCTGCCGGGCAGCAGCACCAGCACGCCGAGGCGCACCAGCAGGTCGACGTACGGCGTCAGGGTGGTCACGGGCAGTCCGGCGGCCTGCGCGATCCGGGCCTTGTTGAGCTCGGCCGCGGGCGGGTCCGCCAGCGCGGCGAGGACGGCCCGCATCCGGTCCGGGTCGAGGCGGCGCATCCCCCGCGCCCGTCGTACGACGTCCTCGAGCTCGTCGGCGACGCCGGGACGCTCCATCAGCGCGACGTAGTCGGGCACCGACCACGAGGTCCGCACCTCGCCCGACACCAGGGCGCGGGAGCCCAGGCGGGCGACGAGGTCAGCGGCCACGGTCAGCCAGCCTAGGGCTCCGGCGGCAAACTCGTCGATTTGTCTAGCGGGTCGCCACCGATGCCCCGCTGACAGGGAATGCGTGGCACGATGACCGGGGTCTGAGCGGTACCGATGACCGCACAGGCACGGAAACACCCCGAAAGGACAGGTCGCCCAGGCATGACTCAGACGCACAGCGACTACCGCCTCAGCCAGCTGGACCAGCTGGAGGCAGAGTCGATCCACATCTTCCGCGAGGTCGCGGCCGAGTTCGAGAAGCCGGTCCTGATGTTCTCCGGCGGCAAGGACTCCATCGTGATGATGCGCCTTGCGGAGAAGGCGTTCTACCCGGCGAAGATCCCGTTCCCGGTGCTGCAGGTCGACACCGGCTACGACTTCCCCGAGGTCCTCGCCACCCGTGACAACTGGGTCGACCGGCTCGGCGTGAAGCTGATCGTCGCCAGCGTCGAGCAGGCCATCAAGGACGGCATCGTCATCGACGACGGCAAGACCTCGCGCAACCGCCTCCAGATCGGCACCCTGCTCAACGCCATCGAGGAGAACGGCTTCACCGCCGCCTTCGGTGGCGGCCGCCGCGACGAGGAGAAGGCCCGCGCCAAGGAGCGCGTCTACTCCCACCGCGACGAGTTCGGCCAGTGGGACCCGAAGAACCAGCGCCCCGAGCTGTGGAGCCTCTACAACGGCCGCCTCCACGAGGGCGAGCACATGCGGATCTTCCCGATCTCCAACTGGACCGAGCTGGACATCTGGGACTACATCGGCCGCGAGGGCATCGAGATCCCCAGCATCTACTTCTCGCACCGGCGCCGCGTGTTCCAGCGCGACGGCATGCTGCTGTCCGAGAGCGAGCACAACCCGCTCCGCGACGGCGAGGTCGCCGAGGAGCGCACCGTGCGGTTCCGCACCGTCGGTGACCTGACCCTGACCGGCTGCGTGGAGTCCACCGCCAGCACCATCCCCGAGATCATCGAGGAGGTCGCGGTCGCCCGGGTCACCGAGCGCGGCGCGACCCGCGGTGACGACCGGTTCTCCGAGGCCGCAATGGAGGACCGCAAGAAGGAGGGCTACTTCTGATGTCCGCTACCAACATGGACCTCCTGCGCTTCGCGACGGCCGGCTCGGTCGACGACGGCAAGTCCACCCTCATCGGGCGCCTGCTGCTCGACTCGAAGTCGATCTTCGAGGACCAGCTCGAGGCGGTCGAGGCCACCAGCGAGGCGAAGGGGTACGACTACACCGACCTCGCGCTGCTGACCGACGGCCTGCGCTCCGAGCGCGAGCAGGGCATCACCATCGACGTGGCCTACCGCTACTTCGCGACGCCCAACCGCAAGTTCATCATCGCCGACACCCCGGGCCACGTGCAGTACACCCGCAACATGGTCACCGGCGCCTCCACGGCCGACCTCGGCCTGGTGCTCGTCGACGCCCGCCAGGGCCTCACCGAGCAGTCGCGCCGGCACGCGGTGATCCTCTCCCTGCTCCGCGTCCCGCACCTCGTGCTGGCGGTGAACAAGATGGACCTCGTCGACTTCGACCAGGCCGTCTACGAGAAGATCTACGCCGAGTTCACCCAGTTCGCGACCAAGCTCAACGTCCCCGACCTCGAGGTCATCCCGATCTCGGCGCTGCAGGGCGACAACGTGGTGACCCGCTCGGAGAACATGCCGTGGTACTCCGGTCCCACGCTCATGCACCACCTCGAGCACGTCCACGTGGCCTCCGACCGCGACCTGATCGACGCCCGCTTCCCGGTGCAGTACGTCATCCGCCCGAAGTCGGACGAGTTCCACGACTACCGCGGGTACGCCGGCCAGGTCGCCGGCGGCGTCCTCAAGCCGGGCGACGAGGTCGTCGTCCTCCCCTCGGGCATGACGTCGAAGATCGCCAAGATCGACCTGTTCGACAAGGAGATCACCGAGGCCTTCCCGCCGATGAGCGTCACGGTCCACCTCGAGGACGACGTCGACGTCTCGCGCGGCGACATGATCGCGCGGGTCAAGAACGCCCCGGTCCCCAGCCAGGACATCGACGCGATGATCTGCTGGATGACCACCACCCCGCTGCAGCCGCGGCAGAAGCTGGCGATCAAGCACACGACCCGCACGGGCCGCGCGCTGGTCAAGGACATCCAGTACCGCCTCGACGTCAACACGCTGCACCGCGACCAGGAGACCAAGGAGCTCGGCGTCAACGAGATCGGCCGCGTCACGCTGCGCACCACGGTGCCGCTGCTGTGCGACCCATACTCGAGGAACCGCACCACCGGCTCGTTCATCCTGATCGACGAGGCGACCGGCGTGACCGTCGGCGCCGGCATGATTAACGGCTGACGTCCGCGCAACGCCCAGCGGTGCCCGTCCATGTTGGACGGGCACCGTTGACGCTTCTCGGCTAGTCACGCCTGGGCGCATCCCACGGCCAGAGATTCCTTCGGCTCCGGAGCAGCGAAAGCCACGCAGAGCGAGGCGGGCTGGATCGGTACCGTACGAGCGGCATCCGAAGCGCGTCGATGCGTCAGGTGCCTGGGCTCCCCCTGCGCATCGTCGACCGAGCGGCCTCCATGGCACGTACCGAGCCGATCTCATCCCCAGCAATAGCGGCGCGCCGTTTGGCTGAGAGCTTTGGCGCGCCACCAGCCGAGCCCGCCGACTGCCGCTGCGCCGAATCGCCACTCGAAGGGCGTGTGATCAAGCCGTATCCAAGGCCCGCGACAAGGAACCACGCTGGAAAGACTGAACTGCCCAGCAGGCCCCAGCCGGTCCAGCCAATCATAAGAATGACTGGCGCCAGCGCAAGTACGGCCGTCGACGCCGCACCCTGAGGTCCCGCCTTACGCCGCGCACCGAGAGCTCGCATCACAAGGACGAGCAGAGGTACGGCCAGTAGCACCGAGCCAGCGATTCCGAGTTCTGCTGCGGCAAGGAGATAAGTGCTGTGCACGGGCACCCCGGACGCCGTCAGTTGGTCCGTCTGACCGACTGTCTCGACGTAGGAATTCGGCCCCACCCCGAACCAAGGAGCGTTTCTGATCGCACGATGCGCCACTGGCGTCAACTGGCTGCGGGCTCCGCCGCTCGGATCTTCGGCAAACCGAGCAGCGACCACCCCGAAACTCCCAGCAATGCCCAGCATGACGATGCCGATCATCGCCATCTTCTTAGCCCGGGAGAAGACTTCAGGAATCTGCAAGAGCGCCCAGAAAGCAACGAATGCGATCACGCCAATTATGACAGCGCGACCGCCTGTCATGACCGCGACCATGAGCGCAACCCCTGCCGCCAAGAACACATGAGGGCGCCTCAGTCCGGAAGAGCCATGCACTGCCGTCATAAAGAACGTGGCTAGCAGAAGAAGGACGATCTTTCCGAGATCATTGGGGTGAGAAATGGTCCCGTTGAAGCGCCCCTCCAATAGAGCCGCCTGAGCCGGCGCCATCGGGTTGATCGCATAGCCCAGCGCCTGTAGCGCGACCACGCCGAGTTCCAAGAGAAGCAGCAGCAGCGCGACTCTTCCAACAAATGCGCGAGCACGATCATCGACGGCTAGGCCCGCCGCAGCGGAACAGCCGACGATCCACGCGACGAGGCCCGACGCGACATGCATTAGCCCGGAAACCACTTCCGGCGTGCTCGGCCAGGCAATCGAGAATGCGACCAGCATCCACACAAAGACTGGAAGAACGAGAACGGCTCCTCTCACCCGCCCACTCAGGACGAATAGGCCCGTCATCAGCAGCAGAGCCACGAGCCAGGTTGCAATCGCCGGCTGCGCAGTGGAAATGCCCACATGTCGCGTCCGCCCACCATCAGTCAAGATATGCGGAGCAGCGACGATGACGACGAGCGGAATAACGACAGGTACCGCAGCCCGCAGGCGCCGAGGAATAGACAAGGCTGCCATTCCGACCAGCGCAGCAAACACGAGGGCCGTGATCACAGCTGATCGCCGAGGGCTCTGGTCAGATCGCCAGCACGGTCAGCGCACCGATCCGCACGAACAGCCGTCATGTCATAAGCGTCATCAACGGCGGCGCGGTCAAGTCCACCAACTAGGTCCCTCACGGAAGACGCCGCCGGGGCGGGCTCGTCAAGTGCAGAATAGAAATCCTGATACTTGAAATCCGGCTCTCCGTGGCCGTCGATATTGAACCGGATGGCCGGCCTGCCCAGCGAGTGAGCAACGATCAGCCCGTGCAGACTCGAGGACAGGACCAGCTCGCTCGCCGCGACCTCCCTGATGACGTCGCGAGGAGGAAGCGTCGGCGGAATTATGCGGAACCCCGAAGCACGCAAAGCTCGGACTGCCTCTCGGCCTGCTACAGAGTTCCAAGTTCGGAAATGTGGAATCGCCGACCGGCGACCACGCACGTGAGTTCCACTAGTTGTCGCGAATTCCGATGCGAGCACTCCCGGGTCTCCGACCGGCGTGCCACTCAGGCCAAGAGCAGTCGCCGACAATTGGCCCCTGACTGCTGCGAAGCTGATGCCGTCGCGGTCCTGCTGCGAAGATCTGCGGCATCCAGATCCCCACACCACACCTTGAAACCCACCGGCTATGAGCAACTCAACGATCGAGCCCACGGCCGCGAGCGCCGCCCGCTGCGGCGGGGCCCAAGTGACGCGGCGCCCAGTCACAAGCTCGACGACCATCGGCGACAGCTCGTCGCCGAAGTTGGTGCCGAGGCGACGAGGAACTTCGGCTGCGAGAGAGAGCCAGCCACGGCTCGCATGCCTAACCTCTGGCCACATTGCCCGAGGCGAGCGCCGAGGCGACCACCAGTAGACCTCAATGCTCACGTTCCGGCCCTTCCGTAGACACCGGGCAGTCGTCGGACAAGCGGCACGAGAGCGCCTCGTGCGCTTGGCACGGCTGCCAAGGACAGGTGGTAGACGACGCCCCAAGCTGCAGTTCCAACTACTAATGCAGAGGTGGGACTGTTCGCGAATTTGTCGGCTGCGATTAGACCGACCGTCGCGGCCATCAGGGCGGCCGCAACAACCGATGCCCCAACGCGCAGCTGCACCCCAGCGGATATGCCGGAAACGCGGCTCGCGCCCAGCCACACCATTGGCCAAGTGAGTGCCATCCCGACCGCGTAGCCAACAGCCACGCCAAGGCTTCCCCATGCACTTCCGCCGACCAGCGCTGCAACCGCGGCGACGCGCGTCAGGAACGAGATCCGCAGGTGCGTCGACGTCGCGGCCTCCGCTAGGAAGACCCAATAGCTAACATATCCAGCGGCCTGAAACATCCCTCCTACGGCGAGGATTTGAAACAATGGCGTCACGCCTGACCAATCCGAGCCGAATACCCATGGAACGACGCAGGGTGCCGCCGAAATTGCCAACCCAAAAGACCCGACGAAGACGTAACAGACGGCGGCCGACGTCTCGTTGACCTTGGCGATATAAGACACCCGATCTGCCCTTGCCACCGACAACAATGGCAAGGCAACAGAGGTCAGCGGCCCCAACCCTTGGGCCAACGGCGCCTGCGTCAACTGTGACGCGCGACTGTAGTAGCCCAACGCCCGCCCCCCTGCAATTGCGCCGACGAGAACACTGTCGATACTTCGCGAGAAGTAGACCATAAGCTGCGTGCCGGACAGCGTCACACCGTAGCGAAGCAGATCTCTCATGCCTGCTTCGCGGCTCGGTAGTCCAGGGATAAACCCCGCCAGAAGCCAGCGAGCCGCGAGCAGAAGCGCCTGTTGGGAGACAAGCTGGACGCCGATCGCCCAGTATCCGAATCCGGACAGCGCTAAGCCGATACCAATCGCCACCGCGGCGACTTGTGCCACCAGATCACTAAGCGAGAGGGCCAGGAACCTCAACTGCCGAGTGAGCGCGGCTTGGAACTGAGTCTGAAATCCGCTGAAGAGGAACTGCAACCCCAAGAAAGACGTTAAGGCAACGAGTCGCCCGTCCCCGTAGAGAAGCGCAACCAAGGGCGAACCGGCAGCGAAGATCACGCACAGGAAGATCCCGACGGCTCCGTTGATCCAGAAGAGGTTATCCCGCTGCTTGACGGTCAACTGCGAGGCTTGAACTGCCGCAGCGAGAAGACCCGACTCACGCAGTACCTCGCCGATTCCCAGTAGAGCCATCGCCATCGCCACTAGGCCGTAGGTCGACGGACCAAGAATGCGCCCCATGACGGCCAGGCCGCCAAACATCACGACTAGGCGCACAGACTGGGTGATCAGTGTCGTGATGGCGCCCCGCGCGGCAGCACCCTTTCGCGCGGAGGTGCCGTTATAGACGGCGTGCGACATCAGCTTTCCTCATCGCTTGCGCGACGCCCTCGGCAAGCGCGCGGCTCACGGCCATGTCCGAGTAGTTTGCCACCGTCCACGTGCTGGCGCGACCCGCCATTGCCAAAGCCAGGTCGTTATCAACTAATAGGCGCCGGATTGCGTCGCGCCACTCTTCGGCCGAGTCCGCGACAATTGTGTGCTCGCCATCTTCGACGCCGGCGCCGACTGCCACGACCGGAGTGACGACCGTCGGAACACCACACTCAAGAGCCTCAATGAACTTGAGTTGCACCCCGGTCGCACTTCTAACGGGAACGATGGCGATCTGCGCCCGGGAGTATTCCTCGGCAATTGACGGGACCCGTCCGGTCACCACGATCCCTGGTCGAGCAGAGAGCGCCTTTACCGCTCTGCTCGGTCTTTCTCCGACCACAACAAGCTCCACGCCAGGGAATTCTCTCGCCAGAGGCGGAAGGACCTGGTCGGCGAACCATGTCACTGCCTCGACGTTAGGTCGATAGCACTGCCGGCCGACAAACACGATCCGACCGGGGGTGGAGTCGCGCGGTCTCACGTCACCAGCGCTTTTGGGGCTACGAACGAGGATGTCGCGGCCGGGATCTTCGACGTCGACCGGAGAGGAATAGAGCACCGCCCCTGCTTGGCCCTCTGCGCGACGCTCCGCGCGTCGCATACGTCGCGCCTCTATGCGACCCAGCGCACGGGCCACGAAGCTTGTAGAAGTTCGCGAGGACAGTTCATAGAATCTGCTTCGGCGCTCGTCGAGGTCGACCATCGTCGCAGTCTCTGCCCCGACCAATGACAGGAACTGCGCGCTCCTCACAACGTTGAAGTAGACAATGTCTGGCGAAAGCTCAGCCAACTCGCGCCGGAGGACCCTCCGGAAGCGGGGGCTCGACGTGTAGGCCTGCTGTAGGGAGCGTTGTGTGAAGACTGCGGCGGCAACCCGCACTACTGCTGCCCACCGAGAGCCGCGCACTGACGTCACGCTGTTGACGAAGTTCAGCCGGTCGAACTCGGCGCCCTCCTCATCGCTCCAAGCGATTCCCACTACGTGCACCTCGTGCCCTTGGGCCTTCAACATCCGCAGCAGTCCTAGACTCCGGGGTCGGACACGACACGGAGCCCAAGGCGTCACAAACAGAATCTTCATCGTTGCATCAGGCTCGCGAGTCGTCGGCCAGCCCGCAACCTGTACTTGATGGCGTACTGCTCGAAGCCAGCCCAATAGAGTCGGCTCTTTCCCGCCCGCTCCGTCGAGGTGCTTTCCACATGCTCGACCTCAACGCCCCCGAGCACGAGCAGCTTAAGGCCGCACGCGGCGACTCGTCGGCAGAGGTCCACGTCCTCGAAGTAGAGAAAGAACGACTCATCGAATCCGCCTGCTTGTTGAAAGACCGTTCCTCTGATTCCCATGCAGAACCCACTCACCCAGGCAAGAGCAACGTCATCGGCAGATGTGACCGACGCCCCATATGCGCCCCACGGAAGCCGGCCGCCCGCGCCTGACAGCACGTAGGACCTGACACGCCTGGGCATCAAATCGTCGACTCTCGTCGCTGCCAGCGCCTCCTTGATGACCGACGGCCGAGATCCACCGGCAATACCCCTCCGTCCATCGGGGTACCGCATCCCGGGCGCGACTGCGCCCACCGACGGATCTGCGAGCCGGTCGCGAATCCTAGAAACTGCCGCCTCGTTGACGAAGCAATCGGGGTTCACGAACAAGAGATTCACGCCCGCAAGGTCGCCCAAAGTATCGACGGCCCGGTTGATTCCCCCACCGAAGCCGTGATTGACCCCATCCCCGAGTCGGCGCACACGAGGATCGCCGAGAGTCGCCTGACACCACGGCTTCCGCGGCGCTGGCGAGTTGTCCCAGACCAGCACCGACTCAACACCCGCCTCCAACAACGCCGTCAGGCACCGGGGCAGCAGTTCCTCCGAGTCGAACGCAACCACGACGGCAACAAGGGGAGTGGGATCGGCGCTCATCGGAGAATCACTCCTGACATCTCCCTCGCGTAGGATGACCACGAGAACCGACTCTCAATGAACGCCTGGCCAATTTCTCCGGCGCGCCTTGCTTCCTGTGGATCCGTAAGCAAATCGATGACGCATCGGGCAAAATCCTCCGCGCTTTCGCCCACCAGCATTCGCGCTCTCATGTCTGGCTCAAACGCAGCGGCACTGGCGTTGTTCAGCACCACAGGAGCCCCCAACGCGAGGGCCGACACAGCCTTAAGCAAGATCCCTGCAGGGGCAAGTGTCGGCGCCATGACCACACGCGAGGCTCGATAGACGTGTACGGGGTCTGGGACATCGGCCTCAATTCGAACGCGAGGATGGTCGCGAAACTCTTCCACCATGGCTCTCGGTGGCCGCGCTCCCGCGATCACGAGATGAGCGTTAGGCGCGCTACCCCACACCTTCGGCATTACCCGTTCAACGAGCCAACGGGCCGCGACCTGATTCGGCTCACGCCATAAAGCCCCCATAAAGCAAACTTGGTTAGGATCCGATTCGGCCAGAGTCCACGGCGATGACGGGATAGTCGTCCCGAGACGCAGGACAGTGCTGTCGACTCCGGATGAAGCCAACAGCTGCTGGTCGGCTTCCGACAAAACGAACACACCGCGGGCGCGGCGCGTCACCTGGGACTCGACCCGCTCGGCGCGCAATTGCTCGATCAGTCGGTAGACCGACTCCTGAGGAGTCCGGGACCAGGCACGTTTTGAGCGCATGAACTCTGCGGTGAGGTCGTGGAGAGTGATCGTGAACGGCCGCTTTGCGCGCATGACGAGTTCGGCAGGCTGGAGGTACTCAGCGTGAAGATGGTCCGGATCGACCCGATCCACTACCGCTAGGGCGGCTCGCGTCATCGCCTTACTCCAGGAATGACGCAGAGCCCAGGGATAGCGACCGACCACCGAGGCCCGCGACGACTCGGCGACCCTGCATGCGTGCACCGTCACGCCGGGCGGTATTGGTGTGGACGCTGCGTTCCCGGTGCTAGGACCGACGACATGAAGATCGAAGTGGTTCGCAAGGCTCCCGTAGTACGCAAACACCAAGTCGTCTGCGGCGTGCCCATGGACACGCCCCGGAAGGTACGGCGTCGCCACAAGCAGTCGCGGCTTGGGCATCAGAGCTCACCCCTCACCATTGTCGCGTTCCACCCTTGACACTCTCAACCACGACAGGGCCGCAAAGGTCCGCGCCCGCCAACATCGACCGGATATCAGCTAGCCGTCGAGATCGGACATCCAAATGAAGATGACTCACTGGAGTTCCTCACTTAGCTCGCCTCGATATCGGCGGGGCTGTACCCGTAACCGTAGCCATAGCCGTAACTCCTGCCCTTGGCCGGAACCTTGTTCAGCACCAGACCAGCAAGGTGCGCGTCGACCTGATCGAGCCGCTCGATCGAGTGCCGCACCTGCTCGCGGGTGACCTTGCCGTGGCTCAGGATCACGAGCGCGCCGTCTGCCTTGGCGGCCAGCAGGGCGGCGTCGGTGACGGGGAGGAGGGGCGGGGCGTCGATGAGGACGATGTCGTACTCCTCGCGGGCGTACGCCAGGAAGTCCTCCATGGCGTTCGACTGGATGAGCTCGGCGGGGTTGGGCGGGATCGGGCCGGAGGCCACGAAGGACAGGCCCGAGTCGTCGTGGGTCTGGACGACGTCGGCCGCCTTGATCCTGCCGACCAGGACGTTGGTGAGGCCCACGGCCTCGTCCATGCCGAGGCGCTTGGCCGCCATCGGGCGGCGCAGGTCCGCCTCGACGAGCAGGGTGCGGTTGCCGCCCTGGGCCAGGCTGAGCGCGAGGTTCACCGCCGTCGAGGTCTTGCCCTCGCCGGGGACCGCGGAGCTGACCACGAACACCTTCTGCGCGCTGTCGACGTCGACGAACTGCAGGTTGGTCCGCAGCACCCGGAACGACTCCGCGCGCGGCGAGTGCGACGGGATCTGGGTGAGCAGCGGTGTCTTCGCGGCCGTGGCGTCGTAGGCGATGGTGCCGAGGGTCGGGGCGTCGGTGATCTCGGCGACGTCGTCGAGCGACTTCACCCGGGTGTCCAGGAGCTCGCGCAGGACCGCAAGACCGAAGCCGAGCATCAGGCCGAGCACGAGACCGAGCGCCAGGTTGCGCTTCGGCTGCGGGGAGACCGGGGTGTCGGAGAACGACGCCGCGTCCACGATCGTCGCCTTGATCGGCGCCTCGGTCTGGCCCGCCGGCGTCTCGAGCTCCCGGACCAGGTCGGTCAGCTGCTCGGCGTACGACTGCGCGATCACCTGGGCCTGATGGGCGTCGGGGTCGGTGACGGTGATCTCCAGGTTGACCGTGTCGAGGACCGCCTCGGCGCTCACCCGGTCGGTCAGCTCCCCCGGCTCCAGCTTGAGGCCGGTGTCGTCGATCACCCGCTGCGCGAGCTCGCGGCTGGTGATCAGGTCGGCGTACGACTTCACCCGCTGCGCGGAGAACTGGCCGCCCTGCAGCAGTTGGGTGTCGTTGGCCTGCGAGGTCGTGACGAACAGGCGCGCGGTCGAGGCGTACTGCGACGTCTGCAGGGCCGTGAACGCGCCCGCCGCCGCCGTCACCGCGACGGTGATCACCAGGATCGACACCCAGCGCCGGCGCAGCACCCGCAGGTAGTCACGCAGCTCCATGGTCGGCACCCGTCTCGTTCGTCGTCCTCATCATCGTCCCCCTGCGCAGGCGCTCGGCAGCGTGCGCGTGCTGTCCTTCCGCTCGATCGTCGGTGTCACGGCCAGGGCGGTGTCCCCCGTCTGGCCCGCCCCGCTCTTCATCTTCCATGCCAGGTCGACCGTCTGGCCCGGCGTCAGCTGCACGTAGGTCATCGCGACCGGGCGGCCGTCCTGGTCGACCTCGACGGCCTCCGATGCCACGCCGTTGAACTCCAGGTCGGAGACCTCGCCCCCGACCGGGCCGAACACGCGCACCGCCAATACCTGGGTGCCCGGCTGCGGGCCGTAGGTGCCGCCGCCCGTGATGTAGTCCGGCAGCGTCGCCGCCTCGGGCGGCGCGACCGACGAGATCCGTGCCTTCGCGCTGTAGGTCTGCGCCGAGCCACGGCAGGCGGTGGCAGAGACGTCGACGTCGTAGCGCAGGTAGTACGACATCTTCGCGCCGGTCATGTCGTTGAGCGTCACCGCCACCTGCGCGTCCTCGGACTCCGGGTCGGTGGCCAGCTCCCCCGCGATCGGCGTCCCCGCCAGCTCCTGCTGCACCGCGTCGTCGAACGCGTGGACCAGGACCCGGCGCTCGTCGGTGGCGCGGCCCAGGGCCTCGAGGACCCCGGTCGGGTTCCCCAGCCCGGAGGTGAACTTCGCGAACGTCGCCGCGGCGACCTCGGCGAAGAACGCGTCCTGACGGGCCGGCTCGGGCAGCCGGAGGTAGGTGGTGTGGAGCAGCTCGTCGACGGCGTTCGCACCGGTGATCTGCACGCCGTCGACGTTCACCGGTCCCGTCGCGTCCAGGAGGTAGCCGATCGCCAACGCGTCGAGCAGCACGACGCCGTCCACCCGCTGCCCCGGGAACTCCCGCTCCCAGCGGGCCTTCAGCAGCGCCGCCGCCCGCGGGGCGTCGGGCGTCATCGTCGCGTTCATCGCGTAGGTGCCGAGCACGTCGCCGTACAGCTCCTGCTCGGCGCCGCTCAACGGCAGCACCGGCGCCGGGGCCTCGCCGAGCGACGAGGCGGCGACATGGCCGCGGAGCTCGAGTCGGCCGTCCGCGGCCTCGACGTACGACACCGCGCCCGCCAGGCCGCCGGTGCCGCGGATCTCGGCGTTGTTCTCGAAGACCAGCAGGTAGCGGCGCGGGCCCTCGGCGCCCAGCATCGTCGGCAGCACCCGGGTCGCGGTCTCGGCCGACCCGAGCGCATCCGACGCCTCGGCGACCTGGTCGCGGAAGTCGGTGAACTGGCGGTGCAGCCGGCCCACGAAGCCCGACGCGTCGACCGCGGTCAGGTCCGCGTCGGCGGCGGCGAACGCGCGGTGCGCACGGGCCACCGGGTCGGCCAGCTCCTCAGCCACCCCGACATCGAGCGCGCCGCCCCGCGGCAACAGCTCCTCGAAGCGGTCCGAGGCACTCACCAGCGGCTCGACGCCGTCGCGGGCGAGATCGGCCAGCACCCGGCTGGTGGTCTCGATCCCGCGGGCGTCGTCGCCCAGGACCGGCACCCTGCCCAGGACCGACCAGGTGAACCCGGAGGTACGGTCGGCAGCCGCCGCGCTCGCCTCGCGCAGAGCGGTCAGCTCACGGTCGAGGCTCGCCGTGTCCCTGGCCTCGACCGCCGCCTGAATCGCGTGCCCGCGCGCCACCGCCTCATCGAGGTCCCGGTTGACCTGCCAGGCGGTCCACCCGCACCACAGCAGGCCGAGCACGGCGACCGCTCCGGCCGCTGCCCCCAGGGCGCGCGGCGTACGCAGCCACGACATTCGACTTCCCTCCCACCGATCCTCGGTCAGACATGACAGAGGGCCCCGGGGCTGCTGCCGCCGGGACCCTCAGCCTTCGTCACGCGTGAAGACGCGTCACTTCACCTTGACCTTGACCGTGGCGGTCGAGCTCTTGTAGATGCCGGACCCGGCGAAGGTGACCTTGCAGGTCCACTTGCCCTTCGCGAGCTTGCCGGTCTTGACGGCGCCCGACGCGTCGAGCGTGCCCTTGGACTTGACCTTCGCCTTGCCGCTGGCCTTGCAGACGACCGTGGCCTGGCCGGTCGGGGTCAGGTTGCCCGACGCCGGGGTGAGGACGATCTTCGCCTTCTTGCCGGGCTTGGCCTTGACAACCGCCGGAGCGGCCACCGCGACCGTGCCCGGGTACGGGTCTGCCTGCGCCGACGGTGCTCCGACCAGGCCGAGCGTCACCAGTGCGGCCACGATCAGGCCGAGAACGAGCTTCTTCATGCGCAATGCCCCCTAAGACATCTCCGGTTCCCCGCACCGGATTCCTCGTCCGAGTGCGAGCGCGGTCCCACTATTACATGGACCTGACCGCAGTTCAGGCAGTTGACACAAGAAGTTAACTTCGGCCCGACAGCTGGAGCCGGTCGGGCAACCTTCCCAGGACGATGTCCTGTCTCAGCGTGCGGGACGGAAGTGCAGCCCGACCTCGGGGTCGACCACTACCTCCTGGGCGGCGGGCAGGCCGTCGACGACGAGCGGGGCGCTCACCTCGGTGTTGCGCTTGAGCAGGGCCAGCGCGATCGGGCCGAGCTCGTGGTGGCGCGCCGACGAGCCGACCACGCCGAGGGGTCTCGATACGCCGCCTCGTTCCTCGGCGGCTACTCGACCATCTCGGACCTCGGCGCCGGGCGCCGGGAGCCGGTTCTCCGAGCCGTCGAGGTGGAGCAGGGTCAGCCGCCGCGGCGGCTTGCCGAGGTTGTGCACCCGGGCCACCGTCTCCTGGCCGCGGTAGCAGCCCTTGTCCAGGTGCACCGCGCCCCACGGCCGGTCGGCGATCCAGCCAACCTCGTTGGGGATGGTCCGCTCGTCGGTGTCGATGCCGAAGCGCGGCTCGCCGCGCTCGATGCGCAGCGCCTCGAAGGCCCACAGGCCCGCGGCCGGACCCGCCGCCGCGGCGTACGACGACAGCTGGTCGCGCGGGACCAGGTCGTAGCGTGCGGGACGAGCTCCGGGGGTTTCGAGGCTCGTCGCTAGCGCTCCTCGCACCTCAACCACCGGAGCAGCACTCGTCGCTAGCGCTCCTCGCACCTCAACCACCGGAGCAGGGCGCCAGGCGACCGCGAGGTCGGCGGTCACGTCGGTGATCTCGACGCGCATCATGAACCTCATCCGCTCCAGGAACCCGATCAGCGCCGCGGCTCGGCCCGGCTCGGTGTGGGCGGTGAAGGCCTCGCCGTCGTCGACGCCGGTGAAGGCGTGCTCGACGTGCCCCTGCGGGGACAGGACGAGCGCGGACACCCAACGGCCGGGCTGGAGGCCCTCGAAGTACTGGGTGGTCAGCGAGTGCAGCCAGGTCAGCCGGTCCGGACCGGCGACGCGGAGCACGTCGCGGTGGGACAGGTCGACGAAGCCCTCGCCGGCCGCGAGAGCCCGCTGCTCGCCGTACAAGCTGCCGTAGTGGGCGGCGACCCCGGCGTCGATGCCCTCACCGGCGACGGCGCCGGGGAGGTCGAGGAGGGGGCTGGTGCGGGTCGGCTGGGTGGTCATGTGAGGTCCCGGTAGTGCTCGAGGAGGCGGGTGAGGGTGCCGAGGGCTGCCTGCATCTCCTCGATGTGCGCCGGGTCGAGCGTGCGGAGCATCTCCTTGATCTCGGTGCTCGACACACCCGAGGTGCGCGGCAGGTACCTCACCTCGCAAACGTCGGACAGCTCGTCGAACTTCCCGGCCCAGTCGTCACCCATCACGAACAGGTCGACGCCGTGCTCGACGATGTCGGCACGCTTCTGGTCCCAGGAACGCTCGGGGATCACCAGGTCGACCCCCTTGATGGCGCCGACGATGGCGGCACGGTCGTCGTAGGAGACGACGGACTTCTTGCCCTTGCCGGCGTTGAACTCGTCGGTGGACACGCCCACGACGAGGCGGTCGCCGAGCCCCGCGAGGCGCTCGATCAGCCGCAGGTGGCCGATGTGGAACAGGTCGAAGGTGCCGTAGGTCAAGACGGTGGTCACGCGGATTCTCCTTCGCAGCGGGCGCAGCGGCCGAAGACGGTGAGGTGGCCGAGGTCCGGGACGAAGCCCCGGCCCGCCAGGACGGCGACGAAGGGCGCGGCCTCCTGCTCGTCGACGGAGATGACGTCGCCGCAGCCGCGGCATACGAGATGGAAGTGCACGTGCCCTCGGGTCGAGTGGTACGTCGGAGCGCGGTCGGAGAGGTGCGCGTGCCGGACCAGGCCCAGCTCCTCGAGCACCTCGAGCGTGCGGTAGACGGTCGAGGCGTTGATGGTGCTCACCGTCTGCTGGACGTGGGCCAGCACCTCGTCGGGGGTGGCGTGGCCGAGGGCGTCGACCGCACCGAGGATCAGCTCACGCTGGGGCGTGAGGCGGTAGCCCTTCTCGCGAAGGGCCGCTCGCCAGTCCTGACTCCCCGACGGGTCCTCAGGCACGCTTGAGCCTCGCCCACAGGTGCGGCTGCAACGGCTGCCCCATGGCGGCCATGTCGAAGGCGTAGAGCAGGTCGCCCTCCACGTTGCCGTAGAGCCGCTTGCCCGCGGTGTACTCCTTGGCCGTCTCGGTGCGCGCGACCGCGTCGGTCGTCCACTCGAGCTTGCCGTTGTCGGCCTCGCCGTGCCAGATCTCGGCGATGCCCGTGTTGTGGGTCAGCAGCATCTCGAAGCGGCCCTCCCCGACACCGCGGATGAACCCGGTCTCGATCGCCGCGTCGCGCACCTTCTGCTTGTCCTCGTCGATGATCCACGAGCGCGCCATGTAGTGGAAGAACGGCCGCCCGTCGTGGGCGAAGATCAGCTCCTGGCCGAACTGGAAGGACTCGATCGTCGGGTAGTCGCCGTGGCCGTTGCCGCGCCAGGTGCCGAGCATCCACGCGATCGGAGCGCAGTTGGGGTGCAGGTTGTCGGGGAGTTCGAAGGCCACGACCGGCCATTCTAGTGCCGCGTAGGCTCTGCCCCATGTCGCGCAGCCTCGTCGTGAAGGTCACCTGCGGAACCGACGAGCCCGAGCGCTGCAACCAGGGGTTCACCGTGGCCGCCGCAGCGGCCGTCTCCGGTGTCCCGATCTCGCTGTGGCTGACCGGCGAGGCCTCCTGGCTGGCCGTCCCCGGCCGCGCCGGCGAGCTCGACCTCCCCCTCGCGACACCGCTCGCGGACCTGCTCGAGGCGGTCCTGGCGACCGGCTCGGTGACGGTGTGCGCCCAGTGCGCGGCACGACGCTCGCTGACGCAGGACGACCTGCTGGCCGGCGTACGGATCGCGGGGGCGCCGGTGTTCGTCGAGGAAGCGCTGGGCGAGGGCGTCCAGGCGCTCGTGTACTGAGAGAGTCCTCCCATGCGTCGCGCCTCCGCCCTGCTCCTGGCGGCCGCCCTCGTCGCGGTCACGCTGAGCGCCTGTGAGAAGTCCAGCAGCTCCGAGCCCGAGTACGTCGCCCTCGGCGACTCCTACACCGCCGGCCCCCTCATCGGCCGGCCCGACGGGCGCAACGGCTGCGTGCGCTCGCACAACAACTACCCCCACCTGCTCGCGAAGAAGGCGGACCTCGACCTCACCGACGTGAGCTGCTCGGGTGCGGCCACCGACGCCGTCGAGGGCGAGCAGCGGGTCCGGGCCCGCTCCATCGCGCCGCAGATCGACGCGGTGAGCAAGGACACCGACCTGGTGACGATCGGCCTGGGCCTCAACGACCTCGGCCTGTCGGTGCGGGTGTTCATCAAGTGCGTGCAGCTCGGCAAGAGCGACCCCACCGGCGCGCCCTGCACCGAGGCCGACCAGGCCGCGGGCGCCAACAGCATCCAGGCGGCCCTCGACCAGATGGCGGACCGGATCGGCGGCGTCGTCGACGTGGTCACCGCCCGGGCGCCCAAGGCCCAGATCGTGCTCGTCGGCTACCCGACGATCTTCCCCGCGGAGGGAACCTGCAGCGAGCTCGCCATCGCGGCGGCCGACGTACCCCTCGTGCAGCACGTGGTCGACAGCATCAACGCCACGATGGCCACCGTCGCCGAGGACCGCGGGGCGACGTACCTCGACACGGCGACACCGAGCAAGGGCCACGACATCTGCGCCGACGACCCGTGGATCGCCGGCACGGCGGCCGCCAAGGGCCGGCGCGGCCTGGCCTGGCACCCGTACGCCGAGGAGCAGGTCATGGTCGCCGACCTGCTCGCCGACCTGGTCACCGACCTGCTCGCCGACCGGGCCTGAGGAGCCGCAACGTGCGCGCCGTACTCCAGCGGGTCAGCTCTGCCTCGGTCGTCGTCGACGGGAAGGTGGTCGGCGCCATCGACGCGCCCGGCCTGCTCGTCTACCTCGGCGTCACCCACGACGACGGCGACGCCGAGGTCGCCTGGATGGCCCGCAAGATCCGCGACCTGCGCATCCTCGACGACGAGCGCTCGGTCGGCGAGACCGGCGGTCCCGTGCTCGTCGTCTCCCAGTTCACCCTGTACGGCGACGCCCGCAAGGGCCGCCGCCCCACCTGGATCGCCGCCGCCCCCGGCCCGGTCAGCGAGCCGCTCTACGAGGCGGTCTGTGCTGCCCTCGCCGCCGCCGGGACCCCCGTGGAGAAGGGTGTCTTCGGCGCCGACATGTTGGTGAGCTCGGTCAACGACGGGCCGTTCACCGTGCTGCTCGAGACCCCCTGATCGTCGTACCGGACATCTGGGTCGCGGAAGAGACCGCATGACGACTCAGATGCCCGGTACGACGAGCCCTGTGGAGAGCCCGCGCAGGGGCCCGGCCGATCAGCAGATCCTCTCCGGATGGACCTTCACCTCACCCGACCTGGCGTCGTGGCGCCGTCGCGCATCGACCTGCGAGGACTGACCGGGCCGACTCCCGGCCAGGCGCGCGGCCGGAGCTGGGTCCGCGTCGGTCCGTCCCTCTACCGGCCGGCAGACGTGGCCGACACGGTCGCCCAGCGGATCGTCGAGGTCGTGGCGGCCATGCCCGAGGGCAGCGCGGCGACGGGATGGGCCGCGCTGCACTGGCAAGAGGCACGCTGGTTCGACGGGCTGGCCGCCGATGGATCGCGGTTGCCGATCCCGGTGGCGGTGGGCGATCGCCACGCGAAGCGTCGATTCGCGGGGGCCAAGGTCTCGGAGGACTGGCTGTTCGCCGGGGACGTCATGCTCGTCGATGGGCTCCCGGTCACGGTGCCGGTGCGATCGGTCACCTACGAGGCCCGCGTGGCTCGCGATGACACCGGCGCGCTGCAGGCCATCGAGATGGCGGCGTACGACGACCTGGCCAGCGTCGCGGAGCTGCAGGCCTACACCGCACGCCTGGTCAGCCGCCCCGGCAAGCGTCGCCTCGAGAAGGCGTTGGAGGTTGCGGACGAGAACGTCTGGTCACCGATGGAGGTCGTGATGCGGCGCTGGTGGCAGGCACGGGTGCCACGGGCGCTGCTGTGCAATCAGCCGATCTTCGACCTGAGCGGCAACCACCTCTTCACACCGGACCTGCTCGACCTCGAGGCCGGCGTCGCGGGCGAGTACGACGGCAAGGTCCACGACACCGGGCCGCGGCGGAGCAAGGATCTCGACCGCGACGAGCTCACCCGACGACTCGGCATCGAGGTCGTCAGGGCGATGGCCGGTCGCGGCGAGGAGTCCCGGTTCCGGCGCCGTCTCCTGGGTGCCTACGAGCGAGCGGACCCCGATCGACCCCGGCCGTGGACCATCGAGCAGCCCGCCTGGTGGGTCGACACGTCAACCGTGGCCCGACGCCGTGCGCTGAGTCCGACCGACCGCGAACGCTGGCTCGGGCATCGTCGTACCGGACAAAACGGTCGTGACGTCGCGTGAATCACGACCCAGATGCCCGGTACGACGATCAGATCAGGCCGTGCGACGAGAAAGACGCAACCCCAGCAGGTACATCTCGCAGCCCAGGCAGAACGCGAAGACGGCGTTGAGGAAGGCGGCGACGAACGCGAACGCGGCGAACACCTGGCCGAGCAGGACCGCGCCGGTCGCGAAGCCGATCGTGGCCACGACGGCGAACACGAGGCCGACGGCCTGGGCGAAGCGCGGCGGAGCCGGGTCCTCGAGGTGGTCCGGCGGCGCGAGGCGCGGACGGACCAGGGAGCGGAACAGCAGGCCCGTGGGCGTCTTGTGTACGCCGAGGCCGGCGCCGATCGCGAAGAGCACCGCCTGGACGCCGGTGATCACGGCGGCCACGCCGGGGGCGGCGTCGGAGAGCAGCAGCGCGACGGCGAACACGACGAGCGTGATGGCTGCGGTGAAGCGCGGGCCGCGCGGGTCGACGCCGGCGACGGCGGGAGCAGTGGTGGTCATCAGGACCCCTGGAGGGCGGGAAGGGCGGCGAGGACCTGCTCGCGGCGCGGGGCCCCGGCAGCCCGGGTGACCTCGTGACCGTGGCGGTCGAGCACCAGCGTGGTCGGCGTACGACGGACGTCGAGTGCGCGGACGAGCTCGAGGTGCTCCTCGGCGTCGATCTCGACATGGGCGACGCCGTCGACCTGGCCGGCGACGTCGGAGAGCACCACCCGGGTGGTGCGGCAGGGAGCGCAGAACGCGCTGGAGAACTGCAGCAGGGTGGCCCGCTCCCCCAGCTCCGCGTCGGGCACGGAGGCGGCGATGCTCGACCACGCGGCGGAGGCGGAGGGGCCGGAGGTTTCGAGGCTCGGCGCTGGGGCGCCTCGCACCTCAACCACCGGTCGGCCATCGGCCACGGAGGCGCCGCGCGCCTCAACCACCGGACGGCCGTCGGCGGAGGCCGCGCCTCGCACCTCGACCACCGGACGGCCGTCGGCGGAGGCCGCGCCTCGCACCTCGACCACCGGGCGGCTTGCCGCCGGGGAGGCGAAGGTGCCGTCGGTGCGGCGGCGGTACAGCCCGAAGCCGACCGCGGCGACCACGGCCAGCACGAGGATGAGGATCCCGGGGTTCACAGTTCTCCTTCAACGACCGGCGGCGGCCCTCGGATTCCGAGAGCCGCCGCCGCGTCTCGATGCGCCCGCTCGTTCCGAGCGGGCTACTCGACGATCGAACGCCCTCAGAGGGTGATGAGGACCTCGGCGACCGAACCGGTCTGCGCCTGCACGAGGCGGTCGACCGGGTCGGCCTTGGGGGCCAGGGTGCGCAGCGTCCACTGGCCGTCGCCGGCGAAGAACCGGAAGTGGCCGGTCGCGGAGGTCGGGACCTCCGCGGTGAACTCGCCGGACTGGTCGAGCAGCCGGACGTAGGCGCTGGCCACCGGGGTGGCGTCGTCGCCGGTGCCGCGCACGACCTGGCCCTGGATCACGGCCTCCTTGGCGACGTTGACCCCGTCAAGCGACAGGCCGCCGACCTTCGCGCCGCACATCAGGCGTCACCGGGCTCGTCGCCGAGCGCGATCGGAACGCCGACGAGGGAGCCGTACTCGGTCCACGAGCCGTCGTAGTTCTTGACGTTCTTCTTGCCGAGGAGCTCCTGCAGCACGAACCAGGTGAGCGAGGAGCGCTCACCGATGCGGCACAGGGCGATGGTGTCCTTGTCCTCGTCGAAGCCGACCTCGTTGTACAGCGCCTGCAGGTCCTCGTCGGACTTGAAGGTGCCGTCGTCGTTGGCGTTCTTGCTCCACGGGACGTTGACCGAGGTCGGGATGTGACCGGCGCGCTGCGACTGCTCCTGCGGGAGGTGGGCCGGGGCGAGCAGGCGACCGGCGTACTCGTCGGGGCTGCGCACGTCGACCAGGTTCTGGGTGCCGATCGCGGCGACGACGTCGTCACGGAAGGCCCGGATGGAGCGGTCCTGCTCCTGGGCGGTGTACGACGTCGCGGCGCGCTGCGGCAGCTCGTCGGTCAGCTCGCGACTGTCGAGCTCCCACTTCTTGCGGCCGCCGTCCATGAGCTTGACGTCCTGGTGGCCGTAGAGCTTGAAGTACCAGTAGGCGTAGGCCGCGAACCAGTTGTTGTTGCCGCCGTAGAGGACGACGGTGTCGTCGTTGGCGACGCCGCGCGAGGACAGCAGGGCCTCGAACTGCTCCTTGTTGACGAAGTCGCGGCGGACCTGGTCCTGGAGGTCGGTGGTCCAGTCGAGCTTGATCGCGCCCTTGATGTGGCCCTTGTCGTAGGCCGTGGTGTCCTCGTCGACCTCGATGATGACGACCTTGTCGGTGTCGAGGTTGTCCTCGACCCACTGGGTGGAGACGAGCGAATTCTCGCGGCTCATGATGATTCCTTACTGGTGTTCGCGTGGTGGATGCGATGGTGCGGTACGACGGACGGTGCTGATGCGGCAGCACGACGAGCGCACAGGACAGCGCCTGGGCGCGCGAGAGCGCCACGGAGGCGACGGGTGAGGTGGCAGAAGGCCGGACTCAGAAACCCGTCAGCAGGGTCGACACAGCGCCGAGCTGACGCGGCAGTTGTCCACCGCGCGCCGCTTGGTCAGCAGCAGGGTCGTCGACATGAGGAAGAGACTAGGCGGCTTTCCCGGATCCACGAACTCGAACGCCCAAATGATGAGACGCGTGTTCAAATAATGAGACCGCCGCCCGGCGGGACCCCGCGGGCCCGCCGGGCGGCGGTCGTCAGATGGCGTGCCCGGTCAGCGCTTGCGGACCGTGAACACCGCCTTGTCCGCCGCGTGCGAGGCGCTTCCGGCGTACGTCGCCCGGACCTTCCAGGTCCCCCGGCGCAGGCTCCGCGGAGCCGTGCAGGTGGCGACACCGTCACGGATCGTCGCGGTGCACAGCACCCGACCGCCGCTGCGGAACACGACCTGGCCGCTCACCCCGGCGCCGACGGTCGCCCGCAGGACGACCCGCTTGCCCGGCGCCAGCGAGGACTTCTTCGCCTTGGCCTTGAGACCCGGGTCGGCCTTCGCCGCCTGGTCGGCCACCTTCAGCACGAAGGTGCGCTGCGCCGGCTGGTGGCCCGCGTCGCCGACGTAGTCCGCGACGACCACGTAGTCACCCGGCGGCGGCAGGGTCCGCACGGTGCACGACGCGGTGCCGTTGACGGCCATCGCCTCGCACAGCGTCTCCTCGCCCTCGAGGAAACGGACCAGACCGGTGGCCGAGGACGGCCCGATCTTCGCGGTCAGGGTCGGCTGCTGGCCGAAGGTGACCGAGGTGTTCGCCACGGTCACCGTCGCGGCCGCGCGGCTGTCGGCCGCCTTGACCACGTGGACCACCCGCGAGGCGATCGCCTGATTGCCGTTCTTGTCGGTCACCAGGTAGGTCAGCGGGTAGCTGCCGGCCTTCGTGGTGTCGACCGCACCGACGAACCCGACCGCGGCGGTGAGGTCACCGTCGGTGTCGTCGCTCGCGCTCACGCCGGCCTTCGGGTCGAAGGCCTCGCCGACGCTCAGCGTGGTCTCGGCCGGCACCGTGATGGTGGGCGCGTTCGTGTCGGTGCCGGCGGCCGTCGCCCGGAACACCGTGCCGAACTGGCGCAGCGAACCGATCCGAACGCCCGACTCGGTACGGCTCTCGGCCGTCCACGCGTAGACGTCGCCTGCCTTCAGGCCCTGCCACTCCACGCTCGCCGGCCAGCCCGACTTCGCGGTCTGGACGCCGATCACCTCGCTCGTCGGGGTGACCACGGTCAGCCCGTCGGTGGCGAAGGTCGTGGTGCGGCTGGACAGGTCGACCGGCAGGGTCAGGTTGTCCTCGGCACCGTTGTAGCGCTTGCGGTCGTCGTACTCGGTCGCACCGAAGTTCTTGAAGTGCGGCGAGTAGGTGTCGATGCTGACCTCGGAGCGGTCCACGTCGAACTGCAGGAGCCGCATCCAGCTGGCCCCGAACTGCAGCAGGTCGGTGGCCTTGTGGTCGGTGGCGCCGTCGCCGTCGAGGTCGATGTTGCCGGCACCGTCGACCTTGTCGGGCCACAGCTCGCTCGCGGGCACCTTGTAGAACTGGTAGTCCGCCAGCAGCTCGACCACGTTGTGCTTCACCGTCGCGCTGGCACCCGTCTTCAGGTTGGTCCCGACGCCGTGCTCGTGGCCGGCGAGGATCAAGAAGACGTTCGGGTTGGCCGTGACGACCTCGTTGTAGAGCTTCGAGCCGTCACCGGAGAAGCTCGCACCGCGGCCGTCCTTCGCCGTCGACGGCGCGAGGTAGGCGTGGGTGAGCAGGATCCCGTTGCGGTCGGGGTAGCGGGCGAACACCGAGCTCGCCCAGTCGGCCTCGGCCTGCGTCACGCCGTAGGACAGGCCCACCGCGACGAAGTCGAGACCGCCGGCCGAGAACAGGGCGTAGTTGTTCTGGTTGTCCTGTCCCGGGGTGCTGACCGCACCCTGGGCGTCGGTCGTCTCGTCCCAGGCGTGGTACGACGCACCGGCCGGCCACGACTGCGCAGCGCTGTAGTAGCGGCTCGGCCCGTAGTACTGGTTGAACCGCGACGTCGGACCGGTCTCGTTGCCCAGCTGGTTGTCGTGGTTGCCCGCGATCACCTGGTTGGGCACGCCCGAGCCGTCGAGGGTGGCCTGCGCGTCGGAGGTGAACTGGAACTCCCGGGTGACCTGGGCGTCGAGGCCCGGGTAGAGCAGCTGGCCGGTGCCGTTGGTCGCCAGCGGGTTGTAGTAGTCGTTCTCGATCACGTCACCGGTGTGTCCGGCCCACTTGATCTTGCGGGCCTCCGCCTGATCGGCGATCCAGTCGGTCGTCGCCCGGTAGGCCTTGGCCCAGATCGCCTGCTCCTCGGCCTTCATCAGGTCCGTGGACTCGGCCTTGCCGTCCCAGTCGTCGTAGGTGCCGCCGGCGGCACCCTCGGCGAGGTACTGGGTGTCGGTGAAGTGGGCCAGCGAGAAGTCGTAGTCCTCCGGCTTCTCGAAGGAGTCCTTGTCCTTGGTGGCGCTCTCGTCACGCGGGGAGAGGTCGTCGGCGAAGGGGTCGGTGCCGAGCACCAGCAGGTGCACGGTGCCGCCGTCGATCATCGCGGGCTTGACCGCGGCGTTGAGGACGGTGTCGCCGTCACGGACGCCGCGCGCCGTGGCGAGCTCGACCCACGCCGACGTCTCGGTGTTCCAGGCCCGCAGGGTGACCGACCGCTCGGGGTCGACGATGCCCTTCCAGACGACCTGCTGACCGGCCACGGCCGGGCCGACCTGGACGTCGAAGCGCTGGAAGGGGAGGTCGCCGCTGGACGGGCTGGCCTTCCGCTCGTCGTCGTCGGGGACGAGACGACCGGTGATCGGCTGCCCGCCCTCGTGCTCGAACTCGAGCGTCGTCGGGACCTGCTTCACCACGCCCTGCACGCCGCCGTCCGCGACGGTCGCGGTCGCCTTGCGGAAGGTGGTGGTGACGTCGCTGCCGTCGGGGCTGGTCGCGATCGCGGACAGCCGGACGACGCCCTTGCCCTCACCGGAGCCGGTGCCGCCGCCCGTGGCGATGGTGTCGGACTCGAAGGGGACCTCGAAGCGCAGCTCCTTGCCGAACACGTCGACCGCCGTGATGGCGAGCGTGTGCGCGCCGGCCTGGAGGCCGGGGCCGACCAGGTCGCCCTCCGCGACGGGCTTGCCGTCGAGCAGGTAGGTCCACGCGCTGGCGTTGTCCTGGTGCGCGATGTCGAGGTCGAGCTCGACCGGCTCGGTGAGGTGCGCGCCGGGAGCCGGCACGGAGCTGGTCAGGGCGACCCCGGCGTTCGGGTAGTCGCCGAAGGCCGCGATGTCGAGCGCGCGGATCTCGGAGTCGCTCAGCGCCCGGCTGTAGATGCGGGCGTTGGCCACCTTGCCCTTGGTGTAGAACTGGGCGGCCGCGTTGGGGCCGGAGTCGCCGCCGACGGTCCAGGCACGGGCGGTGTCCTTGGGCAGGGTCAGCTTGCCGGTGGCCGGCGTGGTCGCGGCGAGCACGCCGTCGACGTACAGCTTGATCTCGGTGCCGTTCCACACGCCGACGACGTGGTACCAGCGGTTCGGGGCGATGGTGGCGCGGGCGGTCTTGTAGCCGCCGCCGATGTGCGCCATCAGGCCGACCTTGTCGTCGTTGATGTAGATCGAGTAGCCGCCGGACTCCTTGCCGGAGCAGATCGACGCCTCGGCGCTGGGCGGCAGCGCGCCGTCGTAGCGGAAGGTGCACTCGATGCTGACGGCAGCCGAGATCTCGCCCCAGTGCGGGGCGAGGTCGTAGCCGTAGGCGTCGTCGCCGCTGAGGGACACGACATCACGCTCGAGCGCGCTGTCGCGGCCGATGCTCGGGTCGCCGAAGGTCTTGATCGCGAGGTCGCGGACGCGCTCCTTGGGCGTGCCGTCGGCGAAGTCGACGTCGAGGACGTCGGCCGCCGGGACGGCGATCTTGGTGTCCCACTGCGCTGCCAGGGCCTTCACCTCGTCGGCGGTGACCGCACGGGAGAAGACGCCGGAGCCGGCGAAGGTGCTCGGCGGGGCCGGCTGGCCGATGCCGGTCGGGCTGGCGTCGGCGCCGACGACGAACCGGCGGGAGGTCGCCACCGGGAAGGTGAGGGCACCGGTGGCCGCGGTCGTCTGGGCCAGCTGGCCGTTGACGTAGAGCTTGATCTGGCTGCCGTCCCAGGTCGCGACCGCGTGGTACCAGCGGTTGCCCTCGATCGGCGTGAGCGCGCTCTTGTAGCCGCCGCCGACGTGGGCCATGAAGCCCAGGTTCTCGCCGTTGACGTACATCGAGATGCCCCCGGCCTCCTTGTCGGAGCACAGGTCCTTCTCGCCGTTCACGGGCAGCGCGGTGTCGATCCGGAACACGCACTCGACGCTGACGCCGGTCGTGAGCTTGCTCCACTGGTCCTCGAACGCGAAGCCGACCGCGTCGTCGACGCCGTCGACGGTCATCACCGGGCCCTGCTTGGCGTCGGTGCCGTACGTCGGGGCGCCGTAGGGGATCGGCGCCAGGGACTGGGCGGCGTCGGTGGGGACACCGCCCGGGAAGGCGACGTCGAGGACGTCGGGGGTCGGCGCCGGTTCGGCGGCCGCTGCTGCCGGGGCCTCCGGCACCAGGCTCGGGGCCGCGGGAGCGGCAGCCTGGCTCGGGGTGGCCAACAGGCCACCCGAGGCGACGGCCACGGCGACCACGGGGGTCGCGAGCAGCCGGAGCCTGCGCATCGGTCGTGCGGGCACGACGAGTCTCCTCAAGGGTTGGGGGTGATGGGAGTTGCCTGCCGCCGGCGCCGGACCACGAGGGTCCCGGCGACGACGACGAGGAGCACGGCGCCGAGAACACCGCCGATCTGGAGGGCAGCGCTGGCGCCGGTGCTGGCACCGGTGCTGCTGCCGGGGGTGGCGCCGGTCGCGGCGCCGAGGGCCCAGTCGTGGACGGGCGCATCGGCGCCGTACACCTGGTGCTGGCCGTCAGGACCGGTCGCGAGGGCGCGGTACGCCGGGTGCAGGTCGGTCAGCGTGCTCACCGTGACGGTGGCGCTCGCCACGGGCTGCGAGCAGGTGAACACCAGGTCGGCGCCGTCGGTGATCAGGTCGCCCGAGGCGTCCACGCGGCCGTCGCACGACTGGCCGCCGGCGGCCACCTCGACGTGCTCGAGCAGGTAGGAGTGCACCTCGGGGGCCTGCTGGACGAGGGCGGCGTCGCCCTCGTCGTAGTCGATGGCGCCGTCGAGCATCACCCGGTCCTCGGGCAGCACGCCGAGGTGGATGCCCAGCAGGGTGAGGTCGTCGGCGGCCCCGACCTTCCAGGTCACGTGGACCATCGCGGGGTCGGTCGGGTCCGCGGCGACCTCGACGGTCTGCGGGTCGCCGAAGGGGTGGGCAGCGATCGAGCGGGTCATGTCGCCGCCACCAGCTGACCGACGGCGGTGGTGGTGACGACGCAGCCGATCACGGTGATGCTGGCCGCGGCCAGCACGGGCGCGACCCGGGTCGCGGCGGTGACCAGGGCCCGCGACTCCGCGGCCCGGACCACGACGCTGCGCCCGGCCAGGGCGAGCAGTCCGACCGCGAACAGCACCGTCGCCAGGCCCAGGCCGAAGGTGATCACGAGCAGCAGCGCGAACCCGGCGCGGCCGGTGAAGAGGCCGGTGACCAGCACCAGGAACGCCGCCGGTGACGGGGTGAGGCCGCCGGACATGCCGAGGAGGGCCAGGCCGGGGCGGCTCACCCCAGCCGGTTCGTGGCCGTGCCCGTGCCCGTGGCCATGCCCGTGGCCGTGGCCATGCCCGTGGCCGTGGCCATGGCCATGGCCGCCGGCGCGGAGGTGGCGGCGGAACAGCCAGACGCCGACCCCGATGACCATCAGCCCGGCGACCAGCTGCAGGCCGCTGGTCAGCTGCCCGAGGGAGACCAGGTCCGAGAGCGAGAGGAAGGTCCAGGCCACCGCGACGACGAGCACCGACACGGTGTGCATGACCGCGACAGAGGCCCCGAGCCACGCGGCGTCGCGCACCTTGCCGTCGGCGCCGACCAGGTACGCCGCCGCGAGGCTCTTGCCGTGGCCGGGACCGACGGCGTGCGCGGCGCCGGTCGCGAAGGCGAGCAGGAAGGCCACCGGCACGAAGCCGGGCGACTCGACCAGGTCGACCAGGCGGTCATCGAGGGAGGAGGCGAGCACGACGTCGGCCGAGCGCGCCAACCAAGCGGTGTGGGGCACGGGCAGCCATGCTCGCCATGCCGGATGACCTCAGCGCTGATGGTCCGTGGCCCCGGGATGACTCGAAGGTAAAGAAAAGGGGTGAGACCTCACCATTTCATCGGGTGCGGCAGGCGGAGCTGGCCGTGGCGTTCGAGCTGCCCGGCGCCACACCCGGCGACATCTCCAGTCGCGGGTCGGCGCTCTCCCCCTTCGCCGTCCGCAGCAGGACGTCGACCGTCCGGGACTGGCCGGGGTCGAGCAGCAGGCCGATCGTCGCGACCTCGCGGCCGGCGTACGTCGTCACGGTGGGGTCGCCCGCGGACTGTCCGTCGATCGTGACCTCCTCGACGCTGCCGCCGACCGGAGCGCTGACGTAGACGACGAGCAGCTGCTGCCCCGGGTCGGTCCGGTTGCCGGGGAAGAACTCGCCGGTGATCGCGTCGGGCAGCTCGTCGGCGCGCGGCGGCGTCGCGTTGGTGAACGTGAGGGTGGTGCCGAGCTCCTGGCGCCCGCCGGCGCAGGAGCGGGAGAACAGCTGGGCCCGCTGCCGCAGGTAGTACTGCATCTTGGTCGGGCCCGCGTCGTTGACGTAGACGCCCACGACCGGTGGGGTCTCGGCGCGGTCGACGAACTCCCCCGCGATCGGGGTGCCGGCGATCTCCCGCTGCGCCACGTCGGAGAAGAAGTGCATCCGCACCCGGCCCTCGTCGACGCCGGCGACGAGCGCGCGGATCACGTCGGCCGGACTGCCGTAGCCGTCAGAGAAGACGTCGAAGACCGCCTTGGCCACGGCCTCCTGGTAGTCGCTCTGCGCCTCGGTGCCGGCGGTGAGCGCGTAGATCTCGTTCTCGACCCGGCTGACCACGTTGGCCGCGCTGACCGGGGCGTACCCGGCCACCGGCACCGGGCCGATCGCACGCAGGAGGTAGGAGACCACCACCGGGTCGACGTACAGGACCCCGTCGAGGCGCTGCCCGCGGACCTGCTCCCAGCGGGCGCGGATCAGGTCGGAGGCGCGCGGGAAGTCGGGCGTCATGGTGGCGTCGACGCCCACCGTGCCGAGGATCTCGCCGAACAGCTTCCGCTCCTCGTCGCTGAGCGGCAGCACCGGGCGGCCCGGGGTCGCGCCGAGCTCGGCCATGTCGACCTGCTCGGTGATCTCGACCTTACCGTCCCGCGCGTGGATGAGGGACAGCGAACCCGGGAGACCGCCGCTGCTGCGCGACTCGGCGTTGTTCTGCAAGACCATCAGGTAGTTGCGGGCGTCGCCCTGGCCGAGCATGCGGGGCATCAGCCGGGAGGCGCGATAGGTCGACTGCAAGGTGCCGCGCGCGTCGTCGACGAGAGCCTCCAGGCTGTCGAACGCCGTACCGATCGGGCCGAGGAAGCCGGAGGAGTCGACCTCCGCCAGCCGGGCGCCGGCCGCGTCGAACGCCTTCTCACTGCGCGCCGCCGGCTCCTCGAGGGCCGCGATCCGCTCCAGCGGGAACGTGTGGGCGACCGGCCGGAAGCTGCCGGCCGTCACCTCGTCCGCCGCGTCGGCCACCGGCGTCAGCCCGTCCCGCCCGAGGTCTGCCAGCACCTCGGCGACCGTCGCGACACCCTCGGCGTCGTCACCGAGCAGCGGGACGGCACCGAACACCGACCAGGTCACGCCGTGGGTGGTGTCGTCCGCGGCATCGGCCGCCTCCTGGTACCTCTCGAGCGCGGCGCGGGCACCGACCGCGTCGCCCCGCACCAGCGCCGCGCGCATCACGCGCGCCTGGCTCTCGACCTCCTTGAGGTCCCGGCCGGCACCGAGCACGACCCACAGCGACCACAAGAACGCGACCAGCACGACGGCACCGACCACGATCGCGAGCGTCCAGCGAGGGTGGTCCTGACGAAACCGGCGTACCTGCCGCTGCAGCCGCCGGAAGCCGCGAGACCGGCGCCGACGCCGGATCTCGGGCGACATGCCCGGGAGACTAGCAGCGCACGATTGGTCGCCATGGGACAGTGACCATCGACCGTCCGGCCCGTTGGGGTACTGGAGCGTGGCCTAGGATCGGCAATCGGTCGGGTCGGGACGTATGTCACAAGTAAGGGACGGGACTTGGACTTCAAGCAGTTTCTGACGGTGCTCCGGCGCCGTTGGACGAGCATCGTGACGATCATCCTGCTCGCACTCGGGGTCAGCGCTGCGATCACGTTCACGCGCACGCCGATGTACGAGTCGAAGACGCAGATCTTCCTCACCGTCGACGTCCGGGACACGACCGACGCGTACGCCGCGCTGCTCTTCGCGTCGAACCGCGCCGCGTCGTACGCCACCGTCGTGAAGAGCACCGAGCTCGCCGAACGGGTCATCGACCAGCTCGACCTGGACATGACGCCGGAGCAGCTCGCCTCCCGGATCGACGCGGAGGTCGTGGAGAGCACCTCGCTCATCCAGATCACCGTCAAGGACGAGAACCCGCGGGACGCGCAGACCATCGCCGACGTCACCACCGAGGAGTTCACCAGCTACGTCGCGGGACTCGAGACGCCCGGCGGCAGCACCGACGAGTCGCAGATCCGTGCGCAGATCACCGACAAGGCGTCGTACAACGCCAGCCAGGTGAGCCCCGACGTCGTCCTCAACCTCGTGGTCGCCGCCCTGATCGGCATCCTGCTCGGCATCGGCCTCGCCGTCGCCCGGGAGATCCTGGACCGCACCATCCGCACCGCCGACCACGTCGCCGAGCTCACCGAGTCGCCGGTGCTCGCCAGCATCGGCTTCGACGGCGACATCCGCTCCGCGCCGCTGCTCACCGACCTCGGTGGCTTCGCGGCCCGGACCGAGGCGTTCCGCTTGCTGCGCACGAACCTGCAGTTCATCGACCTCGACCACCAGCCGCGCTGCCTGGTGATCACCAGCGCCGTGCCCGGCGAGGGCAAGACGATGACCTCGACCAACCTCGCGGTCGCCCTCGCCCAGACCGGCCGCAACACGCTGATCATCGACGCCGACCTCCGCCGCCCGCGCGTCGCCAGCACCCTCGGCCTCGACCCGGCGATCGGCCTCACCACCGCCCTGGTCGGCAAGACCGAGATCCACGACGCGATCCAGGTCCACGAGGCCAGCGGCCTGCACGTCCTCGCCAGCGGCGCCAAGCCGCCGAACCCGACCGAGATCCTGCAGTCGAAGATCACCCACGACCTGATCCGGCGGCTGCGGTCGTCGTACGACATGGTCATCATCGACGCCCCGCCGCTGCTCCCCGTCGCCGACGCGTCGGTGCTGGCCAAGCTCGCGGACGGCGTGATCATCGTCGTCCGGCACGCGAAGACGACCAAGGACCAGGTCAACGAGGCCATCAACCGTCTCAACCAGGTCGGCGCCCGCCTCTACGGCGTCGTGGTCAACATGGTCGCCAAGCGCGCCATCGGCTCGTATTACTACTACTACTACGAGGAGACCAGCCCGTCTGGTCGCTCGGGCAAGTCCGACGCGAAGGCGCCGGCCGGCTCCGGACGCCGCCGGGCCTGAGGCCCACCACCGCACAACGGCACGAGCCGCCGGGGACCTGGTCCCCGGCGGCTCGTTCGTTCTGTCGGTGCCAACCGGTGGTTGAGGTTCGAGGCCGCCCGCGGCCGAGCCGTGCCGGTGGTTGAGGTGCGAGGCCGCCCGCGGCCGAGCCGTGCCGGTGGTTGAGGTGCGAGGCCGCCCGCGGCCGAGCCTCGAAACCACCCACCCCGACCCCGCGAAGCCACCATGACCAGGTACCGGCAGCACCCCCAGAGGTTTCGAGGCTCCTCGCTAGCGCTCGTCACACCTCAACCACCGGGGAGCCCAACCGGTGGTTGAGGTGCGAGGCCGCCCGCGGCCGAGCCGTGCCGGTGGTTGAGGTGCGAGGCCGCCCGCGGCCGAGCCTCGAAACCACCCACCCCGACTCCGCGAGGCTCCCATGCCCGCCACCCAGCAGCGGGCCCGGTGGTTTCGAGGCTCCTCGCTAGCGCTCGTCACACCTCAACCACCGGGGACGCTCCTCGCTAGCGCTCGTCACACCTCGACCACCGGCCAGGCGCCTCAACCACCGGGGAGGCCTCAGCCCTTGCGGACGAACACCATCAGGGTCGGCGCCAGGGCGGGCGGGGTGAGGCGGTCGACGAGCTGGGCGACTCGCCAGGCGGGGGCGTTGGAGCCGAAGTAGGTGGGCTCGGAGGCGTGGCCGTAGACGACCAGCTCGTGGGGCGGCGGGAAGAGCGCGGCCAGCGAGCGGCGGGTGTTCATGCTGTAGCGGACCGGGAAGACGTCCTCGGCCTTGCGGTGCGGCTGGAGCCGCTTGAGCACGCGCGTGTGCAGGTCGTTGGGTACGGCGCGCGCGCCGACGCCGATGATGCCCCACTTGTTGGGGGTGCGGGCCGCGAGCCAGCCGCCGGGCTTGAGGACACGGAGCAGCTCGGCGGAGACCCGGGGGGCGTCCTCCTCGGCGACGTGCTCGAGGACGTGGTCGGCGACGACCAGGTCGAACTCGGCGTCGCCGAAGGGCAGGGCGCCGCCGGGCTCGATCACCTTCGCGGAGGCGAGCGTGGGGTTGTCGAGGACGACCGGGTCGACGTCGACGCCGTGGACCTCGGCGACCCGCTCGTGGAAGCCGCGCAGCTTGCGGTGCAGCTCCGGGAACGGCTCGATCGCCCACAGGCCGCGGCCCGCGCCGAAGTCGAGCACCCGGCTGTCGGCGTCGAGCAGCGCGTTGACGCGCGTGTAGAACTCGATGAACCCGTCGTGGCGGGTGTATCCACCCGCACGGACCTCCGGGTAGAGCCGGGAGAGGGTCTCGCCCGGGCGGAACGTCGAATCTGCGTTGTTCCCGTCGTTCACGGCCACACCTTATTTCTCGAGGTCCGCGAGCAGGGCGTCCACGGACGCCAGCACTCGCGCTGGGGGGATGGTGACGTCGTCGAGGACGCCCTGGTTCGGGCCGTTCGGCCCGGCGGCCGGCTCGGCGACGAGGTAGCGGTAGTCGGCACCGACGGCCTGGCAGATCGCCCACAGCCCCAGGTGCACGTACGTCGACGCGAACATCTCGAGCACCCGGACTCCCGGGCGGGAGAAGGTGAGGTTGGTCAGGGCCGCGCCGTGGGGGGACACGACGACGTCGGCGCCGTGGAACAGGTCGATCTGCTCCTGGACGCTGTGCTGGCCCGGGTCGATGCGGGCGAACCCGCGCCGCTCCAGCTCCGGCCACAGCGCCGCCTCCTCGACGTACCTGCGGGTGCGGGGGGTGGTGCCGCGGGTGACGTAGAGGCGGCGCGGGGTGTCCGTCGCGCCCGACGGGGGCAGCCGGTCGCGCAGCCACCGGACGGTGGCCGGCGGGGCCTGCAGCGCCCAGTTGGGGTTGCTCGGGACGAGCAGCCGGTCGGCGGAGACGGTGCGGCCGCGCTCGGGCTGGATCAGCCGGGTGGTGACGCCGGCGAGCTCGAGCAGCTGCTTCTGGTAGCGCGTCCGGTGCGGTACGACGACCGCGTCGGCCTCCTTCAGCGCCTGCTCCCCCAGCGTCTCCTCGAGCACCGCCAGCCGGCCGAGGGCGTCGTAGAGGAAGTGGTAGTAGTTCTCGGACGTGCCGCGGGCGGTGAGGCTGAGCACCGTGCCGTCGACGTGCTCGGTGGGTCCGAGGCTCGGGCGCAGGAAGACCGGGTGCTCGCGCCAGTCGAAGACACCGAAGTAGGTGCTGGTCTCGTGGTCGAGGACCTTGGTCGGCGTGGTCGCCGCGGCGTAGTCGCCGCTCAGCCGGCCGCCGGCGATCTCGAGCGTGAACGTCGCCGGGATGGTGGTCGCCGGGACCTTCGGGGTCGGGACCGTGGCGGCATGGATCGCCTCGAACAGCCAGTGCCCGGCGGGCTCTCCGAGCGTCGCGGGCCGCACCCAGCTCTCCTCGGGGCTGCCCGGGTGCAGGGTGACGCCGGGCTCCCGCGCGGTCTCGACCGCGATCTCGGTCGCGCGCCGCGGCACTCCCCGGGCACCGAGCAGCGGCGACACCGCGCGGAACAGGTGCCCCAGCAACCGGGTCACCAGCAGGTGCAGCCGCTTGAACAGCGGCCACCAGGGGCGCAGCCAGGTGGGAAGGCTCATCGGGGTCCCCGCAGAGTTGTGTGCCGGAGGAGCGAAGCGGGGGAGGTGCAGAACTCGGTGGGGTGGTTCATCGTGCGACCAGCCGGCGGACCACGGCCCACACGGGACGGAACCGCACGATCCGTCCGATGATCACCCGCATCCACAGCGG
This sequence comes from Nocardioides daeguensis, assembly GCF_019192965.1. GTDB lineage: Bacteria > Actinomycetota > Actinomycetes > Propionibacteriales > Nocardioidaceae > Nocardioides > Nocardioides daeguensis. Next base: position 176,281 of record NZ_JAHTKU010000004.1, read on the forward strand.
CTTGATGATCCGCTTGACCGCTCGCGAGAGGCGGCCGTCGATCTGCAGCAGGACCAGCTCCAGCTCGGCCTCCGCCCTCTCGTTGAGCTCGACCGCCGGCGGGTGGACGAGCGGGAACGGCATCGCCTGCGCGGGCATCGGCTCGCGGGCCGTGTGGGTGTGGGTGGCGTCGGGCCCGAACCCGTCGTTCTCGACGAGGTTGAGCGAGGGCGTGATCGACAGGCCCCGGCGCGACATGATCGTCACCCACCAGTGGTGGTCCCAGCCGCGCGAGTCGCCGTCGCGGTCCCCCGCCACCTGGGTGAAGTGCCGCAGCGCGGCCTCGGTCGCGAGGGAGTCGGGGTGCGGCAGCACCTCGACCGGGCGTACGGCGTCCGCGGTGCGCGGCGTGTGGCCGACCCGCTCCTCGGCGCCGGCGTGGTCGCGCGGGAAGACCTCCCGGTGCGCGTGCCAGCGGTCGGCCCAGGTCGCCCAGCCCCACACGCTCGCCCACGTGGTGAACGCGTAGCTCTCGGAGCCGAACATCGCGCGCGGGATGCCCTTGTTGTCGCCGGCGACCTGCCACACGCGCGGCTCGTCGGCGTACCGGTCGAGCAGCTCGACGCAGAAGTCGAAGAAGGTGGGGTGCGGGATGCAGTCGTCCTCGAGCACGATCGCCCGGTCGACCTGGGAGAACACCCAGTCCAGGCCGAGCTCGACGTTGGCCTCGAGGCCGATGTTGCGCTCGGCGAACCGGGTGTGGACCCGCCCCGGCCAGGTCGCCGACGTGAGCAGCTCGCGGACCTCGGCGCACCGCGCGGCGTCCTCCGGGTGCGTGGAGCGGGGGCCGTCGACGACCAGGAAGACGTCGGCGGGCCGGGCGGCGATCACCGCCTCCACCGTGCGGCGTACGACGGCCGGCCGGTTGAACGCCACGATCACGACCGGCGTGCCCAGCGGAGCAGCGGGTCCAGGCTCAGGCACGACGGCTCTTCTCTCCCAGGTGGCTCACGAAACGGTGGGCGGCGGTGGCGGCCCGGCTGTTGACGGCGGTGCGGGCGGCGTGGCGCAGCCGCGGCGAGCGCAACACCTGGCGCGCGATGGTCGCGGCCCGTCCCCCGACGCGGTTGAGCACCAGCTCCAGCTCGCGCTCGACGTCGGTGTTCAACGCGACCCGCGCCGGGTGGTGCAGCGGGAAGGCGACCTCCTCGGCGGCGTTGTCCCGCTTGCCGGGCGCGACGCCGTGGGTCGCGTCGGCCCCCCAGCCGACGTTCTCGACCAGGTTGACGGCCGGTGAGATCGCCAGCCCGTCGAAGGTCATCATGGTCAGCCACCAGTGCTTGTCCCAGCCGTGGGTCACGGTGTCGTCGGATGCCGCGGCGTCGGCGAAGTGCTGCTGGCCCGAGCGGGTCACGAGCAGGCCGGGCTGCTGCACGGCGGGCACCGTGCGCACCGGGGCGTCGCCGTGCGCGTGATCGCGCGGGAAGACCTCGCGGTGCCGCTGCCAGCGGTCGGCCCAGGTCGCCCAGCCCCACACGCTGGCCCAGGCGGTGAACGCGTAGCTGTCGTCGCCGAACAGCCGGCGCGGCACGCCGAGCCCACTGCCGGAGACCTGCCACACGCGCGGGTCGTCGCGGTAGCGCTCGAGCAGGTCGGCGGCGTAGCGGAAGAACGTGGGGCCGGCCTGGCAGTCGTCCTCGAGCACGATCGAGGCGTCGACCTGCCCGAACACCCAGTCCAGGCCGAGCTCGACGTTGGCCTCGAGACCGAGGTTCTCCTCGGCGTACCGCCGGTGCACCTCGCACGGCCAGTCGATGTCGTCGAGGACGGCGCGGACGGCGGCGCAGCGCTCGACGTCGTCGGCGTTGCCGGGGCGTGGGCCGTCGGCGACGAGGAACAGCCGGGTCGGCTGTGCGGCCCGGATCGCGGCCAACGTCCCCGACGTCAGGTCGGGTCGGTTGAACGCGATCAGCGTCACGGGGGTGGTCAGCAAGCGGATCCTCGGGGGGGGTGCGGATTCTGCGGTTGGCCATCAGCGGAAACTCATTCCACCAGATGCAGAACGACCCGCAACTGATGCGGTTACAGTTGCCCACCGTGCCCCCGATTTCTGCCGACGAGCTCGTCGCCAAGGCCCGCCGCGCCAACCCGGAACTGGTCGCCGGCTGGCTCCGGCGGCGCGTCAAGTCCGGCGCCGCTCGCGCCGGCGTCATGGTCAGCCGGATCGACGAGGAGGGCCGCCGCTACGTCGCGGTGACCCACAACGACAAGGTCGCGCTGCCCGCCGGGGCCGAGGCCGAGCTGCGCCAGGACAACCCCCGTCTGGTCGAGCTGCAGGCGACGTACGACGCCCTCGACCTGCCGTCCGCGGTCCACACCCAGTGGCGCCAGGGCTTCTTGAAGAAGAACCTCTCCCTCGCCTGGTTCCGCGGCGACAACGCCTACGTCTGGCAGTTCCGCCAGCTCGGCCACGCCGCCCGGATCCGCATGTACCTCGCGATGCTCGACGTCCAGGAGCGCGACTCGCTCGGCCTGTTCAACAAGCTCGAGGAGGACGGGCTGTTCGGCGCGTTCACCTTCGAGTTCGGCACCCGACCGGCGGTCAGCCGCGACCTGCTCGACAGCATCAACGAGATCAACTACCTCGACGACCAGATGGGTCTGGCGTCGATCGACGGCCTGCGCGTCCTCGACATCGGCGCCGGCTACGGCCGCCTCGCGCACCGCATGTCGACCGCCTTCCCCGATCTCGCCGCCTACGACTGCGTCGACGCCGTCGCGACCTCGACCTTCCTGTGCGAGTACTACACGAAGTTCCGCGGGCTGCCCGACACGGTGCGCGTGGTGCCGCTGCACGAGCACGAGAAGCTCGCCGATCGCTACGACGTCGCCGTCAACATCCACAGCTTCTCGGAGGCCTCCCACGAGGCCGTGTGCTGGTGGCTGGACCGGATCGCCGAGCGCGACATCCCGTGGCTGCTCATCGTCCCGAACACCCCCGACGAGCTGCGCAGCACCGAGCTCGACGGCTCGATGAAGCCGTTCCGCCAGGACGTCCTCGACCGTGGCTACGAGCTGGTCGACGACCGCCCGATCCACCAGTCCGACGAGCTGCGCGAGCTCATCGACCTGCACGACCGGTTCTACCTGTTCCGCAAGAAGGCCTGACGCGACTGTCGGTGGTTGAGGTGCGAGGCGCGCCAGCGCCGAGCCTCGAAACCACCGACCGCGACACCGCGACGCCACCGGTGGTTGAGGTGCGAGGCGCCCCAGCGCCGAGCCTCGAAACCACCGACCGCGACACCGCGACGCCACCGGTGGTTGAGGTGCGAGGCGCCCCAGCGCCGAGCCTCGAAACCACCCACCGTGACACCGCGACGCCACCGGTGGTTGAGGTGCGAGGCGCCCCAGCGCCGAGCCTCGAAACCACCCACCGTGACACCGCGAGGATCCCATGGGCGGGTCCGAGCAGCGGGCCCGGAGGTTTCGAGGCTCCTCGCTAGCGCTCGTCACACCTCAACCACCGGGGCGGCTCCTCGCTAGCGCTCGTCACACCTCAACCACCGGGGCGGCTCCTCAACCACCGGGAGACGCCGGGGCGGTTCAGAGCGACCAGGTGGCGAACGACTGCCCGGTGAGCTCGCGCAGCCGGTCGACCTCCGGTTGCAGCGCGGCGCGCAGCGCCGCCTCGGTCTCCGGGCGCAGCGTCGGCCGCTCGAGCAGGTTGCGGTCGCTGCGCCACATCCGCTGGGTGACCAGCTGGCGCGGGCCGGCCGGCAGGCGGCGGAAGGCGCGCAGCAGTGGGCCGCGCCGCAGCGCCAGCAGCCACCCGGGCACCTGGTGCTTCTCCTCGCGGGTGTTGTAGCGCCCGTAGTCCTCGGCGGACGCGTCGGGCACCGGGAGGTCGAGGAAGCCGAACACCCGCGCCATCGTGCCGACCACGTCGGCGCCGAGGTCGGCGAGGTCGACGACCAGCACCTGGTCGGGGCGGAACCGCCGCAGGATCTCCTCGAGCTGGGTCGCGTAGCGGCTCGACGCCACGAGGGCGTTGCCCGGGGCGGCCGGGTCGGCCAGCTCCTCGTCGAGGCTGAGCCGCGTCGCGCGCCACTGCAGCTGCTCGACGTACTCCGCCACCACCCGGTCGACGGGGTCACGCACGAGGTAGATCAGCCGGGCGTCCGGGACGAGGTCGGCCATCCGGTCGACGACCCCGGGGATGCAGGGGTACTTGGTGTAGTGCGGCGAGGACTCGACCCGGTACCGGGTGCCCTCGGGGAAGTGGTCCTGGTAGGCACCCACCCAGGTGAGGCACCGGGGGTCGGAGAAGAAGCGCATCTCCTTCTCCGTCGACACCGCGACGTCCGGGTGGACGTCGAGGTAGTTGTGCATGCTCGTCGTCCCGCCCTTCATCGCACCGACGACGACCACGTTCGGCAACCGGGCCGGGTCCGGGACGACCGGCGGGACGTCGCCGCGGGCGACCCGCTGCCGCGGCGCGACGTGGGCCGAGCAGTTCAGGCACGCGTCGAGCCGCTCCCCCCGGGACGCGAGCGACCAGCCGTTGCTGGCCAGCTGGGCGGGGGTGTTGACGGTGAGGACGGGCGGGACGCAGATGTCGCACTGGATGGAGATCTGGCCATCGGCCAGCTCGGCGAGGACGGCCATCCGCCTCACGCCGTCTGGTTCGGGAGACGAAGCACGCGGCGAGGATAGCCGTCAGGAAGCGCCACCGGAGCAGGTCCGCGGTTACGCGTCGCGCCGCTTCCGGCCTGTGTAGGCTGCGCCGCGTGCGCCAGGCCCTGACGACCCTTGTCTTCCTGCTGCCCCCGAGCAGGCTGAAGAACCGGCTGCTGCGCAGGTTGGGGCATGCCGTCCCCGACACGGCCGTCGTGGGCATCAACCTGGTCCGTCGCGTCGACCGGTTCGAGCTGGGCGAAGGGGCGCTGATCAACCACTTCAACCTGTTCCGCGACCTGCGGCTGGTGAAGCTCGGCGTCGGCTGCCGGATCATGCTGTTCAACCAGGTGGTCGGCGACTCGGGCTACGAGCCGGGCGCCACCCAGACCGAGGACCTGCGCACGCTGCGGATGGGCGACGACTCCCACATCATCAGCCAGCACTACCTCGACTGCGGCGGCGGCATCGTCCTCGGCGACAACACCTGGGTCACCGGCATCCGCTCGACCCTGCTGTCCCACGCCTTCGACCCCACCAATGGCGGCATCATCCTCGATCCCGTCACCATCGGCGACCGGGCCGTGGTCGCGACCTCCTGCACGATGCTGCCGGGCACCGTCGTCGGCGAGGGTGCGCTGATCGCCGCCGGCTCCACGACGTGGACCGGCCAGGAGGCGAAGGGCGCCCACCTGCACGGTGGCGTCCCGGCCCGCCGGCTGGCGCCGATCGACATTCCGCGACACGTCTACGACCGCGCCCGTTACCAAGGACCCCGTGGCGTCGTTGGCCCTGCGAACCCCCCATCTGAGTAGAGGTCGCCATGAACGACATTGAGTCCCGGATCGTCACCATCGTCACCGAGCTGCTGGAGCGCTCGGACCGCGAGGACAAGACGGTCTCCCTCGGCGCCACGCTCCACGGCGAGGACGGCCTCGGGCTGGACTCCCTGGAGACCGCCGAGCTGTCCGCCATTCTCGAGGACGAGTTCGGCACCGACCCGTTCGGTGCCGGCCTGCTGCCCGAGACGGTGACCGACATCGTCGCGTTCTACGCCGACGCGACCGCTGCGTCCGCATGACCAACCCAGAAAGCTCTTCGCCTCCCCCGCTCCGCTCCTCCGCCGGACAACTTCCCGGGGCCCCCGAGTCAGCGGCACCCCGCACGGTCATCATCACCGGCGGCAGTCGAGGTCTCGGCGAGGGCATCGTCCAGCACTTCCTCGACGCCGGTGACCGGGTCGCCACCTGCGCCCGCAGCGAGACCGACGCGGTCCGCGCCTGGCAGTCGGACCCGGCGTACGCCGACCGCTTCTTGTTCCGCAAGGCCGACATGGCCGACCGCGACCAGTGCACGGGGTTCTTCAAGGACGTCGTGGCCGAGTGGAAGTCGGTCGACGTGCTGGTCAACAACGCCGGCGTCGCCCGTGACGGCATCCTCGCGCTGTTCAGCGACGAGGACTCCGACACGGTGATCGACCTCAACCTGAAGGCGACCATCCACCTCACCAAGCAGGTGGTCCGCAACATGCTCGCCCACGGCGGCGGCCGGATCGTGAACATCTCCTCGATCACCGGCCTGACCGGCTACCGGGGCCTGAGCGTGTACGGCGCCACGAAGGCCGCGCTCGACGGCTTCACCCGCGGCCTGGCCCGCGAGGTGGGCTCGCGCAAGATCACCGTCAACAGCATCGCCTCGGGCTACCTGAAGACCGAGATGAGCCACGGCCTCGACGACGGCCAGCTCAACCAGATCATCCGCCGTACGCCGGCCGGCCGGCTCGGCGACCCCGAGGACATCGCCCGCGCGGTGTCCTTCCTGGTCGACCCGGCCAACGACTGGATCACCGGTCAGGTGCTGGTCATCGACGGCGGCCTCACCGCCTGACCAGTCCCTGATCACTCCCTGATCGTCGCGTCGTCCACGCCGATCAGCGTGAGGTACTCCTTCACGAGGGCCTCGCGCTGGTCGGGTGCGACGCGGTTGTCGTCGGTCGCGAAGGTGTGCACCAGCCGGCCCCGGTAGGAGGTCAGCGCAAGGAACACCACCTGGTTGGGCGCGGCCACCAGCTGCCCGTGCACGCTGCGCAGCCAGTCCGGGTCGGTGCCGGGGTCGACGACGCCCATGTTGCTGACGACCACCGACGGCGGTCCGGCGCTCAGCGCGGCGGCGATCCGGTCGCGTCCGACCGCGAGGTCGCTGACGTTCTCCAGCCGGGCGAGGTGGAAGAAGAGGTCGCCCTCCCCCCGCTCCAGCGCCTCGACCACGGCCGCCTTGACCTGACCGGCCAGCGACCACCGGTCGTCGACCGCGACCTCGAACGGGTGGGCCAGTACGGCGATCGCCATCGCCGGCGCCTGGTTCGGATCGCTCGGCGGGGTGCCGAGGTCGGCGGGCGCGGCGAGCTGGAGGGTCGCGTCGCCGCCGCAGAGCACCCGCGCGGTGCTGGCGAGCAGCGCGGACACCACGTTGGCGAACGGGTTGGCGCCGTGCGCCCGGCCGTCGGCGACGACCCGGGCCGAGGTCTCGGGACCGATCTCGACCTGCCGCAGCCAGGACCGGCGCGGCACCGAGCTGTCCGGCCACGCGGCCGGCTGCGGGGCGCCGTACGCGGCGTTGCGAGCCTTGAGCTCGCGGAGCAGGTCGATCATCGCCGTCCGGCTCTGCTGCCAGGCGTGCGGCTGCGCCGGCACCGCGGGCTCGGAGAGCAGCTGCTGCTCGGGGACGTCCTGGCCGTCGAGCAGCCGAACGAACCACTGCAGCTCGGTGATCCCGATCCGGCCGTCGATGACGGCGTGGTGGCCGTTGAAGATCACCCGGGAGCGGCCCTCCTCGGGACTGCTCAGGTAGTGGCAGCGCAGCGGGACACCGAGGTCGCAGGGCGTGTCACCCTCCTCCTCGAACGCCCGGTCCCACGCGGCGCTGGGCAGCACGTCGCTGCGGAAGGTGTCCTGGTCGATGCCGACGTCGGCGATGGTGAGGTCCTCGGTGGCCGCGGCCCGGGCCAGCACCCGGCGGGTCCGGAACTCCTGCCAGACGCGGTCCACCTCGTCGGGGTCGAAGCACCGGTCGAGGTCGGCGGAGATCATCGCGGTGCTCGGCCAGGCCTGGTCGAGGAAGGTGTAGTACTTCTCCGCGACCGTCATCGGACGATGGGCACCCACGCGCACTCCAGCCTCTCGGGACACAGGACGATCCTGTCCCCTGCCCAACTGATCGGCGGACTGCGGGTGACGGCCGCGTCCCATGCGCGATACTCGCCCCGGCCCGTCGTCCTCCCCCCGGACGGGCCGCGAGAGGAGTCGACGCCGATGATCGGGTTGCTGGAGGAAGCGGCGGCCGCACGGCCGCAGCAGGTGGCCGTCGAGACCCCCGAGAGCACGCTCACCTACGCCGAGCTGTACGACGGCGCCCGCCGCGTCGCCGCCGGGCTTCGCGAGCGCGGCATCGAGCGCTTCGCCGTGCTCGAGCCCGACGCCGCGTGGATCCTGCGCCTGCTCGGCGGTGCTGCCGCGATCGGCTGCGAGCCGTGCCAGTACCAGCCGGACCTCGACGCCACCCAGTTCGCCGAACAGGCGGCCGCGCTGGGCCACGACACCGTCGTCACCCGGCGCACGGACCTGCCCGCCACGCTCACGGTCCTGCGGCCCGACGAGCTCGACGGCGACCCGGCCGGCCTGCCGTCGTACGACGGTCCGCAGCCGCTGATGATCCGCACCACCGGCACCACCGGCCTGCCCAAGGCGGCCCGTCACGACTGGGCGGTGCTGACCCGTCGCGGTGCCACCACGTCGCCGCGGCCCGAGCAGCGCTGGCTGCTGGCCTACGGCCCGCAGCAGTTCGCCGGCGTCCAGGTGCTGCTGCACGTGATGGCCGCCCGGGCGACGCTGGTCGCGCCCTTCCCGCGCCAGCCGCGCGACGGCCTCACCGCGCTGCTGCGCGACCGGATCACCTGCGTCAGCGCGACCCCGACCTACTGGCGCTTCCTGCTCGCCGAGGCCCGCAGCAGCGGCGCGGAGCTGCCGCCGCTGCAACAGATCACGCTCGGCGGCGAGGCCAGCTCCCCCGACCTGCTCGTCGACCTCGAGGCGGCGTTCCCGGCCGCCCGGATCTCGCAGGTCTACGCGTCGACCGAGTTCGGCTCGATCGCCTCGGTCCGCGACGGCCGGCCCGGTCTCGCGACCACGAGCCTGTGGAGTCCCGAGAACCCCGACGCCGTGCTGCGGGTGCACGACGGCGAGCTGCAGGTCCGCGCCGGAACCGGGATGCTCGGCTATGCCGGTGACACCGCCGGTGCGCCCGAGGAGCACGACGGCTGGGTGTCGACCGGCGACCTGGTCGAGGTCGTCGACGACCGGGTGCTCTTCCGTGGCCGGTCCTCGGAGGTGATCAACGTCGGCGGCGTGAAGGTGCACCCGCTGCCGATCGAGGAGCGCGTCGGCGCCGTACCCGGTGTCCGGCTGGCGCGCGTCCACGGCCGCAGCAACCCGATGGTCGGCGCGGTCGTCGCGGTCGAGGTCGTGCTCGCCGGCGACGCGGACGAGAGGGCGGTCAAGGACGCGGTCCGGACGGCGTGCGCCGACCTGCCCCGCGCCTGGCAGCCGCGCAGCATCAAGGTCGTCGACGAGGCCGCGCTGGCCGCCGCCACCAAGGGCGGCAAGATGGTCCGGGGCTGATCCGGGCCCCCTGGCTGCGGTCGGGCGGCGGGCGGGCGGCGCTCAGGCGCGATGCTTGCCCGGCGCCACCCGGACCGGTCGCGCGAGCACCGGCTCGGCGGTCTCTTCGGCTGCCTCTTCGGCGGTCTCGCCGGCGGCCTCGTCGGCGGTCGCGGGCAGCTCCGGCAGCGGGCCGCGGCCCTTCCAGATCACCGCGATCCACCAGCACACGGTGGAGACACCGGTGCCGACGGCCATCGCCCACAGCGCGCCCTCGGCGTCGCCCCAGGCGGCGCCGAGGACCATGCACGCCCCGACCAGCACGATCGACACGATGTCGGTGACCATGGCCGCCTGGATCCGGTGCGTCCCGATCAGCGAGGCCCGCAGCCCGCTCTGCGCCGCCATCAGCAGCACCTTGAGGCTGAGCGCGAGCATGAGCGGCTCGACGACGTCCCACGCCTCGCCCAGCACGGCATGGCCGAGGACGTCCGGCAAGAACACCAGCACGACGAGGTTCAGGACGCCGACGGCCGTCGCGATCGCGATCGCCCGTCGGACGTGGTGCCACACCGCCCGCGGATCGGTCCGCTCCCGGGCGATGTCCGCCGCCGCGGAGATCCCGACCGCCATCTGGACGGCGGTGCTGGGCGCGCCGAGGAGGGTCGCCGCCCGGAACGCGGCGACCGCGAGCGGCCCGCTGAACAGCGTCATCAGCGACGCGGTCGCGAGCGCCGTACCGCTGGCGGCGAGACCGCTCACCGTCGAGCGCCAGGAGAAGTCCCAGCGCTCGCGGAGCCAGCGCACGCCCCCGCCGGTCGGCGCGCCGCACTGCACGAAGACCCACAGCGAGGCGATGACGCCGGAGCCGGTCCAGGCGGCGATCAGCCAGGTCAGCGAGTCCAGGCCCGCCGCACGGGTCCCGATCAGGCCGACGGGCAGCAGCAGGAACCAGATCCCGTCGAGGACGACGGCGCCGCCGGGGCGCTGCCGGGCGATCGCGAGATAGCGACCGACGTCGTGCAGCACCAGGAAGGGCAGCGCCAGGCCGAACACGAGAATCGGCCCGCCCATCGCGCTGTCGGACGACACCAGCGCCAGGCCGGCGGCCGAGCACAGCGCGCCGGCACCGATGCCGAGGACCAGCGTGGAGCCCAGGATCGCGCCGGGGCGGGCGTCGACGTCCTCGGGGTGCACGACCGCGGTGGTCGCGATCAGGCTGCGGAACACCACCTGCGCGACGGTGTAGACCATCACCACCAGGCTGAAGCGGCCGAAGTCGATCGGCTCGAACGCGTGCGCGACCCAGATCAGGGCGGCGATGTTCGACAGGCTCGACAGGATCTGGTCGACCGTGACGAGGCTCAACCGACGGTTCGCGGAGCCTTCCTGGGCGGTCATCGGCGACGCAGCCTGTTGCCGGGGGGAAGCACGGGCCAGATCATTGCACGCAGCAGGCAGGGCCGTGCCGGTAACGACAATCCCCCACATCCGTTGTGTCATCGTGACCACCGTGGCCCTCAGTTCCGCACTCCACCGAGCACAGGGCTCGGTGCGCGTGCAGCGTCAGCTCAGCAAGATCCGCCGGCTCCGCAGCCGGATGATCGACGTGCCACTGCGCCAGGTCGAGCAGGCCCGGCGTCGCCTCGAGACCGAGGACGTGGACGTGCTGGTGCTCGGCGACAGCTCCACGCTGTGCTGGTCGCTGCGCGACACCGACCGCACCCGGCTGCCGGAGCTGCTCGGCCAGCGCCTCGGCAACGTCGTCAACCTCGCCGGCCCCGGCTTCGGCGCCCCCATCCACAGCGAGGCGGTCCGGCTGCTGACCGCGCTGGACCGCCGCCCGAAGGCGGTCGTGTTCACGCTCGCGCTGCGCACCAGCACCGCGACCCACATCGTCGCCGACCCGATCACCGGCTACCACCGCTCGCTGGCCGCGATGGCCAAGGTGCCCGGCGCCCACCGCAAGGTCCGCTACGTCGGGCGCGGCGGCGCGGTCGCCACCGACGAGGAGCGCGACGTCTTCCTCGCCCACCCCGTCGAGAGCCGGTGGAACGGCCTGCGCACCATCGGCTGGTACCGCGAGCAGCTGGTCGGCACCGGCATGGCGCCGTGGCCGATCGAGCTGGAGCGGCTCCGCTTCGACTACTTCTACGGCGAGCAGCTGCGCGCCGACAGCCCGCGCCTCGACGCGCTCACGACACTGGCCCGTCGCCTGGAGGAATACGGCGTCCCGGCCGTCGGCGTGTGGACCCGGCCTCCGATGCAGCGCGGCGAGATGCACTTCCCCGGCGAGTTCGAGGCGCACGTCCGCTCCCACAAGGCGCTCCAGGACGACGCCCTCGCCCGCGGTTCCTCCTCGATCGGTCCGATGCTCGACATCCACCTCGAGGACGAGGACTTCGAGGACAGCTTCAACGCGACCGAGCACTTCGCCTACGAGGGCCGGGTCAAGTACGCCGACGCGATCGCCGACGCGGTGCGCTCGCGGTGAACGCCGCCTCCCTGCGCGCGTTCCTCCGGCTGCGCCGGGCCCGGCTGCGCGGCTGGATCGCGCTGTTCCGGCTGCTGCTCGCCGCCCTGCGCGGCCAGGTCGACGAGGTGTGGGTCGGCGACTCGCACTCGGTCACCTTCAACACCGAGCACTCGCCCCTGCCCGGCATCCTCCGCACCGGGGAGCGCCGCTGGACCTGGCACCTGGGCCCGCGCGTCATGTACTCCATCGCCCGCGACGACTTCCCGCCCACGCTGCGGCGCACCGCACGCCTGATCGCCCGCATCCCCGGCGCCCGCGACGCCGCCTGGTTCTTCTCGTTCGGCGAGATCGACATCCGCTGCCACCTCGCCCCGCGCCTGACCCAGGGCGCGGACGTGGGCTTCGTGTCGTCGTACGTCGAGCGCGTGCAGGGCCTGGTCGAGCGCCTCGGCACCCCGGTGGGCACCATCGTCGTACCGGTCCCGCCGTGCCTGGACAGCTACGACCACGCCGCCTTCCCCGTCGCCGGCTCCCCCGAGGAACGCCTCGCCGCCCACCGGGCCGTCCGCTCGGCACTCACCCTCGCCGTCAGCGCCGCCCCCGCGCACCCGCCGCTGCGGCTGCTCGACATGACCGACGCGTTGGCCGGCCCGGACGGACTGATGCGCGACGAGCTCACCGACGACGGCTGCCACACCAACGCCGCCGGCCGGGACGTCGCCCGCCGGGCCGTCGCCACCCTGCTCCCCTGATCCGCCCGCGGCCGAGCCCCCTCCGACCACGATTCCGCGAGGCTCCCGCGGCCAGGTACCGGCAGCGGGCCCGGAGGTTTCGAGGCTCCTCGCTAGCGCTCGTCGCACCTCAACCACCGGGAGGGCTCGCTAGCGCTCGTCGCACCTCAACCACCGGGAGGGCTGTCAACCATCCGCAGCGCTGTCGGACTCGGCTTCCCGGCGCTGGACAGCAGCCCGGCGGGAGAGACCGGGCAACGCGGTGTAGTCGTCGCGGATCAGGGCCTCCCGCTTCTTCCGGCTCCAGCCCTGGACCCGCTTCTCGAAGAGGTAGGCGTCCTCGATCCTGTCGAACCAGGCACTCCAGACCAACGCGACCGGACGCCGCCGACGCGTGTAGGTGGCGCCCAGCTCGTCGCTGTGGTTGTGCTGCCACAGCCGGGCGTCGATGTCCCACGTGCTGCCGACGTAGTAGGAGTCGTCGGAGCAACGAACGATGTAGGTCCACGGCATGACTGTCCGTGCCACGGCGCGATGCCCACCAAACAGCACTCCACGCGCCCTGTGGACAAGAGCGGCAGTGCCGGTGGTTGAGGTGCGAGGCCGCCCGCGGCCGAGCCCCCTCCGGTGGTTGAGGTGCGAGGCCGCCCGCGGCCGAGCCCCCTCCGGTGGTTGAGGTGCGAGGCCGCCCGCGGCCGAGCCTCGAAACCACCGACCGTGATTCCGCGAGGCTCCCGCGGCCAAGTACCAGCAGCGGGCCCGGAGGTTTCGAGGCTCCTCGCTAGCGCTCGTCACACCTCAACCACCGGGGAGGCCCTCGCTAGCGCTCGTCACACCTCAACCACCGGGACAGGCACCACGGTCAAGTACCGGCAGCAGGCCCGGAGGTTTCGAGGCTCCTCGCTAGCGCTCGTCACACCTCAACCACCGGGGAAGCCTCGCTAGCGCTCGTCGCACCTCAACCACCGGGAGGTTTCAGGCCAGCGGGTCGGGTACCAGGTCGGTGATCGCCTTCAGGCCGTCGGCGTCGTCGCGATGGACGACGGCGACGTCCCAGTAGATCCGGGAGCGGGCGCGGCCGCCGGGGACGTCGTCGAGGACCCGGGCCTGCTGGGCGATGCGGTCGGTGGTGGTGCGGCCGACGACGAGGCCGCCGTTGTCCCAGACCGCGACGTGCTCGTAGCCGAGCTCGGCGAGGCGGGTCCAGACCGCGTCGGGGTCGAAGCCGGCGAGGCGGGTCAGGTAGGGGTCGTACTCGAAGAAGAGGACCGGCTGGGCGTCGTGCCAGGCCTCGGCGATCGCGGGGACCAGGTTGACGTCGTACCCGTCGGTGTCGGACTTGACCAGGCGCAGCCGCTCGAAGTCCGGGTGATCGGTGCGCAGCGAGGTCGGCGAGACCGTGGGCATGGCGTCGCCGGTGGCGCCCTCGACGAAGCGGGTGGTGCCGCCGGTGCGGACCGCGGTGGTGCCGCTGTCGGCGCCGTCGACGGTCAGCAGCGCCTCGACGACGGTGACCCGGGCATCGCGGTCGACGTTGCGGTGGAGGAAGTCGAGGTAGGCCTTGTCGGCCTCGATGCACAGCACCTTGCCGTCGGCGGCGTTGAGGATCTGTACGGCGGAGTCGCCGACGTTGGCGCCGACGTCGAGGACCGTCAGGGGGCCGGTGGCGGCGAGCAGGCGGCCCAGCTCGACGAGGTTCTGCCCGTACGTCGGCTGCCACACCGCGTAGTCCGGAAGGCGGTGGGACCAGGGCAGGACGAGCTCGACGCCCTGGACCTGGCGCACCACGGGACGGAACGGGAAGCGGTCACGGACGACCCATCCGATGCGTCGCTTGGCGGTGGAAGCAAGGGTTCCGAGTCCGGTCACGCGCGGAACCCTAGCGCTCCCGGCGGGCTCGCACGCCGGGTCGCCACAATTGCCGGCCCGTCGGTCGAGCGCACCGGAGAAGCCGCCCGCGTGGTCAGTCGGCGAGCTCGCGCTTGTGTCGGACCAGCCGGCCGAGGTGCTCGACGTCGGCGTCGACCATCAGCTCGGCGAGTGCCTTGGCGTCGGTGCCGGCCTTCCAGCCGAGGACGTCGTGCGCCTTCGAGGCGTCGCCGATCAGGGCGTCGACCTCGGTGGGTCGCTCGAAGTTCTTGTCGTAGCGGACGTGGTCCTCCCAGTCCAGCCCCGCGTGGGCGAAGGCGTACTGGCAGAACTCACGGACCGTCGTACCGATGCCGGTGGCGAGCACGTAGTCCTGCGGCTCGTCGTGCTGCAGCATCCGCCACATGCCCTCGACGTACTCCGGTGCATAGCCCCAGTCGCGCACGGCCTCGAGGTTGCCGAGGTCGAGGTGGTCGGTGATGCCGAGCTTGATCGAGGCGACACCGAGGGTGATCTTGCGGGTCACGAAGCTCTCGCCGCGCCGCGGCGACTCGTGGTTGAACAGGATCCCGGAGACCGCGAACAGGTCGTAGGCCTCGCGGTAGTTGACGGTCACCCAGTGCGAGTAGAGCTTCGCGGCGCCGTACGGCGAGCGCGGGTAGAACACCGTCGACTCGTTCTGCGGCGGCGGGGTCGCGCCGAACATCTCGGACGTGGACGCCTGGTAGAACCGGCAGTCCAGCTTGGCCGCGCGGATCGCCTCGAGCAGCCGCAGCGTGCCGACGGCGTCGGTCGAGGCGGTGTACTCGGGCAGCTCGAAGGAGACCTTCACGTGGCTCTGGGCGCCGAGGTTGTAGACCTCGTGCGGCTCGATGTCGCGCAGCTGGTTGCTCAGGCTCACCCCGTCGGTGAGGTCGCCGTAGTGCAGGTGGAGGTCCGCGGTGCCGTGGAGGTGGTCGATCCGGCTGCGGTTCAGCGTCGAGGACCGTCGGACCAGTCCGTGCACCTCGTAGCCCTTGCCGAGAAGGAGCTCGGCGAGGTAGGAGCCGTCCTGGCCGGTGATCCCGGTGATGAGTGCGCGCTTGGTCACGGGGGCACAGTATCGTCGCGCCTCGTGCATCTGGTCGTAGATTCCGTAGTCGTCCGCACCGGAAGCGTGACGATCGTGATGGAACACCTCGTCCGGGCCTGGGCCGAGACCTTCCCGAACGACCGGATCTCGGTGCTCTTCGGCCCCGAGGGCCAGACGTTCCCGCTCCCCGAGGGCGCGCACGCGGAGGTCCTCGACCAACCGGGCGGCCCGCTCGGCGGCCTGTGGCTGCGTTCGGTGGCGGTACGACGCGCCGCGCGCCGCCTGGGTGCGGACGCGGTGCTCGCGGCGGTGCCCGCCAGCGGCCTCCTCGGCTCGCGCAGCCCGCGCGGCGTGATCCTCTACGACCTGCGCTTCGAGCTGCGGCCCGAGCAGTTCAGCCGCAAGACCCGGATCGCCCGCAAGGTGTCGTGGCTGTGGAGCCTGCGCCTGGCCGACCGGATCTTCACCATCTCCGACCGTACGCTGCACGACCTGGCCGACCTGCACCCGTCGCTGTCCGCCCGCGCCGAGACCGCGGCACTCGGGTCCGACCATGCACTTGCCTGGCCGCAGCCCGACGCCCCGGACCCCGAGCACCCCTACGCCATCGCGTTCGGCCACTACGGCAACAAGAACGCGAACGCCGTGATCGACGGCTGGGCGCGCTTCTGCGCGGCCCACTCCCCCGAGGCCGACGGCTGGCGGCTGCGCCTGGTCGGGATGGGCGCACGCGACCGGGCCGCGGCCGAGGAGCAGGTGCGCCGCCTCGGCGTCGGCGACCGGATCGAGCTGATGCCGTGGCTCGACGACGACGCCTTCGCCCGTGCCTTCGCCGGCGCCGGCCTGGTGGTGTTCCCCTCCGACTTCGAGGGCTTCGGCCTCCCGGCGGCCGAGGCGATCCGGCTCGGCATCCCGGCCGTGATCTCGACCGACCCCGCGCTGGCCGAGGTGACCGGTGGGCACGCCGTCACCGCGGCCTCCACCACGCCGGCCGACCTGGCGACGGCGTTCGCGGCCGCGCTCGCGCTCACGCCCGAGCAGCTGGCGGCGGGGCAGGCCTTCGCGGCGGCGTTCACCTGGCGTCGTACGGCGGCGGTGATCCGGGCCGGTCTTTCCTGACCGGCCCCGCGCCGCCGCTCGAACCCCTAGCCTTGCCCCGACCCGAACCCTGCCTCGGAGGACTCGATGCCCGTTTGCCCGGCCTGCGCCGGTTCCCGCGTCCGCACCGGCCCGGCCTCCGGCGCCACCGGACGCCAGATCACCGCGTGCCGCGACTGCGGGGTCCACTACTGGGCCGACCACGAGGCGGCCGAGCGGCAGGAGGCGATCGAGCTCCAGACCGAGCTGACCGCCGAGGGCTACAGCGACTGGGTCGACATCAAGCGTGAGCAGGCCGGCCCGGAGGCGTGGCGCGACGCGATCACGTGGATCCGCAACGCCCTGCCGAAGGACGCCGGCCGCGGCGGCGCGCCGGTGATCTACGACGTCGGCGCGGGCGACGGCCACTTCCTGAGCCTGGCCCGTGACGAGGGCGGCTTCGCCGTCACGGGCAACGAGATCGCCAAGGGCGCCGTCGAGCTCGCCAAGGAGCGCTACGACGTCGACCTCGACCTCGGCGTGCTCGAGGACCTCGGTCACGTCGAGGACGGCGACGCCGCCACGCTGTGGTGCGTGCTCGCCCACGTCCCGGACGGCGACCAGCTGCTGAGCGAGGTGCACACGATGCTGCGGCCCGGCGGGGTGCTGTTCCTGCAGACGCCGCACTGGACGGCCGCCGACGGCGCCGCGCTCGGCGTCAAGAACCTGACCCGGGGCCGGGTCGCGAAGGTGCCGGACCGCCGGATCGCCCAGCACCACTGGATCCTGCACACCCGCCGCAGCATCACGGCCCAGCTCAACCGGCTCGGCTTCGTCGACGTCGTGGCCGAGCCCAAGCTGCGCTACACGCTGACCTCGCGCGCCTACTTCGCGTCGATGAACCCGCCGCAGTGGACCATCGGTCCCGCCTCCTGGCTGCTCGACAAGGCCGTCGCCAGCCGGCTCGCGCCGCGGATCGTGCTGGACGTCCGGGCCCGCAAGGGCTGATCCCGGGCGCCGGGCCGGCTCAGGCCCGGATGCCCGTCGGCAGGAGGTAGTCGACCGCCTCCGGCACGCCGCTGCGCAGCCGCTCGAGGTCGACGCGCACCATGTGCTCGACCAGGGCGTGGAAGCCGACCTGTGCCCGCCAGCCGAGCGCGGCCGCGGCCGGTTCGGGGTCGGCGACGAACACCGAGGTGTCGGAGGGCCGGAGCAACGCGGGGTCCTGGACGACGCGGTCGCCGGGCTCGCCCAGGCCGGCGGCGGCGAACGCCTGCTCGAGCAGGTCCTGCAGGGAGTGCGCCCGACCGGTGCCCAGCGGGAGGTCGAGCGGCACGTCGTGGGCGAGCTGGAGCCGCATCGCCTCGACGTACTCGCCGGCGAAGCCCCAGTCGCGGCGTACGTCGAGGTTGCCGAGGCTGACCGTGTCGCGCAGGCCGAGCGCGATCTCGGCAGCGCTGAGCGTGATCTTGCGGGTGACGAAGCGCGTCGACCGCAGGGGGCTCTCGTGGTTGTGGAGCACGCCGCAGACCGCGAACAGGTCGTGGTCGGCCCGCGCCCGGCGGACCACCTCGTCGGCCGCGGCCTTGGCCCGGGCGTAGGGGCTGTCGGCGGCGCTGCCGTGCACCTCCGCGGAGGAGGCCTGGAACAGGCGGGCGTCGTGGCCGCGCTCGGCGCGCAGCCGGAGCAGCGCGGTGACCAGGTGCTCGACGGGCGCGGCGTTGGTGGCCGCGGTCAGCTCCGGCTCCTCCCAGCTGCGTCCGACCGAGCTCAGCGCGGCGAGGTTGTAGACCTCGTCGGGCTCGACTGCGGCGACCAGCGCCTCGAGCGCCGCGCCGTCACGGACGTCGAGGGGGCGCAGGTCGACCCCGTCGAGGTAGACCCGGCGCGGGTCGTCGGCGCCGAACCCGGGCGCGACGGTCCCGACGACTGCAGTGCCGGCGGCGCGGAGGGAGCGCGCGAGATAGATCCCGTCCTGCCCCGCGACACCGGTGACGAGGGCGGTACGCACGCCCCTCACCCTAGGGCGTGTCTCCCAAGTGAGCGCCGTCGCGAGCGGCGTTTGCGGCCGATCTGGCAAGGCGGCGGAGCGAAGTCGTGCCGGATCGCCCTTCGAGCGACGCCAACGCCGCCAGATCGAGTCGGAAACGTCGCGGAGCAGGCGGGGACTTGGGAGACACGCCCTAGTGGGCCGCGCCGGACCGGGCCCTTGGTCCCGACTTCGCACGGTCGTCGACAAACGCCGACGCCAGGGCGTGACGCCCCCGGTCGCATCTCGTTGGTCACACGACGCTGGGGGGCGGATCCAATCGACATGAGGAGTGCGCATGAACTCGGGCCCAGTTGATGTTCTCGTCGCCGGTGGCGGCGGATTCATCGGAGGTCACCTCGTCGCTGACCTCCTCGCCCAGGGCAAGACGGTTCGTTCGGTCGACGTGAAGCCGATCGACGAGTGGTACCAGGTCCACCCGGACGCGCAGAACTCCGTCGGCGACCTGTCGTTGCTCGACCAGGCCGAAGCCGCGACCAAGGGGGCGCGCGAGGTCTACATGCTCGCCGCCGACATGGGCGGCATGGGCTTCATCGAGAACAACAAGGCCCTGTGCATGCTGACGGTGCTGACCAGCACCCACATGCTCCAGGCAGCGCAGAAGTACGACGTCGAGCGCTACTTCTACTCCTCCTCGGCGTGCGTCTACGCCGCCGACAAGCAGACCGACCCGTCGGTGACCGCTCTCAAGGAGGCCGACGCCTACCCGGCCATGCCGGAGGACGGCTACGGCTGGGAGAAGCTGTTCACCGAGCGGATGGCCCGCCACTTCCGCGAGGACTTCGGCCTCACCACCCGGATGGCCCGCTACCACAACGTCTACGGCCCGGAGGGCACGTGGACCGGTGGCCGCGAGAAGGCCCCGGCCGCGGTGTGCCGCAAGATCGCCGAGGCGGTCATCTCCGGCCGGCACGAGCTCGAGATCTGGGGGGACGGCGAGCAGACCCGGTCCTTCATGTACGTCGACGACTGCGTCAAGGGCACCCAGATGATCCTCGCCGGCGACCACGAGGACGCCATCAACCTGGGCTCGGCCGAGCTGGTCTCGATCAACCAGCTCTACTCGATCGTCGAGGAGATCGCCGGCATCAAGTGCGAGCGGAAGTACGACCTGTCCGCCCCGCAGGGCGTGCGCGGCCGCAACTCCGACAACACACTGATCAACGAGGTCTTCGGCTGGGAGCCGTCGATCAGCCTTGCCGACGGACTGGCGACGACCTACGCCTGGGTCTACGACCAGGTGAAGCGCGCGCAGGGCTGACCGGCCGGTGCGGATCCTCGTCCACGACCACAGCGGGCACCCCTTCCAGGCCGAGCTCAGCCGTGAGCTGGCCCGGCGCGGGCACGACGTCACGCACTCGTACGTCGAGGGCTACGTCTCCGGGAAGGGGCGCCTGGCAGCGGCCCCGGGTGAGTCGATCGTCTTCGAGGCGATCGGCGGCGCGAAGAAGGTCGACAACCAGCGGATGGCACAGCGGCTGGTGCGCGAGGTCCGCCGCGGCTTCGAGCTGGTGCAGCACGTCCGCAAGGTCGACCCCGACATCGTGATGCTGTCCAACGTGCAGATCCCGACCCTGGTGATCTTCTCGTTCGTGATGGCGCTGCTCCGCCGGCCGTGGGTGCTGTGGCACCAGGACGTGTACGCCGTCGCGGTGCGGTCGTTCACCGGCAGCAAGCTGCCGAAGCGGTTCGCGTTGGTGGCGTGGGCGTTCGAGGTGGCGGAGCGGTGGTGCTCGCGGCGCGCCGCCGCGATCGTGGCCATCGCGCCGTCCTTCGTGCCCGTCCACGAGAAGTGGGGCACCGCCGACAAGGTCACCGTCATCCCCAACTGGGCCCCGCTGGACGAGATCGTCCCCACCGAGCGCAAGAACGACTGGGCGATCGAGCACGAGCTCGACGACGTCGCGACGCTGGTCTACTCGGGCACCCTCGGCCTCAAGCACAACCCCGCGCTCCTGGTCCGCCTGGCGCGCGCGGTGCACGACGCCGGGAAGCCGGTGCGCCTGGTGGTCGTCAACGAGGGCCCCGCGGTGGAGGTGCTGCAGGACGAGGCGCGCCGGCTCGACGTACCCGTCACCCTGCTGCCGTTCCAGCCCTACGAGCGGTTGCCGGAGGTGCTCGGCAGCGGGGACGTGCTCGTGGTGCTCCTCGAGCAGGAGGCCGGCGCCTTCTCGGTGCCGTCCAAGACGCTGTCCTACCTGTGTGCGGGGCGTCCCGTACTGGGCCTGATGCCGGGCGAGAACCTCGCCTCGTCGCTGGTCACGCGCGCCGGCGGTCTCGTGCTCCCGCCGGCCGACGGCTCGCTGCACGAGGCGGCGAGCTGGGTGAGCGGCGTCCTGGCCGACTCCGACCTCCGCACCGAGCTCGGTGAGGCCTCCCGGGACCTGGCCGAGCAGGAGTTCGCGCTCGAGGGGTGTGCGACGAGGTTCGAGCGCCTGCTTGCTGCTCAGGCGGGCGTCCCGGCCGGTGATCGGCGATCCCTCGCAAAGTTCTCGTGAGACGCGTATCTCCCACGGCACTCGGTCGTTGAGAGGTTCGCGGGACCGCCTCACCCGCATTCGGGGACACATTTCTGGTGGAGGTCACTGGTGAAGAAGCGGGCGTTCGACGTCGTCGTCATCTGCCTGGCTGCTGTGGTGTGGGTGCCTGTCGTGGCACTCTCCGCGGTTGCCGTGCTGGTGCTGTCCGGTCGACCGATCTTCTACAAGTCGCGGCGCTGGGTGGGTCCCAGTACCGCCATCGAGATGATGAAGCTGCGGGTGATGGTGCCCAACGCCAACAAGGTGACGGCGCCCGTCGAGGCAGGCCGCTTCCTGAACACGCCGCCGGACTCGCCGCTCTACACGCCGGTCGGCCGCGTGCTCGACCGGCTCGGGCTCAACGAGATCCCGCAGTTCGTCCATGTGCTGCGCGGCGAGATGAGCATCGTCGGCGCCCGCCCGCTGACCGACGTCGTCCGCGACGCGCTGCGTGACCAGCACGGCGACATCGACGCGCGCTGGGTGACCCCGGCGGGCCTCACCGGCCTCCCCCAGCTGATCGGCCGCCACGGCATCGACGACCAGCAGCGGCTGGCCCTGGAGTCGGCGTACTCGATGCGCGCGGCCACGGCCCCCAGCCTCCGGCTCGACTTCATGATCCTGCTCCACACGGTGCTGATCACCTTCGGGCTGCGCAAGCCGATGACCTACGAGAAGGCGCTGCGCCTCGCCGAGCCGCGCCGCCGCCGCGTGCACACCCACGAGCTCGCCCCCCAGCGGTACGTCGCCCCGGCCGCCGAGGCCGACGTCGCCTGAGCGAACAGTCGAGCCCGCGAGGAACGAGCGGACTCGACGTGGTGAGCGAAGGTTGAGCAAGCGCCGCGGCTGAGCTCGCGAAGCCGCGACACGCGCGTCGAAACCCACCCTGCAACGAGAGAACCCCAGGCCTCGGCCTGGGGTTCTCTCGTTGCAGGGTGTCGCTCAGCGCATCTGGATGGCGAGGTGACCGAAGTAGTGCCACGCGGAGGCGAGCACGTCGTACTCCCGCATGTAGGCGGAGCAGTAGTTGTCGAGCGCCTGGAACTCGTTGAGCACCGAAGAGAACTCGTCGAAGACCACGATCGTGCCCGGGGCGAGCAGCGCGTCGAGCCGGGTGAGCACGTAGAGGGCCGAGGAGTAGAGGTCGGAGTCCACGTGGACGACGAGCTGTCCCTGGGGCTCGAACTTCTCCAGGAAGGAGTCGAGGGTGTGCTGGAACCAGCCGGGCACGAAGGAGACCCGCTCGTCGTCGATGTCGGGCAGCGCGCCGTCGACGTCGAAGTGGGCCTTGACCATCTGGCCGTCGAAGCGCTTCCAGTCCTCGGGCAGGCCCTCGAACGAGTCGAACCCGTAGAAGCGGGACTCGGGGTTCTTGTTCAGGCTGGACCAGTGCCGGATCGAGTCGCCCTGGAAGACGCCGAACTCGAGGTAGTCGATCGGCGCGTCGCCGATCAGCTGCGCGTGCACGTGGTCGTACATCTCGGTGCGCTCGTCGAAGGCGGGGGTGCC
Source organism: Nocardioides daeguensis (assembly GCF_019192965.1). GTDB lineage: Bacteria > Actinomycetota > Actinomycetes > Propionibacteriales > Nocardioidaceae > Nocardioides > Nocardioides daeguensis. The sequence continues at coordinate 198,892 of NZ_JAHTKU010000004.1, forward strand.
GGCGGGGACGTGCTCACGTCGCCAGGTCTCGATCTTCGGCAGGTTGACCAGGGTGTCGAGGCGACGGCTGTCGACACCGACCTTCGCGATCGCGACCTTGGACTTGATCCGGAAGCTGGCCAGGGCGTCCTGGAGGGAACGTGCCACGAGAGGTGGTCTCCTGTCGGTGGGGGTGGAGGGAGCGGGGTGGGTCAGTGGTCGCGGACCACGAGGACGTCGCACTGCAGCAGGCGTCCGGTCGGGTCGGAGAACCCGGTCTCGAGGCTCTGCAGGCGGTAGCCGTGCTCACGCAGCACCGCGATGGTCTGCTCGGCCAGCTGCTGGCCCTCGTAGAGCTCCACGAAGGAGACCTCGAGCTGCATCGCGTCGAAGCGGCCGAGCAGGTCGCCGGCACCGGCCATCACCTCGGCCTCGTAGCCCTGGGTGTCGATCTTGAGCAGCGTGCGGGAGGGCTCGATCGCGAACCTCTCGACGAGCGCGGCGACCGTGGTCACCTCGACCCGCTCGACCGCGACGTACGCCGAGTCGGGCGCGCCGTCGAGGTGGGCCTGGGTCATGCCGAGGATCGAGGAGGAGTAGGAGTTGGCCGCGACGTTGATGTCGGTCTCGCCGGGCTCCCGTCCGACGGCGGCATTGACCGCGTGCCAGTGCGGGTCCTTCGCTGCACGGCGGGAGAGCTCGCCGAACGCACCGGAGAGGGGCTCGCAGCTGACGATCCGTCCGGTGTACCCGGAGCGGCGCAGGCCGAGCGCGTACTGGCCGACATTGGCGCCCACGTCGAGGACGGTGTCGATGCCCCTCGCGTCGAGGGTCCGGGCGACCTGCCGGGTGAAGATGCCGCGGCTGACGTCGAGGTCGAGGCGGTGCAGCCCGCCGCGGACGGCGAGCTTGGCTCGCTCCCGGACGCGGTTCTTCAGGCTCTGGTCGGGGCCGTTGCTCATCGAGAGGTCTCCGTCAGGTCGGTCGCGGTGGTCACGGGGAGGGCGAGGTCGGCGTCGTCCTCCCCCTCGGTCTCGGGGCCGTCGGTGTCGCCGGTGTCGTCGGTGCCGTCGCGGTCGGGACGCATCCCCATCGCGAGCAGGATCGCCGGGGCCATCGGCACCCACAGGGTGCGGTCCTCGAGGGCCGGCACCGTGGGCGTGATCGCGATGAACGCCCACACGAGGTAGCCGATCCGGCGGTTGACGTGGGTGCCGATGATCGGCCGCGCCATCGTGAAGAGCACCATCAGATAGCCGAGCAGGCCGAGCAGGCCGATGCTCACCGCGACGCCGAGCACCACGTTGTGGACGTAGATCGCCTGGGCGAAGCCGTTGCCGAGCACGGGGTGCTGGAAGAAGAGGTCGAGGCCGAAGTTCTGCGCGTTGAGCCGGGCCTGGTCGGCGACGAGGGCGTCCCCGGTGCCGGCGAGACGGCTCAGCGCGGAGGTGTCGCCCGAGGAGTCGATGAGCAGCGGCAGCGCGACGATGCCGATCGCGATGAGCATGGCCAGGACGAAGCCCTTGACCGCCGAGCGCTCGACGAAGGGCACCATCAGCACGAGCCCGGCGACCACTGCGGCGGCGGCCCGGCTGCCGCTGGTCACGACCGAGGCCAGGGAGGCGGCCACGCAGGCAGCGACCAGCAGGCGGTACCAGAGCGACGTGCCCTGGCGCCACAGGTACATCAGGGCCGCGAAGGCCATCACGCCCGCCTCGCCGAAGGCGTTGGGGTGGTGCGTCAGGCCGACGCTGCGGCCCGCGATCGAGTCACCGATCGGCGAGTAGAGGACGCTCGCCATGTGACCGGCGACGTAGCTCCACAGCAGCAGGTCGACGGTGCGCCATCCCGGCGCCCAGATCGCCATCAGGCCGACGAGGCCGACCAGCACGATCAGCCACTGGACGAACTGGAAGGCGCTGACGACAGGGGCCGGCGAGAAGACCGTCGACAGCGTGCCGGTCGTCAGCACGAGCAGGACGCCGAGCACGTAGCCGAGCGGCAGGTGGACAGGCCGTCCCAGGACGGTCGGGAGCAGGAGCAGCACGGCGAGGCCGAACAGGCCGTCCGTCGGGGTGATCGCCATGTCCGGGCTCGGCGCGACGCCCTTGTACATCGGCGCGGTCGCGAACGCCGCCATCATCACCAGCAGCGCCACCCGGTCGCGGCCGAGAACGGCGAGCGCGGCGACGAACCCGGCGAGGGCGACCCCGACCAGGGCCATGATCGGCCCGCGGGCGGACACGGCCGCCAGCACGACCGCCAGCAGCACCATCGCGACGGTGACCGCACGGCGCTCGACGACACCCGTGCTGCCGTCGCCCCTCGCCGCCGTGGGCGGTCGCGCGGTGGTCTGGTTGGGCACTGGTCTCCTCGTCGGGTCCGTTGTCGTCGTACCGACAACGGCGGAAGGGAGTCTAGGCGACGGACTTTCTCCTCCGCCGGTGATCAACCGCCTGCGAAGGGAGGCAGGAACTCGACCGTCTCGCCAGGGTGGACGACGACCGCGGCCGGGTCCTCCGAGGACACCGGACGCTCGCCGACGAGCACCGAGCAGACGCCGACGACGTCCGGCAGCCGGGTGCCCGGGTGCCGGCCGACCACCTCGGCGCGCAGCTCGGCGAGGGTCACGGGACCGGTCACGGCCACCTCCTCCTCCGCGATCCCGGCGGCCGCGCGGGCGGCGGCCCAGTAGCGCACCCGAATGACCTGCGTCTCACTCACCTCGTCGCCCCTTCCCCGTTGCCCACATGTTTCGGTATCGTCCCTCACCAGAAAACTGGCCGTTGCCCAGCGTTGCGTTTCGGTCTCGACCCGGTGCCGCCGTAACGGCCGCGCCGTTGAGGAGGCCAGGATGAGCACTCTCCTTCTGCTGACCAGCGCACTGCAACCCTCGGCCGAGGTCCTGCCCGGTCTCGCGCTGCTCGGCCACCAGGTGAAGATCCTGCCCGCCGAGGGCAGCGCGCTGCTCGACGCCCCCGGCTCGGACCTGCTGCTCGTCGACGGCCGCCAGGACCTCGCGGGCGCCCGCGACCTGTGCCGGCTGATCCGCACGACCGGCAGCGACGTCCCCGTCGTGCTCATCGTGACCGAGGGCGGCCTCGCCGTCGTCAACCACGACTGGGGCATGGACGACGTCGTGCTGCACACCTGCGGCCCCGCCGAGCTCGAGGCCCGGATCCGGATGGCGATCGGCCGCCTCAACGCTGCGCGCGACGCCGCCGACCCGGACTCGCACCTGATCCGTTCCGGCGAGGTCGTCGTCGACGAGGCGACCTACACCGCCAAGGTGGGTGGCCGCACGCTCGACCTGACGTTCAAAGAGTTCGAGCTCCTCAAGTTCCTCGCCCAGCACCCGGGCCGGGTGTTCAGCCGGCAGCAGCTGCTGCAGGAGGTCTGGGGCTACGACTACTTCGGTGGCACCCGGACCGTCGACGTCCACGTCCGGCGGCTGCGCGCCAAGCTCGGCCCCGAGAACGAGACCCTGATCGGGACCGTGCGCAACGTCGGCTACCGGTTCGTCCTGCCGTCCAAGGAGGCAGCGGCCGAGGCCGACGCCGCCGCCGTCGTCGAACGCGACGAGCAGCGCGCCTGAGGCCGCCGCGGGTGAGCCTGCGAACCCGCGGATGACGGCCGGAGGTTGAGGAGCGTCGGCTAGGGCCGAGCCTGCGAGGCCCCAGCGACGCGTCTCGAAACCTGAGGCCGCCGCGGGTGAGCCTGCGAACCCGCGGGAGCTCGTCGAGTAGCCCGAGCCCCTGGGCGAGGGCGTATCGAGACGTCTCGATACGCCGCTCGCTGGCGCTCGCGGCTACTCGACGAGCTCAGGGCGCCACGACGTGCGCCCCTGCTCGTCGAAGTGGTCGGCGGTGCCCATCAGCCGCAGCACCTGCTCGCGCAGCTCGGGCCCCAGCTCGCCCCACCCGTCCTTGTAGCCGTAGACCGACGCCAGCGACCGGGCGTCGTAGTCGCCGTTGAAGACGTCGACGTCGGCGCAGGTGATCAGGGACGGGTGCGCGACGCCGACGGCGGCCGACACCCGGGTGAGCTCCTTGCGCAGGGTGCGCAGGTAGGCGGCGCACCGCTCGGCCTTGGACACCGGGTCGAGGCCGTGGACCAGCCACGGGTTCTGGGTCGCGATGCCGGTCGGGCAGTGGTCGGTGTGGCACTTCTGCGCCTGGACGCAGCCGATCGAGAGCATGGCCTCCCGGGCGACGTTGATCATGTCGGCGCCCAGCGCGAACGCGACGATCGCATTGTCGGGCAGCCCGAGCTTGGCGGAGCCGATGAACGCGACGTCGTCGGTCAGCCCCATCTCCGCGAACGTCCCGTAGACCCGGGAGAAGCCCATCCGGTACGGCAGCGCGACCGAGTCGGCGAAGATCAGCGGCGCGGCGCCGGTGCCACCCTCTCCCCCCGTCGACGGTGACGAAGTCGACCCCGCGGTCGCGGGGCGACATCAGCCGGGCGAGCTCCTCCCAGAAGTCCATCGCACCCACCGCGGACTTGATGCCGACCGGCAGGCCGGTCTCGGCCGCCAGCATCTCGACGAAGTCGAGCATCGAGTCGACGTCCCGGAAGGCGGTGTGCCGCGACGGCGACGAGCAGTCCCTGCCCTCCGGGATGCCGCGGATCTCTGCGATCTCGGCAGTCACCTTCGCTGCCGGCAGCAGTCCGCCCAGGCCGGGCTTCGCGCCCTGGCTGAGCTTGATCTCGAGCGCCTTGACCGGCGCCGAGGCGATCATCTCCTTCAGGCGCGGCAGCGAGAAGTCGCCGTTCGCGTCGCGGCAGCCGAAGTACGCCGTACCGATCTGCAGGACGAGCCCGGCCCCGTTGCGGTGGTACGGCGAGATGGCGCCCTCGCCCGTGTTGTGCAGGCATCCGGCCGCGGCGGCGCCCTTGTTGATCGCGGTGATCGCGTGCGACGACAGCGAGCCGAAGCTCATCGCGGACACGTTGACGACCGAGTCCGGCCGGAACGCCTTCGCGCGCCCCCGCGGACCGCCGAGCACCTTGGCCGCCGGCAGCGTCCAGTTGTGGTCCTGGTCGCTGGGCAGCTCGTCGGCGAACGTGCGCTGCTTGATGTAGGCGTGTCCCTGGACGTGCTCGACGTCGACGTCGGTGCCGAACCCGAAGTAGCTGTTCTCCCCCTTGCTGGAGGCGTAGACCCAGGTCCGCTGGTCGCGGCTGAACGGCCGCTCCTCCTCGTTACTGGTCACGATGTACTGACGCAGCTCGGGACCGATCGTCTCCAGCCAGTAGCGGAAGTGCCCGATCACCGGGAAGTTGCGCTGCAGGGCGTGCTTCTTCTGGGCGAGGTCGCGAGCGGCGAGCGCCCCGAGCGCCACGGCCGCCCCGCCCACGGCGTGGCTCAGCTTCATGGAGGAAGTCCTACCGTGTCGCGATGTCGCGTGTACAACGGCGCCAGGGCGGCCGGATAGCGTGGCGAGGTGACCTCGGAGCTCTCACTGTTGACCGACACCCCGGCCCTCGACGCGATCGGCCGGGTCCGCGCCGCGTGCCGGGAGCAGGACGGGACCGACCCCGTCGACGAGGCGGTGACCCTCCGGCTCAAGCACCACGGGCTCGCCGGGACCGGTGCCTGGGTCGCGCGGGACGGCTTCGCGCTGCGCCACGACGACGCGCTCGACCTCGCCGTGGCACCGGCCGCCCGCGGGCGCGGGCTCGGTGCGGCGCTGGGCGCGCTGGCGCTCGCCGAGCCCGGTCCACTGACCGCGTGGTCGCACGGCGACCATCCGGGCGCCGCCGCGCTCGCCCGCCGCTGGGGGTTCGTCCGTACGAGGGAGCTGTGGGTGATGCGGCGGCCCGCCGCCGTACCGCTGCCGGGGGTGGAGCCGCCCCCCGGCGTCCGGATCCGCGACTTCGGCGAGAACGACGCCGCCGCGGTGCTCGCGGTCAACGCCGCGGCCTTCGCCCACCACCCCGAGCAGGGCGCGCTCGACGCCGCCGGCCTGGCGGAGCGGATGGCCGAGCCGTGGTTCGACCCGGCCGGGTTGCTGCTCGCGGTCGACGACGACGGCGAACTGCTGGGCTTCCACTGGACCAAGCAGCACGACGCCTCGCTCGGTGAGGTGTACGTCGTCGGCGTCTCCCCCGCCGCCCAGGGGCGCGGCCTCGGCCGCGTGCTCACGGTCGCCGGACTGCACCACCTCGCGGCCCGCGGCGTCGCCGAGGTGCAGCTCTACGTCGAGTCCGACAACACCCCTGCCCGGCGGCTCTACGAGGATCTCGGCTTCCAGCACGCGGCCGCCGACACGCACGTGCAGTACCAGCGGGCGGACGTCCCCGAAGTTTCCGCGTAACCCCCTTGCGGATGAGTAGATTGACCCACCATGAGCTCTGTCACCGATGGCGAGCCGGGTCCCGAGGACTCCCGGCTGGCCGAGTCGCGCCCGGGGCGCGGCCGGGGACGGAGAGGCCTCCCGTGGCGGCGCCAGGAGCTCGACGGGCCCGTCGTCGGTGAGCTCGACGCCGAGGACCTCGAGGAGCTGTTGCGCCGGAGCAACACGTCCGTGCCGCCCGAGGCTCCGGTCGACCAGGACCCGGTCGACGAGGACTCGGCCGACGAGGACCTGACCGAGGCGGAGCCGTACGACGACATCGCGGCGCGCGTCGGCGAACGGGCCGCGGCACCGACAGCCGCCGCCCCCGACAACTCCGACGAGGACGTCGACTGGGGCGCCGTGGTCGAGCCCGACCGCCCCGGCGACGGTGGCGACGGTGGCGACACTGCCGCCGCGGACCGGTTCGGCCCGGGCCCCACCAGCGACTGGGGCAGCATCATCGACCGCTCGCTCGGGCGGCCGCTGACCGAGATCGCACCCCACGAGTTCGAGGCCGGCTCCACCGCCACCACCGAGGACCCGACGCTGCGCGGCACCCTGACCGATCGGCTGGACCGGATGCGCTCCGCATCGGTCGACGAGCCCGCTGAGGAGCCCGCCGAGGCGCCGGTCGTCGCAGAGCCGGCCGCCGAGGAGCAGGTCGAGGCGACCGCGCTCGAGGGCACCGACGTCGACTCGGCGGAGTCGGGCGACTGGACCAGCATCATCGACCGCGCCACGCAGCGCCGGTTCCGCGACGCCCACCAGCCGATCGCGCCGGAACCCGAGCCGGAGCCCGAGATGGAGCCTGAGCCGGGCATCACACCGGAGGCCGCCGAGCCGGAGGCCGCCGTCCCCGAGGCCGCCGGAACCGCCGAGCCCGCGGCCGCCGCGGAGGCCGAGCCGGAGTCCGAACCACACCCCGTCGTACCGGCAGCCGAGCGGGGGCTGCCCGACCACCGGCTGACCGACGAGGAGGCCGGCCAGCGCGTCATCGCTGCCGCCGTGGACGGTGGGTTCGCGGAGCCGACGCCGGTCCCGCAGCCCAAGGGCCTGGCCCGGCTGCGTCGTCGCCCGGGGGCAGGGGCTGCGCCGAAGCCGCAGGCCCGGCCGCTTCCGGAGGTCGTCGAGCCGCCGCTGCTCGAGGAGCCGATCCCGGACATCGACGGGACCAACGACGTCCCGCGGCGCCCGGAGGAGGTCCTCGCCCACGCGCGGGCCGAGATCGAAGCCGAGCTGGTGGCGCCGGTCGGGGCCGTCGACGGCGTCGCGACCGAGGAGCCCGCCGCGCCCGACAACGCCGAGGTCGTCGCGGCACTGGCCGCCCGGCTGCGGCGCGACGCCGAGCTGGCCGCGGCCGAGCAGGCCGCCGAGCGGCTCGCCGCCGAGGAGGCCGCCCGGCTCGCCCACGAGGCCCGGGCCGAGGCCGACCGGCTCGCCAACGCCGCATCCGCCCAGCGCGAGGCCGCGGAGCTGCGGGCCGTCGAGCAGGCGCGGCTGGCGTCCGAGGCACACCAGGCACGCGAGGCGGCCGAGGCCCGCGCCCGGGTGATGGCCGAGGCGGCGGCGGTGAGCGCCGCCGAGCACGCCGAGTTCGCCCGCCGGGTGCTCGAGGAGCGCGAGGCCGCCGAACGGACCTCCGCCGAGATCGCCCAGGCCCGTGCACTTGCCGAGGAGGCCGCCCGCCAGCAGGCCGCCCTCGCCCAGGACGCCCATCGCGCCGCGGAGGCCGCCGAGGAACGCGCCCGCGCGCTCGCCGAGCAGGCCGCCGCGAGCGCCGAGGAGCACGGCGCCCTCGCCCGCCAGGCCGTCGAGGAGCGGGCCGCCGCCGAGCAGGCCGCCGCCGAGCACGCCCGGCTCGCCGAGGAGGCCCAGGCATCGCGCCGGATGGCCGAGGAGGCCGCGCTGGAGCAGGCCGAGCTGGCTCGCCTGGCGCTGGAGACGGCGGAGGCCGCCGAGCGCCGGGCCGGCGACGCCGCGGCCCGCGCCGAGGAGCAGTCGGTTGCCCGGGTGGCCGCCGACGAGTCCGCCACGCAGCAGGCCCGCCGTGCTGAGGAGGCCCACGAGGCGCGTCTCGCCGCCGAGGAGGCCGCCCGCCAGCAGCTCGAGCTCGCCGCCGAGGCCCAGGCCGCCGCCGCGGCCGCCCACGCCTCGGCCGCCGCCCTCGCCGAGGAGAAGAAGGCCGCCACCGAGGCGCTCGCCCTGGCCTCCGAGTTCGCCACCGAGGCGACCCTGGCCCGGACCGAGGCCGAAGAGCGCGCCGCCGCGGCCCTCGCCGAGCTCGAGAAGTCCGCCGCCGCCCACGCCCGCGCCGTCGAGGGCCTCCGCTCCGACCTCGTCCAGGCAGAGCAGCGTGCCCTCGAGCACGCCCGGGCCCGCGCCGAGGCCGAGGCTCGCGCCGCCGAGCTCGCCCAGGAACGCGAGCGCGCCCTTGCCGAGGCCGCCGCCCTCGCCCAGCAGGTGGCCCAGATCCGCGCCGGACTCATCACGGACGACGCCGCCGTGACGCCGGACGCCGAGGGGCCCGCGGTCGAGGCGACCTCGATCGTCGAGGAGCCCGCGGCCATCGAGCCGGAGCCGGTCGTGGAAGACGAGGTCGAGGTCGAGGCCGAGCCCGTCGTGGAAGACGTGGTCGAGGCCGAGCCCGAGCCCGTCGTGGAAGACGTGGTCGAGGCCGAGCCCGAGCCCGTCGTGGAAGACGTGGTCGAGGCCGAGCCCGATCCCGTCGTGGAAGACGTGGTCGAGGCCGAGCCCGAGCCCGTCGTGGAAGACGTGGTCGAGGCCGAGCCCGAGCCCGTCGTGGAAGACCTGGTCGAGGCCGAGCCCGAGCCCCCCGTGGAAGACCTGGTCGAGATCGAGCCCGAGCCCGCCGTGGAAGACCTGGTCGAGACCGAGCCCGAGCCCGCCGTGGAAGACCTGGTCGAGGCCGAGCCGGCGACCGACGTCCCTGCCGTCAGCGACCTCGCTGCCCAGATGGCACAGATCCGCGCGCGGCTGGCGGATGAGAGCGGCCAGGCTCTGGAGGTCGAGGCCGAGGTCCAGCCCGAGTCCGAGGTCGACACCGAGTCCGAGGTCGAGCCGGAGCCCGAACCCCCTGTCGTCACCGGGGTCCTGGGCCGCCACGCCGACCGCGTCCCGTCCCTGATGGAGCAGTGGCGCGCGACGGCGAGCACGCCGCAGCAGACCGACGAGACCGAGGAGTTCCTCGGCGACCTCGAGGCCCTCGACGTCGCCGCCGAGGACGCCGACGAGCCGGTCACCGAGGGCCTTCCCACCCCGGAGCAGCTTCAGGAGCAGCTCCAGGAGCCGGTCGTGGAGCCGGTGGTCGCGCTCGAACCCGACACCGTCATCGAGCCCGAGCCGGAGCCCGAGCCGGAGCCCGAGCCGGAGCCCGAGCCGGAGCCCGAGCCGGAACCCGAGCCGGAGCCCGAGCCGGAACCCGAGCCCGAGCCCGAGCCGGTTGCTGCCGCCGTACCCGCGGCCCCGAAGCAGCCCGCGGCCACGCCCGTCGTCAAGCACGTCCCGTTCCACGCGAAGCGCGGCACCGACAGCCTCGCCCCGCTCGCCATCCTTGCCGCGCTCGGCCTGGCCGCGGTGGTCGGCATGCGGGCGGTGAGGGGCACCCTGTGGGACGACATCACCTTCAGCGCGACGCTCACGGTCGTCGCGGCGATCCTGCTGGGCTACGCGCTCAAGGCGAGCAACTCCTCGCGCAGTGTCAGCATCGACGAGGTCGGCGTCCTCAAGGTCACCCAGGGCGACACCAACAGCACGTTCGACCTGACCAGCCCGAACACCAAGATCGAGCAGACGGGTACGCCCGGCTCGCGAGCCTGGCGCGTCCTCATCCTGCGGCGCAGCATGGCGCCCGTCGTGATCGACGCGCGGATGGTCGACGCCCACACCTTCTTGGAGGCGCTGCGCCAGTGGCGAACGGACCTCTAGACGTCGACCCGGTCGTCGCGCTCCGCCTGGAGCGCGACGAGCTGGCGCGCCGACTGGCGGCCAGCCAGGACGAGGTCGCCCGGTTGACGGCCGAGCTGCAGCGCTCGCACGCCGAGGTCACGGCCCTGGCGTCCGGCGACTCGCTGTCGCTGTTCGACGGCGAGCCGCAGGCCGGGGACCGGTTGACCGGTGACGGCAGCGACCCGCGCGTGCTGTCGATGGTGCTCGGCGCCACCGCGGTCGTGGCGGGCATGGTGGCGCTGTTGACGTTGCTCAACGGCAAACTCGGCACGCCGTTCGGCGTCGTCATGGTCCTGGTCACGATCGGCCTCGGCTGGGCCGCGGCCCGCACCCGCGTGGTCCCGGTCGAGGTCAGCGTCGTCCGGGGAGTCGTGTACGTCGAGCAGGGCGAGTCCACGCACCGCTTCGACGTCCGCCGGCCGGAGACCGCCGTCGAGGTGATCGGCCGTCCGGGCGAGCCGGGCTGGGCCGTCCGCTTCCCGCGCAAGGCGCTGGAGCCGTTCGTGATCGACGGTTCGATGGTCGACGCCGAGGAGTTCCTCCGCCAGCTGCGCGAGCACCGACCCGAGCTCTGACCTCGGTTCACGCCTGGGCTCAGCCCGAAGACCAGCCCGAAGACCAGCCCAGAACTCAGCCCAGGGCGACGCGCAGCCGCCCCGCGATCTCCCGGACGGCGGCCCGGCTGGTCCGGCCGACACCGGTGATGTTCAAGAACCCGTGGATCTGGTCGACGAACCGCTTCAGCTCGACCTCCACACCGGCATCGACCAGCCGGCGGGCGTAGTCCTCACCCTCGTCACGCAGCGGGTCGAACCCGGCGGTGGCGACGTACGCGGGCGCGAGACCGGCGGGCAGGTCGATGTCGAGCAGGTTCACCCGCTCGTCGACCCGGTCCTCGGGCCGGGGCAGGTAGGTGTCGTTGAAGGCGGCGATCGACTCGGCGGTGAGGTACAGGCCCTCGCCGAACAGCCGCAGGCTCTCGGTGCCGCGGTCGGCGTCGGTACACGGGTAGACCAGGAGCTGGAAGGCCAGCGGCAGGCCGGCGCGGGCCGCGGCGATCGCGGTGTACGCGGCGAGGTTGCCGCCCGCGGAGTCGCCGGCGACGCCGATCCGCTGGGGGTCCACGTCGAGCTCGGCGGCGTTCGCGTGCACCCAGCGCAGCGCAGCCTCGGCGTCGTCGAAAGCCGCGGGGAACGCGGCCTCGGGGCCGACCCGGTACGCCACCGCCAGCACCCGGACGCCGGACTCCTCGGCCAGCAGCCGGCAGGGCGCGTCGTGGGAGGCGAGGTCGCCGTACAGGAACCCGCCGCCGTGGAAGAAGAGGAGCAGCCCGCTGCCGGAGGGCCGCGAGGGCTCGTAGAGCCGCGCGGGCAGGTCGGCGACCGCGAGGTCGCGGATGCTGCCGATCGGCTGCCGGCCGCCGACGAGGGCGGCGTTGGCCCGCATGGCGGCGCGCCCCTCGACGACGCGCTCACCGGCGAGGTCGCCCTTGCGGGCCAGGCGCTGCAGGGTCAGCATCACCTGCAGGTCGGGGGCCAGGGTCTGCCCGTCGAGAACGAGGGCACGCCCGCCCACCAGTCGTTGCGCGCCGGCCGGCAGGCCCATCAAGGTCGACAGGGCACGGGCCTCGATCGCGGTACGGATGCTCACGGGCCTCAACCTACTTCGGGTACGACGACTCGCGGGGTCCGGTCCGGCGTCACCTCGCGTTCACCCGGAGGTGCCACACTCGCGATCATGTCGACCGAGCAGCAGCCGACGTCCCTCGTCCCCGACGCCGAGACCGGCGCCCTGGTCGCCGTGTCCGACGACCAGGCACTCGAGGCCCCGGCGTACGTCCCCGACCCGGCGCTGGTCGCGGGGATCGAGTCCGTCGACAACCGCTTCGTCGACCGGGAGCTGTCCTGGCTGCGGTTCAACGAGCGGGTCCTGGAGCTGGCCGAGGACGAGAGCCTGCCGCTGCTCGAGCGGGCCCGGTTCCTGGCGATCTTCACCAGCAACCTCGACGAGTTCTTCATGGTCCGCGTGGCCGGCCTCAAGCGCCGGATCGCGACCGGGCTCGCGGTGCGGGCCGCCAGCGGCCTGATGCCCCTGGAGGTGCTGGAGGCCATCTGGCGCCGCTCGGCCGAGCTCAGCCAGCGCCACGCGCGGGTCTTCCACGACCAGGTCGTGCCGGCGCTGAGTGGCGAGGGGATCGAGCTGGTCCGCTGGGCCGACCTGGACCGCGAGGAGCAGAAGGAGTGCAAGCGGCTGTTCAAGGACCGGATCTTCCCGGTGCTGACGCCGCTGGCCGTCGACCCGGCCCACCCGTTCCCCTACATCTCGGGTCTCTCGCTCAACCTCGCGGTGGTGCTGCGCAACCCCAAGACGGGCAAGGAGCTGTTCGCCCGCGTCAAGGTGCCGTCGAACTTCGACCGCTTCGTCTCGCTCGGCAACGCCCGGTTCGTGCCGCTGGAGGACGTGATCGGGGCCCACCTGCGCCGGCTGTTCCCCGGCATGGAGGTCCTCGAGGCGCACACCTTCCGGGTCACCCGCAACGAGGACCTCGAGGTCGAGGAGGACGACGCCGAGAACCTGCTGGCGGCGCTCGAGAAGGAGCTGCTGCGCCGCAAGTTCGGCCCGCCGGTCCGGCTCGAGGTGGAGGAGTCGATCGCGCCGTCGGTGCTGGAGCTGCTCGTCTCCGAGCTCGACATCACCGAGAACGAGGTGTTCCGGCTGCGGGGTCCGCTCGACCTGCGGGGGCTGCACTCGATCGCCGACCTGCCGCGCGAGGACCTCAAATACCCCTCCTTCGTGCCGAGCACCCACACCCGCCTGGCCGACTTCGAGTCGGCCGCGCCGGTCGACGTGTTCAAGGCACTGCGCCGCCGCGACGTGCTGCTGCACCACCCCTACGACTCGTTCTCCACGTCCGTGCAGCGGTTCATCGAGCAGGCTGCGGCCGACCCGCACGTGCTGGCGATCAAGCAGACGCTGTACCGCACCTCCGGCGACTCCCCCATCATCGACGCCCTCATCGACGCCGCCGAGGCCGGCAAGCAGGTGCTGGTGCTCGTGGAGATCAAGGCCCGCTTCGACGAGCAGGCCAACATCCGCTGGGCACGCAAGCTCGAGCAGGCCGGCTGCCACGTCGTCTACGGCCTGGTCGGACTGAAGACCCACTGCAAGCTGGCGATGGTGGTCCGCGACGAGCCCGAGGGCATCCGCCGCTACACCCACATCGGCACCGGCAACTACAACCCGAAGACCTCGCGGATGTACGAGGACCTCGGCCTGCTCACCACCAACGAGACGATCGGCGAGGACGTCGCCCACCTGTTCAACAACCTGTCCGGCTGGTCCCGCAAGGCGACCTACGAGCAGCTGCTGGTCGCCCCCGACTCGGTGCGCAGCGGACTCATCGACCAGATCATGCGGGAGATCGCACACGCGAAGGCCGGACGCCCCGCCGGCATCCGGTTCAAGGCCAACTCGGTCGTCGACGAGGAGACCATCGACGCGCTCTACCTCGCCTCCTGCGAAGGGGTGCCCGTCGAGCTGCTCGTCCGCGGCATCTGCGCGCTGCGCCCCGGCGTCGCCGGCCTGAGCGAGAACGTCAAGGTCCGCTCGATCCTGGGCCGCTTCCTCGAGCACAGCCGGGTCTTCTCCTTCGAGGGCGCCGGCGAACCAGTCACCTGGATCGGCTCGGCCGACCTCATGCACCGCAACCTGGACCGCCGGGTCGAGGTGCTGGTCCGCCTGCCCGACGCCAGCCGCGACGAGGTACGACGGCTGCTGGACCTCGCGTTCGCGCCGACCACGCAGGCGTGGGAGCTGGGCTCCGACGGTGAGTGGAAGCGCAACGCCGGCACCGACCACCTGCAGGAGACGCTGATCGAGCAGCAGCGCAGGCGCCGTACCGCCGACTGATCCGTACTGATCCGGGGCGCAGAACCCGCCTCTGACCTGCGACAACGCCTGGCCGTGCGCTGTGCCACAGCCCGGCGGGGCGGCCGCAGTTGCGTTCACGCGCGCGTGGTCCCCTAGCATGAGCGCGTTCGCCTCCGCCTCAACGGGAGTCCATGTGGGTCTGCGTCTGCGTCCGGTCGATACCTCCTTCTACGACCTCTTCACCCAGTCCGCCCAGCACCTCGTGGGCGGCGCCGAGCTCCTCGCCGAGATGTTGTCGGAGTCCTCGGACAAGTCCGACGTCGCCGAGCGGATGCGTGCCGCCGAGCACGCCGCCGACGAGACGACCCACGAGATCGTCAAGAAGGTCAACAGCACCTTCGTGACGCCGTTCGACCGCGAGGACATCTATGCCCTCGGCTCGGGCCTCGACGACGTCATGGACATGATGGACGAGGCGGTCGACCTGATCCTGCTCTACGAGGTCCAGGTCGCGCTGCCCCCCGAGCTGTCCGAGCAGGTGGAGGTGCTCCAGCGCTGCGCGGAGCTGACTGCCGCCGCGATGCCGCGCCTGCAGTCGATGAAGTCGCTCGACGACTACTGGATCGAGATCAACCGGCTCGAGAACACCGGCGACCGCAACCACCGGCGCACCCTCGCCAAGCTGTTCTCCGGCGAGTACCCGACCCTCGAGGTGCTCAAGCTCAAGGACATCGTCGAGTCCCTCGAGGCTGCCATCGACGCGTTCGAGCGAGTCGCGAACACGGTGGAGCAGATCGCCGTCAAGGAAGGCTGACCGGTCCTCCCATGACCCTCACCCTGGCGATCGTCATCGCCGTGGTCGTCATCGCTCTGGCGTTCGACTACACCAACGGCTTCCACGACGCGGCGAACGCGATCGCGACGTCCGTGTCGACCCGCGCCCTCACCCCGCGGATCGCGCTCACCCTGGCTGCGCTGATGAACTTCATCGGCGCCCTGCTCGGGCAGGAGGTCGCGAAGACCGTCGCGGACGTGATCACGATCGAGGACGCCAACGGCAACCTGCAGGTCGGCGTGCACCACGGCCTGGTCATCGTGATGGCCGGCCTGCTCGGCGCCATCATCTGGAACCTGATCACCTGGTACTTCGGCCTGCCGTCGTCCTCCTCGCACGCCCTCATCGGCGGTCTGGTGGGCTCGGCGATCGCCGGCGGCGTCAGCGTCAAGTGGGACACCATCGTGCAGAAGGTGCTCATCCCGATGGTCATCTCACCGCTCTTCGGCTTCTGTGCCGCCTTCGTGGTGATGACGGCCATCTTGTGGATCTTCCGCCGGGGCAACCCGCACCGGGTCAACCGCGGCTTCCGCGGCATGCAGACCATCTCGGCCGCCGCGCTGGCGCTCGGCCACGGCCTGCAGGACGCGCAGAAGACGATGGGCGTCATCCTGCTCGCCCTCGTGGTCGCCTACCCGGCGACGTACGACATCGACACGCTCCCGATCTGGGTCGTCCTGGCCGCCGCCGGTGCGATCTCGGCCGGCACCTACGCCGGCGGCTGGCGGATCATGCGCACCCTGGGCCGCAAGATCATCCACCTGGACCCCCCGCGCGGCTTCGCCGCCGAGTCGGTCGGCGCGGGCGTGCTCTACACGACGGCGTTCGTCTTCCACGCCCCGATCTCGACCACTCACACCATCACCTCCGCGGTGATGGGCGCAGGCGCGACGAAGCGGTTCTCCGCCGTGCGCTGGGGCATGGCGCGCACCATCTTGTTGGCGTGGGTCTCGACGTTCCCGGCGGCCGCACTGGCCTCGTGGGGCTGCTACGAGGTCCTCCACTTCATCCTGCTCTGAGGCCGGCTCAACCCACGGTCAGGCTGTAGCCCCGGCCGCGGATCCGGCGTACGTCGGCCGCGGTGCCGAGGCGCGCGCGCAGCCGGGTGACGTGCATGGCGATCGTGTTGCCGCCGGGCCGCTTGCCGTCGGTGCCCCACAGCGCGTCGCGCAGCTCGTCGTCGGTGACGACGCCCGGCGCGGCGAGCAGCAGGGCCCGCAGCAGCTCGAACTCCTTGAGCGGCAGGTCAGCGATCCGCTGCCCGTCGACCCGGACGCTGTACGCCGTCGCGTCGAGCGCGATCGGGCCGAACTCGAGCCGCGCATGCTCGGACAGCGAGCGCGGCGCGTGCGTGAGCAGGTCCCACAGGTGCTGCGGTGCGTAGGGCCGGACCGCCACCGCCGAAGCGCCGGCCAGCATGAGCGGGCCCACGCCGTCCGCTCCCGCGTCGTCGCCGTCGCGGGTCCCCGCGATGACGTACGGCGAGCCGTGCTGGCGGATCACGTCGACGAACTCCTCCGCCGGGATCCCCGGCGCCCCGGGGCTCACCACGACCGCGTGGGGGTCGGTGCGGCCGAACTCGACGAGGCCGTCGAGCGTCGACCCGACCCAGGTCACGTGCACGCCGCGCCCCGCCATCGCCTCCGCGAGCGCACCGCCGTCGTCGCTGGGGTCGACCACCAGGAGCTGTGCTCCGGAGGACTCGACCCAGCGGTGGAGGTGGGCGCGCACGGACTGGCGACGGGCGTCGCGGCGCCCGTCCCGTGTGCCCATCGGACCGTCGCGTCCCGACTCAGCCGAAGCGGCCGGAGATGTAGGCCTCCGTAGCCGGGTCGTCGGGGTTCGCGAACATCTTCTTGGTCGGATTGAACTCGACCAGGTGGCCCGGCTCGCCGGTGGCCTTGAGGTTGAAGAAGCCGGTGTCGTCGGACACGCGCGCCGCCTGTTGCATGTTGTGGGTGACGATCACGATCGTGAACTCGTTCTTGAGCTCGTGGATCAGGTCCTCGATCGCCGAGGTCGAGATCGGGTCGAGCGCGGAGCACGGCTCGTCCATGAGCAGGATCTGCGGCTCGACCGCGATGGCGCGGGCGATGCACAGGCGCTGCTGCTGGCCACCGGACAGGCCCATGCCCGGCTTGTTGAGCCGGTCCTTGACCTCGTTCCAGAGGTTGGCGCCGCGCAGCGACTTCTCGACGATGTCGTCGGCCGCCGACTTCTTCATCTTGCCGGCGTTGAGCTTGAGGCCCGCGAGCACGTTGTCGTAGATCGACATCGTCGGGAACGGGTTCGGGCGCTGGAAGACCATCCCGACCTGGCGGCGTACGGCGACCGGGTCGACGCCCGGCTCGTAGAGGTCCTGCCCGTCGACGACGATCTTGCCCTCGACCCGCGCGCCCGGGATCACCTCGTGCATCCGGTTGAGCGAGCGCAGGAAGGTCGACTTGCCGCAGCCCGAGGGACCGATGAAGGCGGTCACGGCGCCGGCGCGGATCGTCATGTTGACGCCCTCGACGGCGAGGAAGTCGCCGTAGTAGATGTTGACGTCGGAGACGTCGATGCTCTTGGCCATGGTGTTCCCTCTCAACCCTTCTTCGGGGCGAAGATCTTGCCGACGATGCGTGCTGCGAGGTTGAGCACCATCACGATGACGATGAGGATGAAGGCGGCGCCCCAGGCGATCGCCTCGGCGGGGGCGTCGCCCCGCAGGTTCTGCCCGTAGATGAGGACCGGGAGGGTCGTCATCGCGCCGTCGAACAGGTTCATGTTGGTCCGGTCGGTGGCGCCGGCGATGAGGAGCAGCGGCGCGGTCTCGCCGATGACGCGGGAGATCGCGAGCGTGATCCCGGTGAGGATGCCACCGATGGCGGTGGGGAGCACGATCCGCACGATCGTCTTCCACTTCGGCGTGCCGAGCGCGTACGACGCCTCCCGGAGGTCGTCCGGCACGAGCATCAGCATCTCCTCGGTGGCCCGGACCACGATGGGAACCATCAGCAACGACAGGGCGACCGATCCGCCGAGCCCGGAGACGTAGGCCGGACCGAAGATCAAGGTGAACAGCGCGAAGGCGAACAGGCCGGCGACGATCGAGGGGATGCCGGTCATGACGTCGACCAGGAAGGTGATCGCCTTGGCCAGCTTGTTGCCCTTGCCGTACTCGACGAGGTAGACCGCGGCCATCACCCCGACCGGGACCGAGATGATCGCGGCGCCGAGGGTGATCAGCAGGGTGCCGATGATCGCGTGGTAGACGCCGACCGGCTGGTCGATCTGGGTCTTGAAGAAGGAGTAGCTGAGGAAGGTGCCGTCGATCCGGCCGACGCCCTTGCTGACGACCCGCCAGATCAGCGAGACGAGCGGGACGACGGCGATCGCGAAGGACGTCCAGATCAGCCCGGTCATCAGGCGGTCGGTGGCGCCGCGGCGGCCCTCGACCATCAGCGACCAGGACGGCAGCACCACCAGGAACGCGAGGACGCCGAGCAGGACGGAGCCGACGACGCCCATGCCGAGCACGAGCAGCAGGCCACCGAAGGCGGCGGCGATCACGCCGACGATGACGCCGGCCTGGCGCGGCAGCCGCGGCTGGACGAGCGGCACGTGGACCCGGGTCTGGACCTCTTCGAGGGTGCTCATCGCGCCATCCGCCTCTCGCTGCGGCCCACGATCCAGCGGGCGATGAAGTTGACCAGGAAGGTCATCAAGAAGAGCACCAGACCGGTCGCGACGAGGACGTTGAGCAGGTCGGCGCTGCGCTCCTTGTACTTGAGCGCGATGTTGGCCGCGATCGAGGTCGGGCTCGAGGTCGCGATGATGTTCCACGACAGGTCGAAGCCGACCGAGAGGACCATGGTCACCGCCATCGTCTCGCCGAGCGCACGGCCCAGACCGAGCATCACGGCCGAGACCATGCCGGAGCGGGAGTAGGGGAAGACCGTCATCCGCACCATCTCCCACCGCGTCGCGCCGAGGGCCAGGGCGGCCTCCTCGTGCAGGCGCGGGGTGCGCGAGAACACCTCGCGGCTGATGGCGGTGATGATCGGGAGGATCATGATCGCGAGCACGATGCCGGCGGTCAGGATCGAGCGACCGGCCGGGTTCGGCTCGCCGAACAGGTTGCCGATCACCGGGATCGGGCCGAGGTTCTCGTGCAGCCACACGTGCATCGGGACCAGCTTCTTCGCGAGGAAGAAGGCCCCCCACAGGCCGTAGACGACCGACGGAACGGCGGCCAGCAGGTCGATCACGTAGGCGACCGGCACCGCGACCCACTTGGGCGCGTAGTGGCTGATCACCAGGGCGATCCCGAAGGCCAGCGGCACCGCGATGATCAGCGCGATGATCGAGGCGGTGAACGTACCGACGAGCAGGGGCACGACGTAGCCCACGAAGCTCTCGGCGTGCGGGCCGTAGACCTCGGCGGGCTTGGTGAAGCCCGAGGCGCCCTTGATCGCGAGGAAGATGAAGACGCCCGCCAGGGCGGCCAGGATCATCAGGCCGGCGGCGCGGGCCGCACCGGCGAAGATCCGGTCGCCGACGCCGGCGCGGGCCGTCGCCCAGTTCGCGGAGGCGTCCTCGACCTCGGCGGTGGGTGCTGTCACTGCTGTCACCTCATGCTCGGGTGCTGCTCGGGGTGCTGCTTCGGGAATGCGGCGTGAGGGGTGAGGCCGGGGATCGCCCGTCCTCACCCCTCACCAGGGCTCACTTGGCGGAGATGCCCGCCACGATCTCCTGGACCTTGCTGGCGGTCGCGGGCGCGAGCTCGGCGGAGCCGGCGAAGTCGGCCGCCTCGGCCTGGCCCTCGTCGGAGACGATGTACTCGAAGTAGCCCTTGACGTTGGCCGCCTCGGCGGCGTCGTCGTAGGTCTCGCAACCGATCAGGTAGGACAGCAGGATCACCGGGTAGGCGCCGGCCTCGGTGGTGGTGCGGTCGACGTCGACGGCGACGTCGGTCGCGTCGCGGCCCTCGACGAGCGGGGAGACCTCGACGGTCTTGGCGGCACCCTCGGGCGACGGGGCGACGTACTCCTCGCCGACCTTCACCGAGACGTGAGCGAGATCGGCGGTCTGGCTGGCGTCGGCGTAGCCGATGGCGCCCTCGGTGTCACCGATCAGCTTGACGACACCCGAGGTGCCCTCGGCGGAGAGACCGCCGGAGACCGGGAACGGGTCAGCCGGCTCGTACGACCAGGCGTCCGGGGCAGCCTTGGCGAGGTAGTCGGTGAAGTTCTTGGTGGTGCCCGAGTCGTCGGCGCGGTGCACGGGCGCGATCTTCAGGTCCGGCAGGGTCGCGTCGGGGTTCTGGTCCGCGATCACCTTGTCGTTCCAGTTGGCGATCTTGCCGTCGAAGATCTTCGCGATCGTGTCGGCGTCGAGGTTCAGCTCGTCGACGCCGGGGAGGTTGAACGCGATGGCGATCGAGGAGATGTAGGCCGGGACCTCGACGATGGTGCCCCCGCAACGCTCCTTGGCGGCGTCGAGCTCCTCGTCCTTGAAGTAGGAGTCGGAGCCGGCGAAGGACAGCGCCTTGCTGACGAACTGGCCGCGGCCGTCGGTCGAGCCGAGCAGCGCGTAGTCGATGGTCAGGCCGCTGTTCTTGCCCTGGAACGCGGTCTTCCACGCCTCCTGAGCCTTCTCCTGGGCGGTCGAGCCGCCACCCTTGAGGTTGCCGCTGAGGCTGCTGCCGGAGTCGCCGTTGTCGCTGCCGCCGTCCTCGTTGGACGCGCCGCAGGCGCTCATGAGCAGGGCCAGAGCAGCGATGCCGGGTACCGCGGCGTTGCGGATGGACTTGAGGTTCAAGGAACTGCCTCTCAGAGGTGAGGGGCTCTCGTTCCTGGCCCCTCGATGCGTACTGGACGATCTCGAAGTTAGGCAGCGTCGGTAACGCAACTCCCCGGCCGATCTGAACGAACGGTGAACAGTGGCGGTCGGGGTGGGAACGATCCGTGGCCCGCGTCACCCCTGCCGTTGACTTGCCGAAAACTCACCGTTGACTTGCCGAAAACTCACCGTCGAGTGCCGAACTCAACGGTGAGTTTCCGGCAGCTCAACGGTGAGGTCGAGGAAGGTCAACGAGGGTGGTGCCGCTCGACGGCCACCACGCGGCCCTTGCGCACGTGCAGCACCAGCATCTCGGCCGGGGCCAGCCCGGCATCGGGGGCGAGCTCGATCCCGAGCGCGTCGTAGACGTGGCTCAACACGGGGCGGTGGGTGCACAGCACGCTGCCCCCCTCGGCGGCGAGCAGCTCCTCGACGATCTTCTCGACCGCGCGCGGGGTGGCGTTCTCCTCGCTGAGCCGTGGACGAAGGTCCAGCGGGAGGCCGGCCGTCTCGGCGTAGGGCCGCACGGTCTGCACGCAACGGGTGCTCGTCGAGGTGGTGATCCGGGTGACGTCGTACGCCGCGAGGAGGGGGACGAGGCGGTTCGACTCGAGCTCACCCACCTTGAGCAGGGGACGGCCGGCGTCCGGGCCGCGCCAGGTGCTGCGCGCGCGGGCCTGGGCGTGGCGGAGCACGACGACGGCGTGGGTCTTGCGACGTACCCCGAGCGCGGCGGCCAGGGTCTCCCGGTCGTGCTCGTAGGTCAGCTGCTTCGGCGCGTCGTCCACGGACACCCAGGCGACGGCGTCGATCTCGTCATTGGGCCGGTACGCCGATACGTCGTCGTTGCCCACCACCCGGCCGGTCCAGTAGTGGACCGTCTTCATCCGGCGCGCGACCGGGTAGCGCTGCGACGGCAGCGCGGGCCCGAGGCGGACGTGGACACCGGTCTCCTCGGCCACCTCGCGGACGGCGGCCGCGGTCGGGTGCTCGCCGCGGTCCAGCTTCCCCTTGGGGAACGACCAGTCGTCGTACTTCGGTCGGTGCACGAGGAGCACCTCGCGTCCGGGCCGGAACACGACCACGCCGGCAGCGAGGATGTCGGGCACGGGCCCAAGGGTATGGCCCCGGGCGGCCCGGCGTCGCGAGCGGTGCCTCGCGCCCCGGCGGCCCGGCACCACCGCAGCGCACACGGCGCCCGGGGCGTGCCCTTAAGGTACGGGCATGCGTCGCCGCTGGATCGTGCTCCTCGTGGTCGCAGCGCTCGTCGCGACGACGGCCGTACTGGTGGTCTGGCGGCTGCGCTCCGAGGACCGCTCGCGGCTCGCGACGGCGCTGGCCCTGGCCCCGACGTCCGCGGCCCGGTTCAGCTGGACCGACTGGGCGGCGGTGCGCGCGGAGCTGGACGCCGACCTGTCGGCGTCCTCGACCGGCAACGACGTGACGGCCTTCCTCAGCGACGCCTTCGACCGCGACCTGGCCTCGACGACCGCGCTCGACGAGTCCGCTCCGACCGTGCAGGAGGAGCTCGGCTTCTCCCCCGCCACGCTGGACTGGGAGCTGTTCACCCAGGGCAAGGACGGCGCGCTGGTGCTGATGGGACTGCCCGACGGCTTCGACGTGGCCGCCCTGCGCGACCGGCTGCGGTCCGTCGGGTTCGAGGAGCCCGACGACGCCGACGGCGTGTGGCGCGGCGGCGTCGACCTGCTCGAGAACCTCGGCGGCCCGGTCACCCCGGAGCTCGCCGCCCTGCAGGTCGACGAGGAGGACGGCCTGCTCGTCGGCAGCGACGACCCCGACTTCCTCGAGCAGCGCGCCGACCTGGCTCGCGGCGATGACGAGGACGGCGTCCGCGACGTCGTCGACGCCGTCGGCCCGGCGCTCAGCGCCGCCGTGGCGACCGGCGACCAGGCCTGCTCCGCCCTCGCCATGACCGACGCCGACCCGGCCGACCGGACCCGGGCCTCCGAGCTGGTCGACCGGGCGGGCGGCGTGCATCCGATGACCGGTTTCGCGATCTCGGCCCAACCCGGCGGCGACGTCCGGGTGGCGATGGCCTTCGAGTCCGACGACCAGGCCCGGGCGGACGCCGACAGCCGGTCGACGCTGGCCGCCGGTCCCGCCCCAGGTCAGGGCGGCAGCTTCCCCGAGCGGTTCGCGCTCGGCAAGGTGGTCGCCTCCGGGCGGGTGCTGACCATGGCGCTCAAGCCGGTCGAGGGCGCCTTCGTGCTCTCCGACCTCAGTCACGGACCGGTGCTGTTCGCGACCTGCTGACAGGACGAGCGACGAGCGCCCGCGGCCCTACAAAGCGGCCAGCGGCGGAACCGCCGCACGAGGAGGCGCAGGGAGCGACGAAGGAGCGACCGGAGCCGAGGAGGGCGCCGCTTTCCGACGTGCCGCCGGCTGACCGCCAAGCCCACTCCATTCCCACGAAAAGCCGACCGCGAGCGCGGCAGCGCGGCGGAGCGAAGCGACGACGGGCTCGCGCCATCCAGTTCAGTGCAGGACGCCGAGGATCCGGTCGATCTCCTCGACCGAGAGCCGTTCGTCGGAGTTGCTGGCCGCGATGATCAGGTTGGTGGTCAGCTCGACCTCGGTGAGGAGGTCGCCGTCCTCGAGGGTCACGTCGAACTGATCGGCCATGCTTCCCTCCCTCGAGCCGGACCAACGCATTTGTCCGGTTCCATGATCCCCCGCGCAGGCACCGGCAAACCAAGAAGTTCCAGAAAAATTCGTGGGGCCCCGCCGATCGGCGGGGCCCCACGGAAGACGAGGTCTCCTCGGAGGTGACTCAGAGGGGACGGACGTTCTCCGCCTGCGGACCCTTCGGGCCCTGGGTGACGTCGAACTCGACCTTCTGGTTGTCCTCCAGCGACTTGTAGCCGGTGGACTGGATCGCCGAGTAGTGGACGAAGACGTCGTCGCCGCCGCCGTCCTGCTCGATGAAGCCGAAGCCCTTCTCGGCGCTGAACCACTTCACGGTGCCCTGAGCCATGTTGCTCATTACTCCTCGTATCGGGGCGAGAACCGCCACCTCGACGGCCCACAGCGGCTGCGATGACACGTCGCTCCGATGCGTGATGACCACACCACAAACCAGATACGCCGTCGGCCACAGACTCCGCAGGCGTTCACCTTCGAGAACTGCATCCGCTGCGGAGTCGACATTACCAATCCGCGGCGACAGCGGAACCTCTCCTGCACCACGAACTTCACCGCGGCCATGAAGGTTCTGCAACGCACGTGTGACAGCGGAGAAAACCCCTTCGCGGGCGGGGCGACGTCGTCCCCGCGACGCCGCTAGCCCCACGGGCCGGTTCGCGACGAGCGGTACCCGGCTCAGACCAGCCGGTCGACGTACGCGACGACCCGGTTGAAGAGCGCGGTGACCGCCGGCGCGGTGATCGGCGCTGCCGGCGGCTCGGCGAGCTCGTACAGCAGCGAGGTCGCCTCGGCCAGGCCCGCCTCGGCGGCGACGGCGGCCGCGACTCGGGCCGCGTCGCGGACGGCGGCCGGGTCCACCGTCCAGACCGCCTCGAAGAGCCGGTCGCGGTCCGGCGTCCCGGCTTGCCCGGGGATCTCCCACGCCGACAGGCAGGCGGTCGAGTCCGGCGCGTCGCAGACCACGGCCCACTCGCGCCGCATCGGCGCGTCGGCCGCCAGGTCGACCCGCAGCGGCCCGCGGGTCGCGTGCGCGCCGGGGTCCCACTCGTCGGCGAACACGACCGCCGAGCGGGCGACCCGGGCGAGCTCGGTCCAGCGTCCCGCGGAGGCTTCGTAGAACCGCCCGCGCTGGAAGGCCCCGAAGAGCACCGGGTGATCGGCGACCGCGCAGCACTCGTCCTCGATGGCCCACGACAAGGCGATGAGGGTGGACTTGCGCAGCCGGTGGACCGCGAGCGCCGGATGACGGCGGCGCAGCTCGGCGAAGATCGACGGGCTCGCGGGCGGCGTGCTCGCCGCCGCCTCGGCGATGGCCACCTCGAGCCGGGTCCCCGCGGCCTTGCGCCGCAGGACATGGCGGACCAGCTCCACGTCCGCGTCGGTGTAACGACGATGGCCGCTCGCCAGCCGGCGCGCCTCGGGGAACCCGTACCGGGACTCCCACATCCGCAGCACCGCCGTGCTGACGCCCGCGCGGCGCGCGAGGTCACCGATGGTGAGCTCGCCGCCGCGACCGGATTCGCCGGTTCCCGCCCGTGCCGGGGGTTGCGCCGCGCCGAGGTCCTGGTCCATGCTCATAGCCTAATCTTAAACAGATTGTTGATGTTCTTGTCGAAGTAAGCACCGGGAGGTTCGATGAGCAAGGCGACCGTGACCACGCTGCACCCCCACCTCCTGGCGGACCGTGCGGCACGGCCCACACCGGAGGACCTGGCCGACCCCGACCTGCGGCGCCTGTTGGCGCGCGCGGCGGGCGGCGACCTCGAGGCGTTCCTCGACTTCTACGACGCCACGTGCTCCGTCACCTGGCGCCTGGAGATGTGCCGCCACGGCGAGGAGGGATGCGCGCGAGCAGCCACCGTGGCGCGCTACGTCACCGCCTGGCTGCAGGCCGCGGGCCAGGCCCGGTCGGGCCTGAGCGCGCGGGCGTGGCTGCTCGGCCTGGCCCCCGATCTCCCGCCGCCGTCGTCGTCGCGCGGCGACGCCGCGCGGGTCGGGGCGTGATGCCCCCGGTCCTCGTCGCCGGCGGGACCGGCTTCGTCGGTCGCCGCCTCGTCGCCGCGCTGGCCGAGGAGGGCCGGGAGGTCCGGGTGATGACCCGGCGCCCGGAGCGGTACGACGGTCCGGGCACCCCGGTGCACGGCGACGTCGACGACCCGGGGAGCCTCGCCGACGCCCTCGACGGTTGCGCGGCCGCGTACTACCTCGTGCACTCCCTGGGCCACCAGGACTTCGCCGAGCGCGACGCCCGCGCCGCGGAGGCGTTCGGGGCCGGCGCGGCCCGAGCGGGCCTCGCCCAGCTGGTGTACCTCGGCGGCCTGGGCAAGGACGGCGACGACCTCTCGGCCCACCTGCGCAGCCGACGCGACGTCGAGTCGCTGCTCGCTCGTGGCGGCGTCCCCGTGACCGTGCTGCGCGCCGGCATCGTGGTCGGTAACGGCGGCATCTCCTGGGAGATCACCCGCCAGCTGGTCGAGCACCTGCCGGCGATGGTGACGCCGCGCTGGGTGCGCACCCGCACCCAGCCGATCGCCGTCGCCGACGTGGTCCGCTACCTCGTCGGCGTCCTCGGCCACCCCGACGCCGTCGGCCGGGTGTTCGAGATCGGCGGGCCGGACGTGCTCGAGTACGCCGAGATGCTGCAGCGGGTCGCCGCCCTCGAGGGGCGCTCCCTCCCGATCGTGCCGGTCCCCCTGCTCACCCCCGGGCTGTCGTCGCGGTGGCTGGCGCTGGTCACCGACGTCGACGTCCGCGCGGGACGCAACCTGGTGGACTCGATGGTCAACGAGGTCGTGGTCAGCGACACCAGCGTGCGCGACGTCGTACCCTTCCGGCCGATGGGGTACGACGACGCGGTCCGGGTCGCGCTCCGGGAGCGCGCCGCAGCCCGATGAGCCGCACGTCCCGGCTGGACCGCCTGCTGCCGAAGCCGCTGTCGTACGTCGTCGTGCCGGAGGTCGTCGAGGCCGCGTCCGTACGGCGACGCCGCCGCGGCGTGGTCGCGGCGACCGCGGTGACCGGCGCGGGCCTGCTCGGCAGGTCGCTCTCGACCCCACCGGGCTCCCGCAGGTTCTACCTGTCCACCGCTGCCGTCGCCGCCGTGTGGACCGCGGGCGGCCTCACCTCCGGCCCCCTCCACCTGGGCTGGATCGAGAACCGCGACGCCACCCTGCGGCGACCGGTGCTCACCCCCGCGGCCACCGGCCTGGCCGCCTTCGGCGTCTTCTACGGCGCAGCGCTCGCCGCGCGCCGCATCCCGGCGCTCGGGGACGCCGTGGCCCGCGTGTTGCGGTTCGCCGAGGAGGGCGACGACCGGCTGGTGCTCGCGACCACGCTGGCCAACGGCGTGGGCGAGGAGATCTTCTTCCGGGGCGCCCTCTACGCGGCGCTGGGACAGCACCACCCGGTGACGACGTCGACGGCCGTGTACGTGCTGGCGACCACCACCACCACCCGCAACCCGGCCCTGGTGCTCGCCGCCGCCACGATGGGCACCCTGTTCGGGCTCCAACGTCGCGCCTCGGGCGGGCTGCAGGCGCCGCTCATCACCCACGGGGTCTGGTCGGCGCTCATGCTGCGCTTCCTGCCGCCGCTGTTCCGCGACCGGGCACCGAACCCCGGCCCGGCCGCGCTCGATAGGCTCACCCCGGGCCGTTAGCTCAGTTGGTAGAGCACCGGACTTTTAATCCGAGGGTCGTCGGTTCGAGCCCGACACGGCCTACCCCGACTGCTGGGCGCACTGCGCGCACAGACCGACCAGCTCCACCGTGTGGCTGACCTGGGTGAACCCGTGCTCGTCGGCGACGGCGTGGGCCCACTTCTCGACGGCGGAGCCGGTGATCTCGACGGTGCGGCCGCACGAGCGGCACACCAGGTGGTGGTGGTGCGAGTCGCTGCAGCGCCGGTACGTCGCCTCGCCGGCCGGGTTGTGGCGCACGTCGACGTCGCCGGACTCGGCCATGGCCTGCAGGGTGCGGTAGACGGTGGCGAGGCCGACCTTGTCCCCGGTACGGCGCAGGCTGTCGTGGATCTCCTGCGCGCTCTGGAAGTCGGCGGCGTCGGCCAGGGCGTCGGTGATCGCCCGGCGCTGGCGGGTCGGCCGGAGCGCGGGCGGGCGCGCGTCGGTGTCGGGCACCGGGCCTCCTGGGGCGGTCGAAGGACGGACTGGGAATCGATCTCAATCTACCGCGCACGCGGGCAGGACCATGCCGCGATGGCCCGTTCGGACCACACGGACGGGACCGGCGGGCCGACGACCGCCGGGACCGGCCCCGCTACCCTGACCACGGGAGAGGGAACAGGGAGGACTCGCTCGTGGGGAGCAAGGACGAGTTCGGGCCGGACACGGAGAGCATCCGCGCCTGGCTGGACAAGCGGAGCAGCTATGCCCGCGACGCCCGGGTGGTCGGCACCCGCGCTGACGCGGCTCCCGCGGCCGCGCCCGGGCCGTCGGCGCCACCCGGCCCCGCGCCCGGTACGACGACCGCGGACCGTGCCGACTCGTTGCGGGCCGGTCGCTCGGTGCTCGAGGCGCT
Source organism: Nocardioides daeguensis (assembly GCF_019192965.1). GTDB lineage: Bacteria > Actinomycetota > Actinomycetes > Propionibacteriales > Nocardioidaceae > Nocardioides > Nocardioides daeguensis. The sequence continues at coordinate 226,905 of NZ_JAHTKU010000004.1, forward strand.
CGGCGTCGAGTCCCCGCCCGACCCGCCGTCACGGATCGCCCGGGCGGGCGGCCTGGACAGCACCGACCTGGGCCGCTCGGTCGTGGAGGCGCTGCGCGCCGACATGCCGAAGAAGCCGGCGCCCGCGCCTCGCCCCGCCTCGCCGGCCCCCACCCCCGACCCCGCACCGGTCGAGGTCGAGGCCGCGGCGGCACCGGTGCGCCCCGCCCCGCCGCCGCGCGTGCGCAGCGCCCCCGAGGTCAAGCACGGCCGCTGGACCGAACCCGAGGACAACCTCACCGCGCTCAACGCGAGCACCGACGCCCAGTTCCCGGTTCGCGGCGGGATCCGACGCGCTCTGTCCTGGATGCTGCTCGCGGTCCTGGCCGGCACCGGCGCGGCGTCGTACGCGGCCCTGAGGAACCCGACCGCGACGACCCTCGGGATCGCGGCCACGCTCGGCTTCCTGATGCTGGTCGTGTGGGCCGTCCGCGCAGGGTGCACGACGACCGAGCTGGCCGTGCGGCGCGGCCAGCTCTCGATCAAGCGCAACGGGCAGACCGAGCTGGTCGACCTCGCCAGCACGTACACGCCGATCGCGATCGTCGGCGAGCCGAGCGATCGCCGGTGGACCGTGCTGATCGAGCGCCCGGGCCTGCCACTGGTGGTGATCACCCGCTCGATGGTCGATCCGCACTGGTTCACGACCGTGCTCTACCGCCTGCGTCCGGGGCTGCGCCCCGACGCCCCCGCCGCCGAGCAGACCGCCGAGCCGGTCACCCAGCCGTAGCGATCCAGAACCGGAGCTTGCCGGCCCGCTCGTCCTCGAGCACCCCGCCGCCGGCCTCGATGGTGCGTCGCGACGCGTCGTTGTCGGTGTCGCAGGTGACCAGCACCCGCTCGATCCCGAGGCGCCCGGCCTCCCGGACCCCGAGGGCCAGCGCGCGGGACGCGTGACCGCGGCGGCGGGCGGAGGGGCGCACGGAGTACCCGATGTGCCCACCCTGCTCGAGCAGCCAGTCGTTGAGCCGGTGCCGCAGGTTCAAGAAGCCCACGACGTCGTCGTCGGGCCCGCCGTCGCCGTCGGTGATCCAGAAGTACGTCGAGGACACCCGCGTCCCGTCGAGGTCGCCCGCCGACGTCAGCTCGGTCATCGCGACGAACGCGGCGCAGCCGGCCTCGGTCGGCACCGGGTCGCCCTCGAGGTGCCAGTGGCCGGAGCCGTGCATCTGCGCCGTCGCGCCGAAGTCCTCGATCATGGCCGCCCAGGACTGCCAGCGGGCGACGTCAGGGGGTACGAGCGCGGTCATGGCGCCATCCCACCATCCCGGTCAACGGGTTTCCGCGCCGACAGAACGAGAACGTGTTCTACCCTGGCGAGCATGAACTGGCACCTCCCCGCCGCCGACGACACCCCCGCCGCCGAGGTGGAGCGGGAGGCCGCCGTGTGGCGCCCCCTCGCCGAGGCCGCGCGCGAGCTGGTCGACCTGTGCGTCATGTCGGACGTCGACGCGGACGAGGTCCGCGCCGCCCAGGCCGACGTCGAGGCGGCGGTGGCCCGGCTGCGGAAGGTGCGCCGTACCCAGACCCTCGGCCAGCAGCACCTCACCGGCGGCCGACGCCGCCCCTGGGGCAACCCGGTCATCGGGCTGCGCAACCCGATCGCCCCGCCGTTGCAGGTGGTGAGCGACGCGACCGGTCGCGCAGAGACGCAGTTCCGCTGCGGGGCGGCGTACGAGGGGCCGCCGGGGCTGGTCCACGGTGGCGTGGTATCGCTGATCCTCGACCAGATCCTCGGGCACGCCGTCGGCGCTGCCGGCCGGCCCGGCATGACCGGCACGCTGACCGTCGTCTACCGGCAGGGCACCCCCCTCGGCGACCTGCGCGCCGAGGCGTGGATCGACCGCGAGGACGGCGTCAAGACCTGGGCCAAGGCCCACATGGTCGGCCCCGACGGCGTCACCGCCGAGGCCGAGGGCGTCTTCATCCTGCCCCGCCACATCCGGGAACGGTTCAGCTGACTGGTCAGGTGATTCATGCGCTTGTCAGGGATTGCAACCCCTGACAAGCGCATGAATCCCCGGATGTCCGGGGATCCATGCAGCCGGCGTCGACCCCCGATTTCGACACGGCGGTCCTCGGCGCTCGCAGGCTCGCGCCGACGCGCCTGCTCAACCTCTTCGCCGACGGGACCTACCTCGCTGCGCTCGGTAGGTCCCTGGCTCAGACCTTCACGCCGCGCTTGTTCTCGTCGGAGAGGCGCGCCTCCTCGGCGGCCTGCTCCTCGAGCTCGGCACGGCGCTGCGCCTCGTCGTACTCACCGGGCTCGGAGACCAGGTCGGTCGCTCCCCGTTCGAGGCGTTGGAGCGCCACTCGGGCGAAGATCTGCTGCTCGGTGGAGGTCCGCTCGGAGCGGCCCTTGCCGATGAAGGAGACGAACCAGTGCATGACCGCGGTGACGCGGTTCTTGAAGCCGGTGATGTAGAAGAGGTGCACGACCAGCCACATCAGCCAGGCGAGGATGCCGGTGACCCGGAGCTTGCCGACCATCGCCACCGCCCGGAAGCGGCTGATGATCGCCATCGAGCCCTTGTCGAAGTACTTGAACGGCGGCTGCGCGGGCTTGCCCTCGAGCCGGCCCTCGATCTCCTTGGCGGCGTACTTCGCGCCCTGGATCGCGACCTGAGCGACACCCGGGAGGTTGTCCAGCGAGATCATGTCGCCGACCACGAACACCTCGGGGTAGCCCGGGAGGGTGAGGTCGGGGTTGACCGAGATCCGGCCGGCCCGGTCGAGCGGGGCGCCGGTCTGCTCCGACAGCGTCTTGCCGAGCTTGTTGGCCTGGACGCCGGCGGCCCACACCTTGGTGACCGCGTTGATGCGCTCCTCGGAGCCGTCCTTGTACTTGACCGTGAGGCCACGCTCGTCGACCTGGGAGACCAGCGCGCCGAGCATCACCTCCACGCCGAGCTTCTCGAGCTTCTCCTGGGTCCACTTGCCGAGCTTGTGACCGAACGGCGGGAGCACCTGGGGCGCCGCGTCGACGAGGATGACGCGCGCGTGCCGGGTGGAGATGGCCCGGAAGTCGCGGGTCAGGGTGCGGTGGGCGAGCTCGGCGATCTGACCGGCCATCTCGACACCCGTCGGGCCGGCGCCGACGACCACGAAGGTCAGCAGGTGGTCGACGTTCTCGCCGCGCGCTGCGCCGAGCTCGGCCATCTCGAAGGCGCCGAAGATCCGGCCGCGCAGCTCGAGGGCGTCGTCGATGCTCTTCATGCCGGGGGCGAACTCGGCGAAGTGGTCGTTGCCGAAGTACGACTGGCCGGCGCCGGCGGCGACGATGAGGGAGTCGTACGGCGTCACGAGCTCGCGGCCCAGCACGTGCGAGGTGACCTGGCGGTTCGCCAGGTCGATGCCGGTGACCTCGCCGAGCAGCACCTGGGCGTTCTTCTGGTTGGCCAGGACCTCGCGGGTCGGCGGGGCGATCTCGCCCTCGGAGAGGATGCCGGTCGCCACCTGGTAGAGCAGCGGCTGGAAGAGGTGGTGGGTCGTCTTCGCGATCATGGTCACGTCGACGTCGGCGTGGCGCAGCTGCTTGGTGCCGAACAGGCCGCCGAAGCCGGACCCGATGACGACGACCTGGTGACGGTCGGAACGCGGGACGATGATGCGATCGGGCAGGTCGGGCTGGGTGTCGCCTGCTGCCATGGCTTCCTCCTGGAGCACCTCGGTGACGACGCGTCGGCGTCCTCTGGGGGAGCATTCTTCCGCGTCCCCTGCACGAGCCCCAATCCGAGGTCAAGGTCTAGTCGGTCACATCCCGGTCCGAGCGTCACCAAATGCGGTCCTGGCGGTTGGTTTAGTGGTCAACTGGGTGGGGTATCGCCCCCGGGAACGTCACCTCGCCACCGACACCGACCGCCTTCGAACTCCGCACTCGGGCCGCGACACCGGAAGGTTCCTCCGTGCAGCACCGGCAGATCCTGGACCTGGCCCCCGGGCCACGCATCGTGCACGACGCACGACGCTGGGTCGTCCAGACCTGCGATCTCCTCGGGCGCACGGACCTGGCCGACTGCGCGGAGCTGGCGGTCTCCGAGCTGGTCACCAACGCGGTCCTCCACGGCACCGCACCGATCCGGCTCCAGGTCCGCGGCACGACCGAGCACCCCCGGTTCGAGGTGCATGACGCCTCGGTGATCCCGCCCCAGCCGGTGACCCAGGCCGGCGGGTTCGACCTCGACGCCTTCGACCTCGACACCCTCGACTCCCTCGACGAGGAACAGCTCGCCGCGCTGACCACGGTCGGCCGCGGCCTGGACATCGTCGCCCGCGCCTCGGTCGCCTGGGGCGCCGAGATCGACGAGGACGGCAAGGCGGTCTGGTTCGAACCGGCCCCTGAGCTGTCCGAGACCGGCGGCGCGCCGTACCAGCAGACCCAGAGCATGCCGTCGCTCGCCGCCGACCACACCCGGGTCGGCGAGGTCGGCGTCCAGATCAACGGCGTCCCGATCGGCGCCTTCGGCCGCTTCCAGCGCCACTACCGCGACCTGCGCCGCGAGATCCGGCTGCTCGCCCTCGCCCACGAGGACGACTACCCGTTGGCCAAGGTCCTGTCCGAGCACTTCGACGCCCTCGAGCGTCCCCTTCGCGCCAACATGGGCCGCGAGCAGGTCGACAAGGCGTACGCCGACGGCCGCGAGACCATCGACCTGCGGCTGCGGATGCCGCGGGAGACCGCGCGGCAGATCGGGGGCCTGATCGACCTGCTCGACGCGGCCGACGAGTTCTCCCGCGCCCAGCGGCTGCTGACCGCGCCACGCACCTCCGAGCAGCGCTCGTTCCAGATCTGGTTCCTCGGCGAGTTCCGCCGCCAGTCCGCCGGCGCCCCACCGATCGCCTGGCAGGGCAGCGGCACCGGCTCCGGCGCGCGTCCTAGTCTGCAGGCATGACCCCTTCCCCGCGGCTGCTCCTCGCCGTGGGGGCAGGTGGAGCGATCGGTGCGCTCGCCCGGTACGCCGCGACGGAGCTCGTCGCCGACGGGTCCGGCTTCCCCTGGACCACCTTCGCGGTCAACGTCTCGGGATCGGCTCTGCTCGCCGCCCTGCTGCTCCTCCCGCTCGCCCGCCGCTCCCCCACGTGGGCCGCGGCGCTCGGGCCGGGTGTGCTCGGCGGCTACACGACCTTCTCCGCCACCTCCGCCCAGGCCCGGGCCCTGCTCGCCGACGGCCGCGCCGGCCTCGCCCTCGCGTACGTCGCCGGCACCCTCGCCGCCTGCCTGGTCGCCGTCACCCTGGTCGGCCTCGCGGCGCCCCGGCTGCCGGAGGAGGACGAGCTGTGAACACCCCACGGGAAGCCGCATGAGCGCCCTCCTCGTCGCGCTCGGCGCCGCGGTCGGCGCGCCCCTGCGCTACGCCCTCGGCCACCACTTCGACGGCGCCTGGCACCGCGGCACCCTCACCGCCAACACCCTCGCGAGCCTGGTCCTCGGCGCCTGCGTCGGCTGGTCGGTCGAGGGCTCCACCCTCGCCCTGGTCGGCACCGGCTTCTGCGGCGGCCTGTCGACGTACTCCTCGCTCGCGGTGCAGGCCCGCGACCTCGGCCCGCGGCAGGGCGCGGCGTACGCGCTCGTGACGATCCTGCTCGGGCTGGGCGCCTGCGCGCTCGGGTACGTCCTGGCCGGTGGTTGAGGCGCGCCCTTCGAGGCTCGCAAGCTCACTCCTCAGGAACCGAGACCGAGACCGAGACCGAGACCTCAGGCGTAGCCGAGGTCGTGCAAGCGGGCGTCGTCGATGCCGAAGTGGTGGGCGACCTCGTGCACGACGGTGATCCGGACCTCGTCGGCCAGGTCCTCCTCGTCGTCGCACATGTCGAGCAGCGGGCCGCGGAACAGGAAGATCCGGTCGGGCAGCTGCGGGTGCAGGCCGCCGCCGCGCTCGGTGAGCGCCACGCCGTCGTACAGGCCGAGCAGGTCGTCGGGCTCGCCCTCCGGCGGCTCGTCCTCGACCAGGACGACCAGGTTGTGGACGAGGCGGGCCAGCTCCTCGGGGATCTCGTCGAGGGCGCGGTCGACGAGGGCGTCGAAGTCCTCGGGGCTCATCTCGACCGGCACGCACCCATTGTGCCCGCGGCGCAAATGCGACAAGCCCCAGCCTGTCGGCTGGGGCTTGTCGGCTTGTCTGCGACCCTGACGAGACTCGAACTCGCGACCTCCGCCGTGACAGGGCGGCGCGCTAACCAACTGCGCTACAGGGCCATTCGCTCCACGCTGCTCTCGCGTGGTGAAGCGGATGGAACTCTAACCCATCCTCCTCCGGGAGTCCCAATCGGGAGCGACCTCAGCGGACGAGCCGCACCCCCAACCGGATTCGAACCGGCGTACCCGCCGTGAAAGGGCGGTGTCCTAGGCCGCTAGACGATGGGGGCCCACCGTGGAGGGCGTGCCTCCGCAGCGCGCGCCAGCATAGTGCCCGTCGCGGGTCGTCCGCTCATCGAGAAGGGCGGCCGGCGGTCGAGGACGAGGGCACGGCCCGTGCCGTCGAGCACCCGCAAGGACGCCGGGCGGTCGGCCGAGGGGCTGCGGACGAGGTCCGGCACGACGCCCGCGGAGACGGCGCACGTCCAGAAGTGCCCGCCGCTTTCGTGCCTCGGCCCACCCTCCGGTAAGGTGGTCGACTGCTTGGGCAGGTAGCTCAGTTGGTACGAGCGATCGCCTGAAAAGTGATAGGTCGGCGGTTCGACCCCGCCCCTGCCCACCAGCAGCGAGACCCCCGCCGGGTGACCGGCGGGGGTCTCGTCGTTCCCGGCCCCGTGCGTCGGCAGGACGGTGCATTGGCAGGATGGCCCGGTGCCCTCTCCCGCCGCTCTGCGTGACACCGTCACCCTCGCTCACGGCCCCGCTTGGCCCAACCGGCTCACGCTCGCGCCGCTGACGAACGTGCAGAGCAACGACGACGGCACCCTGAGCGACGACGAGCACGACTGGCTGGTGGCCCGCGGGCGGGGCGGGTTCGGACTCACCATGACCTGCGCGGCGTACGTCGCCCCCGAGGGCCGGGCCTGGCGCGGTCAGCTCGGCATCGCCGGCGACGAGCACCTGCCGGGTCTGCGACGGCTGGCCGACAGCCTGCGCGCGAGCGGCACCCGGTCCGCCGTGCAGCTCCACCACGGCGGCCGGCGCTCCGACAGCGTGCTCAACGGTGTTCCCAACGTCGGCCCGTGGGCGGACCCGGCGAAGCAGACGGTCGCCCTCACCACCGAGGGTGTGCACAGCGTCGTGGCGGACTTCGTCGCGGCGGCGGTGCGCGCGGAGAAGGCCGGTTTCGACGGCGTGGAGGTGCATGGGGCGCACGGGTATCTTCTCGCGCAGTTCCTCGACGCACGCTCCAACCGCCGCGAGGACGGGTTCGGCGGATCGCTGGAGGACCGGATCCGTCCGCTGCGCGAGGTCCTCGAGGGGATCCGCGCGGCGACCGGACCGGACTTCCAGCTCGGCCTGCGGCTGAGCCCCGAGGGCTACGGCATCGCGCTGCACGAGGGCCGCGAGACCGCCCGCGCGCTGCTCGCCACCGGCTGGCTCGACTACCTCGACATGTCGCTGTGGGACGTGCGGATGCGTCCCCGCACCGAGGGGTACGACGGCCTGCTCATCGAGCAGTTCACCGACCTGCCGCGGCACGGCGCGCTGCTCGGAGTGGCCGGCGGCGTGCTGACGACCGCGGACGCCCAGTGGTGCCTCGAGCAGGGCGCGGACGTGGTCACGGTCGGCACCGGCGCGATCTTGCACCACGACTTCGCGGCTCGCGCCCTCGCCGACACCGGCTTCCGAGCCCGGTCACGGCCGGTGCCGCGCGAGGAGCTCGCCGCCGAGCACGTCGGCCCGGCCTTCCTGGACTACCTCGCGGCGGGCTGGGACGACCTGGTCGCCTGACGGCGCGGCCACCAGAACCGGTCCCCCATCCGCACGGCGATGGCGGGGACCAGGACGGTGCGGACCAGGAGCGTGTCGAGCAGGACGCCGACGCAGATGACGATGCCGAGCTGGGCGAGCACGACGAGCGGCAGCACGCCGAGCACCGCGAACACCGCCGCCAGCAGGATGCCGGCGCTGGTGATGACACCTCCGGTGGAGGCGAGCGCACGCAGCATGCCCTCGCGGGCCCCGTGCTCCTCGGCCTCCTCGGCAGCGCGCGCGACGAGGAAGATGTTGTAGTCGACGCCGAGCGCGACCAGGAAGAGGAAGGCCTGGAGGGGTACGCCGACGTCGATCCGGTCGAAGCCGAACACCGTGCTGCTGATCACCCAGCCGGCCCCGAGCGCGGCGGCGTAGGTGGCGACGACGGTGAGGACGAGCACGACGGGCGCGACGAGCGAGCGCAGGAGCAGGCCGAGCGCCAGCAGCACGACGACCAGGATGAGCGGCAGCACGAGGGTCCGGTCGTCCCGGGTCGCGGCGTCGGTGTCGACGTCCTCCGCGTCGGTGCCGCCGACCAGGGTGTCCGGGAAGTCGCCGAGCGCGGATCGCAGGGAGGTGACGTCCTCGCGCGCCTGCGGCGTACCGGGCGCGTGGTCGAGGACGACGTCGAGGCGGGTGCGGCCGTCGTGCTCACCCACCGGGCGTACCGACGCGACGCCGTCGGCGGACTGGGCGGCCCGGGTCACGGCGGCGACGTCGTCGCGGGTCAGCACCACGGCCGGGTCCGCGCTACCGGCCGGGAAGGACTCCGCGAGCCGGCCCGCCGCGGCGATGGACTCGGGGGTGTCGATGAACTGGTCGGCCTCCGAGAGCCCGCTGCGGATGCCGACCATGCCGCTGGCCAGCACCGCCAGCACCGCGATGCCGGCGGCCGCGGACAGGACCGGCCGGTGCGCGACGGCGTCGCCGACGCGACGCCAGAAGGAGCGCCCCTCCGACAGGGTCGGTGTCCCGACCTGCGGGCGGCGGGGCCAGAAGATCCAGCGGGGGAAGACCACGAGCGCCAGCGGCAGCACGACCAGGACGGCGAGCGCCGCGATCACCACGCCGATCGCGCAGGCCAGGCCGAGCCCGCGGGTCGACGGGAAGGCGGAGAGCAGCAGCGTGAGCAGCGCGACGACCACGGTCGCGGCGCTGGCGAGGACCGCCTCGCTGGTCCGGCGCCACGCGCGAGACATCGCCTCCGGCCGGCTGGGCGTGCGGTGGAGCTCGTCGCGGTAGCGGGAGATGAGGAGCAGTGCGTAGTCGGTGCCGGCGCCGAAGACGAGGACGGAGAGGATGCCGGTCGTCGACTGGTCGAAGGCGACGCCCAGGCCGGCGAGGGCGTGCGTGGCCGCCACGGAGGCCAGCCGGTCGGCGATGCCGACCACGAGCAGCGGCACCAGCCACAGGACCGGTGAGCGGTAGGTGATGATCAGCAGGACGGCGACGACCGAGGCGGTGACCATCAGCAACGTGACGTCGGCGCCCTCGAACACCTGGGCCAGGTCGCCCTGGATCGCGGCGGGCCCGGTCACCTCGGCGCGGACGCCGTCCGGCAGGTCCCGGCGTACGGCGGCACGCAGGTCCTCGACGTCGTCGGAGAGCTGGGCCGCGTCGTTGCTGGGCATCGGGATCACGCCGACCAGCGCCGTCTGGTCCTCGGCGGCCTGCAGCGGCGCCGTGCCGCCGCCCGCGGCCCGCGCGAACGACCCGCCGAGCGTGGCCTGCTCGGCCGGGGTCAGCGCGCGCTCGGCGGAGTAGAGCACGACTGCGACCTGGCTGTCGCCGGTCGGGAAGTCCTCGAGCAGGCGCGCCACCTCCGTGGAGTCGGCGCCTGCGGGCAGCTGGTCGGTCGCAGCGCGGTCCACCGGGGCGGTGCCCACGGCGCCGATGAGCGCCCCGCCGATGAGCAGGTAGAGGACGGGCAGGATCCAGGCGACCCGGGGACGCAGCATCGAGCTCGGGCGAGCGTTCACCACAGATGCTTCCATGATGGAAAGATAAGCACATGTCCCCTATCGGCGACCACCCCGCCGGCTCCCGGGTCCCCGTGCTGGTCCAGCAGCTCTCCTACGAGCTCACCCGGTTCTCGCACCTGTTCGCCCACCGGCACGCGCTCCACCCGACCGACATCGACGCCTTGGCACACCTGCACCAGGCGGCGCTGCGCGGAGAGGCGATGACCCCCGGCCGGCTGGCCGCCTCGATCGACCTGAGCCCACCGGCGACCACCGCGCTGCTGCGGCGCCTGGAGGCGAGCGGCCACGTGGAACGCATCCCCGATCCCGCCGACGGCCGTCGCCAGCTGCTCACCCTCACCGCCACCGCCCGCCAGGTGGCGGGCGGCTTCTTCGGTCCGCTCGCGGGCGCGTTGCGCGCCACGCTGACCGATCTCGACGACGCGGAGGTCGCCGTGGTCGAGCGCTGGCTCGCCAGCGCCACGGAGGCGACCGGGCAGCTGGCCGACCGGGTCGCCGCCCAGCCGGGATGATCAGGACCGCCGCGCCTCCGCGAGCACGGCGTCCCGGTCCTCGGGCAGCACGAAGCCCGCGGCGATCGCCGCGTCCGCCGCGTCGGCGTACGCCGTCACGTAGGCCTCGTGCGTCGGCCAGAGTCGCTCGGCCAGCCCCGCGGGCAGCGGGAGGGTCCGCCCGAACAGGCCGCAGATGACCGAGGCGCCCGGACCGGCGTCGCCGGAGACGACATCGGCGGGCGCGTCGACGACGGGCGTGCGGATGCCGCCGCGGACGATGCCGAGCCCGTCGCGGACGAAGGCCCCGTCGACGACCTCGAGCGGCGGAGCGGCCGGGGCTGCCGGACCGCCCCGGGCCCAGGTCTCGAGGTGGCGCAGGGCCGCGCGGGCGACGTAGGCGTGCTGGCCGCGGTTGACCGGGTCGGGACAGCCGAGGAACGCCTCGAACTCGCCGATCTGGAACAGGTCGGCGTGCGCGGCGCCGGCGACCTCCCACACCCGCAGCAGCGGACCGTCGGGCTGGCGTGCGGGCAGGTAGTTGATCCGGCCGAGCAGGTCGCCCTCGGCCTCCAACACGATCACCGGCACGTCGAGGTCGTCGCGGACCGGCGTGGGCTCGCCGGCCGCCCGGGCCGCGAGCAGGTCGATCCCCCGCCCCGGCTCGCCGAGCGGCGCAGCGACGTCGCCGCGGCTGTGCACCAGGAAGCCGTCGAAGAAGCGCTCGAGGGGGTGGACGTGGTTGAGGTAGGTCGTCAGCAGGTACGCCGACTGCGACTGCCCGATCGCCAGCACCCGCTCCGCGCCGGTCAGCCCGGCCACGGCCCGGGCGACCTCGGTGAAGATGCCGTAGGCGTAGGCGTCGCCGGGGTGGTCGAGCCCGCCGTAGCGCGCCGGGTCGACCGCCTTGAGGCCCTGGAGCGCCGCGCCCTCGACCGCGACGCTCGCCGTACCGCTCTCGACGCCGTTGTACTGCGCGGACACCCCCGCCCACGCGTGCCCCTGGCGCACCAGCTCGTCGGCGAGGTAGGTCCAGTCCGGCGCCGCGTCCGCGCCGCTGCTGACGTTGAGCCACTCGACGACGAGGGTCCCGCTCGCCGGCGCCCCCGCCGGACGACGGACGACGACCCGGGTCGTGAAGCCCGCCGAGGCGTGCGTGGAGTCGACCGAGCGGGCGGTGCCCCGCGCGGCGTACTCCTCCTCGGCCCAGCCGGCAGCGGCCAGGTCGGGGCCGGGGCGCGCGGCGCTCAGGGCGACGCCGTTGCCGCCGGACAGCAAGGTGAGGGTGGGGCCGGGCACGGGACGCATCATGCCGCGTAGGGTGCGCCCGTGCTGCCGTCCTTCGAGATCGCCGCCCGCCACCGTCCGGTCACACTGGTGGCCACGAGCGACGCGTTCCCACTGCGCGCTCCCTTCGGCGCGGTCGAGGCGACGCTTGCGGGCGCCGGGACCGCGGAGCTGGCGCTGGAGGGAGCCGACGGCACCCGGCTGGCGGTCCGGCTCGAGGACGGTCGGGCGTCGCTGCTGGTGCGCCTCGGCGGGGTCGAGCACCCGCTGCGCAGCCGGCGGTACGGCCGGGTCGCAACGCCGCCCACGCGGCTCGGCCTGACCCTGACCGGTGACCACCTGGCCGTCCTGACCCTCGAGGACGGCGGGTGGGTCGCACGCGGGCGGATCGACCTGCGTGAGATCGGCGGACCCGACACCCGCGACCCTGCCTGGCTCGCCGGGCTGCGGCCCGACGCGTCCGGGGTCGACGACGTGCGTGCGGGCAGCTTCGGGCAGCTGGGGCTGCGTGACATCCGGCTGGTGTCGCACGCCGACGGGTCGCCGTACCGGGTCGGGCGCGAGGTGTTGTTCACGGCGACCAGCGCCGGCCCGGGCTTCTTCGACACCGCGCACACCTCGGTGTGGGCGCTGCGCGCGACCGGTGACATCGAGTGGCGCGCCGACCTGTTCTTCGAGCGCCCCGACCACCCGGGCGTGTACGGCGACCACGCGACCCACCTCGTGCGCGACGCGGAGCGGTGGCTGGTGGCGACGAGCACCTGGTCGGACTTCCCCGCCCGCAAGGCGGACCGGGTCCCCGGCGCGCTCCGCGTGACCCTCGCGGAGTCGGCCGACGACCTCACCCGCGGCCAGCACGTGCTCGCCACCCGGCACCTGGACCTGCCCACCGCCGGCCCGAGCGTCGGCACGTGGGACCCGCACCTGGTGCGGACACCGGACGGCTGGCTGGTGGGCTACGTCAGCGCACGACGGTTCTTCGACTTCCACCCGTTGCTCGCCGCCGGCCCGTCCCTGGACCGCCTCGCGCTGCGGGGAGCGGCGAGCGACCGTCGGGCGACCGAGGGCACGACCCTGCTCCGCGTCGGCGAGGACTGGAGGGTCCTGGCCAGCGACGGCAGGGACAACCCCCGGGCGCTCCGCGGCCGCTACCCGGTGTTCGACACCTCGCTCACCGAGATCGGCACCGTGGCCGCGCCGTACCCGACCAACATCCCGTGGCCGACCGTCGTACCGCCCGACCCGGACGTGCCGGGCGACGAGTGGCGGCTGGTGACGTTCGACGGGCGTCGGTCAGGTGGCCGGCTGGCCGGCTACGGCACCCACGGTGACCTGATCGTCATGCGACAGACCGCACCGGCGTGACCGTCGCCGCGCTCCCCCCGCCGCGAATTTGCGGCGGGGACGCCGTACGAGGAGGCGTGGGGAGCGAGGAACGAGCGACGCGGTCGCGCCAGTCAGCTCAGTCGCGACGGTCGGCGTAGTCCGACCACTTGTCGAGCACTTCGGGCTCTACCTCGTCGGCACTGGACGGTGCGGGCTCTCCATGGAGCTCCGCCGCCAGGGCCGAGAGATCAGTCTCGTGAGTGCGGTACTTCAGGTCGCGAGCGACCTTGGTCTGCTTGGCTTTCGCACGGCCGCGGCCCATAGGGTCCAGCCCCCTCGCACACTTGGCCGGTAGCCCTCCGGGCCCCGGACTGCTGAATACGTAGTCTCGTGGGTCCAACGGTACATGGCCGGTGGGTGTTCCCGCACGCCGGGGACGCACCTCAGCGCGCCTTCACGGCGCAAGTGAGGCGCAGGTCACCAACCGGGGTGCTGGCCGACCAGCGTCACGCTGCCGTCGCCCGCGACGACCTCGCCGGCGACCCAGGCCTCCACGCCGTGCTCGGCGAGCGTGGCGATCGCCGCGTCGACATCCGCGGCGGGAGTCAGGGAGACCATGCCGACACCGCAGTTGAGGGTCGCCTCGAGGCTCGCCTGGTCGACGCCGCCCGCCGTGCGGACGACGTCGAAGATCGGCTGCGGGGTCCAGCTCGCGCGGTCCAGCGTGGCGCTGAGGTGAGCCGGCATGACGCGAGCCAGGTTGTTGGCCAGGCCGCCACCGGTGATGTGGGCCATCGCGTGGGTGCCGGTCGCGTCGGCGAGCGCGAGACAGGCCTTCGCATAGATCTTCGTCGGCACGAGGAGCTCCTCGCCGAGCGTCGAGCCGAGCTCGTCGACCCGACGGTCGAGCTCCCAGCCGAGCTCGGTGAAGAAGACGTGGCGAGCCAGGGAGTAGCCGTTGGAGTGGAGGCCGGAGGCCTTCATCGCGATGACGATGTCGCCCTGCTCGACCTTCTCGGCGCCGAGCAGGCGGTGTGCGTCGACGACACCGGTGGTGGCGCCGGCGACGTCGTACTCGTCGGGGGCGAGCAGGCCGGGGTGCTCGGCGGTCTCGCCGCCGACCAGCGCACAGCCCGCCTCGGTGCACGCCTCGGCGATGCCCTTGACGATCGCCGCGATGCGCTCGGGGACGACCTTGCCGGTGGCGATGTAGTCGGTCATGAAGAGTGGCTCGGCACCGCAGACCACGAGGTCGTCGACGACCATGCCGACGAGGTCGAAGCCGATCGTGTCGTGCTTGTCCATCTTCCGCGCGATGTCGACCTTGGTCCCGACGCCGTCGGTGGAGGTCGCGAGCAGCGGACGCTCGTACTTCTTCAGCGCCGAGGCGTCGAAGAGACCGGCGAACCCGCCCAGGCCACCCAGCACCTCGGGGCGGCGGGACTTCGCGACCCACTCCTTCATCAGGTCGACGGCGCGGTCCGCGGCCTCGATGTCGACGCCGGCACGGGCGTAGGCGTTGTCAGCCACGGTTCCCTCGGTCTCCTTGCTGGATGTCACGGGTTGTTGAAGACGGGAAGGGCCTCGCCGTGCATGCTCGGCTTGAGCGTGGCCTCGAGGAGGTGCTTGCCGAGCAGGCTCTCGTCGGGGAGCTCGATCGGGTACTCGCCGGTGAAGCAGGCGGTGCACAGCGTGGTCTGCGGCTGGCCCGTCGCCTGGACCATGCCCTCCAGCGAGATGTAGCCAAGGCTGTCAGCGCCGACGCTGGCGGCGATCTCGTCGACGTCGAGCCCGTTGGCGATCAGCTCGGCCCGGGTCGCGAAGTCGATGCCGTAGAAGCACGGCCACTTCACCGGCGGGCTGGAGATCCGGACGTGGACCTCGGTGGCGCCGGCCTCACGGAGCATCCGGACCTGCGCGCGCTGGGTGTTGCCGCGCACGATCGAGTCGTCGACCACGACGATCCGCTTGCCGCGGATCATGTGCTCGAGCGCGTTGAGCTTGAGCCGGATGCCGAGCTGGCGCAGGGTCTGCGACGGCTGGATGAAGGTGCGGCCGACGTAGGCGTTCTTGACGAAGCCCTGGCCGAACGGGATGCCGCTCTCCAGCGCGTAGCCGGACGCGGCCGGCGTACCGGACTCCGGGACCGGGATCACCAGGTCGGCGTCGACCGGGAACTCGCGGGCCAGCTGGCGGCCCATCTCGACCCGCGCCTCGTGGACGCTGCGACCGGCGATCGTGGCGTCGGGACGGGCGAGGTAGACGTACTCGAACACGCATCCCTTGCGGCGCGGCTCGGCGAACTTGTGGGAGCGCAGGCCGTCCTCGTCGATGACGATGAGCTCACCCGGCTCGACCTCGCGCACGACGCTCGCGCCGGTGGTGGCCAGCGCGGCGTCCTCGCTCGCGACCACCCAGCCCCGCTCGAGGCGGCCGAGCACGAGCGGCCGGATGCCCTCGGGGTCGCGGGCGGCGTACAGCGTGTTCTCGTTCATGAACACGAACGAGAAGGCACCGTGGACCTGCGGCAGCAGCTCGAGCGCGCGGGCCTCCAGCGACTGGTCCGGGTGGTGCGCGAGGAGCGCGGTCACCAGGCTGGTGTCGTTGGTGGCCGACTCGAGGTTGCGGGCGTGGATGTCGAGCTCGCCGTCGTCGCTCGGCAGCTCCTGGACCATCTGCGCGAGCTGCGCGGTGTTGATCAGGTTGCCGTTGTGCCCGAGCGCGATCGAGCCGTCCTCGGTGGGCCGGAACGTCGGCTGCGCGTTCTGCCAGGTGCTCGCACCGGTGGTCGAGTAGCGGCAGTGGCCGACCGCGAGGTGGCCCGCGAACGACTCGAGGGTGTTCTCGTCGAAGACCTGGGAGACCAGGCCCATGTCCTTGTAGACGAGGATCTGCCGACCGTTGCTGACCGAGATGCCCGCGGACTCCTGCCCGCGGTGCTGCAGCGAGTAGAGACCGAAGTACGTCAGCTTCGCGACGTCCTCACCCGGGGCCCATACTCCGAAGACTCCGCACACGGTCTTCAGCGTACCGGCCGGGCCGCCGATCCTTCAGTTCGCGACGACCCCGCGAGATGCACGCGCGACCACGGCGCTCGCGACCTGCGCGGCCTGGCCCCGGATCTCCGGGATCGCGGTCGACTCCCACAAGGTGCCCTTGCGCGGCGGGCCCACCACGAACAGGCCGTCGACCACCCGGCCGTCGGCGCCCACGACCGCGCCGTCGACGGTCGCGTCGATGCCGAGCGCGAGCGGGTCGGGGGCGACGGTGCCGCGCGCGACGAGGGCGCGCAGGAGCGGGTCGGCGCTGCGGCGTACGTCGGCCAGGGGGCCCGTGCAGTTCACGACGGCGTCGACCTCGACCGGCTCGTGGCCGGGGTTGGTCGTGACCCGACAGCGCCCGCCGAGGTCCTCCACGGCGTGGAGGCTGCCGGCGTGGACGGCCAGCCGGTCGTCGTACCGGTAGCCCTGGAGGCGCAGCGCGATCTCGGGCGCCATCCGGTGCCGGCGCACCTCCCAGTCGCGCGCGTGGACCTCGAGGAAGCGGCGCCGCTCGGCGATCGGGAGCCGGCGCCACAGCTCCTGGGTGAGCGGGCGCAGGCCGTCGACGACCGCGCGCCAGCCGACCCCGCGCTCGGCGGCGGCGCGGCACTCCTCGGCGACCGCGGCAGCGATGTCGTCGGCGGTCGCGGCGTCGTCGGGGACCTTGGTGACCCAGGCGGTGTGGGCCTGGCCGACGTGGGGCTTGGGGAGCAGGCCGTTGCGGCTGACCAGGGTGACGTGGCGCTCGGGGCCGTCCTCGAGCAGCGTGATGGCGGTGTCGATACCGGTCAGGCCGGTGCCCACCACGATCACCCGGGCGTCGGCGGGGAGGGTGCGCAGGCGGGCCAGCTCCCACGGGTTGGCGACGTGCCAGGGCGCGTCGGGGACCACCGCCCCGTCCGCGGTGGCGAGCGGTCGGGGCGGCTGGTTCCCGTGGCACAGCACGACGGCGTCGGCGCTGGAGCTGGACCGCTCGGTGACGACCTCGAAGCCGGTGGCGGTGGGGACGACGTCGAGCACCCGGCCGGCCCGGATCCGGAGCCGGTCGTCGGCGACGTCGGCGAGCCGGTCCTGGAGGTAGATCGCGTAGTCGGCGCGCGGGAGGAAGCCCTGCGGGTCGCTGCTGCGACCGGTGCGCAGCGCCCAGTCGAGGAGGTCGGAGGGCGCGTCCGGGAAGGCGCTCATGTGGCGTGCGCGGACGTTGAGCAGATGCCGCTGGTCGTTGGTGCCGTAGGCGACGCCCCGGCCGACGATCCCGCTGGCCTCGTGGACCACGACCTCGAGGCCCGGGTCGTCGGAGCGGACCAGCAGGTTGATGGCGGTCAGCACCCCGCTCGCTCCCCCGCCGATCACCGCCACCCGGGTCCGCGATCGGGGTGTCGCTGGGAGGTCGGTGGAGGTGCTCGTCGCCGTCATGCAAGTGAGTCTAGCGAATCACTCCACTTAAGCGCTCGCGGCCTTGTAACTAAGTGTTACGTCACGGATCTGGGGCTGGAGTGGCCCATGTGGTGGATAACCGTGCTGTAACACTTAGTTACAAGCGAGCGAGCCTCAGGCGCCGAGGTTGCGCAGCAGCAGCGCCTCCGCGAGCAGCACCCGCTCGAACTCAGCCAGGTGCAGGCCCTCGTTGGGGCCGTGGGCGCGGGTGTCGGGGTCCTCCACGCCGGTCACCAGCACGGAGGCCTGCGGGAAGGACTCGAGGAACTCCGCGATGAACGGGATCGAGCCGCCGACACCCATGTCGACGGGCGCGGTGCCGTCCCAGGCCTCGGTGAACGCGGCCCGCGCGGCGTCGTACGCCGGCCCGGTGACCTCGAGCGCAATCGGCTCGCCCGTGTCGACCACCTCGATGGCGAGCTGGGCGCCCCACGGGACATGCTTCTCGAGGTGGGCGCGCAGGCAGGCCAGCGCGTTCTCGGACGTCTCGCCGGGCGCCGTGCGCAGCGCGAGGCGGGCGCGGGCCGACGGGATCAGGGTGTTGGAAGAGCCGTCGACCTTGGGGGCGTCGAGACCGATGACCGACAGCGCGGGCTGGGTCCACAGCCGCTCGACGGCGGGGCCGGAGCCGACCCACTGGACGCCCTCGGCGACACCGGACTCGGCACGCAGCCGCTCCTCGGGGTACTCCACGTCGGCCGCCGGGCCGCGGTGCAGGCCGGCGACGACCAGGTTGCCCTCGTCGTCGTGCAGCGACGCGATCAGGCGCGAGAGCGTGATGAGGGCGTCGGGGACCAGGCCGCCCCACATGCCCTGGTGGACGGCGTGGGTGAGGGTGCGGACCTCGACGTTGACCCGGACCAGGCCGCGCAGGCTGGTGGTCAGGGCGGGGACGCCGATGTCCCAGTTGCCGGAGTCGGCGATCACGATGACGTCGGAGCGCAGCTCCTCGACGTACTGCTCCAGCAGCTGCGGGAGGGTCGCGCTGGCGACCTCCTCCTCGCCCTCGATGAACAGGCGGACGGTGACGGGAAGGTCGTCGCCGAGCATGCGCAGCGCGGCGACGTGGGTGAGGATGCCGGCCTTGTCGTCGGCGGCACCGCGGCCGTAGAGCCGGCCGTTGCGCTCGGTGAGCTGCCAGGGATCGGTCTCCCAGTCGGCGTGCTCACCCTCGGGCTGCACGTCGTGGTGGGCGTAGAGGAGCACCGTGGGCGCGCCCTCGGGCCCCTTCTTCTCGCCGATCACGGCAGGCGGGGCTCCGTCGTACGCGCGCACGATCCGCACGTCGACGCCCTCCGCGGCGAACAGGTCGGCAGTCGCCTGCGCGCTCACCTCGACCTGGTCGAGGCGGTCGGGGTCGGCGCTGACGGACTGGATGCGGACGAGGGCCTCGAGGTCCGATCGGACACCCGGGAGAATCTCGGCGAGGCGCGTACGCAGGTCAGTGGTGGGGACAGGTCCGGTCATGCCCGCCAATCTAGGGGAGCGGGAGGTACGGCGTCAGGTCGGTGCGCTCGCCACTGGCCCGCACCCGGGCGTCCTCGACGGCGTCGGCCCACGCGAGCCGACCCGTGGCGAGGGCGATCCAGGTGGCGGCATCGGTCTCGATGACCGCCGGCGGGGTGCCGCGGGTGTGCCGGACGCCCTCGATCACCTGCACCGCGGCGTACGGCGGCACCCGAACCTCGACCGAGCGGCCCGGGGCGCGGGTCTCGAGCAGGGCGAGGAAGTGCTTGGTCAGCAGGCGCAGGTCGGCGCGCTCGGACGTGCCGGCGTCGACCCGGGCGAGCGCGGCGGCGACGTCGCCGGCAGCGGCGGGCTTGAGGCGGGCGGGCATTCAGGAGTCCTCGGGGTAGGGCTGGATGAGCTGGAACACCGACCAGGTCTCGCGTCCCTCGCCGGGGCCGTGGGCCCGGCCGGCGTCGCGGCGGCGCTCGACGACCGCGGCGAGCTCCTCCATCAGCTCCCGCGCCTCGTCCGGGGTCATGAGCAGCGACCACTCCGAGACGCTGCGACCGGGGTTCTCGGTGTCGTCGACGGCCAGGGCGCGCTCGACGAGGTGCTGGCCGCGGGCGACGGTGTTGCGCTGGAAGACGGCCCACGCCGCGCGGCCGCCGGGCTGGGCGAGCATGTCGCCGGTGCGGAACCGGATCCCGTCGGGGTCGACGAGGCGCCAGACCCGGTCACGCCGGTCGCGGGCGGCGTCCGGGTCCTCCTCCACGAGGCCGTACTTGGCGAGCTGGCGCAGGTGGAAGCTGGCCTGGTTGGCGGGGATGTCGATCAGCCGGGCGATGTCGGCGGCCCGGAGCGAGCCGGCGGCCGAGAGCTCGTGGAGCACCCGGTTGCGGGTCGGGTGGGCGATCGCGCGGAGGATCCGCGGGTCGTCGTACATCACCATGCCGCCAGCCTAGCGACATCCGCAGGACTCATTGCGCAATAGTTATTGCGCAACAAACGGTGCGCACCGTACGGTGCGGGCATGGCCTCCTACCGGTCGCTGGCCCGCAACCACGACTTCACCGCGCTGTGGATCGGCGCGACGGTCTGCGAGCTGGGCACCCGGATCACGACGTTCGCGCTGCCGCTGGTGGCCTACGCGCTGAGCGGGTCGGCGCTGTGGGCGGCGTCCGCGGAGGCGGCGTACCTGCTCGGGATGGTCCTGATGCTGCTCCCCGCGGGCGTGCTCGCCGACCGGTGCCACCGGCTGCGGCTGATGCGCCTCTCGCTCGGCACCGGCGCCCTGCTGCACGCCACCCTCGTGGGCGCGGGCCTCGCCGGCCGGCTCACGCTCCCCCACCTGCTGGCCGTGGCGCTCGCGAGCGGACTCGTGGCCGGACTGTTCCTCCCGGCCGAGAGCTCGGCGATCCGGCGCGTGGTCAGCCGCGACGAGCTGCCGACCGCACTCAGCCAGCAACAGGCCCGCCAGCACGTCGCGAGCCTGCTCGGCGGCCCCCTCGGCGGCGCGCTGTACGGCGTCGCGCGCTGGGCTCCGTTCGCGGCCGACGCGGTGTCCTACGCCCTGGGCTGGGCGCTGCTCGGCCGGGTGCGCACGGATCTCGCGCCCGAGCCGCGCGCCGGTGCCGACGAACCCGCCCGGCCGCTGCACGACCTGGGCGAGGGTCTGCGGTTCTTGTGGGCGCACCCGTTCCTGCGGGTCCTGCTCTGCTGGTCGCCGGCCGCCAACCTGGCCGTCAACGCGCTGTTCTTCGTCGCGCTGCTGCGCCTGGTCGAGGCCGGGTTCCCGGCCTGGCAGATCGGGCTCGCGGAGACGGCGATCGGCGCCTCCGGCATCCTCGGCGCACTCGCCGCACCCTTCCTCATCGAGCGGTTCCGGACCGGTCGGCTCGTGGTCGTGGTGGCGTGGAGCTTCGTCCCGCTCTCGATCCCGCTCGCCTGGTGGAACAGCCCGTGGGCGCTGGCGCTGGCCTCCGCGGTCGGCCTGTTCCTCAACCCCGCCGGCAACGCCGCGCTCGGCTCCTACCGGATCGCCATCACCCCGCCGGAGCTGGTCGGTCGGATGCAGTCGACCACCCAGGCGGTGTCGATGCTGACGATCCCGCTCGCCCCCGCGCTCGCCGGCGCCCTGCTCACGCTGCTCGGCGGACGCGACGCCGTGCTCGTGCTCACCGCGCTGACCGCTCTGGTCGCCCTCGTGCCGACCCTCGCCCGGTCGGTCCGCGACGTGCCTCGACCGGCCGACTGGGCACCCCTCACCACGACGGACCGGAGTCCCGCGCACGTCGCGTGACCTCGCCCTCCACAATGGAGCCCATGCGCCTTCGTCGTTGCTCCGCGACCGTGCTCGGTCTGCTCCTGCTCGCACCCGCTCTGGCCGCCTGCGGGGGCGAGGGCGGGGTCGCGGTGGGCGACGTGGTGCCGGCGCGGCAGGACGCCCAGTTCACCGGCGAGGGCGTCGAGACCGTGATCGCCCTGCCGGTCGGCCGGCTCGAGGTCACCACCGGCCAGCCGGTCACGCAGGTCTCGGCGAAGGACACCCGGCAGCTGGAGAAGCTCGAGGCCCCCGAGGGCAGCGCCTTCGTGCCGATCACCTGGCAGTACGACGCCGCGACCTTCGGCGCCCTGGCCGCCTACCTCGACACCGACACCAGCCCGGTGATCGACCTCGTCGCCGACGGGGCGTCGTACCGGCTCCCGGCGCCGGAGTCCTCGGGCGAGGGCGCGGAGTCCTTCTACGTGCTGGTGTCGGGCAAGGGCGCGCAGCCGCGTCTCGACGTCGACTTCGACGGCGTCACGCAGCAGGCCGACCTGTCCAGCGGCGAGGTCGACGCCGGCCGCGCCGAACCGCTCTACGACCTCGCGAAGCCGAAGACGAAGCAGTTCCCCTGCGAGCCGGCGGTCAGCTACAGCCGGGCGACCCGCCGCACCCCGAAGTTCAGCTGCAGCACGTCGCGACCCTTCCGCCTCCCGTACGCCGGCAGCGCCTGGGCCGGCGAGGGGAAGTCGTGGCTCGTGGTGTCCGTGCGGACCTCGCTCGGGCTGTGGAACGAGGTCGCCGACGACCTCAAGTCCGGGGCCATCTACTACGGCGAGGCGGTCGACGGCACTTTCCGCCTCGGCGACACCGAGGCCACCGCCGTCGTGAAGGACCCGCAGAACACGAGCTGCCCGGACCGCACCGACCAGGGCACGTGCACCGTCCAGTTCAACGTCGTCTTCGAGGCCGGCACGAGCTATCCGAAGAAGCTGACCGTCGACGAGCAGTACGGTCTCCGCCTCGCCCAGGTCTGGGGAGGCGGCCAGGGCGAGGACACGCTGGATCTCGGCCTGACCGCCACCGCGAAGCTGAAGTAGCCGGCGTCAGCCCAGCGCGTTCGGCAGGGTCGCGGTCCACGCCGCGCGCAGCTCGGCGAGCGGCACCTCGAACTGGCCCTCGACGGCGAGCACCTCGCCACCGGTGGTGCCGAGCTCGGTCAGGGGGACGTCGTGGCGGGCGCACAGCGCGCGCAGCTCGTCGAGGTCACCGGCGTCGACGGTGACCAGGGCGCGGCCCGCGGACTCGGCGTACAGCCCGACGAAGGCGTCGCCCTCGAGGCTGACCCGGGCACCGATCCCGCTGACCATGGCCGCCTCGGCCAGCGCCTGGGCGAGGCCGCCGTCGGAGAGGTCGTGGGCGCTGGTGGCGATGCCGACCAGGTCCTTGAGCAGCCGGGCCAGGTTGCGCTCGGCGCGCAGGTCGACCTTCGGCGGCAGGCCGCCGAGGTGGTCGTGCGCAACCTTGGCCCACTCGGAGCCGGACAGCTCCTCGCGGGTGGTGCCGAGAAGCACGATCCGCTCGTCGGCGCCCTGAAAGGCGGACGGCGTACGGCGGCGCACGTCCTCGATCACGCCGAGCACCGCGACGACCGGCGTCGGCAGGATCGCGGTCTCCCCGGTCTGGTTGTAGAGGCTGACGTTGCCACCGGTGACCGGGATCCCGAGCTCGGCGCAGGCGTCCTTGAGACCGCGGCAGGCCTCGGCGAACTGCCACATCACGTCGGTGTCCTCGGGCGAGCCGAAGTTGAGGCAGTCACTGACCGCCAGCGGCACCGCGCCGCCGGTGGCGACGTTGCGGTAGGCCTCGGCGAGGGCGAGCTGCGCGCCGGCGTACGGGTCGAGCTTGGCGAAGCGGCCGTTGCAGTCGGTGGCGACGGAGACGCCGAGGTGGGTCTCCTCGTCGACGCGGACCATGCCGGAGTCGGCCGGCTGCGCGAGGACGGTGTTGCCCTGGACGTAGCGGTCGTACTGGTCGGTGATCCACGACTTGTCGCACAGGTTGGGGCTGGCGACCAGCTGGAGCAGGGTGGCGCGCAGCTCGTCGCCGGTGGTGGGCCGGGCGAGCTTCTCGGCGCCGTCGGCCTGCAGGGCGTCCTGCCACTCGGGGCGGGCGAACGGGCGCTCGTAGACGGGGCCGTCGTGCGCGACGGTCCGCGGCGGGACGTCGACCACGGTCTCGCCGTGCCAGTCGATGACCAGCCGGCCGGTCTCGGTGACCTCGCCGATGACCGACGCCTCGACGTCCCACTTGGTGGTGATCGCGAGGAAGGCGGCGATGTCGTCGGGCTCGACGATGGCCATCATCCGCTCCTGGCTCTCGCTCATGAGGATCTCCTCGGGCGAGAGGGTCGAGTCGCGCAGCGGCACCTTGTCGAGGTGGACGAGCATGCCGCCGTCGCCGGCCGAGGCGAGCTCGGAGGTCGCACAGGACAGGCCCGCGCCGCCGAGGTCCTGGATGCCGGCGACCACGCCGGCCCGGAACAGCTCGAGGGTGCACTCGATGAGCAGCTTCTCCATGAACGGGTCGCCGACCTGGACGCTGGGGCGCTTGGCCGGGCCGTCGGCATCGAAGGTCTCGGAGGCCAGCACCGAGACACCGCCGATGCCGTCGCCGCCCGTGCGGGCGCCGTACAGGACGACGAGGTTGCCCTCACCCGACGCCTTGGCGAGGTGGAGGTCCTCGTGGCGGAGCACGCCGACGCAGAGCGCGTTGACGAGCGGGTTGCCGAGGTAGGTCTCGTCGAAGACGGCCTCGCCGCCGATGTTGGGCAGGCCCAGGCAGTTGCCGTAGCCGCCGACGCCCGCGACGATCCCGGGCAGCACGCGGTGGGTGTCGTCGGCGTCGAGCGGACCGAAGCGCAGCGGGTCCATCACCGCGATCGGGCGGGCGCCCATCGCGATGATGTCGCGCACGATGCCGCCGACGCCGGTCGCGGCGCCCTGGTAGGGCTCGACGTACGACGGGTGGTTGTGGCTCTCGACCTTGAAGCTGACCGCGTAGCCCTGGCCGATGTCGATGACGCCGGCGTTCTCGCCGATGCCCGCCAGCATCGGACCGATCGGGGTCTCCTGGGCGAGCTCGCCGAACTGCTTGAGGTGCACCTTGGAGGACTTGTAGGAGCAGTGCTCGCTCCACATGACCGAGTACATCGCCAGCTCGGCGCCGGTGGGGCGCCGGCCGAGGATCTCGCGGATCCGCTCGTACTCGTCGGCCTTCAGGCCCAACTCGGACCAGGGCTGCTGCCGGTCCGGGTCACCGGCCGCCACGGCCACGGTGTCGAGGGTGGAACGGATGGGTGCGGAAGCGGTGTCGGCCACGGCCCCAAGGGTATCGGCCGAGGGCCGGATCGCCCGCTTCGGCTCAGCTCCGTGGGATGCCGGTCACCTCGGCGACCGGGGGCAGGTCGAGGCTGCGCAGCACCTGGCGGGCGACCGCCCGGGTGTGGGCGTAGATCGTCACGGAGTACGGCGCCTCCTCGTCGGCGTACCAGACCGCGAGCTTCTCCTCCCAGCTCCGCCCCTCGGCCTTGGTCAGCTCGACCCACGCGGCGGTGAGGTCGTCGCCGAGCCCGGTGACCGGAGTCAGCACCTGGGCGCGGTAGTTGGCGTCCATCGCCTGCCAGGTCGTCCACTGCGTGTAGTGCACCGACGAGGCGTCGTCGTCGTGGCACCAGCGGGCGCGGACCCGGCCCGGCTTCGGGTCGGCGACCTCCGTGCAGCCGCCGGCGCCCGGGAAGGCGGCGACCAGAGCGTCGGGCACGAGACCGGCCCGGGCGACCACCTCGTCCCCCGTCGGCAGGTCGAGGGCATCGAGGGCGTCGAGCACCGCCCGCTCGCTGTCCGCGCAGACGGTGACCGAGTACGGCGCCGCGCGATCGGCGTACCAGACAGCGAGCTTGCGCTGGCAGTGGTTGCGGTCGGCCTCGGCCAGCTCCACCCAGGCTGCCTTCAGGTCAGGGCGGTAGGAGTGGTCCCGCTCGGTCCGGTCCCGGTAGTTGGCGTCCATCGCGTCCCAGGTGCGCCACTGGGCGTAGTACACCGACGCCGTGGCGTCGAGGCACCACCGCGCCTGCACCCGGGCCGACTTGGGATCGGGCACCACGTCGCAGCCGGCTGCACGGGGGAAGACCGCGAGCAGCGGGTCCGTCTCCGGCTCGGCGCCACCTGTCGGCCGGTCGCTCGCGCGCGACGCCGGGGCCGGGTCGGAGCGGGCGAGCAGCCACGTGACGCCGGCCGCTGCCAGGGCGAGGGCGAGGAGACCGGCCAGGAGCGCGGCCAGGAGCACGGTCCGGCGCGGCCGGCGAGAGGACGGCAGCGGTGGTGGCGGCGGGGCGAGCAGGGTGCGCTCGATCGGACCGAGCGGGACGGCGTCGAGCGCCGCGACCAGCTCGGCCGTCGTACGGAACCGGTCGGCGGGATCCTTCGCCATCGCGACGGAGAGCACCTCGTTGAGCGCCCGCTCCTCGCGCGTGGTTCCCGGCAGCTGGGGCACCGGCCCCTGCAGGTGGCCGAGCAGGACCTGCCCGGTCGCCCCTTCGTAGGGCGCCCGCGCGGTCAGCGTCGCCCAGAGCAGGCAGCCGAGGGCGTAGATGTCGGAGGCGATGCTGGCGTCGGCGCCCTGGTGCCGCTCGGGGGCCATGTAGCCGGGCGTGCCGATCGCGCCGGTGGTCGCGAGCTGTTCGAGGTCGGCGACCGCCGCGATGCCGAAGTCGCACAGGACCGGCCGCAGCCCGCCGTCCGGGCGGTGAGCGACGAGGACGTTGGACGGCTTGATGTCGCGGTGCAGGATCCCGACGTCGTGGGCCGCGCCGAGCCCGAGCGCCAGGTCCCGGACGATCGAGACGGCGTCGGCAGCCGGCAGCGCGCCCCGGTGGCGGAGCAGCTCGTTGAGGTCGCCGTCGCGCACCAGCTCGGTCGCGATGAACAGCGCGCCCTGCTCCTCGCCGGCGTCGAAGACCCGCACGACGTACGGCGAGTCCAGCCGGGCGAGCGCTTTCGCCTCCCGCAGGAACCGGGTCCGGTAGCCGGCGTCGTCGGCGAGGTGCGGCGCGAGCACCTTGAGCGCGACGGGGCGGTCCAGGTCGCGGTGGACGGCGGACAGCACGACGCCCATCCCGCCCCGCCCGAGGTAGCCGGTCACGTCGTACCGACCGAACGAATCACCCGGTTTCAGCGGCACTCCACCACCGTAGGGGAATTACAGATCTGTAGTTCATTCAGACCTCTGTTACTCCTGTGAATGTTGTGGTTATCGTGACTCGGCCTTTACCCACCAGACCCCTCTTCCCCTGGAGTCCGAGATGCCTTCCCGGCCCGTCTTCCCGTCCGTCCGCCCCCGGCGCCGCTTCCGCCTCCCGCTCGCGGGTACGGCGACCGGTGCCCTCGTGGTCCTGCTGGCCCTCGCGCTGCTGGGCGGACTCCGCCCCGCGTCCGCACCGGAGACGGCCGCCCCGGTCGACCTGGCCGCGAAGCGGACCAACCCGGTCACGCCGGGTGACTTCACGGGCTACGGCTTCGACCAGTGCGAGACCCAGTCGCAGGCCAAGATGGACGCCTGGCTGGCGCACTCGCCGTTCCGGGCGGTCGGCGTCTACATCTCCGGGGCGTCGCGGTTCTGCAGGACGCAGAAGAACCTGACGCCCACCTGGGTCTCGACCCAGCTCGCGAAGGGGTGGCGGATCCTGCCGATCACGCTCGGCCCGCAGTCGAGCTGTGTCGGCCGGTTCCCGCGCTACGGCGCCACCATCGACCCGACCATCATCAACGACGCCGCGAACGGGTACGCCGCCGCGCGCACCCAGGGCGCGGCGGAGGCCGACAGCGCGGTGGCCGCGGCGAGCGCCCTGGGCATCGTCCCGGGCAGCACGCTCTGGTACGACCTCGAGGGCTGGTCCAGCTACAAGGACGTGACCTGCCGCGAGTCCGCGCTGGCCTTCCTGAGCGGCTGGACCGCGCGCGCCCGCCAGCTCGGCTACGTGTCCGGGGTGTACTCCAGCGCCGGCTCCGGCATCCGGATCCTCGACGACGCCCGGCGCCAGGCGCGCACCGACGTCGTCCTGCCCGACCGGATCTGGATCGCCCGCTGGGACGGCGCGGCCAACACCTCGACGAGCTACATCGCCGAGGACGGCTGGCGCCCCGGCAACCGGATGAAGCAGTACCAGGGCGGGCACAACGAGACCTGGGGCGGCGTCACCATCAACATCGACCGCAACTGGCTCGAGCTCGGCAACACGGCGGCCGTGCGGTGCGGCGGCGTGAAGGTCGACCTGAGGACCTACAAGAAGGTCTCGCCGCGCAGCTCGAAGCCGCGCCAGGTGCGGGCCCTGAAGTGCCTGCTCCAGGAGGAGGGCTTCTACCCCGGCAAGATGACGGCGAAGTACAACAAGCGGCTGCGCACCGGCATCCGCTCCTGGCAGACCCACGCCGGGCAGAAGGTCAAGGACGCCTGGGGCAAGCGGAACTGGGACTCGCTGCTCGCCGCCCGGGCGCGCTGAGCGCGGCCCGAGGCCGGCGCGGTCGAGTCGGCACCGCACCCCATGCGTTCTGGTCGTCAGATCCCTGGATCCGCCACCAGAACGCATGGGGTGCGGCACGCCCCCGCCGCGAACGGCTCAGGCGAAGGCGCCCTCGACCAGCGAGGTGAAGAAGCCGAGCCCGTCGAGACCGCTGCCCGTCAGCTCCTCGACCGCGTGCTCGGGGTGCGGCATCAGGCCGACCACGTTGCCGCGCTCGTTGGTGACACCCGCGATGTCGTTGAGGGACCCGTTCGGGTTGACCTCGAGGTAGCGGGCCACGACCTGGCCCTCGCCCTCGATCCGGGCCAGGGTCTCGGTGTCGGCGACGAAGCCGCCCTCGCCGTTCTTGAGGACGACGCGGATCTCCTGGCCCTGGTCGTAGGCCGAGGTCCACGCGGTCCGGTTGTTCTCGATGCGCAGCAGCTGGTCACGGCACACGAACTTGCGGTGGTCGTTGCGGATCAGCGCGCCGGGCAGCAGGTGGGACTCGCAGAGGATCTGGAAGCCGTTGCAGATGCCGAGCACGGGCATGCCCGCCCTGGCGGCCTCGACGACCTTGCCCATCGCCGGGGCGAACCGGGAGATGGCGCCGCAGCGCAGGTAGTCGCCGTACGAGAAGCCGCCCGGCAAGATGACCGCGTCGACGCCCTTGAGGTCGGCGTCACCGTGCCAGAGGGCGACGGCCTCGTTGCCACCGATCCGGACCGCGCGCTGCGCGTCGACGTCGTCGAGGGAGCCGGGGAAGGTGACGACGCCGATCTTCACTGCTCGACGCTCACGGTGTAGTTCTCGATGACCGGGTTCGAGAGCAGCGTCTCCGCCATCTTCTCGACCTCGGCGAGGACGGCGTCGGTGACCTCGCCCTCGAGCTCGATCTCGAACCGCTTGCCCTGGCGGACGTCGGTCACGCCGGTGAAGCCCAGCCGGGGCAGTGCGCCCTGGACGGCCTTCCCCTGGGGGTCGAGGATCTCGGGCTTCGGCATGACAGCTACGACGACTCGGGCCACGGGCCGCAGTCTAGTGCCGTCCGGCGCGGGGACCGATTCGCGGTCGCCCCCGCGGACGCCGGCCCCAGGCTCGGCCCGAAGGCGCATCCGGAACTGGACGCGCCGGGCAGACTGGGCGCCATGAGCAACCCCACTCCCGGCGCGTTCTCGCGTTCCCTGCTGGCGCTCGACTTCCCCCAGTCGCTGGCGGTCTACGACGACTACCCCACCGCGCAGCGCACCGTGGACTTCCTCTCCGACGAGGGATTCCCGGTGCAGAACTGCATGATCGTCGGCACCGACCTCAAGCAGGTCGAGCGGATCACGGGCCGGCTCACCAGCGGCCGGGTCGCCGCGGGAGGTGCGATGAGCGGACTGTGGTTCGGCCTGTTCGTCGGCTTGCTGTTCAGCTTCTTCGGCACCGGCGACACGCTGCCGATCATCGTGTCGACCACCCTGATGGGCATCGCCTTCGGCGTGATCTTCGCGCTGGCCGGGTACGCCGTGACCCGCGGCCAGCGCGACTTCTCCTCGGTCAGCTCGGTCGTCGCGACCCGCTACGAGGTCCTCGTCGAGCACAAGGTGGCGACGCAGGCCCGCGAGCTCCTCGCCAAGCTGCCCGGCGCGCTGCCGAACCCGTTCGCCTGACGTTGACTCGTCACTTTCTCCGGTTGAGTCGTCACCGACTTTGCCTGAGTCGTGACGTTCTCGACCAGGCGGGTCGGAAAGTGACGACTCAACGAAAGTCTGCGACGACTCAACGGGAGTTTGTGACGACTCAACCCGATCAGGACAGCTCGCGCTTGAGGATCTTGCCGGTGGCGGTCATCGGGAGGGCGTCGACGACCTCCACGATGCGGGGGTACTTGTACGCCGCCATCTCCTCCTTGCTCCACGCGACGATCTCCTCCGGGGTGGCGCTGGCGCCCGGCTTGAGGATGACGAACGCCTTGATCTCCTCGCCGTGGCTCTCGTGCGGGACGCCGATGACGGCCGCCAGGGAGATCGCCGGGTGGGTGAGGAGGACCTCCTCGATCTCGCGCGGGTACACGTTGAAGCCGCCGCGGATGATCATGTCCTTGGAGCGGTCGACGATGTAGTACCAGCCGTCGGCGTCACGACGGCCGAGGTCGCCGGAGCGGAACCAGCCGTCGGCGCTGATCGCCTCCGCCGTGGCCTCGGGCCGCTTGTAGTAGCCCTTCATGACGTTGTGGCCCTTGATGGCGATCTCGCCGATGCCCTCGGGGTCCTTGACCTCGTCCCACGTCTCCGGCTCGAGCAGCTTCATCTCGACGCCGGGGATCGGCGTGCCGATGGAGCCGACCCGGACGGGTGAGCCCAGCCGCGAGAAGCTCGCGACCGGAGAGGTCTCGGAGAGGCCGTAGCCCTCGAGGATGACGACGCCGAAGCGCTCCTCGAACTGGTGGTGCACCTCGACCGGGAGGGCGGCGCCGCCGGCGACGGCGACGCGCAGGTTCTCGGCGAGGGTCTTGACGTCGACGGTCTCGTCGAGCGCGTTGAGCAGGCCCCAGTACATGGTCGGGACGCCGGCGAAGAAGGTCACCTTCTCCTTGAGCATCAGGGCGATCGCGGGCCCGGCCTCGAAGCGCGGCAGCATCACGACCGTGCCGCCGTACGCGAAGGCACCGTTCTGGATGACGGTCTGGCCGAACGAGTGGAACAGCGGCAGCACGCACAAGTAGGTGTCGGGCCGCGTCGGGTCGGCGCCGAACAGGTCCTCGCCGATGAGGGCGTTGGCGCGCATGTTGCGGTGCCGCAGCTCGGCGCCCTTGGGCTGCCCGGTGGTGCCGGACGTGTAGAGGATGACGGCGGTGTCGTCGTCGGACACCTCGACCGTGTCGAACGTCGGCGCCTGGCCGGCGAGGGCCTGACCGAGCGTCTCGGTGCCCTCGACGGGCGACGGCGCGGTCGGGTCGGCGGTGATGACGAAGAAGTGCTCGCAGCCCCCGTTGTCGCGGGCGGCCTGGAAGCCCTCGTGGGCCTCGGCACCGATGGGAAGCTCGGGGGTGCCCTGGAAGGCGAAGTAGGCCTTCGCGTCGGAGTCGCCGAGGTGGTAGGCGATCTCCCGGCCCTTGAGCAGCACGTTGAGCGGGACGACGCTCGCGCCGGCCTTGAGGATGCCGTAGTAGACGATCGTGAAGTAGGGCAGGTTGGGGCAGCTCAGCGCCACCTTGTCGCCCGGCTTGATGCCGCGCGAGACGAGCAGGTTGGCGACCTGGTTGGCCGCGCCGTTGACCTGCGGGTACGACAGCCGGGTGTCCCCGAACACGATGGCCGTGCGGTCGGGGTAGGACTGGGCACTGTTCTCGAGGAACGCGGCGAGGTTCGTCATGCCGCACAATTTACTGGGCCCTCGTGACCACGGTCACTGGTCACGGGACCAATCCCGCTCGCACGGTGTTGTGCCCGGGACCAGCAGGCTCGGACAGGGAGCAGCCACGGGCAGCGCCAGGTCACGAGCGCCGGTTGCCGCCTCGGCGCTCGGCGTCGAGTCCTGCCCGTTCAGACCTTCGACAGGTGGCTGTCATCGGGCGACTGAGCCTTCGCGACGTGGCGCACGGTGGCCGCGAGGAACGCCGCCAACGTCGTCGCCAGCTCCGGACCGGCCACGCCGTCCTCGTCGACGGGCGCGTCCGTCCAGTGCACGCAGGTTTCGGGGGCTCCGAGCACCTGGGCGCCGCAGTACCCGAGGCAGGCGCGCAGGTGGGCCTGGGCCACCGCAGTGCCTGCACCGTTGAGCCCGGCGCCCAGCAGCGCGACGGGCTTGCCGAACCAGGAGCTCTCGCCCCACGGCCGGGAACCGACGTCGATGGCGTTCTTGAGCACGGCCGGGATCGAACGGTTGTACTCAGGGGTGACGATGATGAGCCCGTCGGCCGCCTCGAGCTCCGCCTTGAACCGGCGTGCGCTGGCAGGGAACGCGGCGTCGTGATCGGGGTTGTACATCGGCAGGGCGTCGATCCGGATGTCGGCCAAGGTGACGCCCGACGGCGCCATGCGGTGGAGGGCACGGGCCAGCCGACGGTTGATCGATCGATGCGACAGGCTGCCGACGATGAGTCCGATGCGGAGAGGAGCGTGGTGCTGCGGCGTTGCGGTCATGTCCGCCATCGAACCGGGCACGCGCAGGCCTGAGAAGGCCTGCCACTGCACCTCAGCTATACGCTGGGCGTATGGACGACCCTGACAGCGGCTTGGAGGTGAAGGCGTTCCGGACCTTCCTCGCAGTCGTCGACCACGGGAGCTTCAGTGCGGCCGCGCGCGCACTGGGCACCACCCAGCCCACGGTGTCGCGGATCGTCGCGGGGGTCGAAGGGGCGCTGGGGGTCTCACTGGTGGTGCGGAGCACCCGGTCACTGGCCCTCACCGAGGCGGGGAGGACCTTCGCCTCGCAGGCCCGCCGGGTGCTCGACAACGTCGCC
The DNA here is from genome assembly GCF_019192965.1 of Nocardioides daeguensis. GTDB lineage: Bacteria > Actinomycetota > Actinomycetes > Propionibacteriales > Nocardioidaceae > Nocardioides > Nocardioides daeguensis. The sequence goes on from NZ_JAHTKU010000004.1 coordinate 259,123, forward strand.
GTCGCACATCACCTCACCCGCCGAGCCGCTGCCCCGGAGCCGAGCCTCGTCGTGGCCGTGAAGGCCGACGGGGACGGAGGTCTGCTGCGCGAGGCCATCGCCACCTTCGAAACGACCGGGCATCGCGTCGAGCTGCTGTTGCGCGAGACGCGCCAGCTCGCGGAGGCGGTCCGGACCGGCGAAGCGGACGTGGGCCTGCTTGCCGGCCCTCCCGTGTCGTCGGAGCTCACCGACCTCGACACCGAGCTCGTGTTCGTCGAGCCGCGCGTGACCATGCTGCACGCCGGACACCGGCATGCGGGCAGGGAGCGGATCGGGCTCGAGGAGCTCGTCGAGGAACCGGTCGCCACGTGGCCGGACGCGGGCGAAGAGTTGGACCGCTTCTACCAGGGACTGGCTCCGGGCGATCCCGGCCGAATGACGACCGGACCCGCCGTCAGGGACCTCGCGGAGGTGCTGCGACTCGTCGAGATGGGTCGCGCGATCACCTTCCTCCCCGAGAGCGTCGCGCGTCGGTTCGAAGGGCGGGCCATCGCTGCGGTACCCACGGACGGCGTGGCACCCAGTGCGCTGCGCCTTGTATGGCGGCCATCGAGTCGCGATCTCGCCGTCGCCGCGTTCGTGCGGCACGTGCTCGACATCGCGGAGCAACACTCTGAGGGCCCGAGGCCCGTGGATGCACAGCGCTGACCGACCGGCCTCCGGCAGGGGGAAGCGCCCCCCACCAGCGGCCGCTCAGAACCTCTCGCCGGTGAGCCGCTCGTAGGCCTCGATGTAGCGGCTGCGGGTGCGCTCGACGACCTCGGGCGGCAGCGGGGGCGGGGCCTCTCCGGAGGAGCGGTCCCAGCCACTCTCGGGCGAGAGCGCCCAGTTGCGCACGATCTGCTTGTCGTACGACGGCTGCGCGCGGCCGGGCTGCCAGTCGTCGGCCGGCCAGTAGCGCGAGGAGTCGGGGGTGAGGACCTCGTCGGCGAGCACGATCGTGCCGTCGCCGCCGGGCGCGACACCGAACTCGAACTTGGTGTCGGCCAGGATGATCCCCTGCTCGCGTGCGATCTCCTCGGCGCGGCCGTAGACCCGCAGGGTCAGGTCGCGCAGCGCCGCGGCGGAGTCGGCGCCGACGGTGGCGACCACGGCGTCGTACGAGACGTTCTCGTCATGGTCGCCGAGCTCGGCCTTCGTGGCCGGGGTGAAGATCGGCTCGGGCAGGCGGCTGCCGTCTTCGAGGCCGGCGGGCAGCGCGATGCCGCAGACCTCGCCGGTGGCGCGGTAGTCGAGGAGGCCGGAGCCGGTGAGGTAGCCGCGGGCGACACACTCGACCGGGAACATGTCGAGGCGCTCACAGACCACGGCGCGACCGCGCACGGCGTCGAGGACGTCGGTGGAGATCACGTGGTTGGGGACCAGCGAGGCGAGCTGGTCGAACCACCACAACGACATCCGGGTGAGGATCTCGCCCTTGTCGGGGATGGTCGTCTCCAGCACGAAGTCGAAGATGGAGAGCCGGTCACTGGCGACCATCAGCAGCTTGCCGGTATGGGGGCCCTCGGTGATCTCGTAGAGGTCACGCACCTTGCCGGAGTGCAGGTGGCGGGCGCCGGGGAGCTCCGGGGCGGGCGGGATGTTCGCGAGCGTCACGGACGACAGCCTAGGGCTCCTCGCCGGCCGGGCAGGGGGTGCCCGTCGGCGCTCCGAGCACGGATGGCACAGTGACGCCATGACGGAGTCCGCGCAGCCGCTCATCGACAGCTCGACCTTCGCCCCCGGTCCGGTGGTGTGGGAGGACGAGATCTGGGTCCTCGCCCGGCACGACGCCGACGGCGTCCTCGGCCTGAGCCTGCTCCACCGCGAGCCCGAGGGTCTCGGCCAGCTCGACGACGAGCACGCCTCGCAGCTCGGCCGGATCGGCAACCGACTGGTCCGGATCATCGAGCACCTCCCCGAGTCCGGCACCGTGTCCCTGGGCCGGATCGCCGGCGAGCGGGTCTGCCTGACCTTCGAGGTCACCGGTGTGCCCGACGAGCGCCTCCACGACATCGCGGTCAAGCTCGCCAACTGGGGCGGAGAAGCCCGCGCCTGACCGGACGCGGCCCCGGCCCTAGGCTCGGGTCATGTCCGTCGTGAAGATCAACGCCATCCAGGTCCCGCCGAACGCCGGCCCCGAGCTGGAGAAGCGGTTCGCCGCCCGCGCCGGCGCGGTCGAGGGCTCCCCCGGCTTCCTCGGCTTCCAGCTGCTCCGGCCGACCGCCGGCGAGGACCGCTACTTCGTGGTCACCCACTGGGCCGACGAGGAGTCCTTCGCGGCCTGGCGCGACGGCGACGCCCGCGCCGCGCACGCGACTCCCGAGGGCGAGGCGCCCCGCAAGCCCGTCGCCACCGGCGCGAGCCTGCTGGAGTTCGAGGTCGTGCTGGACGTCAAGCCGGCCTGAGCACGAGCGCCGCGCGGCGCAGGTCCGCCGCCACGGCCGATCGGGCGCTCGCGGCGATCGCGCGTCCCAGCCCCAGGCCGTGGACGGCGAAGTCGGCGCTGACGACGCAGGTCGCCTCGCTGCCGGGGGCGAAGCGCAGCTCGAGGCGAGCGCGGAAGGGGCCGAACACGCCCTCCTCCGCCCAGCGGTACGGCGGCTCGGAGATCGTCGTGCGCATCCGCGGGCGCACGCCCGGGACCACGGTCACGTCGGTCCACGCGGCGCCCTCGCGTCGTACGTCGGCGACGGCACGCAGCGACGACTGCCACTGCGGCCGGTTCCGCGGGTCGGCAAGATAGGCGAAGGCCCGGTCCGCCGGGACCGGGAAGACGATCTCGACCGGCCTCACCGGACCGGCCTCAGAGGATCGCGCCCGGGTGGTACTCGGCGGCGCCGGGGTGCGCGGCGACGACGGCCGCGACCTGCCGGCAGACCTCCTGGGTCTGCGCGACCGCGGCACCGGTGAAGGTGATCGGCTCAGCGACCAGCGACTGCAGCTGCTCCTGGGTGAGGCCGAGGCGCTCGTCGGCGGCGAGCTTGGCGAAGACGTCGTTCTCGGCCTGGCCCTTCCGCATGGCGAGGGCGGTGCCGACGGCGGCCTCCTTGATCGCCTCGTGCGCGCTCTCCCGGCCCACGCCGTTGCGGACGGCGGCCATGAGGACCTTGGTGGTGGCGAGGTAGGGCAGGTAGCGGTCGAGCTCGCGCTGGATGACCGCCGGGAAGGCGCCGAACTCGTCGAGCACGGTGAGGAAGGTCTGGAACAGGCCGTCGACAGCGAAGAAGGCGTCGGGCAGCGCCACGCGTCGTACGACGGAGCAGGAGACGTCGCCCTCGTTCCACTGGTCGCCGGCGAGCTCGCCGACCATGGAGAGGTAGCCGCGGGTGACCACGGCGAGGCCGTTGACCCGCTCGCAGGAGCGGGTGTTCATCTTGTGGGGCATGGCGGAGGAGCCGACCTGGCCCTCCTTGAAGCCCTCGGTCACGATCTCGTTGCCGGCCATCAGGCGGATCGTGGTGGCGAGGTTGGAGGGCGCCGCGGTCAGCTGGACCAGCGCGGAGAGCACGTCGAAGTCGAGGGAGCGCGGGTAGACCTGCCCGACGCTGGTGAGGACCCGGTCGAAGCCCAGGTGCTTCGCGACCCGCCGCTCGAGGTCGGCGAGCTTGTCGGCGTCGCCACCGAGCAGGTCGAGCATGTCCTGGGCGGTGCCCATCGGGCCCTTGATGCCGCGCAGCGGGTAACGGCCGAGCAGGTCCTCGATCCGCTCGACGGCGATCATCAGCTCGTCGGCGACGGTCGCGAACCGCTTGCCGAGGGTGGTCGCCTGCGCGGCGACGTTGTGGCTGCGCCCGGCCATGACCGTGGCCTCGTGCTCGGCGGCGAGGCGGCCGAGCCGGGCGAGAGTGGCGACGGCGCGGTCGCGGAGCAGCTCGAGGGACTGCTTGACCTGCAGCTGCTCGACGTTCTCGGTCAGGTCGCGGCTGGTCATGCCCTTGTGGATGTGCTCGTGGCCGGCGAGCGCCGCGAACTCCTCGATCCGCGCCTTCACGTCGTGGCGGGTGACCCGCTCCCGGGCCGCGATGCTGGCCAGGTCGACCGCCTCAGCGCCCCGGTCGGCGACGTTCTCGTAGGCCTCGACCACGCCGTCGGGTACGTCGATCCCAAGGTCCTTCTGCGCCTTGAGGACGGCGATCCACAACTGCCGCTCGAGGACGATCTTGTGCTCGGGCGACCAGATCGCGGTCAGGTCGGCGGCGGCGTAGCGGGTGGCGAGGACGTTCGGCACGGTCACGGATGGTGATTCTCCCATGCCCGCCGCGACGCGAGGAACGAGCGTCGCTGCGGACCAGCAGGGGAGATTGAGGAGCGCCGCGGGTGAGCTCGCGAACCCGCGACGCGCGTCTCGAAATCCCCGTGCCCGCCGCGACGCGAGGAACGAGCGTCGCTGCGGACCAGCAGGGGAGATTGAGGAGCGCCGCGGGTGAGCTCGCGAACCCGCGACGCGCGTCTCGAAATCCACGTGCCGGGCGCCTGCCCGAACTCAGCGAGCAGGGCGGACCAGGACCAGCTCGCCGTCCTCGTTGCTGCCCCGGACCGCGGTGAACCCGGCCTTGGCCGCCACCCGCAGGCTCGCGGTGTTGTCGGGGGCGATCGAGGCCCGGACCCGGACCCCGGCCGCGTCGGCCCGCCGGAGCAGGGCACCGAGCGCCTCGCTCGCCAGGCCGTAGCCGCGCGCGGGCGGCACCAGGCCGTAGCCCACCTCGACCTCGGGCACCTCGTCGTCGGCCGGCTCGGGCGGGCCGAAGAAGCCGATCGAGCCGATCACGAGCTGCTGCTTGAGGGAGACGATCGACCGTGGACCCCACGGGTCGCCGTCGCGCCAAAAGGTGGCGGCGCCCCGGTCGTCCTCGCGCGGGAACTCGGGGTGCCAGCCCGGCAGCCGCTCGCCCGACCTGATCGCGGTCACCGTCGCCTCGTCCCACAGCACCAGCCGGAGCCGGTCGGTCTGCACGCCGACGGGCTGCTGGTCAGCCATCGAGCGCCACCGCCCGGCCGTGCTCGTCGGCAGCGGCCATCTCCCGGGCACGGACCTGTTCGGCGGACTCAGCCATGGCGCCACTCTGCCAGCGCGCGGGGCGGCGTGCGTCGGTGCCCCACAGGCGGCTCACTCCCCCAGCATCCGCTGCCACCACACGACGTCGATCCAGCGGTCGAACTTGCGGCCGACCTCGCGCAGCACGCCCTGCCGCTCGAAGCCGCAGGCCCGGTGCAGGCCCTCGCTGGCGTCGTTGGGCAGGGCGATGCAAGCCAGGGCCGTGCGCACCCCCGACGCCTGCATCCGGGCCAGCAGGTCGTCGTACAGCAGGCGGCCCAGGCCGCGGCCGGTGGCGGCGTGGTCGACGTAGACCGTGACCTCGCGGGTGCGGTCGTAGGCACCGCGGTCACGGAACGGGCCGGAGTAGGCGAACCCGACGACCGCGCCCGCCACCTCGGCGACGAGGAAGTGGTCGCCGGGGTGGGTGGAGGCGAGCTTCCTCTCCCACACCGAACGCGGCGGCGGCTCGGTGTCGAAGGTGGCGTAGCCGGTGCGGACCTCGTGGGCGTAGATCGCGGCGACCGCGTCGAGGTCGGCGTCGGTCGCGGGCCGGACGCTCATGAGTCCTTCAGGGAGGCACCCTCGACGACGCCGAGGGGCTCGGCGGCGATGTCGGCACGACGCTGCAGGCCCTCGAAGCTGATCAGGTCGGCGGCGGCGTACGCGCGGGCGCGGGCGTCGGCGACGTCGTAGCCGACCGCGCGCACGGCGAGCACGCGGCCACCGGCGGTGACGAGGTCGTCGCCGTCGAGGGCGGTGCCGGCGTGGATGACGTCGACGTCGTTGACGCCGTTGGCGCGGCCGACCCCGGTGATGACGTCGCCCTTCGACGAGGACTCCGGGTAGCCGGCGGAGGCGAGCACCACGGTCACCGAGGCGCCGTCCCGGAACCGGGGGGCCTCGACGTCGGCCAGCCGGCCCTCGGCGGCCGCGTGCAGCAGCGCGCCCAGCGGCGACTCGAGCAGCGCCAGCACGGGCTGGACGTCGGGGTCGCCGAAGCGGCAGTTGAACTCGATCACCCGGGGCCCGGCGGCGGTGAGCGCCAGGCCGACGTACAGGCACCCGACGAACGGGGCGCCGCGGCGCGCCATCTCGTCGAGCGTGGGCTGGACGACGGTCTCCACGACGGTGGTCGCGAGGTCGGCCGGCGCCCAGGTCAGCGGCGAGTAGGAGCCCATCCCGCCCGTGTTGGGGCCGCGGCCACCGTCGAAGATCCGCTTGAAGTCCTGGGCCGGCTGCAGCGGCCGCGTGGTGACGCCGTCGCACACCGCGAACAGCGACACCTCGGGCCCGTCGAGGAACTCCTCGACGACGACCCGGCCGCAGCCGGCCGCGTGGGCCAGCGCCTCGGCGCGGTCGAGGGTCACCACGACACCCTTGCCGGCGGCGAGCGCGTCGTCCTTCACGACGTACGGCGGCCCGAACTCGTCGAGCGCCGCGGCGACCTCCTCGGGGGTGGTGCACGTGTGGGACCCGGCGGTCGGGACGCCCGCGGCGGCCATCACCTCCTTGGAGAAGGCCTTCGAGCCCTCCAGCTGCGCGGCCGCCCGGGACGGGCCGAAGACCGCGATCCCCGCCTCCCGCACGGCGTCCGCGACACCAGCCACGAGCGGGGCCTCGGGCCCGACGACCACGAGGTCGGCGCCGAGGTCGACCGCCAGGGCCGCGACCGCCGTACCGTCCATCGGGTCGACGTCGTGGAGGGTGGCGAACGCACCGATGCCCGGGTTGCCGGGAGCGGCGTGCACCTCGCTCACCCCGGGGTCGCGGGAGAGGGCGAGGGCCAGCGCGTGCTCACGGCCGCCGGTGCCGATGACGAGGGTCTTCACAGTGCTGTCTCCTGATCAGCGCAGGGGGTGGCGGACGACGGCCTGCTCGCGCTCCGGCCCGACGCCGACGACCGAGATCCGGGCGCCGGAGCGCTCCTCGACGAACTCGACGTAGGCCTGCGCGGCCTTCGGGAGGTCCTCGAAGCTGCGGCAGCCGGAGATGTCCTCGGTCCAGCCGGGGAGGTTCTCGTAGATCGGTACGGCGTGGTGGAAGTCGGTCTGGTTGACCGGCATCTCGTCGTAGCGCACGCCGTCGACGTCGTAGGCGACACAAACCGGGAGCTCGGCCAGGCCGGTGAGGGTGTCGAGCTTGGTGAGCACGAAGTCGGTGACGCCGTTGACCCGCGCGGCGTACCGGGTGATCACGGTGTCCATCCAGCCGCAGCGGCGCGGGCGGCCGGTCGTGGTGCCGTACTCCCAGCCGGCCTTGCGCAGGAACTCGCCGTTCTCGTCGTGCAGCTCCGTCGGGAACGGGCCCTCGCCGACACGGGTCGTGTAGGCCTTCGCGATCGCGATGACCTGGTCGATCCGGGTCGGCGGGATGCCGGTGCCGGTGCAGGCGCCCGCGGAGATCGCGCTGCTCGAGGTCACGAACGGGTAGGTGCCGTGGTCGACGTCGAGCAGGGTGGCCTGGCCGGCCTCCATCAGCACGACCTCGTCGCGGTCGAGCGCCTGGCTGAGCAGCAGCCCCGTGTCGCAGACGTACGGCGCAAGCCGCTCGGCGTGCGCCAGCAGCCCCTCGACGGTCTGCTCGACCGAGGGGGCGCGGCGGTTGTAGATCTTGGTGAGGATCTGGCTCTTGAGCTCGAGGGCACCCTCCACCTTCTGGGTGAGGATCTTCTCGTCGAAGAGGTCCTGGACCCGGATGCCGATCCGGTTCATCTTGTCGGCGTAGGTCGGTCCGATGCCGCGGCCCGTCGTACCGATCCGGCGCGAGCCGAGGAAGCGCTCGGTGACCTTGTCGATGGTCCGGTTGTAGTCGGCGATGACGTGCGCGTTGGCGCTGAGCTTGAGCTTGCTGGTGTCGACGCCGCGGCCCTCGAGGCCGTCGATCTCGTGGAACAGCACGTCGATGTCGACGACGACGCCGTTGCCGATGACGGGCGTGCAGCCGGGCGTGAGGATGCCGCTGGGCAGCAGGTGGAGGGCGTACTTCTCGTCGCCGACGACGACCGTGTGACCGGCGTTGTTGCCGCCGTTGAACTTCACGACGTAGTCGACCTGGCTGCCGAGGTGGTCGGTCGCCTTGCCCTTGCCCTCGTCGCCCCACTGGGCTCCGACGATCACGATTGCAGGCATCTTGGTTGCTCCTTCGCACGGACGGAGTCCCTCCGTCCGGAGGACGGCTGCTCAACGCACCACTTGTTCTCTTGCTGGTGTCGGACAAGCAAGGAGCCCCGGCAAGGACCGGGGCTCTTGCGGCGCCACGCTACCAAAACGCGACCGAGGACCGGCTTTCGGCGGCAGCGGTCTAGTCACCTGGCACCCCCGGCGCGGGTCGATCGGTCCGGATCCGGCCCGGGGCGGGTGAACCTGCCCACTTCGCAGGGCCCGCCTCCCGCGCGCCGCCTACCGTTGCCGGAACGACCCGCCCACCTCACCCTGCGATGCCCATGAATGCTGTCAGCTGGATGCAACCGCGCAACCACCGTGCCGCCGCCCGGTCGGTGTCGACGCTGTGCGCCGTGGGCGCGGGTGTCGCCGTGCTCACCGCTCCGCTGCAGCACGAGGTCCCGGGGAGCGGGATGGTCGCCGCCGGCGGCCTGATCGCGCTGGTGGTCGCGTTCGGCGTGCTGGCCCGCCGGTTCGACGAGCGGCACCGGCTCGGCTGGGCGCTCGGCCCGCTGGCGGGGGTCGTCGCCCTGACCGCCATCGACCTGCTCACCCAGGACAGCGGCGTCTCGGCCCAGGTCTTCTTCCTCTTCCCGGCTCTGTACGGCGCCTCCCAGCTGCGCCCGCCCGGCGCGGCCGTGATCACCGGGGCCTCGGTGGCGGGCGAGCTGGTCGTCGTCCTCTCCCAGCTCCCGGCGCGGGAGGCGCTGGTCGACGCGCTCTACGTGACGACCGCCCTCATCACCACCGCCGTCCTCCTCGCCGTGGCCAGCGAGCGCCATGCGCGCACCGTCGCGCAGCTCGAGCTGATGGCGACCGTCGACCCGCTCACCGGGCTCTTCACACGCCGCGTGCTGGACGAGGCGGCGACCGCCAAGCTGTCCGACGTGAGCAGCGGCGCCGGCACCGCGCTCGTCCTGATCGACATCGACCACTTCAAGACGGTCAACGACGAGCACGGACACCCGGCGGGCGACGAGGTGCTGATCCAGCTCGCGGCGCTGCTGCTGCGGCACAGCCGGCCGACCGACGTCGTGTGCCGACTCGGGGGCGACGAGGTCGCCGTCCTGCTGCCCGGCTGCGGCCTCGAGGCCGCCGTCGCCCGCGCCGAGGAGATCCTCGCCGCGGTGCGCTCGCAGCCCTTCGTCATCACCGGCGGCGCCGAGCTCACGATCTCGATCAGCCTGGGCTGCGCGCACATGCCGACCCACGGCGACGACCTCCGCTCGCTGTACGCCGCCGCCGACGCGGCCCTCTACGAGGCCAAGCAGGCCGGCCGCGGTCGGGTGGGGTCGACGGAGCGTCTCGCCGACGCCGGATGACCTATGCTCGACTAGAACGTGTTCTAGATCTAGGAGCGACCATGGGCGCCAGCCGCGAGACCATCCTCGAGACCATCCAGAAGTACGTCGACCTCGTCGCGACCGGCTCGTCGGCCGACGTCGTCGCCCTGTACGCCGACGGCGCCACCGTCGAGGACCCGGTCGGCTCGGACGTGCTCACCACCCGCGAGCAGATCGCCGCGTTCTACGGCGCCCTCGACGGCCTCGAGCAGGAGGGCCGCCTGCTGTTCGCGCGCGTGGCCGGCAACGAGGCGGCCTTCTCCTTCGAGCTGGTCACCAAGGCCGGCGACCAGACCTACACGCTCGCGCCCATCGACGTGATGACCTTCGACGACGACGGCAAGATCACCAGCATGCGGGCGTTCTGGGCCGGCGAGGATCTGATCGCCGGCCCCTGAGCTTGCGAAGGGGCCTCAGCGATCGAGGTTGAGGAGCGTCGGTCGCCGACGCCTGAGCTTGCGAAGGCGTCGACAGCGACCGAGGTTGAGGAGCGTCGGCTCAGGCCCGAGCGCAGCGAGGGACTGAGCGACGCGTCTCGAAACCCGGTCGATGTCGCAGCACGGTCCCGGCATCGCCGCACCGGGTTTCGAGGCTCGGCCGCGGGCGGCCTCGCACCTCAACCAGCGCAGGCGAGGCGGGCCGCGATCTCCGCGACGACCGCCCGGGCGAGGGTCTCCGGGGTGTCGTCGGCGGTCTCGGGCACGACGCCGTGCAGGTCCCCGTCGGCGAGCAGGTCGAGCGCGCCGACCTTCTGCCGGGTAGCCATCTCGGCGGCCCGGGAGGGCTCGCCGTGGACGATGACGCTCGCCCCCTCGGGCGGGAGCGGGGAGAGCCATCCGCGCGACGTCGCGAGGACGGTCCGGGCGGGGAGCAGCGCGAGTGCGCCGCCGCCGCAGCCCTGGCCGAGGATCACCGAGACCGTGGGCACGGTCATCGTGACGAGGCCCGCGATGCAGCGGGCGATCTCGCCGGCCATCGCGCCCTCCTCGGCGTCCTTCGAGAGCTCGGCACCGGGCGTGTCGATGACGGTGACGAGCGGCAGCCGGAGCTCCTCGGCGAGCTCCATGGCCCGCCGGGCCTCGCGCAGCGCGCCGGGCCCCATCGGGGTGGCCGGCGTCTGACGGGAGCGGTCCTGACCGACGAGGACGCAGGGCTGGCCGTCGAGGCGGGTGAGGGCGATCAGGACCGAGTCGTCACGCTCGCCCTCGTCGGTGCCCTTGAGCCGCAAGGTGCTCGCGGCGCCGTACCGGATCAGGTCGCGGACCCCGACCCGCCCCGGCGCCCGGGTGGCTTCGATGTCGTCCCAGACCGGGTGGTCGAGCGCGGTCCCCCGGACGACCGGCGTACGCCGCTCCAGCGCCGGCGCCGATGCCGGGTCGACGAGGACGCCGAGCGCGTGGTCGACGAGCGCCGGGATGCTCTCCACCGGGACGACGGCATCGATCACGCCGTGGGCGGCGAGGTTCTCGGCGACCTGCACGCCCGCGGGGAACGGCTCGCCCTTGAGCGCCTCGTAGACCTTGGGCCCGAGGAAGCCGACGAGCGCGCCGGGCTCGGCGACGGTGACGTGACCCAGCGAGCCCCAGGACGCGTAGACACCGCCGGTGGTGGGGTGGCGCAGGTGCACGAGGTAGGGCAGGCCGGCGCCGCGGTGCTCCATCAGCGCCCGCGAGATCTCGACCATCTGCACGAACGCCCGGGTTCCCTCCTGCATCCGGGTGCCACCCGACGACGTGCTCGCCAGCACGGGCAGGCCCTCGGCCGTCGCCCGGCGTACGGCGGCCGCGATCCGGGTCGCCGCGGCTACGCCGATCGAGCCGGCCAGGAACCGGAACTCGTTGACGACGAAGGCCACCGGCCGTCCGCGCACCGTGCCGCGCCCGGTGAGCACCGACTCGTCGGTGCCCGCCTTCTCCGCGGCCGCGCGCAGCTCGGCCTGGTAGGCCTCGCCGTGCCCGCTGATGTCGACGGGCGTGTCCCAGGACTCGTAGGAGCCGTCGTCGAGGACGAGGTCGATCATCTCGCGGGCGGTCCAGCGTCGGGGCGTGCTCATGAGCCGGATCCAACCACGCCCCCGCACGGCGTACGTCGGCAAGTTCTGCCAATGCCCAGGAGCCTAGGCTCGGGTGATGGCCACGAGACTGCTGCTGATCACCAACAGCGACGCCGGTACGGCGGACCGGGACGCCGTCGACGCCGCCGTTGCGGTGCTCCGGGAGGGTGCCGAGGTCGAGGTCCGCGGCACCTCCTCGCCCGAGGAGCTCGATGACGTGCTGGCCGCGGCCGGTGACCGCACGGTCGTGGTGGCCGGCGGCGACGGCAGCATCCACGCGGTGGTCCAGGCGCTCCACGCCCGCGACGACCTGGCCGGCCGGACCCTCGCGCTGGTCCCCCTCGGCACCGGCAACGACTTCGCCCGCACCCTCGACCTCCCCCTCGACCCGGCACAGGCGGCCCGTGTCGTGCTGACCGGGACGCCGCGCCCGACCGACCTGGTCGTCGACGAGGACGGGCAGGTCACCGTCAACAGCGTCCACCTCGGCGCCGGCGCCGAGGCGGGCAAGCGCGGCGCGTGGTGGAAGGAGCGGCTGGGCAGGGTCGGCTACCCGATCGGCGCGCTCCAGACCGCCCTCAACCCACCCAGCCTCCGGGTCCGGGTCGAGGTCGACGCGGAGGTGGTCGTCGACGTCGACCAGCCGGTGCTCATGGTCGCGGTCGGCAACGGCGCCTCGGTGGGCGGCGGCACCGAGCTGACGCCGGACGCCGAGCCTCACGACGGCGAGGTCGACGTGCTGATCGCGACGCCGCGCAGCGCGATCGCACGGCTGGGCTACCTCGTCCGGCTGCCGTTCGCGCGGCACGAGGAGCACGACGACGTGCGGATCCTCCGCGGCCGCACGGTCCGGGTCTCCGGCACCCCGTTCGAGTGCAACAGCGACGGGGAGATCGACGGGCCGGTGCGCTCACGGACGTGGCGGGTGCTGCCGGGGGCGTACGCGATGGTGGTCCCGCGCTCCTAGCGCAATAGGCTTGGGCGCCGTGGCACGTGGACAGCAGACGCAGCAGGAACCCGCCGACTGGGTGACCCGGACCGCCGACCTGGCGCTCCGGCACGCCGAGCAGGTCAACGGCGGCACCCTGCCCGACCTGGTCACCTGCGCCTCCGGCATCAGCCCGTCCGGGCCGATCCACCTCGGCAACCTGCGCGAGTTCCTCACCGTGCACTTCGTGGCCGAGGAGATCCGCCGCCGCGGCATCAACGTGCGCCACCTGCACAGCTGGGACGACTACGACCGGTTCCGCAAGGTGCCGGCCGGCGTCGACACCGCCTGGAACGAGCACATCGGACGCCCGCTGTCCGCCGTCCCCGACCCCACGGGCGAGTTCGCCAACTGGGGCGAGCGCTACAAGGCCCCGCTGCGTGCCGCGCTCGTCGAGATGGGCTGCGACATGGTCGAGGTCGACCAGACCGCGATGTACCGCTCGGGCGCCTACCGCGAGCAGATCCTCACCGCCATCGGCAAGCGCGGCGAGATCGAGACCGTGATGTCCCGGTTCCGCACCAAGAAGGTCGAGGGCGCCGAGTCGACCGCCGAGTCGACCGCCGAGGCCGACGACGCCGGCCACGGCGCCAGCGAGGACCTCGCCCGCTTCCCCTACAAGCCGTACTGCCGCGGTTGCGGCCGCGACACGGTCACCCTCACGTCGTACGACGACGAGACCACCGACCTGGCCTACACCTGCGACGTGTGCGGCGACTCCTACGTCACCAACGTCGCGACCCAGGACGAGGGCAAGCTGGTGTGGAAGGTCGACTGGCCGATGCGCTGGACCTTCGAAGGCGTCCACTTCGAGCCCGGCGGCGTCGACCACGCCTCCCCCGGCTCGTCGTACACCGTCGGCAAGGAGATCGTCGGCCCGATCTTCGGCGGCACCGCCCCGTCGTTCGTCGGCTACTCCTTCGTCGGCGTCGCCGGCATGCCGAAGATGTCGTCCTCCAAGGGCGGCGTGCCCACCGCGGCCGAGGCACTGCGGATCCTCGAGGCCCCGATCCTGCGCTGGCTCTACGCGCGCCGGCAGCCCAAGCAGGCGTTCAACGTCGACTTCGGCCAGGAGGTGCTGCGCCTGTACGACGAGTGGGACGCCCTCACGAAGAAGGCCGCCGTCCCGGAGAAGCGCGACGCCGCGGTCCTGGCCTGGGAGCGGGCCTCGGCCACCTCGACCGCCGGCACGCTGCCGACCCCGGCGGTCGTCGTACCGTTCCGGATGCTGTCGTCGGTCGCCGACGTGACCGCCGGCTCGCGGGAGATCACCGCGCGCACCGTCGGCGCCAGCGAGGCCGACCTCGAGCCGCGGCTCGCGAAGGCCGCCACCTGGATCACCGAGTACGTCGATCCCGAGGAGCGCACGACCGTCCGCGAGACCGCCGACGCGGAGCGCCTGGCCGCCCTCGACGAGGACGAGGCGCGCTGGCTGGAGCTGCTGCTCGACGGCCTGCCGGCCTCCTTCGACTCCGTGGACGCGCTGACCACGCTGATCTACGGCGTGCCCAAGCTGGCCCGCGGCCTGACCGTCGAGGACGCCCCCACCGACGAGGTGAAGGCCGACCAGAAGGCGTTCTTCAAGCTGCTCTACGACCTGCTGGTCGACGCCGAGCGCGGCCCGCGGCTGCCCACCCTGTTCGCCGCGCTCGGTCCCGACCGGGTGCGGGCACTGCTGGCTCGCTGAGGTCCCTCCGGGCTGCGGCCCGGGCAGGGATCAGGCCAGCAGCTCGTCGTACGCCGTCGGGCTGGAGTCGCGCAGGAAGGTCGAGCAGCGCTCCCACTCCTCGGTCTCGCCGATCGCGCGGGCCGTGAGGGCGAGCAGCGCGAGCGCGCGCAGGAAGCCCCGGTTGGGCTCGTGCTCCCACGGCACCGGGCCGTGCCCCTTCCAGCCGTTGCGGCGCAGCAGGTCGAGCGAGCGGTGGTAGCCGACCCGGGAGTAGGCGTAGACCGTCACGTCGTCCGCACCGCCGTCGCGGGCCTCCTCGGCGAGGGCCGCCCAGGCGAGCGGGGAGGCCGGGAGCCGGCGGACGACGGCCGCGGGCGCGTGGCCCTCGGCGAGGAGCGCCTCGGCGGGGTCGACGGGCAGGTGCGTGGGCGGGGGGCCGGCCATCAGGTCGGTGCCGGGCGTGATGCTCATGGCCCCATTGTTGCCGGATCGGGAAGCGGTGTCGGCGCCCGGGTGTTGACTGGTGTTCGTGACGCAGAGTGCACCCACGTCCCCCGCGACGAACCCGCCCGCGACTGCCGAGGTCAACCCCTGGCCGGCCCTGTGGGCCCTGGTCATCGGGTTCTTCATGATCCTGGTCGACCTGACCATCGTGACGGTCGCGACGCCGACGATCATCGAGGACCTCGACGCGTCCGTGAACGACGTCGTGTGGGTGACCAGCGCCTACATGCTCGCCTACGCCGTCCCCGTCCTCATCATGGGACGCCTCGGCGACCGGTTCGGCTCGAAGTACCTCTACCTCGCCGGGCTCACCGTCTTCACCCTCGCCTCGCTGTGGTGCGGCCTGACCACCACGGTCGACGGCCTGATCCTGGCCCGGGTGGTGCAGGGCTTCGGCGCCTCGATGATGACGCCGCAGACGATGGCGATCATCACCCGGATCTTCCCCCCGGCACACCGCGGCAGCGCGATGGCGGTCTGGGGCGCGACGGCCGGTGTGGCGATGGTGGTCGGCCCGATCCTCGGCGGCGTGCTCACCGACGGCCTCGGCTGGGAGTGGATCTTCTTCGTCAACATCCCCGTCGGCCTGGTCGCCTTCGTGATGGCGTGGCGCCTGGTCCCGGCGCTCCCGACCCACGCCCACAAGTTCGACTGGCTGGGCGTCGCGCTGTCCGGTGCGGCCATGTTCCTGCTCTGCTTCGGCATCCAGGAGGGCCACCAGATGGACTGGGCGGGCTGGATCATCGCGATGATCGCCGCCGGTGTCGCGCTGTTCGTCGTGTTCATCGTGTGGCAGCGCTACAACCGGGCTGAGCCGCTGGTGCCGCTCAGCCTGTTCCGCGACCGCAACTTCTCGGTCTCCAACGTCGCCATCACCTGCATGGGCTCGATCGGCGCCTCCTTCGGCTTCCCGCTGATGCTCTACGCCCAGGCGGTCCGCGGGAACTCCCCGACCGAGGCGGCACTGCTCATGGTGCCGATGGCCGTGATGTCGATCTTCCTGGCCCAGCCCGTCGGCCGGCTGACCGACCGGCTGCACCCGCGCCAGGTCGTCGGTTTCGGGTTCGCCGCCAGCCTGGTCGGCTTCCTCCTGCTCATCTGGCGCCTCGAGCCGGGGATCGCGGTGTGGGAGATCGCCGTGCCCATGGGCGTCATCGGCATCGGCAACGCCTTCATCTGGGCGCCGACCGCCGCCACGGCCAACCGCAACCTGCCGCTGCACCTCGCCGGTGCGGGCGCGGGCGTCTACAACGCCACCCGCCAGGTCGGCTCGGTCCTCGGCGCGGCCGCGATCGCCGTCCTCATGGACAGCCGCCTGGCCCACTACCTGCCCGGCGCGGCCGCCCACGGCGAGGCCGGGGCGGCCCAGATCCCCGACCCCTACGTTGCCGAGCTGTTCAGCAAGGCGATGCAGCAGTCGTTGTGGCTGCCCGCGGCGATGTACCTCGTCGGCCTGATCGCCGTGATGTTCTACGAGGTTCCGCGGCACGAGGGGTTCGGCGCGCCCCAGCCGGCTGCGGCGGAGTGACAGTTTCACCGGCCGGCCGGTGAAACTGGCGCTGGGACGAGGAAACTTCCTCGTCCCAGCGCCAGTTTTCTCGTCCAGGCTCGCGTTATGACAGCACGAAGCCGAACAGCGGGCTGTCCGGCGGCACCTTCTCGACGCGCAGCCGCGACTCCTCCATCCGGGCCAGCAGGCCGGGGAGGTCGTCACGCGACTGCATCTCGATGCCGACCAGCGCGGGGCCGGTCTCGCGGTTGTTGCGCTTGGTGTACTCGAACAGCGTGATGTCGTCGTCGGGCCCGAGCACGTCGTCGAGGAAGCGGCGCAGCGCTCCCGGCTCCTGCGGGAACTCCACGAGGAAGTAGTGCTTGAGGCCCTCGTGGACGAGAGCCCGCTCGACGATGTCGGCGTACCGCGAGACGTCGTTGTTGCCACCGGAGAGGACCGCGACGACCCGGCTGCCGGGGGCGAGCCCCGCTAGGCCGGTGGCCGCGACGGGCAGGCGCAGCGCGGCGGGCGCCAGGGCACCGGCGGGCTCGGCGATGATGCCGTCGACCTGGTACAGGTCGAGCATCTCCACGCAGATCAGGCCCTCCGGGACGGCCGCCAGCGCGAGGTCGATGGTGGCCCGGGCGTCGGCGACGACGCGGTAGGTGAGGTCCCCGACCCGGCGTACGGCGGCGCCGTCGACGAACGGGTCGACGGAGTCGAGCTCCACCGGGCCGCCAGCGGCCAGGGCGGCGGCGAGGGAGGGGGCGCCGGCGGGCTCGGCCGCGAGCACCCGGACGCCGGGAAGCCGCTCACCGAGCACGGTGAGCGAGCCGGCGAGCAGGCCGGCGCCGCCGACCGGGAGGACGAGGGCGTCGGGCTGCCAGCCGAGCTCGGCGGACTGCGTCAGGATCTCGGCGGCGACGGTGCCCTGTCCGGCGATGATCCCGGGGTGGTCGAAGGCCGGGACGACGGTCGCGCCCGACGCTGCGGCGAATTCGGCGGCGGCGACGGCCGCGTCGTCGTACTGGTCGCCGGCGATGACGACCTCGACCTGGTCACCGCCGAGGGCGGCGACCCGGTCGCGCTTCTGCCGAGGGGTG
Source organism: Nocardioides daeguensis (assembly GCF_019192965.1). Classification (GTDB taxonomy): domain Bacteria; phylum Actinomycetota; class Actinomycetes; order Propionibacteriales; family Nocardioidaceae; genus Nocardioides; species Nocardioides daeguensis. The sequence continues at coordinate 276,498 of NZ_JAHTKU010000004.1, forward strand.
GTGCGGGGCAGGAAGATCGTGGCGTGCACGCCCGCCCGGGCGCAGGCGAAGGCGACACCCTGGGCGTGGTTGCCGGCGCTCGCGCAGGTCACGCCCCGGGACCGCTCCTCCTCGGTGAGGCCGGCGAGCACCGTGTAGGCGCCGCGGGCCTTGTAGGAACGGACCGGGGTGAGGTCCTCGCGCTTGAGCCAGACGTCGAACCCGGTGAGCGCGGAGAGCCGGTCGGCACGCTGCAGCGGGGTCGGCGCGATGACCGACCCGAGCAGGGCGGCTGCCCGGTCGACGTCCGCCGCGGTGGGGAGTGCCGTGCCGACCAACGGATCAGCCGACGGTCTTGCCGGCCGAGCGCAGGTTCTCGGTGGCCTCGACGATGCGGGCAGCCATGCCGGCCTCGGCGGCCTTGCCCCAGGCACGCGGGTCGTAGGCCTTCTTGTCGCCGACCTCGCCGTCGATCTTCAGCACGCCGTCGTAGTTGCGGAACATGTGGTCCGCGGCCGGGCGAGTGAAGGCGTACTGCGTGTCGGTGTCGATGTTCATCTTCACCACGCCGTAGTCGACCGCCGCCGCGATCTCCTCGGCCGTCGAGCCCGAGCCGCCGTGGAAGACGAGGTCGAACGGCTTGGCGCCGTCGGCCAGGCCGAGCTCGGCCACGATCGCGGCCTGCGCGTCGCGCAGGATCTCCGGACGGAGCTTGACGTTGCCGGGCTTGTAGACGCCGTGCACGTTGCCGAAGGTCAGGGCCGTCAGGTAGCGGCCCTTCTCGCCGATGCCGAGCGCCCGCACGGTCGCCAGCGCGTCCTCGGGGGTGGTGTAGAGCTTCTCGTCGATCGCGCCGACGACGCCGTCCTCCTCGCCGCCGACGACGCCGACCTCGATCTCGAGGATCACCTTGGCCGCGGCGGCCTTCGCGAGCAGCTCCTCGGCGATCTGCAGGTTCTCGTCGAGCGGTACGGCGGACCCGTCCCACATGTGCGAGCCGAAGAGCGGCGCCTCGCCCCGGGCGACCCGCTCGGCCGAGATGGCGAGCAGCGGCCGGACGAAGCCGTCGAGCTTGTCCTTGGGGCAGTGGTCGGTGTGCAGCGCGATGTTGACCGGGTAGTTCTTGGCGACCTCGGCGGCGTACGCGGCGAAGGCGACCGAGCCGGTGACCATCTCCTTCACCGACGGGCCGGAGAGGTACTCCGCGCCGCCGGTCGAGACCTGCAGGATGCCGTCGGAACCGGCGTCGGCGAAGCCCTTGAGCGCCGCGTTGAGCGTCTGCGAGGACGTGACGTTGATGGCCGGGAAGGCGAACGAGCCGGCCTTCGCGGCGTCGAGCATCTCGGCGTACTTCTCAGGGGTGGCGATGGGCATGCGATTGGCTCCTGCGCAGGGTGCGGTGACGTCCGCCTCAACCTACCGTGACAACCGATCGCCGTCGGCGTGCGTATCCCTGCTTGAGTGAACCCCCACCCCTGGAGGACCAGATGCAGGACATCACGGACCGGCTCGACGCCGAGCTGCGCACGCCGCCGCCGCCGACCTTCGACGTCAGGGCGACGGTGGGGGCCGGTCGGTGTGCCGTACGACGGCAGCGGCTCGTCCGGGGCGGCGCGGCGCTCGCCCTGGCGCTGGTGCTCGGCGGTGCGGGCGTGGCCGTGACCTCCCAGGTCGGCGACAGCCGTGGCCCGGCCCGCGAGCAGGTCCAGGTCGCCGCGGGCGTCTCCTCCGCGGGACTGGCTCCGACCGACAACCTCGTCGACGGCTTCCCCGCCGGCTACGACCCGCAGCACGACGACGTGGTCCTGGTGCGCGACGGCTGGGAGGTCGTCGAGCGGATCGACCAGCCGGTCACCGGCCTGTACGCCAGCGGCCAGCAGGTGGCGATCAGGGACTCGGTGGCACTCGACCTGCGCAAGGGCGGCGAGGTCCGGTGGGTGATCCTGTACCGGATGCCGGCCGTGGACGAGGGCAACGGCAGCCACAGTCAGCCGGGCGGCGGCATCGCCGGCCCCGACGACGGCACCGACTCCCCCGACCTGGCCAGCTGGCTCGCGGACCAGAAGGACCTCAGCTTCTCGAGCAAGGCGGCCGGCTGATGAGGCGCGCGGAGCGCGAGGCGGCGTACGTCGAGTTCGCCACCGCCCGCCGCGACCAGCTGCGCCGGATCGCCTACGGCATGTGCGGCGACTGGCACCGCGCCGACGACCTGGTGCAGACCGCGCTGGTCCGGCTGTACGTCGCCTGGCCGCGGGTCTCCCGCAACGGCACCGAGGACGCGTACGTCCGCAAGATCCTGCTCAACGCGGTGATCGACGAGTCGCGGCGCGCCGTACGCCGGGAGGTCCCGACCGAGACCCTGCCCGACCTGCCGGCCTCCCCCGGCCTGGACCCGGCGGAGCGCGACTCGCTGGTCGCCGCGCTGCAGACCCTGCCCGCCCAGCAGCGGGCGGCGGTGCTGCTGCGGCACTGGCTGGGGCTGCCGGTCGCCGAGGTCGCCGCCGAGCTCGGCATCTCCGAGGGGACCGTCAAGAGCCACACGTCGCGCGGGCTGCACGCGCTGCGGGGGAGGCTGGAGGAGGCGGAGCCCGCCTGATCCGGTCAGCCGCGCCAGGCCTCGTCGCTGCCGAGGTCGGCGTGCTGGCGCACCCACGAGTGCATCGCGATCGCGGCCGCGGCAGAGGCGTTGATCGACCGGGTCGAGCCGAACTGGGCGATCGAGAAGGTGCCGTCGCAGGCCTCGCGGGCGCCTTCCGAGAGCCCCGGCCCCTCCTGCCCGAACAGGAAGCAGACCCGCTCGGGGATCTGCATCGTCTCCAGGTGGGCGGAGCCGGGGAGGTTGTCGATGCCGAGCAGCGGCACCCCGGACTCGGCGAGGTAGGCGTGCAGCTCCGCAACGCTGGGGTGGTGGCGGACGTGCTGGTAGCGGTCGGTGACCATGGCGCCGCGGCGGTTCCAGCGCCGGTTGCCGACGATGTGCACCTCGGCGGCGAGGAAGGCGTTGGCCGAGCGGACGATGGTGCCGATGTTGAAGTCGTGCTGCCAGTTCTCGATGGCGACGTGGAAGCCGTGGCGACGCTGGTCGAGGTCGGCGACGATCGCCTCGACCGACCAGTACCGGTACCGGTCGACCACGTTGCGGCGATCGCCGTCGCGCAGCAGCGTCTCGTCGTACACCTCACTGCCGGGGCCCTGCGGCCAGGCTCCCGGCCAGGGCCCCACGCCGACCTCCGGCTGCCCGTGCGGCATCGGGTCGTACGGCGCCCGCTCGTCCTCGACCACGGGCTGGTCCGCAGGCTGGTCCGCGGGCTGGTCCACCGGCTCGTCCACGGATGGCACCCTAACCACCACCCCGTTGGGCACCGGCCGGTAGCGTGGCGTCGTGAACTCGCTGGTCGCGACCCCCTTCGTCGTGCCGATGCTGCTCGGGATCAAGTGGCTCGATCCTGAATGGCTGCAGCACGAATACGGCACCACCTTCATCTGGATCGCGATGGCCATCGTCTTCGTCGAGTGCGGCCTCTTCTTCCCGTTCCTGCCCGGCGACACGCTGCTGTTCGCCCTCGGCCTGTTCATCGCGGGCAGCAACAAGACCGGCTACTCCGTCGTCGGGATCTCGAACGAGCCCGTCGAGCTCGCCATCGCCTGCGTCCTGCTGGTGATCGCCGCGTTCGGCGGCAACGTCGCCGGCTACGAGATCGGGCGCAAGCTCGGCCCGCCGCTGTACCACCGCGAGGGCCGGATCCTGAAGAAGAAGTACTTCGACAACACGAGCGTGTTCTTCGACAAGCACGGCAACAAGGCGTTGGTCATCGGCCGGTTCGTACCCTTCGTGCGCACTTACATCACCGTGGTCGCGGGCGTGACGCTGATGGAGCGGCGCCGGTTCTTCCTGTGGAGCGCGGTCGGTGCCGTGCTGTGGGTCGTGTCGATCACCCTGCTCGGCTACTTCCTCGGCGCCGCCATCCCGGCGCTCGGCGAGAACATCGACTACGTGACCCTCGCCATCCTCGCCTTCTCGGCGGTCCCGCTCGCGTGGGAGTGGTGGCGGCACAAGCGCCCCGGCGCCAAGGCCCGCACCAATGACGCCGTCGAGGTCGACTCGCCCGTCGAGTGACCGGTCGCCCGGTGGTCGCCGGGCGTTGGTGGTGACTGTCGGTGCTCGCCGCGATGATTTTCGAAGCGGGCGCCGGTCCAACCGGCATCCACCCCAACCGACCCAGCCACCCCCAGGAGTCACCATGGCGATCAACCTCAACCCCTACATCAACTGGCGCGGCCAGGCCCGCGAGGCAATGGCGTTCTACCAGTCCGTCCTCGGCGGCGAGCTCACGATGATGACCTTCGCCGACATGGGCGGCACGGCGATGGGTGTCGCCGAGTCCGAGGTCGACTGGGTGATGCACTCGTCCCTGTCGGTCTCCGACGCCGTGCTCCTCATGGGCGCCGACCACCCCTCCCACGTGCCCGGCGAGCCGCAGACCCAGCAGGTCAGCATCAGCGGCCCGGCCGAGGACGAGGCCACCCTCCGCGCCTGGTGGGAGGGACTCTCCGAGGGCGCGACCGTCCACCAGCCGCTCGAGAAGGCGCCGTGGGGCGACACCTTCGGGATGCTCTCCGACAAGTACGGCGTCGACTGGCTGGTCAACATCGCCGGCGCGCCGAGCGAGGGCTGAGCCCGGCTGCAGGGATCCCCGGATGTCCGGGGATCCCTGCGCTGGTCAGGGGTTGCAACACCTGACCAGCGCATGAATTGCCTGACCGGTGTGACGGCTGGTGCTGCTGGGACGCCTCGCCAGCCGTCGCGACGTCAGGCCTGGGCGGCCGCCCGGGCCGCGTCCAGCTCGGCCTTGGTCAGCACGGCGCGGACCTCGAGCGCCACGTCGGCGAGCGGGTTCTCGCCGGCCGGGCTCCGGTCGATCGCGCAGACCACGGTCTCCACGACCGCGCCCCCCGCACGCAGCGCGTTGGTCGCGTCGCGGACCGCACCACCGGTGGTGATGACGTCCTCGATGAGGACCACCTTGCTGCCCTCGTAGGACGGCCCCTCGGCGAGCTTGGCGGTGCCGTACTCCTTGGCCTTCTTGCGGACGAACACGACCGGCAGGCCGACGAGCTGGCTGACCGCGGTGGCGATCGGGATGCCGCCCATCTCCAGGCCGCCGAGCAGCTCGGCGTCGGCCGGCAGCAGCTGGGCGACCTCGCGGGCGACGCGGGCGAGGAGGAGCGGGTCCGCCTCGAAGAGGTACTTGTCGAAGTACTCGTTGCTCACCTGGCCGGACCGGAGCACGAACTCACCGGTGAGGCGGCAGGTGGCGTCGATGTCGGCGGCGAGGGCGGTGTCGGTGGTCGTCACGGTTCGACATTATCTATCGTGCAGGGCGTGCCTCCTGCAGCTCGCCGCGTCGCCGGGATGGGCGCGACCATCTTCGCCGAGATGTCCGCGCTCGCCGCCCGGACCGGCGCCGTCAACCTCGGCCAGGGATTCCCCGACACCGACGGCCCCCCGGTGATCCTCGACGCCGCGGTCGCGGCGCTGCGAGGCGGCGCCAACCAGTACGCGCCCGGGCCCGGTGTCCCCGCGCTGCGGCAGGCGATCGCGCGCCACCAGCGGCGCCGCTACGGCATCGACCTCGACCCGGACCGCGAGGTCGTGGTGACCACCGGCTGCACCGAGGCGATCGCCGGCGCACTCCTCGGCCTGGTCGACCCCGGCGACGAGGTCGTCGTGCTCGAGCCCTACTACGACTCCTACCCGGCGATGATCGACTTCGCCGGGGGCGTACGACGGCCGGTGACGTTGCGCGCACCCGACTTCCGCCTCGACCCGACCGAGCTCGCGGCGGCGGTGAGCGACCGGACGAAGCTGATCCTGCTGAACACCCCGCACAACCCCACCGGGCGGGTGCTCGACGCCGACGAGCTCGTGGCCGTGGCCCGGGTCGCGATCGAGCACGACCTGCTCGTGGTGACCGACGAGGTCTACGAGCACCTCACCTTCGACGCTCGCGCGCACGTTCCGCTCGCGACGCTGCCCGGCATGGCCGAGCGGACCCTGACCCTGTCCAGTGCCGGGAAGTCGTGGTCGGTGACCGGCTGGAAGGTCGGCTGGGCGACCGGGCCGGCACCGCTGGTCGCCGCCGTCACCGCCGCCAAGCAGTGGCTGACCTTCACCTCCGGCGCGCCACTCCAGCCGGCGGTGGCCGCCGCCCTCGACGCCGGCGACGCCTTCCCCACGGCCCTCGCCCACGACCTGCAGGCCCAGCGCGACCAGCTCGTCACGGGCCTGCGTGCGGCCGGCCTGACGACGTACCTGCCCGAGGGGACCTACTTCGCCACCACGGACGTGAGCGATCTCAGTTGGGCCAGCGGCGGCGACTTCTGCCGCGCGCTGCCCGAGCGGGCCGGCGTGGTGGCTGTCCCGTCGGAGGTCTTCTACGACGACCCCGACGCCCCCGGCTGCGGCCGGCACCTGGTTCGCTGGGCCTTCTGCAAGCGGCCGGAGGTCATCGCCGAGGCGGTGCGCCGGCTCGGCGGCGCCGACCTGAGCGCCTGAGCCGCGGATCGGGCGCGGCCGGGGTCAGCGCCCGACGTACCACCGGGCCACCTCGGGCCGCATCAACAGGCTGGCGATGCCGGCGAAGGCGGCGACCAGGATGACCAGCGGCCAGGCACCGAGCGCGAGGAACAGCGAGAGGGCAGCGCCGCTCGCCGACCCGATCGCGAGCACGATCCGCGCCCAGTTCTGTCCGACGAACGCCAGCGCGGCCAGCACGATGGCGCCCAGCGCGCACGCGGCGGCGCCCGCCACGAGCACGTAGGTGCCGGCGACGAGGTCGTCCTCGGTGAGGTCCGAGGTGTTCAACCAGGACGGCTGGTCCTTCATCACCTCGGCGAACAGCTCCGCACTGTTGGCCGACACGTAGGCCGCCATCGCCGCGACCAGCAGCACCATGGCGACCGCCACGGCGCACGTGATCGCACACGCCGCCACCAGCGCGGGCGGCCGGGGGCCGACCACGGGGCGCTGCCGGTCGAACGGAAGCGGGGCGTGGGGTACGCCGGGCGCCGGCACGGGCCGCGCCATCGGCGACGCCGACTGCGGCGGCACGGGGCCGGACTGCGGTGCCGGGGGCCGGAGGGCGGCGAGCCGGGCGGCGCGGCGCTCCTCGTAGCGCTGGATCCACGGGCGGCCGGCGTACCAGTCACGGGTCGGCTGGAGCCACAGCAGCGCGATCCCGGCGAGGACCATCGGCGCGAGGAAGCCCGCGGTGGCGAGGCCGCCGACGAACAGCAGCGGCGACAGGGCGGTCAGCGCGATCCGGGCGCTCGCGGAGCGGCGGAAGACCTGGATGCCGAGGATCGCCGAGGCGGTCGCGGCGCCCGCACCAATCATGCAGAGCACCCGGATCGTCGCGGAGAGGGCGTCGACGTCCATGCCGAGATCGGCGGTCATCGGCTCGGTGAGGATCCGCTGCAGCTCCTCCTGCACCTCGAGGGTGTGCAGGCTGGAGATCCGCTGCCAGGCGGCGAGGACGACGAACACCGACCCGCCGACGATCAGCGCGCCCGCCAGCGTCGCCTGTCCCGGCCGGGGCTGCTCCTCGCTCATGGCCCCATTCCACCAGACCGCCCCACACGTCACACCGGATGGGCGAGTCATGCGCTTGTCAGGGGTTGCAACCCCTGACAAGCGCATGGATCCCCGGATGTCCGGGGATCCATGCACCAGCCTCAGCCGACGAGCACCAACCCGTCCTCGCCGCGGTCGACGGTGACCGCGCCGCCGTCGGTGACCTCGCCGCCGATCAGCAGCCGGGCGAGCGGGTCGCCGATGGCGGTCTGGATCAGGCGGCGCAGCGGCCGGGCGCCGTACGCCGGGTCGTAGCCGGTCTCGGCGAGCCAGGCCCGGGCCTCGGGCGTCACCGACAGCGTGATCCGCCGGGCGGACAGGCGCGACTCCAGCGAGCGGAGCAACAGCTCGACGATCTGCGCGAGGTCCTCACGCGAGAGCGCGTCGAAGGTGACGATCTCGTCGAGACGGTTGAGGAACTCCGGCTTGAACGAGGCCCGGACGACCCCCATCACGGACTCCTGCTTCGCCTCGGGCGACAGCGAGGGGTCGACCAGGAACTGGGAGCCGAGGTTGGAGGTGAGGATCAGGATCGTGTTGCGGAAGTCGACCGTGCGGCCCTGACCGTCGGTGAGCCGGCCGTCGTCGAGCACCTGCAGCAGGATGTCGAAGACCTCGGGGTGCGCCTTCTCGACCTCGTCGAGCAGGACGACGGAGTACGGACGCCGGCGGACGGCCTCGGTGAGCTGGCCGCCCTCGTCGTAGCCGACGTAGCCCGGAGGGGCACCGACGAGGCGGGCGACGGAGTGCTTCTCGGCGTACTCGCTCATGTCGATGCGCACGATCGCCCGGTCGTCGTCGAACAGGAAGTCCGCGAGCGACTTCGCGAGCTCGGTCTTGCCGACACCCGTCGGGCCGAGGAACAGGAACGAGCCGGTCGGGCGGTTGGGGTCGGAGATCCCAGCCCGGGCCCGTCGGACGGCGTCGCTGACCGCGCGCACCGCATCGGCCTGCCCGATCAGGCGGGACCCGATCACCTGCTCCATGTCGAGCAGCTTCGCCGTCTCGCCCTGGAGCAGGCGGCCGGTGGGGATGCCGGTCCAGGCCTCGACGACCTCGGCGACCTGGGTCGCCCCGACCTCCTCACCGACGAGCTTGTCGGCGGGGTCGATGCCGCCCTCGGCCGCCTCGACGGCCTTGATCTGCTGCTCCAGCGCGGGGATCTGGCCGTAGAGGATCTCGCTGGCGCCGGCCAGGTTGCCGTCACGGGTCAGCTTGTCGGCCTCGACGCGCAGCTGGTCGAGCTGGCGGCGCAGCACGCCCTCGCCCTCGAGCTCGGACTTCTCCCGCTCCCAGCGGGCCTCGAGCCCGCGCAGCTCCTCCTCCTTGTCGGCGAGGTCGGCACGCAGCGCCTCGAGCCGCTCGCGCGAGGCGTCGTCGGACTCCTTGGCGAGCGCGAACTCCTCCATCTTGAGCCGGTCGACGGCCCGGCGGAGCTGGTCGATCTCCTCCGGGGACGACTCGATCTCCATCCGCAGCCGCGAGGCGGCCTCGTCGACGAGGTCGATCGCCTTGTCGGGGAGCTGACGGCCCGAGATGTAGCGGTCGGACAGGGTCGCGGCGGCCACCAGCGCGGCGTCGGTGATCCGCACACCGTGGTGGGCCTCGTACTTCTCCTGGATGCCGCGCAGGATCTGGATGGTGTCCTCGACCGAGGGCTCGCCGACGAAGACCTGCTGGAAGCGGCGCTCCAGCGCGGGGTCCTTCTCGATCGACTCGCGGTACTCGTCGAGCGTGGTGGCACCGATCATGTGCAGCTCGCCGCGGGCCAGCATCGGCTTGAGCATGTTGCCGGCGTCCATCTGGCTGTCACCGCCGGCGCCCGCGCCGACGACCGTGTGCAGCTCGTCGATGAACGTGATGACCTGGCCCTCGGACTGCTTGATCTCGTCGAGGACGGCCTTGAGCCGCTCCTCGAACTCGCCGCGGTACTTCGCGCCCGCGACCATGCCCATCAGGTCGAGGGAGAGCACCCGCTTGCCCTTGAGGGAGTCGGGGACGTCGCCGGCGACCACGCGCTGGGCGAGCCCTTCGACGACGGCGGTCTTGCCGACGCCGGGCTCACCGATGAGGACCGGGTTGTTCTTGGTCCGGCGCGAGAGCACCTGGACGACACGACGGATCTCCTGGTCGCGGCCGATCACCGGGTCGAGCTTGCCCTCCTCGGCAGCGGCGGTGAGGTCGACGGAGTACTTCTCCAGCGCCTCGTACGTCGCCTCCGCGTCCTGCGAGGTGACGCGCCGGTTGCCGCGCACGGCGGTCAGCGACTCCCGCAGCGCGTCGGCGCCCAGGCCCGCCTCGCCCAGCACCTGGTGGGCGGAGGACTCGACGGTGGCCAGGGCGATGAGCAGGTGCTCGCTCGCGACGTACTCGTCCTTCATCGACCGCGCCAGGTCCAGCGCGGAGGCGAGGACCCGGGTCAGCGCGGCCGAGCCGGCCGGCTGCTGGACGGTGGCGCCGCTGGCGCGCGGCAGCGCGTCGCGCGCCGCGGACGCGGCGTGCACGAGACCCGGCACGTCGACGCCGGCCTTGGCGACGAGGTGGGCGGCGGTCCCGTCCTCCTGCAGCAGCAGGGCGACGAGCAGGTGGATCGGCTCGACGGTGGTGTTGCCCGCCGTGGTCGCGGCGAGCTGGGCGGCCTCGATCGCCTCGCGGCTGCGCGTGGTGAACTTGTCGGCCCCGAACTGGCTCATGCAGTGCTCCTCAAGAGTGGTCTGGCTTCATCTTGGCCGGAGCTGGTCCGACCCGTCATCAGGCCAAACGTCCCGAAAGTTGAGTCTGTTCCACTCAACTTTGGAATTTTCGGTGGGTACGCCGAACCGGACCGGGCGTCGGTGTCCGGAGCCGGGCGCCCGGCAGCCCGGCAGCCCGGGTGCCCGGGTGCCCGGGTGTCCGAAGGCCGGCTTCCGACGGCCGGTGTCCGACGGCCGGTGTCCGAGACCCGGCGCCGGGCGACGTGGCGGAGGGGACGCGGTGGGTGGACAGGTCTCGGGCCCATCCACCCGCCGCGAGTCGTCGCGGCCGACCCGGGCCGTCCTCCTGGCCCCCAGAGCAGGACACGACCCCACACCGCGTTGGCCACGGGGCCGACCGCGCCGGAAACACGGTGGCACGCCCGGTGTCCGCGAATGCGATTGTTTCGGCGCCGAGCCGTCGTGAAACGCAGCGGACGGGCCGGGCCGCAGGCACGATGTCGGGGTGGCTCGGCACACCGACGAGATCGACGACCCCACCCCGCTGGCCGGGGCACGGATCGACGTCGCGGCGCGGATCGGCTGGCTGCTGCGGGCCAGCCGGGTCGCGGCGGGGGTGCCGTTGCGCGAGCTCGCTGCCCGCGCCGGCGCCGGCAGCCACCTCTCCCCCGCCACCCTGTCCCGGGTGGAGACCACCGGACGACGCGGCGGCGCGGTGGTGGCGGCGTACGAGCGGGCGCTCGGGCTGCCTCCCGGGCACCTGCGCGTTCCGGTCGACGTGCTCTGCCGGACCTTCTCCTACGCGCCGGCCGACACCGACCCGTACCTCCCCGAGCCGACCCTGGCCGGATTCACGGCCGCGGTCGACGCCGTCGCGTCGCCGTCGCCGAGCGCCCAGGACTGGCTGCGGTTCGCGGAGTACCACGTGCTCAGCCCGTTCGGGATGCCCGCGCACACCATCCGCCCGCTCCTCGCGCGCCTCGCCGACGAGGTGGGGCGGGCCGCCGGGCTCGCCTACCAGCTGCGCTACGAGGCGCTGAGCAAGCTGCGCTGCAGCGCGTACGCCGACGTGGTGGACGAGGTCGTCCGGGCGGCCGTCACCGAGCCGGGCATGCAGCGGCCCGCCGACCTGCTCAGCGCGGTCACCGAGAACCCGACGCCCGACCTCGTCGGCTGGTGCGGCGAGCTGCTGGGCCACGAGTCCTGGGTCGTGGCGCGCGCCGCGTGCCTCGGCATCCAGAACATGCGCAGCGTCGGCGGCCTGCGGCGCTCGGACTGGCTGCCGCTGGTTCCCGTGTTCGCCGACGCCTGCGACGCCGCCGCCGGCGACCCGCTGCGCCAGCCGATCCTCAGCGCCACCCTGGCCTGCTGCCCAGCCGAGTTCCGTACGGCGGTCCGCGACCGCCTGAGCGGGACGCTGGTCGCGCCGCGGCGGGCCGCCGCCTGGACCCGGACCCGCCGCAACCGGCACTTCGCCCATGCCGCCGGGCTCGCGGCCCGGATCACCGGCACCAGCGCGGGCGAGACGATGCTGGCGCGCCTGCTGTTCGAGGTGCTCTACGACTTCCGCGCCACCCATGTCGTGACGTCGTCGTTCCTGCTCGTGGCCTCGCCGTTCGCCGACGGGGTCCGCGAGCAGATGGTCCGCTCCGCGCTCGACGGGCCGGACGAGACCACGCGGCACGGTGCCGCCTTCGCGTTCGCGAACCTGATGATCCCGTTCGACAGCGCGGACCCGGCGCCCTGGCTGGCGTCGGCCGACCCCGTGCTGCGCGGCGCGGGACTCGCGATCTGCGGCTTCGCCGGCCGGCCACTGGCCCCGGACCTGTTGCGCGAGCTGGTCGCGCACGACGACCAGGTCGGCCACGACGCGATGTTCGCGGCCGGGATGGCCCAACAGCCGGAGCTGGCCGAGCTCGCCACGGCGCCGCACCTGCCGCCCGCCGTTCGTGCGGGCGCGGCCTGGTGGCGCGCGGCCGGCGGGCGGATCGTCGACTGAGTCGTCGGCCGACGGGCGGCCGACGGCTCAGACCCCGTCGATCTCCGGCGGCGCCTCGTGCTCGGGCAACTCGGCGCTGGCGGCCGTCTGCTCGTCGACCAGGGCCAGCTTGCAGAACTCCTCACCGAACGGCGTGAGGTGGATGCTGCGTCGTACGACCTTCGCGAACTTCACCGAGTGCAGCGCGGCCAGCACGTCGGGCTGAGCCTCCAGCACCTGGTACTCCAGGTGGTCGCGCACCGGCTCGCGGGAGAACCAGACCAGGCCCAGCCGGAACAGGTTGTTGAGGTACGACGGCACCTGCTCCAGGTAGCGCAACCCGGCCCGCGGCCCGACCATGTTGAGCCCGGGGGCGATCAGCTGGCTGCTGACCATGCCGATCGGGCCGCCGGTGCGCACGTCGACCGACGGCTGCGGGCCGTCGCGCAGCAGCATCACGAGGACGCGGGCCTCGTCGGGCGCGAGCTCGTCGAGGATCCGGTCGAACGCGGGGTGCCGGTCGTCCTTGCTCCACACGTCGCGCGAGCGCTCGAGCAGCTCGTTGCCGCGCTCGCGCAGGGACTGCGGCCGCGACGCGACCACCTGGCCGTCGACCACCGGGGGCGCGACCGTCTCACGGGGCCGGTCGGCGCTGGCGCCGAGCGACTCCCCCGCACGCATCAGGGCGGTGGCGACGGGGACCCCGCCGGACACCTGCTTGGCGACCTCACCGAGCGCGCCGACGTACGAACCGACGTCGCGGACCAGCGACGCCGCCTCCTCGCGGTTGGTCACCGCGCGGCCCACCCGCATCCAGCTGCGGGTGGTCGTGCGCAGTCCCCAGCCCGCGCTGTGCAGCGCGGCGGACCCGGCGACGCGGGCCAGGCCCGGCAACGACTCCGCCACCGCGGGGCCGGTCAGCGCAGGCAGCCGCGGCAGGCCGTCCTGGTCGAGGTCCTCAGTCATGTCAGCCTTCCGTGCTCGGGATCGGTCACGCCGGCGGGAAGCCGGGGAGCCAGCCCCAGTTGAAGATGCCGAGGTGGAGGAAACCGCCGGCGGCACCCATGATCGCGCCGTGGGCGTAGAGCATCCACTCGTCCTCCTTGATCGCCGAACGCATCATCTCCACGAAGTCCTTGGGTGGGAGCTCCTTGGTCCGCCGGGCGATGAGCACCCGGATCTTCTCCGACTGCTGCTTGCTGAAGCCGGGGTCGCGGAACGGCGTGATGGTGCGCCCGACCGCCTCCTGCGCGAAGGAGTCCTTGATGCTGTCGTAGCGCCGCCCGCCCATCGCGACGTTGACCGCGCCGCGCAGCGGGCCGGCGGCCTTGTCGATCGCGGGCCGCATCGCGGTCGCGATCATCTGCCGGGTGCGGTCGCCGCGGGGACCGTCCATGAGGAAGTCGCCGATCCGTTCGAGCGTGATGACGTCGTCGGCGATGATCCGGGCGTAGACCTCCGCGCACTCGGCCTGGCGGCGCAGGAACAGGCCTTGCACCTTGATGCCGAGGATCCGCCTCTCCTCCGGCGGGTCGAAGATCAGCCACATGCCGAGCAGGTTGGTGGTCCAGCCGACGACGATGCCGAGCAGCGGCAGCAGCCACCAGATGTGCCAGGTCTGGTCGATGACCGCGACCGGGATGCCGAGCAGGAAGCCGAAGATGAAGCCGAAGGCGACCATCAAGTTGAGCTCGCGCTGGCCGACGTCCTTGAAGACCTTGACCACCAGCTCGGGGTTGTTCCGGAAGTGGTCGATGACCATGATCTTCGGGTCCAGCAGCTGGTCGATGTGGACACCGATCTCGTCGGTGATGGTCTTGACCACCCCGGGCAGCTGGGCCTGGACCCGGTCGATGACGGCCTGCCGCACCGGGCGCGGCAGGTCGCGCCACAGCCGGGGGTGCTCGCGCATCATCACGTCGTCGACCAGGGCGGGCAGGTCGGGCCGGAAGACCGCGACGATGTGCTCGGCGATGTGGTCGGGCTCGAGCTGGGCGTAGAACTCGGCGGGCGTACCGAGCTTGGCGATCACCTTGTCGACCGCGATGCTGCCCATCTTGGCGGCACGCGCGGGGACGATGCCCTGCCAGCCGAAGCCGCCCTCCATCCAGCCCGGGACCTCCTGCAGCTTGCGCGGCAGCACCCCGGCCACCTCGCGCAGCCCGGCGACCTTGACGCCGTAGAAGTTGATCGGCTTGAACAGCATCCACAGGCCCGACCAGTTGATCAGCCAGCCGATGATGCCCGTGAAGAACGGGATCGACACGAAGGCGAACCAGTCGACGTGGTCGGCCCAGTCCCTGAGCCCGTCCAGCACTGCGTCCACGCGTACCTCTCGTCCTCCTGCGGGTCCCGGCCGTGCCCCCATGCACCCGACCAACCCGACGGGTGGAGGTTAACGCCTGTGGTGGTAACCGGGCAGAGGGATCTCAGGTCACGGTGTCGCGGGAACCGGGCCGCTCACGACCGGGTACGCGACGAGCGCGATGTCAGGGACTACGGCGCCACACGACCACGGACTGGCCGACGCTCGCGCCGGGCAGCGCCGGCAGGTTGCTGCGGGGGGCGGCGGGTCGTGCGGCGACCGCCTGCCGGAGCGCATCGCGGGTCGCCTCCAGCTCGGCGACCAGCTCCGCGTTGCGCGCCCGAAGCGCCGTGACGGCGTTCTCCAGGTCGAGGATCCGCTTGACGCCCTCGATCCCGATGCCGGAGGCGGTGAGGTGCGCGATCTCGCGCAGCCGCTCGATGTCGCGGTAGGAGTACCGCCGGCCGCCGCCCCCCGTGCGGCCGGGCGTGATCAGCCCGACCCGCTCGTAGGTCCGCAGCGTCTGCGGGTGCAGGCCGCTGAGCTGGGCCGCCACGCTGATGACGTAGACGGCCTCCTCCTCGCCGGGAGGACCGAGGGACCCCGGGCTGCCCGGCATGCTGCGACCGGCCATCACTTCGCCTCTTCGAACAGGCCCGACCGCAGCCGGGTGTCGGCCGTGGCGGCGGCGTACGCCTCCAGGGCCTGCTTGGCCTCGGCACCGAGGCTGCTCGGGACCTGGACCTCGACCGTGGCCAGCAGGTCGCCCCGCGAGCCGTCGGCCTTGGCGGCACCCTTGCCGCGCACCCGGAAGGTGCGCCCGTTGGGCGTGCCGGCCGGGACCTTGAGGGTCACCGGGCCGCCCCCGAGCGTGGGGATCTTGATCTCCGCGCCGAGCGCGAGCTCGGTGAACGACACCGGTACGTCGATCGTGAGGTGCTCGCCCTTGCGGCCGAACACCCGGTGACCGGTGACCTTGACGGTGACGTAGAGGTCCCCGGCAGGGCCGCCGTTGTCACCCGAGCCGCCCTTGCCGCGCAGCCGGATCCGCTGGCCGTCCTTGACCCCGGCGGGGATCTTGGCCTGGATGGTTCGCGTGGCGCGGCCCTGGCCGGTGCCGTGGCAGGCGGGGCACGGGTCGTCGTACACGAGCTGGCGACCGCCGCACGTCGGGCACGTCTCGTTCATGGAGAACCCGCCGCCGACCGAGGCCGTGACGACACCTGCGCCGTCGCACGTCGGGCACACGTGCGGCTGGGTGCCGGGCTTGCCGCCCGTGCCGCGACAGGTCGCGCAAGCACCGTCGGAGCTGACCCGCAGCGACACCGTGGCGCCGTCGAGCGCCTCGGTGAAACCGATGGTCGCGGTCGTCTCCAGGTCCGCACCGCGGGTCGCCCGCGGAGCACGGGTCCGGGCCCGTCCACCGCCGCCGAACAGGTCGCCGAACAGGTCGCCGAAGCCACCGCCGCCGCCCGCGCGGTCACGGAGCAGGTCCTCGAGGTTCACGCTGCCGCCGAAGCCCCCGGCGCCGCCGCCGAAGCCGGCCCCCGCGGGGAACCCGCCACGGCTGAACATCTCGCGGGCCTGGTCGTACTTCTTGCGCTTCGCAGGCTCGCCGATGACGTCGTACGCCTCGGCCACCGCCTTGAACTTCTCGTGCTTGGCGGTGTCGTCGGGGTGCGAGTCGGGGTGGTTGGCGCGCGCGAGCTTGCGGTAGGCCTTCTTGATCTCGTCCTGCGACGCGGTCTTCGCGACCCCGAGCTCCTTGTAGAAGTCCTTGGTCGCCCAGTCCGACCGGATTCCGTCGTCACTCATCGCGCACCTCCCTCCTCGTCGTTGCTGTCGTTTCCGTCATCAGGCGGGGTCGACCACCAGCACCTGTGCTGCGCGGACCACCCGGTCACCGATCTTGTAGCCGGCCTTCGCGACCACCTTGCACGTGGTCACCTCGACCTCCGCGTCGGTGCCGATGTGCGAGAGCGCCTCGTGCACGGTGGGGTCGAACGCGTCGCCGACCTCGCCGAACTTGACCAGCCCGAGCCCGGCGACGACCCGCTCGAGCTGCTCGGCGGTCGCCTTGAAGCCCCCCTCGAGCGGCTCGTGCTCCCGGGCCCGGTCGATCGTGTCGAGCACGTCGATGATCGGCGTGAGCGCGGCGTACGTCGCGTTCTCGCGCAGCAGCTCGCGGTCGCGCTCGACCCGGCGCTTGTAGTTGAGGAACTCCGCCTGCAGGCGCTGCAGGTCGAGGGTCCGCTCCTCCAGCTCCATCTTCGTCACGGCGAGCTCGTCCGCCTCCGCCTCGGGCACCTCGGGGCTCTCGGCCGCCTCGGGCCCGTCGCCCTCGGGCGAGGGAGCTGCAGTCTCCTGCAGCTCCCCCTCCTCCGGGTTGAGGTTGTCCTCGGTCACTTGGCGTCGCCCTCGGTGTCCTCGTCGACGATCTCGGCCTCGACGACGTCGTCGTCGGCCTCGCCAGTCGCGCCGGTGGAGCCGCCCGCGGCCGCGGAGTCGGCCTCGGCGGCGGCGTACATCGCGGCACCCATCTTCTGGCTGGACTCGCCCAGCTTGGAGATGGCGGCGGTGAGGTCCTCGGCGCTCGCCTCGGCGTTCTCGAGGACGCTCTTGAGCGCCTCGAGGTCGGTGGTCACCTCGGCCTTGACGTCGTCCGGGATCTTGTCGCCGTTGTCGGCGAGGAACTTCTCGGTCGTGTAGACGAGCTGGTCGCCCTGGTTGCGGACCTCAACGGCCTCGCGACGCTTGGCGTCCTCCTCGGCGTACTGCTCGGCCTCCTTGACCATCCGGTCGATGTCCTCCTTCGACAGCGCGCTGCCGCCGGAGATGGTCATCGACTGCTCGCGGCCGGACGCCTGGTCCTTGGCGGAGACGTGGACGATGCCGTTGGCGTCGATGTCGAAGGTCACCTCGATCTTCGGCACGCCGCGCGGAGCCGGCGGGAGACCGGTCAGCTCGAAGTTGCCGAGGCCCTGGTTCTGCGACCAGATGGCCCGCTCGCCCTGGGCGACCTTGATCTCGACCGACGGCTGGTTGTCGTCGGCGGTGGTGAAGATCTCCGAGCGCTTGGTCGGGATCGTGGTGTTGCGCTCGATCAGGGTGGTGAAGACACCGCCCTTGGTCTCGATGCCGAGGCTGAGCGGGGTGACGTCGAGGAGCAGCACGTCCTTGACCTCACCGGCGAGGACACCGGCCTGCAGGGCGGCGCCGACGGCGACGACCTCGTCCGGGTTGACGCCCTTGTTGGGCTCCTTGCCGCCGAGCATCTCCTTGACCAGCTCGGTCACCGCAGGCATGCGGGTCGAGCCGCCGACCAGGACCACGTGGTCGATCTCGGAGAGCGCGACGCCGCCGTCCTTGAGGACGTTCTGGAACGGCGCCTTGGTGCGCTCGAGCAGGTCGGCGGTCAGCCGCTGGAACTCCGAGCGGGTGAGCCGCTCCTCGAAGTGCAGCGGGCCGTTCTCGCCGTGAGTGATGTAGGGCAGGTGGACCGTGGTGTCGCTCGACGAGGACAGTTCGATCTTCGCCTTCTCGGCAGCCTCCTGCAGACGCTGCGCGGCGATCTTGTCCTTCGACAGGTCGACGCCGTTGGCGTCCTTGAACTTCTTGACCATCCACTCGACGATCGCGTTGTCCCAGTCGTCGCCACCGAGGTGGTTGTCACCGCTGGTCGCCTTGACCTCGACGACACCCTCGCCGATCTCGAGCAGGGACACGTCGAACGTGCCGCCACCGAGGTCGTAGACGAGGATCGTCTGGTCGTCGCCCTTGTCGAGGCCGTAGGCCAGCGCAGCCGCGGTCGGCTCGTTGACGATCCGGTCGACCTTGAGGCCCGCGATCTCGCCGGCCTCCTTGGTGGCCTGGCGCTGGGCGTCGGAGAAGTAGGCCGGGACCGTGATCACCGCGTTGGTGACGGTCTCGCCGAGGTAGGCCTCCGCGTCGCGCTTGAGCTTCTGCAGGATGAACGCCGAGATCTGCTGCGGCGTGAAGTCCTTGTCCACCGGGTCGCCGATGTGCTGGGTCCAGTCGGTGCCCATGTGGCGCTTGACCGACCGGATGGTGCGGTCGACGTTGGTGACGGCCTGGCGCTTCGCGACCTCGCCGACGAGCACCTCACCGCTCTTCGCGAAGGCGACGACGGACGGCGTGGTCCGGGCACCCTCCGCGTTGGCGATGACCGTGGGCTCGCCGCCCTCGAGGACCGCGACGACGCTGTTCGTCGTACCGAGGTCGATGCCGACAGCTCGTGCCATGTGTGTTTCTCCTCCGTGCGTGAAGATCGGGATTCAAGTTAGTTGAGCCGGATGGACTCAAGTCTGACACAGACCACAACCGGCCGCCACGGGGGGATGTTCCCGACCGCACGACCGAATTTCCGGCGCGCCGTCCGCGCTCCCCGAGGAGCGGCACGTGGCGTCCGAGCGGTGTCCCCGGACGGTCTCGCCCGGCGGCTTGTAACTAAGGGTTACAGCACGGAAATCGGCGCAACAGCGCCCGGGTAGGCGTCGTAACGCCCGGGTAGTCAGGCGTCTCGCGGCACGCCTCGGCGACCCGGCACCTCGCGGACGAGCCGGGGGCGTGGGGCACCCGCGGTGGCGGCACGGCCGCAACCACCACGGCGCTGTGACATCCTCCCGGGCGCTGTGGCACCCGATTTGGCGATGTAACACTTAGTTACAAGGCGGTTCAGGTGCGGGAGGAACGATCAGCCGACGGTGACGCTGATCTCGTTGCTGATCGTGCCGCTGTCGCGGTCGACGACACGGAACCGGTTGACGCCGCTGACGCCGGTGAAGATGTAGCTGGAGAAGGTGCCGTTGGTGACGCCGACGCTGGCCGGGAAGTCGGCCCAGTCGCCGTTCTCGAAGCGCTGGACCCACAAGATCGCGCCCTCGCCGCCGGGGTAGACACCGCTGAAGTAGATCCGCTCGCCGCTGGCGACCGTGGTCGCGAGGGCCTGCAGCGAGATCTGGCCGGCACTGGGGCTGTCGCTGGGGAGCTCGGTGGTCGGCTCGTCCTCGGGCAGCTCGGTGTCGTCGCCCTCCTCGGGCACGTCGGTGCCCTGGGTGTGCAGGGTGACCAGCGGGCCGGAAGCCTCGTCGGTCTCGACCGGCGTCGGCAGGTACATCGACTGCCGCACGGTGGCGTCCGCCGCAGACTCGCCGCTGTCACCGCCGATGCCGAGCACCTTGGTGCCGACGAGGACGACCACCGCCAGGATCAGGCCGACGCCCAGCGCCACCGCGAGCAGCGCCACCAGCCCGTTGACCACGGGACGTTCGGCGGGGGGCCGCTGCTGCTCGCTCACCCGCCCATTGTCCCGTGGGGCCGAGGAAATCAGAAACCGCGCGTCCAGACGACCTGCTCGTGCAGCCGCTTCGAGCGCCAGCCGTCCGTCGTCCGGACGAAGGCATGGCGGTAGAGGCCGCCGACCTCGACCACCCGCTCGCCGTCCCGTCCTCCCGGGCCGCTCGGGATCCGCATCGGGTTGTGGAAGTACGCCGCCACGGCGGCCTCGTCGCCGCCCTGGGCGAACTCATAGGAGATCTGCCCGAGCATGTGGATCCGGTGCGTCGAGAAGCCCGGCAACGCCTCGGCGAGCCACGCCTTGACGACCGGGAAGACGTCGGCGACGCCGCCGCTCTCGGTGTAGTCGATGTGCGCGTCGGCGGTGAAGACGGTGTCGAGCCGGTCGAAGTCGCCCTCGTCGACGGCGAGCGTGTAGCGGGTGATCGCGTCCGCGATCTCGGCGCGGTCGATCAGCTGCTGGACGTCCATCCGGGGCTCCTCGTCGGTCGGGTCAGCGGGGCTCGAGGACGACGACCGGGATCTCGCGGTCGGTCCAGGCCTGGTAGTTGTCGAAGTCGGCGTACAGGTCGACCAGCCGGGGCCACAGCCCGGCGCGCTCGTCGGGTCCGGCGACCCGGGCGCGGACGGCGCGGCTGCGCTCACCGGGCACGGCGACCGTGGTCTCGGGGTTCGCGACCAGGTTGTGGAACCACTGGGGGTTCTTCGGCAGCCCGCCCTGCGAGGCGACGATCACTAGGTCCGCCCCGTCGGCGAGATAGAGCAGCGGCGTGGTGAACCGGGTGCCGCTCTTGCGGCCGACGTGGTCGAGGAGCAGCACGGGCACGGGCTTCTTCCAGCCCGCGCCGATCCGCCACTTCGCGCCCACGCGGCCGTTGGTCAGCCGATAGATCGCCACGTTGGCCCTCGCGCCGTACTTGATGATCTTCGCGACGATCGGCTTGTCGAGCCCCTCGGGCTTGGGCTTGGTCGCTGGCATAGGACTCACTCTGGCAGAAATCTAGAACGCGTTCTAGTGTGCGTCCATGCGCTTCTCCTTCGCCGAGGGCATGACCCACGCCGACTACTACGCCCCGCTCGCCCAGGCCTGCGAGGCCGCCGGCTACACCTCGATGACGATCGCGGACAGCCTGATCTACCCGCAGGAGTCGGACTCGAAGTACCCCTACACCGACACGGGCGACCGCGAGTTCCTGCTCGGCAAGCAGTTCATCGAGACCTTCATCCTGTGCGCGCACCTGTTCGCGGTCACCGAGACGCTCCGGCTCACGCCGTTCGTGCTGAAGCTCCCGATCCGCCCGCCGGTGCTCGTCGCCAAGCAGGCCTCGTCGCTGGCGCACCTCTCCAAGAACCGCCTCGGCCTCGGCGTCGGCCTCTCCCCCTGGCCCGAGGACTTCGCCGCCCTCGGCGTGCCGTGGGAGCGGCGTGGCAAGCGGATGGACGAGTGCATCGACATCCTGCGCGGCCTCACCCAGCCCGGCGACGAGCCAACCTTCTTCGGCTACCACGGCGAGTTCTTCGACATCGAGCCGCTCCAGCAGTGCCCGGCGCCGACCGAGAGGATCCCGCTGCTCGTCGGCGGTCACTCCGACGCCGCCCTGCGCCGCGCCGTACGCAAGGGCGACGGGTGGATGCACGCCGGCGGCGACGGCGAGGAGCTCGACCGGCTGCTCGCCCGTCTCGCGGAGATCCGCAAGGAGGAGGGCGACACCCGCGACGACTTCGAGGTCCATGTGATCTCGTACGACGCCTACACCCTCGACGGCATCAAGCGCCTCGAGGACAAGGGCGTCACCGACTGCATCGTCGGCTTCCGGGTCCCCTACATCAAGGGCCCCGACACCGAGCCGCTCGAGACCAAGGTCAAGCACCTCGAGCAGTACGCCGAGAACATCATCGCGAAGGCCAACGGCTGATGACGCAGGCATCGGCCGCGCTCGGGCTGACCAAGCCGCTGCAGGACGCGATCGCGGAGGCCGAGGAGCTGATCGCGAACGCGCCGTTCATCCGGACCGAGGCCGACCGGCTCGAGGGCTACGACTACCTCTCCGGCCGGATCCGGATGGCGATGCAGACAGCGTTCGACTACGACCTCGACCAGCCGGTCTTCATCAACCCCACGCACCAGTTCTCCCGGCAGGGCCTCGACAACCCCGACGCCGTCTACCTCAACGCCTACCTGCGCGAGGGCGTCGAGTACGTCGTCCGCGGCACCCGCGGCACGTCGGCCGACCTGTCCTTCCAGGTGATGGGCGGCAGCTACAGCGCGACGTCGGCCGCGACCTCGCTGATGGCCTTCGACGAGCGTGAGCTCTCGATCGGCCCCGACGGGAGCTTCGAGTTCACCTACGTCGCCGAGCCCGGGGCGAAGACCCTGATCGTGCGCGAGGTCTTCAACGACTGGGACACCGAGGTCCGCGGCACGCTCACCATCGAGCGGGTCGACACCCTCGGCCGGCCGCGCCGGCCGCTGTCCGAGGCGACGCTGCGCAAGAAGTACGAGGTGGCCGCCCGCTCACTCACCAGCTCGATCCAGACCTGGTTCGCCTTCCCGCACTTCTTCCAGTACAAGGAGCCGGTCAACACCTTGACCGTTCCCGCCTCGACGCCCGGCGGCCTGTCGTCCCAGTTCTCCTCGATCGGCCACTACGAGCTCGCCGAGGACGAGGCGATGATCGTGAGCGTCCCGCGCTGCGACGACTGCACCTACCAGGCGATCCAGGTCGGCTCGGACTGGTACGCCTCGACCGACTACGAGACGCACCAGACCTCGCTGACCAAGGCCCAGGCGGCCTGCGACGAGGACGGGATGATGCGCTTCGTCATCTCGGAACGCCCGCCCGGCCCCGCCGGCGCCCCCGTCGCGAACTGGCTGGAGACCACCGGCCACCGCACCGGCCCGATCATGCTGCGCTGGCAGCAGCTCACCCGCGCGCTCGCCGCCGCGGACGGGCCGACGGTCGAGGTCGTGCCGGTTGCCGAGGTCCCCAAGCACCTGCCCGACCTGGTCGGGCTGTCGGCGGAGGAGTACGCCGAGCGGATCGCCGCACGCCAGCGCGCGGTCGCGCGCCGGATGATCTCCTGAGGCGGCGCCTCAGGCGGGGATCCAGTCGAACACGTCCGGATTCGGGCCCTGCCGGCCCGCCTCACCCTTGTCGAGCGCGGCCAGGGCGGCAACCTCGTCGGCCGTGAGTGCGAAGTCGAAGACGTCGAAGTTCTCCGCCAGCCGCACCTTGCTCAGCGACTTCGGGAACACGATGTCGCCGCGGTCCAGCGCCCAGCGCAGCAGCACCTGGGCGGGCGTCTTGCCGTGGCGCTCGGCGAGCGCGGTCACGGCCGGGTCGGTCAGCTCGCCGCCACCCTGACCCAGCGGGGACCAGGCCTGGACGCGGGCGCCGTGGCCGGTGGTCGCCGCCCGGACCGCCTCGTTGGCGAAGTAGGGGTGCACCTCGACCTGGTTGACGGCCGGGACGACGCCGGTCGCGGCGACGATCCGGTCGAGGTGGTCGGGCTGGAAGTTGGAGACGCCGACCGAGGTGGTCAGGCCGGCCTCGCGCAGCTCGAGGAGCGCCTCCCAGGTCGAGACGAAGTCGCCGTCGTACTGCGTCGGCAGCGGCCAGTGGATGAGGAACAGGTCGACCCGCTCGAGGCCGAGCTTGTCGAGGGAGACCCGCAGCGAGTCCTTCGCGACGGCCGGGTCGTGGCGGTTGTTGTTGAGCTTGGTGGTGACGTACAGGTCCTCACGGGCGAGGCCGGAGCGCGTGATCGCGGCTCCGACGCCCTCCTCGTTGCCGTACATCTGGGCGGTGTCGACGTGGCGGTAGCCGATCTCGAAGGCGTCGGACACGACCCGCTCGGTGTCCGCCTGCGGCACCTGCCACACGCCGAGGCCGAACTGCGGGATGGAGGTCTGGTCGTTGAGCTCGATGCGCGCAATGGTCACACCAGGAGACAACCCGGATCGGGCTGGCGTATTCCGCGCGGCCCGTCGCGACAGTTTCACCGGCCGACCGGTGAAACTGTCTTCACGACACCTTCCCGAAAACTGAAACACGTTCTACTCTTTCGCCATGGTGGATCTGCTGACCGACAAGGTCGTCGTGCTCTCCGGCGTCGGGCCGGGCCTGGGCCGCTCCCTCGGCGAGGAGGCGGCCAAGATGGGCGCCGACCTGGTGCTCGCGAGCCGGACGCCCCAGCGCCTGGAGAAGATGGCCGAGACCGTGCGCTCCTACGGGCGCCGCGCGCTCGTGGTCCCGACCGACATCACCGACGAGGACCAGCGCAAGGCGCTGGTCGAGGCGGCGCTCGACGAGTTCGGCCAGGTCGACTGCCTGATCAACAACGCCTTCGGCATCCCGCCGATGGACCCGATCAGCACCCTCGACCTCGATGGCCTGCGCAACGCGAACGAGACCAACGTCTTCGCGCCGCTGCGCCTGTCCGCGCTGTTCGCCGACGCGCTCGCGCAGACCGAGGACAAGGTCGGCGGCTCGGTGATCATGGTCAACTCGTGCGTCATCTACAGCAGCCAGCCCGAGTACTCCGGCTACAAGCTGTCGAAGGGCACCCTCGAGCACCTCGCCCAGTCGCTCGCCACCGAGCTCGGCCCGCGCGGCATCCGGGTCAACAGCATCGCGCCGTCCTACATCTACGAGGACGTGAACAAGGCCTACTTCGACTGGATCGCCCAGGAGTCGGGCCGCACCCACGAGGAGGTGTACGCCGAGAAGGCGGCGCCCACCGACCTGAAGCGCCTCGCGACGCCGGACGAGGTCGCCCGGGCCGCGCTGTTCCTCGCCTCGGACCTGGCCTCTGCGGTGACCGGCCAGATGCTGAACGTCGACTGCGGCGAGTTCCACGCATGAGCGAGCCTCGCCAGCGCCCGGACGTCGGCAGCTTCGAGGACATCTGCGAGGCCGCGACCCGGACGACCGGCCTGACCGACTTCGGCTTCGCCGACGCCCCCGGGCACGAGGAGGCGTTCCGGATCCTGGTCGAGGACCTCGGCTCCGCGGAGGCCGGGCTGACCGGGATCGGCAACTACTTCATGCGCTCGCAGGTGAAGAGCGCGCTCGTCGCCCGCCTGCTCACCCAGGCCCGGTTCGCCGAGTTCCCGCAGCACGCCGACGTCGCCATCGAGCGGCCGATCTTCGTGCTCGGCCTCCCCCGCACCGGGACCACGGCCCTGAGCCGCCTGCTGTGCGCCGACCCGGCGAACCAGGGCCTCGAGATGTGGCTGACCGAGTTCCCACAGCCCCGTCCGCCGCGGGACACCTGGGAGGACGACCCGATCTTCACCGCCATGCAGGCGGCGTTCCGGGAGCACCACGTCACCAACCCCGAGTTCATGGGGATCCACTACTCCGACGCCACCGAGCCCGAGGAGTGCTGGCGGGTGCTGCGCCAGACCGGCAAGTCGCTCGGCTTCGAGTCGCTGGCCCACGTGCCGGCGTACTCCCGCTGGCTGGCCACCCAGTCCTGGACCGACGCCTACGAGCGACACCGCCAGAACCTGCAGCTGATCGGTCTCAACGACCAGGACAAGCGCTGGGTGCTCAAGAACCCGTCGCACCTGATCGCGCTCGACGCGCTGCTCGAGGTCTACCCGGACGCCCTGGTCGTGATGACCCAGCGCGACCCGGTGACCTCGGTGGCCTCCGCCTGCTCGCTCTCCGCCGAGGCGACCGACGGCCATTCGACGACCTTCGTCGGCGAGACCCTCGGCCGCGACCAGCTCGGGCACCTGACCCGCCAGTGGGACGCGTTCTGGCAGGCGCGGGAGAAGGCCGACGAGAGCCAGTTCTTCGACGTCGACTACCGCGCGTTCGTGCAGGACCCGGTCGGCACGGTCGGCGCCATCTACGACGCCTTCGGCCTGCCCTGGAGCCAGGACGCCCAGGCCGCGGTCCGCCGGCTCGACGAGGAGTCGCGCCAGGGACCGCGCCGGCCCTCGCACCAGTACGACCTCGCGGACTACGGCATCACCGAGGACGAGGTCAGGGAGTCGTTCGCCCGCTGAGCCGCGCGGGCCCGGCCCTCACCCCTGGCACAGGCAGAAGGGGTGCCCGGCCGGGTCGAGGAAGACGCGGAAGGACGTTCCCGGCTGGTGGGGATGCTTGGTCGCCCCGAGCGCGAGGGTCGCCTCCTCGGCCTCGTCGAGGTCGTCGACGTCGACATCGAGGTGCACCTGCTGCGGAACGTCCTGCCCGGGCCAGTCGGGAGCCCGGTAGTCGTCGACGCGCTGGAAGTGGAGGTGCCGGTCGCCGTCGCTGACGGTGGCCCAACCTCCGTCGGCATCCACCTGGGGCGCCCAGCCGAGCAGGGCGCCGTAGAAGGCCGCGAGCGGCTGCGGGTCGGGGCAGTCGAGGACGAACTGGGGATTGCGTGCAATGGCCATGAACCGAACCTAGGCCGCACCTCCGACACCGCGGCGCGCCTTCTCCCGCTCCTGTCCACAGGCCGGCCCGGACGGTGTTTGTCCACAGCCACGTCGTGCCGACGCTGGCGCCATGACCTCCTCCACGACCCCGCCCACCACCCCGTCCGTCTCGCTCGCGGTCCCCCGCCGCTGGACCGCCCACGACACCCCGGCCCCGGGGGTCCTCCTCGTCGCGCGCGCACCCGCCGCCACACCCTGCGGCGTCACCCCCGAGCTCGCGCTGCGCACCGGTCCGGTCGACCCCGCGCTGTCCCTGGCCGCCTGGCGGGCCGAGGCGCTGGCCGCGCTCGCCGGCCAGCTCGACGCCCTCGAGGTCGAGGACACCGACGTCGTCGACCTCGACGACCTCGACATCGACCTCGGCGGCGAGGCGGTCGCCTACGCCCGGTTCTCCCACCGGCTCGACGGGATCGGCGGGCTCGACGGGATCGACGGGATCGATGTCGTGTGCGACCAGTGGGCCTGGCTGCGCGACGGCGTCGGCGTCACCCTCACCGGGACCGTCGCGCGCGAGGACTACGCCGACTACGCGGACCTGTTCGAGCAGGTCGCCGCGACGGTGGAGGTCAGCGCGCGCGGACCCGGATCCGCGCCCCCCGCCGCGGCACGCTGGTGATGTTGCGGACCTTCGGGACGTCGGTGCCGACCGCGCTGACGTCGTACCGACCGAAGACCTCGCGGAGCACCTCGACGCCCTCCATCAGCGAGAACCCGGCACCGATGCAGCGCCGGACGCCGCCACCGAACGGGATCCACACGGTGAGCGCCGGGACGTCGTCGCCGAGGAAGCGCTCGGGCCGGAACACGCCGGGGTCCGCGAAGTTCGACTCCTGCTGGTGGCTCATGATGATCGACGGGCCGACCGTCGTGCCGGCCGGCAGGTCCCAGCCGCCGACGGTCGCCGGCGCCATCAGGGTGCGCACCACCATCGGGATGATCGGGTGCAGCCGCATCGACTCCTTGAGCACCGCCTCGAGCCAGGCGTCGTCGCCCTCGTCGACCGCGCGCTGGGTGCGCGCGAGCAGGTCGGGGCTGCGGCCCACCTCCACCAGTGCCCACGACAGGGCCGAGGCGGTCGTCTCGTGACCGGCGAGCAGCAGGGTGACCAGCTGGTCGCGCAGCTCGGTGTCGTCGAGCCCGCGGTCCGGGTCGTCGGGGCGATCGGGGTCGCTCGACGCGAGCAGCCGCGACAGTACGTCGGAGCGCTCGGCGAGGTCGGCCGCCGTACGCCGCTCGCGGATCTCGGCATACATCAACCGGTCGAGCTCGACCTGGTTGTCGACCGTCCGCCGCCAGGGGCCGAGCCTCTGCAGCCGCGGGTAGGCCCAGCCGAGCAGGATCGCCGGGTGGATCTCGACCGTGCGGTTGACCGCCGGGCGCAGGCGGGCGAGCCGCTCCTCGTCGGTGACGCCGAAGACGACGCGGAGGATCACCTCGAGCGTGAGGGCGTTCATCCGCTCGAGCGCACGGAACGGCTCGCCCTCCCGCCAGGTGTCGACCTCCGCGGCGGCGACCTCGGCGACCAGGCCGCGGTAGCCGCGCAGCGCGTGCCCGAGGAACGCGGGCATGAGCAGCTTGCGGGCGCGGTGGTGCTCGGTTGAGTCCTGCAGGAGCAGCGAGTGCTCGCCCATGATCGGGCCGAGGATCGCGTTGCCCTTGCCGGCGTGGAAGACCTCGGGGTCGGCGGCGAAGATCTCCTTGGTGACCTCGGGCCGGGTGAACAGCACGAGGGGCCGGCCGCCGGGGACCAGGTGGACCGTGTACGCGTCGCCGTACTTCTTGTGCAACCAGGGGTGGAACTGGTGCCGGAAGCGCATCAGTGCCACGGTCTGCAGCAGCGCCGGCCAGCGCGGGCCGGGCGGCAGCTGGTCGACGGGCACCGGCGCCGCGCCCCGGCCCCCGACGACGCTGCTGTGCCGGAACCGCCGCAGGGTGAGCTCGCGGGTGTCGCCGTCGAGCGCCGCGCGCTCCGCATGGGTGGTCACCCGCCCGACGCTACGCCGCCGCCCGGGGCCGGGCACCCTCCTACGGTAGGAGATCGTCGCGCCGCGCGATCGCCGCCGCCTCGGTGCGTCCGGAGGCCCCGAGCTTGCCGAGGATGTTGGAGACGTGGACGCTGACCGTCTTCGTGCTGATGAACAGCTGCTTGCCGATCTCGCCGTTGGAGCGGCCCTCGGCGACGAGGGCGAGGATCTCCAGCTCGCGCGCGGTGAGGGAGGCTCCACCGGAGTGGCTGGTCGCGGCGGCGCCGCGACCCCCGCCGGGCTCGGTCGCGAGGTCCGCGACGAGCAGGGGCGCGCGCAGGTGGTCGGCGAGGGCACGGGCCTGCTCGGCCTCGTCGCGCGCGCGGGCGGTGTCGCCGGTCAGGCGCAGCAGCTGGGCGTACGCCGCGCGCACGCGCAGCAGCTCGGGCACGTTCCCGACCTTCACGGTGGAGTCGAGCGCCGCCTGCCACGCGGCCAACAGCTCGTCGCGACGAGACTCATCGGCACCGCCGAGCCACCGCACCCTGAGGTGCTCGGCGACCAGCCGGTCGCTCCACATCCTGCCCTCGGGACCCCACGGGCCGCTGCGCTCGCAGATCGCGGCGAGGACCGCCTCACCGTCGGCCAGCAGCCGGTCCGCGCGCGTGACCAGGGCCCGGCGCTCGACGGCGCTGGCGCGGGCCATCGCGCGGGCGATGGCCGCGAGGGTGGCGGCGGCCAGCCGGATCCGGCCGCCGAAGAACTCGCCCCAGATCCGCCCGAGGACCTCGACGACGTCGTCGTAGACCGCGATCGCCGCCGTCGCGTCGGCACGGTCACCGTGGAGCTCGATCTCGGCGCCGGAGCTGTAGACGGCGACACCGCCCTCGTCCTCCCAGAGCGGGCGCAGCGCGAGCAGGCGGTCGAGCACGTCCTCGCCGCGGGCGGCCAGGACGGAGAGCCGGGCCGGCTCGATGATGCCGCGCGGGATGGGCGGACCGCTCAGCCCGTCGACGTGCTCGACGAGGGCCAGGACGTCGTCCCAGTCGCCGAGGAGGTAGCTGATCCGGGTGAGCTGCCAGCGGGACTCGATGCTGAACGGCGCCCACACCAGGCCGGCCTGCTCCCCTAGCGCCATCGCCGAGCGGAACCACCGCGCGGCCTGCTCCCAGTCGCCGGAGTCCTGGTAGGAGCGGCCGAGCAGCCAGCGCCCGCGGATCTCGGCCTGGAAGGCGCCGGCCCGCACGGCGCTGTCGACCGACGACTCGAGCGCCCGGCGCAGGGTGTCCTGCTCGGAGCCCGCGACGGTCTGCACCCGCAGTCCGCTCAGGGTCGTGACGATGTCGGAGGCCAGCTCGGGCAGCGCGAGCCGCTCGGCCAGCGCCAGCGCCTCGGTGAGGTAGGCCTCGGCCTCGTCCTGCTGGTCGCGCCGGTAGGCGCCCAGGATCCGGGCGTGGGCCGCCAGCGCCTTGGCCCGCAGCGGGCTCTCACCCTCGGGAGCCAGGGCGAGAGCCTCGGCGGAGATCTCGACCGGGTCGAGCTCGGTCTCGGTCATCGCGAGCACCTCGGCCAGGCTGACGAGCAGCCGGGAGCGGGCGATCGCGGGTGCGTCGGGCGGCAGCTGCGCCAGCTGGGTGGCGACGAGATGGCCCGCCCGCACCGCGTTGCCCCCGGTGATCAGGGCGTTGGCCGCGCGGACGACGAGCTTGGCGTGGTCGACCTCCAGCCGGGCGACGCGCTCGGGGTCCTCGAGCAGCTCGAGCGCCTGCTGGTAGTGGTCGGCGGCCTCGTCCGGACCGCCGACGGCCATCGCCTCGTCCCCCGCCTCGATGCTGGCCGTCACCGCCCGGTCGAGGTCGTTTGCCCGGCGGGCGTGACGGGCCAGCTCGGCCGACGTACCGCGGGCGGCGCCGCTGGACAGTGCGGCGACGTAGCGGGCGTGCAGCCGGACCCGCTCGCCGGGCAGCAGGTCGTCGTAGACGGCCTCGCCGAGCAGCGCGTGCCGGAAGGAGTAGAGGTGGCTGCCCACCTCGACGACGTTCATCTCGACGGCCTGGCGGATGCCCGAGTCGAGCTGGTCGACGGGGACGTCGGCCGTGGCGGCGAGCAGGTCGTGGCTGACCCGGCGGCCGGCGACGCTGGCGACCCGGACCACGTGGCGGGCCTCCTCGGAGAGGCGGTCGAGCCGGACGAGCAGCAGGTCGGCGAGATCGCCGGGAACCTCGCCCTCGGCGCAGGCGCCGGACGCCACCAGCTCCTCGACGAAGAAGGCGTTGCCCTCGGCCCGCTCGACGATCCGGGCGATCGAGCGCTCGTCGAGGCCGGCTGGCGCCAGCTCGCCGACGAGCGCCCGCACGGCCTCCGCCGGCAACGGGCCGAGGGCGAGGCGGCCGACCTGCGGGAGGCGCGTCCACTCGGCGACCTGGCGACGCAGCGGGTGGCGCCGGTGGAGGTCGTCGGAGCGGTACGACGCCACGATGGCGACCGGGCGCGCGAAGGCGCGGGTGAACAGGAAGCCGAGCATGTCGCGGGTCGACTGGTCGGCCCAGTGGAGGTCCTCGACGACGAGCAGCACAGGGGCCTCGGTGGCTGCCGCCTCGAGCAGGGCGTGCACGGCCACGAAGGTGTCGCCGCGGTCGGCGCCGCGGCTGTGCTCGTCGGCGGAGTCGTCGCCCACGACGCGGGTACGGCGACCGGGCTGGAGCCGTGCCAGCGCCGGGTGGACCGCCGCGACCGCCTCGATCAGCTCCGGGTGGCTGGCGTCGAGCCGGCCGAGCACCTCGCTGAAGGGGAGGTAGGGCAGGGCGCTGTCCCCGAAGTCGAGGCAATGCCCGGCCAGCACCTGCCAGCCGGTGTCGAGCGCGCGGTCGCGCAGCGCCCGCAGCAGCCGGGTCTTGCCGACCCCGGCGTCGCCGGACAGCAGCACGGCCCGCCGCGACGTCCCCGCCTCGGCGGCGCTGACCGCGTCGTCGAGCACGGCGATCGCCTCGGCGAGCTCGGTGTCACGCCCGACCATCGTCAGGCTGCTGTGTGCGACCACGGACACCATCATGGCGTCCGCCGCCGACAAGGTGGACAAGGGTCGATGACCGTTCAGCGCGAGCGTCGCTCCACGCTGGGGTCGGTGGCGGCGATGCGCCGCAGCCAGGAGGCGCGGCTGCGCCCGGCCCGGCTGGCGGCCATCCCGCGGGCCGCCTGCTGGCGGCGGTAGTCGTTCTCTGCGGTGAGGAAGTAGTTGCTGCTCATGACGAAGAGACTCGTCCTCTGAGGTAGGCCGCCACATCGGACAAGGTCCCTATGTTCGGGACCTCCCTACCTCAGGTTCCCGGCGCGGGCACCTCAGGCCGCGGTCCCCCAGATCGTTCGATCGAACGGCCTGAGGGCCCCACGACCTCCGCCCCTAGGCTGGCCCCGTGGAGTTCGCCGAGGTGGTACGACGACGGCGGATGACGCGCGCCTACACATCGGCCCCGGTCGACCCGGCGGTGCTCGAGCGGGCGCTCGACCACGCCACCCGGGCGCCGAGCGCCGGCTTCTCCCAGGGTTGGGCGTTCGTCGTGCTCGACACCCCGGAGTCGGTGCGCGGCTTCTGGGCGGCGCAGACCGACGCTGCCTTGCCCGGCGGTACGCCGGACCGCTGGCTGGCCGGGATGATGAGCGCCCCGGTGGTGGTCGTCCCGTGCAGCCGCCGCGATGCGTACCTCGACCGCTACGCCGAGCCGGACAAGCGGCGCGCCGGCCTCCACGAGCACGACGAGAGCCGCTGGGCGATGCCCTACTGGCACCTCGACACCGCGATGGCGTCGTTGCTGCTCCTCCAGTCGGTGACCGACGCCGGCCTCGGCGGCTGCTTCTTCGGGCTGGTCCCCGGCCGTGTCGACGCGGTGAAGGAGCTCCTCGGCCTGGTCGACACCGCCGACGAGGCGGCGCCGCACCCGATCGGCGCGATCACGATCGGCCACCCGGCCCCACGCACGACGGGCGCGCAGGGCTCGGCGAGTCGCCGTCGTCGTACGCCGTGGCGGGAGGTGGCCCACCGCGGCCGCTGGGGTGCGGGCTGGGGGGAGGCCTGATGCGGCCGAGCCCCGTCGTGACCCACCTGACGGCCGCCGACCTGCGCAAGCGTGAGCCGGTGCTGCCCCGGATCGCCCACCTGCTGCGGCCCTACCGCGGCAAGATCGCCCTCGTCCTGGTGGCTGTGCTGGCCGCGGCGGCGCTGCAGTCGATGGTGCCGTTCCTGACCCGGGCGGTGTTCGACGACGCGTTGTTCCCGCTCGACGGCAGCGGACCGGACCTCGGCCTGCTGGCCTGGCTGATCGGGGGCATGTGCGCGATCCCGGTGGTCGCGGCGCTGATCGGCATCGTGCAGATGTGGCTGACCTCGACGGTCGGGAACTCCGCGATGGCCGACCTGCGCGGGGACCTCTTCGAGCACCTGCAGAAGATGGAGCTGGCGTTCTTCACCGCCACCAAGACCGGCGCGATCCAGTCCCGGCTGGCCAACGACGTCGCCGGCGTGCGGACGGTGCTCACCGACACCGCCACCACGATCGTGCAGAACTCGGTCACCGTCACCGCGGCATTGGTGTCGATGGTCGTGCTGTCGTGGCAGCTGACCGTGCTCACGCTGTTCTTGATGCCGCTGTTCGTCGGCCTGCAGTTCCGGGTCGGGCGGGCGCGGCAGCGGCTCGCGCGCCGTACCCAGGAGTCGCTCTCCGAGATGACCGCCATCACCGAGGAGGCCCTGTCGGTGAGCGGGATCCTGCTCGCCAAGGTGTTCAACCGGGCCGAGTCCGAGGTCGAGCGCTACCGCGAGGCGAACCGCAGGCAGACCCGGCTGCAGGTCGAGCAGGCGATGACCGGCCGCACCTTCTTCGCGGTGGTGCAGACCTTCTTCGCGATCACGCCCGCGCTGATCTACCTGGTCACGGGCTGGATCATCACCGGGAACGTGCCCGTCGGCGCCGACACCATCACCGCCGGCACCCTGGTCGCGTTCACCACCTTGCAGAGCCGGCTGCAGATGCCGCTGCTGCAGCTGATGCGCGTGACGCTCGACGTACAGACCTCGATGGCGCTGTTCCGGCGGATCTTCGAGTACCTCGACCTCGAGCCGGCGATCACCGAGAAGGCCGGCGCGGTCGCCCTCGACCCCGACCGGCTGCAGGGCCGGGTCGAGTTCCGGGGCGTGCGGTTCCGCTACCCGGAGCCGCGCTCGCTGTCCGGCACCGTCACCCGCGACCGCTTCGGCGAGACCGGGGTCCGGATCGAGGGCGACACCGAGGGCGAGGACCGGGCCGTCGGCTCGTCCTGGGCGCTCGACGACGTGTCGCTGGTGGTGGAGCCCGGCCGGCTGGCCGCGATCGTGGGTCCGTCGGGCAGCGGCAAGACGACGGCGACCTACCTCGTGCCCCGGTTCTACGACGTCACCGAGGGTGCGGTCCTCATCGACGGGTACGACGTGCGCGACCTCACCCTCTCCTCGCTGGCCGACGCGGTCGGGATGGTCACCCAGGAGCCGTACCTCTTCCACGGCACGATCCGCGACAACATCGCCTACGCCCGGCCCGGCGCGAGCTCGGAGGAGATCGTGCAGGCGGCCCGCGACGCCAACATCCACGACCGGATCATGAGCTTCCCCGAGGGCTACGAGACGATCACCGGCGAGCGCGGCTACCGGCTGTCGGGCGGCGAGAAGCAGCGGCTCGCGATCGCCCGGGTACTGCTCAAGGACCCGCGGATCCTGATCCTCGACGAGGCCACCTCCGCCCTGGACACCGAGACCGAGCGGCTGGTCCAGGAGGCGCTGGAGCGCGCCACCCGGTCTCGCACCACCATCGCGATCGCCCACCGGCTCTCCACGATCCGCTCCGCCGACGTCATCTTCGGGCTCGAGGACGGGCACCTGGTCGAGCAGGGCTCCCACGACGAGCTGCTGCTCGCGGGTGGCCTCTACCGACGGCTGTACGACGAGCAGTTCTCCCGCACGCCCGCGGAGACGCCGTGGTGCGACCCGCGCCGCGCCGACGTCCCGCTGTGAACCGCGCCCCATCCGTTCTGGTCGTGATTTCGCCGAGATCACGACCAGACCGCATGGGGTGCGGTCCTGGGGTCATCCGAGGCCGAGGATCCGCACGCACTCCAGCGCGACGTACAGCTCCGCGGCGTCGACGGGGCGGGCCAGGTCGCGGCCGGTGATCTCCTCGAGCCGGCGGATCCGGTAGCGCACGGTGTTGCGGTGCACGTGCAGCCCGCGGGCCGCGGTGGACGTGGAGCCGCCGGCGGCCAACCAGGCGCGCGCGGTCGCGAACAGCACCGCCCGGTCGTCGGCGGGCAGCGCCATCACCGGCGCGAGCACGGCGTCGACCAGTACCCGGGCCTGGTCCGGGCTCGCGGCCAGCAGTACGGCGAGCGGGTCGGCGCCGAACCGGCCGACGACCGCCGACCCCGGCGACACCGCGGCGCACGCGACCCGGGCCTGGCGCCGCGCCTCCTGGATGTCGTCGAGCCGGCCGACGACGCCGCTGACCCCGACCCGGGCCCGGGCGAGGCCCGCGAGCAGCTCGACCAGCTGCTCGGCGCCGAAGCCGAGCCGCAGCGCGACCACGCCCTCCTGGTGCTCGTGGTCCAGCCGCCAGGCCGAGCGGACGTTGACGCGCCGCAGCGCCCGCTCCACGTCGGGCAGCCCCTCGGCGCCTGGGGACGGCGACTCGGCCGAGACCACGACGTACTCGGTGGCCCGGCCGAGGTCGAGCATGCCCGCCGTCTCGCCGACGTAGGCGGTCGCGTCGGCGTCGCCGTCGAGGAGCGAGCCGACGAGGACCGCCCGCATCTGCCCGTCGCGGCGGGCCCGGTCGGCGAGGGCACGGCGGTAGGCGTCGGTGACATCGGCGGCGAGCTGGTCGCTGACCGCCCAGATGTCGGCGGCGCCGAGCAGCAGCCGGTCGCGGTCCTCGGGGTCGGCCCGCTCGACGAGGACCTCCCAGATGAACCGCGTACCGACCCGGAAGGCCTGCAGCACGACGGCGTACGGGACCCCCTGCTCGGCCCGGGCGGTCCCGGTCTCGGTGGGCGTCTCGCTGACGGCGACGTCGCCGGCCAGGGTGCCGAGGATGTAGCGGGTGTTGACCGTGCACGACGCGACCAGCTCGTCGTGGGCGACCGTCTCCCCCGTGTCGTACACGGGGATCTCGGCCCGGATCCGCTCGGCCATCGCCGCGCCGAGCTGCTCGGACTCCGGGAGCAGCCGTGCGCTGAGCTTGCGCACCTCGGGGTTCACGTCCGGTCCACTCACACCCTCGAGAGTAGGCCTCCGGTTGTGCGGGCGCACACACGATGGCCCGGGAGCTCGGGTCCTGCGGCCGCCGCCACCGGCGGCCGGCTCCGCCGCCCTCAGGACCCGGCAGGCACCACGTGCGCGTCCGGCCCGGGGAAGGCCAGGGACTCGTGGCCATCCTCCCACCGGACGAGGTACGGCGGACCGCCGTCCTCGCCGCGCACCTCGAGCACCTCCGCCTCGCGGCGGTGCAGGGAGACCGTCCGTCCCTCGACCACCAGGTGATCGCCCTTGCTCGCGCGCATACCTCCACCATGCGCCTGCGGCCGACCCGGCACAAGACCCGACCTCGCCCCCGGTGCCTATCGTTGAGGACATGGACGAACAGCCGGACCCGCGCGCGGAGAAGGCAGCCGCCCGCGCCCGGATCGAGCAGCAGCAGACCTGGGTCGACCTCCAGGTCCGGCAGGCGATGGAGCTCGGCGAGTTCGACGACCTCCCCGGCGCCGGGAAGCCGATCGCCGACCTCGGCACCACCCACGACCCCGACTGGTGGGTCAAGCGCCTCGTCGAGCGCGAGCACATCACCGTCCTGCCGCCCGCCCTCCAGCTCCGCAGGGACGACGCCGAGCTCGATGCCGCCCTCGACCGGCTCGCCTCGGAGCGCGAGGCCCGCGCGTTCGTGGAGGACTTCAACGCTCGCGTCATCCGGGCCCGCTACACCCCCGTCGACGGCCCGCCGCTGATCACGATGCCCCGCGACGTCGAGGCGACGATCGCCGCCTGGCGGGAGCGCCGGGCCGCGCGCCGCCGTACGACGCCCGCCGAGCCCGTGCGCGAACCCCGCCGCCGTCGGTGGAGGCGCTGAGGCTCCGCCCGGCGCCCTGCCCGGGGTGTCTCGCGAGACATCCGTCATACCCGGACGGGGTGGCTCCCGGGTAGGTTCAGCAAACGTGAGTCACAAGAGCGCCAAGGACTTCTTCCGACCGCTGGCCGTGGGTGCGCCCCAGCCGCTGCGCGAGATCCCCGCCCGGCCGAGCCGCGCGATCCACTTCTTCGATCCCAGCAACGAGAAGATGGCCGCGAAGATCCCCGCGATGGTCGGCACCGTCGACGTGCTGCTGGGCAACCTCGAGGACGCCGTCAAGGCCGACAACAAGGTCGCCGCGCGCGAGGGCCTGGTCAAGATCGCCCAGGACACCGACTTCGGGCCGACCCAGCTGTGGACCCGGATCAACGCCCTCGACAGCCCGTGGGTCCTCGACGACCTGACCACGCTGGTGCCGGCGATCGGCGAGAAGCTCGACGTGATCATGGTCCCGAAGGTGCAGGGCGCCGAGGACATCCACTACGTCGACCGGATCCTCGCCCAGCTCGAGGCGAAGGCCGGCATCAGCAAGCCGATCCTGATCCACGCGATCCTCGAGACCGCGCGCGGCGTGGCCAACGTCGAGGAGATCTGCGGCGCGTCCCCGCGCATGCAGGGCCTCTCGCTGGGCCCGGCCGACCTCGCGGCCGACCGCAAGATGAAGACCACCCGCGTCGGTGGCGGCCACCCCGGCTACCTCGTCCGCGAGGACGCCCCGCGCGGCGCGGACGGCCTGCCCGACCTCGACGCGAAGCGTGCGATCTTCCAGCAGGACCTGTGGCACTACACGATCGCCAAGATGGTCGACGCCTGCGCGACCCACGGGATCTACCCGTACTACGGGCCGTTCGGCGACATCAAGGACACGGTCGCCTGCGAGGACCAGTTCCGCAACGCGTTCCTGCTCGGCTGCGTCGGCACCTGGTCGCTGCACCCGGTCCAGATCAAGATCGCCAACCGGGTCTTCTCCCCGAGCGTCGAGGACATCGCCCACGCCCGCCGGGTGGTCGCCGCGATGGGCGACGGCACCGGTGCGGTCATGATCGACGGCAAGATGGAGGACGACGCCTCCCTCAAGCAGTGCCTGGTCCTCGTCGAGCTGGCCGAGAAGCTGGCCGAGATCGACCCCGACCTGAAGGCGACGTACGACGCCATCGAGACCCCGGAGGCCTGACCACCATGAGCGACTTCAAGCCCCTGCGCTCCGTCCTCTACATGCCCAGCTCCAACGAGCGGGCCCTGGAGAAGGCGAAGACGCTGCCCGCCGACGCGATCATCTTCGACCTCGAGGACGCGGTCGCGCCCGACGCGAAGCCGGAGGCCCGCAAGGCCGCCGCGGCCGCCGTCCAGTCCGGTGAGTACGGCGACCGCCACCTCATCATCCGGGTCAACGGCATCGGCACCGAGTGGCACGCCGACGACATCCGCGCCGCCGCGCAGGCCGGCCCCGACGTCGTCCTCGTCCCCAAGGTGAACTCCGCCGAGGAGGTCCGCGAGCTCGTCGACGCCCTCGCCGCCGCCGGCGCGCCCGAGAAGACCACGCTGTGGGCGATGGTCGAGACGCCGATCGGCATGCTGAACGCGCTCTCGATCGCCACCGCCTCCGAGCGCCTGACCGGCTTCGTGATGGGCACCAACGACCTCGTCAAGGAGCTGTACGCCGAGCACGTGCCCGGCCGCCAGCCCGTGATCACCGGTCTCGGCCTGGCGCTGCTCGCGGCCCGGGCCGCCGGCATCGTGATCATCGACGGCGTCTACAACGACGTGAAGAACGTCGAGGGCTTCCTCGCCGAGGTCGAGCAGGGCCGGCAGATGGGCTTCGACGGCAAGACCCTGATCCACCCGGGCCAGGTCGAGGGCGCCAACTCCGGCTTCGCCCCGAGCGAGCAGGCCGTCGAAGACGCCCGCGGCCTGATCCAGGCCTGGGAGGACGGCAAGGGCGCCGGTGTGGTCACCTACAACGGCAAGATGGTGGAGAGCCTCCACGTCGAGTCCGCCGAGCGCACGCTCGCGATCCACGAGGCGATCCAGGCCCTGCAGGCCTGATCTTCAGAGATCCGGCCGGGGACAGTTTCGCCGGCCGGCCGGTGAAACTCACGCTGGGACGAGGAAGCTTCCTCGTCCCAGCGTGAGTTTTGTCGTCCAGGCTCAGCGCAGCTCGTCGACCAGCAGGTCGGCGACGACCTGCTGCTCCCGGGCGTACGGGTGGTACTCGAGGCCCGCCTCGGCGGGGACCAGCCCGGCGATCCACGGATCGGTGGAGCAGATGTCGTGGCCGTCGGTGGCGGTCCAGACGTCGACGTACGCGACGCCCGCCTGGTCGGCCGCGGCGGCCAGCCCCTCGTTGATCCGGCTGACGTAGTCGCGCGCGTACGGGTAGTCGCCGCGGGCGAGCGGCAGCAGGTCGCAGGTGCCGGCGGCCGGGAAGATCGCCGGGTACCCGACGACGATGACCGTCGCCTTCGGCGCACGCTCCCGGACCGCCTCGATGGACTCGACCATGCGGGCGGGAAGCCGGCCGAGCTGCCGCTCCACCTTGGTCCGGAAGGACGCGCCCGGCGCCGTGCACGGCGCGCCGTCGGGGTCCTTGACCGCCTTGCCGACGCAGGTCGTCATCAGCTCGGAGAAGGTCTTGCCGTCGTTGCCGCCGATGCCGATCGTCACCAGGTCGGTGGACGCGCTCAGCGCGTCGAGCTGGGGCGGCACCGGCTCGCCGTTCGGCGGGGTCTGCGACTGCGCGAGGTCGGCGCTCGTCGCACCACCGCAGGTGACGTCGGTGAGCTCGAGGTCGAGCCGCTCGGCCAGCAGGTGGGGGTAGTTCCCCTTCGTCTGCTCGCAGCCGACCGGTCCCGTGTTCGGGCCGAGCCGGGGCCCGGCGGCGTAGGAGTCCCCCAGGGCGACGTACGACGCCCCGTCCCGCGCCGCGTCCGCGCGGCTGATCTTGGACTCCGGCGGGTCGGAGCACCCGGCGAGCAGGACCGCGGCCACGACCAGCAGGGAGGCGGCACGCCTCATCCGCTCACCTCCTCGACCGCGAGAGCAATGGTCAGGGCAAGGACGGTATCGGGGTCCTCCAACCGGTCGCCGTACAGGTCCCGCAGCTGGGTCATCCGGTACCGGATCGTCTGCGGGTGCACGAACAGCGCGGCGGCGACGTCGTCGCGCCGACCCTGGTGCAGCAGCCAGGCCCGCAGCGTCTCGCGCAGCTTCGTGGCGGCGGCCGGACGCAGCTCGTCGAGCGGCGCGAGGACGCTGGCGCGCAGGTCCGCCAGCGCCTGCGGGTCGGCGGTGAGCACCAGCCGCGACAGGTGCTGCTCGGTGTCGCCGGTCAGCCCGAGCGCCCGGGCCCGGACCGCCCGGTCGTAGGACTCGCGCACCGAGAGCCACGGGCGGGCCGGGCCGACCAGGGCGTCGCGGCCGCCGACCGCCCGCAGCAGGGTCCCCCTCCGCCTGCCGTGGGCGTCGGGGACCATCAGCAGCGCCGCGCCGTCGAGCTCGGGCAGGTCGGTGGTCAGCAGCGTGCCGCGCCGCAGCACCTGCAGCAGCGCGCCCGCCCGGGACTCACCCACCAGGACGGCGGTGAGGGTGACCGGCGGCGTCCACTCGGCCCGCTCGGCCGAGGCCAGCACGGTCGCCTCGGGCGCACCGGTCAACAGGTGGCGGGCCAGCCGCTCGACCAGCCGCTGCCGGATCCGGCCCTCGCTGGCCGACTCGTCGCGGTGGCCGGCCACGCTCGCCGCGGACAGCTCGTCGATGTAGGCGAACACCAGCTCGGCGAAGGAGGCCATGGTCGCCGGGTCGATGCCCTGCTCGACGGCCTTCGCCGACAGGTGCCGCCAGGAGATCCGGGCCCCGATCCGGTACGCCGACAGCAGCGCGTCCGCCGTCCGCCCGCTGCGGACCTCGCCGCGCCCGAGCTGGTAGGCGCCGTCGAACGCCGAGGCCCGCGGCGCCAGCGCGTCCGGGCCGCGCGAGTCGCTGATGAGGGACAGGAAGCCGCCGAGCGCGACCTGCACCGCACCGCGGATGGTCTCGCCCATCGGCCCGCTGAACGCGTCCTCGTAGGCCGGCACCTCGCGGATGATCTGCTCGACGACGTCGTCGGCCACCCGGGCCAGCTCGCCGCGCAGCGCGGACACCGTCTCAGGGGGCAGCAGCACACTGCCGCCGGTCCGTGGCCGGCGCAACACTCGACGGGGCATCGGCACCTTCTTTGTCTCTCAGGTACAAAACCAGCGAGTAGATTCACCGGCTCCGGTCATGAGTTTAGCGCCAGCGGCTGGGACTCTAGAGGTGTGAGTACGACGACCGCCGCCCCCGACGCGTCCGCCCGCACCGGACGCCTCCGCACAGGCTTCCGCTCGCTGCTCGACGCCGCGGTGACCCCGCTCAGCGTCGACGACCTCCTCGACCACTTCGCGCCGCTGCGCACCGGCGCCGCCACCGGCCTCCAGGGCCGGATCGTCTCGGTGCACAAGGAGACGGCCGACGCCGCGACCCTCGTGATCAAGCCCGGCCGGGACTGGGCGGGCCACATCCCCGGACAGTACGTCCGCGTCGGCGTCGACGTCGACGGCGTGCGCCTGTGGCGCACCTACTCGCTGACCCACGGCCCGCGCCGTGACGGCCGCATCTCGATCACCGTCAAGGCGATCCCCGGCGGCGCCGTGTCGCAGCACCTCGTCCGCCAGGCCCGCGCCGGCCAGATGATCCAGCTCGCGCAGGCCGAGGGCGACTTCGTCCTCGCCCCGCCGGTCGCGGGCCGCCGGCAGAAGCTGCTGCTCGTCACCGCAGGCTCCGGCATCACTCCGGTGATCGGCATGCTGCGCAACCTCTACTCGCGCGACGAGGCCGCCCAGGAGGCTGCCCGCGCGGCGTACGACATCGTCCTCGTGCACTCCGCGATGAAGCGCGACGAGGTCATCTTCGGCGCCGAGCTGCGCGCCCACGCCGCGGCCGGCCGGCTGCGGCTGATCGAGCGGCACACCGACACCGACGGCCTGCTGACCACCGCCGACCTCGAGGCCGAGGTCCCCGACCTGGCCGAGCGCACGGCGTACGCCTGCGGTCCGGCCGGTCTCCTCGACGCCCTCGAGGCGTTCTACGACGAGCGCCGGCTGACCCTGCACACCGAGCGGTTCCGTCCGACGGTCGTCGACGTCGACGCCGAGGGCGGCACGCTCACCTTCGCCGGCGCGGCCGCCACCACCGTGGAGACCGACGGCTCGGTGCCGATCCTCGACGCGGCCGAGTCGGCCGGCGTCCTCATGCCGAGCGGCTGCCGAATGGGCATCTGCATGGGCTGCGTGCTGCCCATGAGGTCCGGCGCGGTGCGCGACCTGCGCACCGGCGAGCTCACCGTCGCCGTCCCCGGGGAGACCCACCCCGACGGCGTGAAGATCCAGACCTGCATCAGCGCCGCCGCCGGCGACTGCACCCTCGACCACTGACCACCGCGGGGTTTCGAGGCTCGTCGCTGGCGCTCCTCGCACCTCAACCACCGGAAGGGATCCCATGACGACGATCACCAACAAGGCCGAGAACCCCACGGCCCACCTGTCCGCCGAGCAGATCGAGGCGCTCGGCGCCGAGCTCGACGCCATCCGCCAGGAGGTCCTCGACGCACGTGGCGAGACCGACGCGGCCTACATCCGCAAGATGGTCGACATCCAGCGCAAGCTGGAGCTCGCCTCCCGCGCCGCCCTGCTCGTGAGCATCTTCCCGCCGGCGTGGATCGCCGGCACGGTCGGCCTCTCGGTCGCGAAGATCCTCGACAACATGGAGATCGGCCACAACGTCATGCACGGCCAGTGGGACTGGATGCGCGATCCCAAGATCCACTCGACCACGTGGGAGTGGGACAACGCCTCGACGTCCGACGGCTGGAAGCACTCCCACAACGAGGTGCACCACACCTACACCAACATCGTCGGCAAGGACAACGACCTCGGCTACGGCATCATGCGCGTCGACGAGGAGCAGCGCTGGTACCCGCTCTACCTCGCACAGCCGCTGTGGAACTTCATCAACGCCTGCTTCTTCGAGTACGGCATCGCGGCCTACGACCTCGAGCTCGGCCGCAACCTGCGCCTGCCGAAGGAGAAGCGCAGCGAGAAGTTCAAGGCGGACCTCGCCAAGACGCTGAAGAAGATCCGCAAGCAGGCGACCAAGGACTACGTCGTCAACCCGGCGCTCGCCCTGCCGACCGGCTCCTTCCTCCCGGCCCTCGCCGCGAACTTCACCGCCAACGTGGTGCGCAACATCTGGTCGCACTCGGTCATCATGTGCGGCCACTTCCCCGAGGGCGTCGAGACCTTCGAGCTGAAGTCGATCCCGGAGAAGGAGACCCGGGGCGAGTGGTACCTGCGCCAGATGCTCGGCTCCGCCAACATCTCCGGCTCCAAGCTGATGCACACCATGACCGGCAACCTGTCGCACCAGATCGAGCACCACCTCTTCCCCGACCTGCCGAGCAGCC
Source organism: Nocardioides daeguensis (assembly GCF_019192965.1). Taxonomy (GTDB): domain Bacteria; phylum Actinomycetota; class Actinomycetes; order Propionibacteriales; family Nocardioidaceae; genus Nocardioides; species Nocardioides daeguensis. Next base: position 319,427 of record NZ_JAHTKU010000004.1, read on the forward strand.
GGTACGCCGAGGTCGCGCCGAAGGTGCGCGCCGTCTTCGACAAGTACGGCCTCAACTACCACTCCGCCCCGCTCCCCCAGCAGGTCTACAGCGCCTGGCACCGGGTGGTCCGGCTGTCCTTCCCGAACGGCTGGCTCGCGACGACCAACGCGAAGAACCTGCCCTCGCAGCTCAAGCTGCTCTACGCCATGACCACGGCCGACAAGCGCAAGCGCCGCGTGCTGCAGCGCCTCCTGGAGAGCGCGGCGGCGAAGAAGGAGATGGTCAAGGCCGCCTGACGGGCGCCCGAGCACCCAGGGCGTTTCGGACGGTGTCCCGCGGGGCACCGTCCGGGACGCCCTGACGCCTCTTCGAAGGACCGACTCGGATGTCCTCCTACGACGACCTCGACTCCCTCATCGTCGCCCTCAAGATCGCCCGCATCAGTGCGTGGATGAAGTCCGAGGGCTGGATCGGTCACGCCAGCTACGGGTGGTTCCGCCTGCGCGTCGCCGGCACGACCGGCTACCAGGAGGAGGTGACCGGCACCGACAGCAACGGCGAGGGCGGCGGCAAGTACAGCCTGTCGAACGTCGACCAGGACCACATCCACGACTACATCGACGCCTTCAACGAGATCCGCAGCGCCGTCGACGAGCACCTCAGCCCGTGGCGGACCCTGCCCGATCCCGCCGTCATCCAGAAGTGGATCGAGCCGATGCGGCTGGCGACCTCCGAGATCGCCATCTCGGCCATCGACCAGGACGGCGGCCCGACCGGCGGAGGCGAGATCGTCGGCGCGATCGAGCTCGCGATGACCGCCGCCAAGGAGTGGGCGGGCCACACCGCGGCCGCCTTCAAGCTGAACTTCCTGTCGCAGCTGAGCACCGCGGTCGGCGGCCAGTACGCCCTGTGCCTGTGCCTGGGCGGCCACCTCGAGGCGCAGAAGGGGATCTGGACCGAGGCACGCCAGGCGGTCGCCGACATCGTCGTCAACACCACCAAGGCCTACGACGCCGTCACCTACGACAGCGGCCTGAGCTGGAGCCTGGCCTTCAAGGTCCTCGGGTACGCCGCCGCCGGCGCCGCCATCTTCGCCACCGGCGGGGCCGTGATCCCGGTCGCGGTCGCGGGCCTCGGCATCACCGTGGCCTCGGACGCCTACGAGGCGGTCACGACCGAGACCGAGAAGCCCAGCGTGAGCTACGAGTCCGTCCGCGACGCGATGCCGGGATACTTCACCCAGCTGAACGAGGACATCGTGAAGGAGGAGCGGGCCATCCAGACCAACCTGAACCACAACCTGAACGTCGTGCTCAACAACAAGTCCAGCTTCGACCTGTCCCGGCCGGCGCTGCTCGACGTCGACGACGACAGCGACCTCAGCAACGACAACATCTTCTACCGCGACCAGGAGGTGCGCGACATGTGCTCGACGTACCTGCCCGCCGTCGCGCGGCACCTGTTCAAGGCGAGCCGCAACGTCTCCGACTCCTACGTCGGCAGCATCTTCAGCGACTTCGACCGCGGGCCGGGGATCGGGATCGACAGCAACGGTCCGATGGAGGAGTGGGACAACATCTGGCTCATCACCCGTGACCTGCTGGAGGACCTCGGCGAGGAGACCAAGGCCTCCGCGACCACCCTGGACCTCGCGATGAGCGACATCGGCCAGGCGGACACCAGCGGGAAGGACGCGCTCGAGAAGCACGCGGCCGCGTCGAAGGACATCGGCACGGGCGACAGCTTCGGACTGTTCTGGTCCGAGCACCGCGACCCCGAGGCATGAGCCCGGTGGCGAGGTCCCGACGGGCATCCCTCGTCGGCATCGCGGCGGTCGCCGCCCTCCTGGCCGGGGGCGTCGCAGCGTTCGCCGTGGTGTCGGGCGACGACGACGAGGCCGGGGCCCGCAGCGCGGCGCAGCGCTACCTGCGGATCCTCTCCGACGACGGCCGGGACCCGGACGACCTGACCGAGCTGGTGGCCGTCGGGGACCCGGAGGCCCTCGACCGCGCCGACACCCTGCTCGCGCAGGCGCGGGAGCGGATCAGCGACGTGTCGCTCGGGGAGTCGCGGGAGATCTCCACCGCCGAGACGTCGAGCGACGTGGTGTTCGACCGGTTCGAGCGGGTGGAGGTCCGCTACCGCCTGGCCGGGGAGCGGCACCGCTCCGCGATCACGCTCGGCCTGCCGCGCACCGGCACGGACGGCGGCTGGCTCGTGGTGACGCCGCTGTCCGGCGAGGTCGACTGGAACGCGGCGAGCTGGGGGACGGCGCAGCTCGACGTCGAGGTCGGCGACGTCGCGGTGACCGAGCCCGGACGGACGACGTACGAGCCGGACGCCCAGCTCGTCCACCCGGGCGTCTACCCGGTGCGGGCGAGCGTGGGGCCCTACCTCACCTCCCCCGCGACCGACCTCGTCGTCGCCACCGGCTCGACGCCGCTGCCCACGTTCGACCTCGCGCCCACCGCCGACGGCACCGCCGCGATCACCGAGCAGGTGCTGGCCGCCTTCGAGCCCTGCACCCGCGGGACGGCGTACTGCCCCGCGACCACACTGGTGGACGACGACCCGCTGCCCGAGGGGTGGTGGCACGGGTTCACGACCGAGCCGACGGTCACCGTCGAGGGTACGACGATCACGCTGCGCGACGGAGCCTTCCGCTACGCGTCGGCCGCCGGGGAGCGGACGGTGCGGTTCGACGGCACCGGCCGGATGGTCGTCGACCCGGCCACGGGCGAGCCGGGCGTCGCCGTACCGCTGGAGCTCGAACGTCGGTAGGGCGACCTGGTCCGCCGATGTTACCTACGGGTAGCATCGGGGCCATGAGCACCCACGTCAGCTGCACGATCACCGACGGCATCGCCCACGTCCGGCTGGACCGTCCCGACAAGCTCAACGCGCTGACGCTCGACATCCTCGACGACCTCGTCTCCACCGCGCACACCCTGCGCCGCGACAAGACGCTGCGCGCCGTCGTGGTCAGCGGCGAGGGCGACGCGTTCTGCGCGGGCCTCGACTTCGCCTCCGTGCTCCGCAACCCGGCGGGCGTCGCCAAGGCGTTCGTCCCGCGCCCGCTGCGCGGCACCAACACCTTCCAGGAGGCCCCGTGGGCCTTCCGCCGGATCCCCGTCCCCGTGATCGCCGCGGTCCACGGCCACTGCCTGGGCGGCGGCCTGCAGATCGCGCTCGCTGCCGACTTCCGGATCGCCACCCCCGACTCGCGCTGGTCGGTGCTCGAGGGCAAGTGGGGCCTGATCCCCGACATGTCGGGCATCCAGGCCCTCAAGGAGCTCGTCGGCATCGACCAGGCCAAGCTCCTCACGATGACCGCCGAGGTCTTCGACGGCTCCCGCGCCCACGATCTCGGGCTGGTCACGCGTCTGGACAACGACCCGCTGGCCGGCGCCCTGCGCCTGGCCGACGAGCTCGCTCAGAAGTCCCCTGACGCGATCGCCGCGGCCAAGCGGCTGTTCAACGACACCTGGACGTCCTCGCCCCGCCGTACCTTCGCCCGGGAGCGGATCGAGCAGGCCTACCTGCTCGCCGCGCGCAACACGAAGGCCGCCCGGGAGGCCGCGTTCACGAAGGCCGAGGCCGTCTACGGTCCGCGCGGCCGCTGACTCCCCTCGGCCGGTCGGCTCCCCTCCTGGTCCTTCCGGGCCTCCCGGTTCAGGCCCGAACAGCCGATGAGTCCCGACCCCCTCTCGGGTCATCCTGTCCGGGTACCGACCAGTCGGACCGAGCCGAGAGGAGGGCAGCCATGGACCGCTCCGAGCACCTCAGCCACGACCTGCCCTGTCTGGTCTGCGGGCACGCGGCGCACACCTTCCTGGCCTGCAGCGACACCTGTGACTGCGCGCCCACGGTGATGCCCGGGTCCGCGGCCTTCGCCGCCGCCTGACACGCTTCGCCCGTGGTCATCGAACGCGCGGACGTCCTGCTCGGGCTCGCCGCGGCGTACGCCGTCCTGAGCGTCGTCGCCCTCGTCCTGTACGGCGCCGACAAGCGTGCCGCCCAGCGCGGCGCGTGGCGCACCCGCGAGTCGACCCTCCACCTCGTCGCGCTGCTCGGCGGCTGGCCGGGCGCCCTCGCCGGGCGCCGCCTGTTCCGCCACAAGACCCGCAAGCAGCCGTTCGTCACGGTGCTGTGGCTGACCGTCGGCACCAACGTGGCCGGGGCCGCCGCCGTGCTGCTCGCCGCACCGCTCGACCTCGGCGGCCTCGCCGGCCTCGCCGGTTGACCGCTCAACGGGACCGCCGGACTTCCTGCAAGGTTCCTGCGCCCACGATGTCGTATCAGGGCGACCTGCTTCGTCGTCCTCGTAGAAGCAGGCGAGACCACGAAGGAGACACGGCCATGTGGAACACCATCCCGGACAGCCCGCACCAGCACCTCAGCCACGACCTGCCCTGCCCCGCGTGCGGGCACGCCGTGCACACCTTCCTCGCCTGCAGCGAAAGCTGCGACTGCGCGCCGACCGTGATGCCGGGCTCGCTGCCCCTGGCCGCCTGAGCCGCGAGGACGCGACCTCAGGCGCGCGCGACGCGGGCCACCTCGGCGAGCAACGCGTCGACATCGGCCCGGCGGTAGCCCTCGCGGAAGCGGGTGGCGGTGAAGACCGCGCGGGCGATGGTCGACCGGACCGGTCGGCCGGCGTCGAGTGCCTCGACCAGCCGGTCGAGCAGCTGGTCGACCTCGCCCATGTCGTAGCCGGGCACGAACCGGACCGGCGTGAACCGGGCATCGCGGATCGTGGCCGCCACGCCGCCTTGCGCCCGGTTCGGGTAGTAGCGGTTGCTCCCGTCGTCGCTCACGGGTACCTCAGGTCCACGGTCTGCTCGCTGATCTCCCACAGCCGCCGGGCGTTGTCCTCGTTGCGGGCGAGTCGGCTGCGGCCGACCGTGCGGGGCCTGCCGGAGAGCTGGCGGAAGCCGCCGGGGCCGACGAAGGTGTCGCCGGGCAGGTCGGCGGTGGCGGCCATGAGCGTCGGCCAGGCACCGGCCTCGGCGGTCTGGGACACCGCCTTCACACCGGCGTCGAGGATCGAGGCGATGCCACCCGAGGAGCGGCCGTACTGACCGTTGGCGGCCAGGTGGGTGCCGGCGAAGCCCGGGTGAGCGGCCAGGGCCCGCACCGGGAGGCCGGCCGCGCGGAGCCGCCGGTCGAGCTCGGCGGTGAAGTACAGGTTCGCGAGCTTGGTCTGCCCGTAGACGCGCCACGTGCTGTAGCGGCCGGTCTGCTCGCGCGGCGGACCGAGCGGCGCCTTGCCGGCGAAGTTGTGGAAGAGCGAGGACACCGTCACCACACGGCCCTGCGCGCTCTGCACGAGCTGCGGCAGCAGCAGGCCGGTCAGCAGGAAGGGCCCGAAGTGGTTGGTGGCCATCTGCAGCTCGAGGCCGTCGGCGGTGCGGGCGTACTTCGTGCCCATCACGCCGGCGTTGTTGACCAGGACGTCGATCGCGCCGACCTGCGCCACGGCGGCCGCGGCGGTGCGGACCGAGCCGAGGCTCGCCAGGTCGAGGTGGAGGGCCTCGAGCTGCGCGTCGGGCACCTGCGCCCGGATCGCGGCGACGGTCTCCTCGACCTTCGCCGGGTTGCGTCCGGCCAGGATCACCCGGGCGCCGTGGCGCGCCAGCTCCAGGCCCGTGTGGTGCCCGAGCCCGCCGAGCGTCGGGCCGGTGACGACGATCGTGCGGCCGGTCTGGTCGGGCAGGTCGGCGACGTTCCAGTCAGACATGTTTCCCTCCAACTCGGTGGTCGAGGCGCGAGCTCGCGAGCCTCGCAGGGAGCCTCGGAACCTACGGCGTGGTGGCGAGGCTGGCGACGATCCGCTCGCCCAGCTCCTGGTCGCCCGAGATGGTGATCGCCCCCGGGGCGGCGGTACGACGCCCGCCGGCGAGCACGATGAAGCTCTCCCGGTCCATGGCGACCCTCACCGTCGCCGCGTCCGGTACGTCGGCGAGCCGCTGCGCGCGCCCGTCCTCGCCCACCCGTACGGCGATCGGCGCGCTGCCCTCGACGGCGAGGATGGCCGTCGTACCCGCGGGCGGGGAGACCCGCTTGCCGACGATGAACCCGAACGCCTCGACGAGGTAGTCGGCGGTGTGCTGCGCGCCGCGGCTGTCGAGGCCGCCGGGGCGACCCACGGCCCGGCGGATGTCCTGCTCGTGCATCCACACGTCGAGCGGCCGGTTGCGCAGCAGGGTGCGGGTGTTCCAGCCGATCAGGCCGAAGATCCCGTCGGCCGGTGCGGCCGCGTCCTCGGGCGGCGCGGCGTCCAGCGCCGCACGGCGGCTCGCGGTCGTGGTCCGGATCTCCTCGATGATCGCGGCGGGGTCGCAATCGCGCCGGGTGACCACGCCGATCTCGGTGAACTGCCCCATCGGACCGGTGACGTGCGCCGGCTCACCGATGTCGGCGCTCTCCTCGGGGCCGCCGGCGAGGATCGACTCCAGGTGGGCGGTGTGGGAGGCGACGGCCTTCACGTCCCAGCCGGCGAGGTCGGTCGGCGTGCTCCAGTCGTCGGGGTCGAGCTCCTCGAGCAGGGCGACGAAGTCACCCACCGCGCTCCACCAGTTCTCGACGTAGCCGGCCAGCAGCTCGCGGTCGCTCATGCACCCGACCCTACCGATCGGGGCCTCAGTACGGCGCGGGAACGCGCGCAGGCACGCCCGTGCGGGTGAGGTACTTCTTCACCGTCGGTACGCCGCCCGGGAAGCTCAGCCGGGCGGCGTACATCGCCCGACGCCCGTACTTCTCTCCGCCGTTCCACGCCCAGTAGTCGGCGCCCTTCGGCTTGGACGAGTGCAGCCGCACCCAGCCGTGGAAGTAGAGGGTCGTGCGGCCGCGGTGCTGGAGGATGTCGCCGCCGGCGGGTCCGCAGAGCCCCTGGGTGACGGTGCTGTCGAGCAGCACGGTGGACACGGCGAGGGACCAGTCGGTCAGTGAGGCGGACTGGCGCCAGGTCTGCGCGTAGGAGCAGCGCGCGAAGTCGCCCTCGGAGGCGAACAGGTAGTACTGGCCGTCGTGGCGGGTCAGCACCGGGTTCTCGATGACGCCCTCCGAGCGCACCAGCTCCACGCTCGGGTTGGCCGGGTCCTGCCCGGGGCGGACCTTCCGGCCGTCCCTGCTCAGCGGCAGCAGCCGGATCGACGAGGGGCGACCGTCGGTCTTGTAGAGCAGGTAGTTCTGCTTGCCCTCGCGGTACAGCGACGGGTCGATGATGCCGCGGCTCGGCAGGTCCGGCGTCACGACGGGGTCCCGTGCGGGCGGCACCAGGGCCCGTGAGGGGCACACCAGCGGTCGGCGCCCGACCGGCCGGAACGCGTCGAGGGGCCTCTTCGCCACCGCGACGCCGATGCAGCGCCCGAAGTCGCCGAGCCCGGCGACCGGCACGGCGTAGTAGAGCACCCACCGGCGCCCGACCTTGGCGAGGTCGGCGGCCCAGATCCCGCCGTCGGCGATCGCCCACCGCGGCCGGTGCGTGAGCACCGGCTGCTGGTAGCGCCACGGGCGACCGGGGTCCTTGTAGGCCCGGTTGACCTGCGGCCCGGTCGCCACCACGACCATCCGCTTGCCGACCATCGCGACGCTCGGGTCGCCGACGTTGCCGTTGAAGAACGGCTCGGGATACCGCTTCGCCGGGTCGTCGTCGGCACGCGCCGGCGTACCGCACAGCGTCAGGACCAGCGCGGCGAGGACGGCGAGGCAGCAGGCGAGACGGGGAGCAGACCGGGGCACCCGCAGACCATAGGCGACGACGCGCCCCCGGCGTACGACGACGGCCGCCCCGGTTGCCCGGAGCGGCCGTCGTACAGACTGCGTCAGCCAGAGGTCAGAACGCGGCCTCGTCGAGCTCCATCAGGTCCAGGCCGGTGGCCTGGGCGATCTTGAGCTCGGCCGAGAGGCGCGGCAGGTTGAGCTGGGCGAACCACTGGGCGGCGGCGACCTTGCCCTCGTAGTAGGCCTGGTCGTTGCCGGCGCCGCCGTCGAGCTTGGCGAGCGCGACCTCGGCGCCGCGGAGCAGCAGCCAGGCGCAGACCACGTCACCGAGCGCCATCAGCAGGCGCGTGGTGTTGAGGCCGACCTTGTAGATGTTCTTGATCTCGCCCTGGGCGGACATGAGGTCGTTGATCATCAGGCTGACCATGGCCTCGGCGTCGGCGAGCGCGGTCGCGAGGAGCTCACGCTCGTTCTTGAGGCGACCGTTGCCGGCCTCCGACTCGATGAACGACTTGATCTCGCCGGCGATGTGGCCCAGCGCCTTGCCCTGGTCCTTGACGATCTTGCGGAAGAAGAAGTCCTGGCCCTGGATCGCCGTGGTGCCCTCGTAGAGGGTGTCGATCTTGGCGTCGCGGACGTACTGCTCGATCGGGTACTCCTGCAGGAAGCCCGACCCACCGAAGGTCTGCAGCGACTCGGTGCCGAGCAGGACCCACGAGCGCTCCGAGCCGTAGCCCTTGACGATGGGGAGCAGCAGGTCGTTGACGGCCTCGGCGAGCTCGTTGCGCTCACCGGCGGCCTTGGCGAGCTGGACCTTGTCCTGCCAGGTGGCGGTGAACACGACCAGCGAGCGCATCGCCTCGGCGAACGACTTCTGGGTCATCAGCGAGCGGCGCACGTCGGGGTGGTGGGTGATGGTCACCCGCGGCGCGGCCTTGTCGGCGGACTGGGTGAGGTCGGCGCCCTGCACGCGCTCCTTGGCGAACTCCAGCGCGTTGAGGTAGCCGCTCGACAGGGTCGCGATGGCCTTGGTGCCGACCATCATCCGGGCGTTCTCGATGACGTCGAACATCTGGCGGATGCCGTCGTGGACCTCGCCGAGCAGCCAGCCCTTCGCGGGCTCGCCGCCACCGACCTGCGGGTCGCCGAAGGTGACCTCGCAGGTGTTGGACACCTTGATGCCCATCTTGTGCTCGACGTTGGTGACGTAGACGCCGTTGCGCTCGCCGGTCAGCTCGCCGCTCTGGTGGTCGAAGTGGTACTTCGGCACGAGGAACAGGCTCAGGCCCTTGGTGCCCGGACCGCCCACGCCCTCGACGCCCTTCGGGCGGGCGAGGACCAGGTGCATGATGTTCTCCTGCAGGTCCGACTCGGCGCTGGTGATGAAGCGCTTGACGCCGGAGATGTTCCAGGAGCCGTCCTCGTTGGGCGTGGCGAAGGTCTTGCCGGCGCCGACGTCGGAACCCGCGTCGGGCTCGGTGAGCACCATGGTGGCGCCCCAGAGGCGCTCGACCATGATCTCGGCGATGCGGATGTCGCGGGCGACGCCGTTGGCGTTCTTGAAGACGACCGAGCCCATGGACGGGCCGGTGGCGTACATCCAGATCGGGGCCTGGGCGCCGAGAACCATCTCGCCGGTGGTCCACACCAGCGACGGCGGCGCGGTGGTGCCGCCGATCTCCTCGGGCAGGCCGAGGCCCCAGAAGCCCGACTCCATCCAGGTGTCGTACGACTTCTTGAACGACGCGGGGATGGGCGCGGTGTTCGTCTTGGGGTCGAACACCGGCGGGTTCCGGTCGGAGTCGACGAACGACGCCGCCAGGTCCTCGCGTGCGATGCGCTCGACCTCGGAGAGGATCTCGCGCGCGGTGTCGGCGTCCATCTCCTCGTAGAGGCCGGTGCCGAGGTAGTCCTGCACGTTGAAGAGCTCGAAGAGGTTGAACTCGATGTCGCGCAGGTTGCTCTTGTAGTGGCTCACAGTTCCCACCGTTTCCAGGTCCAGGGATTCATGGAGTGGCTTTGCCGTGTCCGTCATGAGCACGGCTACTCACCAGTAACTTCATGATACGGGGGGTGCTAGCAGCGGGCAAGCACGGGGGTGGCGGGATGGCTCACACCGCCGCGGTCCCCTGCCCGGGTCCCGCCCGGCCCCGGTGGCGGCGTACCCGGCGGCGAGGTACCCGGTGGCCGCGAACCACGCCTAGGTCGACTGAATCGATCGAGCAATCTGACAGACTGGCCCCATGCGCGTCTCCGCCAAGTCCGACTACGCACTGCGGGCCCTGATCGCCATGGCGAGCAGGTCCGACGGTCGGGCCGTGAGCGCCGAGGAGCTCGGACGCCTCCAGGACATCCCCCACGGCTTCCTCCAGGCGATCCTCGCCGACCTGCGCCGCGCGGGCATCGTGATGTCCCAGCGCGGCCAGTCCGGCGGCTGGCGGATGGCCCGCGAGGCCACCACCGTCTCCGTCGCCGACGTCATCCGCGCCGTCGACGGCCCGCTCGTCTCCGTCTACGGACTGCGCCCCGAGGCGGTCAACTACAACGAGGCCGCCGAGGTGCTCCAGCACGTCTGGATCGCCGCCCGCCGCGCCCTGCGCGAGGTGTTCGAGGACGTCTCGATCCAACAGCTCGCCGACGGCCAGCTCCCCGAGGCCGTCACCAGCCGCACCGCGGACGACGACGCCTGGGCGCCGCACTGATCGGCATCCACCGCCTGGTCCCCCTTTTCGTTCGATCGAACGGATAGGCGGACTTCTGCGCCGCAATCTCCCCCGAATCGTTCGATCGAACGAACAGGGGGAGCTCAGGCCGCGCTGTCCAGGCGCCGCTTGAGCTTGCGCCGCTTGCGGTCCAGCTCCTCGAGCCGGATCTCGAGCGAGGCGTTGCGGCGGGCGAGCCGCTCGACCTCACGCAGCGCCTCGGGGAGGGTCTGCAGGGTCGCAGAGGCGCCGGGAAGGTCGTCGAGACCGAGGGACGCCGTACCGAAGCCGACGACCTTCCCGCATGCCTTCCAGACCTGGGCGGGCCCGAGGCCGTCGGTCTCGATGACGTGCAGGCGCTCGGGCTTGCGGCAGGCGGCCTGCCACTGGGCGATCGCGGGCGCCACGTCGTCGAGGCCGGTGGTCAGGACGACGTGGACCTGGTAGCCGGCGAGGGCGTCGACGAGGAGCGCGACCTGGTCCGCCGTGGCCGCCGCGAGGAGCGACTGGCTGAAGACGATGTCGCTCTTGGTCTTGTGGGCCCGGCGGACCAGTCGCGTCCACTGCCCCTCGACGTCCGCACGCTTGAGGCCCCAGTCCTTGTGGGAGCGGGTGATCTCGACGGCCGCGCGGAAGCTCTCCGCGGTCGAGTGCGCGAGCGAGGCGACGCCGAGCTCGACGAGCGCCGCGCGGTGGTGGACGAGGGCCGACTCGACGACGTCGCCGGCACCCGGCACGCCCACGTGGATCCAGGCCTTCTGCTTCTTCGCCATGCGGGCACCGTGACAGCCTCCGATGAGCGCTTTGTGAACGGACGACGACGAGAAGCGGGCATACCGGCGGTCGTTGGGGAGGCCGCGAGGGACGAGCGAACCGTCACCACCGGTTGTTGAGGAGGTTCGCGAGGGACGAGCGAACCGTCTCGAACCATAGAACACGTTCTAGATCCGTCCTACCATGACCGCATGATCACCTCCGACGCGATCGTCTGGAACGCCCCCAACGACCCGCACCCGGCCCGCGCCGCGTCCCAGCGGTCCTACTCCGCGGTCGCGAAGGGCGACCTGGCCGAGTGGCTCACGGTGTACGCCGAGGACGCGGTGCTCGAGGACCCCGTCGGCCCCTCGATGTTCGACCCCGAGGGCACCGGCCACCACGGGCACGCCGGCATCTCGGCGTTCTGGGAGAAGGCGATCGCGCCGATCGCGACCTTCGAGTTCCAGATCAACGACTCGTTCGCCAACCCGGGCAGCAACACCTGCGCCAACATCGGGCGGATCAAGACCTCCTTCGCCGACGGGTCACACACCACGACCGACCTGATCATGGTGTACGTCGTCGACGACGACGGCCGCGTCACGTCGATGAAGGCGTTCTGGGAGCCGGAGCGCACGATGGCGAGCTTCACCTCCGCCTGACCCTGCGCCAGCGGAAAATGGGTGGCGGGGGTTCGTAGTCTGGATCGACGTGAGCCCCCTGACCGAGCAACAGATCCGCGCCTCCTTCGTGAACTGCTCGAAGGGCGAGGCGAAGCGACTGCCGGTCCCGCGCGGCCTGTCCGACCAGCCGTGGGAGCACCTCGACTTCCTCGGCTGGCGCGACCCGCAGTCGCGGGTCCGGGGGTACGTCGTGGCGGAGGTCGACGGGGCGCCACAGGGCATCGTGCTCCGGGCGACCGACGGCAGCGCCGGCGTACCGCGCAAGAACCTGTGCACGCTGTGCCTGACGCCCCACGGCTCGGGCGGGGTGGTGCTGATGGTGGCGCCGCGGTCCGGCAAGGCCGGACAGAACGGCGACTCCGTCGGCACCTACATGTGTGCCGACCTGCAGTGCTCGCTCTACGTCCGCGGGAAGCTGGTCAGCGACCAGGGCCGGATGCCGGAGTCGCTGACCCTCGAGCAGCAGGTCACGCGGCTGACCGACAACCTGGCCGCCTTCCTGCGGCGCGTGCGCGGCTGACCGGGCCGGACCTCACTCGGCGATCGCGTCGGCGACCCAGGTGACGAGCGGGCGCAGCCGGCGCCAGTCCTCGCGCACGCGGTCGAGCAGCTCAGCGGTGTGCACGAACGGCTCGAAGCCGTAGGAGCGCATGCCGAGCACGGTCTTCATCTTGAGCAGCTCGATGCGCGGGTGCTCCTTGTCGTAGCCGCGGGGCACGGTCTTGAGCCGCTCCCCCGCCACCTCGAAGCCACCGCGCTCGAGGTCGCGCAGGATCCGCTGCAGCACCTTGCCGGTCTTCTCCTCGGCCATCGCCTCGCGCAGCCGGGCCAGGTACACCCCGGACGCCTCGTAGATCCCTCCGCCGACGCGGACGCCGGGCGCCGCGACCTCGACGTACCAGCCCGTGGCGGGGCCGACGCCGACGAACGCGCCCTGGTGGGTCTTGTACGGCGTCTTGTCCTTCGCGAACCGGACGTCGCGGTAGGGCCGGAACACCTTGGCCGCCCCGAACTCCTGGCCGAGCGCGTCGGTCAGCGCGACCATCGGCGCCTTCACGTGCTCGGTGTAGACGTCCTTGTGGGCCTCCCAGAAGGACTTGGTGTTGTCGACCTCGAGGTCGTCGTAGAAGTCGAGGGCGGCCACGGGGAAACCAGCGAAGCTCACGCGGTGAGGGTACGCGCCGCGATGCAGGGATCCGCCGCGACCGTCTGCCGCAGGGCTGGCCGCCGTGTCGTCGTGCTACCCCAGCTCCGCTTCAAGATCCTTGAACGGGTAGTCCTTGGGGCGGAGGTACTCGCCACCGGGCACGGGACGCGCCGGATCCGCCGAGTTGACGTAGTTGTTGAGGCTACGCGGCGCCTGACGGTAGATCAGGTCGACCCACCTCGCGTACTTCGACGCCATGGCGGCGTCGTCCCAGAAGATGATGTCCTGCTCGTCGGAGTGCCATCCGAGACGGGTCCAGTTCTCGCTGCTCGACAGCACCACGCTTCCGTCCGGGCGGCCATTCACATTGCCCTGGACAGCCAGGCCCTTCATGTGGACGTAGCGATCCTTGAACCTGTTGGCGGTGGCTCCGACGATGTAGACCATCTGCTTCGCCCGCATTCCCCGGAGAATGGCGCGAATCTTGCTCTGCATCATCATGAAGACGACTTCGACGTCACAACCCGCGCGGTCGAGCTCGCGCACCTTTCGCGCGATCCGCGCGCCGCGCTCCTCGCCCCAGACAGCATTCGCGATGCGGATCTTCGTACGTCCGCTCGACGTGTTCGTCGCGCCCGTGCACTGCACCTTGTTGAGGACGGCCAGCGCTGGATCCACCTCACCCTTGTGCGGCGAAGACGGACGTGACGCCGCCGGTCGAGAAGCGGGCTGCGGGGAAGTCCCGGTCCTTGACAGCCTCGTTCCAGATGGCCGTCCAGCCGTCCCAGAGCGCCTTGTTCTCGGTCACCGTCGTCCAGTCGTTGAACTGCTGAACAGCAGCGGCGCCGGTGAAGTTCCCCGACCCTTGGGAGACCACCCAGCTCGTGGCTCCCGAACGGCTGACCAGCATGAACTTGAAGTGCATGGCGCCGCCCCCGCCTCGGCACGTGGACCGGCAGGTGCGAATCCAGCTGCGCATCGACGAGGGCCGGTCCGCGTTCCCTGCTGCCAGAGCGGACCGCAGGATCCGGTAGGAGCCACCTGCCCCTTGGGTCCGGGCCAGGCCGCGCGACATGACGATCTGCACCGACACCCCTCGCCGGTGCGCGTTGACGAACACCTTCTCCAGCCTCGGTGAGTCGAAGTTCCAGGTCGCGAGCCGGATCGTCTCCCCCGCCGGCACGTTCCGGACGGTGTTGATGATCTTGCGCTGGATCCTCGCCCGGTTCTTCTTGCGGAAGGGATGGTTGAAGACGATTCCTGGCGCCACCACGTATCCGGGGTCGGCAACCGCCCTCGCCGCGACTCGGCGCCCGTCGGCGTCCGCAGCCGAACTCGCACGAGCCGACCCGGCCGGGATCACCGACAACACTGCAGCCACCACGACCATGGCCATCGCGGTGGCCACCGCGAAGCGCTGCCCAGCCCTCACCTGTCCGCCGTCAACGCACACTTCCGAACTCCCGTTCCGCTGCCCCGTCCCCGCGCGAAACGCAGTCGGACGAACAGACATCCAGCGAGGCCCGCGCTCGGCCCCCTCGAGTGGCGATCAGCTCGAGTGGCCCCGGCGCAGGCTCCGCGCCACCATTCACGTCGGGCTCCGTGCCCCACACCAGAGCGAGACGGATCGAGTGCCGCGTTCCTTACGAGGCTCGACGGCCCGGGCCCCGCGGGCCACGCGACAGGCTCCTGCGGCGCCGAGGCGAGGGGCGAGGCAAGGGGCGAGGCCGACCGGCGGTGGCTCCACGTGCACCATGGACCCCAACGCCCCCCGAAGGAGGAACGACATGGCCAAGAAGCGCTGGAAGGACCTCAGCCCGCGTACCCGCAGGATCATCCTGGTCGGCAGTGCCGTCGACGGCGCACTCAAGGCGGCGGCACTCGCCGACCTCAGGGGCCGCGACGAGAGCGAGGTCAACGGCTCGAGACGGACGTGGGCGCTCGCGCTGACCTTCGTGAACTCCGCCGGCGTCCTGCCGGTGGTGTACCTCCTCCGCGGCCGACGCCCGAGCTGACGCCGGACGGGCGCCCATTCCCGCGCGGCGACACGCTCGCGCCAGTGAGAGTGGAGCGGACGACGAGGTTCGAACTCGCGACATTCAGCTTGGGAAGCTGACGCTCTACCAACTGAGCTACGTCCGCAGACCCCGGCGAACCGGGGCGAAGAGGATGCTACCCGATGGGTTGGAAGGTGCTGCGCTTCGGCTCCACCCCGTCGCCCGACGAGCGGCCGGTGACCCGGCGCTGGACCCACGGCGCGAGGTGGGTGCGGGCCCAGGCGAGATTGGCGGCGCGCCGCTCGCGGGCGCTCAGGAGGGGCGCCGGGACCGGCGGGATCGGCTGCAGGTCGTGGGCGACGCCGAGGGCGTCGAGGGCGGCGATGGCGACCGCCTGGTGACCGACGTCGTTGAGGTGGAGGCGGTCCTCGTCCATCACCTCCGCGACCTTCCACCCCCGCATCCGCCACATGTCGACCAAGGTCGCGCCGTGCTTCTCGGCGATCTCGCGGGCCCACTCGTTGAAGATCGCGGTCCGGCCGCGGATCAGCTTCATCACGGCGCTGTCGCCGGTGTCGGCGATGGTGAACATCATGACGTGGGCACCGCTGGCGGTGAGCCGGCCGATCGCCTCGTCGTACGACGCCGCGAGGGCGTCGAGGTCGACCTTGGGCCGCAGCACGTCGTTGCCGCCGCCGTGGATGCTGACCAGGTCGGGGCCGAGCGCGATCGCGGCGTCGACCTGCTCCTCGATGATCGCGGGAAGCTTGCGGCCCCGGATCGCGAGGTTGGCGTAGCCGAACTCGGCGCCCTCGGCGGCGGCCGCCGCGGCCAGCGCCTCCGCAGTGCGGTCGGCCCATCCCCGCAGACCGTTGGGACGCGCCGGGTCGGGGTCACCGACCCCTTCGGTGAACGAGTCGCCCAGAGCGACGTACGTGCGGAAGGTCATCTGAGCATTCTGCGCCCGTGACCGCCGCCACTCGCCGGCAGGTGGGTCGACAGGCGGGGCCGGTAGGGTGCGGGGCGTGCTGCTCAGCGACCGCGACATCACCGCCGAGATCGACGCCGGACGGATCGCCCTCGAACCCTACGAGCCCGCCATGCTGCAGCCGTCGTCCATCGACGTGCGCCTGGACCGGTTCTTCCGGGTCTTCGACAACCACAAGTACCCGTCGATCGACCCGGCCGCCGACCAGTCCGACCTCACCCGGGTGGTGGAGCCGGAGGGCGAGGAGCCGTTCATCCTGCACCCGGGCGAGTTCGTGCTCGGCTCGACGTACGAGGTCGTCACCCTGCCCGACGACATCGCCGCACGCGTCGAGGGCAAGTCGTCCCTGGGCCGGCTCGGGCTGCTCACCCACGCGACCGCCGGCTTCGTGGACCCCGGGTTCTCCGGCCACGTCACGCTCGAGCTCGCCAACGTGGCGACGCTGCCGATCAAGCTCTACCCCGGCATGAAGATCGGCCAGTTCTGCTTCTTCCGGCTCTCCTCGCCGAGCGAGCACCCGTACGGCTCGGAGAAGTACGGCTCGCGCTACCAGGGCCAGCGCGGCCCGACGCCGTCGCGCTCGTTCCAGAACTTCCACCGCACGCAGATCTGACACGGACGCACTTCATGCGCTGGTCAGGCGTTGCAACCCCTGACAAGCGCATGAATCCCCGGACATCCGGGGATCCATGCAGGTTAGGTTAGCCTGACCTGCATGACCGTCGACCAGAACGAGTACGTCGCCACGCTGCCGATGCTCCTCACCGAGCTCGAGGTCGTGCGCGCCGAGCGGGTCTCGCCGTCCTTCGTGCGGGTCGAGCTCGGCGGCGACGCGCTGGCCGAGCTCGGTCCGGACGGGCCGGCGTACGACCAGCGGATCAAGCTGATCTTCCCCAACACGGCGGGCGAGCTGCCGTCCTTCGCCGACGCCGACGCGTCGTGGTGGACCACCTGGATGAAGATCCCGGAGGACCAGCGGGGCTCGCTGCGGACCTACACGATCCGCGACCGGCTCGGCGAGGGCGTCGACACCCGACTGGTCGTCGACATCGTCGTGCACGAGGGTGACGAGCACAGCGACAACCCGCTCGACGGCGCCGGCAACCGCTGGGCACTCCAGGCCGCGCCCGGGCAGCGGCTGGTGACCCTGGCGCCGCGCAAGGGCCACGAGTTCGGGGGCATCGAGTGGTCCCCCGGTACGGCGACCCGGCTGTTGCTCGTCGGCGACGAGACCGCCGTCCCGGCGATCCGGGGCGTGCTGCGCGACCTGCCGGACGACGCGACCGGGGCGGCGTACGTCGAGGTGCCGGTCGACGCCGACGTGCAGGAGATCGTCTCCCCGGCCGGCGTCCGGGTCACGTGGCTGCCGCGCAACGGCAGCCCGCGCGGCGAGCGGCTGCACGCGGCGGTCCTCGACCACCTGACCGGCACCGCGCCCACCGAGTCGGTGGTCGTGACCGACGACGAGATCGACCCCGACCTGTGGGAGACGCCGGTGCACTCCTCCTCCGGCGAGGAGGTGGCCGCGGCGACCGCGGTCCCGACCGGGGACGCGCCCTACGCCGGGCTGTACGCGTGGATCGCGGGTGAGTCAAAGGTGGTGACCGGTCTGCGGCGCAAGCTGGTCAACGACCTCGGGCTCGACCGTCGCCAGGTCGCCTTCATGGGCTACTGGCGCGAGGGCGTGTCGATGCGGAGCTGAGGCGGCGGCTCGTCCCCCCGATCGTGGGGGGGGGAGGGGGGGGGGGGGTGGGGGGCCCCAAAAACGCCCCCCCCAGCGGAGGGA